>NZ_JARVRC010000007.1:0-380859 GCF_030209895.1 Agrobacterium sp. CFBP2214 | reverse complement strand
CCATCGTCAAAAAACTGACATTTTTATCAAGCCATTGATATCACTTCATACTTTCGTGGTGCGCAACGGAAATGGGGGGAAGGACAGTCTTTATGTCGCGACTGGCCCTGTTCCAGGAAACATGCAATAGGAACGGACGAGAGTTTCAGAAGACTTGGGGCGTCTCACGTCCCCTTATAAAGCGAAGAATTGGAGAGCCCGTGCGCATTCTCGATGAAGCCGTCATTCCCGAGCTGCCGAATTACTACCGTGGCAAGGTGCGGGAAAACTACGATCTGCCGGACGGCAACCGTATCATCATATCCACCGACCGCCTCAGCGCCTTCGACCGTATTCTCACCTGCATACCTTATAAGGGACAGGTCCTGACCCAGACGGCCCGCTACTGGTTCGAAAAGACAAAGGACATCTGCCCCAATCATGTGGTCAGCTATCCTGACCCAAATGTCGTCATCGGCAAAAGACTTGAGATATTGCCGGTCGAGGTGGTGGTTCGCGGTTATCTGGCCGGCACGACAGGCACGTCGATCCTGACCCTTTATAAGAAGGGCGAGCGGCAGATGTACGGCATGAGCCTTCCTGACGGGATGCAGGACAACCAGATTCTGCCCGAACCGGTGATCACGCCCACAAGCAAGGCCTTCGATGGCGGCCACGATGAGCCGCTGACACCGACCGAGATTGTGGAGAAGAAACTCCTGACACAGGAGCAATGGAACACGCTTTCCCGTTACGCGCTGGCACTGTTCAAGCGCGGGCAGGAAATTGCCGCAAAGCAGGGCCTCATTCTCGTCGACACGAAATATGAATTCGGAACGGATGAAAACGGCACCATCATCCTGGCCGACGAGATCCACACACCTGATAGCAGCCGCTACTGGATGGCTGGCAGCTATGAGGAAAGCTTTCGCAACGGCACCCGGCCGGCGAGCTTCGACAAGGATTTCGTGAGAGCCTGGGTTGCCGAACGCTGCGACCCTTATAAGGATGACGTTCCCGAAATTCCGCAGGATCTCGTCTTGCAGACCTCGAAGGTCTATATTGATGCTTACGAACGCATCACCGGACAGAGCTTCGTTCCCGACGATAGCGGCGAGACGCCGCTTGCAAGAGTACGCCGGAATCTGGAGCCGTTCTTCCCCGGAGTCTGACCGTGAGCAAAATGATCGAACAGGCGAGAAAGGGCGACAGGAAGAGTGACCGTCCTGTCAGGCGCCGGCCTCGCCGTTCCGCCGAGGAAACCCGGCGGGACATTCTCGCCAAAGCGGAAGAGCTTTTCCGGGAGCGTGGTTTCAATGCGGTGGCGATTGCCGATATCGCCTCAGCGCTTGGCATGTCTCCCGCCAATGTCTTCAAGAATTTCAGCTCGAAGAACGCGCTCGTCGACGCCCTTGGCTTCGAACAGATCGGTGCTTTCGAACGGCAGATCTGTCCACTCGGCAAAAGCCATGCACCGCTTTCCAGATTGCGCCATCTCGCGCGCAACCTGATGGAGCAGCACCACCAGGATCTCAATAAAAATCCCTACGTCTTCGAAATGATCCTGATGACCGCCAAGCAGGACATGAAGTGCGGAGACTATTATAAATCCGTCATCGTTAAATTGCTGGCCGAAATCATTCAGGACGGCGTCGAGGCCGGAATCTACACCGCCACCGATATCCCTCCTCTGGCGGAGACCGTGCTCCACGCGCTGACCAGCGTCATCCACCCCGTCCTCATTGCGCGGGAAGATATCGGCAATTTGGCAACACGTTGCGATCAACTCGTCGATTTAATCGACGCGGGATTGCGCAATCCGCTTGCTAAGTGACGATTCCCAATTTACGTCACCTTCTCGCAATTGCTTGCGAAGCGCAAAAGCCTGCGCTTCTATGCGCGTGGCGGTCCGGACAAAATGAGCGAATCGGGTCCCTTCCAAGGCCTTCGCCTGTCGTGTCTGTTTCCGGACGCGCATCCGCCGAGCGACATTGCGCTTATAGTTAAATGCGAGCGATACGCAGGGAAGAACAATGAGCCGACGTATTTTACCCCTATTTGCTTCTCTGTGTGTAACCGCGCTTCTGGCGGGCTGCAGCGATGGCGGCGAGAGCGACCAGACCGCCGGCCAGACTGCAGAGCGTCCTCCGTCTCCGGTCAGCGTCATCCTGATGAAGACCAGCGAATATCCCCTGACCACCGTTCTGCCCGGCCGCGCCAGCGCGTTCCAGACAGCCGAAATCCGGCCGCGCGTCACCGGCATCATCCGCGAAATTCCTTTCAAGGAAGGCAGCGAGGTCAAGCAGGGCGACGTTCTCTACCAGATCGAGGACAATACCTATCTGGCGGAAGTGGCGCAGGCCAAGGCTAACGTGGCGAAGGCGGAAGCAAGCATTCCAAGCGCCCAGGCGAACCTTGCCCGTTACGAACGCCTGGTCAACAGCGGTGCGACGCAGATCGAATATGAAAATGCCAAGGTGACGCTGCTGCAGGCGCAAGCCGACGTGGCACAGACCAAGGCAGCGCTGGAAACGGCCGAGATCAATCTCGATCTCACCAAGGTCCGGGCCCCCTTCGACGGCATTACCAGCGCGACCGCCTTCAGCATCGGTAACGTGGTGACGGCGAACCAGACGACGGCGTTGACAACGCTGCGCCGCATCGATCCGATCTATATCGACCTGATGGAATCCAGCATCAATCTCCTGCGTCTGAAAAAGGCGATCTCGTCGGGTCAGCTTGGCGGCGACACGAAGGAGACCGGCATTCACCTGACGCTGGAAGACGGCACCGAATACAAGCATGACGGCAAGATTGATATGTCGGACATGGCGGTGAGCGAAACGACGGGCACCTTCTCCATCCGCGCCCTCTTCGACAACCCTGATGATCTTCTGCTTCCCGGCACCTATGTTCGCGCCACGCTGACGATCGGCAAGGAAAAAGGTTTCCGCATTCCGCAGCGCGCAGCGAGCCGGAACGCCAATGGCGAACTGACCGCAAAATTCGTGACCGCGGAAAACAAGGTGGAAACCCGCACCTTCCCGTCCAGCCAGCAGTCGGGCAACGCCTGGCTGGTGACGGAAAATGTCAAGGATGGCGACAAGCTCATCGTCGACGGCTTCCAGTGGATTGCCGACGGCGCAACGGTTGCGCCAGTTGAAGTGACCATTGACGATCGCGGTATCGTCGTTCTGCCGCAGCAAGCTCCGCCTGCCGCCGCCCCCTCGAAATAAGCATGAGCACGAAACCCCTTGGTCGAAGCTCGTAAAAGGTAAGGCAGGACTGCCATGGCCCATTTCTTCATCAGGCGCCCCGTGTTTGCATGGGTTATCGCCATCGTCATCATGCTGGGCGGCGCCCTTGCGATCTGGACGCTTTCCATTTCGCAATATCCCGATATTGCGCCGACAACGGTGCGTGTCAGTGCGACCTATAACGGCGCCAGCGCCGAAACCGTCGAGAAATCGGTGACGACCATCATCGAGGACGGCATGACCGGCCTCGACGACCTCACCTATATGACCTCGTCGTCCTCGACCGGCAGCGCCGAAGTGACGCTGACCTTCGGCAACAGCATCCTGCCAGACATTGCGCAGGTTCAGGTGCAGAACAAGCTGCAGCTTGTCCAGTCGCAATTGCCCGATACCGTGCAGCAGCGGGGTATCCAGGTCAGCCGCTCGACATCGAGTATCCTGATGGTTGGCGCGCTGATCTCGACCGACGGCAAGCGCAATTCGGCCGATCTCGGCGACGTATTCTCCTCGCGTGTCGAAGACCAGATCAAGCGCCTCGAAGGCGTGGGCAGCATCAACGTGTTCGGCTCCGAATATGCGATGCGTATCTGGCTGGATCCGTTCAAGCTCAACAAATACCAGCTGACCACCGCCGACGTCACCAGCGCCATCGAAAGCCAGAATACCCAGGTTTCGGTCGGCTCGCTCGGCGCCGTGCCCGCGGTCAAGGGCCAGCAGCTCAATGTGACGGTGACGGCGCAGAGCCAGCTCACCACGGTTGCCGATTTCGAATCGGTCATCCTGAAAGTCGAAAAGGATGGCGCGACGGTTCGCCTCAGCGACGTGGCGCGCATCGAAATCGGCCAGGAAACCTATGGCGGCGATTCCCGATCCAACGGCCGTCCGTCCGCCGGTTTCGCAGTCAACCTTGCCACGGGTGCAAACGCGCTCGACACAGCGGCACGTGTGAAAGCGGCTCTGACAAATGTCGAGGGTTCGTTGCCCGAGGGTGTTTCGATTGAATACCCCTATGACACGACGCCGTTTGTGAAGCTGTCGATCGAGAAAGTGGTGCATACGCTGATCGAGGCGATCATCCTCGTCTTCGTCGTGCTTCTGGTGTTCCTGCAGAATTTGAGAGCCACCTTCATTCCGATGATCGCCGTTCCGGTCGTGCTTCTCGGCACCTTCGGCGTTCTCGCGCTCACCGGGTATTCCATCAATACGCTCACCATGTTCGCCATGGTTCTGGCGATCGGCCTTCTCGTCGATGACGCTATCGTCGTTGTCGAAAACGTCGAGCGCATCATGTCGGAAGAGGGCTTGTCACCGGTCGAGGCGACCGAAAAGTCGATGGGCGAGATCACCGGTGCGATCATCGGCATCGCGCTCGTGCTCACCGCCGTGTTCATTCCGATGGCTTTCTTCGGCGGATCGACGGGCATCATCTACCGCCAGTTCTCGATCACCATCGTTTCGGCCATGCTGCTTTCGGCCGTTGTCGCGATCGTGCTGACGCCCGCGCTTTGCGCCACCATGCTGAAGCCGATCGATCATCACAAGAAGCAGCGCGGACCGGGCGCGTGGTTCAACCGCGGCTTCGGCAAGACGACGGATGGCTACGTGTCCTCCATCGGTTATCTGCTGAAACGGCCCCTGCGCGTGATGATCATCTTCGCGATCGTGATCGGCGGCTGCGCCTGGTTCTTTTCAAAGCTGCCAAGCTCTTTCCTGCCGCAGGAAGACCAGGGCGTGCTTCTGACGATCATTCAGACGCCGACCGGTTCGAACATCGAACGGACCAATGAGGTAGTGAAACAGGTCGAAAACTACTTCCGCGAAAAAGAAGGCAAGAATGTCGAATCCGTTTTCGGCGTGCTTGGTTTCAGCTTCAGCGGTTCGGGCCAGAACAACGCAATCGTCTTCACCAGGCTCAAGGATTTCTCCGAGAGAACCGCACCCGATCAACACGCCGCCGCCATCGTGCAGCGTGCGATGGGCACGTTCTTCGGCTTCCGCGATGCACAGGTATTCCCGCTTTTGCCGCCGGCAATTCAGGGCATGGGCACGTCAAGCGGTTTCTCGATGTATCTCGTGGATAGCGGCCGCAACGGCACCGACGCATTGACCGCCACATCCAAGGAGCTGATCGCGCTCGCGACCAGCAATCCGAAGATCAGCTCGCTTCGAAGCGACAGCCAGGACAATGAAACGCAGATGAAGATCGTTCTCGATCAGGAAAAGATGGGAGCCATGGGGGTCGATCTCTCCTCCGTGAACCTCATGCTGTCGACGATCTTTGCCGGCCGGGATGTCAATGACTTCACTCTGAACGGCGAACTGAAGCCCGTTTATGTCCAGGGTGACGCACCCTACCGCATGCAGCCGGACGACCTGAAATTCTGGTACGCCCGCAATACCAGCGGCGAGATGGTGCCTTTCTCTTCCTTCAGCGAAGTGAAATGGATCAATGCGCCGCCGTCTCTCGCCCGCTTCAACGGTACAGGCGCGATCTCGCTCGAAGGCACCGCCGGCGCAGGCGTTGCATCCGGTGACGCGATGGACGAGATGGAACGCCTGACGGCAAGCCTGCCGGGCGGTTACACCGTCGCGTGGCAGGGCATTTCCTATCAGGAGCGCCTCTCCGGCTCGCAGGCGCCGATGCTCTATGCACTGTCGGTACTGATCGTCTTCCTTTGCCTTGCCGCCCTTTATGAAAGCTGGTCCATCCCCTTCTCGGTCATCATGGCCGTGCCAGTGGGCGTTCTCGGCGCATTGACCGCGGCGCATTTCTTCGGCCAGTCGAACGACGTCTACTTCAAGGTGGGCCTTCTGACGACCATCGGCCTTGCGGCGAAAAATGCGATCCTGATCGTTGAGTTCGCCAAGGAGAGACAGGAGCACGGACTGAGCCTGATGGAAGCGACGCTGGAGGCGGCGAAGCTGCGCCTGCGTCCGATCATTATGACGTCGCTGGCCTTCATCCTCGGTGTTGTGCCTCTCGCAATCGCAACTGGAGCGGGTTCCGCCGCGCAAAATGCAATCGGTATCGGGGTCCTGGGTGGTATGCTTTCTGCAACACTGCTCGGAATTTTCTTCGTTCCGTCCTTTTTCGTCATCATTCGTCGCCTTTCAAGGCGTTAACAAAACAAAAATGGGCTGTGCCAACCGTTAATACGCTGCTAGAAATGTTGCCGATTTGGCAAATGCACGTTTCTACGGCATATCGACCGCGCAGCCCATTTGTCAGCAAGCCGCGCTCGGTAAGCCAACCAGAGAATTGGGAAAATTACATGCTGTCTATTCGCGCTACCCTTCCCCTGACAATGCTGCTGCTCTCGGGCTGTGTTGTTGGACCCGACCACAAGACGCCGGAAATCCAATTGCCGGGAAAGTTTGCGGAAGCCGGAAAAACCAGTAATGGCGACATCAGCAGCGTTGCATGGTGGACGGCCTTTAACGACAACCGCCTGAACGGTTACGTCTCCACCGGCCTCGCGCAGAACCTCACCGTGATGCAGGCGATCGAACGCATCAATCAGGCGCAGGCCCAGGTGATCGTTGACGGCGCTGGCGGCCTGCCGAGCCTGACAGGCAGCGGTAGCCACACGACCAGCCAGACCAAGGGCAGCTACCGTGACGTTCCCGTCACCAACGTATCCAGCGGCAGCCTCAGCGTTTCGTGGTTCCTCGACCTCTTCGGTCGCTACCGCCGGGCGACGGAAAGCGCGGATGCATCGCTCGATGCCGCTTACTCCACCGTCGACGTGCAGCGCCTGACGCTGATTTCGTCCGTCGCCGCCGCCTATATCGACGTGCGCTATTATCAGGAGCGCCTGGCGATTGCCCGCCAGAACCTGGGTTCACGCCGCGAAACGCTCGATCTGACCAAGCTGCAGCTCGAAGCGGGTGCGGCCTCGCGTCTCGATGTCGTCCAGTCCGAAGGTCTGGTCAATTCCACGCTGTCGCAGATACCCGGCCTCGAAACCAGCTTCCGCAAGGCAGCGCACCGCATCGCGACCCTGCTTGGCATGCCGGCCTCGTCGCTCATCGCCGAGCTGCAGAAGGGCGCACGCCAGCCTGTTGCGCGCGCAGTTCCCCGCACCGGCATCCCGGCCGACCTGATCCGCAACCGTCCGGACATCCGCGTCGCGGAACGCAATCTCGCCGCTGCGGTCGCCACGATCGGTGTAACCGAGGCACAGCTTTATCCAAGCATCGAGCTTGGTGGCGCGATCACCCCGAGCTACAATTTCCTGAGTGGCGGCGGCAGGGGAACTGCCAATAGCTGGTCCTTCGGTCCGAGCCTCACGCTCCCGATCCTCGATGGCGGCAGACTCCGCGCCAATGTCGACATCGCCAACTCACAGGCACGCGAACAATATCTCGTCTGGAAGGCGACCGTTCTCAATGCGGTGGAAGAAGTCGAAAACGCCCTGGCCGCCATCAATCGCGACCAGCGTACCGTTGACGCGCTGAGAAAGACCGTCGCCTCCTACCAGGAAGCGCTGCAGCTCTCCACCGCCAGCTATCGTGATGGCGCCTCGTCTCTGCTCGATGTTCTGGATGCCCAGCGCTCGGTATCGGATGCGCAGGCAAACCTTGCCACGGCGATCCAGACAACCGCGCAGGATTATGTCTCGCTCAACGTGGCTCTCGGTGGCGGTTATGCCGTTGGCCAGCCTGCCCCGAAGAAGTCCGCCGGCCCGACCGTGGCCGCCGCGAAGGGCATGTAAGCAAGGCCCAAAAAAGCAAACAAAAAGCCCGCATCTTTCGATGCGGGCTTTTTGTTATTCAAGGCACAAAAAAAGCACCGGTTACCCGGTGCTTTTTTTCAGCCCGTCTCCAGGCTCAGTTCTTGGCGCGCTCGACGTAGGAATTGTCTTCCGTCGCGATGACCACGCGAATGCCGGCATCGATATGCGGCGGCACCATGGTGCGAATACCGTTGGAGAGGATTGCCGGCTTGTAGGAAGAAGAAGCCGTCTGGCCCTTGACGACCGGTTCCGTTTCCGTGATCTCAAGCGTGACGTGACGCGGCAGTTCCACAGCCAGTGGATTGCCTTCGTGGATGGAAAGAACGCAGGTCATGCCTTCCTGCAGATAGGCTTTCTGATCGCCCATCGTCTCAGTATCGACCACGACCTGGTCGTAGTTCTCAGGGTTCATGAAGTGGAAGCCTTCGCCATCTTCATAAAGGAACTGGAAGTTCAGGTCTTCAACGAAAGCGCGCTCGACCTGCTCGGTGGTGCGCCAGCGCTCGGAGACCTTCACGCCGTCAACGATGCGGCGCATGTCCACCTGCGTGACCGGCGTGCCCTTGCCGGGGTGAAAGTTCTGCGCGGTAAGAACGACGTAAAGCTTGCCGTCCACGTCGAGAACATTGCCCTTGCGGACGGATGAGGCGATAACCTTGACCATATGACTTCCTTGTAACTCGATGAAATGCGTCGTAAAGGACTGCGCGGCAGCACCGGCCCCGGCAGACGTTTTGTCTTTTTTCTGGGGCGCAACTACCTTAAATCCGCACGAATTGCCAGCCTTCTACAGCAATTCCCGGAAGAGTGCCTAGCGGTTTTCCGCCCGGAATTGCTTTAAATGACGCGATCAGGCGTTTTGCGGACCATTTCTCCGCAACTGAGCGCCGCAGAGAAGACGGAAAAGAACTGAGAATGCGTGCAAGCAACGAGACAATGTCGCCATGGTGGACGCCTGACGTCCACGCGGACCGCCGCGCGTTTCTCATCGGGCGCAATGCGATCCAGTCGGCTTTTCGCAGCTATTTCGCCCGCGCCGATTTTCTTGAGGTCGATACCGCGACATTGCAGATCTCCCCCGGCAACGAGGCGCATCTGCATGCTTTCGCCACGCAAGGCCTGACGCCGGCCGGCGACGCCGCGCCGCTTTATCTGCACACCTCGCCGGAATTTGCCTGCAAGAAGCTGCTCGCCGCCGGTGAAAAACGCATCACCTGTTTTGCCCATGTTTACAGAAACCGGGAAAGAGGCCCCCTGCACCATCCGGAATTCACCATGCTGGAATGGTACCGGGTCGGCGAAACCTATGAGAGCCTGATGAAGGACAGCGCCAATCTTCTGGCGCTTGCAGCCGAAACCGCAAAGACGAAGAATTTCACCTATCGCGGCCGCAGCGTCGATCCATTCCTGGAGCCGGAACGAGTGAGCGTCGCCGAAGCCTTCGAGCGATATGCTAATGTCAACCTCTTGGCCACTATCAGCCGAAACGGCGAAACCGACAGCCGCCATCTTGCCGCGAGCCTCACCAATGCCGGCATTCGCGTGGCCGATGACGATAGCTGGGCGGATATGTTCAGCCGTGTCATCGTGGAGCGGGTGGAACCGGAACTGGGTTTCAGCAGAGCGACTATTCTTGACGAATATCCGACCTGCGAAGCAGCCCTTGCCCGCAAGTCCCCCGGGGATGCGCGGGTGGCGGAGCGTTTCGAACTTTATGCCTGCGGCGTTGAACTCGCGAATGCCTTTGGCGAATTGACCGACGCGATCGAGCAGAGACGGCGTTTCGAAATGGAAATGGCCGAGAAGCAGCGCATTTACGGCGAAACCTATCCGCTGGACGAGGATTTTCTGGCCGCACTCGCCATCATGCCGCCGGCAAGCGGCATAGCACTCGGTTTCGATCGGCTGGTAATGCTGGCGACCGGCGCCCCCCGTATCGATCTCGTCATGTGGGCCCCAGTCGCGGAATATGGACGATGACAGGGCTTGAGACCATCAAGACACCCGAAGCGCTTCTCGAAGCGGGGCTGATTGAAGCCGAAGCGCTGGAGAACCTGCGCGCGGTGACGCAGCGTTACGCGCTCGCCATCACGCCATCGATTGCCGGGCTGATCGACAACCGCGACCCGCAGGATCCCATTGCCCGGCAATTCGTGCCGGATGCGGCCGAACTCCTGCACCTTCCCGAAGAACGCGACGACCCGATTGGCGACGACGCACACAGCCCCGTCCACGGCATCGTTCACCGTTATCCCGACCGGGTTCTTTTAAAGGCAGTGCACGTCTGCCCCGTCTATTGCCGCTTCTGTTTCCGCCGGGAAATGGTCGGGCCGCAGGGCAATGGCATGATGAGCCCGGCCGAGCTTGACGCCGCATTCGACTATATAAATGCGAACCCCGCCATCTGGGAGGTCATCCTGACCGGTGGCGATCCGCTGGTGCTTTCCCCCCGGCGCCTGTCTGACCTGATGACGCGCCTGAAAAACATACCGCATGTGAAGATCGTCCGGTTCCATACCCGCGTGCCGGTGGTCGATCCCGACCGTATCGACGCGGCACTGATTGATGCGCTGAAGGCCAGCGGCAAAACCACCTATTTGGCCCTGCACGCCAATCATGCCCGGGAACTCAGCGAAGCCGCAAGGCACGCCTCGGCACGCCTGATCGATGCCGGCATCGCGATGGTCAGCCAGACGGTTCTTCTAAAAGGCGTCAATGACGACCCGGCAATTCTTGCCGAGTTGATGCGCGCCTTTGTCGAGACCCGTATCAAGCCCTATTATCTGCATCATCCCGATCTTGCGCCCGGCACCAGCCATTTCCGGCTAACGATCGAAGAGGGCCAGCGAATCGTTTCGGCGTTACGCGGAAATGTCTCCGGTCTTTGCCAGCCGACCTATGTTCTCGACATTCCCGGCGGTCACGGCAAGGCTGCTATCGGCCGAAATGCGGCCGAAAAGACCCGCGATGGCTGTTATTCCGTTTCCGATTTCAACGGAAACGATCATATTTACCCACCGCCAGCCACCGGCGACGATTAAAAAATACATAAAAAGCCTGCTACACCGGGCTTTTCGCGGCGGCCTCGGACGAAAACAAAAATTTCACATTTCCGCCCCTCTCCTGTCATCATAAAGAAAAATATTCTACCTATAACAATCAGCATTGATTTTAGTGCTGGTCTGGATTATCAGTGTGGAACTGGAGAACGAGTCTCCTGATTCCGGACCAACACCAATACAGGGAGTGTGTCATGTCAAAACATATCAGCATCAACGCAATCCTTGGTCTTGAGTCCTGGAATGCTGGATTTAAATCCACGTGTTCCCGCTGCTGTCGAATGTGACCTGACGGTCTCAATTTCCTGAAAATCAGTTCGACAACATGCTGTGTTAATTAGCCACAGCGGGAGTATATCTATGCAGAAGCAAGTTATTGAATTCGCTGGCGAACCCGTCGGCATCGTCATCCCGGATAACGACCGGTTGAAGTTCATCGCGGTGAAGTTCCACGTTCACGACCTGGACGAACAGAAGTTCGACAGCGCCGACGACGTGCGGATTGCGATCCGCGATCTCGTGCGCAACCGGAATCTGGCCGCGGTCGCCTGATGCGGGAAAACTTTCGCCCGCTCACACAACCCTCAAAACCAGAGCGCGCCAAATATCAGCCCCCCAAAACGCGGGCCGATGGCGCGCTTTTCCTTTGCCTGACAGCTCGCCAGCCTGCAGTCGCGCTGGCCATGCATTGCGCATCAGAGCGCTCTGCGCGGAACTGAAGTCCAAAAATCCGGATTCGAACGGAATGCCGGACGCCAGGCGCAATACCTCTTAAAGCCGCACCTCAATTCATCCCTGTACGCATCACAGGAACCTAGCCGACCGCAAGTCTTGGACCGAAAAGGCTCTTCCTGCCATGCGCGCGCACCTCCACCCTATTACGGGCAGCAGGCGTTTGAGGCCGGATGGACGGCAATCTTCAAAAGTCTTCAGAATGCGGTAAACGTCAGCGTCGTCAGCGAGCGCACGATTCCTGGAATATTGACAATGTTCTGGTTGATGAACTTGCCGATATCTTCTTCCTGCGGCAGGTAGACTTTCAGCAGCAGATCATATTCACCGCTGGTGGAATAAAGCTCGGAAACCAGTTCCGTTTTGTAGATGGCATCGGCGACATCATAGGTCTTGCCGGGCTCACATTGAAGCTGAACAAAAATGGGCTTCACGGACATCTCCCGTATTTGAACTTTCGGTGCATGGCTGCTCGTGCCATGCGTCATGGCGCACTATTGGCTGAGCTGCGTCCGTCTTGCAAGGCCGGTTACCGGATTACGCCGAAAACTGGCCCGTCCTGCCGTTCGCCCCAATTGCGGCCTCGGAAACGATCCACCGCCGAAAACTCTCAAGCGGTGCATAACCGGCGCGATCCGGCATGCAGGCGAGATAATAGGCTTCCTCGCTCTCAACTTCGCCCGCGACAGCCGCGACCAGGCGACCGCTTCGCAACTCTTCCTCGATCATGAAAGACGGAATGAGCGACGCCCCGACACCGGCGCTCGCCGCCTCGGCAATCGTCGTGAACTGATCAAAAAGCATGCCATGCACATTGTCGAAACGAACCTCGTGGCTGCGAAACCATTGTTCCCAGGCATCCGGCCGGGTCGTCATGTGCAGCAACGGCACCTGCAGCAGATCGTCAGGCCTTGAAAGTCCGTGTCGCTCCTTGAAGGCCGGGCTGCATACCGGAATGACCTTTTCATGCATCAGGAAAACCAGCTCGGTTCCCGGCCAATGCGGCAATCCGAAATGGATGGCCGCATCAACAGTATCAGTACGGAAATCGAACAGCGATGATCGCGTCAGAAGATTGACCGAAACGCCCGGGCGTCTGGCAATGAAATCGGGAAGACGCGGCACCAGCCAGCGCGTGCCGAAGCTCGGCAGAATCCCGAGATTGAGCGTGCCGCCATCAGGATTGGCGCGCAGGTTGAGCGAGGCCGTCGATATGCGCCGCAAGGCCTCGCGGATTTCCCTTGCATACCCCTCCCCGGCCCTTGTCAGCCGTATCGTCTGCCGCTCGCGCAAGAATAGCGCCACGCCAAGCTGCTCTTCAAGCGCCAGAATTTGGCGGCTGACCGCACCCTGCGTCAACCCCAGTTCCCTTGCGGCAGCGGTAACGCTGCCCGTGCGCGAGGCGGCTTCGAAAGCCGCCAGCAGCGAAAGTGACGGCAGAAAACGGCGCGGCGGCAGAACCATATTCCCTCACGGAATGAACTCTTGACGATATGTCGATATTCAACAGGCAAGACCGCTTGTAAAGTCTCATAAACAAGGGCTTGTCACTCATACGAAAAACAAATGAACTGGCCCGGAACATGGTGGAACGATGTATAACGACCCCCGCTCGCACGGTCTCTGGGAAAAGACCGCGCCGCAACCGCCCGTAACGCCCGCCCTGCAGGGCGCGGCAGTTGCCGATGTCGTCGTCGTCGGAGGTGGCTTCACTGGACAATCCGCCGCCCTTCATCTTGCCGAATGTGGTGTGGATGTCGTTCTTCTCGAAGCAAGGGAAATCGGCTTCGGGGGCGCCGGCCGCAATGTGGGTCTCATCAATGGCGGCATGTGGGTTATGCCGAAAGAACTGCCCGGTGTGCTGGGTTCGACTTACGGCGAACGGCTTCTCGATCTTCTAGGCAATGCGCCCCTCCTCGTTCGCGAGTTGGTGGAGAAACACGCAATTCCCTGCGAGATCGAAAAAAACGGCACGCTGCATTGCGCCGTCGGGGAAAAGGGGCTCGCCGAAATCCGCGAGCGCTGCGAACAATGGGCTGCGAGAGGCGCCCCCGTCCGCATTCTTGATGCCGAGGAGACAGCGAGACGCACCGGCAGCACGGCCTATTCCGGTGCGCTTCTGGATACACGCGCCGGCACGATACAGCCGCTCGCTTATGTTCGAGGCCTTGCCGCAGCCGCCCGGAAAGCGGGTGCACGTCTGCACACCGAAAGCCCGGTGGTAGCGACCGAACGCAGCAACGGAAAATGGGTGGTGAAGACGCCGCAAGGGTCTGTAACCGCCAGCTGGATCGTTGTGGCCACCGAAGCCTACAGCACCGGACCGTGGCAGATCGTTCGCGATGAGCAGATCTACCTGCCCTATTTCAACTTCGCGACCAGACCACTCGGCGACAACCTGCAAAAGAGCATCCTGCCCGGCCGCGAGGGCTGCTGGGATACGAAGGAAATTCTCTCCTCCTTCCGCATGGACAAAGCGGGCCGGCTGGTCTTTGGCAGTGTCGGTGCGCTACGCGGCACCGGCGCCGCCATTCATCGTGCCTGGGCAAAACGATCGCTGAAGCGGCTTTTCCCGCAGCTTGGAGACACGGAATTCGAATGTGAATGGTATGGCCAGATCGGCATGACGGACAATGCCGTTCCACGGTTTCACAAATTTGCGGAGAACGTCGTCGGCTTCTCGGGCTATAACGGCCGCGGCATTGCGCCGGGTACGGCCTTCGGCAAGGTAATCGCGCAGCATATTCTCGGTGAGATTGCTCAAGCCGAATTGCCCCTGCCTGTGACGGAGCCGAAAGCGCAGGCTTTCCGGGCGGTGAAGGAAGCCTATTACGAGGCAGGCGCACAGATCGCCCATTTCGCCGGCGAGCGTTTTTGATCGGACTTCCAGCGCACGACACGAACGTTGGGGCCGATGCCTCAATACGACGTCTGCCGTTTTCGGGTGCGCTCACCGTCCCTCATCCCTATGCTTCTCACCAGGATTCAGCCAGCCCGCCAAGGGCTTTTTTCCACCCCAGCGATATATCCTTGAAAATATAATGATTGCCCTATAGGCCTATCGATATATTCATAGGAATATCTCGAACCGGGGGTAACATACCATGAGACTTTTGCGTCGCAGCTTTTTCAAAACCATTGCCGCAGCCACATCCTTCTGGATGGCGGCCTCCTTTGCGGCCGTTCCGGCCCATGCCGCCGAAAAAGTCACGGTGTTTGCCGCCGCGAGCATGAAAAACGCCCTCGACGCCATCAACGCCGAATGGGCGAAGGACAGCGGTAACGAGGCAACCGTTTCTTATGCCGCAAGCTCTGCGCTGGCCAAGCAGATCGAGCAGGGCGCACCGGCGGATATCTTCATTTCCGCCGACCTTGCATGGATGGACTATGTTGCCGACAAGAAGCTGATAAACGCTGACAGCCGCTCCAATCTTCTCGGCAACCGCATCGTTCTCGTCGCTCCCGCAGACAAGGCAAAGCCGGTCGAAATCAAGCAGGGCTTCGATCTTGCCGCTCTGGTGGGCGACGGTCGTCTGGCGATGGGCGCGGTTGATTCCGTACCAGCGGGCAAATACGGCAAGGCCGCTCTGGAAAAACTCGGCGTCTGGTCGTCTGTCGAACAAAAGGTCGCCGGCGCGGAAAGCGTGCGTGCCGCGCTGCTGCTCGTCTCGCGCGGAGAAGCCCCCTATGGCATCGTCTACCAGACCGACGCCGCCGCCGATCCCGGCGTGAAGATCGTCGGCACCTTCCCGGAAGACAGCCATCCGCCGATCATCTATCCCGTCGCCGTTCTCGCGGAGGCAAAATCGCCGGCAGCAAAAGCCTATCTGGATTTCCTGAAATCCGAAAAGGCGACGCCTTTCTTCGAAAAGCAAGGCTTTACCGTTTTGAAATAAACTGCCTTTCGTGAGCCCAGCATATTGGCCGCGAGAGATGACGATTGCAGGATATGACATTGCATTGGTGGACACTCAGCCCTGAAGAATGGACGGCAATCAGGCTCAGCCTGTGGGTGTCCTCCATCGCCATGCTCGCCAGCCTGCCTTTCGGCATTGCGATTGCCGTGGCGCTGGCGCGCGGCCGCTTCTGGGGCAAGTCGCTGCTCAACGGCATCGTCCACCTTCCGCTCATCCTGCCGCCCGTCGTCACCGGCTTTCTGCTGCTCGTCCTGTTCGGTCGCAGGGGGCCAATCGGGCAATTTCTCGATAGCTGGTTCGGCATCGTCTTTTCTTTCCGCTGGACAGGAGCCGCGCTCGCCTGCGCCGTCATGGCCTTTCCCCTGATGGTGCGTTCCATCCGCCTCTCCATCGAAGCGGTGGACCGCAAGCTGGAGGAAGCGGCGGGCACATTGGGGGCAAGCCCGTTCTGGGTGTTCCTCACTGTCACGCTTCCCCTGACATTGCCTGGCATCATCGCCGGCATGATCCTGGCTTTCGCCAAGGCCATGGGCGAATTCGGCGCGACCATCACCTTCGTTTCCAATATTCCCGGTGAAACCCAGACACTCTCCGCCGCCATCTATACCTTCACCCAAGTTCCAGGCGGGGATGCCGGCGCATTGCGGCTGACCATAGTCTCGGTCGTGATTTCCATGCTCGCGTTGCTCGTCTCGGAATTTCTGGCCCGCATCATCGGCAAACGGGTGAGCATGGAATGACGCTTTCGGTCACCACCCGCCATCGCCTCGGTTCCTTCGAACTCGATGCGTCATTCATCTCCGAAGGCGGCGTCACCGCGCTGTTCGGGCGCTCCGGTTCCGGCAAGACCTCGATGATCCGTATCATAGCAGGCCTGCTGCGGCCGGATGAGGGACAGGTTTTGCTGGATGGGGAGGTGCTGGCCGATAGCGAAAAGCGACTGTTCGTGCCGGCCCATAAACGCCGTTTCGGTTATGTCTTTCAGGAGGCGCGGCTTTTCCCGCATCTCAGCGTGGCGCAAAATCTGCATTACGGCAGCTGGTTCGCCGCAGACAAAACGAAGGCCGCGCAGGAAGACCATATCGTGGAGATGCTCGGCATCGGCCATCTCTTGCAGCGGCGTCCAAACAAACTCTCGGGCGGCGAAAAACAGCGCGTCGCCATCGGCCGCGCACTGCTTTCTTCCCCCAGACTGCTGCTGATGGACGAACCGCTCGCCTCGCTGGACGAGCAGCGGAAAGCCGAAATCATTCCTTATCTCGAACGGCTGCGCGACGAGACGAAAATCCCTGTTGTCTATGTCAGCCACTCTATTCAGGAAGTCGCCCGCCTCGCAGACCGCATCGTGGTGATGAAGGATGGCAAGGTGGAAACGCAGGGAAAAGCAGCCGAGGTGCTGGCGAGACCGGATTTCAGCATGCATCTCGAACGGCGTGAGGCAGGCAGCATTCTTTCCGGGCACATTGAAAGCTTTGATGAGCGGCACGGACTTGCCGCCGTGCGGCTAAAGACCATGCTGCTCCATGTTCCGGCAAAAAGGGGAACATCCGGCAGCCCGGCGCGCGTGCTTATACCGGCGCGTGACGTGATGCTGGCAACCCTAAAATCCGAAGGCTTGAGCGCCCTCAACATTCTCGAGGGTCGTGTCGCAACCGTCTCGGCCAGTGAAGACGGCATGGTCACGGTTCAGGTGGATTGTGGCGGTGACATCATCCAGTCGCGCATCACCGACCTCTCCCGCGAAAGGCTGCAGCTGGAACCCGGAAGACCGGTGCATGCGATCATAAAGTCGGTGGCTCTCGATCCCTATTGAGGGCCGCATCGGGATTGCGGCTGGCCTCCAGCCAGTCGATATCCGCGCGCAAGGCCTCGTTCATCCGCTTTTGCATGCCGCGATAGCGTTCCAGCAATTCGGCGCCGAAAGCGGTCAGCGCCGCACCGCCGCCCTGTTTACCGCCGCGCTGCGATTCAATAACCGGCTGCCGGAACATATGGTTCAGCGCATCCACCAGCAGCCATGCGCGACGATAGGACATGTCCATCGCCCGCCCCGCGGCGGAGATGGAACCCGTTTCGGCAATCAGCTCCATCAATTCGATCTTGCCGTGCCCGAGACGCTCTCCGGGCGGAAAATCGATACGAAGAACAGGTTTCAGTGGAGGGAGGGCCTTACTCATCGTTCAAAGGCTCCGTCCATGAAGATCGCGATAGGCCTTTTGCGCTCCATCCACCGGCAGCGCCGTGGCCTCATAGACGCCACGCGCCACCGCGCGCGCCATCACGATGGTGGCAAGATGGCAAAGTTCGGCGAAATGAACGCCGCCCTCAAGCGGCTTTTCACCGGTTGAGGCCGCAAACATGGTGTCGCCGTCACTCGGCAGATGGGCGGGCAGAACGGCGCGCGCCAGCCCGTCATGCGCCATGATGGAAAGGCGATGCGCCTGCGCCTTGGTGAGCGCGGCATCCGTCACCACCGCACCGATGGTCGTTGCCGTGAGATTGACCCCCTTGAGCCGCAGCGCGGTGTGATCCGGCTCGAAATGAGCAGGAAAACCGCGATCGCCGTATTCACCCTGCACTTCAAAAGGCGCGGACCAGAAATGGCGGCTCGTTCCAACCGTTGCGGAGCCGAGCGCATTGACGGCAACGATGGCCGCCACCTTGTAACCGCCGGAACTGACGGCGCTTGCGGAGCCGAGCCCGCCCTTGAAGGTGGCGGTCGTCGCACCCGTTCCAGCCCCGGCTGTCCCAAGCTCGAAGGGCATCGCACGCGCCGCCTCGAAGGCTGCATATCCCATCTCGCGGTAGGGCGAATGCAGACCCCAATCCTTGTCACCGCCATTCAGCAGATCCATCAGGATCGCCTGCGGCACGATGGGAACGCGGGTGGACCCCACCTGCAGCCCCCGCCCGATCTCGCGCAACCCGGCCTGAACGCCGCCCGCCGCATCCAGCCCGAAGGCGGAACCACCTGACAGCACGAAGGCATCCACCGTTTCCACCGTCATCACCGGGTCGAGCAGGCCGATATCACGCCCGCCCGGCGCACCGCCCAAAACAGAGCCGGAAGCAATGGCGGGCTTTTCGAAAACAATCGCCGTAACACCGGAGCCGAGGGAAAGATCGGTGACATTGCCGACCGAAACGCCGTCAATATCCGTCAGAAGATTGGTGAGTGCCGCCATGCCGTTTCCCTTTTTTCCCGGTATCCCGCCACCATCAGGCACTGTCAACGCAAAACGTGACGTGCCTGATGTCTACGACAAGCCGCGATCAGGAAAAAACAGCCGTGCCGATGACCGGCGTCGAGGGAACGGCCATGTCCCTCGGCTCCAGCGGCCTGGAGAGATATGCCTGATGGCCGGCCTCTATGGCGTGGGCGAAAGCCTCCGCCATGCCGACCGGATCCCCCGCGCCCGCAACCGCCGTGTTGAGCAGAACAGCATCGTAACCAAGCTCCATCACCGTGACCGCATGGGACGGGCGGCCGATACCGGCGTCAACAATCATCGGCACATCCGGAAAACGCGCCCGCATGGATTTCAGCGCCGTCAGATTGAGCGGCCCCATGGCGCTGCCGATTGGCGCGCACCAGGGCATCAGTACCCTGCAGCCTGCCTCCAGCAGCTTTTCGGCGACGACCAGATCGTCGGTCGTATAAGGAAAGACCTCGAAACCATCGTTACAGAGAATTTTCGCCGCTTCGACAAGCGCAAAGACATCGGGCTGCAACGTATCGTGATGACCGATGACCTCCAGCTTGATCCAGTTGGTGCGGAACACCTCGCGGGCCATCTTTGCCGTCAGCACCGCTTCCTTGACCGTATGGCACCCGGCCGTATTCGGCAGGATGTAGCGATCGAGCTCGCGGATAAGCTCGAAAAACTGACCGCCCTTCTTATTGCCGGCTGTTTCCCGGCGCAACGAAATCGTCAGAATATCCGTGTTGCTCGCCCGCACGGCATCGGCAAGCACGGCGGGGGACGGATACCGCGCCGTGCCGAGGAGAAGACGGGACGAGACTTCACGGCCATAAAGCGTCAGCATGTCTCAGCCTCCCTGCATCGGCGAGAGAATTTCGACACGGTCGAAAGCCTTCAGTTGATAGTCGGCGCGTTCTTCCGAATGCACCAGATCGCCATTGACCGCCGTTGCCAGCCACTCGCCTTCGTATTCGAGGCTGGCGAGCAGACCGGCCAGCGTCTCGGCGGCGAGATCAAGCTCGTTGCCATTTACCAGAAGTTTCATGATCCTGTTCCTTTTGAGAAAGAGTTTGGCAGACGATTTCAACCGCCTGACGCGCGATAGCCGGCGAGAGCAGAAAGCCGTGCCGGTGTGCGCCGTTGATGAAAATGAGCCGGCCGTCTTGCGTGACTTTCGGCAGATTGTCGGGATAGGCGGGGCGCACGCCCGTGCCGGTCTCGATGATTTCCGCTTCCGCGAAAGCCGGATGCACCGCATAGGCGGCATTCAGGAATTCCATCATCGAACGGACAGAAATGTCGCCGGTATCCTCGGTCTCGATCATCGTCGCCCCCACCATGAAACGGCCGGGCTCGCGCGGCACGATGTAAAGCGGAATACGCGGATGCAGCAGCCGGACGGGACGGGACAAAGAAACTTCCGACGTGGAGAGATAGAGCATCTCTCCCCGCACGCCGCGAAGGTCGGAAATCTCTCCCACCGCAGCGGCGCCGGTGCAATCCACCACCCGGTCGAACGGTCGGTCATCCACCGGGATGCCCATGTGGAACCGCACACCCATGGTGCAAAGCCGCTCATGCAGCGATTTCAGTGCAAGGCGCGGATCGAGATGCCCCTCGCCCGGGAAATAAAGCCCGGAGCGAAACCGCCAGACAAGATCAGGCTCCAGAGCGGCGATCTCTCCCTCGTCCACCCAGCGATAGCCGCCGGTCCGCGATGCGAAACGCGAAAGCTCCGCTTTGTCGCGGGCGGGCGCGACAACCAGCGTGCCATGTCGGGCCACAAGGCCGGGGGTTGCCTCATCCCACCAGTCGAGCGCCGCCTGGCCGAGCGTCAGAACCGGCTCTTCCGCATTTTCACGCTCACACCAGGGCGCCAGCATGCCGCCCGCATACCAGGATGCGCCGCGAAAGGGTTCGGCATTGCGCTCGCAAACCTCGACGGTAACGCCGTTCCGCGCCAGTTCGAAGGCCGCCGTCAAACCGGCGACCCCCGTTCCCTTGACCAGAACGCGCATGCTATTCGGCATCCGCAGACGTCGCGAGCGGCATATAAAGCTCACCGCCTTCCTTGAAGCGCGCGGCCATGGCCTCCAGCCCCTCCTTCTGCGCTTCGGCGCGGATATCGTGGGAAATCCGCATCGAGCAGAATTTCGGCCCGCACATGGAGCAGAAATGCGCAACCTTGTGCGCCTCCTTCGGCAGGGTCTCATCATGGAAGGAACGCGCCGTATCCGGATCGAGCGACAGGTTGAACTGGTCTTCCCAGCGGAACTCGAACCTTGCGCGCGACAGCGCATAGTCCCGCACCTGTGCGGCCGGATGGCCCTTGGCGAGATCGGCCGCGTGCGCGGCGATCTTATAAGTGATGACGCCCACCTTCACATCGTTACGATCAGGCAGGCCGAGATGTTCCTTGGGCGTGACGTAGCAGAGCATGGCCGTGCCGAACCAGCCGATCATCGCAGCACCGATGCCCGAAGTGATATGGTCGTAACCGGGCGCAATATCGGTGGTGAGAGGTCCAAGCGTATAGAAGGGCGCCTCGCCGCAGGTCTTCAGCTGCTTGTCCATATTCTCCTTGATCTTGTGCATCGGCACATGGCCGGGGCCTTCGATCATCACCTGGCAATCCTTAGCCCAGGCGATCTGCGTCAGCTCGCCAAGCGTTTCCAGTTCCGCGAACTGCGCCGCGTCATTAGCGTCGGCAATCGAGCCGGGTCTAAGACCATCGCCCAGCGAGAAGGAAACGTCGTAAGCGCGGCAGATGTCGCAAATCTCGTCGAAATGCTCGTAGAGGAAACTTTCCTTGTGGTGATGCAGACACCACTTCGCCATGATCGATCCGCCGCGCGAGACGATGCCGGTGACGCGATTGACGGTGAGCGGGATGTAGTGCAGCCGGACGCCGGCATGGATGGTGAAGTAATCCACGCCCTGTTCCGCCTGTTCGATCAGCGTATCGCGATACACCTCCCAGTTGAGATCCTCGGCAATGCCGTTGACCTTCTCCAGCGCCTGATAAAGCGGCACCGTGCCGATCGGTACCGGCGAATTGCGGATGATCCATTCGCGGATATTGTGGATGTTGCGCCCTGTCGAAAGGTCCATGACGGTATCGGCGCCCCAGCGGATCGCCCAGACCATCTTCTCCACCTCTTCCGCCATGGAGGAGGTGACGGCGGAATTGCCGATATTGGCGTTGATCTTCACCAGAAAATTGCGGCCGATGATCATCGGTTCAAGTTCCGGATGGTTGATGTTGGCGGGAATGATGGCGCGGCCCGACGCCACTTCCTGACGGACGAATTCCGCCGTGACGTAATCAGGGATATGCGCGCCGAAACTCTCGCCGTCACGCGCGAGCTTCTCCTTCGCTGCCTCGCGCCCGAGATTTTCGCGAATGGCGATGAATTCCATTTCCGGCGTGATGATACCTGCCCGCGCATAGGCAAGCTGGGTCACGGCTTTACCTGCCGTGGCTCTGAGCGGCTGGTGGCGCACGGAAAATTCGGGCGTCAGCCGTTCGCCGGTGGCAAAGCCGTTATCCTCCGGCTTGACGTGCCGGCCATCATAAGCCTCGACATCGCCCCGCGCTACAACCCACTCGTGACGCAGACGCGGCAGACCCTTTTCAATCAGAACGGGATGGGTAGGGTCGGTATAGGGACCGGAGGAATCATAGACCGTCACCGGCGGTTCGCCCGCCGTCGGATGGACGGCGATCCCGCGCATCGGCACGCGGATATGCGGATGCAAAATGCCTGATTTGTGGATTTTCGTCGAAGCGGCATGCGGTCCGGTGGTGACGACAAGCGGGGTATTCTTGGCAGCGATATTCATCTTGAGGCTCCAAAGTTTAACAGTGGAGACCCAGTTCGAGCCGGAATGATGGAAAATACCGAAGTGCCGAAACACGACGTCATGCGCCCGTCCGACATCAGGTCTTTGCACCGTCCCTACGCCAGTATGAACTGGATCAGGTTCAACGGGTCACTGCGCATGAAAGCAGAATCTCAGCCCCTTGACGGGACACCCCTGGTGAATAACCCCAGCAAAAAACACCATCAGGCATTTGTCAAGGCCGATGATCCATGCTTGGCAAAGGTGCGGGAATGGCGCATGCTGCCGTTAGTTGTAATTAACCTAACGGTTTAGGCGAATATTATCGTTTGCAACGTAACGATAAGCACAAACCATCCTGATGTGAAATTCATGGGAGATACGTCGGAATGAATGCGACTATACGTGAAATACTGGCCAAATTCGGCCAGCTTCCAACCCCCGTCGATACGATTGCAGATGAAGCCGATCTTTACGCGGCGGGGCTTTCTTCCTTCGCATCGGTGCAATTGATGCTCGGCATAGAAGAAGCATTCGATATCGAATTCCCGGACAATCTGCTGAACCGCAAGTCGTTTGCCAGCATCAAGGCCATTGAAGACACCGTTAAGCTCATTCTGGATGGTAAAGAGGCAGCCTGATGAACGTCACCGTAGCGCCGCAGGATGAAACGCTGTCCGCGCGCGCGGGCCGTGTCGCAGCAATTGCCGCCAAACACGCAGATGAGGTCGATGTTACCGGCCGCTTTCCGCAGGAAGCCGTTGATACACTCAGGCAGGAACGCCTGCTCGGCATTCAGGTCCCCGCTTCGCTCGGTGGCGAAGGTACTTCCCTGCACGAAATCGCCGATATCTGCGCCCGGCTCGGCCAGGCCTGTTCCGCAACCGCGATGATTTTCGCCATGCACCACATCAAGCTGTCCAGCCTTGTGGAACATGGCGAGGCGAGCGCATGGCATGCGGGCTTCATGAGCCGCGTCGCGGCGGAACAGCTGCTGCTCGGCTCGGCCACCACCGAAGGCGGCATCGGCGGCAATCTGCGCAACTCCATCTGCGCAATCGAGGTCGAAGGCGATTTCTGCCGGCTGGAAAAGGACGCCACCGTCATTTCCTATGGCAGCAATGCCGATGCGATCCTCATCACCTCGCGCACCCATAAGGATGCCGCGCCCGCCGATCAGGTGATGACGGTCTTTCTGAAAAACCAGTACACGCTCGAAAAAACCCATGTCTGGGATACGCTCGGCATGCGCGGTACCTGTTCGGATGGTTTCCTGTTTCGCGGCGAAGCGCCGGCGGCACAGATTTTCCCGAAGCCTTTCGCGGAAATCGCAGCGCAATCCATGCTTGCAAGCTCGCATCTCCTGTGGAGCGCCGTCTGGTATGGCATCGCGTCGGATGCCGTGCTGCGCGCGCAGTCTTTCGTCAGAGCCGCAGCGCGCAAGTCGCCCGGCACGGCTCCTCCCGGCGCGATCCGCCTTGCGGAGGTTTCCACCAAGCTGCAGGTGGTGAAATCCAACATCATCGCCGGCATCAAGGCTTACGAGGATACCAAGAGCGACCCGGAAAAACTGATGTCGATGGCCTTTGCCGTCGCGATGAACAATGTGAAGATCTGCTCTTCGGAAACCATTCTTGAAATCATTGACCACGCCATGCTGGTCTGCGGCATCATGGGCTACAAGAACGGCACGCCCTACAGCCTCGGCCGGCACCTTCGCGACGCGCATTCCGCCCGTCTGATGATTTCCAACGACCGCATTCTCGGCAATTCCGCCAATCTCCTGCTGGTTCACAAGCAGGACACCAGCCTCTTGGGATAAGACCATGGACATGCAAACATCGTTTCTCGATCGACTGTTCGAAGAAGGCCTGCTGATTGAAACGGGTGTGGACGGTCTTTATGGACGCAGCGGCCAGTTCGAGGACGTGATTGCCGCATTCGAGCGGCTGATCGACCGCACCGGCGGCGCTGATGGCGCCGAAGCGATCCGTTTTCCGCCCGGCATCAACCGCGCCTACTTCGAAAAGAGCGGTTACATGAAGAGCTTCCCGCAGCTCGCCGGCACCGTCCACTCCTTCTGCGGCTGCGAACTCGACCATGTCAGCCTGCTGAAAACCATGGATGAGGGCGGTGACTGGACCAAGGACCAGAAAGCGACAGACATCGTGCTGACGCCGGCGGCCTGCTACCCGCTTTATCCGACGATTGCCAAGCGCGGCGCGCTACCTGCCGGCGGCGGTCTCTATGACATCCAGTCCTATTGCTTCCGCCATGAACCCTCCAAGGATCCGGCCCGCCAGCAGCTTTTCCGCATGCGCGAATATGTTTGCATGGGTACCGAGTCCGACGTCACCGAATTCCGCCAGACCTGGATGGATCGCGGCGTCGAGATGATGAAAGCAGTCGGGCTCGACGTCACCATCGATGTCGCCAACGATCCGTTCTTCGGCCGTGCCGGCAAGATGCTGGCCAACAACCAGCGCGACCAGAACCTGAAATTCGAACTGCTGATCCCGGTCACATCGACGACCAGCCCGACGGCCTGCATGAGCTTCAACTATCACCAGGATGCCTTCGGCCAGAAATGGGGTCTTAACCTCGACAATGGCGATGTCGCCCATACCGCCTGCGTTGGTTTCGGCCTTGAGCGCATCGCGCTCGCGCTGTTTGCGCATCATGGCCTCGACGTGAAGAAATGGCCTGCGAAGGTCGTGGAAACGCTCTGGGGCTGATCATTCATGCGGCAGATTTTTCCCGGTCTCGACCCCCAAAATTATGTACAGCATCCGCTCCATTCCTCCGAGAGAATGTGGCCGGAAACGAATTGCTACATCGATTTGTGGATCGAGGTGCTGGCCTCGAAAGGCTTATCCCCGGAAGCCATGTTCGGTTTCACCCTGACACAGGATTTCGAAGGCGACCAGTTCACCTTCTTCAAGGTGCCGCTGGAAGATCTCGAAGCACTTTATGGCGTTCGCGCCACCGAACTTGCGATCTTCGACAGGGTGGAAAACCATATCGAGGCGCAGCTGGAACGCGGCCGCATCTGCCTGATCGAGATGGACAGCTTCTATATGCCCGATACCCATGGGGTGGGCTACCAGAAAGAACACGGCAAGACCACCATCGCCATCAACCGGCTCGACCTCGCGAAACGTGAACTCGACTATTTCCACAATGCCGGCTTCTTCCATCTTGCAGGCGAAGATTTTGACGGCCTGTTCCAGCATCATCTGGCGGAAACCGATCCGCCCTTCCTGCCCTATACGGAGTTTGCGAAATTCGCAGACGGCAATCCTTCGCCGACGCATATTCGCAAGACCGCCGAACGGCTCTTGAAGTTTCATTTTTCGCGCCGACCCTCCGCCAACCCGGTCAGGGCTTTCGCAAGCGTCTTTCCGGCACAGGTGGAAAAGGTTGCCGACAGGCCATTCGGTTTTTTCCACAAATATGCCTTCAACACGCTGCGTCAGCTCGGCGCCAATTTCGAGCTTTTGGCAAGCCATCTCGAGTGGCTGGACAGGAATGAATTCGCTGAAGCGAGGGATCACGCGCTGCGCATATCCGAAGTCGCCAAGACGGTACAGTTCCAGCTTGCCCGCGCCGTCACCCGGCGCAAGTTCGATGCGCTCGCGTCAGTACTCGATCCGGCGGCGGATGCATGGGATGACGTGATGGAAGCGCTTGCGGCCAAACTGTCTGATGCCAGCGAGGCAGCGTGAGGACCTATCTTCCGGGTGAAAGCGAGGAATTGCTGAGCGAAGGCTGGACGCTGACGCTGACGCCCGCCGATGCCTGCGAAACACCCTCCGATATTCCCGCATCGCTTGAAAGCCTTCACGTCTCCGTGCCCGGAACCGTGGCGCAGGCTCTGGAATCGGCCGAAAAGTTCGACCGCCTTGCTCCAGCGCCCCTCAATGACAGGGATGCCTGGTATCGGCTGACGATGATTTCCGATACGCGCGAACGCGCCACACTGCGCTTCGATGGTCTCTCCACCATTGCCGAAATCTTCTTCAACGGTGAGCTGATCGCCGCAAGCCAGAGCATGTTCGAAAGGCTGGAAGTGCCTGTCGAACTAACGGGCGCAGACGAACTTTCGATCTGCTTCCGGGCGCTTGCGCCGAGACTTGAAAAAACCGGGCCCCGCGCCCGCTGGCGGCCGCAAATGATGAATACGCAGGGCTTGCGGCTGATCCGCACCACTGCACTGGGTTACATGCCCGGATGGTGCCCGGAAATCCACGCCGCCGGCCCCTGGCGACCCATCAGCCTGATAAGGCAGGACGGAGTGCTCTGCACGCTCCGGTCTTCGCTGGACGGAGACGGAACGGGAACGGTCAGCATCGCGCTGCAAAGCAACCGCCCGATAAAATCGGCAAGGCTTGGCTGCGCCGGTTACAGCGCCGATCTTTCTCTGGACGGGAACGGCAAGCTTTCCGGCGAACTGCGCATATCCGATGTCGAACAATGGTGGCCGCATACCCATGGCAGGCCGGCTCTGCATGACGTCGTTCTTGAGCTCGACGGCACGCAACATCACCTTGGGCGCACGGGCTTCCGGCAAGTCGAGATCGATCACGGCGAAGACGGCAACGGTTTCGGCCTCAAGGTGAACGGTCAGCAGATATTTTGCCGCGGCGCGGTGTGGACGACGGCCGATATTGTGCGCCTGCCGGGAACACGGCCGGACTATGAGCCATGGCTTAGAAAAGCCGCGGAAGCGGGCATGAACATGATCCGCATCGGCGGCACCATGGCCTATGAGACACCGGAATTCTTCGCGCTTTGCGACGAGCTTGGCATCATGGTCTGGCAGGATGCCATGCTCGCCAATTTCGATTACCCGGCAAAGGACGAGAGCCTGCGCCAGCATATCGTCACGGAAATCTCGCAGTTCCTGGAAGCGATCGCGCTTTCTCCATCGCTTGCCGTTTTCTGCGGCGGCAGTGAAATGTACCAGCAGGGCGCTATGCTCGGCCTGCCAGAGCAGATATGGAAGGGAACGCTCACCGAGGAGGTCCTGCCGGAACTCGTCGCCGAGAAGCGACCAGATGCAGCCTATGTCGCCAATTCCCCTTCCGGCGGTGCATTGCCCTTCATTCCCAACGCCGGGGTCGGCCATTATTACGGCGTGGGCGCCTATTGCCGCCCGCTGGAAGATGCGCGCCGCGCCAATCTGCGCTTTGCCGCCGAATGCCTCGCCTTCGCCAATATTCCCGAACAGGAAACGCTGGACAGATATCTTCCCGGCGTGGCCGTGCACGATCCACGGTGGAAAGCCCGCGCACCGCGCGATCGTGGCGCCTCCTGGGATTTCGAGGATGTTCGCGATCACTATCTGAAGCTGCTCTACGACGTCGAACCGGACGTGCTGCGTCGCGAAGATGGCGGCCTTTATCTCGACATGTCCCGGGCCGCGACGGCCGAGGTCATGGAAGCGACTTTCGCCGAATGGCGGCGCAGCGGTTCCTCCTGTCAGGGCGCTATGGTCTGGACCCTGCAGGATCTCGTTCCCGGCGCAGGCTGGGGCATTATCGATGCGACCGGCAGGCCGAAATCCGTTTGGCATGCACTGAAAAGGGCGTTCCGTCCCATTCAGGTCGGCCTTTCAGATGAGGGCACGAACGGGCTGGATATCCATCTCATCAACGAGACCGGCGGCGGCTTTGAAGCCATGCTGGAACTGACCTGCCTGCGCGAAGGTGTGCAACCTGTCGTGCACGCCAAACGACCACTCACGCTTTTGCCGCGGCAGGGCCAGACGATTGCCGCAACAGATTTGTTCGGCGCTTTTTTCGATACGACCTATGCCTATCGTTTCGGCCCCCCGTCCCATGATGTAACGGTCGCCAGGCTTCGCGACGTTGCGACAGGACATGTCATCGCCGACGCGTTCCATTTCCCTCTCGGCCGTAAAAAGGCGCTGCATGCCGCGAACCTTCAGGTGGCGCTCAGCGAAACGAGCGGCAACTGGTCTCTTGAAATCGGCGCGGACCGGCTGGCGCAGTCTGTCCATGTCGAGGTGCAGGGTTACCACCCGGCAGAAAACTGGTTCCATCTCGGCCCTGGCGAGACCAGAAAAATCGGCCTCCTACCGGAGACCCCGGCGACAGAAGCTCCTCCTTCCGGAGAGGTCGTGTCACTCGGTTCCAGCCGGCGATTTTCCTTCTAGGGCACGACCGCTAAGCGTTTTTACTGCAAATGCTCGAGAGCCAGTCGCTTCACCGCGTCGATATAGGTTTGTTTGGCTTCAGGCGTTGAAAGATTGTGATCGGCATCAGGAATGATGGTCAGCGACACGTTCTGATAGGCTGATAGCCCTTCGCCATTGGCATCAAAATAATATTGGAAGTGCTCCAGACCATCATCGTTGTCGCTGTAAAGCAGATGGACGGCGGTATCATTCGCCTTCAATTTGTCGAACGCGCCATAAACGGCACGCCCTTCCTCGCTCCCCCTGCGGAACAGCCTCGCCGTTTTTGTCGAAAGCCTCTTGATCGTCGCCTTGACGATATTCAGTCCGGCACTTGCCACATCGACATCGCCGCTGATGAGACGCTTGAATGTCGCGCCCTGGCGAAAGCGCTGGCTGTATTCCCCGAAGGAACGCGGCCGTTTATGCAAGGCCTCATCCACCGAGCGGCCTTTGCGCCAATGGAAGACCACCGGATTGACCGCGACAACCGCACCGATCCGCTCATCGGCGATTGCGCCGTTGAAGGCGAGATAAGCGCCGCTGCACCGGCCCGCCGCAATGAAAGGCCCCTTGCCGCGCTTGCCGAGAAAATCGAGTGCGGCAGCCACGTCGTCATTCTGCGCGACATCGTAGAGAACCTGCTCAGGCACATTCTTGACCGGAGGGCTGTCGGCAATATTGGCCGCGTCGAAGCGAAGCGATGCCACACCCTCACGCGCCAATGCTCGGGCCATCTGAACGGAAAGCCTGCCCCAGCCCGCATGCCGGTCATAGGCAGCGCCAAGTAGAAGAACCGAAGAAACCACATCCCCATCATCTGGCCCGCAAAAAACGCCGAAAAGCCGTCCGCCATCTCCAAACTGCACCGGCTGCTCGACGAAACCGCGACCGCGCTGCGGAGCATTGAGGGTGAAATCCTCCAGAGGCATCGCCGCACTCTCGGCGTGGGTCTGAGAGAGAACCCAGTCGACCAGCCGATTGACCACATCGTCGGATATTTTCGAGAGCGTCGGGCTGGAGACGAGATCGTCGTAACCTGAAAACTCCGCCTCCTCCACCTTAGCGCCGGTCGTGGCAAGATGTTTGGCGAAATCGGCATCGGTCACGCGGCCCGGTCGGGAGAGAGCCAGAATGGTGCGCGCCGGAGTAGCCGCGAGATTGGAAAGATTGGTCTTCCTGATCGCATCCGCAACACCCGCAGGCATGGTCATGCCGGCAATCGATCCCGCTTCCATCATCCTCTGCGCGGGCCGAAGGCCTAAACCATCGTCGATCATCGACGACCACATCGCCAGCTCACGCAGATAGGCGCGGCCGGAAACGACAGGCGCCAGAAACGCCATGGAACCCGCTTCGGCCACACCGGCAAATGCCTGTGCCGCTATCAGGCAACCGAGGCCCTGAGCGACGACAACCACCTTGGTACAGCCGGAAAGACGCTTCAGACAGTTGAGCGCCGCGTGCGCATCCGAAACCCAGTCCGCCGCGCGGCCCGCATCATCAGGGTCAAGCGCGTCGCCCGCGCCGAGATAGTCAAATCGAAGGCTAGCGACACCGCAAGCGGCGAGCCGCTCGGCCAGTACCCGTTGAAACTTGCGGCTGCAGAGCTCCTCCATGCCCCATGGGCTGACGAAAAGAACGGCATGGCCTTGTCTGACTTGCTTGTGCGCCGGATGGAAAATCCCGGTGAGCCCGTCAAAAGAGACCGGATGCGCAACAGCCCCATTCGAGGCAATGCCGGAAAGCGACAATGCATCAAGGGACGGATCGCTGCCTGTACGCTCTGAAATATCTATCGCCATCGACCTTGCCATCATTGCGCCAGTGTCTGGCTCAACCCTTGCGGGATCATTGCATCGAAGCGTCTTAACGCCTGATCTACAATAAAAACAACAATATTAGAGAAGTCTAAAAATATAGTCGCATTTATATCCCTTGTCGCCCACACGTTGCAAAAACAAACGCGGGGGTGACGGAGAAGTCTCGGCAGGACCGCTATTTTGCTCGAAACCGCTTGAATATACTGATAAATAGCGAGTCCCACACCTATTTGCAGGAGGAGGTTGCGCCACCCGGCCACCGGATCGTCTAGACACCGCGCAAACCAACACGCCGGGCCTCGCCCGCCAGGTCATAGAAGTTTTATATGGAACAAAGCCTTACGCGTTATATCTGGTCGCACACGAGGCGGCAGCAGCTTTTCATTCTGCTGATCGTGGCCCTCTCGATGATCCCCTATTTCCTCGCCTTCGATCTGCCCAAGCAGATCGTCAACGGCCCAATTCAGGGGGATGGTTTCGAAGGGGCGAATGCGACGCAGCTTTTCATGCATCTCACGGTCGATATTCCCTATTGGGGCACCGTGACATTATTCCCCGGGCTTGAGCTCAACCGCATGTCGATGCTGATGGCGCTCAGCCTGACGTTCCTTGCGCTTGTCGTCATCAACGGTCTTTTCAAATATTATATCAATACCTTCAAGGGTCGCCTCGGCGAACGACTTCTGCGGCGTATCCGCTTCGAGCTCATAGACAAGATTCTGCGGTTCCCACCCTCCCATTTCAAACGGGTCAAGGGCGCTGAAATCTCCAGCATGGTGAAGGACGAGGTTGAGCCGCTCGGCGGCTTTACCGGCGACGCCTTCGTGCAGCCGGCCCTTCTCGGCGGCCAGGCGCTCTCCGCGCTCTTCTTCATTCTCGTTCAGAATTTCTGGCTGGGCCTGATCGCAGCTTTCATGGCGGCAATCCAGGTGGGCATCATTCCCAAAATGCGCCGCCGCCTCATCGAGCTCGGCCGCCAGCGGCAGCTGAGCGCTCGCCAGCTTGCCGGACGCATCGGCGAAATGGTCGACGGTATCGGCACCATCCACGCCTACGACACCTCCAACTACGAGCGCGCGGATGCCTCGCATCGCCTCGGCGACATCTTCAAGATCCGCTACGATCTCTACCAGTGGAAGTTTCTGGTCAAATTCATCAATAACTTCCTCGCGCAGCTGACACCCTTCTTCTTTTATGCGCTCGGCGGTTATCTCACACTGAAGGGCAGTCTCGATGTCGGGCAGCTGGTCGCCGTCATCAATGCCTATAAGGAACTGCCGGGACCGCTGAAAGAACTGATCGACTGGGATCAGGCACGCCAGGACGTGCAGGTGAAATACGAGCAGGTCTTCGAGCAGTTCGATGCCCCGAACATGATCGAAGAGAAGGTGCAGAAACTGTCTCCCGGCACCGTCGCGGCAATCAGCGCCCCGATCGTCGTCGCCAATCTGACGCTCGAGGATGATAGCGGCAGCCGGCTTCTGGAGCAGGCATCGCTGAAGGTCGAGCCGGGTGAGGTGATCGCCATCGTCGGCGGCTCGGGCGCCGAGGCGCTGGCGGATGCGATCGGCCGCACGCTCTGGCCAACCTCTGGCAAGATCAGCATCAACGACGTCGACATATTGGAACTGCCGGAATCGCTCACCGGGCGGCGCATTTCTTATGTCTCCTCGGACAGTTACTTCTTCCACGCCAGCCTGAAGGACAATCTGCTTTACGGCCTCAAACACGCCCCGCTTGCCGACAGGGACTATGAGGGCGCGGCGCTGGAACACCGCAAGTGGGAAATCCGCGAAGCCAAAATGGCGGGAAATCCACTGATCGATATCAACAGCGAATGGATCGATTACGCTTCAAGCCCGGCCGGCGACGGCAAACCGGAAAATCTTATCCAGGCCATTCTGGCCGTCCTCGACAGCGTGGAGCTCTCACAGGATATTCTGGAATTTGCGCTGCGTTCGTCGATCGATCCTTTGACCGACCTGCATCTTGCCGCCCGCATCGTGGAGTTGCGGCATGTCCTGCGGGCCGAACTGGAGAAGGAAAATCTGAGCGGCCTCATCGCACCCTTTGAACTGGAGAGCTACAACAGCGAGGCGACGGTCGGTGAAAACCTTCTGTTCGGCACCATGCGGGATTCGTCCCAGACGATCAGAATCGTCATCGAAAGCGACTATTTCCGCGCCCTGATGCGCGAAACCGGTCTCGTCAAAACCCTGTTCGAAATGGGTTACACGATTGCCGAAAACATCGTGGAAATCTTCGCCGACCTGCCGGGAGATCACCCCTTCTTCCAGCAGCTTACCTTCATGACCCCCGATGACATTCCAGTCTATCAGCAGATGCTGCAGCGGCTTCAGGGAAAGAGTTTCGACGAGGCCAATGAAAACGAAAAGCGCGCAATGCTGCGGCTCAGCTTCTTCTACATCGAGCCTCGCCAGCGTTTCGGCCTGCTGTCGCCGGAGATCATGAACCGGATCGTCGAAGTCCGACACATGTTCCATGAGAACCTGCCCGACAGCCTGAAAAACGTGATCGAAATCTACGATCCGACCAAATACATGAGCGCTACCAGCCTTCTGGACAACATCCTCTTCGGCAAGGTCGGCCATCGTTACACCGACGCCTCGCGGCGCATCACCCGCATCGTGGCCGATGTCATGCGCAAGCAGGGTGTCTATGAGCGCGTGCTGGCGGTGGGTCTGGACTTCAACCTCGGCGCCGGCGGCAAACGGCTTGGCCCGCTCCAGCGCCAGAAGCTCAATCTGGCACGGGCGCTGATCCGCAAATCCGATTATTACGTCTTCAACCGCCCTCTCCCCGGCCTCGATCCCCGACAGCAGGAGGAAATTGTTGAACGGGTCATCACACTCCTGAAACAGAACAACAATAACCCGTCGATCATATGGGTTCTGTCGAATGCGACGCTCTCTCGCATGTTCAAGCGAGTGATCGTTGTTCATCAGGGTCTGATCACCGCCGACGGAAGTTACGAGACTCTCGCCGAGGAAAACGGTACATTCAAGGACATGCTCGCAACATAAGTCCAAGAAGGTGACCGAGGTGGAACAAGAACAGGGTAAGTCAATGCTGTTTAAAGACGAAATTCAAATGCTGAAAAGGGTCCCTTTTTTTTCGGAAATGGAACCGTCAAAACTCAAACTACTCGCATTCGCGTCCGACCGAGTATCCTATCATGCTGGCGACATACTGTTTCATCAGGGAGACGTCGGCGATGCGGCCTATGTTCTCTTGACCGGAAAAGTCGATGTTCTCGTCGATTCCCCTTCGGGCACGCTGAAAGTGGCCGAAATGACCGGTAATGCCATTGTCGGCGAAATCGCAATCCTTTGCGATAGCGTCAGAACAGCGACCGTTCGCGCCTCCACCAATGTGGAAGCCCTGCGCATCGGCAAGGAACAGTTCTTCAAGCTCATGTCCGATTTCCCTGACATCACCATCAAGGTCATGCGTGTTCTCGCCGAACGCCTTACCCAGACGACGGCGGAACTGAGCAAAGCGCGAACGAGCGTCAGGACATAAACGGCAATTCCTTGCTACCGTGAATGGCGATATTGGAAAAATAAATGTCGTACTATTGCAATATAAATGAAATGCTGACTGAATAAGGGGTAAAGGCTTCCGCCAGAAACGAGCGGATATAAGAATCTATAGAGACAACGGGCTTCATGGGAGGAAAGCGTGCAAGATTCCGTTGTTATTGGGGTGTGTCATGGCGTTCGATTCCGACACAGCAAGTCGGGAAAGTAATAGAAATTTTCGGGTAAAGATCTGGGGTGCGCGGGGAACGCTTCCTGTTTCAGGTGAAAACTTCCGAAAATACGGCGGGAATACCATCTGCATCGAGGTAAGATGCGGCGATCACGTTCTTTTGTTCGATGCGGGTTCGGGCTTGCATCCCGCTGGCCTTGCCTTGCGGGCGGAAGGCATTACCGACGTCAACCTGTTCTTCTCGCATTGCCATTACGACCACATTGTCGGCTTCCCCTATTTCAAGCCCTTTTATAACAGCTCCAATGATGTCGCCATCTGGTCCGGCCACCTTGCCGGCACCATGACGACCCGGGAAATGCTCAGGGATTTCATGAGCCCGCCCTGGTTCCCCGTGCCGCTGGAGATCTGTTGTGCCAAGATCGCAACACGGGACTTCCTGCCCGGCGATGCGCTTGACGTGCATCCCGGCCTTTCGATCAGAACCGGAATGCTCAACCATCCCGGCAACGCCATCGGATACCGGCTGGACTGGGAAGGAAAATCCCTTGCCATCATCACCGACACCGAACATGAGCCGGGCAGCATCGACGAAACCGTGCTCGACCTGATCAGGGATGTCGATCTTTTCCTCTATGACGCCATGTTCACCGATGAGGAAATGGGCCTTTATCGCGGTTATGGCCATTCGTCCTGGCAACAGGCGATCCGCCTCGCCAAACTCGCTGGCGCAAAAAATGTTGGTTTCATCCACCACGCCCCCAGCCGCAGCGACGAGGAACTGGACAGCATCGAAAAACAGGCAAAAGCTCTGTTCAGCGGCGCGTTCGCGGCCATGGACGGCCAGATCATCGAACTCTGATCGCAACTTGGCTCCGGCGAAGATTTGATCTTGCCGACCGTTTTTTCGAAGTCCTGATTCAACATCTTTTGCACGCGGGCATTCGAACACGCACAATTGACTGTTTGCGATCAATTGCTCCACGATATTGCCACGAGACACCCTGCACTAAGGGGTGCCACCACATACTACATGATGATTCTGCGTCGATGACCACATGATGGGATTTGCATGATCCGTTTCTTTTCGGAGACCAATTTGAGACGCGCCCGGATTTTATCCGGTCTCATCATATTTGCTTTCGTATTTTCCCATCTTTTCAATCACTCCCTCGCGCTCATCTCCATCGATACCGCCGAACGGGCGCGAAAATGGTTCAGCCTGATCTGGCTCAATCCCGTCAGCAGCCTGCTTTTTTATGGGTCGGTTGTCGTGCATGTCTGCCTTGTTCTGCGCTCGCTTTATCAGCGCAGAACGCTGCGCATGCCGCTTCGCGAAGCGCTTCAGGTCATTTTCGGCCTGTCGATCCCGTTTCTGATCATCGGCCATGCCGTGAATATCCGCGTATCGCACATGCTCTATGGCATCGACGTCGGTTATTATTCGGTTATCCGCCGCCTGTGGATCAATAATCCTGTCAGCGGCGCATGGCAGAGCCTTGCATTGATCGTGATCTGGATCCACGGATGCATCGGCCTTTATTTCTGGCTGCGTTATCGCGACTGGTATCCGAAAATCGCCGGGCTCTTCATGACGGTGGCAGTGATGCTGCCGCTTCTGGCCTTGCTGGGTTTCAGCGATGCGGGCCGCTGGCTGGAGGAAGTCGATCGGAAATACGCGCTTCCTCCCGGGCTCTCGGATTACGCCATCCAGAGAGACGAGCTCCCGCTGCAAAGGGAGATGGAAACGCGAATCCGGTTCATTACCAGCACGACCGAAGCGCTTTTTGCCGGCGCGGTCATGCTGGTCTTCGTATTGCGCGGCGTGCGCAGCTTCCGGCAACGGTTGACCGCCATCGAAATCCACTATGAACAGGGCGCACAAGCACGCATCCCGGCCGGCTTCAGCATTCTCGAAGCCAGCAGGCTCGCGGGCATCCCGCACTACTCCGTCTGTGGCGGCAAGGGACGCTGCTCAACCTGTCGCGTCAAGGTTCTGAACAGCAAGGGCCCGCTTCCGCCACCCGGGGAGATAGAGCAGACCACCTTGAGGCGCATCCATGCCGATTCGGATGTGCGGCTCGGTTGTCAGCTGCGCCCTACGAGCGATCTCAACATCGCGCTTCTCGTTTCACCGCCCCAGCAGAGCGATCTGCCCGCGGATGCACAGCCGGCCCGACCCGGCCGTGAAGAAGAAATCGCCATCCTCTTCTGCGATCTGCGTAACTTCACCACGCTGTCCGAAGCGAAGCTGCCCTATGATATCGTCTTCCTTCTCAACCGCTATTTCACCATCGTCGGCCAAGCCGTCGAACACGCCGGAGGTCATCTCGACAAATTCATTGGCGATGGCGCCATGGCCCTTTTTGGACTTGGCGAGGATGCGGACCGTGCCTGTCGCAACGCCATGAAGGCAGCCGCAACCATATTGCGGGATATCGCCATCCTGAACGAGGGGTTGGAGAAACAATTCGCCGTCCGCCTGGAAGTGGTGGTCGGCATTCACTCCGGCCCGAGCATCGTCGGTGTGATGGGATATGGCGCGGCAAAAACCCTGACGGCCATAGGCGATACCGTCAACGTGGCAAGCAGGCTCGAATCCAAGGCCAAGGAGTTCGGCGCCGCCATCGTCGTTTCCGAACCGGCCATCATTCAGGCGGGACAGGAGATTGCCGATCTCAGGAGCGAAGAAATCGCCATTCGCGGCCGAAACTCGCAGATGAGGGTCTTCCTGCTCTCGAAGGAAGAGAGCGAGCGCTATTTATGAAGTAGCCCCGACAAACCTGTCGGGGCGTCCGATCTCAAATCTTGCGATAGAGAAAATAACGGTCCGTCGGCACACTTGCCGGCACCGGCAGCGGCTTCAGCATGGGATGATCCAGAGGCAGCCCGCTGACCGCGAGGCCGCCTTTTGCCAGCATGCCCGCAGCAAGATCGGGCAACCATGTAAGGGTAACCGCATCCTTTTCCGGATAGCCCGTGCCGATATCGGCATGCACGAAAGCCGCTTCCGTGCCGATGAAAGCCGGAGCGGTTTGCGATATTTCGCCGATCACCAGATCCTCCTGCGCCGGAACCGAGGAGGCATGTGCACCCATGGCCCTGTCGAAAGCGATGATGCGGCGGTTGGGGAACAGCTCTCGCAGGTGATTGAAGGTGCGCCCGTTTCCAAGGCCGATTTCCATAAGCGCCCCTTCACCCGGCAGATCGAGATTGGCCGCGACATGGTTGAGGATATCCCGCTGCGCGGTCAACCGGCGAATGAAACTATCGAGTCTACTCATTTTATCAGGCCTTGATGATGTGTTTTGCGGCTATATCCCGACGCGCGAAAACATTGCGTGTGTCGATGATAAGCGGCGCCCATTCGCTTAGAGCGGCATAATCCACATTGTCATGGTCAGTCGCAACGAGAACGGCGTCGAAGGCGCCTATCGCCTGCCTGTCCCACGACACGGATTTCATGCCCATGAGGTGGCTATATTCCCGTGTTTTCGGGATTTCAGCCACGTAGGGATCGAAATAGGCCGCTTCGCCGCCGCGCTCCTGAATAAGCTCGATGAGCTTCAGTGAGGGGCTTTCGCGAATGTCAGGCACGTTCTTTTTGTAGGCGAGACCGACAACCAGCACCTTCGAGCGGCTGAGCGCCTTGCCGGAATGAATATCGAGCGCCTCCGCAACCCGTCCGATGACGTGACGCGGCATACCGGTATTGATTTCACCGGCAAGTTCGATGAACCGCGTCGGCAATTCATATTCCCGCGATTTCCAGGTGAGATAGAAAGGGTCGATCGGTATGCAATGGCCGCCAAGACCCGGACCGGGATAAAAGGGCATGAAACCGAACGGCTTGGTTTTCGCCGCATCGATCACTTCCCATATGTCGATGCCCATGGCCTCGTAGACGACCTTGAGTTCATTGACGAGGGCGATATTGACGGCACGGAAGACGTTTTCGGTGATTTTCACCGCTTCCGCCGTGGCATTGGTCGAAACCGGAACGATTTTTTTGACCACCGAACCGTAAAAAGCCTCCATCAGCTTTCCAGCGGCCTCACCATCGCCAGCGACAACCTTCGGAATGGTTGAGGTCTCGAAATCGCGGTTGCCGGGATCTTCCCGCTCGGGCGAAAAGCCAAGGAAAAAATCGACGCCGGAGACAAGCCCGGTGCTTTCCAGAATGGTCTTCACCACCCCGTCGGTGGTGCCGGGATAGGTGGTCGATTCCAGAACCACGAGCTGCCCCTTGCGCAGATGCGCGACAATATCCCGGCAGGTCTTTTCGACATAGGAGAGATCCGGCTCGCGATATTTGGTCAGGGGCGTGGGCACGCAGATGGCAATGACATCGCATTCGGCCAGCCTGGAGAAATCCGAGGTGGCGACAAAGCCATCATCCTGTCTCACACTTGCCAGCACCTCGTCCGAAACGGCCTCGATATAGCTGTGTCCGGCCTCGATCGCGGTAATTTTACCGGGATCGATATCGAAACCGACAACCTTGAAACCGCCCTTGGCGATCGTCATGGCAAGCGGCAGACCGACATAGCCGAGGCCGATCACCCCCGCTTTGGCGCTTCTGTTTTCAATGCTGGAAAGCAGGTTCTGGGAAATGTCTGGGGAAGTCAAAGCGTGTCACGCTCCGCGCATGTGCAAAAGATGCCTTTCAGTTGGGCAAGAATGACTGACCTGTCAAGGCTCGGGCCTTTCAAATTCCGGTTGACGCCCAAGCCGCCGGCAACGCACAACCATCGCCATGAAGATCGCCTTTCATGCGCCGCTCAAATCACCCAACCATCCCGTTCCCTCCGGCGACCGGCTGATGGCCCGCCTGCTGATGCAGGCGATGACGATGGGCGGCCACGAGGTTTCAGTCGCCTCCGAACTGCGCAGCTTCCTGAAACAGCCGGATGAACCCGCGCGGACTTCGCTTGCCGAAACGGCTGAGCGCGAAATCGAGACCATCACGCAGCGCTGGCAGCTGGAGGGCGCACCGGACCTCTGGTTTTGTTATCACCCCTATTACAAGGCCCTCGATTTGCTTGGGCCGGAATTGGCCAGACGCTTCGATATTCCCTACGTCACCGCCGAGGCATCCTATTCGCCCAAGCGCAACGGGATGGGCTGGCAGGTGGTTCAAGACCGGTTGCTGGCCGCATTGAATGTCGCATCGATCAATATCTGCCTCACTGCGCGGGATCGCGAGGGGCTTGTGCGGGCCTCGCCCGCCCTTCGATGGGCCATGTTACCGCCCTTTATCGATGCCGAGGCCTTTCTCAAAAACACACCCAATCCGACCCCAGCAAAGTTGATTGCCGTCGCCATGATGCGGGCGGGTGACAAGCTCGACAGCTATCGCGCCCTTGCCGAAGCGCTCGCCCTTTTGCCGCAGGATATCAACTGGACGCTGGATATCGTCGGCGATGGGCCGGAACGCGCGGCCGTACAAGCCATGTTCAGCGCTTTTCCGGATCAGCGCCTTGTCTGGCACGGGGAAAAAACCGCGTCCGAGATCGCCATGCTTCTTTCGAAAGCGTCGCTCTACGTCTGGCCGGGCCATGGCGAGGCCTATGGGCTTGCCTATCTCGAAGCGCAGGCCGCCGGCCTACCCGTCGTGGCCGAAAAGGTGGCGGGCGTTCCCGAAGTGGTAAAATCCGGCACCACAGGATTACTGACACCGGAGAATGATACAGCCGCCTATGCCGACGCGATTAAAACCCTGATCGGTGATGACAACAGGCGTGAAGAACTGGCAAGGGCGGCCCGGCAATTCGTCAGGAACGAACGGTCTTTGGAAAACGCCGCAAAAGAGCTGAACCATATCCTGCTGCAAGCAAAGGCGCGAAGATCATGAGTCTGGAAACACTCGTTGCGGCACTGGACGAATGTGAGCGGCGCGGCATAAAGGCCGATCTCTGGCTCAGGGACGACGATGCGGTGGAGCCGACACCGGCCCTCGACACGCTACTCGATCTTTGCGCCGGCTTTTCCGCTCCGGTCACGCTCGCGGTCATTCCCGAGATGACGACAGACAGGCTCGCACAGCATCTGGATACGTCTGATATCGCCCAGGTCGCCGTCCATGGCTGGTCCCATGCGAATTATGCCGGGGAGAAAGAAAAGAAGCAGGAGCTCGGATCACATCGCGATCCGGCCATCGTTCTCGATGAGTTGCAATCCGGGCTGGATAAACTCCACGACCTGCATGGTGGGCGCTTGGTACCTATGCTCGTGCCGCCATGGAACCGCATAGATGCCGGTATCGTGAAGGAGTTGGCCGGCCTCGGATATCGCGCCTTGTCCGTTTTCGGCCCGGAGAAAAGCACCCTGCCGCCCTGCCTGAACACCCATGTCGACGTGATCGACTGGCACGGCAGCCGCGGTGGCCGTGACGACGGCATCCTGTTTTCCGAGACCGCCGCCCGCATCCTGAGGGCCGCCGAAAATGGCGGCGTCACAGGCGTCCTTACCCATCATCTCGTGCATGACGACAATGTCTGGCGCTTCCTGAGACGGCTTTTCGAAGTGACCGCCGAACATCCCGCCGCCCGCTGGCGTTCTTCCAAGGACCTTGTCGACGAAATCTCACCATGATTTCCAGGCGATCAGCAACCCGCCCGCCTCAGTGGAAAGTTTCCGCCTGACCACTTCCACCTCATCGAAAGCTGCGCGGTCGGGAAGAGACGCGGCGACGAACGACGCCGGCGCGAGGCTGATGCTTCCGGCCCGGGCGATAACGGTGAATATCAAAGGACCAGTCGACCACCAGGCAGGCGCGCGCGGCATGTCTTCGATGATCCCGGGAAAGGCCTCCAGCATCTTGCCAAAGACCGGATGTCCGGCAGGCGCAGCGATGAAGGAATTGGCAAGCAGCATGCTGCCCTGCCCCGTGTCACGCGGCGTTTTTTCGTCAAACACTGTCAGCCCCGCCAAGGGCAGGAATGTATCGAAGCTCACATCGTCCCGCGCCGGATACCAGTCACAATCGAGATAGATGCCGCCAAATCGCTCCAGCAGGATATAACGGGCCACATCCACCGCGCCCGGATAATCGCCTTTGTCCAGCATGGTTTTGAAGATGCCGTTCGAAAACACGCCTTCCCGCTCAAGATCAGCCTCCCGCCAGAGGCGATAGTCGTAACGATGGTTCGAAGCGTGGGCGGCCCATGCCTCAACCGATACCGGCGGGGCTTTTTCCCCGATCCATATCTGGTGGATAAGCCTTGGCACGTCTTCACGGCTTTTGAGACTGATGATGCGACGTTCTTCCGTGGAAAACCGCGCATATTTCTGCAGCACCTGTGGCGGCGGAACCAGCGTATATTGATAGCCGATCCTGGCGACCATATCGCCCTCGGCCTTGGCGAGACGCAGCCGCGCGGCATGCAGTCTGCGCGGCAGACCGAGCACCGTCCGTTCGCCCATCAGATGTCCGTCTTTCGCTGCAACCAGCGATAAGAGAAGCGCGTCGGCTTCCGCGTATCGGCCGTCATTTTGCAACTGCCGGGCTTTATCGAGCTCAGCGTCATAATATTTCTTGTCGGACATGGATCCTCATTCAAAAGCACCCGTTAACATATCACGAAACAGGAGCTGTCAGGCAAGCCGCCCTATTTCGGAAGCCGGCTTTGAATTTGCTAAACAATTCGATGTTTCAGAGGCATAGACAGACAACAAACCCTGCGATAACGTGGATTTAAGCCCTCCTGAGCAATTGTCACAACGTAACAATAAAGAGACGGCAAGGAACCCTTTGGCATGAGCGCAGGCGCAGATTTGCTCCGTATTGAAAATCTGCGGGTTTCGTTTTCTCTGATGGGCGGCACCATCGATGCCGTCAGGGGTACCAGCCTTCGCATTCTTCCGGGAAAAGTCACTGCTCTCGTTGGCGAGTCCGGCTCGGGAAAGTCCGTCATCGGCCAGACCATCATGGGCATTCATCCCAAGACGGCGCGCGTGAACGGCCGCGTGTTGTTCACCGATCCGGAAAATGCCGCAGCCGGCCCTATCGATCTGCTGCAATTGCCGAAGGACGGGCGGGAAATCCGTTCAATACGCGGAAACCGCATCGGCCTGATTTTTCAGGAGCCTATGACGTCCTTCTCGCCGCTGCATACGATCGGCAACCAGATCGATGAGGCGCTCAGAATCCACAGCATCCTGTCGCCGGCCGAACGTGCGGAAAAAATGTATGAAACGCTCGATCTCGTTGGGTTTTCCAAACCCAAGAAGGTCGTGAACATGTATCCCTTCGAATTGTCGGGCGGCATGCGCCAGCGTGCCATGATCGCCATGGCGCTGATCTGTCGCCCCGCGCTCCTGATCGCCGACGAGCCGACGACGGCGCTTGATGTGACGATACAGGCGCAGATCCTGAAGCTCCTGCGCGATCTCCAGAGCCGGCTGAACATGAGCATGCTGCTCATCACCCACGATCTCGGCGTAGTGGCCAATATCGCCGACGAGGTCGCCGTGATCTATCAGGGCGAGATCATGGAGGCGGGCACGGTCGACGACATTTTCAAGGCGCCAAGCCATCCCTATCTCAAAGGCTTGATGGCCGCCGTACCGCATTTCGACATGAAGCCCGGCGAAAGGCTGAAGGCACTGCGCGAAATCAACATTGACCACGAAAGCCTGGTCGGCAAAAAGACCGCCGCGGTCAATAAAACTCCCGGCCCGCTTCTGACCGTGGACAATATCAGCAAGACCTTCACAACCCGAAAGTCCAGCTGGTTCCGCAAGGGTGACGCCAACGCCACCAAAGCGGTCAACAGCGTCAGTTTTGAAATCCGCCGCGGAGAATGCCTCGGCCTGGTCGGCGAAAGCGGCAGCGGCAAAACCACCGTCAGCAAAATCCTCATGCGCGCCGTGCGCCCGGATGAAGGCTCGGTGACCTTTCACCGGCCGCAGGGCGATATCGATGTCCTCAATGCGAAGGACGGCGACCTCAAGGAGCTGCGGTCGAAGATACAGATGGTCTTCCAGGACCCGATATCGTCGCTGTCTCCACGTATGACGGTGGGCAATATTCTGAGCGAGCCGCTCGAAATCCACGGACGGGGCGATGCGAAATACCGCGCGGAGAAAGTCCGCAATCTCGTCAGGGCTATCGGGCTTGGAGAAAGCGCGCTTAATCGTTATCCGCACAGTTTTTCGGGCGGCCAAAGGCAGCGTATCGGTATCGCCAGAGCCCTGGCGCTCGGACCCGAACTGCTGATCTGCGATGAACCCGTTTCCGCCCTCGATGTCTCCGTGCAGGCGCAAATCCTCAATCTGCTCAAGGATTTGCAAAAAGACCTCGGGCTTACCTATCTCTTCATCTCGCACAATCTGGCGGTGGTGGATTACATGGCCGACCGCGTGGCCGTGATGTGCGAGGGCCGCATCGTCGAGCTGGCGCCGCGGGAAATCATGATGCGCGCTCCCGTGCATCCCTATACCAAATCGCTGCTGGCGGCTGTACCTTTCCCCGATCTCGACCGGCCGCTCGATTTCCGCACCATCGGCAAGATCAGCGCGACGGGCAAATTCGACTGGGGCAAGCAGTTCCGCGATGAGGGTGATGGCGACATGATCTCCGCCGATCTGGGCGACGGCCATTTCGTTCTCGCAAACGGCAACGCCGATATCCGGGAGCTTCGCCCTTGATCACGCGCCGCACCACCCTTGCCCTGTTGGCCTCCGTTTTCCTGCCGGCCTATGCGCGAGCCGCCTATACCGACCCCGCCTATTTCAAGGAAAAACGGGAAAAGGGCGAATTGCCCGACGTAGCCGAACGGCTGCCGAAAAACCCGCGCGTCATCGACATGAAAGCGCTTGGCCGTGAGCCAGGAAAACATGGCGGCTCGGTGCGCATGCTCATTGGCGGCCAGCGTGATATCAGGCTGATGCCGATCAGCAGCTATGCCCGCCTCGTCGGTTATGACGAAAAATTCGAGCTTCATCCGGATATTCTGGAAAGCTACGACGTTCAGGACGAACGCATCTTCACCTTCAAGCTGCGCGAGGGCCACAAATGGTCCGATGGCAGCGACTTCACCTCTGAGGATTTCCGCTATTTCTGGGAGGATGTCGCCCTCAACAAGGAAATCCACAAGGGCGGTCCTCCGATCGAACTTCTGGTCAACAACAAACCACCCCTGATCGAGGTCATTGACCTGCTGACGGTACGTTACAGCTGGGACGGCCCCAACCCGGATTTTCTGGCGAAGCTCGCAGCCGCCTCACCGGCGCGGCTGTTCCTTCCCGCCGCCTACATGAAGCAGTTCCACGTCAAATATCAGACTGCGGAAAATCTCGCCAAACTCATCAAGAAAAACAAGGCGGATGACTGGAGCGGGCTGCATATCAAGATGTCGCGGCAGGTGCGCCCGGAAAATCCTGCTTTGCCGACACTGGATGCCTGGCGCAACACAACCGCGCCGCCAGCCGAACAGTTCGTGTTCGAACGCAACCCCTATTATCATCGCGTCGATGAAAACGGCCTGCAACTGCCCTATCTCGACCGGTTCCTGCTGAACGTCACCTCGTCCGATATCATCTCGGCCAAGACGGCCTCCGGCGACAGCGATCTGCAATATTTTGGCCTCGATTTCGCCGACTACACCTTTTTGAAGGATGCGGAAAAGCGTTTTCCTCTGAAGGTGAACCTCTACAAGCGCTCCCAGGGTTCACGCATCGCGCTTCTGCCCAACCTGAATTGCGCCGATCCGGTCTGGCGCAGCGCTTTTCAGGACGTACGCGTGCGCCGTGCTTTGTCCCTTGCGATCAACCGGCACGAAATCAACATGGTCTGTTTTTACGGGCTGGCGAAGGAGAGCGCCGATACCGTTCTGCCGGAAAGCCCGCTTTACCGGCAGGAATTTGCGGACGCCTGGAGCGCCTTCGACCGCGCAACCGCCAACAGGCTGCTCGATGAAGCCGGTCTCGACAGGCGCGACAGCGCTGGCCTCCGGCTCCTGCCGGATGGGCGTCCGGCCTATATCATCGTCGAGACGACAGGCGAAAGCACGCTCGAAACCGACGTGATGGAGCTGGTGACGGATCACTGGCGGCATATCGGCATTGCTGTTTCCGTGCGCCCCACCCAGCGCGATGTCTTCCGCAAACGCGCCATGGGCGGCGAGGTGCTGATGTCGGTATGGATGGGCATGGACAATGGTGTGCCGACGCCGGACATGCTGCCATCCGGCCTTGCGCCCACCGGTGACGACCAGCTGCAATGGCCAGTCTGGGGCATCCATTATCTTTCCGGCGGCCGCGAGGGCAAGGAACCTGACCTGCCGGAAGCGGCGCACCTGCTCGATCTCCTGAAAAAATGGCGCAGAAGCGTCACCGAGGAAGAACGTCAGGCCATCTGGCTGGAGATGCTCGGGATTTATACGCAGCAGGTGTTTTCCATCGGTATCGTCAACGGCGCGCTGCAACCTGTCGTCCATGTCAAACGCATGCGAAACGTGCCGGACAAAGCGCTCTTCGGTTACGAACCCACATCTTATCTCGGCGTCTACATGCCGGATGCCTTCTGGTATGACGGAGACGCCTGATATGCTGCGGTATATTTTAAAGCGCATCCTCGTCATGATCCCCACGCTGATCCTGATCTCGATGCTGGTCTTCACCATCATCGAACTACCGCCGGGCGATTATTTCGAAAGCTACGTCGCAGAGCTGCGTGCCATGGGCGAAACGGCGAACCTTGCCGAAATCGAGGAGTTGCGCGTCCGCTATGGCTTCGATCAACCGGCACCGATCCGCTATTTCCGCTGGGCGACCGGCATGCTCGTCGGTGATTTCGGTTATTCCTTCGAATATCAGCTGCCGGTCAGCGATGTGGTTGGAGACCGCCTGTGGCTGACGGTTCTGGTGTCCTTCGTCACCATCATCGTCACCTGGATCCTCGCTTTTCCAATCGGCATCTATTCCGCCACGCACAAGTACAGCTGGGGTGACTACGGGCTCACCTTCCTCGGCCTGCTCGGCATCGCCATTCCCAATTTCATGCTGGCGTTGATCCTGATGTATTTCGCCAATATCTGGTTCGGCATCTCCATCGGCCACCTGATGGACCGGGAATACCTGAGCCAGGCGATGAGCTGGGCGAAGCTCAAATCGATCCTCGAACATATCTGGATTCCCGTCCTCATCATCGGAACAGCGGGTACGGCCGGCATGATACGCCGCCTGCGCGCCAATCTGCTCGACGAATTGCAGAAGCAGTATGTGGTGACGGCCCGGGCCAAGGGGCTTCATCCCTTCAAGGTGCTGACCAAATATCCGCTGCGCATGGCGCTGAATTTCTTCATCTCGGATATCGGCTCGATCCTGCCTGCGATCATATCAGGCGCGGAAATCACCGCCGTCGTCCTATCGCTCGAAACCACCGGCCCCATGCTCATCAGAGCGCTGCAGAGCCAGGACATGTATCTGGCCGGTTCGTTCCTGATGTTCCTTGCTTTCCTGACGGTGATCGGCGTTCTGGTGTCGGATATCGCCCTTGCCATACTCGACCCGAGAATCCGCTTCGGAGGTGGTAACGTCAAATGACTTCATCCATTCCGAACCCCGGCGAAGCGCTGCCCCACTATGTCTCGACCGCGCCCTTCGACCCGTCGCTGATCGAACCCAACACGTCAGGAATGGCGGCCTTCAGCAAGGCCTCGCAGCTGCGTCTCATGTGGTGGCAGTTCCGACAGCACAAGATCGCGGTCTGGTCCGGCGCTTTTCTGGTGGTGCTTTACCTTTCGATCCTGATCAGCGAATTCCTCGCGCCCTATAACCTCCATACCCGCAATATCGAGCACATCTACGCGCCACCGCAGGCCATTCACCTGTTCAATGACGGAAAATTTGTCGGCCCCTTCGTTTACGGCCGGGAAATGACGCTCGACATGGACAATCTGAGACGGGTCTATCGGGACGTGCCGACGGATATCCAGCCGCTGCGTTTCTTCTGCAAGGGCGATACCTATCACTTCTGGGGCCTGTTCGAGGGCAGAACCCATCTCGTTTGCCCGGCCGAAGGCGGTGAAATGTTCCTGCTCGGCACGGATCGTCTCGGCCGTGACGTACTCTCCCGTATCATCTATGGCGCCCGTATTTCGCTGACCATCGGCCTTCTCGGCGTCGCCATGAGCTTCGTTCTCGGCATTGTGATCGGTGGTCTGGCGGGTTATCGCGGCGGCACCTTCGACCTGATCGTCCAGCGCATCATCGAGGTGCTGCAATCCATCCCCAGCATTCCGCTGTGGCTGGCGCTTGCAGCCATCATGCCGGTGACGTGGAGCCCCATCCTCGTCTATCTCGGCATCACCATCATTCTCGGCATGCTGGACTGGACGGGGCTGGCGCGCGCCGTGCGCTCAAAACTGCTGGCGCTTCGCGAAGAAGACTATGTTTTGTCTGCACAATTGATGGGCGCGGGCACGCCGCGCATCATCGGCAGACACCTTATTCCCGGCTTTATGTCACACCTGATCGCCTCTGCCACATTGACAATTCCAGGCATGATCCTGGGCGAGACCGCACTGAGCTTTCTCGGGCTTGGTCTCAGACCACCGATCACAAGTTGGGGAATTCTGCTCACAGAGGCGCGCAGCGTCAGCGTCATTGCGCTATATCCGTGGCTTCTAATACCGACGATCCCGGTCGTTCTCGTCATTCTGGCCTTTAATTTCTTCGGTGACGGACTACGTGATGCTGCGGACCCCTTCAAATAAAATGGAATACGTCTTGATACACTGCCCTTCCGACGCCGCCTTCATCGTGAAAGGCAAAAAGAGGTCTGGCCCATGAGCTCCCGTTTGAACGACGCGCGCATTCTCATGTACAGCCATGATTCCTTCGGCCTCGGCCATCTGCGGCGGTGTCGCACGATTGCGCATGCTCTGGTGGAGGATTATCGCGGCCTCAACGTCCTCATCATTTCAGGTGCGACGATTGCCGGCGCCTTCGATTATCGCGCCCGCGTCGATTTCGTGAAAATCCCGAGCGTCATCAAACTGCGCAACGGTGAATATACCTCGATGGACAGGCATATCGATCTTCAGGAAACGCTGAAGATGCGCCGCTCCATCATCTATCACACCGCTGAAAGCTTCCAGCCGGATATCTTCATCGTCGACAAGGAGCCCATGGGCCTGCGTGGCGAGGTGGAGGAAACGCTCGCCTATCTCAAGGGACAGGGCACCAAGCTCGTCATCGGCCTGCGCGACGTCATGGATGCGCCGCAGCTGCTCGAAGCGGAGTGGAAGCGCAACAATGTCATGACAAAGATCGGCCAGTTCTATGACCACGTCTGGATTTATGGCCCGCCCGATTTCCACGATCCGCTGACGGGGCTCGATGTTCCGCACACCGTTCGAGACAAGATGGATTTCGTCGGTTTCCTGCAAAGGTCCAAGACGCAGGCCGAAACCGTATCGCATCGGCCGGAAGGCGATTACCTTCTCGTCACCACCGGCGGCGGCGGTGATGGCAGCGAATTGATCGATGACGTCATCAACGCCTATCGCCATGACAGCGAACTGACGCATAAGGCGCTGGTGGTGCTCGGCCCCTATATGCCGGCGGATCAGCGCCAGCGCTTCATGAACAGCGTCGCCGATATTCCGCATATCGAGATCATCGAGTTCGACAATCGCATGGAAGATCTCGTCGCCGGCGCGCAGGCCGTTGTTTCGATGGGCGGATACAACACCGTCTGCGAGATATTGTCTTTCGACAAACCCGCCCTCGTCGTGCCGCGCACGGTGCCGCGCGAAGAGCAGCTTATCCGCGCCAGCCGCGCCTCGGAGCTTGGCCTTTTCGACATGCTTCTACCGGAAGATGCCGAGAACCCCGCAAAAATGGCGGCGGCACTGAAAGCGCTGCCAAACCGCGCGCCCCCTTCCGTCAATGCGCGCGGGCTGAAACTGGATGGTCTGGAAAACATATCGCGCCGGATCGCCGAATGGCTGCCGCCCGAGGGCGACAAGGCGCCGATCACGCTAACCGCGTGACCGGTTCCCCGACAAACACCACTTCAAAAGAGACACGCGCAACGTGACCGATACAAAAAAAATCGTGGTGCTCCTCAAGGGCTATCCGCGCCTGTCCGAGACATTCATAGCTCAGGAGCTTCTCGGGCTGGAAAAGGCCGGCCTGAAGCTCGAACTCATGTCGATGCGCCGGCCCACGGACAAGAAGCGCCATCCCGTTCACGATGAAATCCGCGCGCCCGTTACCTATTTGCCGGAGTATCTGCACGAGGAACCGCTGCGCGTTCTGAGGGCGCTATGGGCCTGCCGCAAAAAGCCGGGCTTCACCAAAGCGCTTCGCCGCTTTTTCAGCGACCTGCCGCATGATCTCAGCCGCAACCGCTTCCGCCGTTTCGGGCAGGCCGCGGTGCTCGCGCATGAATGGCCGGAAGATGCCGAATGGCTGCACGTTCACTTCATCCACACGCCCGCCTCGGTCGCCGCCTATACCCATCTGATGACAGGCACGCCCTGGACGATCTCGGCGCACGCGAAGGACATCTGGACCTCGAACGACCGCGACCTTGCCGCCAAGCTGCAAAGCGCCCGCTGGGCCGTGACCTGCACCGCCGGCGGTTTTCAGCATCTGCAGACACTTTCCGGGGCCAAGAAGAATGTGCATCTGAGCTATCATGGCCTCGATCTCACCCGCTTCCCGCATTTCGAGACACCGCGCCCGGTAAGGGACGGATCGGACGCCGATGATCCTGTCAGGATTTTAAGCGTCGGCCGAGCCGTCAAGAAAAAGGGCATCGATATTCTGCTGCGCGCGCTCGCCTCGCTTCCCCAGAATATCCATTGGCGTTTCACCCATATCGGCGGCGGCGATGAACTGGCCGCACTGAAGAAACTTGCCGACGAACTCGGCATTGCCGACAGGATCGTCTGGACCGGCGCCATGGACCAGAAGCAGGTGCTGGAGAATTACCGGGAAGCAGACCTCTTCGCTCTTGCCTGCCGCATCACCAGCGATGGCGACCGCGATGGCCTTCCCAATGTGCTGGTCGAGGCTGCGAGCCAGGCTTTGACCTGCATCTCCACCAACATATCAGGCATTCCGGAGTTCTTCGTCAGTGGTGAAAACGGCCTATTGACGGAACCGGAAAATCCGGCCGCCTTCGCAGAGGCTCTGCGCATGGCCATCACCGATCCGCAATTGCGCCAGCGTCTTGGCAGTGCAGCCGAAAACCGTGTGCGCACCGCCTTCGACCATCGCACCAGCATTGCCGAACTGAAGGCCCTGTTCGAGACCGAGTGGGAAAAAACGCCATGACCGATACGGAAAAACGCCCCTGCGTCTTCTTTTACGTCCAGCACCTTCTCGGCATCGGCCATATCGCCCGCGCCAGCCGCATTGCCAAAGCCCTTCAGACGGACGGTTTTGATGTGGTTCTGGTGACGGGCGGCACTCCGGTCCCGGGCTTTCCGGGCGAGGGCATCCGCCATGTCGAATTGCCGCCCATCGCCGTTAGCGACGGCAACTTTGCCGGCCTAGTCGACAGTTCCGGCAAACCGGTGGATGACAACTTCAAGAGGCTTAGAACCGATATGCTGATCGGGGCCTATCACGGCGCCAAACCCGATATCGTTATCATCGAGGCTTTCCCTTTCGGTCGCAGGCAGGTGCGATTTGAATTGCTGCCGCTGCTGGACGAGATTGAGGACAGCGAACCGCGCCCCCTCGTCATGGCGTCGCTGCGCGATATTCTTCAGGAAAAAACCAAACCGGGACGGGACGAAGAGACCGTGTCGCTGGTGAAGAAACATTTCGATGCAGTGCTCGTCCATGGCGATCCGGATTTCGCCCGGCTGGAAGACACCTTTCCCCTCACCGGCGAAATCAGCCAGCGCATCGTCTATACCGGGCTCGTCGCCCCCCTTCCGCCGCCGGAACCGGAGGAGAAATTCGACATCGTGGTTTCCGCAGGCGGCGGCGCCGTAGGGGCAACACTCATACGGGCTGCTATCGAGGCCGCCCCTCTGCTTGGTGGCATCAAGAACTGGTGCCTCGTAACCGGTCCAAACATGCCGCAAGCGGATTTCGATGCGATCTCGGCGCAGGCGGCCGAGAATGTGTCCGTCTTCCGTTTCCGCAAGGATTTCGCAAGTTTGCTCGCCGGGGCACGGCTTTCGGTTTCACAGGCCGGTTATAATACCGTCTGCGATATTCTTCAGGCAAAATGCCGCTCGCTTCTGATCCCCTTCGCGGCCGGGGGCGAAACCGAACAGAGCGCCCGTGCCGAACGACTGGCGCGACTGGGGCTGGCGCATGTGCTGGAGGAGAAGGATATTTCGGCGCAACCGATGGCCGATGCCATCAAGGCAGCACTGGCCTTGCCAGCACCCGGCACGATCACGCTCGACCTCGATGGCGCGGCCGGAACGGCTAGAGCGCTGCGCCGCCTTTATGATGAGCGGTGAGGATCGTCTTCAACTCGCGAACCGCCGCCTCATCTGTAACCTTGCGCCCTGCGCCGGTGAAACCGAGCTTCGCCACCCTGCTTTCCGGATCAAAGGATGGAACGGCGGAACAGGATGCGTGGATTTCCGTGATCGGAAAGCGATCCAGCAATGTCTGAACGCTCTGCGGACGCACGCCGGCACCGGGCATGATGACGATCCGGCCTGCGGCCATCTCGGATAGGTGCGCCAGAGCCTCCATCCCCTCAAGCGCCGAACGCGCGCCGCCGGAAGTGAGAATTCTTGGAAACCCCAACGTGATGGCAGCTTCCAGGGCCTCTTCCATATCAGGCACGACATCAAAGGCCCGGTGCAGCGTCACATCCAGCCCGTCCGCGTGACGGCGCAATTCCTCGAGCAGAACGATATCGAGCGAACCATCGTCACGCGAGGCGCCGAGCACCACGCCGGAAAGGCCTGCAGCACGCGCCGCATCGATGTCGCGTTTCATGACATCCGCTTCATCGCGTGTGAACACGAAATCACCGGCGCGCGGCCTGATCATGACGCTCACCGGCAGCCCACAGGACGCCGCGCGTTGCATGAAACCCGCCGATGGCGTCACACCGCCGCCCGACAGCGCCGCACAGAGCTCAATGCGATCGGCCCCACCGCTGACCGCCGCTTCCAGACCGGCGACATCGTCCACACAAATCTCGAGAATCATCGTAACCTCTTTCATTTGGGTGGCCGTTACCTGCGGCGGCCCTTTCCATCAAGCGCGTAAAGCATATAAACGCCGCCGAGCCCCACGATTGCTCCCAATATGGAAGTTCCCGAATAGCTGGAGACCAGGGTTCCAACGGCAAAAATCAGCGCACCCAGACCAGCACCGAGAAAGATATTGACGGCAATCAGCGAGCTTCCGAGCCCCGGCCGATCAGCGATCAGTTCCTGCAGGTAGGTAATGGGAATGCTGATGATCGCGGCGGCACCCAGCGCACTGATAACCGTCTGCGCGTAGATATGCCACGGCGCGGAAGCAAGCCCCTGCAGGATGAGATAGATGGCATAAAGCCCCGCTCCCGCCGCAAGTGTCAGTGTTTGCGGAACCTTCTTCTCGATCCAGCCCCAGAGGAGAATGAAGACGATTTCCAGCGCAGCGACGATACCCGCAACAATACCGATATCCGCCACCGTGCCCTTGGCCTGTCCGGTTATGATGAGCGAGCGCACGGAATCGTTGAGATGCAGCATCGAGCAGATGAGCGCGATGGCGATGATCCGGAGCAGCACCCGCCGTGACCCGATTTCCGCAAGCGAGGCGCGCAGGCCGAACCGCGCTTCGGTATTTGCCGATGCCGGTGTGGCGGCCCGCGGCAGGCAGAAGGCGACAAGCAGAAAACAGACAAGCGCGCAGATGCCCGAAAACAGGAAAGCCATCAGCATATTGCCGGAATTCACCAGAAAAACACCGACAATACCAGGCACCAGCACCCAGGAAAGCGAGATGGTTGCCCGCATGATCGAGTTCACCGCGATCATTTCACCTGTCGAAAGGTTGCGCGCATCCGCACGCACATGCGCGAAGATCAGCGAATTCATCGCCCCGAAAATCGGCAGAAGCACCAGCTTTGCAGCCACGAAGGCAGTGGCGTTGCCGGCCAGATAAACCAGCAGATAACCGCTGACACCGAAGAGCGCGATATAGAGCATTGGCTTGCGATATTCGCCCAGCCTGTCGGCGACGATGCCCATCAACACGCTGGCGCTGACATTGATGACAGCGGCAAACAGCATCAACAGCGAATAGACGCTGTTGCTCAGCCCGATTTCGCGAATGCCGATGACCGCCTGATAGGGGGCGGTCGCCGCATTCGAAAACCCGAAGAACAGGATGGCGAGCGCCCCGATGCGGATCGACGGATTGTTGATGACGATGGAAAGAGCCGACGGCATGGAGATTCGCCTGAGATGATCCGGCACCGCCGGATCGCTGGGTAAAAGCTACCGGACCGCTGTCATCGCCAGCGAGCCGAAAGGATGGGTTTGGGGGTATAGTCGAAATGCGGCTTCCATGGGTAGAAATCGCCATCCCGGCGGCGATTGGGAAGATTTTCGATATCCTGATTGATAACCCCTTCCGTCAGCGCCATGAGGTTGGGATTGGCGATCGGTGCAAGCTCCGGCGAAAGATAACCGGACTTGACGACCAGCAGCCGCACGCCCTTTGGATCGAAGCCGAGACGGGTGAAATCGGAAATCATGTGATAAGGCCTACGCCGCGCCGCCAGGATGACCGTGATGCCACCGATGGCGACCACCGCCTGCCGCTGGTCCGCAGCACCAGAATCGTCCAATTTCAGGACCTCGGCTTCGACAGTGACCGATGGGCTTTGCGGATCGAGACTGCCGCCAATCTTCAGGGAAAGTGTTGCACCTTCGCCGGCCGCAAAACAGGCTTCGACCGCCGGCCTGTCGGTGATGCCGCCCAGCAGAGCACCCTGCCAGTTGCGCGCAATCAGTGCGGCCAGAACATCGGCGCGATCGCCAACCCCACCACCGGTCGGATTGTCTCCCGAGTCGGCCAGGATGATCGGTCGCGTTGCGGTGTTTTCGGCAATATCCACAATGGCCTCAAGCGGCTCGGTCACGGGGCCGAAACGAAAGTCCTGCCGGGCATTCCAGTAGGATTGCGCGATCTCGCTCGCGACCGCCTGTGCAGCCGCTTTGTCCGTTCCCGTCACCACGGCGCAGGCCGTTGCACGGGGTTCGTCCGCCCAGACGTAGCCGATCATGAAATTCGCATCCCAAATGCCGGGCCGCACATCATGATCCGGCAGAACCGCATAAAGGCTTTTGGCAGGCTCATCTTCTGTGGAGGTCTTCTCACCTGGCAGCAGAACCGGAATTTTCGCCCATGCCACGCCGGGCTTTTCGCCGGTCTTCAGGGCCTTCAGCAGCATCGTCCAGGCCCGCACCATCGTCTCGCGCACGTCGATATGCGGCGCCGTTCGGTAGCCGGCAAATATGTCGAGCTGATCGATGATCGTCTGGCTGACATTGCCATGCAGATCATAGCTCGCGGAAACGATCACATCCGGTCCCACCACGGCGCGGGCGCTGGAAATCCAGTCACCTTCCGCATCCTCCATACCCTCGACATTCATCGCTCCATGCATGGCGAGATAAAGCCCGTCGAGCGGCAGCGCGGCCTTCAGGCGCTCGAGGAATTCCCGCTTGAACGCGTCATAGGTCGCGCGCGACACAGGGCCGCCCGGCACCGCCCGCGCATGCAGAAGCGGCAGTACGTCCACCCTGCCCTCACCGAGGAAATTGAAATACTCGGCCTCCAGCAGTTCGACGCCGCGAAAGACACGAAAATCTTCCTGCCCCATCAGCACCGGCGAATAGGTGCTGCATTCGGTATGAATTCCACCAACGGCAATACGCATGTCTGTTTTCCCTCAATAAACCGGGCTCAAGGGGACGATGGCGGAAAAACGCAACCAGTCCTTCTGCGCTTTTGGTGTCCACGCCGCCTCGGCAATGGCCGGCAGCCTCGGGAAAACCAGATGGTTGAAATAGGCACGGTTGAGGAAGTGTTCCGACCAGATGCAGGCCTGAACGCCCTTCATCCGCTCCTTCAACTCCTCGGGAAATTCGCCGACGGCTTCATAGGCATAGGTATGCGAAGGCGGAACGGTGCCGGCCCAGCTTGCGCCCGGCTCCTGCCAGGCTTCATCCTGCACCATGTCCAGATAATAGGCCTGACCCGGCGTCATCACCACGTCGTAGCCCTGGCGCGCAAGCTCAAGTCCGACTTCCGGCTTCTGCCATGCCATCAGCAACGTTCCGGCCGGATCGACGCCGCCGCCATGGGAAACCTCATCCCAGCCGGCAAGCTGACGGCCGCGCTCGTGCAACATCCCCTGAATACGTTTCATGAAATAGGACTGGATGCCGAAGGTGCCATCCAGCCCCTCCTTTTCCATCAGCGCCTTGGCAAGAGGCGAGGCGAGCCAGGACCCATCCGCAACCTCGTCGCCGCCAATATGGATCAGCCGCGACGGAAAGAGCTCAACCATCTCGTCGAATATCTTGCCGAGGAATTCATAGGTCGGCTCGATGGCCGGGTTCAGCGCGTTGTTCGGATATCCCTGCACAGAGCGATAGCTGTCCGGTGCCTCCTGCCCATCCGTCAGTTCCTGATAGGCGACAAGAGCCGCCGTGCTGTGGCCGGGAATATCGACTTCCGGCACGATTTCGACATTCAACGCGGCCGCATGCGCAACGACCATGCGCACCTCATCCTGCGTGTAATAGCCGGACACCGGTTCGGCCCCGTTACCGAGCTGCGGCAGAAGTGGCGCATCCGGACCGCGTGTCGCGCCGACTGTGGTCAGCAGCGGATAGGCCTTGATTTCAAGACGCCACGCCTCATCATCCGTCAGGTGCCAGTGGAACCGGTTCATGCGCAGCCATGCGAGAATATCGATCAGCCGCACGACATCATCAGTCGGATAGAATTGCCGCGAGACATCCAGATGGCAGCCACGCCAGCTATAACGCGGCGCATCGCTGATGGTGCCGGCAACAGGGAAACGGAACTTGGGATCGATGCGCGCGCCATGCAGCAGCTGCGCCAGAACCGTCAAGCCATATTGCAGACCGGCAGCGGCCGAATATTCCACAACGACCGCGTCTTTCGAAAAGGTGATGCGATAGCCTTCGGCTTCCAGACCGCTATGCTGCTTGAAACGAAGCGGTTTTCCCTCATGAACCGGCGCGAGGCTGAAGGGCACGTGCCCGACGGCAAAAAGCCTGCGGAACAACGAAAGCACGGTTTCCACCGCAAGCACCTCTTCCGCGCCTGCATCTTCCGTGGGGAAGAGCGCGACGGGGAAGCCTTCGCCCGGTTCCGCATCGATTTCGGCAGGCCAGGGCTGGATGGAAAAGGGCAGATCGAGCTTGCCTTCAGGAAGCAGCACCGGTGCCGGCTCGCTGTGACGCCCATCCAGCATCAGGTCACCGACATCGACAGCGCGATGCGTTCCGTCGGCAAGGCTGACATAGGCGGATTTCGCGCCATCCGTGCGATGCCTTGCGGGCCGCAGCAGGCCATCGACGGTGAAGCGCCAGGATTTGCCGGGCTCCAGCACGAAGCCCGCCGGCGGTGCTAATTCATGGAAATTGGCGTTGCGGCGCAGGTAAACGGCATTGCCGCACACCGGCTTGTCCACCGTCCGCGTCAGCGACGTGTAAACGATACGGAAATCCTTCAGCGGTGCGCCGGAAAGATTGACGAGAGTGAAGGTAAAGCCGCCGGATGCGGACTCTGCGAGCGGATGCCAAGAATTTTCAAGACGATATTGTGCGAGCGCCATGATGCTCCCCTTTATTGCGCATTGGAACCGGTGAGACGGTTTTAATCAGTAGTGTTCGGATTGCGAGAAAGTCCGGGCAAGCGGTGCCTGCCCCGCCGTGAGACCACAATCAACCGGCAAGCACACGCCGCTGATGGCGGCGGCCTGCGGGCCGGCCAAGAAAGCAACCGCATTGGCCACATCTTCAGGTCGCACGATCCGCTGCAGCGGATACCAGTGCTTCGCCTCCTCGAAGACCTGAGGATTGACGGCGGCCCGCGCCTCCCATGCCTGCGTGCGCACGGTGCCCGGCGCAACGGCGTTGGAGCGGATGCCGAATTTTCCGTATTCGACGGCGATCAGCTTGGTCAGATGGATCAGCCCGGCCTTTGCCGCGCTATAGGCAGGGTGGCCGAATACCGCCATGCCGTTGACGGAGGTGATGTTGACCACCGACCCCTGGGTACGCTTCAACGCCTCCTCGAAAGCCCTGAAGCAGAGAAACGGGGCTTCCAGATTGAGGATATTGTCCTTGCGCCATATGTCGGCGGTCGTGTCATGCAGGCTGACCGCCCTTGCGGCACCCGCATTGTTGACGAGGGTCGCGACATCACCCAGTTCCGCAACCTCGGCGGCCAGCCTCTCAAGGTCCTGCGGATCGGTGACATCGCAGGTTTTCGCAACGAAGCGGGGACCGGAAAGCAGGGATAGCGCGCCCGAAAGAGCGTCGGGATCGATATCGACCAACACTACCTTTGCATGGCTTTCAGCGAGCGCCGCAGCAATTGCCCGACCAATATCACCTGCCGCGCCGGTAACGACGGCGAGCTGGTCTTTCCTGTCCTTCATCTCCTACAACTCCCTTGAAGCTTTACGACCCGCCACAAAGCGAGGTCTCCGGCAAAGCAGCCTGTGTTTTTCGGCATACCGCCCTCAATCACCGAGCAATTGCTTGTCATCCGGGTCACGATGTTCCACGAGCTGCTGCTTGATATGACGCAACGTCACCATCGACCGTTGCCGTTGGTGATAGGCAGCAAGCGTCGCCAGAACATCGACGGCGGCCAGATAGGCGTAGCGCGATGAGGTGGGGCGGAAGATATTGTTTCCCTCGGGTACATTAACGGCCACCACCATATCCGCAGCCGCGGCAACAGGCGTGTCGCTCTGGGTGAGCGCAATGGTGGTGACCCCCATTTCCCGCGCCAGCCTGAAACATTTCACCAGTTCCATGTTTCGGCCGGAAAAGGACGAACCGATGATGACGTCTTCCTTGCGCGCAGCGGCGGTCATCATCAGCTGCATGCTGTGATCGGCGCTGGTCGAAACGCGCAGACCCAGGCGGAACAGCCGGTTCTGGATTTCCGAAGCTATCATCGAGGAATTGCCGCCCGCGCCGAAGGCGTAGATCATGCCGCTATTGGCGATCCTGATCGCCGCTTCATCGGCAAGGGCGGGATCGAGCGTCCTGTGCAGCAGGAAAAGCGCTTCCTGCGCCTTGGCAAGCACCTCCTCCGCGACATCGGAAGGGCCGGCGCTGGAGGGCTCGGAGGTAAGATACCGGATACCCACATAGGCCGTCTTGGCGAGGCTGACCTTGAAATCCGAAAAGCTCTGGCAGCCGAGACGCCGGCAGAACCGCGTCACCGTCGGCGGAGATACTTCGGCGCGGACCGCAAGCTCGATGATCGAGGCATTGACGGCGAATTCGAAGTCCGAAACCAGAATATCGGCGATCCGCCGTTCCGATTGCGAGAACTGCCCCCTGTCTTCCTGTATCCTTGCGAAAATATCCATGTTCACCGGTCTCCGTTCCGCCAAAACTTAAGCCTTGGCTCCGTTACCGATGCACCCTAATAAAGCGCGCCCGTCAACCGCATAGCCCCCTGAATCGATCCTGTTTCGTCCCATTGACGACACGACGGACACCTCTGATTTGAAAATTATTTTCTCTGTTGATTGATAGATGAGCATATGCCAACAATCTTCACCAGAGAAAACTCCAAATCTTGAAAATAATTTCAAAAACGGACCCAAACCATGCGTGACCCCTTCAAAAACCCCTTTCCCGCAACGGACGTCGCCCGCCATTCTATCTGGGAGATGCTGGTGACGCGGGACATCGACGCATTCCTTACTGCCGACTGGTCGAAGGTCGCGGATGATTTCGTCGAGGACGGCTTTCTCGGCATCAACGCCAACCGGGATGCAAACCCGGACAATTGGCGCCTGTCCTTCCCATCGCTTGAGGCCTATCGCGACGAGTGGTTGCGGCAGGCGCAGGATTTCCAGACACAGCAATTCGCCGAAGACCCGCGGGGTGCGATCTTCACGACCACCACGCTGGAAGAAATCGAAGTGGAAGGCGAGACCGCGCTGGTCCGCAAGAAGTTCGACGGCGGGCTTCGCAAGGCCGATGGCAGCTTCGACGTGATGAAATGGCAGACGCTCTATTATTGCCGGCTGCATGAGGGCCGCTGGAAGATCAGCGGTTTCACCGGCTACATGCCCAATCCTATGCCCTGATCCAACGGACTTGGCAGACAGTTTCGAACGCCGGGCCGAAAGCCCGGCGTTATTTTTTCGTCTGGAAGACGAAGAAGAAAACCGACGAAAATGGATCTCGTCAGAGAAAACCGGGCATGGGGAGACAGATTTCATGGCCCGGTTCCTGCCCTTTATTGTATCAGCTTGAGGACGGAGAGATCGACGCGCCGTTCCAGCGCTGTGCCGCTTTCATCGAACAGATGGCAGTCCGACGCCTTAATGCCGGTGACGATGAGTTCGTCGACAACAACCGGCGCGGAACCGGAAAGAAGCGCGCAATAATTTTCACCCGTGGGCGCGACGCCATAAGCGATCGTATTTACACCCAGCCGCTCGATAACGCTGGGCGCGACCTTGATATTCAGGTCGGCCGTTTCGAGACCGGTATGTTCCGGGCGAATGCCGAGCGTCAGCTGCGTGCCTTCAAGACCGGCGCGCGGCTCCACCGGCACGGTGATTGTCTGGCCCTCATACTCCACGGTCACACCATCGGCGCTGACGGATTTGCAGGTGACCTTCAGGAAATTCATTTTCGGATTGCCAATGAAACCGGCGACGAACAGGTTTGCGGGCTTGTGGTAAAGTTCCAGCGGCGCGCCGACCTGGGAGATTTCGCCCGCATTCAGCACCACGATGCGGTCGGCCATGGTCATGGCTTCCACTTGGTCATGCGTCACGTAGATCATCGTCGCCTTCAGCGTCCGATGCAGATTGGTGAGCTCGATACGCATGTCGGCGCGAAGTGCGGCGTCAAGGTTGGAAAGCGGCTCGTCGAACAGGAAGATCTTCGGCTCGCGAACGATGGCGCGACCGATCGCTACACGCTGGCGCTGGCCGCCGGACAACATGCCGGGACGCTGCTGCAGGCGCTGGTCGAGTTGCAGGATCTTGGCGACGGCCTCGACCTTTTCCTTGATCTTGCCCTCTTCCATCTTTTCGACGCGGAGGGGAAAAGCGATGTTTTCAAAAACTGTCATATGCGGATAGAGCGCATAGGACTGGAACACCATGGCGATGCCGCGTCTAACCGGCGGCAAGTCATTGACCTTCACGCCGTTGATGACGATGTCGCCGGCGGAAATATCCTCAAGGCCGGCGATCATGCGCAGCAATGTGGATTTACCGCATCCCGAGGGACCGACAAAAACGACGAACTCGCCATCCCTGATGTCGAGCTGAACGCCCTTGATGACTTCGAAATGTCCATAGTTCTTGCGGACGTTGTTGAGATAAAGCTGACCCAAAACTTGCCTCTCCCGTCACCAGCCGACATCAGGCTGCGTTCAGAGACGTTCCGCGACACGGAAAAATCGCGCCTTATCGGAACCGTTAAAACACACGAGAAGCTCCTGCCGTCATAGCGGCGGGTATTCTCGCAACGAATTATGAGGTTGCGGGCGACCTGCGCCCGCAACCGTATAAAAGTGGATTACTTGTACTGCTCGAGAGCGGCAGAGGCCTTCTTTGCGGCATCTTCCGGTGTCGCCTTGCCGGTAACGACAGACTGCACCATCTCAATCATCGTGTCCTGGAAGCCCTTGTAGTCAGTGAAGAGCGGCTCGGGACCGCCATAGGCGATACCGTCGATCAGCGGCTTCCAGAAGGGGTCCTTGGCGATGAACTCATCAACCTTCGGCGACGGACGAAGCGGGGTCAGGCCAGCGCCGCCCTGCAGTTCGTATTCGCCCTGCGGGCCGGGAGAAGTGATGAACTTGGCGAATTCGGTCGCCTTTTCTTCGACACCGGTTCCCTTGAAGATCGCGAGGCTGTCGGTGATGAGCAGCGTGCCGGGACCCTTGGCTTCAGGGCCGAGCGGCAGGGTTGCGATACCCCAGTTGATCTTGGTTTCCTGCAGGCGGGTTGCGGCACCCGATCCCGCCTGGATCATGCCAACCTTGCCATCGAGGAAGATGGCGCGGATTTCGTTCTGCTCGTAGGCCGTCGGACCTTCGACGGAGTAAGGCGTGATGTCCTTGTAGGCCTTCAGAGCTGCAAGAACCTGCGGGCTGTCGACGGTGATCTTGTCGCCGTCGATGACCTTGCCGTTATTGGTGTAAACCCAGTGCATGAACTGGTGCATGGTGTTGTCGAAGGTCTTGGCGGGCAGACCATAACCGGCGACGCCGGTCTTTTCCTTGATCTGCTTGGCAAAGGCGATCTCTTCAGCCCAGGTCTTCGGCGGCACTTCCGGATCGAGACCGGCCTGCTTGAAGAGGTCCTTGTTCCAATAGAGCGCCTTGGTCGAGAAGGCGACGGGCACGCCCCACTGCGTATCCTCGAAGGTAACCGTATCGACGATGTTAGGGTAGTAGGTCTTCTTTTCGTCTTCGGTCATCGGCACCGGAACGATGAGGTCGTTCTGTGCGAACTGCTTCAGCGTGCGCGAACCGACATAGGCCATGGCGACCGGAGTGCCGGCGGCTGCGAGCGTGGTTGCCTTGTCCTGGCACTGCGCCCAGCCGACGACTTCCGGAACGACCTTCCAGCCGGCATTCTTGCCTTCCCATTCCTTGATGTATTTTTCATGGATGGGGTCCATCTTGTCGCCGCAATAGATCCAGCTGATCTCCTTGTCGGCGGCGTGTGCCGCCACCGTGCCAAGGGCAGTGGAACCGGCAAATGCGAAGGCGCAAAGCGCCAATCCGTAATGTTTCAGTGCCATAGATAGTCTCCCGTTTTCTGGTGGTCGTTCCTATTGTTGATTATTTCACCGCGCCTGCGGTAAGCCCGCTGACGAGATAGCGTTGCATGAAGAAGATGACGACCATGGCCGGCGCAATGCCGACGAAGCTGGCCGCCATCAACTCATTCCAGACGACTTCCTGACGACCGAAATAGGCAAACAGGCCGATGGGCAGCGGCATATATTCGGTCTTGGAATTGAAGGTGAGCGCGAAGATGAACTGCTGCGCATAAGCGCCGATGAAGGTGGTGATGGACACGACCGCGATACCAGGCATCGCCAGCGGCAGGATCACCCGGCGGAAGGTGTAGAAATAGCTCGCGCCATCCACATAGGCCGCCTCCTCCAGTTCACGCGGGATACGCAGCATGTAGGTCCGCAAAAGCCAGATGGCGGTGGGGATCAAAAAGGCGGCACCGGGAATGATCATCGCCAGATAGGTGTTCAGCACGCCCATATTGCGCATCAGCCGGTAAAGCGGGATCAGCAGCACCGCACCGGAAAACATGTTGATGGCCAGAAATGCGCCAAGCAATTGTCCACGCCCACGAAACTGGAATCTGGCAAAGGCGTAGGACGCCGGCACCACCAGCAGCAGGACGATAATGGTCGAGATCGTCGAGATGAAGAAGGAATTGAAGACGTAGCGGGCAAAAACGGGAACGCTGACCCACATGGTCCGGTAGGCCTCGAAGGAGCCGTTTTGCGGCCAGAACTTGTAGGGCGAGGAGAAAAGCAGGCTGAGCGGCTTCAGCGAAACCAGAAATCCTTCCACGAAGGGCGCCAGCACGAAGGTCAGGAACACGGCGATGCCGCAATAGATCCCGACGATTTCATACCATCTGTAACGGTTGATCATCGCATTCTTGTCGGTCATCGGCTGGCCTCCTGCGAGATACGGCTGGTGATGCGGAAGTAGAAATAGGTGAAGATCGACAGGAAGATGCAGATCAGCACGGCGCGTGCAGCACCCTCACCGTATTTGTAGGAACCGATCGCCGTTTTATAGGTGTCGATGATCATGGTCGTAGTCTGGCCGGTCGGGCCGCCCTGCGTCAGGATCCAGATGATATCGAACGAGTTGAAGGTCGAAATCAGCGAGATCATCGACATGGTGATCATGGCAGGCAGCATCAGCGGCAGTGTGATGCGGCGGAAGCGGTAGGCGCGGCTGGCGCCATCCGTCCAAGCTGCCTCGTAGAGATCCTGCGGAATGGCCTGGATCGCCGCCAGCAGATAAAGCGTCACCATCGGCACGCCGATCCACACATCGGTAATGATCGTCGCCCAGAAAGCCGTGCTGCCATAGGCGAGGAAGGCGACCGGACCGTCCACCAGACCCACGTTCTGAAGGACACCGGAAATCATGCCGAACTGGCCGTTATACATCCAGCCCCACATGAAGATGCCGATAGCCATAGGCACGATCCATGGCGGCATGGTCAAAAGGCGAAACAGCGCCCGACCAGGAACGGCCGAATTCAGAAGGACTGCACCAAATGTGCCGATGATCATCTTTATCGAGACGGAAAAGAACGTCCAGATAAAGGTCCGCGTGATGACCTCGGCAAAAGTCGCGTTGAAAATCTTCTCGTAGTTGATCAATCCCACCCAGTTCGTCGTTTTTCTAAGCGACGCATCGGTGAAGGACAGGATGAAGGTATCGACGAGCGGATAAGCAACGATAACCGTGATGTATAAAAGCGCCGGCAGAAGAAGAAGCCAGGCGAAGACGACCGCGCTGCGTTTCGCATCCATCGCCGCGCCCCTCAAGCCGATTTCACGGCGGGGGATTTCAGCTGCCCGTGCAGCGCCAGATCATACTCCTCCCACACCGGCTTGAGATCGATCACTTTACGGCCATGGCGCGCTTCATCCATGGCAAGCGCCAGAATTCCGGCCTCTATCGCATCGAGTGCGGAAACCGGCAGCGGCGTACCCTTGACAATATGGGCGATGACGTCCTCCGCCATCTGCTCATCCGCACCATAATGCTGCGAGAGCGTGGTCGCCGCCGAATAGGTCTTGGCAACGGTCTTTTCATTGGTCCGGGCATTGTGCACGTTCAGGAAGCCGCGAACAAAATCGCCCTCGGCCATGCCCTTGGCGCCGATCACGCAGAAGCGGCGGAAATCATCGGGAACGTTGAGATTGGTATGGAAGGCCAGCGACGCGCCGTTCTCATATTCGACGATCGCCGTCTGGTAGTCGATGATGTCGCCGTCGCTGTCGAAGACCTTTTCGGAGCCCATCCAGCCGCTCGGCTTGCGATGGTAAACCTCCATGTCGTTGATACCGTCATTCTGCGGCGCGTTCGCCGGTGTGAAGCTCTTGCGCCCGCCGAAACTCGATACGAAACGCGGCCGCGCACCGACCACGCCATTATAAAGATCGAGGTCGTGGCAGCATTTTTCCAGCATGAAGGAGCCGGAATAATTCTCGTAACGCCGCCAGTCACGCATGAAGAATGCGCCGTGATAGGGCGGAATATGCTCCGAGGCCTCGATGGAAACGACATCACCCAGCTTGCCTTCGGCCTGCGCGGCGCGCAGATCGCGGTAGAGCGGGGAATAACGCAGGACCAGACCAACGAGCAGCCGCTCGTGACCGTGCTTGTTGAGCAACCGGGCGAGTTCGAGGCTTTCCTCGATGCTGACGACGATGGGTTTTTCAGAGAAGATGGTGCAGCCGGCCTCAAGCCCGATGCGGATATGTTCAAGATGCATATGGTTCGGCGAGCCGATCATCAACAGATCGAATTTTTCGTTTGCGATCAGCGCCTCGGGACTATCGTAAGCCTTGCCGGCCGAAATGCCCTTTTCCTGCAGACCCGGCAGGCCTGCCGGCGCCGGATCGACATAACCGACGATCTCGAAATCCTTGTCGATCTCATGAAAAACGTAGCCCAGATAACCGAGACGGAATCCGAGTCCGATAATTCCCACCTTCATGAACTTTGTTCCCTGTTCATTCGTAATTCATTTTCGCAGAAGCGACCATTTCTGTGCTGGCCATCCAGTTATCTGCGATAATTTTCCGTCACGATGAAATTAATTTTCACGACGGTCAAGTTAAATTCGATTTCACTAACGCTGCCGCCAGCTGGAAACCGATTTTTTCGTCGAGACAGGTGCGAAACAGATCGCCGCCGGCCACCAACGCACAAAACAATACCAAAAAAATGCCAATCGTCCAGAGCATTTCCGTTATCGGGAAATTTTTTTTGGTTAATGCGAAAATATCAAGCACATAGCCTTATTATCAGGCAAAATATCGAAAAAATAACCGATTAATCGTACAAATCCGACAATGGTTTTATTTTGGTATTGCTGATTACGCGGCATATGATATAGCCAGAGCCGGCCATATCGCCGACCACATGGATCGTGACAGAGGTTATGGATGAACGGGGCAGCGCTTAATCTGGATGACCTGCAATCAGGCGGCGGCCCGCTTTACCTGAAACTGCGCCAGACGATTGAAGACGCCATCAATGGCGGCCGCCTGAAGCATGGCGACGCCTTGCCGCCGGAGCGCGATATTGCCGAAAGCGCCTGCGTCAGTCGCGTCACAGTGCGCAAGGCGGTGGATGATCTCGTTCGCGATGGTCTTCTGGTCCGCCGGCACGGTTCGGGCACTTTTGTCGTCAAGCCCATCACCCGTATGCAGCAGCCCCTGACCAAGCTCACCTCGTTTACCGAGGACATGCGCCGGCGCGGGATGACAGCGAGCACACGCTGGCTGGACAGAGGCCTGTTCCACCCGACCGGCGACGAGATGATGGCGCTCGGCCTTTCCCAATCCGCCATGGTGGCGCGACTCACACGTCTGCGTCTCGCCAACGACCAGCCGATCGCACTCGAAGTCACGAGCCTGCCGGGCGATATTCTGCCCGACCCGCAACTGGTTGAAAACTCGCTTTATCTGGAGCTCGAGAAAAGCGGCATTCGCCCCGTGCGCGCCATTCAGCGCATCTCCGCCCGCAACCTCACCGATGAGGAAACATTGCTGCTTGGGGTCCCGCCAGGCTCGGCAGCCCTTTCCGTTCAGCGAATGGCCTATCTGGAAAGCGGACGCCTCATGGAAATATCCCGCGCACTGTACCGCAGTGACGCCTATGACCTCGTCGCCGAACTGACGATGGGTCCCGAGTGACAAACCTTGATCAAGGACATGAAACGATGACAACCCTGATGCGCCAGGAAATCGATGAGATTCCCGATGCAGTCGCCCGCCTGCTGGACAATGCCAAAGCCGACTTCCGGGAAGCCGGCGCTCACCTGAAGGCCCGTGACCCGGCCGTTATCGTCACCATTGCACGCGGCTCCTCCGACCACGCCGCGCATTTCCTGAAATATGCGATCGAATTGCAGACCGGGCTGCCAGTCGCTTCGCTCGGCCCCTCGCTCGCCTCGATCTACCAGACGAAACTGCGGCTGGACCGGGCGGCGGCCTTCGCCGTCTCGCAATCCGGTAAAAGCCCAGATATCGTCGCTCTGGCGGAAAGCGCCCGTACGGGTGGCGCGCTTACCTTCTCGCTCGTCAACACCCTGCCCTCCGCGCTCGGCGAAGCGGCAAATCACGCCATCAACATCCAGGCCGGTCCTGAAAAAGCGGTGGCGGCAACCAAATCTTTCGTCAACTCCATCGTCGCTGGCCTCGCGATCCTTGCCGAATGGACGGAAGACAGCCTGCTTGCCAAGGCGGTCAGCGCCCTGCCGCAGAATTTCGCCAAGGCCATCGCGCTCGACTGGAGCCAGATCGGCGAAGCAGTCAAGGGCGAGGAATCGCTTTATATGCTAGGCCGCGGTCCGGCTCTCGCCATTGCCGCGGAAGCCGCCCTGAAATGCAAGGAAACCTGCGAACTCCACGCGGAGGCCTATTCTTCGGCGGAAGTCATGCACGGCCCCGTTTCGCTGGTCGCGCCGAAATTTCCCATCATCGCCTTTGCCGCGCGTGACCGCGCGGAAACCTCCGTGACTGACATAGCGGCCGGTCTCGCCGGCAAGGGCGCAAGCGTTTTCGTCACCTCCGCAAAAGGCAGCCCGGCCAAGCCCTTGCCCTTCGTGGAAACCAATCACCCGCTGACCGACGCCCTGTTGCTGATCGCACCGTTTTACGGCTTCATCGAGCAATTGTCGCGCGCACGCGGCTTCAATCCGGATGCGCCCGTGGCGTTGAAGAAGGTGACGGAAACCCAATGAGCAGCAAGGCATTTGTCGGCGCCCGCATTTTCGATGGCGCCGGGTGGCACGATGGCAAGGTGCTGGTGACCGGTGACGGCCGTGTTGGCGACATAGCCGACCGCATGTCCGTACCCCCAGACGCCGACATTATCGATGCGGAAGGACTGCTCATTGCGCCGGGCTTCATCGACCTCCAGGTCAATGGCGGCGGCGGCGTGATGTTCAACAATGAGCCGGATGTGGAAGGCATTGCCCGCATCTGCTCGGCCCATGCACAATTCGGCACTACGGCGCTGATGGTCACACTCATCACCGACCGGCCGGACATTACCTCCAGAGCCGCCGAAGCCGGCATCGTCGCCCACAAGGCTGGGGTGCCCGGCTTTCTCGGCCTGCATTTCGAAGGGCCGCATCTTTCCGTCGCACGCAAGGGCACCCATGATCCGGCGCTGATCCGAAAGATGGAAACGGCCGATCTTGCGATTCTGACGGGCTGCAAGGCGAAGCTTCCATTCGTGCTGACAACCATCGCCCCGGAAAACGTAACCGAGGAGCAGGTTACGGCGCTGCGCAGGGCCGGCATCGTCGTCAGTCTCGGCCATACCGATGCGGGCCTCAGCGTGGCGACGGCCTATGCCGAGGCCGGTGCATCCATGGTGACACATCTCTTCAACGCCATGAGCCCGCTCGGCCACCGCGAGCCGGGGCTGGTGGGAGCGGCACTTTCTAACGGGAAGCTGGATTGCGGGCTGATCGCCGACGGTTTCCATGTCGATCCCGCCGCGATCGGCATAGCGCTTCGCGCCAAGAATAGTCCTGGCCGCATTTTTCTCGTTACCGACGCCATGTCCACCATCGGCACGGACGATGACGGTTTTGAACTGAATGGCAGGCGCGTCTATCGCAACGGCGGCCGGCTGACGCTTGAAGACGGCACGCTGGCGGGGGCGGATATCGATATGCTCTCCTGCGTCCGCTTCATGCATGAAAAGCTGGACACACCGCTGGAAGAGGCCTTGAGAATGGCCTCGGCCTATCCCGCCGAGGCGGTCGGCGCCTCCGGCAAAGGTAAACTCCTGCCCGGTTTCGATGCGGATTTCGTCATGCTGACACCCGACCTTCAGATGCATTCGACATGGATATCAGGAGAAAAAATCCACGATGCCGCACGTTCCGGAGCCTGAATCATGATCGTTTGTTTCGATATAGGCGGAACGACCATCAAGGGCGCGATTGCCTACGCTCCCGACGATATTCGCCCCGTGCCGCGCATCCCGACGCCCAAGACCAGTTTTGAAGACTTCGCCGCCGGCCTGAAATCCATCATCGATAATAGCGGCGGCACACCCGCCTGCGTGTCGCTGTCGATTGCCGGCGTCATCGACGCCGACACCGGCAAGGCCACTGTCGCCAATATTCAGAGCATCCATGGCAGGGTATTGAAGGACGAGTTGGAAAAGGCGCTGCACCTTCCCGTCATCGTGTCGAACGATGCGGATTGTTTCGTGATCGCCGAATCGGAAATCGGTTCCGGGCGAGGCCATCGCGTGGTCTTCGGCGTCATCCTCGGAACGGGTGTCGGCGGTGGCCTTGTCATCGACGGCAAGCTCATCAACAGCGACGGCGGTTTCGCCGGCGAATGGGGACACGGGCCGGTGGCCGCGACATTGGCCGGAAACCCGCCGGTTTCACTGCCGCGTTTCGAATGCGGTTGCGGCCTTTCCGGCTGCGTCGACGCAATCGGCAGCGCCCGTGGCATGGAAAAACTGCATTCGCATCTTCACCGGCAGGAGATGACCAGCGAGGACATTATTGCGGCCTGGCAGGCGGGCGATGCGAAGGCCGCGAGAACCATCGATGTCCTCATCGATATTCTCGCCTCGCCTCTGGCGATGGTGATCAACGTTACCGGCGCAACCATCGTGCCGGTCGGCGGCGGACTTTCCAATTCGAAGGCGCTTCTCGCAGCTCTGGACGAGGTGGTCAGGAGCCGCATTCTCAGACGCTTCGATCGCCCTCTGGTCGTGCCCGCCATCTGCCGCATTGAGCCGGGGCTGATCGGTTCCGCCGTTATCGGGCTGAAATATGAGAAAGAAGCCGCCGGCACTGCCTGAGCGGCGTCACACCGTCTCGATCTTTTCCCGGCGGAAACCCAGCCCCACCAGCCGGCCGGTGAGATGGGAAAGAAGCGGAAACCGCATGATGGCCAGCACAAAGGCTGGCGGTCCCTTCGGTTTTTCCGCATCGGCCCGGCCCTTCTTGCCGCCGATACGCATCATCCGCTGCAGAAATTGCGTGGCCTTGGTCGGGAAGGATCGCCACTTTTCAATTGCGGCAAGATCGTCGTCGGTAACGGCGCGACCGGATACGAGCACCGGCACCAATATATTCGCCGCCGCAACCGCATCCTGAATGGCCAGATTAATGCCAACACCACCGACAGGCGACATGGCATGAGCCGCGTCACCAATGCAGATCAGGCCCGGTTTCCACCAGCGCTTCAGCCGGTCGATACGGACGGTCAGGAGATGCACATCGTCCCAGTTCTTGAGCTCATCCAGCCTTTCGCGTGGGAAAGGGCAGATTTCCGCAACCCTGTCCCTGAAGGCTTCAATTCCCTGCAGCTTTATGTCCGCGAAAAATCCCTTTCGCACCACGTAACCGCATTGCCAGTAATCGCCCCGGTTGATCATGACGAAACCCTGCCGCGAGCCGGCATGCCCCATGGTTTCCGTTGGATCACCAGGCTGTTTCGAAAGACGCAACCACAGTACTTCGGTCGGAATGCCGAAACGCTGCACCTCCAGCCCCGCCGCCTCGCGAACGGTGGAGTTACGGCCATCCGCTCCCACCACCAGATCGGCTTCGATCTCGATGATGCCTTCCGGTGTGCTGACCGTGAGACCACCAACATGCCCGCCGCGCTCAATCAGGCCGGTCACCGGCGCATTCATCAGCAATCGGAAATTTTCGTATTGCCCCGCCTTGCCGACAATGAAATTGAGAAAATCCCATTGCGGCATAAAGGCGATGAAGCGGTGACGGACCGGCAGACGGGAAAAATCCGCTATCGTGACACGCTCGCCGCCGATGACCGCATTCAGCCTTAGCGCACGCGTATGCGGCAGGCTCAGGAACTCATCGACAAAACCGAGTTGCTCCATCAATTCAAGCGTCGAGGGATGGATGGTGTCGCCACGAAAATCGCGGAGAAAATCCCCGTGTTTCTCGACAACGACGACATCGATACCGCTGCGCGCGAGCAGCAGGCCAAGCATCATGCCCGCCGGCCCGCCGCCGGCCACGGCGACGGACGTGCGGATACGCTGAACGGACCTGCCGTCATTTTCCGGAGCGTTTGTCGCCTCTTCCATCACCTTCCCCCTATGTCCCGCTGAAAGTCTCTATCGTGTATCCGCCGCCGGAAGATTTGCATTTTTCGGCTGCGGCCAGCCCTGCGCGTCAAACCGGAACAGCATTTCGGACCGGGCAAAGATAAAGGCGAAGGCCATGGCCGTCCACATGCCGAGCAACAGCCCGGCGGCGACATCGCTTGGATAATGTGCGCCGACAATGACACGCGAAACACCGATGACAAGGGCAAGCAAAAGAAACGCCCAGCGGAAGCGCGGCATCAACATGGCGAAAACGCCGAAAAACGCCCCGGCGGCTGTCGAATGGCCGGAGGGAAAACTTTCATAGAGATTGTCGCCCGTAAATGGAGTGAGGCTATAGGCGCCCATTTCAAGGAGAAGCTCCGGCCTTGCCCGCCCGATCAGGAATTTCAGCGTATGGACGAGAATGCTCGCCGTTCCGATCGTCAGAAAGAAATAAGCCAGAAGCCGCCATGCCGTCCTCAGCCGTCCATTGTAGGTCTGCGCCGTTAAAACCCGTGCGGCGACATAGGCCAATATCGCCAGAAGGCCGGTGGAATAGAGCATCCAGCTGAAGGTTCCGAAATCGGTAATCGCGCGGTTAAAGGAAACCACCCCACCCGGCAGGGCCTGCGCACTTTCGGAAAGACGCGGATCAAAAGGAATGAAGACCAGGACCAGCACAAGGCTTGCCGCAAAAATCCACCCGCTGGAAACCAGGAAACGTCGCATCAATATCCTCTCATTGTTTTTCTTGCATATGGCTTTGCCCTCCGCAAAAACAATAGCCCGGGCTTTGTCCTTGTTATGGCTGGTTTTCGCGAGTAGAGGCTAATGCATGTTGCCCGAAAGTGCGTAACGATTTCGGGAGAATGACAGGCACCAAGAGGTGCGAACCGGAAACGACCGACGGACTGAAAATGACGGATGCCAGTGAAATGCCACGCAAGCTGACAATATTGGGTTCGACAGGTTCGATCGGCACCAGCACGCTGGATGTGGTCCGTCAGCTGGGTGGCCGCGACGCGTTCGAGATCACGGCGTTGACCGGCGCGGGCAACATTGCTCTCCTTGCGGAACAAGCGCGGGAATTCGGCGCGCGGCTGGCAGTCACGGCTGAAGATGACAAATACGAAGCGCTGAAATCGGCCCTTGCCGGCACCGGCATAGAGGTTGCGGCAGGCAAATCCGGCCTCGAAGAAGCGGCATCGATGGATGCCGGCTGGGTGATGGCGGCGATTGCCGGAACCCCCGGTCTCGCGCCGACGCTGACAGCCGCGCGGCGCGGCGCAGATATAGCCCTCGCCAACAAGGAATGCCTGGTTTCGGCTGGTGATGTTTTTCTGCGCACGGTCAAGCAGGGCGGCGGCAGGCTGATCCCCGTCGACAGCGAGCACAGCGCAATCTTCCAGTGCCTGACGGGCGAACATAAACAGGCCGTGGAGCGCATCGTGCTGACGGCCTCCGGCGGGCCGTTCCGCACCTGGTCGCGCGACGAGATGGCCAATGTCACGGCGGATATCGCCCGCGCCCATCCCAACTGGTCGATGGGGCTGAAGGTCTCCATCGGCAGCGCCTCGATGTTCAACAAGGGGCTGGAAATGATCGAGGCGAAATATCTCTTCGATCTCAGGCCCGATCAGGTGGAGGTGATCGTCCACCCGCAGTCGATCATCCATTCGATGGTGGGTTATACCGATGGTTCCTATATCGCCCAACTCGGCTCTCCCGACATGCGCACCGCTATTTCTTATGCCCTCACCTATCCGCAACGCGGCAATCTGAATGTCGAGCGGCTGGATTTCGCAAAACTGGCGCGGCTCGATTTCGAAGCGCCGGATGAAGCCCGTTTCCCGGCGATCCGTCTGGCCCGCACGGCGCTGGAGCGCGGCGGCTTGCAGGGCGCAGCCCTAAATGCCGCCGAAGAGACCGCCTTTCACGCCTTCGTCGCGGGCGGCATCGGTTTTCTCGATATGGCCGAGATCGTCGAAACGGTCATGGACCGCATGCATGACGGCCGATCTGCCGCGACCATCGAAGACGTCTTCGCAGCGGATGAGGAAGCCCGTCGTCACGCCCGTGAATTGATCGCCACAAAAGAAAAGGCCGCGTAAACGCGGCCCGGTCTTCTTTTATCTTAACTGCGGCCTCACGCCACCGCACGCGCCAGTGCACAATGCGACCAGAGCTGGTGCAACGCGCCAACGAGATGCTCGATGTCGGCATCGCTATGCAGCGGCGTCGGGGTAATGCGCAGGCGCTCGGTCTTGCGCGGCACAGTCGGATAGTTGATCGGCTGCACGTAAACGCCGTGACTGTCGAGCAGGATATCCGAAATCCATTTACACTTGGCGGCATCACCCACCATGACCGGCACGATGTGGCTGGGATTGTCCATGTGCGGAATACCGCGTGCATCGAGAAGACCGCGCAGCTTGCGCACGCGATCCTGATGGCGGGCGCGCTCGAAGGGGCTTGCCTTCAGATGCTGGATCGAAGCGATCGCGCCGGCGGCAAGCGACGGCGGCAGGGCCGTCGTGAAGATGAAGCCGGAGGCGAAGGAGCGGATGAAGTCGCAGACCGCCGTGGACCCGGTAATATAGCCGCCCATCACGCCGAAGGCCTTGCCGAGCGTTCCTTCGATGATCGTCAGGCGATCCATGAGACCTTCGCGCTCGGCAATGCCGCCGCCGCGCGGGCCATACATGCCGACGGCATGAACTTCATCGAGATAGGTCATGGCGCCATAACGGTCGGCCAGATCGCAGATTTCCTTGATCGGCGCGATATCGCCATCCATGGAATAAACGGATTCGAAAGCGATCAGCTTCGGCGCGTTCGGATCGGCAGCCTTGAGCTTGGCTTCGAGATCTTCGAGATCGTTGTGTTTCCAGATCACCCGTTCGCAACGGCCATAACGGATGCCTTCGATCATCGATGCGTGGTTGAGCGCATCCGAGAAAATGATCAGGCCCGGAATTTTCTGGCCGAGCGTGCCGAGTGTTGCCCAGTTGGACACATAACCCGAGGTGAAGATCAGCGCCGATTCCTTGCCATGGAGGTCGGCAAGTTCCTGTTCAAGCAGGACGTGATAATGGTTGGTGCCAGAAATATTCCGGGTGCCTCCCGCACCCGCGCCACAGTGATCGATGGCGGCTTTCATGGCTTCGATGACTTTCGGGTTCTGGCCCATGCCGAGATAGTCGTTGGAACACCAGACGGTTACGTCCTTGCGTTCGCCATTGGCGTTGTACCGTGTCGCGCGGGGAAAATTGCCCTGCTGGCGTTCGATATCCGCAAAAACGCGATAGCGTCCCTCAGAATGCAGGCTTTGCAGTTCCGTTGTGAAAAATGCCTCGAAGTCCATGCCATGCTCCAGAATTGACCAGATCGTTTTTCTGCCTCGACACCGGGACCGTCAACCCTTGCGAGCTGCTTTAACCACGTCTGCGTCAATTCGCCGTTGTTTTGAACCATTCCAATAAACCGTTTATAGACGCTGATGAAAAGTACAAAATTGATTCACATCAAAAAACCGCGAGATTTGGAACCTTTTTCGCACCGCGCCGTTGTCTGGCACACAATCGATTTACGCTCGCAGGAATGCCTGGAAGATGAGGCTTCCCTAAACGACATCGAATTGTTAGTTATCTGTGGCGGTCGGAGGTAGCAGTCGCCGCAGATAAATATGGGACGCCTACCGAGCCGAAGAGCTCATTGTAACGTTGGAGAGAGTTTCATGAAAAAGGCAATCATATTTGCGCTCGTCGGCCTGTCGCTTGCAAGCTGCACGCAGACGGAAAAGGGCGCTTCGATCGGTGCCGTTTCCGGCGCTGTTATTGGTGGAGCCATCACGGGTAATGTTCGCGGCGCGGCAGTTGGCGCAGCGATCGGCGGTGTCGGCGGTGCTTTGATCGGCAATGCTTCCGAGCCGGGCTATTGCTATTATCGCGACCAGTACGGTCAGCGTTACACAGCACGTTGCCGCTAATCGCTTCGCGAAATACCGTTGCACAGAAGCCCCGGTCATCCGGGGCTTTTTGCGTTATGGCGGGCAAAAGACGGGGCGGAGGGTCCTCAAAGCCGTTTATTTATGATTAAATTGCAATGTTAACGGACAGGAAACGGGTTAGGGCGACAATAAAGGCTCAACCATAAAGCAGCTTATGCGAAGAACACGAACTAACCCGAAGACAGGTATTGCGTATCGGAAAGCCGGCACCGCTCTCGCGGTTGCTGTGACGTTCGCCCTGTATCCGGCGTTTACCCGTGACGCCTTCGCCTTCAAACTGTTCGGCATGCGCCTCTGGGGTTCGGAAGAACCGGAGGTCGAGGTTATCAATCCGGTCAAATACGCAGTCACGCTTGATGCCCAGGACGCCGACAAATCCCTGAAAGACAGCCTGGAAAACAGCTCGCTTCTCCTGGCGGACAAGGAAAAGCCGGCCTCAGGCGATCTTGGCCTTCTGATAAAGGCAAGAGACGACAGGGACAGGCTGATTGCGGCGCTTTATGAAAACGCCCGTTATGGCGGCATCGTCAAGGTCACTGTCGCCGGCAAGGATGTGGATAGCCTGCCGCCAAATCCGGTGTTCGATCATTCCGCTCCGGTGCCCGTGGTGATCACGGTAACGCCCGGCCCGGTCTTCAAACTTGGCAATGTCAGGCTTGAAGGCGATGTGACCGGCCGCAACCTTGAGGACTATGGCTTGACGACCGGGGGCGACGCCGGTTCTCTGGCCATCATCCGCGCCAGCAACAAGCTGATCGATGATCTGAAGGCCGAAGGCCGGCCGCTTGCGAAGCTGACGAAACGAGAGGCTGTCGCCAACCACGCAACGAACACGGTCGATATCACCATGGGGGCCGAAGGCGGTCCCGTGGCGCCCCTTGGCACGGTGACGGTAACAGGTGAAAAAACCGTCGATGGCGATTTCATCCGCCGTTATTCGCGCCTCAATGGCGGCGAGCCCTATTCGCCGGAAAAATTGCGCAAGGCCGCCGACCGACTGCGCCAGCTGGGCGTCTTTTCCAGCCTGACGATCAAGGAAGCGGGAACGCTGGCGCGCGACGGCACCATTCCGCTCACCATCGAGGTTTCAGAAGGCAAACACCGCTATTTCGGCGTCGGCGCACAATACTCCACCACGGAAGGCATCGGCCTTCAGGGTTATTGGGGCCACCGGAACCTGTTCGGACAGGCAGAATCGCTGCGTATCGAAGGTTCTGTCTCGCGCATCGCCGAAGCATCGAGCGTCGAAGGCATGGATTATTCGGCGGGTATTACTTTCACCAAGCCCGGCATGTTCAATCCGCGCACCACCTTCAAGACCAGCCTGATTGCCAAGACCGAACACCCCGATACATACGACGCCAAGACAGTGACGGGCACAGCCGGTTTCGCCTACGAGCTGAACGACACTGACACTGCGGCAGCCGGTCTCGAGGTGCAATGGGCCGATACCGAAGACGCATTCGGCAAGAACGAATACCTCACCACCTCCATACCGCTGGAATTCGTTCGTGATACACGCGACGACAAGCTCAACCCCACCGAAGGCTTCCGCGCATCGCTGGCCGCCAAGCCTAGCTATGAAGCACTGAACGGCACCTTCTTTTCCTCTTTTGAAGGCTCCATCTCGGGCTACAAGGGGATTGGCGCCGAAGACCGGCTGATCATGGCCGGAAAGCTTTCCGGCGGCGTGCTCGTCGGCGGCAGCGATCTACAGGACATTCCCACCACAAGGCGCTTTTATGCGGGTGGCGGCGGATCGGTGCGTGGCTATAGCTATCAGGAAATATCGCCGTATAATGCCGCTGGCGACGCAACGGGCGGCCGTTCTTATGTGGTCGGCTCCATCGAAGCCCGCATCAAGGTCACCGATACAATCGGCATCGTGCCCTTCATCGATGCGGGTGTTGTTTCGGATGAAGTGACACCCGATTTTTCCGATATCCGGGCTGGCGCCGGTATCGGCCTGCGTTACGCGACGCCCTTCGGGCCTCTGCGTCTCGATGTCGCCATGCCGCTTGAAAAATACGATGGTGGCAACAGTTTCGGCATTTATGCTGGCATCGGCCAGTCTTTTTAAACGCCGCAGTCGAACACCCTTGCAACAGAGTGTAGATTACCCTTTATGAAAATGTTGATTCGATTGCTGAAATGGCTGGGCTACGCTGCTTTGTTCGGCGTGGTGTTGGTGCTGCTCGCGGTTCTGTTCGTCGGTCTTACGCCGATGGGCGCAAGGATCGCCGCAACGCAGATTTCATCACTCGTTTCCACGCCCGATCAGGTGATCGAGATTTCTCCCCCGAGCGGCCTTTTGACCGGTCGCCTTCGGCTCGACAATGTCACCCTTTCAGACCGGCAGGGCCCCTATGCCCGCGTGAACCAGATCGCCGTCAACTGGTCGCCGCTTTCGCTGCTTGCCGGCACCTTCCATGCCGACCGCGTCTCGGCCGGATCGATCGATGTCGAGCGTAAACCGCTTGCGTCAGAGCAGACGCCGACCAAGAGCTCCAGCAATTCCTCGCTGCCGATCGAAGTCGCCGTCGACAATTTCAGCTTTCCCGATATCAGCCTTGGACAATCACTTCTCGGCCGCCCTTTCGACCTGACCGCTGAAGGCAGCCTCAAGGCCGCCCGGGACGACGTGAGGCTGTCGCTCACGGCCCACCGGCTGAATGCACCGGATGCGGAGGTTAACGCCGACGTTGCTTTCCTTCCGAATGAGAACGTCCTGAAGCTGAAAGCGGAGATGAAGGAGCCCGAGGGCGGGCTTCTCGCCACGCTGCTTTCGCTTCCCGGCACACCTGCGGTGGCGATAGACCTCAACGGTGAAGGCCCGCTTTCAGACTGGACGGGCACCCTGCGCGGCAATGTCGCCGGTAACCCCGTCGTCAATGTGACCGGTCGCCACCTTCTTGGCGATGATGGCACACGCCGTATCGAAATTGCGGGCGGTGGCCAGCCGGACCTGCTTCTGCCCCCGGCCTTCCGCCAGCTTTTTGCTGGCGAGACGAAGCTCGATGCAAATGCGACCCTTTCGCCGCAGGGCCGCATCGAAATCGGTAGCAGCACGCTGGAGACCGGCACGTTGCTGCTGACGGCATCAGGCTCCGTCGATCCGAACGGTGAAAATGATCTTGCCGCCAATCTCATCGGCACCGCCGGCCCCGTGGATTTTCGCTGGCCGCTGGAGAATGGCGAGGTTCAGGCTCTCATCAACGGCCTCGATCTTTCCCTCAAGGGTGGAGCGGAGGCCGCGCATCTCAACACGACCGTATCGCTGCGCAGCCTTTCCCTGCCGCAAGGCCGGCTTGACGATGTCAAGCTGACGGCCGAAAGCGCCGATCTCAACGTCGCCAACCGCAGTGGCACGATCGCGACGGTCCTGTCCGTGGCGCAATCATCCTTCGTCAGCCCGGATATCGACCGGCTGGTGCGTGCGCCACTCACCATCAAGGCCCCGCTCCGCCTCACCTCTTCCGCCATCGGCTTCGACGGCGCGACGCTGGAAAGCGCCAGTGTCGGCGGCACGCTGAACGGCAGTTTCGATCTCGCCGGCAATCGCCTCACCTCCGGCATTCAGCTCTTCGCACTGCCCGCTACCCTTCCACCGGCGCTCGCGGAAAAGTTCGATACGACCATCGCCCTCCAGGGCGATATCGACCTGACGATCGGTGGACGCACCAGCGTTGAAAACCTTGTCGTCAAATCGGGAACGATCGAAGCCACGGGCAATGTTAGCCTCGAAAACGAGGCATTAAGCGCCAGCTTGACGGGTAAATTTCCGGCGCTCGAGAAACTGACGCCGCAGGCAAAGGGCGTCGCCGATTTTGCAATCGAGGCCAGCGGTGCGCTTGCCGCACCGGATTTCAACGTCACCCTGAGTTCCGAAAGCGCCATCCTTGCCGGACGCACGCTGGAAGCGCTGAAGGTCAATGCAACAGGCAAGGCCGACCCGGCTGCGCCTCAGGCAAAAATCACCGCCAGCGGCAGTCTCGACCGGCAGAAGATCGACGCCAATGCCAATGTAGTGCAGACCGAAAACGGCACGGCGATGCCCGAGCTGCACGTGGCGGTGGGCCGGAATATCCTGAATGGGCAGCTGCAATTCTCGCAGCAGTTCCTGCCATCGGGCAATCTTTCCTTCAATTTCCCCGATCTTGCGCTGCTCGCCGCACTCGCCGCGCAGCAGGCGGATGGCGATATTGCCGGCGAAATCGCGCTGAGCAACGCCAATGGCCGGATCGCCACGACGATAAAGGCCAATGGCGGCAGCATCCGCCAGGGCACGACAACGATCTCCAAGCTCGCCGCCGATATTTCCATCGATGACCTTCAGGCTCTCGCCATCAATGGCAAGGTCAGCGCCGATAGCGTCAATGCCGGCGCCGCCGTGATATCAGGCCTGAATGCCACCATCGGCCATTCCGGCACGACGACACAGTTCGACGTCAACGGCCGTTACGACAACGCGCCGCTGGTGGTAAAGGGCAGCGCTGACACCGGTGGTTCGCCGATGGCGGTGCGGATTGACGCCTTTTCCGCCGCGCCCAAGGGCATTGCAGTACGGCTTGAAAAACCGAGCACCATCGCCATCCAGAACGGCACGGCCCGCATCTCCGGTCTGACCATCATCACGGGTGAAGGACGGGTCGAGGTCAACGGCACCGCCGGGTCAACGCTCGACATCAATGCCGATATCCGTTCGCTGCCCGCCAGTCTCGCAAATGCCTTCGCCACCGGGCTGGATGCGGCAGGCAGTATCTCCGGTACGGTGAGCGCCAAGGGTGCGGCGTCGAATCCGGCGGTCGATTACAATCTGAACTGGACCAATGCCGAGGTCGCGCAGACACGCGCAGCGGGGCTCGCGGCGCTCGGCATCAAGGCGAATGGCCGTTTCGCCGGCGGCACCTTGCAGATCGACACCAATGTATCCGGCCAGGGCGGCATGTCACTTTCCGGCGGCGGCTCGCTCGGCATCGCCGGCAATCGTCCGCTTTCAATGGCATTTTCCGGCAGGCTGCCCTTCTCCGCCGTCGCGGCACAAACCGCAGCGCAGGGCCTCGATGTGGATGGCACCGCCGCCATCGATGTGAAGATTTCCGGCAGCGCTTCCGCGCCCGTCGTGACCGGCAGCATCACCACCGATGGTACGCGCCTGACCGACGTGCGCAGGAACCTGACCATCAACGATCTGGGCGCCACCATCACCTTCGACCGCGACCGCGCCGTCATTTCCCGATTGACGGGCAAGCTGGCGGGCGGTGGAACGATCTCGGGAACCGGCAGCGTCGGCATATCAGGCGGTTCGGGTTTCCCCGCCGATATATCGATCACGCTTAATCGCGCCGGTTATAATGACGGCACGCTGGTGACGACGGTGGTAAGCGGCACGCTGACGCTGAAAGGCCCGCTGCTGAATTCCCCCGTGCTGGGTGGCAATCTGACGCTGGACAGAAGCGCCATCACCATTCCGGAAAAGCTTCCGGCCTCGCTGACGGAGATCGATGTCAAGCACAAGAACGCCCCACCAAAGGTGCGCGCGCAGGCCAAAGCGCTCGGGGCTGACCAAGGCGGAAGCGGCAGCTCGTCCACCATCAATCTCGATCTGCAGGTGAATGCACCAAGCGGTATCTTCGTGCGCGGCCGCGGCATCGATGCGGAACTCACGGGTAATCTGACGATCCGTGGCACGGCAGCCGTTCCCGTCATTTCCGGTGGCTTTGAAATGCGCCGTGGCCGGCTCGAAATCCTCACTCGCCGCCTCGATTTCACGACAGGCAATATCAGTTTTGGTGGCGGCCTCGTTCCGGTCCTCGATATGAAGGCGGACTCGACGGTCGGCTCAACGACTATCACCGTGTCCGTTTCCGGCACTGCCAACGATCCGACCTTTGCTTTCTCCTCGGCGCCCGCCCTGCCGCAGGACGAGGTAATGGCACAGTTGATCTTCGGCCAGTCCATGTCGAAACTCTCGGCTCTGCAGATCGCGAGGCTCGCCGATGCCGCCGCCCAGCTGGCAGGCGGACGCTCCACCTCGCTGTTCGACAAGCTCAGAAGCAATCTCGGCGTCGACGATCTCGATATTTCGACCGACTCCGAGGGGCAGGCCCGCGTTTCCGCCGGTAAATATCTGAACGAAAGAACCTATCTCGAACTGCAGCAAAGCGGCGAGTCCGGCGCAAAAGCCATCATCAACCTCGATGTCGGGCGGGGCGTGAAATTGCGCGGGGAAGCGGGCGGCGATGGCGATGGCGCAGCCGGCATATTTTACGAGAAGGAATATTAGTATTTCCAGTAAAAGTGCGTAGCGGTTTTACGTCCGGACAATGCGTAAAATCAAAGAGAGTATTTTCGCAATTCGAAGAAAAGCGAAAACACTCCAGAGCCGCTTCGCATTTAGGTTTGCGAAACCATCTCATGCTACGAATCTTCCATTGAAGACGGAAATATTGTTTTCCGGCTGTTCAGGCACCAGGCAGAACGCCAAATCCGCATATGCAAGTGTCGGTGCACTTGCGCCGGCCTCCACAGCGAGCATTGGGAAGAATTCTGATGGCAATGATTAACTCTACCAATTTTGGCGGTGAGACGCTCGAAATCATCGCGTTCCGCCTGCATGATCAGGAATTCTGCGTGAAGACGACGACCATCCGCGAAATTCGCGGCTGGGCGCCTTCGACGCCTATTCCCCACGCGCCGAAAGACGTTATCGGCGTCATGAACCTGCGCGGCTCTGTCATCCCGATCATCGATCTGGCCCACAAGCTCGGCATGAAAAGCACCGTCGCCAATGAGAGAAGCGCCATCGTGGTGGCGGAAGTGCACAACATGGTCATCGGCATGCTGGTCGATCGCGTTTCTGACATTCTGACGATCCCGGCAAACCAGGTTCAGCCGGTTCCGGAGATCTCGGCCTCCTTCGACAAGTCGTACTCGGAAGGCATCATTGCCAACGAACACGGCATGATCTGCTTCCTGAACCTCGCAAAAATGTTCAAGGGAACCGAAGCGGAAGACCTCGCCGCCTAATCAGGCCGTTTCCGCTGGCCTTGCCAGACGAAAACTATCAATCAATCCAGACCGCCGGAGCACCCGCCCGGCGGTTTTGTTTTTCCTTTACGCTGTTTTATTAAATAAGAACATTTTAATATTATAGATATCTAATATTAAAAGCCGTAGATCATTATCGCGCCGGCACGACTATCACGCGGGCCGATACCTGACCAAGGCGAAGAGACAAAAGTGCCTGCATTGCTGCCTTCGGCGGCAAAACCTGTTCGTTATTCAACATGATACGACGTGGACCGCATGTCCTGTGCGGCTCGCCGCGCCGTGGGCTGATTTTGGGGGACGTGGAATGCTGGGGTTAGGAAAAAGAGCAGATAATAAAAATATGCTCGATGCCATATCGAGATCACAGGCGGTCATAGAATTCGATCTCAAAGGTAACATTCTCACTGCAAATAAGAATTTCTGCGCGGCGCTGGGTTATGATCTCGCCGAGATCGTCGGCAAGCATCATCGCATCTTCTGCGACGGCCAACTCGCCGCATCGCGGGCCTATCAGGAATTCTGGGCCTCTCTCGCCCGTGGCGAGTTCCAGGCCAAGGAATATCGCCGTATCCGCAAGGACGGCTCCGTTATCTGGATCGAGGCCTCTTACAACCCGGTTTTCCGTTCGGGCAAACCCTATAAGGTCGTGAAGATCGCCACCGACATCACCGCCAAGAAGATCAAGGCCGTGGACGATGCCGGCAAGCTGGAGGCACTCTCCCGTTCCCAGGCGACCATCGAGTTTTTGCCCGATGGCACCATCATCACCGCCAATCCGAATTTCTGCGCCACGGTAAATTACGACGTCAAGGAAATCGAGGGCAGGCACCACCGGATGTTCTGCGATCCGGCCTATGCCGCCTCGCCTGCCTATGGCAATTTCTGGCCGCGACTGGCGGCGGGGGAATTCATCTCGGATGAATTTGTCCGCTACGGAAAGAACGGCAAGGAAATATGGATCCAGGCCGCCTATAATCCGGTGCTGGACGAGGCAGGCAAGGTGGTGAAAGTGGTGAAATTCGCCACTGACGTCACGCCGCGCATGAGCGCCATCAGCGTGCTTGCCGATGCCCTGCGGGCACTGGCCGAGGGTGATCTTGTGCAGCGCCTCGACAACAGCTTCGTGCCCAGCATGGAAAAGCTGCGTGCGGACTTCAACAAGGTCGTCGCCAAGCTGCAGACCACCATGCAGACCATTGCCCACAATGCCTCGACAATCGCCTCCGGCTCAGGCGAAATCCGCATCGCCGCCGATCAACTCTCGCAACGCACCGAACAGCAGGCGGCCTCGCTGGAAGAAACCGCAGCCGCACTGGAGGAAATCACCACCACCGTGTCCGATGCCAGCCAGCGCGCCGGCGAGGCCGGCAAGCTGGTGCTGCGAACGAGAGAACATGCCGAACATTCCGGCGACATCGTCCAGCAGGCAATTTCCGCCATGGACGCGATTTCTCGGTCCTCGGGTGAAATCACCAACATCATCGGCGTCATTGACGACATTGCTTTCCAGACCAATCTTCTGGCCCTGAATGCGGGCGTCGAAGCTGCCCGGGCCGGGGAAGCGGGCAAGGGTTTCGCCGTTGTGGCACAGGAGGTCCGGGAACTCGCCCAACGGTCCGCCGTTGCGGCCAAGGAAATCAAATCCCTCATCAACACCTCTCGCGAGCAGGTCGCCAATGGCGTGGATCTGGTTGGCAGAACCGGCGGCGCCCTGCGGGATATCCAGTCACAGATGAGCGAGATCGACACCAATGTCTCGGCCATCGTTGAAGCTTCGCGAGAACAGGCGAATGGTCTGCGGGAAATCAATCAGGCCGTCAACGTCATGGATCAGGCCACCCAGAAAAACGCCGCCATGGTGGAGGAAACCACTGCCGCCAGCCACGGCCTCGCCACCGAGGCGGAAAATCTGCACGAGTTGCTGCGGCAGTTCAGAATATCACACGAAGCATCAGCATCACCCGCCCGCCCGGCGGACAAAAAGCCTGCCGTCGTCACCAGACTTCCCGCGCCGCAGCCTCGATATGCCGCCGCGCCAAGGTCTCACGGAAACGCAGCAGCGGAATGGGCGGAATTCTAGGCCCGTTCAGAAGCCGGAAGGTCGCCGGGAAACGGCGGCCTCAACGTTATAGAATGATACGATCCGCCCGGGTGAAGATTTCAAAATCCTCACCCCGCACCAGCGCCACAAGCGTGATACCCGAGCTCTCAGCCGTTTCAATGGCGAGCGCGGTGGGCGCGGAGATCGCTGCCAGAATGGGGCAGCCAAGGATGGCCGTCTTCTGGACCATTTCCACCGACAGGCGGCTCGTGACCACCACAATGCCCACATCGGGAGATAGGTTCGCGTTGATAACCGCACCTGCGAGCTTGTCGAGTGCATTATGGCGGCCGACATCTTCTCGGGCGGCAAGCAGCCCTCCTTGAGGATTGTAAAAACCCGCGCCGTGCACTGCCCTCGTTTCGCGGTTGAGGCTTTGCGCCCCGTTCAGCGCTTTCACCGCCGCAACGATGTCATTGCCATCAACGGAGACTTCCGCGCCGCTCAGATCCGGTACCACGCGGACTGCCTGTTCAATGGATTCGATGCCACAAAGACCGCATCCGACCGGGCCCGCCATATGCCGTCGTCTTGCCCTCAGCGCATCGGCGTTGGCATCCTGCAAATCCACCTGAACATCGAAACCCTGCCCGGCCTCAATCACTTCAATGGAACGGATTTCCGCCCTGGTGGATATGATGCCCTCCGTGAGACTGAAACCGATTGCGAAATCGACAAGATCGGCGGGGCTGGCCATCATCACGGCATGGGTGCTGCCGCCATAAGAAAAGGCAACCGGCACCTCCTCGGGCACCGCCCGCTCGCCCTCGACTATGGCCCCTTCCCGCAGAGCGGTTCTTGCGACCCTTCGGTAACTTGCCTCTGCCGACACGCTGATCACTCCTCCATGACGAAAATCTGCCTCATCTCGCTAAGGATCCCAAAGCAGCACTTCTTCCCGCCACCACATCTAACCTATAGCCATAAAAATCGGAATCGGTTTCCGAGTGCATCTATTGAAGGCGCTTTACTATCCCTGCTTTACCCATTGTCTGCCCGTGAATCGCCGGCGTAATTCGCTAGCAACATTCCGAAGCCCGAGCCGAGCTGACGGACGGGCTCATGCGCGGAAACGGGAATTTTTCGCTTGGATAAAGTGGCAGACACTAGCCCAAAACAAAAAAGCGACCGAAACGGCCGCTTTCTGTTTTGAATTTTTTGTGGGCAGTCATTCTTTCGAACCCGCCCGGTGCTTTCAAGCAGCGACGAGAACCTCATGCAGGTTCGTCAGTTCGTAAAGGTGCTTTTCAAGCTTGGTCAGATGCTCGTGGTGATGATTGCCCTCTTCGATTTCGGCCTTGGCCGCATCGATACGCTTCTGCAGCGTGTCGGGAGACATGTCATCGGCCGAAACCGCGGATTCGGCAAGAAGCGTGCAGCCGGTCGGCAGAATATCGGCAAAACCACCGAAAACCACGTATTTATGGGTCTCACCGGAAGCGAACTTCACCGTTACCAGACCCGGCTTGATCGTGGTCATCGTCGGCGCGTGATTGGCCAGAACCGTCATCTCACCCAGCGTAGCCGGAATGACGACTTCCGTAACCGTTTCGGAAACGAGCAGACGTTCCGGGGAAACGAGATCGAATTTGAAACTGTCAGCCATGGCTATTCACTTCTTTTCAATTACGCGGGCGTCACGGACTTGTTTATTAAAACGCCGGCAAAGCCGTTCCGGTTTCACCGTCATCGTCGGCAAGGCGCGTGGTCGAACCACGCGCCCGCCAATTCATAATCAGGCAGCTTCAGCAGTCAGCTTCTTTGCCTTTTCGATGGCTTCTTCCATCGAACCGACCATGTAGAAAGCTGCTTCCGGCAGGCTGTCGTATTCGCCGTTGACCAGGCCCTTGAAGCCCTTGATCGTGTCTTCGAGTGCGACGAGCTTGCCCGGAGAACCGGTGAAGACTTCGGCAACGAAGAACGGCTGCGACAGGAAGCGCTCGATCTTACGGGCGCGGGCAACCGTCAGCTTGTCTTCTTCCGACAGTTCGTCCATGCCGAGGATGGCGATGATGTCCTGAAGGGACTTGTAGCGCTGCAGGGTCGACTGAACCTTACGGGCAACCTCGTAGTGTTCTTCACCGACGATCATCGGGTCGAGCATGCGCGAGGTGGAGTCGAGAGGGTCAACAGCCGGGTAAATACCCTTTTCTGCGATCGAACGCGACAGAACCGTCGTTGCGTCAAGGTGCGCGAACGAAGTGGCCGGTGCAGGGTCGGTCAAGTCGTCGGCGGGAACGTAAATCGCCTGAACCGAGGTGATCGAACCCTTGTTCGTGGTGGTGATGCGTTCCTGCATCTGGCCCATGTCGGTTGCGAGCGTTGGCTGATAGCCCACAGCCGAAGGAATACGGCCGAGAAGAGCCGACACTTCCGAACCAGCCTGCGTGAAGCGGAAGATGTTGTCCACGAAGAACAGAACGTCCTGGCCTTCGTCGCGGAAGTTTTCAGCGATCGTCAGACCGGTCAGAGCGACGCGAGCGCGGGCGCCCGGCGGTTCGTTCATCTGGCCGTAAACGAGAGCTGCCTTGGAACCTTCGCCGCCGCCAAGCTTGTTGACGTTCGACTCGATCATTTCATGATAGAGGTCGTTACCTTCGCGGGTACGCTCACCCACGCCGGCGAATACCGAGTAACCACCGTGCGCCTTGGCGACGTTGTTGATCAGTTCCATGATGAGCACCGTCTTGCCAACGCCAGCGCCGCCGAACAGGCCGATCTTGCCGCCCTTGGCGTAAGGAGCCAGAAGGTCAACGACCTTGATGCCGGTAACGAGGATCTGGCCTTCAGTCGACTGCTCGACGTAAGACGGTGCGTCCTGGTGGATGGCGCGCTTCTTGGCCGTTACGATCGGACCTGCTTCGTCAACCGGCTCACCGATGACGTTCATGATGCGGCCGAGCGTTTCCAGACCGACCGGAACCTCGATCGGAGCGCCCGTATCAGCGACGACCTGACCGCGGACGAGACCTTCGGTCGAGTCCATGGCGATCGTGCGTACGACGTTTTCGCCGAGATGCTGAGCGACTTCCAGAACGAGGCGGTTGCCGTTGTTATCGGTTTCGAGCGCGTTGAGGATCGGAGGCAGTTCGCCTTCGAACGCCACGTCGACAACAGCGCCGATAACCTGGGTAACCTTGCCCGCGCCGTTCACCGCTGCGGTTTTCTTGGGGGTAGCTGCCTTAGCCATTATCCTTACCCTCTTTCCTTACCTCAGAGCGCTTCCGCGCCCGAAATGATTTCAATGAGTTCCTTGGTGATCTGAGCCTGACGCTGACGGTTGTAGGAAAGCGTCAGCTTGTTGATCATATCACCGGCATTGCGCGTTGCGTTGTCCATCGCGCTCATCTTGGCGCCCATTTCACCGGCAACGTTTTCGAGCAGAGCCCGGAAAACCTGAACCGAAATGTTGCGCGGAATAAGGTCTTCCAGAATAGAAGCCGCATCAGGCTCATATTCGTAGACGGCGCTCTGCGTTGCCTCAACCTCTTCCACAACAGGGACTGCGGCAGGAATAAGCTGCAGACCGGTCGGGATCTGGCTGATGACGGACTTGAATTCCGAGTAGATCAGCGTGCAGACGTCAAATTCACCCGCATTGAACAGGGAGATCACCTTCTTGGCGATCTGGTCGGCGTTTTCGAAACCGACCTTCTTCACTTCGCGCAGTTCGATGCGCTCGATGATATTAGCTGCGAATTCGCGACGAAGGCTGTCGTAACCCTTCTTGCCGACCGTGATGATCTTGACCGTTTTGCCTTCGGAAATCAGCTTGCGGGCTTGATCGCGGGCAAAACGGGAAATCTGCGAGTTGAAACCGCCGCAAAGACCACGCTCAGCCGTGCAGACAACGAGCAGATGCACGTTGTCCTTGCCGGTGCCGGTCATCAGCGCCGGAGCGACGTCCGCCTCTACCGCCTTGGCGATGTTGGCAAGAACGGCGCCCATGCGCTGAGAATAAGGCCGGGCGGCCTCCGCAGCTTCCTGGGCGCGCCGAAGCTTCGCCGCGGCGACCATTTTCATCGCCTTGGTAATCTTCTGCGTCGCCTTTACGGAGGCAATGCGGTTTTTCAGATCCTTTAGTGAAGGCATCCGTTATCCGTCCGAGTAAAAGAGCCCTAATTACGAGAAAGACTTCGCGAAGCTATCAAGAGCGCCCTTGAGCTTGCTCTTGGTATCGTCGCTGATTGCCTTTTCCGTGCGGATGGTGTCGAGGATCGCCTTGCCTTCCGAGCGGAGGTAGGAGAGCAGACCCTGCTCGAACTTGCCGACCTGCGCGACCGGGATCTTGTCGAGATAACCGTTGACACCGGCGAAGATCACCGCGACCTGCTCTTCCGTCTTGAGCGGAGAGAACTGCGGCTGCTTCAGAAGCTCGGTCAGGCGGGCACCGCGGTTAAGCAGGCGCTGCGTGGAAGCGTCAAGGTCCGAGCCGAACTGGGCGAAGGCGGCCATTTCGCGATACTGGGCAAGTTCACCCTTGATCGAACCGGCGACCTGCTTCATCGCCTTGATCTGGGCGGCAGAGCCAACGCGCGAAACCGACAGGCCGACGTTAACGGCCGGACGGATACCCTGGTAGAACAGGTCGGTTTCAAGGAAGATCTGACCGTCGGTGATCGAGATCACGTTGGTCGGAATGAAGGCCGAAACGTCGTTGCCCTGGGTTTCGATGACAGGCAGAGCCGTCAGAGAGCCAGCACCCATTTCGTCGGAGAGCTTTGCAGCGCGCTCCAGAAGACGGGAGTGAAGGTAGAAGACGTCGCCCGGATAAGCTTCGCGGCCCGGAGGACGGCGCAGCAGAAGCGACATCTGACGGTAAGCAACGGCCTGCTTGGAAAGGTCGTCATAACCGATGAGAGCGTGCTTGCCGTTATCACGGAAGTATTCGCCCATTGCGCAACCGGCAAACGGTGCCAGATACTGCATCGGAGCCGGGTCGGAAGCCGTGGCAGCAATTATGATCGAATACTGCAGGGCGCCGCGCTCTTCCAGAACCTTTACGAACTGGGCAACGGTCGAACGCTTCTGGCCGATAGCAACGTAAACGCAATAAAGCTTGTCGCCTTCCGGACCATTGTCGTGAATGGCCTTCTGGTTCAGGATCGCGTCGAGAATGATCGCGGTCTTGCCGGTCTGGCGGTCGCCGATGACGAGCTCGCGCTGGCCGCGGCCAACCGGGATGAGGGCGTCGATAGCCTTGAGGCCGGTCGACATCGGCTCATGAACCGACTTGCGCGGAATGATGCCGGGAGCCTTGACGTCAACGCGCGAACGCTTGGCGGCGTTGATCGGGCCTTTGCCGTCGATCGGGTTGCCAAGGGCGTCAACGACGCGGCCGAGCAGTTCCGGGCCAACCGGAACGTCAACGATAGCGCCAGTCCGCTTTACGGTGTCGCCTTCCTTGATGGCACGGTCGGAACCGAAGATAACCACACCGACGTTGTCGGCCTCGAGGTTGAGCGCCATGCCGCGAACGCCGCCAGGAAACTCGACCATTTCGCCGGCCTGAACATTGTCGAGACCATAGACGCGGGCGATACCGTCACCGACGGAAAGCACCTGACCGACTTCCGAGACTTCCGCCTCGTTGCCGAAATTTTTGATTTGATCTTTCAGAATTGCGGAAATTTCCGCGGCGCGGATATCCATCAGCCAACCTCTTTCAGTGCAAGCTTAAGGGTGGAAAGTTTGGTGCGAAGAGACGTATCGATCTGGCGAGAACCAACCTTGACGATCAGGCCACCGAGGATCGAAGGATCAACGGTAACGGAAACCGTCACATCCTTGCCGGTAACGCTCTTCAGCGCCGCCTTCAGTTCAGTTTCTTGCGCTTCGTCGAGCGCATGTGCCGAGGTGACCTCGGCGGTAATTTCGCCGCGATGGGCAGCAGCAATGGAGCGATAGGCGCGGATCATGCCGGGAACGGCAAACAGACGGCGGTTATTCGCAACGACCTTGAGGAAATTGACAGCAAGACCGGCAAGACCGGCCTTCTCGCAGATTGCGGTGATTGCCTTGAACTGATCCTCGGCGGAAAACACCGGGCTCGCAACCAGACGCTTCAAATCGTCACTTTCATCGAGAAGTGCGCCGAACCTGTCCAGATCGGCTCCAACTGCCTCGACCGCACCCGCTTCCAAAGCAAGCTCGAAAAGCGACGATGCATACCTTTCGGCTACACCGGATGTTCCATGGGAGGTATCTGCCACGGGCACTTTTTCCCTGCTAATCGTCCAAGAACATCAGCGAGGGGGATCCTCCGCATCAAATTCTTGAAATCGTTTCAATTTCCCCGAAAAAGACCGGAATTCCCCCCTGCCTTTTCCCAATTTCGCGGTCCGTCTAGCATAGGACGCCGGGACTCGCAACACGCGTAATAGCGGAAAGCGCCGTTTGGGCAAGGGGGAATGCGTTTAAATTTTCCGATTCCGCCCAGGATGCGCCGCAGGTGCGGCACAAAAGCCAAAAAGCCCGCCTCAGACTAGTCCGAACACGTAGCTCAACGACAGTGCAGACAACAGAAGGTGCACAACCAGAAGTATGAAATTCCGCACCGTTGCGCCTCCATCGGAGAGAATGGAGAGAATGCCGCCGAACACGCTGAGACCGAAGGCCGCGCCGAAAGCGAGATAGACCATGGGCTGCGCCAGAAGCAGTGCGGCAGCGCCGAGGCCGAGATAGAAGCCGGCAAGCGATGAGCGCACAAGCGCGTAGCCATCACGACGCTCGCCGATCGCCTGCAGACCGAAAGCGCGCAGGGTAAGGCCCGGCGCAAACATGAAGAAGAGGCCAATCACGGCCGACACCACCGCCGCGCCGAAGGCCAGCTGCTCGCCGAATTCGGCGGGAAAATAAAACTCCATCTCGTTCCCCAAATCGTTTTTTGCCTGCTGCGTTATGACACGGTCATGACAGCGGGAAAACGCCTCGTCGGCGAAGTTCAAAGGAAACTTTGCGGATCGATATCGAGCTGCACATGCACGCTGCCCCGCTCCTTCGGACCATTGGCCAGCAATGTACGAAGAAAAGACTGCATGTCGGAATTGCGCCGCCCGTGCACCAGGAGGCGGAAACGGTGGCGGCCGCGGATGAGCGCGAGCGGCGCTTCTGCCGGGCCGAGCAGCATGATGCCGGTAACCTGGGGGGCCGCGGCCCTCAAGCCACGTGCATGGGTTTCCGCTTCCCCGCGCGTATCGGCGGAAACGATGATCGAGGCAAGGCGCCCGAACGGCGGCAGAACAGCCTTTTCCCGCTCCACGATCTCCCGTTCGTAGAAGGCCGAGGCATCGCCAGAAACGATGGCCTGCATGACGGGATGCTGCGGTTGATAGGTCTGCAACAGGCCGTGGCTTTTCAAACCCGTACGTCCGGCGCGGCCGGTGACCTGTGAAAGCAGCTGGAAGGTTCGCTCCGCCGCACGCGGATCGCCATTGGCAAGGCCAAGATCGGCGTCGACAATGCCGACGAGCGTCATAAGGGGAAAGTTGTGCCCCTTGGCGACGAGCTGCGTGCCGATGACAATATCCGCCTCGCCCTTGACGATGGCCTCCAGCTCCAGACGCAACCTCTTGACGCCCATGAGATCGGACGAGAGCACGATTGTGCGAGCCTCGGGGAAATGTTTCTCCACCTCCTCGGCAATGCGCTCCACGCCGGGACCGCAGGCCACCAGATGATCGAAGGTGCCGCATTCCGGGCAATGATCGGGCGTCGGCTCGCTATGGCCGCACTGGTGGCACTGCAATTGATTGCGGAAGCGGTGCTCCACCAGCCAGCTGGAGCATTGCGGGCACTGGAAACGGTGGCCGCAGACGCGGCAGAGCGTCAGCGGCGCATAACCACGGCGATTGAGGAACAGCAACGCCTGCTCGCCCTTTTCGATCGTCTTGCCGATACCACGCAGTAGGACGGGTGAGAGAAACCCTCCCCTTTCCGGCGGATGGCGGCGCATATCGACAAGATGCAGGTCCGGCATCGCCGCATCGCCGAAACGCGTATGCAGGTGAATGGTGTTATAACGTCCCGAACTGCCGTTGACCTGACTTTCCACCGAAGGCGTGGCCGAGACCAGCACGACCGGGAACTCGGCGATCCGCGCCCTGACGACGGCCATATCGCGTGCATTATAAAAGACGCGGTCTTCCTGCTTGTAGGCCGGGTCGTGCTCTTCATCGACAATGATGAGACCGAGATTGTCGAAAGGCAGGAAAAGCGCCGAACGCGCACCGGCCACCACCTTCACTTCACCAGTGACGGCCTGCCGCCAGACCTTTTCACGCATGCGCGGTGACAGGTCCGAATGCCATTCCGCCGGCTTTGCGCCGAAGCGGTCCTGAAACCGCTCGAGAAAGGCTGCCGTCAGAGCAATTTCCGGTAACAGGATGAGGACCTGCTTGCCCTGCTTCAGCGTCTCGGCCACCGCCTCGAAATAGACCTCGGTCTTGCCCGAACCGGTCACGCCATCGATGAGCGAGACGTGAAAACCACCCTTGCGCACATCTTCCAGTATCTCCGACGCGGCCTGTTTCTGCGGGCCTTCCAGGCGCGGCTCGACATAGTCAGGGTCGGGCTCGGCGACGACAGGCGGCGCCGGCAGAAAAACCGTTTCAAACACGCCCTGTTTGACAAGGCCATCGATGACGCTGGTCGAGACACCGGCGGCATGGGCAAGCCCGCTCTTCGTCCAGCCGTGTCCTTCGGCCGCCAGCTCCATCACCCGCTCGCGGGCGGGGGTAAGGCGCTCCGGCCTGCCTTCGGTCAGCCGCAACCCCTCGATCATCGGTTCGGGATCGAAGGCGGCGGGCGCACGCAGCGCCATGCGAGCCACCAGGCCGGGCGGAGAAAGCGTATAGGCGGCAACCCAGTCAATGAAGCGGCGCATCTCCGCCTTCAGCGGCGGGCATTCAAAACTCTTGGTGATGGGCCGCAGCTTCTTCGGATCAACGCCCTTTTCGCCGGCATCGTCCCACACCACGCCGAAGACCTGCCGGGGACCAAGCGGCACCTGAACGACGGAACCGGTTTCCACCACCATATCCTCAGGCACGGCGTAGCTGTAGGGCCCGGGCGCCGGCATGGGCACGAGAACGGGCACCGTGCGCGTGGGCGACGGCGGGTCGAACAGAGCCCCAAACAGATCGGACGAATCTTTTGCCATGATGTGGCGACCATGCCCCGACGACAGGAAAAAGGAAACCGCCCGGATGTAGTGGGCACGCCTTGCAAAGTCCACCTCTTAACCAAATGCTGATCATAAGCGCATAGTTTCGGGACATGGAATGGAGCGCCACGTGACCGAAATCCTGACATTTGCTGAACCTGATCTCCTGAACGAGCGTCAGTCCTGGCTCGCCGCCCTTGCCGGCGAACGACGGCTTTCGGACAATACCGTCGAAGCCTATGAACGCGACACCCGCCAGTTCCTGACTTTCCTCACCGGTTACATCGGCAAGCCCGCGGCTATAAGCGACATAGCCGATCTGCGTCCGGTGGACCTTCGCGCCTTTCTGGCCAACAGGCGCAAGGAGGGTGCGGGCGCGCGATCGCTCGGCCGGCATCTGGCCGGCTTGCGCTCCCTGCTGCACCACCTGCAGAAAAATGGCCTCGTCAACGCGGCTGGCGCGACTGCCATGCGCGCGCCAAAACAGCCGAAATCCCTGCCGAAACCGCTGACCGACCGGCAGGCGCTGAAAATCACCACTGCCGAGGCGCAATTGAACGAAGAGCCCTGGATCGCCGCCCGCAACGCGGCAGTCCTCTCACTGCTTTATGGCTGCGGCCTGCGCATTTCCGAGGCGCTGGGTCTTACGCCATCTGATTTCCCACCCGGTGCCCGCAGCCTGCGCATTACCGGCAAGGGCAACAAGACGCGGATCGTGCCCCTGCTGGCGGTGGTGACGGAAGCGGTCGACGCCTACAAGAAGCTCTGCCCCTATACCCTGTCGGCGAATGAGCCCCTCTTCCTTGGCGCACGCGGCGGCAAGCTGCAACCCGCCATCATCCAGCGGGAAATGCAGAAGCTGCGCGGCGCTTTCGGCCTGCCGGAGAACGCCACGCCACATGCGCTGCGCCATTCCTTCGCCACCCATCTTCTGGCCGGCGGTGGGGATTTGCGCACCATTCAGGAACTGCTCGGCCACGCCAGCCTTTCCACCACACAGGTCTATACCGGTGTCGATACCGCAAGATTGCTGGAAATCTACGACAATGCCCACCCGCGCGCATGAAGCAGGAAATGGTTAACCATAATCATTAACCAGACGTCCAAGCCGCCGTTCTATAAGCGAAGGACAACCGGATTGGACCGATGCACAGCCTGATAAGACCACAAAATCTCACCGCCACCCTGATGGGCAAGACCGGCGATGCCCTGCTCTGGCTGCTTGCGGCCCTGCATGTCACAGCCGTTGCAATCCTGCTCATGACCCTGTTTTCGCTGGGGCAAGCGGAAGCCGCAGAGCAGCAGCAGATCACGTGCACGGGCAATGACATTCTCGTGGAAATGCGCAAGACCGATCCGCAGGCCTTCGCAAAGATCGAACAGGAAGCGGCCTCCATCCCGAACGGCAAGGGCAATTTCTGGCGCATCGAAAAGGCAGGCATGGCCCCGTCCTATCTTCTCGGCACCATGCATGTCACCGATCCGCGTGTTCTCGAAATGCCTGCCGCCGCCAGCCCCGCCTTTGAAAAAGCCGCGATTGTCATCGTGGAGTCGGACGAAATCGTCGACGACAAGAAGGTCGCGACCTCGTTGCTGAGCAAGCCTGAGCTCACCATGTTTCTGGATGGCAAATCGATCACCGACATTCTGTCGCCCGATAATGTCGCCCGCCTCGAAAAAGGCCTCAAGGAACGCGGCATCCCGCTGAATGCCGTTTCGCGGATGAAGCCGTGGATGCTTTCGAGCTTCGTCGCCCTTCCCGCCTGCGAATTCGCCCGCAAGGCGACCGGCCTCTCCTTTCTGGACAAGAAGCTGGCCGAAGATGCGATTGCGGACGGCAAGCGCCTTGTCGGGCTGGAAACCATGGTCGAGCAGCTGACGGCCATGTCCGAACTGCCGATGGAATTTCATCTTCAGGCGCTGATCGAAACGCTTGAGCTCGGGGAGCGCATGGATGACGTGATGACGACCATGACCGATCTTTACGTCGCCGGCGATATCGGCATGACCATGCCCATGCTGAAAAGCCTCGATCCCAAGAAGGCCGCGGCTGAAAACGAACAGGGCTATGCCGCCTTCGAACAGCGCATCATCACCGACCGCAACCACGTCATGGCGGAACGGGCGGCCCCCGAGCTTGCCAAGGGCAATGTCTTCATGGCCGTCGGCGCGCTGCATCTGCCCGGTGAGGAAGGCGTCGTCGAACTTCTGCGCGCCCAGGGTTTCACCCTCACGCGGGTTGACTGACCCGCTCACGCCCGATGCTGACGGGCCGGACATTGGAGCAGAAGGGCCGCATCGTCGCTGGTACGATGCGGCGGTGAAACGGCCCGACGACAAGAAGATAGAGCCGCCCAAACAGGTTCTTGCGCCTGACGATGGTGGTGACAATTACCATCTGGCCGTTCCCCTTCTCTTCAAGATCAACAACGATCCGGAAATCGAGATGGCGGTCGTCGAAGCCAAGCACTGTCCGCTCCTGGGTGGAAGAAAGAACGGGAAAACCGCCCGCCGACGTGCCAGCCGCCAGTTCGACCGTTCTTAAACCGAAAAGCGATACGACACGGTTTCGAAGCGCCATAAGGCTGCTGATCCACGCTGGAGGATGATCGAGAAGGAGCCTGCTTACATCGAGAGAGGACGGCTCCGGCGTCACCATCTCTCCCTGATAGCGATCCCGCCAGTCTGCGCCCGGCAATATGTCTTCGATAACCTGCATTCCTGAACCCCGGCCGCACCATGCGACAAGGGCCACCTTCCTCTTTTTCCAAGGAACCGGGAACGCGACAAACCGCCGCTTAGCCGTGCGTCATGCGCTTCAGGACATTGGTGCGCCAGTAGAACTGATGAACCAGATCGGCGCCGACGTGACCGGCGATCAACACCCACATCAGCGCCTTGAAGGGACCGGAATGCAATTGCCCGGCCGACTGCGCACCGAAATAATAAGCGGCGATACCTGACAGGGGCAGAACGAGAAACAGGGCATAGAAGGTGAAATGCGCCACCTTCGCGGCGATCTGAAACGGTCGCGGTTCTTCGGCGGGATGCGGCGGCACGCCTTGGAAGAAGCGCAGACAGAGGCGCAAAACCGCAAGAAACAGCACGGCAAAACCGACATAGGCGTGAATATTGGCTGAAGAAATCTGCTCCGGCGTCAGTGTCTCGCCCCGCCGCATCAGCCGATAGGCATGTTCCATACCATCGGGAAACAGCAGATTGAAGAAGATCAGAAGCGCCATCGCCCAGTGAATGATGCGCTGTGGAACCGAAAAGGAAACTTGACTTTGAAACGCCATTTTATTGCCTTTTATCAAAAGGTTAGACAGGCTATGGCGCGAGTATGGAAAACCCCGGCCTGCATGGCAAGCCGGGGTTTGGCAGATGACTGAAATTTAATGTTGGAGCAGCGGGCTCCAGAACCGATCACATATGGATCGGCTTGAAGAAGGTCGCCAGCGCTGCTTCCTTCACCGCTTCCGACATGGTCGGATGCGCATGGCAAGTGCGGCCGAGATCTTCCGAAGAACCACCGAATTCCATCAGCACGGTGATCTCGTGGATCATTTCGCCAGCGCCGAAACCGACGATATGGCCGCCGAGAACCCGGTCGGTTTCCTTGTCAGCTAGGATCTTCACGAAACCATCCGTCACCTGCATGGCGCGGGCGCGGCCATTGGCGGTGAAGGGGAACTTGCCGACCTTGTAAGCGACGCCAGCGGCCTTCAGTTCTTCTTCGGTCTTGCCGACGGAAGCGATTTCGGGCTGCGTATAGACGACTGCCGGAATGACGTCGTAGTTCACATGGCCACGCTGACCAGCGAGAATTTCCGCGAGCGCAACGCCCTCGTCTTCCGCCTTGTGCGCCAGCATCGGGCCCTTCACCACGTCGCCGATCGCGTAGATGCCGTCGACATTGGTCTTGTAATGGCCGTCGATTTCAACGCGACCGCGGCTGTCCAGCACGACACCGGCTTCGGCAAGGCCGAGACCTTCGGTGTAGGGCTTGCGGCCGGTGGAGATCAGCACGACGTTTGCTTCCAGCGTTTCGGCAGCGCCGCCCTTGACCGGCTCGAACACCACCTTCGCACCGGCGCCCGTCTTTTCAACGGCCGTCACCTTGGCGCCGAGCTTGAAATCGAGACCCTGCTTGGCGAGCAGACGCTGCGCCTGCTTGGAAACTTCGCCATCCATGCCGCCGAGAATATTGTCGAGATATTCAACAACGGTGACCTTCGCGCCGAGGCGCGACCAGACCGAACCGAGCTCGAGGCCGATCACGCCGCCGCCGACAACGATCAGCTTTTCCGGAACCTTGGAAAGGGCGATCGCGCCGGTGGAGGAAACGATGACGTTTTCATCGATATCGACCTGAACGCCCGGAATGCCGGCAACATCAGAACCCGTGGCGATGACGATGTTCTTGGCTTCGATTTCCTGTGTCTCACCCTTGTCATTGGTGACGGCGACCTTGCCGGCGGAAACCACCTTGCCGGTGCCTTGGAAGGCATCGATCTTGTTCTTCTTGAACAGGAAGGAAACGCCATCGACATTGGCCTTCACCACGCCGTCCTTGTGGCCCATCATCTTTTCAAGGTTCAGCTTCGGAGCAGCAACTTCGATACCGAGCGTATCGACGCCATGGGCAACATGCGCAAAGGTTTCGGACGCGTGCAGCAGCGCCTTCGACGGGATGCAGCCGACATTGAGGCAGGTGCCGCCATAGGTCGCGCGCTTTTCGATGACGGCGACCTTGAGGCCGAGCTGTGCCGCCTTGACCGCGCAAACATAACCGCCGGGGCCCGTGCCGATTACAACTACATCATATGCCATGTTCGTTTTCCTGATTGATGTCGGGCAAGATGCGGATCATTGCCCTGCTTGCGTTTGACCTGAAACTCAGGCCGCTTTTTCCGTTGCGAGTTTTATACCGAGAGCGATGAACACCACACCACTGGTGCGGTCGATCCATTGGCTGGCGCGCTGAAATGCGGCGCGCATGCGTGGCGTCGTCATGAACAGGCTGACGCCGACGAACCACAGGATGAGGCAGCTCGCCATGACGAGCCCGTATCCGAATTTGATGGCGACCGGCGTATGCGCGTGAACCACCGTCGAAAAGATCGACAGGAAGAAAAACACCGGTTTGGGATTGAGCGCATTGGCGGCGAAGCCGAGCGTGAAGGCCTTGAGCCCTGTCTGGCCGCTTTTGGCCCGAACCTCGCCTTCAGCAGCGGTCGGCAGTTCGGTCTTGCCAGCGCGCAGCGCCTTGATGCCGATATAGATCAGATAGGCGACGCCGAGCCACTTGACGATGTTGAAGAGATAGATCGACTGGGAAATGATGAGACCAAGTCCGAGGATCGTATAGGTGACATGGAACATCAACGACGTTCCGACACCGAAACTGGTGATGATGGCCTGCTTGCGCCCATGCACCATGGCCTGACGCATGACCATCGCGAGATCGGCGCCGGGGGAAACGATCGCGAAAAAGAAGATCGCCATCAGGGATGCAAGTTCGATGAGATATTGATGCATGAGCTCGACCTCAGATCAGCGCGACAAGCATGAGGACCAGACCGACGAGGGAAACGACCCACGCGATCGACCGCATATAGGGAACGCCTGCAAGATAAAGCGGGATGTAGACGACGCGCGCCACGGTCCATATCCAGCCGCCCGTCAGCCCCCAGCCGGAGGCATCGCCGGCGATCGCAAGAGCGAGAACCAGACCGACGAAAGCCGGATAGGTTTCCCGAAAATTATCCGAGGCGCGCTGCACGCGTCCCGCAAAGACCCCTTTGAGGTCCGGACGCGCATCACGCGCACCCGCATTCCAGGCAAGACCAACTTCCCGCGTGACGGACATGGCCTGAATGCAGATATGCAGGAGAAGAAGAATGACGCTGAGCGCCAGCAGGAACACAAAAGGTCCATTCCCGCCGGCCAGGTTTTCCATCCCTCTTCTCCCCTATCTGGTCTTAGAGATCGAGAACCAGACGTTCCGGATCTTCCAGGCTTTCCTTGACGCGAACGAGGAAGGTCACTGCTTCCTTGCCGTCAACGATACGGTGATCGTAAGAGAGCGCAAGATACATCATCGGACGGATGACGACCTGACCGCCGATGGCGACCGGACGCTCCTGGATCTTGTGCATGCCGAGGATGCCCGACTGCGGTGCATTGAGGATCGGCGAGGACATCAGCGAACCGTAAACACCGCCATTGGTGATGGTGAAGGTGCCGCCCTGCATGTCGGCCATGCCGAGCGAACCGTCACGCGCTGCCTTGGCGAGGCGGCCGAGTTCCTTTTCAACGCCTGCGATGGAGAGCTGGTCGGCATCGCGAATGACAGGAACGACGAGGCCCTTGTCGGTGCCGACAGCCATGCCGACGTGACAATAGTTCTTGTAGATGATGTCCGTGCCGTCGATTTCAGCGTTGACGGCGGGCAGTTCCTTCAGCGCGTGGGTCACGGCCTTGGTGAAGAAGCCCATGAAGCCGAGCTTGACGCCGTGCTTCTTCTCGAACACGTCCTTGTAGCGGTTACGCAGGTCCATGACGGCGCTCATGTCCACCTCGTTATAGGTGGTCAGCATGGCGGCCGTGTTCTGCGCATCCTTCAGGCGACGGGCAATCGTCTGGCGCAGGCGGGTCATCTTCACGCGCTCTTCGCGAACCTGATCCCGTTCGGCCGAAACCGGACGGGGGGCAGCAGCGGCAACCGGAGCAGCGGCGGGTGCAGAAACACCCTTGGCGACGGCAGCGAGAACGTCGCCCTTCAGAACCTGGCCACGCTTGCCCGAACCGTCAACCTGATCGGCAGACAGGTTGTTTTCAGCAAGCAGCTTGCCGGCGGCAGGTGCCGGCGGCATGGAGCCGGTTGCCGGAGCGGCAACGGCGGCAGGTGCCGGTGTGGCAGCCGCAGCAGGCTTTGCGGCAGGTGCAGCGGTTGCAGCGCCGGCGGCACCTTCGGCGATCTGGCCGAGAAGCGCGTCGAGACCGACGGTCTCGCCGTTCTGCGCAACGATTTCGGTGAGAACGCCGGACGCAGGCGCCGGGACTTCAACGGTAACCTTGTCGGTTTCCAGTTCAACGAGAGGTTCGTCGGCCTTGACGGTATCGCCGACCTTCTTGAACCAGGTGCCTACGGTCGCTTCGCTGACGGATTCGCCGAGGGTTGGTACGCGGATTTCAGTGGCCATGATCTAGTTCCGTTATTCAGGTGTCTTTTTTGCGGGGCGATGCGGGAGAGTTCTCACTCTCCCAGCGCGTCTTCCAGGAACGCAGCAAGCTGCGCCAGGTGCTTGGACATCAGGCCGGTCGCCGGAGAGGCGGCAGCCGGACGGCCCGTGTAACGGACCTTCTGGTACTTGGCGTCGATATGCGCCAGAACCCATTCCAGGTAAGGATCGATGAACGACCACGCACCCATGTTCTTCGGTTCTTCCTGGCACCAGACCATCTCCGCATTGCGGAAACGGGAAAGCTCGTTGATGAGCGCCTTCGCCGGGAACGGATAGAGCTGTTCGACACGCAGCAGATAGATGTCGTCGATACCACGCTTTTCGCGTTCCTCGAGCAGATCGTAATAGACCTTGCCCGTGCACATGACGACGCGGCGGATCTTCGAATCCTTCTGCAGCTTGATCGGGCCGTCCTTGATGACTTCAGCATCGTCCCACAGGAGACGGTGGAAGGAGGACTCGCCTGCAAGCTCGGCCAGCGAAGAGGTGGCGCGCTTGTGACGCAGCAGCGACTTCGGCGTCATCAGGATCAGCGGCTTGCGGAAGTCGCGCTTCACCTGACGGCGCAGGATGTGGAAGTAGTTGGCCGGCGTCGTGCAGTTGGCTACCTGCATGTTGTCTTCGGCGCACATCTGCAGCCAGCGCTCCAGACGGGCGGAAGAGTGCTCCGGCCCCTGACCTTCGTAACCATGCGGCAGAAGGCAGACGAGACCGGACATGCGCAGCCACTTGCGTTCACCCGAAGAGATGAACTGGTCGAACACTACCTGCGCACCGTTGGCGAAGTCGCCGAACTGGGCTTCCCAGAGCGTCAGCGCATTCGGGCGGGCAAGCGAATAGCCATATTCGAAACCGAGGACAGCTTCTTCCGAGAGCATCGAGTTGATGACTTCGTAACGGGCCTGCGTCGGCGAAAGGTTGGCGAGCGGAATATAACGCTCTTCGGTCTCCTGATCGTAGAGAACCGAGTGACGCTGCGAGAAGGTGCCGCGTTCGCAATCCTGACCGGAAAGACGAATCTTGTGGCCATCGGCAACGAGCGAACCGAAAGCAAGCGCTTCCGCCATCGCCCAGTCGATGCCTTCGCCCGTCTCGACCATCTGCGAGCGGTTTTCCATGAAGCGCTGGATCGTGCGGTGGGCGCTGAAGCCTTCCGGAATGGTCGACAACTTCTTGCCGATTTCCTTCAGCTGCTTCATCGGCACGCCGGTCTTGCCGCGACGCTGCTCATCGGCATTGTCGGCGGCGCGCAGGCCGGACCACTGGCCATCCAGCCAGTCGGCCTTGTTGGGCTTGTAGGACTGGCCTGCCTCGAATTCCTGTTCCAGATGAGCGCGCCAGTCGGCCTTCATCTTCTCGAATTCGCCTTCGTTCATCAGGCCTTCCGCGATCAGGCGGTCGGCATAGATGCGCGCGACCGTCTTGTGGCCACGGATGACCTTGTACATCTTCGGCTGCGTGAACGCCGGCTCATCGCCTTCGTTATGGCCGAAGCGGCGGTAGCAGAACATGTCGATGACGACAGGCTTGTGGAACTTCATCCGGTATTCGGTCGCGACCTTGGCCGCATAGGTAACCGCTTCCGGATCATCACCGTTGACGTGGAAGATCGGCGCTTCGATCATCTTGGCGACGTCGGACGGATAGGGCGACGAACGCGAGAAGGCCGGGTTGGTCGTAAAGCCGATCTGGTTGTTGATGATGAAGTGCATGGTGCCGGCAACGCGGTGGCCGCGCAGACCGGAAAGGCCGAGAATTTCGGCAACCACGCCCTGACCCGCAAAGGCGGCATCGCCGTGCAGCAGCAGCGGCAGCACCTTGGCGCGTTCGGAAAGCGGAATGATGTCGCCGTCCCATGTCTTGGCCAGCTGGTCCTGCTTGGCGCGGGCCTTGCCCATGACAACGGGGTTGACGATTTCAAGGTGCGACGGGTTGGCCGTCAGCGACAGGTGAACCTTGTTGCCGTCGAATTCGCGGTCGGAGGAGGCACCTAGATGGTACTTCACGTCACCGGAACCTTCGACATCGTCAGGCTTGAACGAACCGCCCTTGAACTCGTGGAACACGGCGCGGTGCGGCTTGCCCATGACGTTGGTGAGAACGTTCAGACGGCCACGATGGGCCATGCCGAGCACGACTTCTTCCAGACCGTCCTGGCCACCGCGCTTGATGATCTGCTCCAGCGCCGGGATCAGCGATTCGCCGCCATCGAGGCCGAAACGCTTGGTGCCCTTGAAGCGCACGTCGAGGAATTGCTCGTAACCTTCGGCTTCAACCAGCTTGGACAGAATGGCCTTCTTGCCTTCGGCCGTGAAAGCAACGCCCTTGTCCGGACCTTCGATGCGTTCCTGAATCCAGCCTTTTTCTTCCGGGCTGGACATGTGCATGAATTCAACGCCGATGGTGGAGCAGTAGGTGCGCTCCAGAATATCGATCATCTCGCGCACGGTCGCATATTCGAGGCCGAGAACGTTATCGATGAAAATCTTGCGGTCGTAGTCGCTTTCCTCGAAGCCGTAGGACTTCGGTGACAGCTCGTTGTAATCTTCAACCGCAACGGCGATACCGAGCGGATCGAGCTTGGCGTGCAGGTGGCCGCGCATGCGATAGGCGCGGATCATCATGATGGCGCGAACGCTGTCACGGGTCGCCTGCAGCACTTCGGCTTCGCTGACCGGCTTGCCGGTGTCGGCGCTCTTGGCTTCAGCCTTCGCCTGAACCTTTTTCTCGATGGCCTTTTCGACCGTGGCCCAGTTACCGTCCAGTGCGGATACCAGTTCGCCATTGGCCGGGATCGGCCAGTTGGCGCGCTTCCAGGAGGCGCCCTTGGCCGCCTTCTTCACGTCTTCCGGATTATCGGACAACGCCTTGAAGAAGCTCTGCCACTCCGGCGACACGGAAGAGGGATCCTCTTCGTACCGGGCATAGAGCTGCTCGATATAGGCTGCATTCGCGCCGTCCAGAAACGACGTGATCTGAAACTGCTCGTTCGCTTCTTGCCTTGCCATTGTGTTCTTGCGGACTTATCCGTCCGCCTCCTCGATGCCGTTAGGGCCGTTCGCCGGCCTGCCGCTTTGATTACTGCTGTCTGCCGCCGGGGCGGTATGCCGTCTGTCTGTCTTCTTGCGGCATCGGGCAGCGAGGCATTAAAGCCGCGCCGCCCGTACCGATGTCATGTGGTCTCAGCCCTTGAGGACTTCAACCAGCGTCTTGCCGAGGCGCGCCGGGGAAGGCGAAACCTTGATGCCAGCCGCTTCCATGGCTGCGATCTTGGATTCTGCGTCACCCTTGCCGCCGGAAACAACAGCGCCGGCGTGGCCCATGGTGCGACCCTTGGGAGCCGTACGGCCCGCGATGAAGCCGGCCATCGGCTTCTTGCGGCCCTTCTTGGCTTCGTCGATCAGGAACTGTGCTGCATCTTCTTCAGCCGAGCCGCCGATTTCGCCGATCATGATGATCGACTGCGTGGCTTCGTCAGCGAGGAACATTTCCAGCACGTCGATGAACTCGGTGCCCTTGACCGGGTCGCCGCCGATGCCGACAGCCGTGGTCTGGCCGAGGCCTTCGTTGGAGGTCTGGAACACGGCTTCATAGGTCAGCGTGCCGGAGCGCGAAACGATACCAACCGAACCCTTGCGGAAGATGGAGCCCGGCATGATGCCGATCTTGCATTCTTCCGGCGTCAGGATACCCGGGCAGTTCGGGCCGAGCAGGCGCGACTTGGAGCGGTCGAGGCGAGCCTTGACGCGAACCATGTCCATGACCGGGATACCTTCGGTGATGCAGGTGATGAAGGGGATCTCAGCTTCGATCGCTTCGATGATGGCGTCCGCAGCACCTGCCGGCGGAACGTAGATCACGGATGCGTCTGCACCGGTCTTTTCCTTGGCTTCAGCAACCGTTGCAAAGATCGGCAGGCTTTCGCCCTTCGATCCGGTCCAGGTTTCGCCACCCTTCTTCGGGTGAATACCGCCGACCATCTGCGTGCCGTAATAGGCAAGCGCCTGTTCGGTGTGGAAGGTGCCGGTCTTGCCGGTCAGGCCCTGTACGAGGACCTTGGTGTCTTTATTGACGAGAATCGACATTATATCCGGTCCTTCAAATTAGCCGTTCACCGCTGCGACGATCTTCTTCGCCGCATCGTCGAGATCGTCAGCCGCGGTGATCGCAAGGCCGGACTCGTTGAGGATCTTCTTGCCAAGCTCGACATTCGTGCCTTCGAGGCGCACGACGAGCGGAACCTTGAGACCGACTTCCTTGACGGCTGCGATAACACCTTCGGCGATGACGTCGCACTTCATGATGCCGCCGAAGATGTTGACGAGGATACCCTCGACCTTCGGGTCGGCCGTGATGATCTTGAAAGCTGCAGCAACCTTCTCCTTGCCGGCGCCGCCGCCGACGTCACAGAAGTTTGCCGGCTCCTTGCCGTAAAGCTTGATGATGTCCATCGTCGCCATGGCGAGACCGGCACCATTGACCATGCAGCCGATGTTGCCATCGAGCGCAACGTAAGCGAGGTCCCACTTGGAGGCTTCGATTTCCTTGGCATCTTCTTCGGTCTCGTCGCGCAGCGCCTTGACGTCGTCATGGCGGAACAGCGCGTTGCCGTCGAAGGACATCTTGGCATCGAGAACGCGCAGATGACCGTTTTCCATGACGATCAGCGGGTTAACCTCGAGGAGAGCCATGTCCTTCTCGTTGAAGGCCTTGTAGAGGATCGGGAACAGCGCCTTGGCGTCTTCCGCAGCAACACCCTCAAGCTCGAGCGCCTTGGAGATCGCGGCAACGTCGGCGTCGCTCACACCCTTTTCCGGGTTGATGGCGATGGTGTGGATTTTCTCGGGCGTGTCGTGGGCGACAGCTTCGATATCCATGCCGCCTTCGGTGGAAACCACGAAAGCGACCTGGCCGACGGAACGGTCAACCAGCAGCGAGCAGTAGAGTTCGCGGGCAATGTCTGCGCCGTCTTCGATGTAGAGACGGTTGACCTGCTTGCCGGCGTCGCCCGTCTGCGCCGTTACCAGCGTGTTGCCGAGCATGTCCTTGGCGTGGGAAACGACTTCGTCGATCGACTTTGCCAGACGAACGCCGCCCTTGGCGTCGGGGCCGAGTTCCTTGAACTTGCCCTTGCCGCGGCCGCCAGCGTGGATCTGGCTCTTGACGACGTAGAGCGGGCCGGGAAGCTGCTTTGCGGCAGCTTCGGCTTCTTCGACCTTGAGAATGGCGACGCCTTCAGCAACCGGCGCGCCGTAGCCCTTCAGAAGAGCCTTGGCCTGATATTCGTGAATATTCATGGAATAATCCCTGTTTGGAGCCGCTAGGCTATTACTTCAGCGACGGAGCGATGTTGACGCAGGCTTCGCAAAGACCAGCGACGGCGCCGACGGATTTCTGGAAGGCGGCTTCTTCTTCCTTGTTGAGTTCGATCTCGATGATGCGCTCGATACCGCCGGCACCGATGATGGTGGGAACGCCGACATACATATCATCAACGCCGTACTGGCCCGAGAGGTGGGCAGCGGCGGGCAGAACGCGCTTCTTGTCCTTAAGGTAGGATTCTGCCATTTCGATCGCCGAAGCGGCCGGCGCGTAATAGGCCGAACCGGTCTTGAGCAGGCCGACGATTTCCGCGCCGCCGTCACGGGTGCGCTGGATGATCTGCTCAAGGCGCTCAGCGGTCAGCCAGCCCATCTTGACGAGATCCGTCAGCGGAATGCCGCCAACCGTGGAATAACGGGCGAGCGGCACCATCGTATCGCCATGACCGCCGAGAACGAAGGCGGTGACGTCCTGGACCGAAACATTGAATTCTTCAGCGAGGAACAGGCGGAAACGGGCGCTGTCGAGAACGCCGGCCATGCCGACGACCTTGTTCTTCGGCAGGCCAGAGAACTTCTGCAGCGCCCAGACCATGGCGTCGAGGGGGTTGGTGATGCAGATGACGAAAGCGTTCGGGGCATATTTCTTGATGCCGGCGCCGACCTGTTCCATCACCTTGAGGTTGATGCCGAGAAGATCGTCGCGGCTCATGCCTGGCTTGCGGGCAACGCCAGCGGTGACGATGCAGACGTCAGCACCTTCGATGGCAGCATAATCGGAAGCGCCGGTGAGCTTTGCATTGAAGCCTTCGACCGGGCCGGACTGGGCAATATCCAGACCCTTGCCCTGCGGGATGCCGTCAGCAATATCGAAGAGGACGATATCGCCCAGTTCCTTCAGGCTGGCGAGATGCGCCAGCGTGCCGCCGATCATGCCAGAACCAATAAGTGCAATCTTTTTGCGAGCCATCGAATGCTTCCTCTTGAGCTTCAATTCAATTTCACCGCGCCAAACCGGCAGCCAAATTGTCGCACTCCGATTAGCCCCATTGGCTAAAATAGGCAACAGATTCTTTTGTGGTGAATATTTTCAATCGTTTAGATCATTATTTTCTTACGTAAACGTAAGAAAATGCGTCACGAAAGTGTCAAACTTTCTGCCGCTTTTCGTGATGAAGCGCCAGGTAGTCTGCACTGCGCATCTCGAACAGGCGCGAGGCCGTACGATCGAACTCGAAACCTTCGGTTCCCTTGCGTTTGCCGAGCAGGTCTTCCGGCATGGCTGCGGCTGATGCGAAAAGCCTGACGCTATGGTCGTAAAGCGCGTCAATGAGGATAATGAAACGCTTGGTCTCGTTCCGCTTGTCCGCGTTGAGCAGCGGGATATGGTCGATGAAGACGGTATCGAAACGATTGGCGATGGCCAGGAAGTCGGAAGCCCCGAGCGGCTTCTCACAGAGATCTGAAAACGAAAAGCGCGCCACCCGGCCGCTGGCGCGTGGCACCAGAATGGAGCGGCCCTTCATGGGTATTTCCGTTGGGGCAACGAGATGACCGCCGGTCATGTGCCGCCAGGCCATGTCCATCGCCTGATCCGCCGAACCGTCGAGCGGCGTGACGTAGACCGGAAGGCTTTCCAGCTTCTCCATCCGGTAGTCGGTGGGGCTGTCCAGCGTCACCACGTCAACATATTTCTTCAGCAGATCGATGAAGGGCAGGAAAAGGCCGCGATTGAGACCATCCTTGTAGAGATTGTCGGGTACGACGTTAGAGGTCGTCACCAAGGTGCACCCATTGGCGAAGAGTTCGCTGAACAGCCGGGCGAGGATCATCGCATCGGCAATATCCGTGACCGTAAATTCGTCGAAGCATAAAAGCTCCGCTTCCGCCAGAAGCTCCGCCGCGACGGGGGGAATGGGATCGGCCTGTTTGGTTTCGCCATTCTTCAGCTTCTGCCGATGCGCGTGCACACGATTATGCACATCCGCCATGAATTCATGAAAATGGCAGCGACGTTTGGAAGAGACGGGCGCCATCTCGTAGAACATGTCCATCAGCATCGTCTTGCCGCGGCCGACGCTGCCATAGACATACAATCCCTTGACGGAGGCGGCAGGCCCGGACTTGCGCGCGAACATCCAGCCCAGCGCGCTCTTCTTCTTGGCCGGCTTGCGTGCCTTCAGATCAGCAAGGATACGATCAAGATGCGCCGCCACACCAAGCTGGGCGGCATCGGCCTGCAAGGTGCCAGCTGCCGTCAATGCGTTGAGCTGTTCAACGACACTATGATTGTAATCAGGCAAAGGCTTCATGGATAAACGCCTTGGGCGCGGGCGCACAAAGGCACCCGCGACGAATGAACAGGCTTAGAGCGAAAAGAGCGTTCCGGCTGCACCGGAAAGACTCATCGGCTGAGGCTGAGCGGCTGGCCGCTATTGGTCGTGCCGTCAAAGCGCGCATCGGCGCTCTTGTAGACGCGGCCGATCGTGTCACCCGAGCGGTTCTTGAAGAGAACCATCTTGCCGGACACTTCCCATGACCCCATTGCCGTCAACTCGCCCGCGCAACCGCGCGTGCCGCCACGCGAGCCGCTGCCGAGATTGGTGAGCGTCAGGAACATGTCGCAATTGGCGCCGCCATTGGAAACGCGCCAGTTGCCGACCATGGATTCCTTGGTAACGTCAAGTGCGGCTGCCGGCGGGGCGGCGGAAGCAACATTGGTTCCGCCAGGGGCCGCCGAGGCAGGTGCCGAAGGGAACTGGCTGCCGGTGGCGCCACCGGGCGGCGGCAGGGCGCCGGACTGGACGGAGGGCACCGGCTGCGCCTGCAAAGGCGGCGTATAACCGGGATTGTTGCTGGTGTTGTTGTAATCGTAGGAGGTACGTTGGCAACCGGCGAGAGTCATCACAACCGCAAGGCCCGTCACCACATATCTGAATTGCATATCAAGCTCCCGATTCTCTCGCTTCCGGAAAGATCATGATCAAACAAGAAGGCTGAATTATTACCAAAGCCTTATCTTGCGCAAGCGATGGCCGGGATAATTACCATTTCGGTCGATTTTTACCGAATTTTCCCACGCCGGGTTGTAAAAAGGGCCACGGCCGAGACCGCGGCCCGATAGATTTTTCGTTGTCAGCGAATCGCCTTTAAACGCGGCGCTCGACCATCATCTTCTTGATTTCCGCGATCGCCTTGGCCGGGTTCAAGCCCTTCGGGCAAGCCTGCGCGCAGTTCATGATGGTGTGGCAGCGATAGAGGCGGAACGGATCCTCGAGATTGTCGAGACGCTCGCCGGTTGCCTCATCACGGCTGTCAATGAGCCAGCGATAGGCCTGCAGCAGAACAGCGGGACCAAGGTAACGGTCGCCATTCCACCAGTAGCTGGGACAGGAGGTGGAGCAGCAGGCGCACAGAATGCACTCATAAAGACCGTCCAGCTTCAGGCGGTCCTCGTGGCTCTGTTTCCATTCCTTGGCGGGCGTCGGCGAAACCGTCTTCAACCAGGGTTCGATGGAGCGATGCTGGGCGTAGAAATTCGACAGATCGGGAACGAGGTCCTTCACGACAGGCATATGCGGCAGCGGATAGACCTTAACCGTACCCTTGATCTCTTCCATACCCTTGGTGCAGGCGAGCGTATTGGTGCCGTCGATGTTCATCGCGCAGGAACCGCAGATGCCTTCACGGCAGGAGCGGCGCAGAGTCAGCGTCGGGTCGATATTGTTCTTGATGTAGAGAAGCGCATCGAGAACCATCGGGCCACAATCGTCGACATCGATATAATAGGTATCGATGCGCGGGTTCTGGCCATCATCCGGGTTCCAGCGATAGATCCGGTACTCGCGAACGTTCCTGGCGCCGTCTGGCTTCGGCCAGACTTTGCCTTCGCTGATCTGGGAATTCTTGGGGAGAGCTAGTTCAACCATATCCAGTTCCTCAAATCAGTAGACGCGAGCCTTCGGCTCGATCTTTTTCGGATCGATGCCGTCGGCGATCAGGTCGGTGTGAACAGGGCGGTAGTCGAGCTTGACATCACCTTCGGGGCTGACCCAGGCAAGCGTGTGCTTGCGCCAGTTCACATCATCGCGACCGGCGAACGGACCGTCGACGAAATCCTCACGGGCGTGCGAACCGCGGCTTTCCTTGCGCGCTTCCGCGCCGTAGACCGTGGTAATCGCATTGGCCATCAGGTTGTGCAGCTCGAGCGTTTCGACCAGATCGGAGTTCCAGACCATCGAACGGTCCGTGACCTTGACGTCAGGCAGTTCCTTCCAGATGGCGGAAAGACGCTTGCAGCCGCTCTCGAGCGATTCCTGCGTACGGAACACCGCCGCATCGTCCTGCATGGCGCGCTGCATCTTGTCGCGCAGCACCGCCGTCGGCGTGGAGCCGTTGGCATAACGCAGGCTGTCGAAGCGTTCCATGATCTTGTCGCAGGCAGCAATGTCGAGCGCCGGAACCGGCGCATCGCGGTCGATGACCTGGGCAGCGCGGATTGCGGCGGCACGGCCGAAGACCACGAGGTCGATCAGCGAGTTGGAACCGAGGCGGTTCGCACCATGAACCGAGGCGCAACCGGCTTCGCCAACAGCCATCAGGCCGGGCGCGATGCGTTCCGGGTTGTTGGCATCGGCGTTCAGCACTTCACCCCAATAGTTGGTCGGAATGCCGCCCATATTGTAGTGAACCGTCGGCAGGACCGGGATCGGCTCGCGCGTTACGTCGACGCCGGCGAAAATCTTCGCGCTTTCGGAAATGCCCGGAAGACGCTCATGCAGGATCGCCGGATCAAGGTGGTCGAGATGCAGGAAGATGTGATCCTTGTTCTTGCCGACGCCGCGGCCTTCACGGATTTCCATCGTCATGCAGCGCGACACCACGTCACGCGAGGCAAGGTCTTTTGCCGAAGGCGCATAACGCTCCATGAAGCGCTCGCCTTCGGAGTTGACGAGATAACCGCCTTCGCCGCGCGCGCCTTCGGTAATGAGGCAGCCTGCGCCATAAATGCCGGTCGGGTGGAACTGCACGAATTCCATGTCCTGAAGCGGCAGGCCGGCGCGGGCAATCATGCCGCCGCCGTCACCGGTGCAGGTGTGGGCAGAGGTCGCCGAGAAATAGGCGCGGCCGTAACCGCCGGTCGCGAGAACCACCATCTTGGCGGAGAAGCGATGGATCGTGCCGTCATCGAGGTTCCACGCCACGACGCCCGTGCAACGGCCGTCTGCCGACATGATGAGGTCGAGCGCGAAATATTCGATAAAGAATTCCGCATTGTTGCGCAGCGACTGGCCATAAAGCGTGTGCAGGATGGCGTGGCCGGTACGGTCAGCAGCGGCGCAGGTGCGCTGCACCGGCGGGCCTTCACCGTAATTCTGCATATGGCCACCGAAGGGGCGCTGGTAGATCTTGCCTTCTTCGTTACGCGAGAAAGGCACGCCGTAATGCTCAAGCTCATAGACCGCCTTCGGCGCTTCCATGGCGAGATATTGCATCGCATCAACGTCACCCAGCCAGTCGGAGCCCTTTACGGTGTCGTAAAGGTGCCACTGCCAACAGTCGGGCGTCATGTTGGTGAGCGAGGCCGCGATGCCGCCCTGCGCCGCAACCGTGTGGGAGCGCGTCGGGAAAACCTTGGTGATGCAGGCCGTGCGGAAACCCTGTTCCGCCATGCCGAGCGTTGCGCGCAGACCCGCGCCACCGGCGCCCACCACGATCACGTCATAGGAGTGATCGACATAGGTGTAGGCCTTGCCATTCTGGGAAGGTGAACTGATCGATGCCATGGCGGACTTATCCTGCGAATGCGATTTTCAGAATGGCGAAGATCGAAAGGCCGCCAATCAGAATCGCGAAAAACGTATTGAGCATCAGAAGAACGAGCTTCGAAACCTCGGCGTGGACGTAATCTTCGATGATGACCTGCATGCCGAGCTTCATGTGAATGAGGCCGGACACCAGCACCAGAGCCATGATGACCGCAACAAGCGGGTTCGACAGCGCGGCGACGACTTCCGGATAGGGCGCGCCGGCATATTTGATGAGGAAGATCACGAAGAAGATCAGCAGCGGAACGTTGGCAACCGCGGTGACGCGCTGGCGCAAGAAATGGTCGGTGCCTTCCTTGGCGGAGCCGAGACCGCGAACCTTTCCGAGAGGTGTACGCATATCCATGAAAAATCTCCTCAGCGCACGATCAGGGCGATGACCCAGATCAGCGCGGTCAGACAGATCGACACCACCCACGAGGCCTTTGCCAGCTTGGTGGTAAAGTGCTTTTCGAAGCCGTAGCCCAGATCCCACATGAAGTGGCGAAGCCCGCCTAGCATGTGGTGCACGAGAGCCCAGGTATATCCGATCAGGATGAGTCTGCCGATGATCGTACCCATCGCCCAGTTGACCCAGTCGTAATAGGCAGAACCCGAGGCGATTGCGATCAGCCACCAGGCAACCAGAAGCGTTCCGAAATAAAGCGCGCCGCCTGTGATGCGGTGCACGATGGAAGCAACCATCGTCGGAATCGGCTTGTAAATTTGAAGATGCGGCGACAGAGGCCGGTTATTAGTCACATTCGCCATCAGAACCTCGCGGCGTTTTCCCGTGCGCCCATCAGACAGGACGCCCCCAAGCAACAGCACATGACGAAAGAATGTGCATTGCACCAACCGCGACGTTTAATCACATGGGAGCATCACCACAAGCACATTTCATGGCCGATTCCAATTTAATCGATTGGTTCACGAATTTTTTTTGGAATTTTTTTGCGTCAAAATAAAAAATCGAGCGTTTCCAAGATTTACGCCCTCAAAATATTTACCTTTACGTAATTCATGAATCGTGTAATTTACCTTTTGTTAATGAGGAAAATCCGGAGAATGAGGCTCATGTTACAGCGCCGAATCGCTGCTTTAACCATGATGGTTGCAGGCGTCATTTTCACAGTAATGCCTCCGGCGGCGGCAGACGATTATTATGGTCGCCGTGATTATCAGCATCATTATCAACATCGTCAATCGCAGGTGAGCTTCTCAACGGACGGGCTGCCATCCACCCTCTCCGGCGGCACTTATGTGGGCGCGATATCGGCGCTGCGCGTTCGTGGCAATGGCAATTATTTCGCAATTGGCGGCGGGCTTTCACGGAAAGGCGCAACGCTCACAAGAGGCTCGCAGCTTGCGCCAAAGGCGAAGATCATCAATGTCCGTGCCGAAACCGCTGACGACGCCTGCGCCTATGAACATGGCGTCTGCATTATCCGGCCCTAAAGCATTTCCGGCGAAAGCATGACGCGGTTTTACTGCAAATGTGCGATGCACTGATCAGATAAAACGCCAGACGGTGGTCTTCTTCACTTCGCCGTCTTCCAGCGCCCGCGTCACCGGCACCTGATAGGTCGCCTCCGCCCGGAGCCGATCTTTGGGCAAATAGGCCCGCCCCGGATCGCCGACGAGCACGCTCACGCCCTTTTCCGTCAGTTCCCGAAACCACGGCACGAGAAGATCTGCAAAAGCGCGATCGTAAAACACGTCGCCAGCCAGCAGAACATCCGTAGCGACCGGCTTCCCGACCAGATCAAGTCCGGTGAAGGCAATGTCCACCTCATTGAGAGCCGCATTCAGCCGAATGGCCGTCTCTGTCCACGGATCGATATCGGCCGCCAGAACCGCGCTGGCACCTGCCTTTGCCGCGGCGATGGCGACAAGGCCGGAGCCGCTGGCGAAATCCAGCACGCGCCTGCCGGAGACGCTGTCGGGATGATCGAGAACATAACGGGCAAGCCCCTGCCCGCCGGCCCAGGCGAAGGCCCAGAAGGGCGGCGGCAGGCCGATCGCTTCCAGCTCCTCCTCCGTCTTCAGCCACAGCTCATGAGCCTCCGTGGCAAGATGAAGACGCAATTCCGGCACATGCGGCGGGCGCATGATGCCGGTGTTGTCGAGAATGAAGCGTTCGGGATCGGTCCTCACCGAAGGGTCAGTCCGGTGATTTCGGTGGATTGGCGAGGTTACCCATGCGGCAAACCTCAAGATATTCCTCCTCCGTCACCGGCTGCACGGAAAGCCGCATGGAGGTGACGAGAGACATCTTTTCCAACTTGGGATTGGCCTTCACATCCTTCAGCGAAACCGGCTGCGGCATATCGCAAACGGCGCGGATATCGACGCAATCCCACTTCAGATCGCCTTCAGCGGTCGAGTCCGGATGCGACAGCGCACAGACTTCGACGATGCCGACGACATCCAGCCCTTCATTGGAGTGGTAGAAGAAACCCTTGTCGCCGATCTTCATGGCCCGCATGTTGTTGCGGGCCTGATAGTTGCGCACGCCGGTCCATTCTTCGCCGGCCTCGCCCTTGGCCTTCTGCATTTCCCAGGACCATTTGAACGGCTCGGACTTATAAAGCCAGTAATTCGCCATGTCCGGTCACGCTCCCGGATTGTTGAAGACCCAATTATAGGGCTTCACATCGACGCTTTCGAACAGGCCGGCCTTTGCATAGGGATCGGCATCGGCAAGGGCCTTGGCCGCATCGATATCGGCAGCTTCCACGATGACGAGGCTGCCATTCGGCTTGCCTTCGGCATCGAGAAACGGACCGGCGATCTTCAGCGTGCCCTCGGCATTCAGCCTGTTCAGATGTTCCAGATGCGCCGGGCGCGTTTCCATGCGCACGTTCAGATGGCCGGGCTTGTCCTTGCAGATAAAGGCAAACAGCATTTTCGTCTCCTCGCTGGAGCATGTCTCCCAAAAGTATCAGCGGCTTTGGGACCAAGACATGCGTAAAATATTGTTCGACCGCCCCACCCTCATTCGGTGGTGATCGGCCGTGTCATCAATTGTTGCATGGCGCTCGCCACATCCAGATTGCCATCGATGATGGCGGCCACCGCTTCGGTAACCGGCATGTCGACAGCGTGACTTTCTCCGAGTCGGGCGGCGACGGCAGCCGCAAAAGCGCCCTCCACCAGCCCGCCGGACATGTCCTTGCCCTCCCCGCGGCCGAGCGCGATGCCGAACCGCAGGTTTCGCGACTGATGGCTTGTGGCAGTCAGCACCAGATCGCCGAGGCCCGAGAGGCCGCGCACCGTATCCGCCTTGCCGCCCATGGCGACAATGAGACGCGACATTTCGGCAAGCCCGCGCGAGATCAGCGCCGCCCGGGCGGAATCGCCAAGGCCCGCGCCTTCGACGATGCCGGCGGCAATGGCGAGAACATTCTTCAGTGCGCCACCAAGCTGCACGCCGATGCGGTCGATCGAGGCATAAAGCCTGAAGGTCCTGCCGGAAATCGTGGTTGCCAGCCGTTCGGCGATGGCAGCGTCTTCCGCCGCAATCGCCATGGCCGTCGGCAAGCCACGGGCAATATCGGCCGCGAAGCCCGGACCGGACAGAACCGCAATCGGGTGATGTGGCAGTTCCGCTTCCAGAAGTTCCGTCAGCAGACGGCCGGAACTGCGGTCGATGCCCTTGGCGCAGGTGACAATGATAGAGTCATTAGCCAGATAAGGACCATAGTGACGGGCCGCATCGGCATGGGCCTGAGACGGCATGGCGAAGAGCACAATGCTGGCACCTGCAAGCACATCAGGCTCGGCAGAAAATTCAAGCGCATCCGGAAGGTCGACACCCGGCAGGGCCGCCTCGTGCACGCGATCGCTCCTGAGGTCAGCCATCAGGGACGGATCGCGGCCGAGCAGGGTCACATCATGCCGGTTTTCCAGCGCAATGACGACGGCTAGCGCGGTTCCGAAGGCGCCGGCGCCGATGACGACGATTTTTTCCCGCTGCATCAGGCCTTGGCTCCCCTTTTACCGAAACCGATCAATGTCTCCGCGCTGCCATCCAGCGGCCAGCGCGAGCGCGGCGGAATTTCAAGCGGATCGGCTTCCTTGCCATCGGCCATCCGCTCCAGTCCGGCCCAGGCGATCATCGCAGCATTGTCAGTGCAGAGCCGGTGCGGCGGTGCGACGAAGCGGAAGCCATTGATATCGCAAAGCGACTGCAGGGTCTGGCGGATTTCCTTGTTGGCGGCGACACCGCCAGCCACGACCAGCGCAGGCTGGGTCTCCAGCTGCGGAAACTCCTGGCGGAAACGCGCAAGGCTACGGCCGATGCGATCCTTGAGAGTGCGCGAGACCGCATTCTGGAAGGAGGCGCAGATATCGGCAATATCCTGCTCCGAAAGCGGCGCGATGGCAGTCGCCGCCTGCCGCACCGCTGTCTTCAGGCCGGAAAAGGAAAAATCGAGCCGTGCTTCGCCGACCATCGGACGCGGCAGCGGAAAGCGGTTGGGATCCCCCTTCGCCGCCGCCTTCTCGACCGCAGGACCGCCGGGATAGGGCAGGCCCAGAAGTTTCGCGGTCTTGTCGAAGGCTTCACCCAGCGCGTCATCGATGGTGGTGCCCCAGCGCTCATAGTCGCCCACACCGCGCACCAGCACCAGCTGGGTATGGCCGCCGGAAACCAGCAGCATCAGATAGGGAAAAGACAAACCGTCGGTCAGCCGCGCCGTCAGCGCGTGGCCCTCCAGATGGTTGATGGCGTAAAGCGGCTTGCCGGCCGCCTTGGCGATGGCCTTGCCCGTCATCAGCCCCACCAGCAGACCACCGATGAGGCCGGGACCGGAGGTGGCGGCAATGGCGTCGACATCGGCAAGGGTCACGCCTGCCTGCTCCAGCGCTTCTTCCACCAGCGTGTCCAGCGCCTCGACATGGGCGCGCGCGGCAATTTCCGGCACCACGCCGCCATATGCGCTGTGTTCCTCCAGCTGCGACAAAACGACGTCGGAGACGATCTCGCCACGCCCGTCCGCATGCCGAACCACAATGGATGCAGCGGTTTCGTCACAGCTTGTCTCTATGCCGAGGATACGAAGAAAGGGGGTCATCAAATCTGTTCGTTCATTGCGATCATGCGCTGAGTTGGTCTAAGACAACTCCGGTAACAATGGATAGACGCGGATGCAAACAAAACCTTTCCGAATCGGCACGCGCGGCAGCCCGCTGGCGCTCGCGCAGGCTTACGAGACGCGCAACCGGCTGATGGCGGCGCATGGCCTGCCGGAAGAAATGTTCGAAATCGTCGTGCTATCCACCAAGGGCGACCGGATAACCGACCGCGCCTTGTCGGAAATCGGCGGTAAAGGCCTGTTTACCGAGGAGCTGGAAAGCCAGCTTCTGTCTGGCGAACTCGATATGGCCGTGCATTCCTCCAAGGACATGCCGACCGTTTTACCCGAAGGCCTTTATCTGTCCGCCTTCCTGCCGCGGGAAGATGTGCGCGACGCCTTCATCGGCCGCACCGCGCCGAAGCTGCTGGAGCTGCCGCAGGGCGCCGTGGTCGGCTCCGCATCCCTGCGCCGCCAGGCGCTGATCCGCCGCCTGCGGCCGGATCTGAGCGTCATCATCTTTCGCGGTCAGGTCGATACGCGGCTGCGCAAGCTCGAAGAAGGCCAGGCGGATGCGACGCTGCTTGCCTTTGCCGGCCTGAAGAGGCTCGGCAAGGACAATGTTCCGACGGAAATTCTCGACCCAAAGGAATTCCCCCCTGCTCCGGCGCAGGGCGCAATCGGTGTGGAGAGCCGCATCGGTGACACCCGCATGGACGAGCTGCTTGCCCCCATAAACGACAGGCCCACTTATGATGCGGTGACCTGCGAGCGCGCCTTCCTGGCCGCACTCGACGGTTCCTGTCGCACCCCGATTGCCGGTTACGCCACCTGCGAGGGCGAGGAACTCTATTTTTCCGGCTTGATCCTCACCCCTCATGGCCAGACGAGCCACAACATCGAAATCTCCGGCAACCGCAAAGATGCGGCAAAGCTTGGCCGACAGGCCGGCGAAGAGGTGCGTGCCAAGGCGGGCAGCAATTTCTTCGAAGGCTGGAACTGAGCCTATGCGGATCGTCGTCACCCGACCGCAACGTTCGGGCGAAAGGACGGCCGCAAAACTTGAAGCGCTCGGCCACGACCCGGTGCTTTTGCCGCTGTTTCATCCAGCCCATCATGGCGAACGCGCCATCTCGGCGCTATCCGGCCCGCTGGCGGCGATTGCGGTGACCAGTGCCGAGGCATTGCGGGCACTGGAAACATCACGGGACCGGCTGGTCCCGCATCTGTCAAAACCGCTCTTCGCCGTCGGCGCAACAACGGCGGAAGCGGCGAAAAAAGCCGGCTTCACGCAAATACTCATCGCCTCCGGAGACGCCTTGGGTCTGATTGCTCTCGTAACGCAGCGCCGCGCACTTCTTTCCGAAGGACAGCCCCTGCTCTATCTCGCCGGCAGGCCCCGTGGCTCCGTCTTCGAGGAGGGCCTTGCCGCCGCGGGCATTCCCTTTAGAGTGATCGACTGTTACGAGATGCTGCCCTCGGATATCTCCGAAAGCATGCTCCAGACGGCGCTTGTCGAAAACGCTGCCGATGTAGTCCTGCTCTATTCCTCGGAAGCGGCGCGGGCCTTTTTCAGCCATGCATCAACGGACAGATACGCGGCAGCACTGGCTGGGACACAATTCATCTGCATCAGCCACAACGTGCTTTCTCTGGTTCCGGAAATCTTTCGCGCAAACGCCATCGCCGCCAGAGAACCCAGCGAGGCTGCGATGTTCGAACTTCTGCATCCTAACTCTGGAACCTAATTCGAGCTCGCCTCTTTCCTTTGCCGCCGTCACTGACTAGGTTTAGATTACTGCAGGCAGAAATGAGGTTGTCATGGTATCGGGAAAGCCGCCACGCCACTCCAAGTCCAAAGCCGAACCGGTCACCATCGACCTGGACGCCAAAGACGTGAAAGCAATTTCCGCCGACGTGGACGCTGCCAAGACGGACGAAAAGCCCGGTGACAAAACGCCTGCGGCCACCGCAACGCCGGGTGTTTCGGAAACAAAGCCGGAAGCAGCCACAACGGGCAACTCCGCCCCCATCTGGGACCAGCCCAAGAAAACCCCTATCGAGCCCGAACCCAATGTCGGCAAAACGGAATCCGTAGCCGCCGCGTCGAAGGCGGAGAGCCCTGAAGACAAACAGAAAGGGCCTGTCTCGACGGCCCCTGTTCCGCCCAAGGCCGATGCAAAACCAATGACGGGCACCGCCGGGACGAGCGCCACTGCGGCTGCAGCAGCAGGTGCGAAGCCGGCCTTTGGCTCCACGGCTTCCTCCAGCGAATCTGGCGGGGCCACCGCTGCAAAACCATCGACCACGACCCCATCTTCAGGACCGGCCAATTCAGGACCGGCGAAGCCATCCACATCACAACAGGCGGAACGCAAACAAGCGGCGACCTCCGGCCTGATCGCTGCGGGTATCGTCGGCGGCCTTGTGGCGCTCGCCGCCGCCGGCAGCATGCAATATGCCGGTATCCTGCCCTCCGTTAATGCAGGCAGGGCCGGAGGCGAGGAGATCGCCGCACTAAAAACCGATCTGGGCAATCTTCGGCAGCAGCTTGCCAATGCTCCAGCGGCGGACACCTCGGCACTGGAACAGCGCATCGCAACCCTCGAAGGCGCAAAGGGTGAAGCCCCGCAGGTGGATGGGCTTTCTGAAAAAATTACCGCGCTGGAATCTGCCCTGCAGTCGGAGCGATCCGCGCAGGCCACGGCGACCGCCGAACTGACACGCCGTCTTGCGGATGCGGAAGCCAAGATCAACGAGCCACGCGACGATATCGAAGTCGCCCGCGCCATTGCCTCGGCCGCGCTGAAGGCCGCGATCGATCGCGGCGGGCCGTTCCTCACGGAACTCGATACGCTCTCCAGGGTCACATCAGATGATCCGGCGATTGCATCGTTGCAATCCTTCGCCGCCACCGGCGTACCGTCGCGTTCGGAGCTGATGCAGAAATTCCCCGATGTCGCCAATGCGATGCTGTCAGCCATCAACCAGCCTGACCCCAATCAGGGCATCATGGAGCGCTTGACCGAAAGCGCCTTTTCGCTGGTGAAGGTGCGCCCGGTCGGCAACATCGAGGGCGAGACCCCCGAGGCCATGATCGCGCGTATGGAAAACAAGCTGCGCAACGGCGACCTGCAGGGCGCAGCACTTGAGTGGAATGGTCTTCCCGATGCCGCCAGGACGGTATCCGCCGATTATAAAAAATCTCTGGATGCGCGCATCGAGGTCGAGAATCTGGTGGGCGGCACGTTGAACCGCGCCATCACCAGCACTGGCAGGCAGGGGTGAGCGCATGACCAGAATTCTGACTTTCGCCATTATCGTTCTGGCTCTCGGTTTCGGTTTCTCCTGGCTGGCCGACAGGCCGGGCGTGCTCTCCATCGTCTGGCAGGGCCAGTTGATCGAAATGAGCCTGATGGTCGCCGCCTCCATCATCGCCGCGCTGGTTGCCGCCATCATGCTGGTCTGGTGGGTCGTCAACGCCATCTGGACCTCGCCCAATGCCGCACGCCGGTATTTCCGCGCCCGGAAGCGCGACCGCGGCTATCAGGCTCTGTCCACCGGCCTCATTGCCGCCGGCGCTGGTAATGCCATCCTCGCCCGCAAGATGACGGCCCGCACGCAGGGGCTGCTCAGCGCCGATCAGGAACCGCTGATCCATCTGCTCGATGCGCAGGCCGACCTCATCGAAGGCAAATATGACGAGGCGCGCCGCAAGTTCGAGGCGATGGCCCGTGACCCTGAAACGCGCGAACTCGGCCTTCGCGGCCTTTATATCGAGGCGCGTCGGCAGGGCGCCTATGAAGCCGCCCAGCAATATGCCGAGGATGCAGCGGAAAAAGCCCCCTACCTGCCATGGGCGGCACAGGCGACGCTGGAAAACCGCTGCCGCAACGGACAATGGGACGATGCCATCCGCCTGCTCGACCAGCAGAAAGCGGCAAGCGTCATCGAACGCGGCGAGGCGGAGCGGCTGAAAGCCGTGCTTCTCACCGCCAAGGCCGGTGAAAAGCTGGAAAGCGACCCGGTGGGCGCGCGCGAGGATGCCAAGCACGCTCTCAAGCTCGCAAAAGGCCTCGTTCCGGCGGCACTGATTGCAGCGAAGTCCTATCTGCGCGAAGACAATCTGCGCAAGGCCGCCACGGTTCTGGAACCCGTCTGGAAGAACGATCCGCATCCGCAGATCGCCGAGCTTTATGTCCGCGCCCGCAGCGGCGATACCGCCATCGACCGGCTGAAACGGGCGGAGCGGCTTGAGAGCCTGAAGCCCAACAACATCGAATCCCTGTTTGCCGTGGCGCAGGCAGCGCTCGACGCCAAGGAATTCGCCAAGGCACGGGCCAAGGCCGAAGCCGCCGCCCGCATTGAGCCACGCGAAAGCATCTTCCTGCTGATGGCCGATATCGAAGAAGCGGAAACCGGCGATCAGGGCCGTGTGCGCTACTGGATGGCACAGGCGCTGCGCGCGCCGCGTGACCCGGCATGGGTGGCGGATGGTATCGTCTCGGAAAAATGGCTTCCGGTCTCCCCCATCACCGGCCGTCTCGACGCCTTCGAATGGAAAGCGCCCTTCGGTCAGCTCGAAGGCCCTGTTGAAGATCTGGCGATCGAAAATGCGATTGCCGCGGCACCCGCAAGAGCCGAACCGGTTGCGAAGACGATCGTTGTCGAAGCCGCGCCCGAGACCCTTGCGGAGCCAAAACCCGCCCCGGCCGCGCCGATCGAGGTAAAGCCGACTGTTTCAATCCCGAAGGAGAAAAAGCCGGTCACAATCGAAGCGCCGGTGGAAACCGAAGTGGCGGATGACAAGGCGGCGGAAGCCGTGCCCTTTTTTGGCGGCGCACCGGATGATCCGGGCGTCAAGAAGCCAGGCGCGGAAGCCGAACCCAAGACCCGGCTCAAACTCTTCTGACCAGCAGGCTATCGATGTTCCAGCAAATACAGTCGTTTATTCAGAACCTCGTTGGCCCGCAGGCGGGTGATTTCAGCCCTGATGATCTGAGGGTGGCGGTAGCCGCCCTCTGTTTCCAGGTGATGGAAGCGGATGGCACCGTCTCGAAAAGCGAGCGTGATCGCCTGCGCCAGATTCTTCACGAATATTACCATCTCGACGGTGGCAAGCTTGATGCCCTTCTTGCCGCCGGCCAGGAGGCCGGCAAGGAAGCCGTCGATTATTACCGCTTCACCACCGATATCCGCCGCCACCTCGATGAGGATCAGCGCGTGGAGCTTATTGGCATATTATGGGATATTGTTTACGCTGACGGCGAACGAAGCGAAATGGAAGACCATGTGATCTGGCGAGTCGCCGATCTCCTCGGTGTTTCCGTGCGCGACAGGGTTCTGCAACGTCAGCAGGCCGCCACGAGGTCCGGGCCCGCTGAAGAAAGCGAAAACGAAGACGATGCTGTTTGACCCTTCCAGGCAACAGGAACAACAACCTTCGCTGCTCATCGTCCTGCATCAGGAACGTTCCACGCCCGGCCGTGTCGGCCAGATCCTGGTGGAAAAGGGTTATCGCCTCGATATAAGGCGGCCCGCGCTCGGCGACGACCTGCCGCAAACGCTGGAAAAACATGCGGGCGCCATCATCTTCGGCGGCCCGATGAGCGCCAATGATCCACATGATTATGTCAAAGCCGAAATCGACTGGCTGAAGGTGCCGCTGAAGGAAAACAAGCCCTTTCTCGGCATCTGTCTCGGCGCGCAGATGCTATCCAAACATCTGGGCGGCAAGGTCGAGGCAGACAGGGACGGCAAGGTGGAAATCGGCTGGTATCCGCTACACGCCACCGAACACGGTCGGCTTCTGATGCCGCATTGGCCGAAGATGGTCTATCATTTCCACCGCGAAGGCTTCGAACTGCCGCGGGGAGCCGAGCTTCTGGCGGCAGGCGAGACCTATCCCAATCAGGCTTATCGTTATGGAAAAAATGCCTGGGGCCTGCAGTTTCACGCCGAACTGACCCGCGCCATGATGCATAGCTGGGTGGTGCGCGGCGCGCAGCGTTTCGGCATGCCGAATGCGCAGGTCGGCAGTCAGCATCTGGAAGGCCGCATGTTGTTCGACACGCCGCTCAGGGCATGGCTCAGCAATTTTCTCGATCTGGTTTTTGAGGGCAAGGCACAGCGCTGAGGCCCATCGCGGTTAGTGCGGCGCGTCGAGGCTATCGATCTTGCGCAGCTTGGAAAAACCAAGCGCCCAGATGACCGCGACAGCAAGCGTGCCCGCCCCGCCGATGACAACGGCTGGCACGGCACCAACAACATGGGCCATGGTGCCGGCGCGGAATTCACCCAATTCGTTGGAGGCTCCAACGAAAACCATATTCACCGCATTCACACGCCCGCGCACCTCATCCGGTGTCCAGAGCGCGATCAGGGTCTCGCGCACATAAACCGACACCATGTCCGATGCTCCCATGACCACCAGCGCGGCAATGGACAGCCACGCGGTTTGCGAAAGCCCGAAGACCACGGTGGAAACGCCGAAGAAGCCGACGCCGACGAACATCAGCAAGCCCGCATGGTGGCGAATGGGCTTGAATGCCAGAATGACCGCAACGGTGATGGCCCCGATGCCGGGTGCGGCGCGCAGAAGCCCGAGACCCCATGGGCCAAGCGTCAGCACTTCCTTGGCAAAAATCGGCATCAACGCGACGGCACCGCCCAGCAGCACCGCGAAAAGATCGAGCGAAATGGCGCCAAGAACGATCTTCTCCTGCGAGATGAATTTGAAGCCGGCCAGCATTGTTTCGAGGGTGACGGCTTTTGCCGGACCACGCTGTTCCGGCTTGCGGATCGTCACCGCCAGCGTTGCGGAGAGGACGAAAAGCACAAGCGCCACGCTATAGGCGATGGAAGCGCCGAGACCATAAAGCAGACCGCCGGCAACAGGCCCCAGAATGGACGCCATCTGCCAGGAAGAGGAATTCCAGGCGATGGCGTTCGGCAAATCCTCAACGGGCACGAGATTGGGCGCCAACGACTGGACTGCCGGCCCCATGAAGGCCCGCTCTATGCCGAAGACAACGAGAATGGCAAAGACCGGCCAGGGAGAAAAGCTGTGTGTCAGCGTAAGACCCAGAAGAGCCACAGCACACAGCGCCGCGACCAGAAGACATATGGCCATGATACGCCGGCGATTATGCCGGTCGGCGACCGTTCCCGTAACAAGGATCAAAAGCAGAGACGGCAGAAACTGGAAGAGACCGATCAGGCCGAGATAAAAGGCGTTGCCGGTAACCTCATACATCTGCCAGCCCACGGAGACGCTGACGATCTGAATGGCGAAGGCCGAGAAAAACCGGGCGCTGAAAAAACGGCGATAGGAACTATGCCGGAAAGCACCGAAACGGTTTTCGGCGGAAGGGAGGGACATCGGCTGAGTGCTCGCGAGACAATATGAGATGACTGCAATAGAGCGATATCACAGGAATCGCCAGCCCTCCTCTTCAGCGGGACGGCGAAAAGTGTGAGCGGTATTCGTCTGAAATCCCGCGATGACCGCAGCCGATCAGACCAAAGATCATTACGATCCGGCGCAACACTTGCCGGTTCACGCGTCAATGTCTAAATGTCTTGCAACCAAGATACGGAGATATTGATGCTTGCCCTGTTTCAGACCATCGATCTGGCCTTGAACCTCTATACGTGGGTGCTGATCGCCAGCGCCATTTTTTCCTGGCTTTACGCCTTCAACGTCATCAATTCCCGCAACCAGTTCGTGAACGCCATCGGGAGTTTCCTGGTCAATGTCACGGAACCGGCCCTGCGCCCCATCCGCCGCATTCTGCCCAATCTCGGCGGGATCGACATTTCGCCGATCATCCTGCTGCTGATCATCTTCTTCATCCGCTCCTTCATGTGGAACACGCTCTATCCGATGACCGTTTGAGCAGTCTCTGGAAAAAGCACGATGATCATATCCACCTGTCCGTTCGCCTCACACCGAATGGCGGGCGGGATGCGATTGACGGCGTGGAGCAGGATGCGGACGGAAACGCGCATCTGAAGGCCCGCGTCAGCGCCGTGCCGGAAGGCGGCAAGGCGAACAAGGCCCTGATTGTTTTGCTGGCGAAAAAACTCGGCCTGCCCAAATCATCCATCACCTTCATCTCAGGCGAAACAGCGCGCAAAAAAATCCTCCGGATCGATACCGACCCGGAGGATTTCGAAAAGCTCTTTAAAAAGCTGGCGGGTTAGGCCTATCAGCCCTGCGCCTTGTAGCGCTCGATGGCTTCGACAATCAGCTTCTTGGCGACGTCTACGTCCTGCCAGCCGCCCATCTTCACCCACTTGCCGGGCTCCAGATCCTTGTAGTGCTCGAAGAAGTGCTCGATCTGCTTCAGCGTGATTTCCGGCAGGTCCGTGTAGTTGTGGACCTTGTCGTAACGGCGCGTCAGCTTCGGAACCGGCACGGCGAGGATCTTCTCGTCCTTGCCGCCATCATCTTCCATGATCATCACGCCGATGGGGCGAACGTTGATCACGCAGCCGGGAACCAGCGGGCGGGTGTTGCAGATGAGAACGTCGATCGGGTCGCCATCGTCGGACAGCGTGTGCGGCACGAAGCCATAGTTACCCGGATAGGTCATTGGCGTGTAGAGGAAGCGATCGACGATCAGCGCACCGGCGTCCTTGTCCATCTCGTACTTGATCGGCTGGCCGCCAACCGGCACTTCAACGATAACATTTACGTCTTCCGGCGGATTCTTGCCTATGGAAATTGCATCAATACGCATTCGCTTCCCTCATTCGGCGGGTTGGATTTGGTTTTCGATACTGGGAAAGTCGCCGCATTGCAACATGGCTTTGGCCGGATAAGGCAGAATGGGCGATTTGATGCCATCGCGACGAAGCATCGCCCGCTGCAAAATGAAAACGGCGCGAACTCCCTCTATCAGTTCCAGACGAAACCGACCTTGCGAAGCGACTTGCCGTCAAAATCTTCCATGCCTTCGGCAATATCCCGGCCGCCATGCGAGCGGAAAAAGCGATTGGCGACGTCGCTATCCTCGAGGCACCAGACAACGATGCCGTTGCAGCCAAGTGAAGTCAGCAATCTGCGCGCTTCCGTGAAAAGCAGCGAGCCGAGGCCAATACCCTGATATTCAGGCCGGAGATAAAGTTCGTAAATCTCGCCGTCCTGCGGCAGCCCACGCGCCCGGCTTAAGCCCAGCGTCGCATATCCGGCAACCACACCGGCCACTTCCACCACCAGCATGGTTGCGGAGCCCTTGGTCGCCTTTTTCCACCAGACTTCGCCACGGCGCTCCAGCATCTGCGTCAACGGCCTGTGCGGGATAAGCCCCGCATAGGCCTGTTGCCACGACAGACGGTGCGCCTCTGAGATGGCGCGCGCATCATGCGGTTCAGCACGGCGAACATCGATGGATAACGTTTTCATAACGCGATTCTGGCCCCGGCCACGGAAACTTACCAGTCATAAAGGTTAACGCCGGCAAGCTTACCCACAGCCTATTCATGTGGACGACCAGAAAAAATTAACGCATCCTTAACCTTTGGCAAAGCGCCTTTCGACTCATGCACACATAAAAACGAATGCATAAAAAAACCCGGCGCGAGGCCGGGTTCTTTGAAATTCGTGGCGTAGAGCCAATCAGACAGCGAGCTTTGCCTTTTCGAAACGCTTGCGGTCGTTGGCGTCCAGGAACATCTTGCGCAGGCGGATGGACTTCGGCGTCACTTCCATCAGCTCGTCTTCCTGGATCCAGGAAAGAGCGCGGTCGAGCGTCATGCGGATCGGCGGCGTCAGCTTCACGGCTTCATCCTTGCCGGCGGCGCGGATGTTGGTCAGCTGCTTGCCCTTCAGCACGTTCACTTCGAGATCGTTGTCGCGCGTGTGAATGCCGATGATCATACCTGCATAGACCTTTTCACCCGGCTCGATGATCATCGGGCCGCGATCTTCCAGGTTGAACATGGCGTAGGCAACTGCCTCGCCCGAACCGTTCGACAGCAGAACGCCGTTGACGCGACCGGCGATCTGGCCCTTGAAGGGCTGATAGTCATGGAACAGACGGTTCATGATCGCCGTACCGCGCGTGTCGGTCAAAAGTTCCGACTGGTAGCCGATGAGGCCACGGGTCGGGGCATAGAACTTCAGACGAACGCGATTGCCGCCGGAAGGACGAAGCTCGGCCATTTCAGCCTTGCGCTCGGACATCTTCTGGACGACGACGCCGGAATGCTCTTCATCGACGTCGATCACGACTTCTTCGATCGGCTCCAGCAGGGTGCCGTTCTCATCCTTGTGCATGACGACGCGCGGACGCGAAACGGCGAGCTCGAAGCCTTCGCGACGCATGGTTTCGATCAGAACTGCCAGCTGCAATTCGCCACGGCCGGAAACGAAGAACGAGTCCTTGCCTTCAGCCTCTTCAATCTTCAGCGCGACGTTGCCTTCGGCTTCCTTGAACAGACGGTCGCGGATGACGCGCGACGTTACCTTGTCGCCTTCGGTGCCGGCGAGCGGGCTGTCGTTAACGATGAACGACATGGTAACGGTCGGCGGGTCGATCGGCTGCGCGGTCATCGCTTCGGTGACGGAGGGGTCACAGAAGGTGTCGGCAACAGTGCCCTTGGAAAGACCGGCGATGGCGACGATGTCACCCGCATGGGCCTCATCGATCGCGGTGCGCTCGATGCCGCGGAAGGCGAGGATCTTGGAAATACGACCGGTTTCGATCGTCTTGCCATCCTGGCCAAGCACCTTCACGGCCTGGTTCGGCTTGATCGAACCAGAGGCGATGCGGCCGGTGATGATACGGCCGAGGAAGGGGTTGGCTTCGAGGATCGTGCCGATCAGACGGAACGGACCTTCTTCGACTGTGGGCTCTGGAACATGTTCGAGAACCAGATCGAGCAACGGTGCAAGACCCTGATCCTTCGGACCTTCCGGGTTGACGTTCATCCAGCCGTCACGGCCAGAACCGTAAAGGATCGGGAAGTCGAGCTGCTCGTCGGTAGCATCGAGGTTTGCAAAGAGGTCGAAGACTTCGTTGATGACTTCTTCATGGCGGCCATCCGGACGGTCGATCTTGTTGATCGCGACGATCGGACGAAGACCAACCTTCAGCGCCTTGCTGACGACGAACTTCGTCTGCGGCATCGGACCTTCGGAACTATCGACCAGAACGATCGCGCCATCCACCATCGACAGGATACGCTCGACTTCACCGCCGAAGTCGGCGTGGCCGGGGGTGTCAACGATGTTGATGCGAACACCCTTCCACTCCACCGAGGTCGCCTTGGCGAGAATGGTGATGCCACGTTCCTTTTCGAGGTCGTTGCTGTCCATTACGCGCTCGGCGACACGCTGGTTGTCGCGGAACGAGCCGGACTGCTTCAGAAGCTCGTCCACGAGCGTCGTTTTTCCATGGTCAACGTGCGCGATGATCGCGATGTTGCGAAGTGCCATTGTTCAAAATCTCTGAGGTTGGGCGCCACTATCGTGAGATGCGCCAATTTAGTTTGGCGCGCTCATAACCTTTTTTTTGCAAATGCGAAAGGGGGGGGCCTTGTCATAAGCCCCCTGCGCTCCGGTTCTAGCTCAGAAATATGACAGTCTTTTATAACGTGCTCTTATACGAGGCCGCGCTTCAACAGCATGGCGTCCGGGCTCGGCATCTTGCCGCGAAACGCGAGATAGGCCTCCTCCGGATCGATGGAACCGCCGACAGAATAGATATTGTCCTTCAGCCTGCGCGCCATCTCGCCATCGAAGGGATTGCCGGTTTCCTCGAAGGCCGAAAACGCATCGGCATCCAGCACTTCCGACCACATGTAGGAATAATAGCCGGCGGAATAGCCATCGCCCGAGAAGACGTGCTGGAAATGCGGCGTCGCATGCCGCATGACGATGGACTTCGGCATGTTGAGGGCGGAGAGCACCTCGCCTTGTACGACCATGGGATCGCTCACGCTGCCCCGGGTGTGGAACGCCATGTCGACGATAGCCGAAGACGTGAACTCCACCGTGCTGAAACCGGCATTGAAAGTTTGAGCGGCCAGAACCTTGTCCAGCAGCGCTTTCGGCATCGGCGCGCCGGTCTCGTAGTGGAGCGCGTATTTTTCCAGAATTTCCGGCACCGTCAGCCAGTGTTCGTAAAGCTGCGACGGCAATTCGACGAAATCGCGCGAGACCCCCGTCCCGGAAACGGAAGGATAGGTCACATCAGATAACATGCCATGCAGCGCGTGGCCAAATTCATGAAACAGCGTGCGCGCATCATCAAGCGAAAGCAGCGCGGGCTTACCCTCAGCCGGTTTCGCGAAATTGCAGACATTGTAGATGATCGGAATTTCACCGACCGTTCCGCTCTTCAGCGGCAGCTTGTGCTGCGACTGGAACGAACTCATCCATGCACCGGATCGCTTGGAGGGGCGGGCAAAATAATCGCCGAGGAACATGGCCTTCAGATCGCCCCTGTCGTCGCGAATTTCGAAAACCCGCACATCCGGGTGATAGGCGGCAACGCCCTTCACTTCAACGGCACGAATTCCAAACAGCCGCGCGGCGACATCGAAGCAGGCCTCAATGATCTTTTCGAGCTGCAGATAGGGCTTCAATTCCGTCTCGGAGAAGCTGAATTTCCGCGCGCGCAACTTTTCGGCATAGTGCCGCCAGTCCCAGGGCAGCACCTCGTGATTCCTGCCCTCCTCGGCGATGATGGCGGCAAGTTCGGTCTCTTCCTCGCCCGCGCGGCGCACGGCCTTTTCCCAGACCTGACCCAGAAGGCCGTTCACGGCATCCGGCGTCTTCGCCATCGTGTCATCAAGCTTGTAAGCGGCAAAATTCCCGTAACCGAGAAGCTTGGCTTTTTCCTCACGCAGTTCGAGCGTGCGGTGAACGGTCTCTCGATTGTCGGTCTCGCCACCGTTTTCGCCGCGCGCCACCCATGCCTTGAAGGCCTGCTCGCGCAGATCGCGACGTTCGGAAAAGGTGAGGAAAGGCTCGATGATGGAACGGGAAAGGGTAACGGCAAATTTGCCGTCCTCGCCATGCTCACGGGCCGCACCCGCCATGGCGTCGCGCAGAAAGCCGGGAATGCCGGCAAGTTCCTCTTCGGTGGAAAGCAGGAGCTTCCAGTTCTTTTCATCCGCCAGCACATTCTGCCCGAACTTTGCACCGAGACCGGCCAGCTCCTCATTGATCGCCGCCAGCCGTTCCTGCCGGTCTTTCGGCAACTTCGCGCCGGAGCGTACGAAACCCTTCCAGTGCCGCTCGAGAACACGGCTTTCCTCGCCCGTCAGCCCCAGCGTCTCGCGCTTTTCCCACAATGTATCGATGCGCTTGAACAGCGTTTCGTTCATGCCGATCTTCGAATAGTGCCGCGACATTTTCGGCGCAATCTCCCGCTCCAGCGCCTGGATCACGCCATTGGTATTGGCGCCTGCCCTGTTCCAGAACAGCGCCGAAATGCGCGAAAGCTCGTCGCCGGCGATTTCAAGCGCGGTCACGGTGTTTTCGAAACTCGGCGCCTGCGCATTGCCGGCAATCGCATCGATTTCCTGTTCATGGGAGAGAAGCGCTGCCTCGAAAGCCGGAGCGAAATCCTCATCTTTGACCGCATCAAATTTGGGCAAACCGTTGTGACCGTCCCAGGTCACGAGGGCGGGATAAAGCGTCGTCTTGGATGGCATTTCGTCTTCCTTGTACAATTCCGGTTTAAGCCCATATGGGCACGCCTCCACCGCCAATTCAATATGCCCGGCGGAGATGACAGGCCGCGTGAAAAAAACGGGGAAGTCCGATCTTTTTTGCTTCAGCGTAACAATCGGCGACTATATTGCGGGCCGTCCGACAACCGAATTGACGCATACTTTACTCGATTTTCGACAATATGATTTGTGTACCATTGATTATCGCCCGGAATTTAGTAAGGCTGACTTACGAAAAGGCGAGACATGGGCACGAAACGCGAAAAAGATTCATTGGCATTCTTGCTGAACAGCAGCGCACGCCTGCTGAACAGTGCGTTTGAGCGCCGAATTTCTGAAGCTGGACTGGGTCTTACCCCCGGCGAAGCCCGCGCATTGCTGACGGTTGCCGTCGTTGATGGCAGCAAGCAGTCGGATATCGCCGCCCGGCTAGGCATCGAGCCGATGACGATCTGCGCCTATCTCGACAAGCTGCAGTCCCTCGATCTCATTGAGCGCCAGCAGGACCCGCAGGACAGGCGTTCCAAGCGCATCGTACTGACGAAGAACTCCACCGAGATGCTGGAAGCCGTGCGACAGGAAATCGATGAACTCGTCCGTCACGCCACGCAGGGCCTGAACGAGGAGGAGGTCGCGCTTTTCCGCAGCTTCCTGCAGACGCTTCGCAACAATCTCCAACCGGAACAGCCCGGCCAGAGCTGCTGACCTCAATGTCACCAGAAACGATCATGTCCAGAAAGCGCACGGCCATGCTCGGTGCGCTGCTGACGGCGCTGGCGCCAATTTCCATGGCCATCTATACACCGGCCATGCCGGAGCTGACGCGGGTTTTCGCCACGACAGAGTCCGCCATAAAACTCAGCCTCTCGCTTTATTTTGCGGGTTTCGCGATCGCGCAACTGCTCGCCGGCCCAGCCTCCGACGCCTTCGGGCGGCGCAAGGCAAGCCTCGTTTTCCTGTCCATCTTTCTGGGCGGCGGATTGCTTGCCATTTTCGCACCGACAATCGAAGTGCTGCTCTTTGCCCGGCTTATCCAGGGCATCGGGGCCTCCGTCGGGATGACAGTGGCGCGCGCCGTGGTGCGCGACCAGTTCACCGGCGCCGATGCTTCCAGCATCATGAACCTCATCGGTATCATGCTGGCCGTTGGCCCCGCCATGGGCCCGACAATCGGCGGGCTTTCACTTGCGGCTTTTGGCTGGCAATCGGTATTTTTCCTCATGGCCGGCCTCGGGGCTCTGGCCATCTTCTCCGTCGTGGTTTTTCTGCGCGAGACGACGATCCCGGACAAGAGCCTGATCCGCCCACGTCGCCTTTTGTCGGCCTATCAGACCTTGCTGAGCGCGCCGCGCTTTCTTCTGGCCGCACTGGTGCTTGGCGGGTCCATCGGCGCGCTTTATGCGCAGGCCACCATGCTGACCTTCATCCTCATCAACGAGGTCGGCATGACACCCACCGCTTTCGGTGTTGGCATGCTGATGCAGACTGGTGCTTATTTCTTCGGCTCCATTGCCCTGCGTTATATCGCACCGCGACTGGGTGACCGTCGTTCGGTCGTCCTCGGTCTCTGTTTTTCGGCGGCAGGCGGTCTTCTCATTCTGCTGTCAGTGTTCCTGATACCCCCATCCTTTCTCTCGATCATGGGACCCGTGGCCGTCGCGACGATCGGCATTGCCTTGCTGACGCCTTCGATGGTAACGGCAGCCCTTGCCCCTTTTCCGCATATTGCCGGCTCGGCCTCGGCAATGATGGGCTTCATCCAGATGGGTTCTGGTTTTGCGGGCGGCGCTGCCGCCTCGGTCATCGGCTCGCCACTCACCGGCTTCGGCATCATCATTCCGGTGATGGAGTTCACGGCCGTTGCCAGCTATATCGGCTTCCGCATCGTTTCCAGAAGAGAGACATAAAAAACCCGCCGGCGTCACCGCCCGCGGGTTTCATTATTTCCATTCCAGCAGAATTATTTGCTGAGGTTACGCTTGGCCAGTGTGCGCAGGCGCAGCGCATTGAGCTTGATGAAGCCCGCTGCATCCTTCTGATCGTAAGCGCCGTGGTCGTCCTCGAAGGTCACCAGCGCGTCGGAATAAAGCGACTTGGCGCTCTCGCGGCCGGTTACCATGACATTGCCCTTGTAGAGCTTCAGCGTCACTTCACCTTCGACATGTTCCTGGCTCTTGTCGATCAGTGCCTGCAGCATTTCACGCTCGGGCGAGAACCAGAAGCCGTAATAGATGAGCTCGGCATAACGCGGCATCAGCTCGTCCTTGAGGTGGGCCGCGCCCCGGTCGAGCGTGATGGATTCGATGGCGCGATGTGCAGCCAGCAGGATGGTGCCGCCGGGTGTCTCGTAAACGCCGCGCGACTTCATGCCGACGAAGCGGTTCTCGACCAGATCGAGACGACCGATGCCGTTTTCACGGCCATAATTGTTGAGCGTGGCGAGAAGCGTCGCGGGCGACATTTCAACACCGTTGATGGAGCAGGCATCGCCCTTGCGGAAACCGATCTTGATGACGGTTGCCTTGTCAGGAGCGGCTTCCGGAGAAATGGTGCGCATATGCACGTACTCAGGCGCTTCCTGTGCCGGGTCTTCCAGAACCTTGCCTTCGGAAGAGGAATGCAGGAGGTTGGCATCGACGGAGAAAGGCGCTTCGCCCTTCTTGTCCTTGGCGACCGGGATCTGGTGCTGTTCGGCGAAGTTCAGGAGGTCGGTACGGCTCTTGAACGTCCAGTCACGCCAGGGCGCGATGATCTTGATGTCAGGGTTCAGCGCATAGGCCGAAAGCTCGAAACGAACCTGGTCGTTGCCCTTGCCGGTGGCGCCATGGGCAATGGCGTCGGCGCCGGTCTTCTTGGCGATTTCAATCAGATGCTTGGAAATCAGCGGACGGGCAATCGAAGTGCCGAGCAGATAGACGCCTTCGTAGACGGCGTTGGCGCGGAACATCGGGAACACGAAATCACGCACGAACTCTTCGCGGACGTCCTCAACGAAGATTTCCTTGATGCCCAGCATCTCGGCCTTCTTGCGCGCCGGCTCAAGCTCTTCGCCCTGACCGAGATCGGCAGTGAAGGTCACGACTTCAGCGCCGAGTTCCGTCTGAAGCCATTTCAGGATGATCGAGGTGTCGAGACCGCCGGAATAGGCGAGAACGACTTTCTTAACGTCTTTCGGGAGTGCCATAGTGATGTCCATCTGCATGATGACGGCATCAGGACACCGCCATTTCCTCGGGATTTCGGCACTTTTACAGTGCAACCCGAAATGTGTGAAGCGCTTTTCCGTGAGATAAGCGACAAAACAATTGATGGGCGCGTATGACGATGGGCGATGACCGGCCGCGCCGACGGGAACGAAGCAATTGTCACATGCATTTAGAAAATTCGCGCTTTATCATAAAGCGGCGCGATCGACTTGAAGACCGTGAATGAAGCCACTCAGGTTCAGGCAACGTTGCAAACCGCTGGAAACAGCAGAAACGACGCGAAGGAGAAACCTATGACGACCATCCACCCCGCATTCAAGGAAGATAATGTCGCTGTCATAACAGGTGCGGCATCCGGCATCGGACTTGCCGCCGCCCGCAAATTCGCCACCTTTGGCATGAGCGTCGTGCTCGTCGATCTTGATGGCGAAAAGCTCGCCGCAGCCCATGCGGATATTCTGACTGTCGCCAAGGACGGTGAAGCGCAGATCGTCGCCATCCCGACCGACGTATCGAAACTCGATGAGCTGGAGGCGCTCGAACGCGCGGTTATCCAGCGTTTCGGGCGTGTCCACGTCCTCATGAACAATGCCGGCATCCAGCCGGGCAGCGCCATCTTCGGACCGCAGTCCAACTGGGAAAAAATTATCGGCGTCAATCTGATGGGCGTCGTGAACGGTAGCCGCGTTTTTGGCCAGGGCATGATCGCCCACGGCGAGCCGGCGCTCATCATCAATACCGGCTCGAAACAGGGCATCACCACGCCTCCCGGTGATCCCGCCTATAATGTCTCGAAGTCCGGCGTCAAAACCTTCACGGAGGCGCTTCAGCACGAATTGCGTAATGTTCCGAACGGTGCGGTTTCCGCCCATCTCCTGATTCCCGGTTTCGTTTTCACCGGCCTCACCGCCCATGGCAGGACGGAAAAGCCTGAAGGCGCATGGACCGGCGAACAGACCGTCGATTTCATGCTTGAGAGCATCGGCCGCGGCGATTTCTACATTCTCTGCCCGGATGGCGAGGTAGACCGCCCGACGGATGAAAAGCGCATTCTCTGGGCGGCCTATGACATCGTCCAGAACCGCCCCCCGCTGTCGCGCTGGCACACGGAATATTCCGCCGCCTTCACCAGCTTTTTGAAAAACTGAACTTTCAGCCGCCGTGCCTGAAAGGTGCGGCGGCTATTCTCTCCCGCAGGCGCGTCGCCGTTCAAAAACATTGGCAGAAGCACGAAACCGCGTTAAGCAACGGCAATCTCCAGAATTTACGGGTGCCGCGATGGATTTCGTTCCAAGCCTGCCAACACTGATCGCCTTCACCATCGCCATTCTGCTTCTGGCGGTGACGCCGGGTCCTGATATGACGCTCTGGATCAGCCGCTCCCTGCGCGAAGGCCGGGCGGCGGGCTTCATGACGCTGGTGGGAACAAACATCGGCATCACCGTGCATACGATGCTGGTCGCTTTTGGCGTCGCCGCCCTCATCGTCGCCTCACCGACCGCCTTCATGATCCTGAAAACAGGCGGCGCCGCCTATCTGGTGTGGCTCGCCATCCAGGCGATCCGCAAGGGCTCGGATTTCGTGATGGTGAAAAGCACCGGCGAAAGGGCGCAGGCCTCCCTGAAATCGGCCTTGCTGAACGGCATCTGGGTCAATCTGCTCAACCCCAAGGTCATCATCTTTTTCATGACCTTCCTGCCGCAATTCGTCAGCGCCTCCGATCCGCATGTGACCGGCAAGCTGATCTTCCTCGGCATCTGGTCGATCATCGTCGCACTGCCGATCGGCATCGGCATTGTTGTCGCCGCCGATGTTCTCTCCGCGTGGCTGCAACGCAACCGGAAGGTTCTGCGTGGATTGGATTACACGATCGCCGGCGTCTTCTCGATTTTCGCGGTCAAGATTTTCTTCACGCAAACGCGCTGAGGGCAAACAAAAAAGGCGCCGGAAGGCGCCTTTTTGCGATCAACCGATGAGCAACTCGTCATCATCAAGCTTCTGGCCCCGTATCTTGCGGAACATGTCGATCAGGTCTTCGACCTCGAGATCCTTGCGGCTGTCGCCGGAGACGTCGAGCACGATTTCACCGGCATGCAGCATGATCGTGCGGGTGCCGTAATCCAGCGCCTGACGCATGGAATGGGTGACCATCAGCGTCGTCAGCTTGCGCTCCGACACCACCTTGCGGGTCAGCTCCATCACGAATTCCGCCATGCCGGGATCAAGTGCGGCCGTGTGTTCATCGAGCAGCAACACGTCCGAGCCGGATAGCGTCGCCATGACAAGCGACACAGCCTGCCTCTGGCCGCCCGACAGAAGATCCATGCGGTCCTTCAGTCGGTTTTCCAGACCGAGGTTGAGCGAGGCGATACGCTCCTTGAAGAAATCCCGCCGCCCGCGCCCAAGCGCCGGCAGAAGGCCGCGGCGTTCACCACGCGATGCCGCGAGCGCCAGATTTTCCTCGATGGTGAGCGCACCGCAGCTGCCCGCCAGCGGGTCCTGAAATACACGCGCCACCCGCCCCGCCCGGCTGGCGGTCGGCTTGCGGGTAACATCGGCGCCGCCGATCATCACCTTGCCCGCCGTCGGCAGGACATCGCCCGCCAATACGCCGAGCAGCGTTGATTTACCTGCACCGTTGGAGCCGATGACGGTGACGAAGGAACCATCCTCGATGGTAAGGTCAATCTTGGACAGCGCCTGTTTTTGCAGCGGCGTGCCGCGCCCGAAAACGACCTGGATATCGGAAAGGGAAATCACGATGTTGCCCCCCCACGGCGGAGTCGGGGCAGGATCAACGCGATGGCCACCAATACCGCCGTTACGAAATTGAGATCGGATGCCTTGAGACCCAGCACATCGCTCGACAAAGCAAGCTGGATGGCTAGACGATAGGCGATTGAGCCGAAGACACATCCGATAAGGGCAATCAGAATGCCGCGCGCACCGAACAGCGTCTCACCGATGATGACGGCGGCAAGCCCGACGACGATGGTGCCGACACCGGAGGTCACATCGGCAAAACCATTGGTCTGCGCAAACAGCGCGCCGCCGAGGGCGACCAGCGCATTCGAAAGCGCCATGCCGAGATAGATCTGGTCACCGGTCTTCACACCCTGCGCCCGCGCCATCCGCGCGTTGGCACCGGTGGCCCGCATGGCAAGGCCGGCATCGCTTTCAAGAAAACGCCAGACGAGAATGACCGCGATCAGCACCAGCGCGCCGACAAAGAGCGGCCGCACCAGATATTCCGAAAGGCCGAGGCCGTAAAACGGTGAGATCATCGTGTCCTGATTGAGCAGCGCCACATTCGGCTTTCCCATCACCCGCAGATTGACGGAAAAAAGCGCGATCATCGTCAGGATCGAGGCAAGCAGGTTGAGAATCTTGAAACGGACGTTGAGCGTTGCGGTCACGATCCCGGCGGCAGCACCGGCAACCATTGCAATCGCCGTCGCGACCCAGGCATTCAGACCGGCGATGATCAGCACGGCAGCCACAGCGGCGCCAAGCGGAAAAGAACCGTCCACGGTCAGGTCAGGAAAATCAAGCACGCGGAAAGCGAGGTAGACGCCGATCGCCACGAAAGCGAAGACCAGTCCCAGCTCCACGGCACCCCAGAAGGCGATTTGGCTCACGGTAATGTCCTTGTTATTGCCGCCATCAGGCGGATACGGGCACCGTCTCGTGCCACGTAAAACGGGCGGCGAAATGCCGCCGCCCGCAATTCAGTCTGGTTTCGGTTAGTCGATGACCTTGGTGGCGCGCTTCGTGACGCTTTCGGGGAAGGTAACGCCAGCCTTTTCAGCGGCCTTCTTGTTGATCACCAGATCAGTACCGACAGCAACGGTTGCCGGAATGTCGCCCGGCTTTTCACCCTTGAGGATGCGGACGACGACCGCGCCGGTCTGTTTGCCAACGTCGAAATAGTTGAAGCCGAGGGCCGCAACCGCACCGCGGGCAACGGAATCCGTATCGGCGGCGTAGAGCGGGATCTTGGCTTCGGAAGCAACGCCAGCTGCCGCTTCGAAAGCGGAAACGATGGTGTTGTCGGTCGGAACGTAGATCACGTCAGCCTTGCCGACCAGCGCGCGGGTTGCGCCCTGCACTTCGGCGGACTTGGTGGCGACGGATTCGACGATCTTGAGGCCAGCCTTTTCAGCTTCAGCCTTCAGCAAAGCGAGCGTCGAGGCGGAGTTGGCTTCGGCCGAGTTGTAGATGAAGCCGATGGACTTGGCGTTCGGCGAGATTTCCTTGATGAGCGCCAGATGTTCACCAACCGGCAGCATGTCGGAAAGGCCGGTCACGTTGCCGCCGGGCTTTTCCATGCTCTTGACAAGCTGTGCACCAACCGGATCGGAAACGGCCGTGAAGACGACCGGGATATCACGCGTGGCGGCAACGACGGCCTGAGCGGACGGCGTGGAGATCGGCACGATGACATCAGGAGCGTCGCCCACGAACTGACGCGCGATCTGCGCTGCGGTGCCGGGATTGCCCTGCGCGGACTCGTACAGGAACTTGAGGTTCTCGCCTTCCTTGTAACCGGCTTCGGCAAGGGCGGCCTTCACGCCATCGCGAGCGGCATCGAGCGCCGGATGTTCAACAATGGCGGTGACGGCGACGGTGACGTTTTCGGCCTTGGCCGGCAGAACGAGGGCGCTCGCGGCAGCGAGAGCGAGAATGAATGCGCGCATGGATATCCTCCTGTTGGTTCCCTGTTTTCGTCTTCTTAGGAACAAGACAGTCTGAAATCAATCAGAGAACCGCTGCAAATCAAGCTTTATGGCGCAATTGCGGCTGATTCAGTCATCCGCACCGTGGTTTGCGATCATCATCGCCTCAAAAGCCAGCCTTTCGGTCTTGCGCATGCGCTCGGATTCCGACTTCAGCTGACCGCAGGCGGCGAGGATATCGCGGCCGCGCGGCGTGCGGATCGGCGAGGCATAACCCGCCTGATTGATGAAATCGGCGAACTTCTCGATCTGCGCCCATTCGGAGCACTGGTAGTTCGTGCCCGGCCATGGATTGAACGGAATGAGGTTGATCTTGGCCGGAACGCCCTTCAGAAGCTGCACCAGCATCTTGGCATCTTCCAAGCTGTCGTTGACATCCTTCAGCATCACATATTCGAAGGTAATGCGGCGAGCGTTGGAGAGACCCGGATAATTGCGGCAGGCCTCGATCAGCTCCTTCAGCGGATATTTCTTGTTGATCGGCACCAGCATGTCACGCAGGTCGTCGCGCACCGCATGCAGCGAAATCGCCAGCATGACGCCGATCTCATCGCCGGTGCGGAAAATTTCCGGCACGACGCCGGAGGTGGAGAGCGTGACGCGACGCTTGGAGAGCGACAGGCCATCGCCATCGGTCGCAATCAGGAGCGCGGTCTTCACATGCTCGAAATTATAGAGCGGCTCGCCCATGCCCATCATCACGATGTTGGAGACCTTGCGGCCCTCGCTCGGCACATAGGCGCCTACCGGGGTCGAACCATCGGGAAAATCGCCGAGCCGGTCACGAGCCAGCAGCAGCTGGGCGAGAATTTCCTCAGCCGTCAGGTTGCGCACCAGACGCTGGGTACCGGTGTGACAGAAGGAACAGGTCAGCGAACAGCCGACCTGGCTCGATATGCACAGCGTGCCGCGACCTTCTTCGGGAATATAGACCGTCTCGATCTCGACGGGGCGTCCCGCACCGCGCGGCGGAAAGCGCATCAGCCATTTGCGGGTGCCGTCATTGGAGATCTGCTCCTCGACGATTTCCGGGCGGGCAATAGTGAAGGCCGCCTTCAGCTTCTCGCGAAGCTCCTTGGCGACATTGGTCATATTGTCGAAATCGGAGACGCCGCGCACATAAAGCCAGTTCCACAACTGGCTGACGCGCATCTTCACCTGCTTCTGCGGCACGCCGATCTCGGCCAGCGCCTCGCCCATTTCCTCACGCGTCAGGCCAATCAGTGACGGCTTGCCGGACATCAGATCGCTATTGGCGATCAGCGGGGTTTTGACTGCCAGGCCGGCAGGGGCTTGCATTACGGACATCACGCTATCCCATCATTCCATGCATCGCACGACCGGCCTGTCGGATAGGCGGAAAATCGTCTGCATGTCGAGAAAATCAAAGGCGGAGCACTTTTCGCGCATCCGCCTGTCAATGTTGCCGCGCCTTTAGCATCAAACTGGCAAAAACGCAAATGGCCGGTCAATGACCGGCCATTATCAAATGCGATGAAGCGTCAGGGTTACTTGCAGCTCTCAATCTGCTTGAGAGCTGCCGAAATACCCGACAGCGAATAGGAATAGGAGGTCGCGGTGCCGCGGCCTGAGACTGCCTTGACGGTCATGGACTTGCCGCCCTTCATGGCAGCCACGAGAGCCGGTTCTTCAGCGGCGTTTTCAACCCAAGCGGCCTTGTCCTTGGTGAACATGACAAAGTTCTTGTTGTCGATCGTCACATTGACCTTGGAACCCTGCTTGAGCGAATAACCCACCATGGCCTGCGGCTCATAGGAGATATTCTGGCCCGGGCGCTGCGACACGATGAAGAAAATATCGCCGTGGTCGACGCTCGCCGGTTCCTTGGCGGTCGGAATGGAAAGAACGTAGCAGACGGTGCTGTTGCCCGATTTGTACGAATAGGCACCCCATGCATTGAACTGCTGGATGCGCGTGGGCGACTGTGCAGATGCTACGCCGACGCTGGTCAGCAAAATGGCCGCTGCGGTTGCTACACTTCTTACAAACATAGAATTTCCTGCCGGGTTATTGTCTTCCATTGGCCCGAAGCAGCGGCGAGCCCAGTTTCTGGATCGGCCACGTTCAGGTGCGGATCGTCTTTTCTCATTGTGGTCGGAAAGCGGTTACCAAACCGTCAACAACACGCATAAAATGCCGGAAACGTCTTGCGGTGTTACAGATTGGCGACTTCCCGACGCCCTGAGGAGAACGGCGTGGCACGCCCTTCCCTCGTGTGTAAGACACATAAATTCAGGCAAGAATTTGTCACCCGCCGGGCTCTGCCGGACGGACACATCACAGAGACGTTACCCGGCTTCCTGCTGTCGCTTCAGCATGGCGTCAGCCGCCTCGTAATGCTCCATCTTGATATGAGCGCGGATCATGGCAAGCGCTGCCGTGATGACGGCAATATCATCGGTAAAACCGATGACGGCCAGCACGTCAGGCACGGCATCCATCGGCATGATAAAATAAGCAAGCGCCGCCAGGATGATACCCTTTGCGCGCAGCGGCGTGTCACGGTCGATCGCGCAATAATAGGCCGCCGCCGCATCGCGCGCGAAGGGCACTTTTGACATCACACGCTTCAGCTTGGGCCAGAATTTCGCCCGCACCGCATTTTCACGCTCCTGCTGCCTGTCGGTTTCACCCGGCAGAAGAATTTCACCGATTTTCACATCATCCATGATCGACGGTCCTCCGGTCACGGCTATTATATGGGATTTAAGGTCCGCCGTTCAATTGCTTCGGCCCGCAGCCGCCTTCTGCATGGCTTCGGCCAGAAGAAAATCCCGCTCCGTCACTCCCTGTGAATCATGCGTGGTGAGGCAAACCTTGACCCGCGAATAGACATTGGACCATTCGGGATGATGATTAAGCCTTTCCGCAACAAGTGCGGATTCGGCCATGAAACCGAAGGCTTCCGCAAAACTTGAAAACTTGAAGGAACGGACGATCGCCGCCCCGTCTTCTCGCAGGGACCAGCCCTCGAGTTTCGACAGGGCCTGCCGGATGGCGTCCGGCTCGAGTCTGGGATATTTCATGAACTTGCCTCCGCTTGAGACCCATTAACGCTTCAACGACCGGATCGACGCATATTCCATGAAACATACAGCTATTCTTTTTGTCTGCATGGGCAATATCTGCCGCTCACCGACTGCCGAAGGCGTTTTGAGACATCTTGCCGATGACGCGGCCGTGTCTGACCAGCTCGCTATCGATTCCGCCGGCACCGGCGGCTGGCACGCGGGTGAAGCGCCTGATCCCCGGTCCATCGCCATGGCGCGATGGCACGGCATCGATATTTCAAGTCAGCGGGCAAGACAGGTCACCCGGACAGATTTCGAGACTTTCGACCTGATACTCGCCATGGACGAAAACAATCTGGCGAACCTGCTTCAATCGAGCCCGGAAAAGCATCGGCACAAAATCCATCTCTTCATGGATTATGCCGCTGGCCGTCGTGAGAACGTCCCCGATCCCTATTACGGTGCCGAGGACGGGTTCCTTGGCGTCTACAACATGCTCTTGGCAGGATGCAGGTCGTTGCTCGAAAAGATGGAGCTGGACCGGGCCTCGTGAAGCGGGAACGCCTCTTCAACGATATAGGGCCCGCCGCCCACCGATTCCTTCGAAGACATCAGCACAAAACGTCCGACCGTGAAGGGCGAGGTGCGGAAGTTGCCGCGTCCGGAAAGATAATGAACGACATCGTCCAGCCGCGATGAGCGCAGCCGCGCCAGCGTGACATGCGGCATGAACTTGCGCGGATCGGGCGGGAGACCGATCCTCTGGCAGATTCTCTCGACTTCCGCCTGCAGCGCATGCATTTCCGGAGAGGGAGAAACCCCGGCCCAGATGGAATGCGGTTTCTTGGAACCGAAGGACCCCATACCGGTGAGATTGAGCTGGAATTCCGGCCTTTCGATCCGATCCAGCCTGTCCACGACCTCATCGGCGGTCCGCCCGTCGATGTCACCGATAAAACGCAGGGTTATGTGATAATTCTCCACATCGATCCACCGGGCTCCCGGCAGACCACCGCGCAACAATGAGAGGCTCATAGCCGCATTGCGCGGAATTTCGAGGGCGGTAAACAGTCTCGGCATGGCGAGCTCCCCGAATCTCTTGGCAGAACAAGCATAGCGAATCACGCAATGCAGATGGGCGCAAGTGCTTATTTTTTTTGCGCACCGATTGTCTTGATGAAGCTTTCAACAGCCGGCAAAGATTTTTCAACCATCATCGCCACACCCCTGGTATTGGGGTGCATCTTGTCATCCAACTTCAGCGCATCATCCGTCACCACGCCATCCAGAAAGAAGGGATAAAGCGGCAGGTTGTATTTTTCGGCAAGCTTCGGAAAGATCGGATTGAAGCGCTTGGCGTAATCTTCGCCCATATTCGGCGGCGCCATAATGCCGACCAGCAACACGGCTATGTTGCGCTTCTGGAAGCCGGAAATGATGGTGTCGAGGTTCTTTTCGGTCTGTTCGGGGGGAATTCCGCGCAGAGCGTCATTGGCGCCGAGTTCCAGAATGACCCCATCAGTACCATCGGGAACCGACCATTCCGCCCGCGCCAGGCCGCCGGAAGAGGTATCGCCGGACACACCGGCATTGGCGATGGCGACATTGACGCCCTTGCCCTTTAATGCAGCCTCAAGCTGTGCGGTGTAGCTGTCGGTTGGGGGCAACTGATAGCCAGCCATCAGGCTGTCGCCGAGGCCGACCAGTTGCCATGTCCGCTCCTGAGCCGTGACAACAGTGGCGGAAAAGGCGGTAGCGAAAATGACGATGAAGTGAAACAGGGCAGCTTTAAATCTCATCACGGCTTTCCTAACTTGGTTCCCATTGTCTGAAATACCGACCGCATCGACCGCCAGACCGTTTTCATCACCCTATATAGGAACGAGAATTGTGACGAAAAGCATCATAGAGCTGAAGAAAGCCGACCTCACGCTCGGCAATGCCGCCGCCTCCGTTCACGTTCTCAAGAACATCAATCTTTCAATCGGAGAGAGCGAGGCGGTTGGTATCGTCGGCCCCTCCGGCTCGGGAAAGTCGACGCTTCTGATGGTGCTTGCCGGTCTCGAGAGGCTCGATAGCGGTGAAATCATCATCGCGAATACGGAACTGCACAAGCTCGGCGAGGACGCGCTGGCGGATTTTCGCGGCCGGAATATCGGCATTGTTTTCCAGTCCTTCCATCTCATCGCCAACATGACGGCACTGGAAAATGTCGCCGTTCCGCTCGAACTGGCAAACACCCCGAACCCCTTCGAGATCGCCAGGCGCGAACTCGTCGCCGTCGGTCTCGGTGAACGCCTGAACCATTATCCCGGCCAGCTCTCCGGCGGCGAACAGCAACGTGTCGCCATCGCCCGCGCGCTTGCCCCCTCACCGGCCGTACTGATTGCTGATGAACCGACCGGCAATCTCGATACCGATACCGGCAGGCAGATCGCTGATCTTCTTTTTGCCAAACAGGCCGAGCGCGGCATGACGATGATCCTCGTCACCCATGATCCGTCGCTTGCCGCCCGCTGCTCACGGCAGATCAAGGTGCGCTCCGGCGAGATAGAGGGCGACAGCGCGAAGCCCCAGATTGCGCGGGCGGTATCGGCATGACTGGATCTGTTCTCCCGTCTTTTGCCAATGTCAGAAACGCCGCGAGGCTCGCACGGCGAGAAATTCGCGGCGGCCTTCGAGGCTTTTACATTTTCCTTGCCTGTATTGCGCTTGGAACCGGCGCCATCGCCGCCGTCAATTCCGTCTCACGCGCGGTCACCAGCGCCATTGCCACGGAAGGTCAGTCCATACTGGCAGGCGACGTGCGTTTCGAACTGCGCAACAGGGAAGCAACGCAGGAAGAACGGGCCTATCTCGATGGGCTAGGCACCGTCGCGGTTTCCACCGGGCTGCGCTCCATGGCGCGCCTTGCCGACGGTTCCGAACAGACGTTGACTGAGGTGAAAGCCATAGACGGCTCCTATCCGCTCTTTGGCACCTTCGTTGCCGAACCCAACCGGCCGTTAAGCGAGCTTCTGGCTGGCACCGGCGACACCTATGGCGCCATCGCCGCACCGCTTCTGCTGGAACGGCTCGGCATCAAGGTCGGCGATGAAATCCTGCTCGGCAATGTGAAGCTGAAACTGACCGGCACCGTGGTCGACGAACCGGATGCGCTGTCTGACGGCTTCGGTTTTGCTCCAAGGCTGATGGTCAGCCGCGATGCCCTTTTTGCCTCTGGCCTCGTTCAGACCGGAAGCCTGGTCGAACACGCCTACAAGATCAGGCTGAACGATGCTTCGTCACGGCCAACGATGAACGACGCGGCCAACAAGGCCTTTCCTGAAGCTGGCTGGTCCATCCGCACCAGCGACCGGGCGGCACCCTCGCTCACCGAAAACGTCAACCGCTTCTCGCAATTCCTGACGTTGGTAGGCCTCACCGCCCTCATCGTCGGCGGTGTCGGCGTCGCAAATGCCGTCCGCGCGTTTCTGGATTCCAAACGCACCACGATCGCCTCGCTGAAATGCCTGGGCGCACCGGCCTCCGTGGTCACCATGACCTATCTCTTCCAGATCGCCTTCATTGCCGCCGTCGGCATCGTCATCGGCCTTGTGGTCGGCGCCGTCGCGCCACTCATCGCCATGCGGTTTCTGGAAGGCGTATTGCCTGTACCGGAAGAGCTCGCCTTTTACCCCGGCGCTCTCGGTCTCGCCGCCCTGTTCGGCCTCCTGACCACGTTCGCCTTCGCCATCGTTCCCCTTGGCCAGGCGCGTGAGGTTCCGGCAACCGCGCTTTTCCGCGAGCAGGGTTTCGAAGAAGGAAGCTGGCCATCCTGGCCCTATCTGGCCGCAACCGGTCTGCTGCTGGCGGCGCTTGCCGCCCTCGCCATCTTTTCGGCGGAAGACCGCTTCATCGCCTCGATCTTCCTTGCGGCCATCGCTTTTGCCTTCGTGGTGCTGCGACTGGTGGCTGCGGGCGTAAAGGCCATCGCCAAGCGCAGCCCGCGCGTTCATTCGGCTGCGCTGAGGCTGGCGATCGGTAATATTCACCGGCCGGGCGCACTCACCCCCTCGGTCGTTCTTTCGCTCGGCCTCGGGCTGACCCTCCTCGTAACGCTCACCCTGATCGACGGCAATCTGCGTCGCGAACTGACGGACAGCCTGCCGGAAAAGGCACCGAATTTCTTCTTCGTGGATATTCAGGGCAGCGAAGTTCAGGGCTTCCGCGATCTTTTGAAGCGGGAAGCGCCGGATGGAGCCCTGACCGAAGTACCGATGCTGCGCGGCCGCATTCTGGCGCTTAACGGGGAGGACGTGACAAAAATGGACGTGCCATCTTCCGGACGCTGGGTGCTGCGCGGTGACCGGGGCATCACCTATTCCCAGGAAATTCCTGAAAACGCGACGCTAACGGAGGGAACATGGTGGGGGCCGGACTATAGCGGCGAGCCGCTGGTCTCCTTCGCTGCGAAAGAGGCGGGGGATCTGGGCCTCAAGATCGGCGACACGGTCACCGTCAACGTGCTCGGACGCAGCATAACGGCCAAGATCGCCAATCTGCGCAACGTCGAATGGGAATCACTGTCGATCAATTTCGTCATGGTGTTTTCACCGAACACCTTCCGCGGCGCGCCGCATGCGTGGCTGGCAACGCTCGCCGACCCCTCCGCAACCGCCGCCGACGAAGGCCGCATATTGCGCGCTGTCACCAACGCCTATCCGACGATCACCAGTGTGCGCGTGAAGGATGCGCTCGACGTCGTCAACCGCCTTGTCGGCCAGCTTGCCACCGCCATTCGCGCCGCTGCCGCCGTCGCGCTGATAGCCTCCGTCCTCGTTCTCGCCGGCGCTCTCGCTGCCGGCAACCGCGCGCGAACCCACGACGCGGTCATCCTGAAAACGCTGGGCGGCACACGAAACCTGCTCATCCGCGCCTTCTCCTACGAATATATGATGCTCGGTCTCGCCACCGCCGTCTTCGCGCTTTTCGCCGGCGGCGTCTCCGCATGGTTCGTGATCGCCCGCATCATGAAGCTGCCCTCCAGCTTCCTGCCGGATGTGGCGATCGGAACCCTCGTCGTCGCCCTCGTCATGACTGTCGGCATCGGGCTCATCGGCACATGGCGAATTCTCGGGCAGAAGGCAGCTCCGGTTCTCAGGCAGGCGGGTGAATGATCGTCGGTTGTGCGCGGCTTAACTTTAACGATTAATTCTTTGTAATGATCGCCAAAACGTGAGCGCTTTTCGCGCATATGGTGTCTTTTCAACTGGAAAAGGCCTTGTATCGGACACGTTCTGCCATCATATTCTTGAGCAGGCTTGCTGAAGCTCCGCAGCGGCGCCCGGGAGGTATCCCGACACCGTAGCAATCACGGAGCTCAAAAGAGGAAACAATGGCTGACTTCAATAACTACCAGAACCGCATGGCGCAGACCCGTGCACAGACTGGTGCGATGATCGATGAAGGTCTTCGCGCCTACATGCTCAAGGTTTACAACCTGATGGCGCTGGCTCTGGTCATCACCGGCGTTGCAGCGTTCGGCACTTATACGCTTGCCGCTTCCAACCCGGCTTTCGCCCAGCTGCTCTACGCATCGCCACTGCGCTGGGTCGTCATGCTGGCTCCGCTCGCACTGGTTTTCTTCCTTAGCTTCCGTATTCAGAACATGAGCGTTTCCGCCGCCCAGACGACCTTCTGGGTCTATGCAGCGCTGATGGGCGTCTCGCTGTCGGCGATCTTCCTGGTCTTCACCGGCCAGAGCATCGTGCAGACGTTCTTCGTGACGGCCGCTTCGTTCGGCGCGCTCTCGCTTTACGGTTATACGACGAAGAAGAACCTTTCCGGTCTCGGTTCGTTCCTGATCATGGGTCTGTTCGGCCTGATCATCGCTTCCATCGTCAATATCTTCCTTGCATCCTCCGCACTGCAGTTTGCGATTTCCGCAATCGGCGTACTGATCTTCGCAGGCCTGACCGCCTACGACACCCAGAAGATCAAGGAAATGTACTTTGACGGCGACGATGTTGCCGTGGCTGGCCGCAAGGCCATCATGGGCGCGCTGACGCTCTATCTCGACTTCATCAACCTCTTCACCTTCCTCCTGCAGTTCCTCGGAAACCGCGACGACTAAGGTTAAGAGTTCTCCTGACCTATATGCGAAAGGCGGCCATTCGGCCGCCTTTTTATTTGCGAAGATTTCTTCACCTATATCCGTCAGGGCGTGCTGTTCCTGCGAATAGTCCGCTCCTGTTAAAGCTCATTCAATAAGCTTCAGAACCTTGTCGAAGACTTTCAGAACCTGCGGCAATTCATGGCCACGTTTCAGAATGCGGCCATCCGTATTCACCACGCAATAGGCACCCTGTTTTGCCCCCAGCTTGGGGTTTTTCTCGATCCTGAAAAGCGGCATTTCACCTGATCGCTTGAAGACGGAAAACACCGCCTTTTCCTTCAGGTGATCGATGGCGTAGTCACGCCACTCGCCCTCTCCCACCATGCGGCCATAGATGCGCAGAATCGCATCCAGCTCGCGCCGGTGAAAGGTGACCGGCAAAGGGTCCTTGTTCTTTTTATATTCCCGGAGATCGATAACGGTGGAATTGTCACGTGAAGCGGTCTGCACCTGCTGCACATCCGGTTGATCGGTCATCCAATACCTCCGATTCCACCCAAATCATCCATGCAGTGTGAGCCTGAGGGGGCGAAATTGCAAGTCTTTGCACTACCATGGCGCACAGGACCGGCAATTCCAGGAAAGGTTTGACAGGCCTCGAATTGCAGCCGATCCAGAAGGCGCCAGCACGGAATGGCGCCCCATCCATCCCTCTGGAGGGACTGCCGACAGCAAAGGCAGAGGTTAAAAATGGTAACCATTTAGGCAGCCATTTTCACATGGCCTGCCGTATTTCGGTCAAACCATGGCCCGAATTGGGTGGAATAGTCCTATTGTCAATTGATGCCTAGGCACCAAGATGACCCGGTCCGGTGCATTGACCCTTTACCCCCAGCCCCCAATGCCCGGACCGGATCTTCCATCGCCCACAGGCGATCAGGGGGTTTCATTTCCAAGCAGGATACTTGCGCCGACAATTGCCGCGGGATCGCCGCCGGCATTTGCCGTCTGCAAAAGCACCGCGCAGCCGCCCTTTTTCACCTTTGCCACCACGCTCGCCGGAAGCTTCACTGTCATCGGTGAACCATCCCACATGCCGACGGTTTGCACGTCATAGACGCTGTGCCAGTAGGACATTTTTTTCCCCTGGTTATCCCCCTTCTGCACATCAACCGTCTGTTCGCGCGTGAAATAGGCGACTACGACATCGGCCCTGCCGCTGCCGGCACCGATATCGATCTCCACCTCGTTTCCGGAAAACTTCGACGAGACCGGGACATTCAGTCCCTTGCCTTCGCGCTTGAAAGCATCGAGCCTGTCGTAAATTCCACGGACATCCGCGCCCTTGACGTGGTCGCGACCATTCAGAATGGCCTGCGGCGTATAGACCCCGTTGCGGCCGAGTGCGCGCATATAGCCATATTGCCGATCGGTATTTTCCTTCGATGCCAGCGAATCCGTCCAGCCCAGATAGTTCCAGTAATCGACATGGTAGGAAAGACCGACGACATCGCCCTTCTGGATCATCTTGCGCAAGGCTTCATCCGCCGGCGGGCACGAGGCACATCCCTGCGATGTGAACAATTCGACGACGCCCTTCACAGCTTCCTGCGCCTGCGCGGAGGTGACGAGAAACGTGCCGAGAAGACATATCGACAGGGGGAATTTCAGCGGCATTACAAAAACCTTTGTCCGGAAGAGATCCAGACGAATTGATGCGATCAATCCTGCCGGGATGCAAACCGGAAAATAACGTCTATTGTCCTTCAATAGAAAGTCACGAAGGGGTGAGCGACAATCACAAAAAAAGAGACTTGAAACGGAAAGACGCCGGGATTCCGCCCGGCGCCTTAGATTTTCAAAGCTTTACGCGACCAGATCGCGAAGAACGGTTTGCAGAATGCCGCCATTGTTCATGTAGATCACTTCATCAAGCGTATCGATGCGGCAGAGAAGCGGAACTTCCTTCACCGTACCGTCGCTGTAGGTGATCTTGGCGATCTTCTTTTCACGCGGCTTGATTTCACCTTCGAGACCATCGATCTCGACGATTTCGTCGCCCTTGAGGTCGAGGCTCGCCCAGGTAGTGCCTTCCTCGAAAACGAAGGGAACGACACCCATGCCGACGAGGTTCGAACGGTGGATGCGTTCGAAGGACTGCGCGATGACAGCCTTGACGCCGAGCAGGTTGGTGCCCTTCGCCGCCCAGTCGCGGGACGAGCCGTTACCGTATTCGACACCGGCGAAGATGACGAGCGGAACGCCTTCCGCCTTGTATTTCATCGCGGCGTCATAGATCGACATCTCTTCCTTCGACGGATAGTGGATGGTGTAGCCACCTTCCTTGCCGTTCGGGCCGAGCATGTGGTTGCGGATGCGGATATTGGCGAAGGTGCCGCGCATCATCACTTCATGGTTGCCACGGCGCGTGCCGTACTGGTTGAAGTCGGCCACGGCAACGCCGTGCTCCGTCAGATAGGCGCCAGCAGGCGAAGCAGCCTTGATCGAACCGGCCGGAGAAATATGGTCGGTGGTGATCTTGTCGCCGAAGAGACCGAGGACGCGCGCGCCCTTGATGTTCTTGAGGCCGGTGCCCTTTTTGCCCATGCCGACGAAATAGGGCGGGTTTTGAACATAGGTGGACTTGTCGTCCCAGGCATAAGTCTGGCCCGGCGGAACCTGAACGGCCTGCCAGTTCGCGTCACCCTTGAACACGTCAGCATACTTGGTTTCGTAGAGCTCACGGGTGACGTATTTCAGGATGAATTCCTGGATTTCCTTGGAAGTCGGCCAGATATCCTTGAGATAGACCGGGTTGCCGTTCTGGTCGTCGCCGATCGGCTCCTTGGTCAGATCCTTCTGGACCGTGCCGGCAAGCGCATAGGCCACGACGAGCGGCGGCGAGGCCAGATAGTTCGCCTGCACGTCAGGCGAGATGCGGCCTTCGAAGTTGCGGTTACCAGAGAGAACGCCTGATGTGATCAGGCCCTTGTCGTTGATCGTCTTGGAGATCGCAGGCGGCAGCGGACCGGAGTTACCAATGCAGGTCGTGCAGCCGAAGCCGACGAGGTTGAAGCCGATCGCATCGAGATCCTTCTGCAGACCGGACTTGTCGAGATATTCGGCAACAACCTGCGATCCCGGTGCCAGCGAGGTCTTCACCCACGGCTTGGACTTCAGCCCCTTGGCGACAGCGTTGCGGGCGAGAAGGCCGGCGGCGATGAGAACCGAGGGGTTGGAGGTGTTCGTGCAGGAGGTGATGGCGGCAATCGCCACATCGCCGTGACCGAGATCAAAAGCTTCGCCTTCGACAGCATAGCGGCTGTTGATCTGGCCGGGCTTCTTGTAGTCGTTCTCGAGAGCCGTCGCGAAATTCGGTGCGATGGTTTCGAGCGGCAGACGGCCTTCCGGGCGCTTCGGACCGGCCATGGAGGGCACGACGTCACCAAGATCGAGTTCCAGCGTGTCGGTGAAGACGAGGTCGGAACCATCGCCGGTGCGCCACATGTCCTGCGCCTTGGAATAGGCTTCGACGAGCGCGATACGATCCTTGGCACGGCCGGACATGGTCAGGTAGTTGATGGTTTCGCCGTCAACCGGGAAGAAGCCGCAGGTCGCGCCATATTCCGGGCCCATATTGCCGATGGTCGCACGGTCGGCCAGAGACATCGAATCAAGGCCGGGGCCGAAGAATTCGACGAACTTCGATACCACGCCCTTCTTACGCAGCATCTGCACGACCGTCAGAACGAGGTCGGTCGCGGTGACGCCTTCCTTCACCTTGCCGGTCAGCTTGAAGCCGATGACCTCGGGCAGAAGCATGGAGACCGGCTGGCCGAGCATGGCAGCTTCGGCTTCGATACCGCCGACACCCCAGCCGAGAACGCCGAGACCGTTGATCATGGTCGTATGCGAATCCGTGCCGACGCAGGTATCCGGATAAGCGATCGTCTCGCCGTCCTCCTCCTTCGTCCAGACGGTCTGGCCGAGATATTCGAGGTTGACCTGGTGACAGATGCCTGTGCCGGGCGGAACCACGCGGAAATTCTTGAACGCCTGCTGGCCCCACTTCAGGAAGCGGTAACGCTCGCCGTTGCGCTCATATTCCAGTTCAACGTTGCGGGCAAAGGCGCTCGGCGTGCCGAATTCATCGACGATAACAGAGTGGTCAATGACGAGATCGACGGGAACCAGCGGATTGATCTTTTCCGGATCGCCGCCAAGAGCCTTGATACCGTCACGCATGGCGGCAAGATCAACCACGGCGGGAACACCGGTGAAGTCCTGCATGAGAACGCGGGCGGGGCGGTAGGCGATTTCGGTTTCGGTCAGGCCCTTGTTACCAAGCCATTCGGACACCGCAAGGATATGTTCCTTGGTGACGGACTGGCCGTCCTCGAAACGCAGCAGGTTTTCCAGAAGAACCTTCATGGAATAGGGCAGCTTGGAAACGCCCTTCAGGCCATTTGCTTCAGCCTTGGGAAGGCTGAAATAGACGTAATCCTTACCGCCAACGGTAAGGACGGAACGACATTTGAAACTGTCGAGTGATTTGGGCATGGATAAAAACCCCGCTTACACTGATAGCCAACACGTTCGTGCGGACACCTATGCACTCATGCACATCAGGATGCGGGTACGACCATTTCCGCTGTCCGCACGTGAAAATTGCTCCTCGCAATCGTCAAGTCCGGCGCAAGATGATGTTCACGCCGGCCGCTGGCGTGTTGACACCCATATAGATAATTTCAGAGAAACGTGCCAGACCATTCAACCAAGCTAATCGATTTTTTTATCGAGACGACGAAATCTGAAACGGAACCGCAGCATGGATTTGACGGCGGAAAATCTTGGCGTGCGACGCGGCGAAGATTTCATATTCATGAATATTTCCTTCAAGTTAAGCGACGGAGAGGCGCTGGTGCTGACCGGGCGCAACGGCTCGGGAAAATCCACGCTGCTGCGCACGGTGGCGGGTCTGCTGCGTCCCGAGCAGGGACGGATTAAGATAGCCGGCGAAGGAATTGAGCCGGCCATGCGCCCCTCGGAGGCCTGCCATTATCTCGGCCATCGCAATGCCATGAAAACCGAACTGACCGTTTCGGAAAACCTGCGCTTCTGGAAGGATTTCCTCGGTGACTTTCCCGGCGGCAGGGGCATGGCGATTGATGAGGCCGCGGAGATCGTCGGCCTTGCCGGTATTACCCACCTGCCCTTCGGTTATCTCTCCGCCGGCCAGCAGCGGCGGTTTGCCATGGCGAAGCTTTTGATTGCCTGGCGACCGGTGTGGATTCTCGATGAGCCGACCGCGGCGCTTGATAAGGCTGCGGACGGAATGTTTACCGATCTTGTGAAAAACCACCTTGGAAGGGGCGGGATTGTACTTGCTGCGACCCATCAGCCGCTGGGGTTGGAGAATACGCAGGAATTGCAGATGATGGGGTTTGCAGGGGTGGAGGCTTGGGCATGATGGTGATGTGCGTGCGGCTTACCCCCCTCTGCCCTGCCGGGCATCTCTCCCTCAAGGGGGGAGATCGGCAAGGCGCACTCCCGCCGCTTCTTTCTCCAACATTGAGATGGGTGAGACCTTGCCGCAGGTCGATCTCCCCCCTTGAGGGAGAGATGCCCAGCAGGGCAGAGGGGGGTAAGCTATATCCACCGAGGCCCTACCAATGACCGCCCTCTTCCTCCGCGATATCAAACTCTCCATCCGCGCCGGCGGCGGCGCGCTGATCGGCGTGCTGTTCTTCATGACCGTGGTTGCCGTCATCCCGTTCGGCGTCGGTCCCGATCTCAACCTGCTCGCCCGCATCGGCCCGGCCATCGTCTGGATCGGCGCGCTTTTATCCGCCCTTCTCGGCCTCGACCGGCTGTTTCAGGCGGAGAGGGATGACGGCTCCCTCGATCTGATCCTGATGCAGGAAACCCCGCTTGTCCTGACCGTCTTCGTGAAATGCCTGGCGCACTGGGTCACGACCGGCCTGCCGCTGGTGCTTGCCTCGCCGCTGCTCGGCCTGTTCATGAACATGGACGAGGTGGCGATCGGCGCCGTCATGCTTACCCTTCTCGTTGGCTCACCCGCCATCACCTTCATCGGCGCGGTGGGCGCGGCGGTTGCCGTTGCCCTGCCACGCGGCGGCCTTCTGGTCTCCATCCTCGTCCTGCCGCTCGCCATTCCCGTCCTGATCTTCGGCGTCAGCGCTTCCTATGCAGCCGTGCAGGACCCGGCGCCCTTCATGCCGCCATTCCTCATCCTCTGCGCGATCACGTTATTTTCAGCCGTGACCGGTCCTTTCTTTGCCGCTTTGGCACTGCGCAATGTTATGGATTGATGAAACCACGCCAGACGATCCCCGATTGACAGGGATCAATTGCGGGACGGCCATTCTCGGGTTACACAAACGGCATGAACGAGCAGACCTTCACCATCACCAAATTCAGTGATCTCGCCAACCCCACGCGGTTCCTGGCGCTGGCGGCGCGCATTCTGCCTTGGCTCGCGGCTCTGACAGCACTGGTACTGACATCAGGCCTTTATCTATCCTTCACCACCGATGGCGATTACCAGCAGGGTTATACCGTGCGCATCATGTATGTGCATGTCCCCTCCGCCTGGCTCGCCATGATGTGTTATTCGGTCATGGCGATCTCCGCGATCGGCACCCTCGTCTGGCGTCACCCGCTCGCGGATGTCAGCCACAAGGCCGCCGCCCCCATCGGCGCAGCGTTCACGCTCATCGCACTCATCACCGGCTCGCTCTGGGGCAAGCCCATGTGGGGAACCTGGTGGGTATGGGACGCACGGCTGACCTCCGTTTTCGTGCTTTTCCTGATGTATCTCGGGCTCATCGCACTCAACCGGGCCATGGATGATCCGTCCAGGGCGGCCCGCGTCAGCGCCGTGCTGATCCTCGTCGGTTTCGTGAATATCCCCATCATCAAATTTTCGGTCGAGTGGTGGAATACGCTTCACCAGCCGGCAAGTGTCATCCGCATGGGCGGTTCCGCCATCGATGCAGAATTTCTCTGGCCGCTTCTGACGATGGCCATCGGGTTCACGCTGCTGTTCTTCACCCTGCATATCGCCGCCATGCGCAATGAAATCTGGCGCCGGCGTGTCGCCGCGCAACGGCGGCTTGCCGCCCGCATGGCGAACCGGGAGGGCTGAGGGGATGACACACGCCTTTTATATCGGAATGTCCTATGCGGCGACGGGCCTTGTCGTTCTCTGTCTCATCGCCTGGGTCGTCGTGGACGGTCAGGCACGCAAACGGGAACTGAAGGAACTGGAGGCCTCCGGTGTGCGCCGCAGGGCAAGAGCCGGTTCCGCAGGTGACGCGCAATGACGCAGGCCAACCGGGACGACACAAAAGCCAAAACGACGGGCCGTACACGTTATGCGCTGGCGCTTCTCCCGTTGCTGCTGTTTGGCGGTTTCGCCCTCATCGCCGGCAAGATGCTCTACGATCAGGACGTGAACGGGCTTGACATCAGCGCCATTCCCTCGGCGCTTATCGGTACCAAGGCACCCGCCCTGTCGCTACCGCCGCTGGAGGGCTCGAACCTTCCGGCGCTGACCGATACCGCCATCAAAGGCAGGCTGACGCTGGTCAACGTCTTCGCCTCCTGGTGCATTCCCTGCCGGCAGGAGCATCCGCTGCTTCAGGAATTGGCGAAGGACGAGCGCATCACCGTCGTCGGCATCAATTACAAGGACAAGCAGGATAATGCGCTGCGTTTCCTCGGCGAGCTCGGTAATCCCTTTGCGGCGATAGGCGTCGATCCGAACGGCAAGGCGGCGATTGACTGGGGTGTCTATGGTATTCCCGAAAGTTATCTGGTCGGCGCGGATGGCACGATCCTTTATAAAAAGGTCGGCCCCTTCGATGCCCGCAGCGTCGAACGGGACCTGCTGCCAGCCATCGCGGCCGCAGCCGGGAAATAACCCACTCCGCAAGGTATCACCCCTTGGTAACGACCCTCAGCGACGGGCCTTCAGCCGGCAGACGCATGCCTTCCAGCACGACTTGGTCGCGACCGCCACGTTTTGCGGCATAGAGACTATCATCGGCACGCTTGATGGCATCGTGGATTGAATGATCCCCCCTCGCGACGGCCGAGACACCGAAGCTTGCCGTGATCTGGCTGGTTACACCCCGGTTGCGCCAATCGAGCGACGAGAGACCTGTACGCATGCCATTGGCAAGTTGGCCGGCTGCGGCAGCCGTCTGGCCGGGCAGGAAGACAACGAATTCCTCACCGCCAAAGCGCGCCACCAGCGCATCCCCGGGCGCGTTTTTTCTGAGAAGATCGGAAAGGCCGATAAGAACGATATCTCCTGCCGCATGACCGTAGACGTCGTTGATGCGCTTGAAATGATCTATGTCGCAGACAATGACCGCGCCCTCAGGCGTATCGTTGCGAAAATCGGGAACACGGCGATCAAAGCCGCGGCGGTTCAGCACGTCAGTCAGAGGATCATGTTCCGCCGCATGCAGATGACGGTCGACGGTGACGGAAATCTGGCTCGCGAGCACGGAAAGCGCAAGCAGGAAACCGAAAATGCTCGCGGCGAGCTGCATGTAGAAGGCATAATCCGACTCGAAGAATTCGCTGAGCTCGATCATCGAGCCCCCCGGCGTCATCACCAGCAGCATGCCGATGCGCACCAGCGTTTCCACTACCACAAGACAGGCAATTCCCACCATCAGCCTGTCGGCGAGCGCGACGGGGCGCTTTCGCACGAGCCAGACCGGGATCGCAAGCAAAAGGGCGCAGACGAGATCGCCAATGACGAGCTCGCGTTTCAGATCCGGCGTGATGAAAACATGGAAAGAGACCAGCAACACCGCAACCACGACGATCGACAGTCGGGCCGCGGTATGAAGCGGCCGGTCAAAATGGGTAAGCAGCGCATGGCCATAGAGGAAGAAGGCGGAGAAGAACAACAGGTTCGAAAGGATCGCCTGGACTTCGAAAGGCAGGCCACCGAGCACCAGAGGCGTCGCAAAACCAAAGGCCGCCGAAAGATATCCGATACCCCAATAGCGGGCGGAAGCGTGACCGATCCTCTGCAGGAACAGGAACACCACGCCGAATGTCAGCATGATGAAGGGGAGAAGATAGGCGAAATTATCTTGCAACGGGTTCTGCCAGGAAGAGACGGGTCTTTGAACCCGGACGATACCGCAATGCCCTTAAGAAAGCCTGCATGTCTCGCGTGGTTTCAGCTCATCCCGGCCAAAATCCCGGCAGCTGCGTTCACATTTGCGGGAGCGCGTTCTGCCATTCCTTGATCGCCTCCACAGGCCAGACCAGCATGACGACGTTCAGCGTCAGATTATCGCGGATTAGCCAGCCGGTGAAGATTTCGAAGAAGATGGCGATCACGACAGTCAGCCACACCGGCACGCGGGCGGCGAAGAGGAAACCCAGCACCATAAAAACCGTGTCCATCGCTGAATTCAGGATGCTGTCGCCGGTGTAACCCAGCGCCATGGTCGCGGTGCGGTAACGCTCGATGATGAGAGGCGAGTTTTCAAGGATCTCCCATGCCGCTTCCACCAGAACCGCAAGTGACAGCCGCATGGAAAGCGGTTTGTTGCGGAAGAGCAGCCAGGCGAACCAGTAGAACAGGAAGCCGTGAATGATATGCGAGGGCGTATACCAGTCGGCCAGATGCTGGGAATTTCCCGGTGTGTTCACGCCGGGCTCGAACAGCTTCACATAACCGCATTCGCAGATCGGAATGCGGCCCATGGCATAGAGAATGACGATCTGCAGGAGAAGCAGCCCGGCGGCCACGCCGAACCATTTGAGCGAGCGCGAACGGGAAGCCGACATCTCTGCAATTGTCATTTTTCGTCCTTGTTGAGCGGTTCCAGCGAATGGCGCATGACGAGCGGCATTTGCGCCATGGTGAAGATGATGGTGATCGGCATCGTGCCCCACACCTTGAAGGCGACCCAAGTGTCGGTGGTGAACATGCGCCACACAACCTCGTTCATCACCGCGAGGAAGAGGAAAAACACGCCCCAGCGCAGCGTCAGCTTGCGCCAGCCCTCATCCGTCAGCCTGAAGGCCGAATTGAAGACGTAACCCAGCAGCGATTGCCCGAAGAACAGGCCGCCCAGCAGAATGACGCCGAACAGCGTGTTGACGATGGTCGGCTTCATCTTGATGAAGGTGTCGTTCTGCAGCCACAAGGTCAGCGCGCCGAAGACGAACACCACGATGCCTGATATCAGCGGCATGATCGGCAGTTTCCGCGTCAGCACCCATGAAACCGAAAGAGCCAGCGCCGTTGCAATCATGAACAGGCCGGTGGCGATGAAGATCGGCCCGCCGAATTCCGTCAGCACAGGGAAGGTGGAGGCCAGCCATTCGCCGCGGGAATTGGCGAAGAAGAACACCATGAGCGGGCCAAGCTCGAGCACGAATTTCAGGAGCGGGCTGATTTCCGCCACCATCTTTTCGCTTTCCTTGGAATTGCTTTCAATATCCATACTCACACTCCCGCAATGGCCTTGGCGAAATCTTCCGCCTCGAAGGGCTCCAGATCATCAACACCTTCACCCACGCCGATGAAATAAACCGGCAGCTTGTGTTTGGCAGCGATGGCGACGAGGATACCGCCCCGCGCCGTGCCATCCAATTTTGTCATAATCAGGCCCGAAACGCCCGCGACATTCCGGAATATTTCCACCTGGTTCATCGCGTTCTGGCCGGTCGTCGCATCCAGCGTCTGCAGCACGGTGTGCGGCGCATCGGGATCGAGTTTGCCGAGCACGCGCACGATCTTTTCCAGCTCCGCCATCAGTTCCGTCTTGTTCTGCAGACGGCCGGCCGTATCGATGATGAGCACATCGCTTTTTTGCGCCCGCGCTTGCTCATAAGCGTCGTAGGCAAGCCCAGCCGCATCTGCGCCGAGCTTGGTACCGATGAATTGCGAACCGGTCCGATCAGCCCAGATCTTGAGCTGTTCGATGGCCGCCGCGCGGAAGGTATCGCCGGCCGCAAGCATGACCTTGAGGCCAGAGCCCGAGAGCTTGGCGGCAAGCTTGCCGATAGTGGTCGTCTTGCCGGTACCGTTCACGCCGACGACGAGAATGACATGCGGCTTGTGCGAGAGATCGAGTTCCAGCGGCTTGGCGACAGGCTTCAGGACCTTGGTGATCTCGCCCGCCATAATGCGCGCCACATCTTCGCCGCTGACATCCTTGCCGTAACGTTCGGAAGACAGGGCGCCGGTGATGCGCATGGCGGTCTCCACACCCAGATCCGACTGGATGAGAAGGTCTTCCAGCTCATCGAGCGTGTCCTCATCCAGCTTGCGCTTGGTAAAGAGCGCCGAAATCTGCGTCGTCAGCTGCGACGACGTGCGGGCAAGCCCGGCCCGCAGGCGCTGAAACCATGTCAGTTTTATCTGCGGTGCGATAGGCGCAGGCTCCTGCCGTTCACTTGCCGACGAAAAACCCTTGGGCAGAGCCGTGGGAACCGCAGGGGGTTCGACCGCGCTCGCGGCTTCCGCCTCGTCGAGCAGCGCATCCATCGCATCCGTATCCAGCACGACATCCGCTGCTTCCGGCAAAGCTTCGTCCTGCTCTTCAGCGGCTGCTTCCGCCTGTAGCAACGACAATGGCACCACGCCCATATCGCCGGAAAGCTCGGCACCGGGAAGAAGCGGCGCGTCCTCTTCCTCATCTTCTTCGGAGAGAACGACATCCGTCGCCTCGTCCGGGGCCGGGCCACCGGCCGTCTCCATCTCCAGTTCGGAAACCGGGTCCCTTTCGACAGGGTCATGCACTTGCGCGTCGCTCAGCGCCGCTTCGAAGGAGGCGTTTTCATTGCCGCGCTCAGACGCGGCGTCCTCTTGCGGCCGCTCTTCCGTTTCGGCCTTGTCCTTGCCGAACGAAAAGACTTTTTTGATGAAGCCGAGGGCCATGGTCGTTCCCGTGTCTTTTCTCTTTAGCCGCCTCAGGCCGCATTTGCCGCCAGAAGCTTCATGTTCAGATGTTTGCCGTTGTGGCCGGTAATCGCAACCTGCGCAAGAGTACGCGCAGGAAGATCAGGCGCCGCGACCAGCGTGAAATTATTGGTATGGGCAAAACCGTTGTTTTCGACGAGGATCGTCTGCATCGAACCGACCATACCTTGCAGATGCGTGAGCCGCAGCGCTTCTCCGCGTTCACGAAGCCTCGCCGCCCGCTCCTTCACCAGCGCGCGGTCGAGCTGCGGCATGCGAGCCGCCGGCGTGCCGGCACGCGGGCTGTAGGGAAATACATGCAGGCTGGAAATGCCGCATTCTTCCGCCAGCGTCGCGGCATTTTCAAACATCTCTTCCGTCTCGGTCGGAAAACCGGCGATCATATCCGCGCCGAAGGCGATCTCCGGCCGCAGCGCCCGCACTTCGTGACAGAAACGAACGGCATCGGCCCGTGAATGGCGGCGTTTCATGCGTTTCAGGATCATGTCGTCGCCATGCTGGAGGGACAGGTGCAGATGCGGCATGAAACGCGGCTCATCGGCAATCAGATCCATCAAATGATGGTCGGCCTCGATACTATCGATCGAGGAAAGCCGCAGACGCAGAATATCCGGCACCTGTTTCAGCAATGTCTTGGCGAGGTAACCGAGCGATGGCTCGCCGGGTAAGTCCGCGCCATAGCTGGTCGCATCCACCCCGGTCAGCACGATTTCGCAATAGCCGCTTTCCGTCAGCCTGCGTGCCTGATCCACCACCGCACCCATGGGCACCGAGCGCGAATTGCCGCGCCCGTAGGGTATGATGCAGAAGGTGCAGCGATGATCGCAGCCATTCTGTACCTGAATGAAGGCGCGCACATGCCCGTCTATGTGTTTCACCATCTGCGGCGCTGTCGCCTTGATGCTCATGATGTCGTTGACGCGCAGCTTTTCTTCCGCCGAGACGCCGAAATCCGGTAGCGCGCGATAGGAGGCGCTTTTCAGCTTTTCCTCATTGCCCAGCACCGCATCCACCTCGGGCATTTCGGCAAAGGTCTGTTTTTCCGTCTGTGCGGCGCAGCCGGTAACAATGATGCGTGCATGCGGATTGTCGCGCCGTGCGCGGCGGATGGCCTGGCGCGCCTGACGCACCGCCTCGCCCGTCACGGCACAGGTATTGACCAGCACGGCATTGTTGAGCCCGGCTTTTTCGGCCTCCGCCCGCATCACTTCCGATTCATAGGTGTTGAGACGGCAGCCGAAGGTTATGACCTCGACGCCACTCATACGGCCCCCTGTTCGGCCGCAGCATCACGCGACCAGACGCCGGTAACGGGATCGACCATGCCGGACCATTCCCATTCGGCAGGGCCGGTCATGATGACGTGATTGTCCTCACGCCAGTCGATGGTCAGCGGCACGCGGATGGGGCTGGAGGCGACATCGATGGTGACCCTCCGGCCGGTACGGCCGGTGCGGGCGGCGGAAACGGCTGATGCGCAGGCGGCCGAACCGCAGGCGAGTGTCAGCCCTGCGCCGCGCTCCCAGGTGCGGGTGCGAAGCGCACTGTCGGAAATCACCTGCGCCAGCGTGATATTGGCCTTCTCCGGAAACATCGGATGGTTTTCGAGCAGCGGCCCGAAACGTTCGAGGTCGAATTCCATCGGATCACGATCCACCCAGAAGATCGCGTGCGGATTGCCCATGGACATCACAGCAGGCGAGTGCAGGATCGGCGCATCGATCGGGCCAATCTGCAATTCGATGCGGCTGGTATCGTGGAACTCCTCCGAAAGCGGAATGTCGCTCCAGCGGAACCGCGGCAGGCCCATATCGACTGATATCATGCCATCTTCATGTTCGACGGCGTTCAGGATGCCCGCCACCGTCTGGAAGGTGAAGCTAGTCTTGCCCGTTTCGGAAGACAGCGCCTGCACCACGCAGCGCGTGCCATTGCCGCAGGCCTGCGCCTTCGTGCCGTCGCAATTGAGAATATCGATGAAGGCATCCGTGCCGCCAACACGCGGATCGTGGATCGCCATGATCTGGTCGAACTGTGTGGCAGCATCGGCGTTCAGCGCAATCGCCGCCTCCGGCGTGACCATATCTTTACGGCCGCGCATGTCGATAACGAGGATCTTGTTGCCAAGCCCGTTCATCTTCGCAAATTCGACCGTATCCGCCATCGCCTTAAACCTGAAAACTGTCTGAAAACCGGTTTGCATTCGGGATTTGCCCCGCGCTTTCGCCCTATATGGCGGAAAGACCGGCAAATTACCAGACTGTTGCGGCGCAAACGGGGCTGCGGTCAGACGGAAGGCACGTCGAAAACTTCACCGGGACGCATTGGCCGGAAACGGCTTTCGTCGACCCCCTGCTCCGTCAACGCAACCTTGAGGGCCGCAAGCGGCGCATCCACGGCCTCGTCCGTCAACTGTACTGTCCCCCAATGATGGCCGCAAACATGCGCCGCGCCGCAAAGCTTCATTCCTTCCACGGCTTCCGCCGGGTTCTGATGCTGGCCTTTCATGAACCAGCGCGGCTCGTAAGCACCGAAAGGCAGGTTGGCGAGGCGGAACTCACCGTGCTTCTTGCGCGCGGCGTGATAATTGAGGCCCTCGTGGAAGCCGGTATCGCCTATATGGTAGATTTTACCGCCTGGCGTTTCGATGACGAAGGCGGCCCAGAGCGCCATGCGTCGGTCGTTAAGACCGCGGGCCGACCAGTGGTGGCACGGTTCGAAATGAATTTTCACCGAACCTGTCTCCACCACATCGCCCCAATCACCCACCTTGATACGCGCCGCCTCGACACCGGTGCGAATAATCGCGTCATTGCCGAGCGGCGTGATGAAAAGCGGCTTGTGCGCCACATGCAGGCGCTTCAACGTTTCCATATCCAGATGGTCGTAGTGATTATGGGTCACCAGCACCAGATCGATGGGCGGCAAATCCTCAAAACGGATGCCGGGCGGATTGACCCGTTTGGGACCGGCAAAACTGAAAGGGCTGGTGCGCTGCGACCACACCGGATCGACGAGAATATTCAAACCCGCCGTCTGGATGAGAAATGAAGCATGGCCCACAAAGGTGACGCGCATGTCCCTGCCTTCGATGCGGGCTTCCGGCTTTGCGAAGGGAAAGGGGCTCGGATAGCTTTCCGGCCATGTGGCGCGCTCGCCATTGAAGCGCCATTTCAGCAGCCCCATGAAATTGCCGGGCGGCGAACCGCCGGGGTTGAAGAAGCGCATCCCGTCGAAATGATCGGAGATCGGGCCGCTATAATAGGCGCTGGCGCTCGAACGGCGGGCATAAAGGCCACCACCCGCCAGAGCGAGCAGGCCAAGAGCGGAAAAACGAAAAAATTTTCGACGGTTCATGACAAATGTATAGGGAGCGAAAGAGGGCCGTTCAAGCACCGCCAATGGTGGCCGGCGACCAATCACGCAAAGATGAAATGCAGGCCTTCGCGCCTGAAACCCGGCACCGCCTTGACTTTTCCCGCGCTTTCCTGTTTATCGCCGCCAATCAGCTGGCAGTTTCACGACTCCAAGCCGCCGACCGGGACCCGCAAAGGTATAAAGAGATCCCGGAGGTCAACACCCGACAGCGCGATGCGCCCTCGGGTGCTTTTTGGCTTTGCGTCTTGTTTTTGGCAGCGAAAGCACCGACGTTTCGGAAACCCCGGAACGAAGAAGGAAGAAACGATGTTTGAAAACCTCCAGGACCGCCTTGGTTCCATTCTGAATGGACTGACCGGCCGTGGCGCGCTGACGGAAGCCGATGTTGCTGCCGCCCTGCGCGAGGTTCGCCGTGCGCTTCTGGAAGCGGACGTTGCGCTGGAAGTCGTGCGTTCCTTCACTGACAAGGTGCGTGAAAAGGCTGTCGGCGCAGCCGTTCTGAAATCCATCAAGCCCGGCCAGATGGTCGTCAAGATCGTGCATGACGAGCTTGTCGAAATGCTCGGCACCGAAGGCGTCTCGATCGACCTGCATGCGGCCGCCCCCGTCGTCATCATGATGGTGGGTCTGCAGGGTTCGGGCAAGACCACGACAACAGGCAAGATCGCCAAGCGCCTGACCGACCGTGACAAGAAGAAGGTGCTGATGGCATCTCTCGACACGCGTCGTCCGGCCGCACAGGAACAGCTTCGTCAGCTCGGCGTGCAGACCGGCGTCGACACGTTGCCGGTCATTGCCGGCCAGTCGCCGACAGATATCGCCGCGCGCGCCGTGCAGGCTGCAAAGCTCGGCGGCCATGACGTCGTCATTCTCGACACCGCCGGCCGTACCCACATCGACGAACCCTTGATGCTGGAAATGGCCGACATCAAGAAGAAGTCCAATCCGCACGAAATCCTGCTGGTCGCGGATTCGCTGACAGGTCAGGACGCCGTCAACCTCGCCCGCAACTTCGATGAGCGCGTCGGCATCACCGGTCTTGTGCTCACCCGTATGGACGGCGACGGACGCGGCGGTGCCGCCCTTTCCATGCGCGCCGTCACCGGCAAGCCGATCAAGCTGATCGGTATCGGCGAGCGTATGAACGAACTCGACGAGTTCCATCCGCGCCGTATCGCCGACCGTATTCTCGGCATGGGCGACATCGTCTCGCTGGTCGAGAAGGCCGCCGAGAACATCGATGCGGAAAAAGCCCGTGCCATGGCCGAGAAGATGGCCAAGGGCAAGTTCGACCTCAACGATCTCTCCGACCAGCTTGCCCAGATGAAGAAGATGGGCGGCATGGGCAGCATCATGGGGCTGATGCCCGGCATGGCCGGCATGAAGGACAAGATGGCTTCCGCTGGCCTCAACGACAAGATGTTCGACCGCCAGATCGCCATCATCTCGTCGATGACCAAGGCGGAACGCGCCAATCCCGATATTCTGAAGCACAGCCGAAAGAAGCGCATCGCCGCCGGTTCCGGCACCGATGCCGCTGAAATCAACAAGCTTCTGAAGATGCATCGCGGCATGGCCGACATGATGAAGGCCATGGGCGGCAAGGGCAAAGGCGGCATCATGAAGCAGATGATGGGCGGCCTTGCCGGCAAGATGGGCCTCGGTGGTCTTGGCGGCGGCATGCCTGATCTGTCGAACATCGATCCGAAGCAGCTTGAAGCGCTCCAGAAGCAGGCAGAAGCCGCCGGTCTCGGCAAGCCGGGCGGGATGCCCGGCCTCGGCGGCATGCCGGGCGGATTGCCGGGCCTCGGCAGCGCCAAGCTGCCAGGTCTTGGCGGCATGCCGGGCCTGCCCGGCTTTCCGAAAAAGAAGTGAGGGGGACACCAGTGAACAATGCAGAGGTGAAAGCCCAGCTTTCCGAATACCGACAGTCGATCGACAATATCGATGCCGCACTGGTTCACATTCTTGCCGAACGTTTCCGCTGTACCAAGGCGGTGGGCGTGCTGAAGGCAAAATACAATTTGCCGCCGGCCGACCCGGCGCGCGAGGAATACCAGATTGAACGCCTTCGCCACCTGGCAAAGGATGCCAATCTGGATCCGGATTTCGCCGAGAAGTTCCTGAACTTCATCATCAAGGAAGTCATCCGGCATCATGAAGCAATCGCCGCCGAACATGGCGGCACCGAAAAGACCGCCTGAAAGGCGGACAAGCCATCCTAAGGAGTAAATGACATGGCACTTAAAATTCGTCTCGCACGCGGTGGTTCCAAGAAGCGCCCGTACTACCAGATCGTCGTTGCTGACGCCCGTTCGCCCCGCGACGGCCGTTTCCTCGAGAAGGTCGGTTCCTGGAACCCGATGCTTGCCAAGGACAACCCGCAGCGCATCGAGCTGAAGGCTGACCTCATCAAGGAATGGATCGCCAAGGGCGCACAGCCGACCGACCGCGTTCTGCGTTTCCTCGCAGAAGCCGGCCTTGCCGAGCGCGCCGCTCGCAGCAACCCGGAAAAGGCAAAGCCGGGCAAGCGCGCTCTGGAACGCGTTGCCGAAAAGAAGCAGAAGGCTGAAGATGCAGCCGCTGCTGCTGCGGAAGCCTCTGCCGCAGAATAATCTGCGCAGAATCTTTTGAAGAACGGGTGGCGTGGTTTTCCATGCCGCCCGTTTTTTGTTTATTTTGGCGTCAACAAACCTTAAAGCTGACGCAACCACCACCAGAAGACGGACGGCCCGATGGCAAAGCTGGAAAACCCGGTACTCATGGCAAAGATCGGCGGCGCGCAGGGCCTGCGCGGTGAGGTCCGTGTCAGCACCTATACGGCCGATCCGATGGCGCTCGGCGATTATGGTAATCTGGTCACCGCCGATGGCCGCATCTTCGAAATTCTTGAGGTGCGCGAGGGCAAGAACGTTGTCGTCGTTCGTTTCAGGGGCATCAACGACCGTAATGCGGCCGAAAGCCTGAACGGGCTGGAACTGTTCATCGACCGGGACAACCTTCCTGACGACGAGCTTGACGACGACGAGTTTTATTATGCCGATCTCGAAGGGCTGGAAGCCGTTGATGCCGAAGGCAAAAGCTATGGCGCCGTCAGCGCCGTCTACGATTTCGGTGCAGGTGATCTGCTGGAACTGAAAGGTGCGGGCCGTCGCCCTGCCCTCATACCCTTTTCGGAAGCAGCCGTGCTTGAAATCGATCTCGAAGGCGGCCGCATTCTCATCGACCCGATGGCCGCCGGACTGATCGACAATCCCGACGACAAAGACGAAACCGGCGCATCGCCTTTCGGCAAGAAATAAAGCAATGACTTTCAAGGCCACCGTTCTGACGCTCTACCCGGAAATGTTTCCGGGACATTTGGGATATTCGCTGGCGGGCAAGGCGCTGGAACGCGAACAATGGTCGCTTGAGGCCGTGCAGATTCGCGAATTCGCGACGGACAAGCACAGAAGCGTCGATGACACCCCGGCAGGCGGCGGTGCCGGCATGATACTAAAACCCGACATTCTTGCTGCAGCCATCGACCATGTTTCGGATGGCGATACGCGACCGCGCCTGCTGATGAGCCCACGCGGCAAACCACTATCGCAGGACCGTGTGCGCGAACTGGCGGTTGGCGACGGTGCGATCATCGTCTGCGGCCGTTTCGAAGGCGTCGATCAGCGGGTCATAGAGGCGCGCGGGCTGGAGGAAGTGTCGATCGGCGACTACATCCTCTCAGGCGGCGAGCCGGCCGCACTGACGCTTCTGGACGCCATCGTCCGCGTCCTGCCGGGCGTCATGGGCAACGATCTGTCAGGTGTGCATGAAAGCTTCGAGGGCGGGCTGCTGGAACATCCGCATTATACCCGTCCGCAGGCATGGGAGGGCCGCGATATTCCCGCCGTCCTCACGTCAGGCAACCACGCCGCCATCGACAAATGGCGGCACGAACAGGCGCTGGCGCTGACGAAGGAAAGACGGCCAGACCTTCTTAAAAAGGCTCAGGCCGAGACGAAATAATAGGCCGTCAGCACCAGGCCGACCGCAATGACCAGCCAGCGAATGATCCATTGCGGCACGCGCCTTGCCGTGTGCACGCCCGCATAGCCGCCAAGTGCCGCTGCCGGGAACATGATGAGCGCCGCCCACCAGGATACGACGCCGCCGCTGACGAAGATCGTAATCGCGATGATGGCGATCACCACCGACAGCAGGTTCTTCAGCGCGTTCAGATGATGATAGCTGCCGCCCGAGGTGATCCCGAGGATGGCGAGCATCATGATTCCCATGCCGGCACCGAAAAAACCGCCATAGATGGAGGCGAGCCCCTGAAAGACGAGGCTCGGAAGATTGCCGGGAGACCGCTCCGTACTGACCTTCGGACGCAGCCACGGGCCGGCGGCGAAAACGGCGGTGGCGGCAAGAAGCAGCCATGGAACCAGCTGGCGGAAGGAAGGATTGTCGAGCGACAGCAGAAGCAGCGAGCCGGCCAGCCCGCCGACGACGGAAACGGCTGACAGCAGGATCGCCTCGCGCCAATGCGCACGGATTTCCGGCCCATAGGCGATGACCGAGGTGATATAACCCGGAAACTGCACGATAGCCGAAGTGGCATTGGCAACGATGGGCGGCAGGCCGGCCAGCGTCATCGCCCCGAAGGTCAGGAAAGTGCCGCCGCCGGCAATGGCATTGACGACACCCGACAGAAAGCCGGTCGCAAACAGCACGAGAACGATGAATATGGACATGGCCCCTCCCAAGGTTTTCATGCCATATCCGGCAGAAAGCCGCTTCGCAACTGCAGGAACGCTGTGCGCAATTGATAAAATATTGTCATGAAAGGGATGACAAACGGCGCTGCCTCGTGTATGTGCCCGCGTGGAATTGGGGTTTACCCCTTTAACCGCAAGCAAAGAATGGCGAATCCGCTCCTGCCGCAAGGCATGATCCCAAGGCTTTGACCGAAGGACAAACCGTTGAGCGCTCTGGCTGTTTCAGAAGAAATCAGAGGTTAACATGACCAATATCATTCAGCAGCTGGAAGCCGAACAGGCCGCCAAGATCGAAGCAAAGCGCACCCTGCCCGAGTTTTCTCCGGGCGACACCCTGCGCGTCAACGTTCGCGTTACCGAAGGTAACCGTACCCGCGTTCAGGCCTACGAAGGCGTTTGCATCGCCCGTTCCGGCGGTGGCCTTTCCGAAAGCTTCACCGTTCGCAAGATTTCCTACGGCGAAGGCGTCGAGCGCGTATTCCCGATCTACTCCCCGCTGGTCGAAGGCGTTGAAATCGTTCGCCGCGGTAAGGTTCGCCGCGCGAAGCTCTACTACCTGCGCGACCGTCGCGGCAAGGCTGCCCGTATCGTTGAAAACACCGGTACGCGCGCGCGCAAGCTGAACGAATCCGAGCGGCAGGCAGCAGCCGAAGAAAAGGCACGTCTGGAAGCCGAAAAGGTAGCAGCAGCACAGGCTCTCGCCGCCGAGAAGGCAGCAGCCGAAGCCGCAGAAGCCAAGGCAGCAGAAGAAGCAGCAAAGGCTGCTGAAACCGCAGCCGAATAAGATTTCCATTTCGATGGATTAAAGAAAAGGCGGCCTTCGGGCCGCCTTTTTTGTGGTGTCTCGCTGCAAACCTAAAGCCGCAGGCTGAGAATTGGCAAGCGGCCTGGAACTATGCTGCGCGAGCGGTTTTATGCAGCTTGGAAAATCGAAAGAAAACTCGCCTTACTGCCCGCCTGCCGCGCGACCTTTCAGTCATTTCTCATGAAAGGATGCAGAAAGATTCCAATCAACTACAGATACTTACTTAATTTTTTCGTGTGGGTGTTTTAGCCCATCCTCGAATAGCATTGCCTAATTCCCTTTATTGTGCAATTTTCTTGCTGTTTTAGGTGTTATTATGTTTTTATTTAATTCTTTTTTAACAAGAAATAAGTCCGCTTTCTTGGCAGTTGGCCTCGCCAGCGCGTTGATGAACATCCTTAATCTTTCCGGCTCACTTTTCATGCTGGAAGTTTACGACCGCATTCTGCCCAGCAAGAGCATTCCCTCTCTTGTGGCGCTGGTCGTTCTGCTGATCGTTCTCTACGCGTTTCTCATGGGGTTCGACGCGCTGCGAGGCCGTATATTGGCGCGCATCTCGGACAATATGGACGACGCGCTCAATCAGAAGCTTTTCAGGGCGTCGATCAGCGCCCCGCTCCTTGCTTCCGGGAAGATCGATGGGCTGCAGATCGTCGGTGATCTCGATCAGATCCGCCAGTTTCTCTCAGGGCCGGGGCCTGCGGCCTTTTTCGATATTCCCTGGCTGCCCATCTATCTCCTGATCTGTTTTGCCCTGCATCCGTGGATCGGGTTCGCTGTGCTCGGCGGAGCCGTGGTTCTCATCGTGCTGACGCTTCTGACCAATTGGCTGACCGAAAGGGCGACAAAGCAGGCTTATACTGCGCGAGGGCAGAGAAACGTCCTCGTCGGCAACAGTCAGCGCAACATTGAATCCATCAAGACCATGGGCATGATGGATGCAGTGACGTCCATGTGGGACGAGTTGCACTCCAGATATCGCTCCGTCACCCTGTCGACTTCAGATACGGCCGGCATGCTCGGCGCCATGTCGAGAACCTTCCGCCTGTTGCTGCAATCCGGCGTCATGGCCATCGGCGCCGTGCTTGTCATCGACGGCCATGCATCGGCGGGCAGCATCATCGCAGGTTCGATTCTCTCTGCGAAGGCGCTCGGTCCTGTCGAACATGCAATCGCGAACTGGCGCAGCTTCATGACCGCAAGACAGGGCTGGAAACGCGTCAACGAGTTCCTGGAGCTGGTGCCGGAACCCACACCGCCGCTCTCCCTGCCGCGCCCGCAATTTACCGTCGCAGTCGATCGTGTAACGGGTGGGCCGCCCAATGGCGCACGCGATACGGTCGCCGATATTTCCTTCACGCTGAACGCAGGCGACGGGCTCGGCATCATTGGCCCAAGCGCGTCCGGCAAGTCCACGCTGGCACGCCTGATGACCGGCATCTGGCCTTATGAACGTGGCTCCGTCCGCTTTGATGGGGCCGCACTCAACCAGTGGGATTTCGAGTTTCTCGGCAAATCCATCGGTTACATGCCCCAGCAGGTGGAACTGATGCCGGGGACGGTGGCGCAGAACATTGCGCGCTTCGACCGCAATGCGACTGCGGAAGCAATTGTCGCCGCAGCCAAGGCTGCGCAGGTGCATGAGCTGATCCTGAACCTGCCCAACGGTTACGATACCTATATTGGCGACCGCGGCGAGGCTTTGTCGGGCGGGCAGAAGCAGCGCATCGGCCTTGCCCGTGCCCTGTTTGGCGAACCCTTCTTCGTCCTTCTCGATGAGCCGAACTCCAATCTGGACAGTGAAGGCGAAGGAGCCCTGCGCAATGCGATTGGCGACATCAGGGCGCGCGGCGGCATCGTCGTCGTCATTGCCCATCGCCCCAGCGCCATCGAAAGCGTCAATCTGGTGATGGTGATGAGCAACGGCCGGATGCTGCGCTTTGGCACGAAGGAGGAGGTGCTCGCGCAAATCCTGCGGCAGAACATCCGCCAGGTGCCTGAGGAGGAAGAAACGCGCAAGATTGAAAACCGGGTGAGCGAAAATGGTTGAAGCGGAAAAACCCGGCATGACGAATGCGTCCATTCTCAGACATTCGACGGCAGTGGTCGTTCTCGCCCTTGGCCTTTTGGTCGGATTGGGCGGCTGGGCTGCTTTCGCAAAGCTTGCCGGTGCGGTGGTGGCCACGGGCCGGGTTGTCGTTGAAGGCAATTCAAAAAAAATCCAGCATCTTTCCGGCGGCATCGTCAGCGAGATCAATGTCGCCGAAGGTGACAGGGTAGAGGCCGGCCAGATCCTCCTGCGGCTGAGCGCCACCGTCGTTCAGGCGAACCTCTCCATCATCGAGAATACGCTTGCGCAGCTCTACTCGCGTCGGGCCCGTCTCCGTGCAGAGATTGCCGAAGCACCGTCTTTCACTGTAACGGAAGACCTGGCGGCGCTGACGAGTTCGAAGGCGGCCAAGACCTTCATCGACAGCGAACAGAACCTTTTTAATAGCCGTCGCAACGCGTTGGTCGGCATGAAAAAGCAGTTGGGAACGCGCAAGGACCAACTCGGTGACGAGGCGCGTGGCCTCGAGGTGCAGGTGGAGGCGACGGACAATGAGCTTGCCATTGTAAAGGACGATGTTTCCAAGACGGACGAGCTCTTCAAAAAAGGGCTCGTGACGCTCCAGCGCCTCAATCTCCTCAAACGCCAGCTGTCCAATCTCGAAGGCCAGCAGGGCCAATATATCGCCGCTCGTGCGCAAACGGTGGGCAAGCTGAGCGAACTGGATCTGCAACTGCTTCAGCTCGACGAAGACCGCAAATCGGAAGTCACGAAAGATCTGACATCAATCGAAGCGACCGTTGCGGAATATGAAGAACGGCTGGCGGCGACGCGCGACCAGCTGGATCGCCTCGACATCCGCTCGCCGATTGCCGGTCGCATCTACCAGCTTTCAGTGCACAATATAAATGGCGTCATTCAATCCGGCGAAGTGCTGATGCTGGTGGTGCCGGAGCGGGATGAGCTTGCGATCGAGGCCAATATAACCCCGCGAGACATCGATCAGATTTACGTCGGGCAACCGGTCACCGTTCGCTTTACGGCGTTCAACCAAAGCACGACGCCGGATTTGAGCGCGGAGGTTGCTGTCGTTGCCCCCGATCTGCAGACGGATTCCCGAACTGGCACATCTTATTACGCGTTGCGCATCAAACCCAACAAGGCCGGCATGACGCACCTACCTGGCGGGAAGTTGTATCCTGGCATGCCGGCAGAAGTATTTATCCAGACCAGCGAGAGGAGTGTTCTTTCTTATTTCGTAAAACCATTCCAAGACAGGCTCAGAAAAACCTTCGTTCAGGAATGATTTATTTCAGAAAAAGCGGCTTTTAGAGAAAATTTCTCAATACACCAAATACGCGATTTTTCGAAAAAAACGTATTTCTTATATTGTATTATCGTTTTTTATGTATTAAATATTACCCGCAATAATTACTATTAATTTAATTTCAATTCATCAATTTCTCAAAGATTTATAGGAGTTTAAAATGGCGTTAAAAGTAACTTTCGGTAATGGCGGCGCCGCTTCGGTTTCCTCGCTTACCAGCCTGATCGACCAGGAAGCTTATAAGCTCCTCACGGAATCGACCGCTCAGGTCAAGAACGGTTCCTCGCTCGAATCCGGTAGCGTCAATGTCGGCGCTGTATCAGTTCCCGGCACCGGTGCAGGTGGTACGGTGGATGTCGGTTACGATGCCTCCTCGAACGGCTTCAAATTTGACGTATCGTCAGCATGGAATTCGGTAAAGAACGCTCTCGCCCAGTCCGACACCTCTGAAAACCTTATCTTCAAGGATTTCGTTCAGGTCGACGTTCATCTCGGCGGCACCGGTTCGTCCACCGTGGAAGTTCTCAATGCCAAGCGTGGCAACATCTCGACCGGCGCTGGCAATGACACGGTCACCGTCTCTGTCGTTTCGAATGAAAAGACCTGGGTAAACAATTTCAACATCGATACCGGGGCAGGCAACGACACGATCATCGTCAAGGCTGGCGCTGCATTTAACGACGCATCTGCGGCTGGCACGGGCGGTCTTGCCGCCAATACCGGTGCCGTGAATGGCGGTGCTGGCATCACCGACGGCAGCTTCACTTCCGTCAAGATCGATGCAGGTGCCGGTAACGATACGATCGACCTGAGCGGCGTGAAACTTGCGTCCTCACTGGTGACCGGCGGTAAGGGTATCGATCACATCATCGCAAGCGGTGGCGCCGATACCTTCGTCTTTAATCTCGGCGACATGGCCAAGAGCTTTGCGACTGATACCATCGAAGGCTTCAACGCCGCCGTGGACAAGCTCAAGCTGGTCGGCTCGGTGATCGATAACTGGGCGGTATCGACGATCGATAACGACACCATCCTCAGCTACAACGTCACTGGCGAGCACAAGGGCGAAAAGATCGTTGTCTCCGGTGTTCACCTGACCGGTAGCGATTGGTTCACCGCGTAATTCTCTCGAAGAGAATTTGATTATTTGCCGCTTAAAATGATCGTGGCCCGGAAACATCCGGGCCACGATTTTTTACAGGTGCGCCGGTCGGCAATCGTGTCAGCTGTCGCTATCTTCCAAAGTCAGGCGGCCCTGACCTGATTGCCCATTCTGCGCGTTGCGACGATGACAAGCACCCCGGCAAGCGCCAAGCAGAAAGCAAGGAAGAACATCGGCGCAATGGTGCTGCCGGTCTGATCCTTGATCCAGGGCACCACATTCTGCGCCACGAAGCCGCCCAGATTGCCGACGGAATTGATCGCGGCGATACCGGCAGCCGCACCTGCTCCCTTGAGGAAGCGGCCGGGCAGGCTCCAGAACACCGGCTGGCCGGCAAAGATGCCTGCGGCGGCGATGCACAGGAAAGCGAACTGCAGGACCGGATCACTGAGCAATGCCGACATCAACAGGCAAAACGCACCGATGAAGGCAGGGCCGACGATATAGGGCGTCTTGTTCTTGGCCTTGTCGGCTGCCAAAGGCACGACGAACAGGGCAACGGCGACGATCACCCAGGGGATGATGTTGATAAAGCCGTTAGCGGTGTTGGAAACGCCGAAGCTCTTCACGATGGTCGGAAGCCAGTAGCTGAGACCATAGGCGGCCAGCGGAAAGCCGACATAGCAAAGCGCCATGAACAGAACGCGCGGATTGACCAGCGCCTTGAAGCCGTCCTCCGCATGCTCTTCCATGCCCTTGTTTTCTTCGGCCAGCCGGTTCTTCAGCCAGGTTTTCTCATCCTGCGTCAGAAACTTCGCCTTTTCCGGCGTATCATCAAGATAAAAGAAGGTGGCGATACCGGCGATGACGGCCGGAATACCCGTGGCGAGGAATACCCATTCCCAACCGGCATAACCGAGGAAACCATCCAGATCGAGCAGCATGCCGCCAAGCGGCGCGCCGATGGCATTGGCAAGCGCGCTGAAGATCATGAACAGGCCGATCATGCGGCCACGATAATCGCGCGGGAACCAGAGCGTCATCAGGAACAAGACGCCGGGGAAGAAACCCGCCTCGCAGAGCCCGAGCAGGAAGCGCAGGATGTAGAACATCGTGGCGTTCTGCGTATAGGCAAGCGCGATGGTGACGGCGCCCCAGGAAACCAGAATGCGGGCGAACCATTTGCTGGCGCCGAAACGGTTGAGGAAAAGGTTGCTCGGCACCTCGAAGAGGAAATAGCCGATGAAGAACAGCGAAGCGCCAAGGCCGTAGGCATATTCGCTGAGGCTCAGCGCATCGACCATCTGCAGCTTGGCATAGCTGACATTCTGGCGGTCGATATAGGCGATGAGATAAAGAAGGCCAAGAAACGGCATCAGCCGCCAGGTGATCTTCGAGATAAGGGCTTTTTCGGATACCATATGCTTTTCCCTCCCTTCGATTGCTCGTCGAAATGCAAATGATAAGGGAACCCATCTATATGTGCATTGCAAAATACGCAAGTTGCACTGCATCATAACCACCGGCAACCACTACAAGGCAGGCCCATTGGGGGCTTGAGCCATGATGCAGCGCATATAGAAAATGCCGAACCGTCGCATTCAGGGCTGTACGCATTCATATTGCCGTAAAACCGGCAATCTGCTATGAACTCAGCCATGGGATCTAAATTCGGATGTCTCGCGCAGAATGTTTATGTGCTGCAGGACCACAAGCGTCTGCCGGCACGGTTCTTTGCGCGCGTTTCCGGGGCGCTCACCAGCCGACTTAGGCTCGCCTGACAGCAGCACGCTGTCCACCGCCTTACTGAACCCTCATTACCCTTTTATATGACAAGGCACAGAGCCATGAGCGCACCCCGCACCCTGTATGACAAAATCTGGGACGACCACGTCGTCAATCGTGATCCCGACGGAACCTGTCTTCTCTACATCGACCGTCACCTCGTCCATGAGGTGACGAGCCCGCAGGCCTTCGAAGGCCTGCGCATAGCCGGTCGCCCCGTGCATTCACCTGCCCGCACGCTGGCCGTCGTCGACCATAACGTTCCGACCACGGCCGACCGGCTGGAAGGTATCAAGAACGAGGAAAGCCGCATTCAGGTGGAAGCGCTCGCGCAGAACGCTAGGGATTTCGGCGTCGAATATTATTCCGAGCGCGACAAGCGCCAGGGCATCGTTCACATCGTCGGCCCCGAACAGGGTTTCACCCTCCCGGGCATGACGATCGTCTGCGGCGACAGTCATACCTCGACCCACGGCGCCTTTGGCGCATTGGCGCATGGCATCGGCACCTCGGAAGTGGAGCACGTTCTGGCGACCCAGACGCTGATCCAGAAAAAGGCCAAGAACATGCTGGTGCGTGTCGACGGCAAAATCCCGGATGGTGTTACCGCCAAGGACATCATCCTCGCCATTATCGGCGAGATCGGCACGGCTGGCGGCACCGGTCACGTGATCGAATTTGCCGGCGAGGCGATCCGTTCGCTCTCCATGGAAGGCCGCATGACGGTCTGCAACATGACCATCGAGGGCGGAGCCCGCGCAGGTCTTATTGCACCTGACGAAACCACCTTTGACTACATCAAAGACAAGCCGCGCTCGCCGAAGGGCGAAACGCTGGAACAGGCCATCGCCTATTGGAAAACGTTGAAGTCCGACGAAGGCGCACATTACGACAAGGTCGTGGTACTGAACGCGGCCAATCTGCCGCCGATCGTCTCCTGGGGCTCGTCGCCGGAAGACGTGACCTCCGTTGAAGGGATCGTTCCCAATCCGGATGATATCGAGGAAGAAAACAAGCGTACCTCCAAATGGCGTGCGCTGGAATACATGGGCCTGAAGCCCGGAACGCGCATCACCGATATCGCCATCGACCGCGTCTTCATCGGCTCATGCACCAATGGCCGCATCGAAGATTTGCGCGCGGCGGCGAAAATCGTCGACGGCCGCAAGGTCGCCCCCACGGTCTCGGCAATGATCGTGCCCGGCTCCGGTCTTGTGAAGGAACAGGCGGAAAAGGAAGGTCTCGACAAGATTTTCCTCGAAGCCGGTTTCGAATGGCGCGAACCGGGATGTTCCATGTGCCTTGCCATGAATGACGACCGCCTGAAGCCCGGCGAACGCTGTGCCTCGACCTCGAACCGCAATTTCGAGGGCCGCCAGGGCTATAAGAGCCGCACCCACCTCGTCTCCCCTGCCATGGCAGCAGCGGCGGCGATCGCCGGTCATTTCGTCGACGTGCGCGAGTGGCAATAGGTTCCTGACACCATCGTTTCAGGAAAGCCACCCGTCCCACACAGGGGCGGGTGGCTTTTTATTATGCCCCCTGCAAACGCCGTTGCGGCTGCGTGCCGTGCAGAAACACAGCAAAAGTATCCCAGGGCGGCGTGATGGAGAGCTGGCTCAGAATACGCGCGACCTCCCCTCTGTGAATGCCGGCATGCAGGACCATATGCGAGATCATCTCGGCACGGGACATGTAACCTTTGTCACCATCCGTAAAGGTGAAGGCGACAAATTCGCCAAGCGATGCCGGTGATGTTTTCCCGATGTAGTCGAGATACCAGCCATCCAGAGCAGCGACATCCTTCGCAAGATCATCCAGCTGCGGCGTTGCCTCGGTATTGTCGGAGAGAAAACCGTGCGCCGCTCCGGTGAGATGGCCCGAAAAAATCCTTGCGACCACGTAATAATGATTGATCAGCCGAATTGCCATGTGCCGCTCGGACGCGTTCTGGACGGGATCGAGTTGTTGCAGCTTCTCGAACAAGTCCCTGTTCGCCCATGCGTGATAGCCGAGCAGGCTCCTGAGCAAATCCCTCATGACAATATCCTTTACATCTGAAAAATGTGAGCACTATGTTTATATTTTCGTCATGGAGGATGCCTTGTCTACTCGCATTGCAAAGCGGAAAACCGAGATGCGCAAGGAGCCGCGTCAGGAGCGTTCCAGGGCAACGGTCGATGCTGTCATCCATGCGGCGGCTCGCATTTTAAGCGATCACGGCTGGGCGGGTTTTACCACGAACAGGGTCGCCGAAACGGCCGGCGTCAGCATCGGCTCGCTCTATCAATATTTCCCGGACAAGGTTTCGATCGTGGAAGCGGTACGCCATCGTCACCTCGAGGACTGTCTCTCCATCATGAAGAGCATCGCGCAAAAGCGGCAATCGCTCGCTAGATTCGTTGAAGAGCTCGTGACCGGCATGATCGGGGTCCACAGCATCCATCCCGGCCTTCACAAGGTCCTTCTGGATGATGCGCCGAGCCACCAAGGAACGAACGATCCCAACAGCGCTTTCGAAGAGGAATATCTCGGTCTCTATGCGGCAGCGATCGCGGCACATATGACAGCCGGTTCAAAGGTCGAAAGCGGAACCGCAGCGCGGATCGTATCGGATGCCATTGACGGCATCATTCACAATGCCGCCCGCCGCGGAGAGCTGCAGTCGCCCAAAGTCAGGCGGGAAATGATCGCACTGGTTCACGCCTACCTGTCGCAGGCAACCGGCGAATAGGAGGCCGCAAGCTTATTCCGAAATGATCTTCACCCGTTGCCCGGGCTGGATTGTGGCGGTGGCGCTCATGGCGTTGATCATGCGGAACATGTCCAGCTTCCGGTCGGTTCCCATCATCCGCGCCGCCATCGTCGCCACGGTTTCACCGGGCTTCACCGTCACCACCCGCACCCTGAGCGGCTTCAGCGAGGCTATTTCCTGCGGCGTCATCTTGCGGAAGCTGGTGCGCAATGTGTTGGCGATGGAATCGAGCTGGGTATTGCCCTTCGGCACGGCCGTCAGGAAACGAAATATCTGCTGGCCGACGCGAATGACGGTCACGTCGAAATCCCATTTATCCGCGCTTGCCCGCGCCGTCGCAGCCTCCAGACCGTTGATCTGGGTTTCCTTGACGGTTTCCGGCAACAGGCCGGCAACCCAGCCGCTGGTCAGATAATTGGCAAGGCTTGTCTGTTTCGGATCGGCGACGCCGTCGAAGCGGATGGCCATATCGCCCGGCCCCGTCGCCAGAACGGCCTCAACCTTGTTGTCGATGACGAAACCTTCCGGCACATCGAAACGAATGCCGAGCGTTCCGTGCAGGAATGTCTGGCCCCGGACATACCCTTCCTGCGGGCTGTCGCCATAAAGCAGGCCGTCTATGCCGTCCAGAAACCACTCGCGACCACGATCCCCGACCTGGCCGTCCTGGCCGAAGGCGCGGGCATGACGGCGCGCAAGCTCGATACGCTGCGGCGTGTTGGGGTGGCTGGAAAGGAAGTCGAGGCTCTGGTCGTTTTCAGGATCGGCCGAGGAAAACCGCGCATAGGCCGCCATGGAATCCAGAAAACGCGGCGAGGCAAAGGGGTCATAACCGGCCTCGCCCAGCATCCGCACGCCGATCACATCCGCCTGCAATTCCTGCTGACGCGAAAAGGCCGCGAGCCGCAGCTTGCCGCGCGCAAGCGCCTGCTTGCCGGCGAGATCACTCGACAGCACTTCGGCAACCACGCGGCTGGCAATCACCTCCGCCTCTTCCCGGCGCTGGCGTTCAATGCCATGGTTGGCGGTGACATGGCCCATTTCATGCGAAAGCACGGCAGCCACTTCCGAAGCATCGTTGGCAAGCGCCAGAAGCCCACGCGTCACGTAAAGATATCCGCCCGGCAGCGCAAAGGCATTGATGGCCGGCGAGTTCAGGATGGTGATGCGGTAGGACTGTTGCGGATTTTCCGAAACCGCCGTCAGCGCGCCGGCGATGCGGGCGACGAGCCTTTCCGTCTTGGCGTCACGATATTCGCCGCCATAACTCGCCACGATGCGCGGATGCTCGCGCGCACCCATCTGGGCGCGGGGATCATTCTTCTGCACTTCTTCCACGGTCTGCGGATTATCCGAGGGGCGCAGGGTGGACTGGTAGGCCGGGCTGAAGAGAGACTGGCACGACGACAGGAACACCGCAGACGCTGTCAGCACGGAACAGGCGGCAGCCATCCTGCCCGAACGGCGAAGGCCTGAACGGGAGAAGAGCCTCCACTGTGCAGTCATGCTATTTCTCATTCTCTATGCCTGCCCCTAACGTTCCTGATCATCCGTTAATTGCAGACCAGAATAACAGATTCGCCCCAACGGGCGATGAATGCCAAAACGGTAAAAACGATCCATCAAGTCCGGAATATTCCTGAAGAACGCAATAATTCCCATCTTTTCTCGGGCAACAACTTGAAACTGGCAAGTGCAAATTAGCGCCATTGAAGTCATCTAAAGCGATTGCCAGCGGCACGCGTCGAAAATAAGGCGATCACCCGTTCAGAAAACTGTCGACCGCCTTCACATTTTGTGTGGCGAAGAAATCTGCGGTCGAACCGGTATAGACAACACGGCCGCGTTCAAGAAACACCACCCGCTGCGCCAGCTTCTTTATGTCTTCGGGATGGTGGGTGACAATAATCACCGTGTTTTTTGTTTCGGCGTGCAAGTCGAGAAGCAGGGAGGTCATGCCCGCCCGCAATCCCGGATCGAGTGCCGCGAAAGGTTCATCAAGCAGCATGACAGGCTTTTTCCTGACCAGCGCGCGCGCCAGCGCCGCCCTCTGTCTTTCTCCACCGGAAAGCGTGCCCGGCAAGCGTTTGTCGAAACCCGCAAGACCGACACGGACGAGGGCCATCTCAATCTCTTGCCGGTCTTCCACCCGCAATTTCAGCCCGGGGCTGACACCGAGAGCGACATTGGTGAAGATATCGAGATGGGCGAAAAGATTATTATCCTGAAAGATTGATGAGACCGGTCTTTCCGAAGGATCAAGCGCGGTCATGTCCTGCCCGCCGATCATCACGCGCCCGGAATCCGGTTCCTCGAAACCGGCGACGAGATTGAGAAGCGTGGATTTTCCCGAGCCGGATGCACCGACAACGGCGGTTATCTGCCCCTTAGGGAACGAACAATCAAGCTCGAAATCCTGTGTTCCCAGCCGTAGCCTGACCTTGTCCAGTTCAACGGCAAAATCATCGCCTGTCATATGCTCGCCCTTGCTGATTGGGATTGCCGTGAAACGCCGCCTGCGGCAAGCAGCAGGCAGACAATGCCGAGAAGGAAGGCATAACCGGCGGCATCATTGGTGCGATAGCTGCCCATATTGCTATAGACCAGCCACGGCAGGGTGACGAAATTTTCCGAGCCGAACAGGGCAACCGCGCCTAAATCGCCGAGCGACAGGGCCATGGCGAAGGAAAACGCCATGGCCAGCGACCGCCACAGAACCGGCAGATCGGCAAACCGCAGCCGCGTGAGGCCCTGAAGCCCGAGACTGGCGGAAAGCCGGCCGGTGCGTAAAAAATGACTGGTGAAGGCCGGCTCCAGCACCCGCATGGCAAGCGGCAAAGCCATCAACATATTGATAAGCGCCACGAGAACGGGAGCATAGAAGCTGACATCACCGAAAACCCGCAATAACAGGAACCACCCGCTTCCCAACACGACAGGCGGCACCAAGAGCGCCAACGAAGACCCCGCCCCAAGCATGGCGGAGAGCAAGCGCAGAGGCTGCCCCACCTGCCGTCTGGAGCCTACAGCCTGGCGCGCGCCGATGATCGCCATGCAGTAGAGCACGACAAGGGCTGCGGAAAGCGCGGCGATTGCAAGGCTGGTCGCCGCCGCGCGCAGAAAAATCGGTGCAGACAGAAGACGCGGCAGATCGGCACTCAAACCCGAGACAGCTATGGCGACAAGCGGCAGGCCGATCAGCAGAACAGCGAAGACAATTGCCGCCCCATCCCACAAACGGGCGCCGATACTCTTGCCGTCGAAACGGCGAAGGGAACGACCAAGCGAAGGGATTTCCGCTTCGGGCGACGGCAAAAAGGCGAGAAGGCCGAGCAGAATTGCGGTGAGGGCAATCTGCAAAACCGAAAGCGCAATCGCCCGCTGCGGATCGAAATCGAACCGCAGCGCCTGATAGATCGCCACCTCCAGTGTCGTGGCTGCCGGCCCGCCGCCTAAAAGAAGCACGAGCGTGAAGCTGGTGGCGCACAACATGAAGATAAGCCCGGCAATGCCGGGAACGAGACGCGCGACCGCCGGCCATTCGATAAAACGGAAAACCGAGACCGGCCCCATGCCGAGGCTTGCCGCCATGCGCCAATATTCGCCCGGAATACGTTGAAGCCCGGCCAGCATCAGCCGGACCGAAAGCGGCAGATTGAAAAACACATGGGCGATAAGGATGCCGGAAAGGCCGTAAATGCTGAAAGGTTCATCCGCACCGGCAAAAACGAGGGCCGTATTCAAAACACCCTGCCTGCCCCAGATGGTGATGATGCCGAAGGCGCCAACGATGACAGGCAGACCCATCGGCACCGCCATCAGCCTGATGATCCAGATCCTTCCCGGAAACTCGCGTCGCCGGGAAAGCGCCAGCGCCACCGGCAGGCCAAGAACAATGGAAAGAAGGGTGGAAAGCGTTGCCTGATAAAGCGTGAAACGCAGGATGCGCAGCGTATAGGCATCCATGATACCGGCAGCAGACGCGCCCGCATCAAAAGACAGGAGGGCCGCAACGGCGAGCGCCATGAATAGGAAAACGGCGGCAAAAGCCGCCGTTCCGAAAATGATCGATCGCCGATAATCGCGACGCAGCATCATGTGCGGGCGTGCCTCTTCCTCAATTCATGCTCATGGCCGCGAGCCATTCATCGATCCACGCCTTGCGGTTCTTCGCCACCTCTTCCGGATCCATCAGGAAAGTCTTCTGCGGCACCACGAGTTTGGAAAAAGCCTCGGGCAGGGGATTGGACGTTGCCGCAACCGGCATCATCCAGTTGTTTTCCGGAATGGCATCCTGAAAACCTGATGTCAGCGTGAAAGCGAGGAACTGCTTTGCCAGCTCCTTGTGCGGCGCGTTTTTGAGAAGGCCGGACACTTCGATCTGGATATAATGCCCTTCGGAAAAAGCCGCGGCCTGATAACGATCCGTTTTTTCGGCGACCATATGATAGGCGGGCGAGGTGGTGTAGGAGAGCACCATCGGCACCTCCCCCTTGGTGAAAAGGCCGTAGGATTCCGACCAGCCCGGCGTGACGGTGAGAATGCGCTTCCTGAGCTTTGCCCATGCTTCCGGGGCCTTGTCACCGTAGACCGATTTTACCCACAACAGCAGGCCGAGCCCCGGCGTGGAGGTGCGCGGGTCCTGAATGGCGATCTTCTGCGAGGGGTCGCCTTCCACCAGCTCTTTCAGGCTCGTCGGTGGGTTCTTCACCGTCTGCGTGTCATAGATGACGGCAAAATGCCCGTAGTCGTAAGGCACGAAAACATCGTCCCTGTAACCGCCCGGCACCTTGGCGGCCGACGCATCGACGCCGCTGACATCAAAAAGACCGGTCTGTTTCGCCTCGGCAACAAGATTGGTGTCGAGACCAACGACCACATCCGCCCTGGACCCTGCGCCTTCAAGCTTCAGACGGTTAAGAAGCGCCACACCATCCGCAACACCGACGAAATTGACCGTGCAACCGCAGACCTTCTCGAAGGCTTCTTTTACCTTGGGACCGGGACCCCATTCGGAAACGAAGCTCTCATAGGTATAGACTGTCAATTCTTGCTTGTCCTGCGCGGCGGCAAGACCGGGCAGGAACAGCGAAGCGGCAACAAGGGAATTCAGGAAAAGACGACGGCGCACGGGTATCTCCTCAAAACAAAAAGGGAAATAGCCGCCTGCCTTGAAGCCGTCTAATCCCTCCGCCGGTATGAACCGGATCAGGTTCTTCGGGTTGGCAAGCCTCTCAGCCTTTTGCACGCAAGCGCAAAAGACACCCCGTTAGATCAAGATGATGGTGTAGTCCGGTCGTCCCTGCTTGGCAAGATGGCCGCCGTCAGCCCTGCTCCGTCATATGCACCAGCTCCCAGACGTGCCCGTCGGGATCCTGAAAACTGCCGGCATACATGAAGCCGTGATCCTGCACGGGTTTCCAATCACTGCCACCGGAGGCAAGCGCCGTTGCGATCATCCGGTCGATTTCGTCGCGGCTTCCCGCCGTGAGACAGGTCAGAACCTCGGTGGTGCGCGTCGCATCGGCGATGTCGCCGTTGATGAAATCGCGGAAACGCCCTTCCTGAAGAAGCATCACGAAGATGTTTTCTTCCACGATCATGCAGAGCGTGCGGTCGTCAGAATATTCCGGATTGAAGCTGAAACCGAGAGCCGTGAAAAAGCTTCTTGATTTCTCGATATTCTTGACCGGCAGATTGACGAAAATCATGCGCATTTTCACAACTCCTCCAAACGAACCGGCATAGAACGGCAATTCCGCTTTTCTGTCAAAGACCGAAGGAGGGTCGATCAAACGAGGGGCCTGCGGCCTTCAGCCTTCCAGTTCCTCGCGCAGCATCTCCAGCTCCAGCCATTCTTCTTCCATGGTCTCGAGCTTTTCACGCAGCTTCGTCATTTCCTTCGCCAGCGTGTTGAAAGTGGCCGGATCCTTGGTGAAGAGATTAGGATCAGCCATGCGCTCCTCGCGCTTGGCGATTTCGCCTTGCGCCTTTTCCATCTCCTTCGGAAGATTTTCGAGCGCGAATTTCTGCTTGAAGGAAAGCTTGCCCTTGGCCTTTGAGGGATCCTGCGACGCGGAGGCCGAAGGTGCGGCCTTCGCTTTTTCCTGCTTCTCAGCCTTGCGTTTTTCTTCCGCAGCACCCTTGCGCTGCGCCATCATGTCCGAATAGCCACCGGCATATTCGATCCATCGTCCATCCGGCTGGTCCGGATTGACCGGGGCGATGGTGGAGGTGACGGTGCGGTCAAGGAAATCGCGGTCGTGGCTGACGAGAATGACCGTGCCGGAAAAGCCAGCGACGATTTCCTGCAAAAGATCGAGCGTTTCGATATCGAGATCGTTGGTCGGCTCGTCGAGGATCAGAAGATTGGTCGGCCGCGCCAGAATGCGCGCCAGAATAAGGCGCGCTCGCTCGCCGCCGGAAAGGTTACGGATCGGCGTGCGGGCCTGTTCCGGCTGGAACAGGAAATCCTTCATGTAGCCCGTCACATGCTTCAATTCGCCGTTGACCAGCAGGTTTTCGCCACGACCATCGGTCAGATAATGCGCGAGCGTATCGTTGGGATTGAGATCCTCACGTTTCTGGTCGAGCGTCGCGATCTCCAGATTGGTGCCGAGCTTCACCATACCGCTATCGGGCTCAAGCTGGCCGGTGAGCATCTTCAGAAGCGTGGTTTTACCGGCGCCATTGGGGCCGACGAAGCCGATACAATCCCCACGATGGACACGCAGCGAAAACGGCGCGACGATCACGCGCTCGCCGTAGGCCTTGGTGATGGCCTCGGCCTCGATGACCAGCTTGCCGGATTCGCGCCCTTCGGTGACGGTCGCCTGCACGGTGCCCTGCGGCCCCTTGTGGCCACGATATTCCGCGCGCATGGCCTGAAGCTCACCAACGCGGCGCATGTTGCGCTTGCGCCTCGCGGTCACGCCATAGCGCATCCAGTGTTCTTCGCGCTCGATGGCCTTGCCGAGCTTGTGCTGCTCCAGCTCTTCCTCTTCCAGCACCTTGTCGCGCCATTCCTCGAAATGGGCAAAGCCGCGATTGAGACGGCGGGACTGGCCACGATCGAGCCAGACGGTCGAAGTCGAGACTTTTTCGAGAAAACGGCGGTCGTGCGAAATCAGCACAAGCGCGCTGCGCGTCTGCTGCAGCTCGCTTTCAAGCCATTCGATGGTCGGCAGATCCAGATGGTTGGTGGGTTCGTCCAGCATCAGGATATCGGGTTCCGGCGCCATCACGCGGGCAAGGGCCGCACGTCGCGCCTCACCGCCGGAAAGGCTTGCCGGATGTTCCTGCCCCGTGAGGCCGAGATGCTCAAGAAGATAGGTGACGCGGTAGGGATCGTCACCTGGCCCGAGCCCCGCTTCGGCATAAGCCTGAACCGTGTCGTAACCGACAAAGTCCGGCGCCTGTTCCAGATAACGGATGGTCGCGGACGGATGCCGGAAAACCTCACCCGACTGCGCTTCAACGAGACCCGCAGCGATCTTCATCAGCGTCGACTTGCCCGAACCGTTGCGCCCGACAAGGCAGATGCGATCGCCCGGCTCTACCTGAAGATTGGCGCCGTCGAGCAGCGGGGTCACGCCGAAGGTCAGCTTGATGTCATCGAGTTTCAAAATTGGGGGTGCCAAGGTGTCAGGCTCCGGTCAGATCATAAGGGCGGGCGAGCACGATGGCTTTTCCGCTTTTCAGCGAGAAATGCACGGGGCCGCCATTCGCGACATTGGAAATAGTGCGGGAGGAGCCGAAAGCAAGCGCGAAATCCTTCAGCGGATAACGCACATTGCCGATATCAAGCCCCGCAAGGGCGGTAAATCCGGCAACAGAAAACAGCGAAGCGGGCGGCAGATCGACATCCAGCAAACCGGGAAGCAGCGGCCGGGCCTCTTCTTCACCTGACGTCAGCGTAACGTCGATACCACGTTCGGCCAGCGCCACCGCGTAAAGAAGGTGCTGCAGCGCATGGTCGCTTCTCTCGCCTCCAAGCGCACCGACAAGCACCAGCGAATGCGCTCCACGGGAGAGAGCTTCCGATACCGCGATCTCGCCATCCGTCACCGCCTTTGCGGCCGGGTACGGCTGCCGCGCCACATCTGGCCAGGCGTCCAGCAACTCTTTGCTGGCGGAATCGAAATCCCCGACCCACAGCTCCGGCGCAAGGCCAAGCGGCCGGGCATGGCGCATGCCGCCATCGGCCGCAATCACACGGCTATCCGCGACCGCCTCTTTCAGACGATCGGTCACCGTGACATCGCCGCCAAGCAGAATGGTGAAACGCTCTTTATCCATGCCCTGCCTTACCGCACCTCGGCCAAAAATGGAAAGCCGAAACCCCGATGAAATCAGCCTATATTGATTTTCGCCGGCTTCGGGATTATGAAACGCCTCAGTGGTGATTTGCCGACCGGCTTGCAGCCACTTTAAAGAAGTCGCTAAAGGGTCGAGGAAAAAGGCAATTTCCTGGGACCGGTCGCGATTTCGCTGCCGGTTTTTTTGTTTTCGCAACGTTCTTTACGTGATCCGGAAAAGAGAGTTCGACATGCCGATCAAGATTCCCGATACGCTTCCCGCTTTTGAGACCCTCGTTCACGAGGGCGTGCGGGTCATGACCGAAACGGCTGCTATCCGGCAGGATATCCGCCCGCTCCAGATCGGGCTTCTCAACCTCATGCCGAACAAGATCAAGACGGAAATCCAGATGGCACGCCTCGTCGGCGCTTCGCCGCTGCAGGTGGAACTGTCGCTGGTGCGGATCGGCGGCCATCGCGCCAAGAACACGCCGGAAGAGCATCTCCTGTCGTTCTACGAGACGTGGGAGGAAGTGCGCCACCGCAAGTTTGATGGTTTCATCATTACCGGCGCCCCCGTGGAGACGCTGGCCTATGAAGACGTGACCTACTGGAACGAAATGCAGAAGATTTTCGAATGGACGCAGACCAATGTCCATTCGACGCTGAATGTCTGCTGGGGGGCGATGGCCGCCATCTATCATTTCCATGGCGTGCCGAAGCACGAACTGAAGGAAAAGGCTTTCGGGGTCTATCGTCACCGCAATCTTTGCCCCTCGTCGATCTACCTGAACGGCTTTTCGGATGATTTCCAGGTTCCTGTCTCGCGCTGGACTGAAGTACGCCGCGCCGATATCGAAAAACATCCGAGACTCGAAATCCTGATGGAGTCAGAGGAAATGGGCGTTTGTCTGGTGCATGAGAAGGAGGGCAACCGGCTCTATATGTTCAACCATGTCGAATATGATTCGACGTCGCTTTCGGATGAGTATTTCCGGGACGCGAATGCCGGCGTGCCCATCAAGCTGCCGCATGATTATTTTCCGCACAACGACCCGGAACTTGCCCCGCTCAACCGCTGGCGCAGCCATGCCCATCTGTTTTTCGGCAACTGGATCAACGAGATATACCAGACGACGCCCTATGATCTAGAAGCCATCGGGCAACTGGCCGCTTAAAGCGCGTCGCGTTTGGTCAAACGCATGCGACGCGCTTTCTTCTTTGTTTTAAGCATGTCTTTGTCCCAAAACCGCAGGACACTTTTGGGAGACATGCTTTGAATTGCGGGATTGCGAATTGCCGGAAAATGACGCAACGTCCGCCGGCAATTCATGGCAACCGGGAGAATGATGTTATGGGCGACGCGGCGGCACGGGAGAATTTCGGTTTCACGGCGACCGGCGAAAAAGTCGAACGCGTCACCATCTCGAAAGGCGGGCTGACGGCCAAGGTCATCACCTGGGGTGCCGTCATTCAGGATCTGCGTCTTGAGGGCCACCAGCCGCCGCTCGTGCTCGGCTTCGACAAGTTCGAGGATTACAAATATTCCTCCTATTTCGGCGCCACCCCCGGCCGCAACGCCAACCGTATCGGTGACGGCCGGTTCTCGATCGACGGGCACGAATACCAGCTGGAACTGAACGAAAAGGGCGTAACCCATCTGCATGGCGGCAGCGACGGCATGGGCAAACGCAACTGGATGCTGATGGAACATGGCGAAAGCCATGCGATTCTGCAGATAATCGATCCCGATGGCCGCGCCGGTTATCCCGGCAATTGCACGGTCACGGCCACCTATACGATCCTCGACGGCGGTGTGCTTTCGGTGGTCTATGAAACGGTGACCGACAAGCCGACCATCGCCAATGTCTGCCAGCATTCCTATTTCAATCTCGATGGGGCAGATACCGCACTTGGGCATGAGATCAGCATCGCTGCTGACTTCTACCTGCCCACCAACGACAAGCAGATACCGACGGGCGAAATCCGCTCCGTCGAAGGAACCGTGTTCGACCTTCGCCAGACAACACCGATGCGGCGCAAGGAGAATGGCGAGCAGGTCCTCTACGACCATAATTTCTGCCTTTCGCCCGAACGTCGCGCCAAGCGCAAGGTCGCCCGCGCCTATTCGCCGGCCTCCGATATCGCTCTTGAGGTTCACACCACCGAACCCGGTGTACAGCTTTATTCGGCCTTTAAACTGGACGTCCCGGTTCCCGGCCTCGATGGCCGTCACTACGGCCCCTTTGCGGGCTTCTGCCTGGAAACGCAGATTTGGCCAGACGCCGTCAATCACCCGGATTTTCCGCATGCAATCCTGCGGCCGGGCGAAACGCTGCGTCAGGAAACCGACTATATTTTCAAGAAAGGCTGAACCAGCGCGCTAGGGTCAGTCCAGCACGCAGCCGACATAGCCGCCGGAGGCGCGAGCGCGACGCTCGATAAGGCCGGCAAGCCGTTGCAATCCGCGTCCCGGCTTGCTGGCGACGCGGTCGATGGGATTAGGTAGTGAAACAGCCAGCAGCGCCGCCTGGCGGGAACTGAGCTTTGCGGCCGGCACCTTGAAATGGTGCTGTGCTGCGGCCTCAATGCCGTAGATGCCAGGTCCCCATTCGGCAACGTTGAGATAAATCTCCATCATCCGTTTTTTGGACCAGACGAAATCGGCGGCGATCGCCAGCGGCAACTCCAGCCCCTTGCGCAGGAAAGAGCGGCCGTTCCATAAAAACAGGTTCTTTGCCGTCTGCATCGGAATGGTGCTCGCGCCACGGGTGGAGGCCCCGTCGAGCGCATTGCTGACCACGGACTGCATCTGGTTCCAGTCCACGCCGCCATGGAAACAGAATTGCCCGTCCTCGGACATCATCACCGATTGAACAAGGCGCGGGGAAATATCCTCGAGCGGCACCCAGCGTCTGTCATAACCCTGAAAGGTCACCAGATCGGCAAGCATCAGCGTCGAGACCGGCCGGAAAAACGGCAGTGCATAGACCGGGATCAGCAGATAGGGCAGGATCAGCAAAGCCAGCAAGGTCATGATGATGCGCTTTGCCAACGTGCGAAAATCCACCTTCGGACTGCTCCGGTCTTCCGCCAGCACGGCGTAATCTGCGTCGCTTTCAGGCGTACTGCTCAATATTCGTCAAAGCCCCGCACCAATTGAAGCCTTTCATAGTCCATTGCCGCCTTCAAGGCGAGTCCGGTCAAATAGTTGCGCCTCTGGAATCACGAAAAGGTTTGCCTGCATTCGCGCGGCATGCCAAAGAGCGCGGCATGGACGCTGCGATGACAAATTTCGAAATGAAGCTGCGCGAAAACGCGGCTAAAACCGAAGCCCTGCTTGGCCGCCTGCTTTCCGGCGAAGCACGCGCAGACGAGATCACGCGCCCGCAAAACCTGCTCGACGCCATGCGCCATGGCGTGCTGAACGGCGGCAAACGCCTGCGGCCCTTCCTCGTCATCGAAAGTGCCGCCCTTACGGGCGGAAATGCCGAAGCCGCCCTTTATGTCGGCGCCGCGCTGGAATGCCTCCATTGTTATTCGCTTGTTCATGACGATCTGCCCGCCATGGATGACGATGACCTGCGCCGCGGCCAGCCGACGGTGCATCGCAAATTTGATGAGGCGACCGCCATTCTCGCCGGCGACAGCCTGCTGACGCTTGCCTTTGATATCATCGCCTCGGACGAAAATCCGCTCGCGGCCGAACGCAAGGCCGCGCTCGTGCTTTCGCTTGCCCGCGCAGCGGGCATCGGCGGCATGGCCGGCGGCCAGGCCCTCGATCTCGCTGCTGAAAAGACAGCGCCGGATGAGGCCGGCGTCATTACATTGCAAGCTATGAAAACTGGCGCACTGCTGCGTTTTGCCTGCGAAGCGGGCGCAATCATCGCCGGAAGCGATGTTTCCGAAAGGCAAAGGTTGCGTCACTTCGGCGAAAAGATCGGCCTCGCCTTCCAGCTTGCCGACGATCTTCTGGATTTGACGGCCGACGCCGCCACCATGGGCAAGGCGACCGGCAAGGATGCCGCGCGCGGCAAGGGAACGCTCGTGGCATTGCGCGGCGAAGACTGGGCGCGCCGCAAGCTGCAGGAGCAGGTGGCGGAAGCTGCGGAACTGCTGGCTCCCTATGGTGAAAAGGCCGCGATTCTCATCGCGGCCGCTAGGTTCATCGCTGAACGGAAAAGCTGAGCCGGTTTCCCTCTCAGCTTCCCATCATCCAATCAGCCCTTGAGCGGCGAAATCAGCACTTCGACGCGACGGTTCTGGGCGCGACCGTCAGACGTTGCATTCGAGGCGATCGGCTGCGACGGGCCGAAGCCGAGCGTCGAAATACGGCGCTGGTCGACGCCGCGTGCGCCGATATAATTCGCAACCGATGCGGCGCGACGCTCGGAAAGCGCCTGGTTATGCTGCAGGCTGCCGGTGGAATCGGTGTGGCCGTTGATGTCGATGAGCGTGCGGTTGAACTTGTTCAGCACGATGGCGACAGAATCGAGCGTCGGGTAGAATGGCGGAATGACCTGATCCTGGTCCGTCGCGAAGGTGATGTTCGACGGCATGTTGAGAACGATGCTGTCGCCGCGGCGAGTAACCGAAACACCCGTTCCCTGAAGCTGGGCGCGAAGCTCGGCTTCCTGACCATCCATGTAATTGCCGATAGCGCCGCCGGCGAGCGCGCCGATGCCCGCGCCGATAAGCGCGGCATTGCGGCGACCGGTCGGCGAACCGCCGACAGCCAGACCACCCAGAGCACCGACCACGGCGCCGATGCCGGCACCGCCGGCGGTGTTCGACATCTTCTGCTCACCCGTATAGGGATCGGTGGTGGTGCAGGCGGAAAGATAGGTCCCGCAAAGGGCGACGATCGCGATTTTTTTGATCATGTATTTTGATGCTCCGAGAGGTTCAGGAGGTATGACAGTGGAATTCCGGCCTTTTCACGGTACTCTTTACTCCGCCGCATCTTTCCGGCCAAAACGCTTTTCGATGTAATCGATCACAAGCGCTTCAAAATCGGCGGCGATATTGGGTCCACGCAGGGTCAGCGCCTTCTCTCCGTCGATGAAGACGGGCGCTGCGGGGCTTTCGCCGGTTCCGGGTAACGAAATGCCGATATCGGCATGTTTGCTTTCACCGGGGCCATTAACGATGCAACCCATGACGGCGACATTGAGCGCCTCGACACCAGGATATTTCTCACGCCAGATCGGCATGTTCTTGCGAATATCGTTCTGGATATTCTGGGCAAGTTCCTGGAAGACGGTGGACGTGGTGCGCCCGCAGCCGGGACATGCCGCAACGACCGGAATGAACTGACGGAAACCCATGACCTGCAGCAATTCCTGCGCCACCTGCACCTCGCGGGTGCGGTCGCCATTCGGCTCCGGCGTCAGCGAAACGCGGATCGTATCGCCAATACCATGCTGCAACACGTAACCCATGGCGGCGGATGAAGCGACGATGCCCTTCGAGCCCATTCCCGCTTCGGTGAGACCGAGATGCAGGGCGTGGCCGGAGCGTTCCGACAGCATCGAATAAACGGCGATGAGGTCCTGCACCTGGCTGACCTTGGCCGACAGGATGATGCGGTTACGTGGCAGGCCGATCTCTTCGGCAAGCTCGGCGGAAATCAACGCCGACTGCACGATCGCCTCGCGCGTGACCTGACGAGCGGAGAGAGGGAAGCCCTGCTCCTTGTTCTTGTCCATCAGGGTCGTCAGCAATTCCTGATCGAGCGACCCCCAGTTGACGCCGATTCGCACCGGCTTGTCGTATCGGATCGCCATTTCGACGATCTCGCCGAACTGCTTGTCCTTCTTGTCCTTGAAGCCGACATTGCCGGGATTGATGCGGTATTTCGCCAGCGCCTCGGCACAGGCAGGGTGATCGGCGAGAAGCTTGTGACCGATATAATGGAAATCGCCGATCAGCGGCACATCCATGCCGAGACGCAGCAGCCGCTCGCGGATTTTCGGCACGGCGGCAGCGCTCTCATCGCGGTCGACGGTGATGCGCACCATTTCCGAACCGGCCTGGAAAAGCGCCGCCACCTGCTGCACGGTGGCGTCGATGTCAGCCGTATCGGTATTGGTCATCGACTGCACGACGACGGGCGCACCGCCACCGACGATGACACCGCCCACGTCTACGGCGACGGATGCGCGGCGGGGCTTCGGATCGTAATCGGCATGTGACGTCATGGCGGTCTCTGGAGCTTGCGGCAAGGTCTGGCAATTGAGGTGAAACAAGGGGGCCTCCTTGTCAACACCCAACGCGCTGGAGCTTCTACTTTACCGCAATCATGGCAAAATTCGAGACGCCTATTCCTTGCCCGCACCATCAGCATGCCGGGCGAGCCGTGAAAGTAGCAGAACGACCACATGCAGCAGCGGCAGAGCGAGAAACACGCTGGCAAGACCGGTATGTTCAGCGATGAAGCCGATCGCCGAGGGCGCTACCAGAATGCCGGAATAACCCATGGTGGTGACGACCGAAAGGCCGATGCCAGGCGCCAGTCCCGGCATATTGCCCGCCGCCGAAAAGGCGATCGGCACCATGTTGGAAATACCGATACCGGCAATGGCGAAACCGATAATCACGAAAGTGGAATTTCCCGCAAGGCCGGCAATCAGAAGACCGGTGATCGACATGACCGAGCAGAAACGCAGGGTTCGGACCGCCCCGAACCTGTCACGCACCAGATCGCCGGCAAACCGCATGATCGCCATGGTCATGGAAAATGCCGCGAAAGCGAAACCGGACTGCGAGACGGAAGCGCCCAGTTCGTTGCGCAGATAAAGGGCACCCCAATCGAGGATGGCGCCTTCCGGAATCATCGAGAATAACGCCATCAGGCCGATGATCCAGGGCAGCGGCGTCAGCGGCAGGCCGCCTTTCGGGCGTTCCTCCTCAGGATGCGGGCGATCCGCGAGAACCCGCGGCCATGCAATGACCAGCAACACCAGCGCGATGACCGTCAACGCAACGGCATGCCCCTGCACACCGATCGCCGTGATGAGATAACCGCCAAGACCAGCGCCGATCAGACCGCCGAGGCTCCAGAAGGCATGGCACGACGACATGATGGCGCGGCGCATATCCCGTTCCACCGCCACGGCATTGGCGTTCATGGCGACATCCATCGCCCCCGTCAGCCCGCCGAACAGAAATACCGCGATCACCCCCGCCCACACCGTGCCGGCCCAGGAAATGAAAAGCAGCGTCGGCAGAAAGATCGCGGCGGTGACAAGGCTCACCGTGCGCGAGCCGAAACGGGCGATCTGCGAACCGGCAATCGGCATGAAAACCAGCGAGCCAATGCCGAAAACCAGAATGATGAGGCCAAGCGCACTTTCACTGAGGGAAAGACGCGCCGCAAATTCCGGAATCTTGGGCGCCCATGACCCCATCATGAAACCATTCATCAGGAACAACAGGGAAACGCCCAGCCTGTGCCGTGTCAGATAGGACGAACGCATGCCTGTCGGCGAAAATGTCGTGGGGCCATTCATCGGCAATATCCTTCAGACTTGACCGTGGGAAAATCGGGCGGCGTCTTCATCGCCGCAATGAATCTGTACGCCCTTTGCCGACAGCGCCTCGACGAATACGCGGTCGGCATCCTGCTCCAGCACGAGGGAAAGAGGTGGAGAAAAATCATGCACATGGAAAGCAGCCTTATGGCCGAGCTTTTCCGTGGTAATCGCTGCGACGATCCGCTGGCTGGCGCTGCAGGCAAGCCGCTTGAACACCGCATCTTCAAAAACATCCGCCGACAGACCCGTCTCGGCCGCAACGCCGCACACACCGAGAATGCAAAGATCGGGCCGCATCAGTTCGAGCTGCCGAAGCGCCATGGCGTCGATAGCCGCACCTACAGCCGGATCGACTTTTCCGCCGATCAGCACCAGATCGATATTGGCCCGCCCCGTCAGTTCGGCGGCAATGGCTGGCGTATTCGTCACCACTGTCAGGTTGAGACCGGCAGGGATCGCGCGTGCGATGGCGAGATTGGTGGAGCCGGCATCGATGAAGACGACCATGCCGGGTTCAAGCAGCGGGACAGCGGCACGCGCCAGCATGGCCTTGCGGTCCGCATCCTCGGCAATGCGCGTCTTCAGTGGCACCGTCTTGCTGTCGGAAAGCAGCGCCCCGCCATAAACGCGTAGGCATTCCCCGCGCGCCGCCATCTCACGCAGGTCACGACGCACCGTGTCTTCGGAAACGCCGAAGTTCTGCGCAAGATCCTGCGCCAGCACACGGCCGCTTTGCCGCAACTGTGCGAGGATAAGCGCCTGCCGCTCACTGACGAAATGATCACTCATGGAGACTCACGCATAAACAGGAATAAACGTGCACAAACATGCATATTCGAGTTTCTGCGGAAGTGCAATAAAAAACGCCCGCCGAAAAAGACGGGCGTCTGACTGTGTAATGAGAGATTCGAACGGCTTTTATTCGGCGTAAGCGATCAGCAGATCCTTCGCGTCGATCTGGTCGCCGGGGCGCACCAGAACTTCCGCGATCTTGCCGTCACGTTCGGCGTGAAGCGCAGTTTCCATCTTCATGGCTTCGATGGAGAGCAGCACGTCACCGGCCTTGACCTCCTGACCCTGATTGACGAAGACGCGACTGATAACGCCGGGCATCGGTGCGCCAATATGGACAGCATTGCCCGGTTCGGCCTTGCGGCGCACAGCTGAGCCGGAAGCACCATGGGCGCGATCCGGCACCTTGATGCGGCGCGGCTGGCCATTGATCTCGAAGAACACCGTCACCATGCCCTTGTCATCAATGCCGGACGAGGCCTGATTGACGATGACAAGCGTCTTGCCGCGCTCGATATCGGCAAACAGCTCCTCGCCATCCTCCATGCCGTAGAAATAGGCATGGGTGGGCAGCACGGAAACGGGGCCGTATGTCTCGGCGGTGAGCGCGAAATCGGTGAACACCTTCGGATACATGAGATAGGACGCGAACTCGAAGTCGTCGACCTTGCGCTCCAGCTTGGTCTCGATCACCTTCCGCTCCGCGTCGAGATCGGCATCTGCCAACAGCGAACCCGGACGAACGGTATAGGGCGCTTCGCCCTTCAGCGCCTTTTTCTGCAGGGCTGCCGGCCAGCCGCCTGGCGACTGTCCGAGATCGCCTTTCAGCATCGAAACCACAGATTCCGGGAAAGACACTTCACGATCGGGGTTTTCGACATCGGCGACCGTCAGATCCTGGCTGACCATCATCAGCGCCATGTCACCGACGACCTTGGAGGACGGGGTTACCTTGACGATATCGCCGAACATGCGGTTGGCATCGGCATAGGCCTGCGCCACCTCGTGCCAGCGGCTCTCCAGACCCAGCGAACGCGCCTGTTCCTTGAGGTTGGTGAACTGACCGCCCGGCATTTCGTGCAGATAGACTTCCGAAGCCGGTCCCTTGAGATCGCTTTCGAAAGCCGCATACTGGTTACGAACAGCTTCCCAATAGAAGGAAATGCGGCGAATCCATTCCGTATCAAGACCCGTATCACGTTCCGACCCTGCCAGCGCCTCCACGATCGAGCCGAGGCAAGGCTGCGAGGTGTTGCCGGAGAAGGCATCCATCGCGGCATCGACCGCGTCGACACCCGCATCCACGGCCGCAAGAACGGTAGCGGCAGAAATGCCCGAGGTATCATGGGTATGGAAATGGATCGGCAGACCGGTCGCCTCGCGCAGCGCCTTGAAAAGAACCTTGGCGGCAGCCGGTTTCAACAGACCCGCCATGTCCTTGACGGCGATGATATGAGCGCCGGCTTTTTCAAGCTCGGCGGCAAGGCCCGTATAATATTTGAGATCATATTTCGGACGCGCCGAATTCAACAGATCGCCGGTGTAGCAGATGGTCGCTTCGCAGAGCTTGTTCTCCTCGGCAATCGCATCCATCGAAACGCGCATATTCTCCACCCAGTTCAGGCAGTCGAAGACGCGGAAAAGATCAACCCCGCCCTTTGAGGCCTGGCGGACGAAGTATTTCACGACATTATCAGGATAATTCTTGTATCCGACGCCGTTTGCGCCGCGCAGCAGCATCTGCAGCAGCAGGTTCGGCGCGCCTTCGCGGATAAGCGCCAGGCGCTCCCACGGATCTTCGGTGAGGAAGCGCATGGAAACATCGAATGTCGCACCACCCCAGCATTCCAGCGACAGAAGTTGCGGTAGCGCCTTGGCGTAAACACTCGCGACATGGGCGATGTCATGGGTGCGAACGCGGGTAGCCAGAAGCGACTGGTGTCCATCGCGCATGGTCGTATCGGTGACCAGCACTCGCTTTTCATTACGCATCCAGTCCGCAAAGCCCTTCGGGCCAAGCTTGTCCAGCAGCTGCTTTGTGCCGTCAGGTGTCGGCGCATCGATATAAGGCACGATGGGCTTCGCCGCCTTTTCGGACGGCCTGGCGCGACCCTTGGTTTCCGGGTGGCCGTTGACGGTTACGTCGGCGAGATAGGTCAGAAGCTTGGTGGCGCGGTCCTGACGCTTGACCTGTGCGAAGAGCTCCGGCGTCGAATCGATGAACCGGGTCGTATAGGTGTTGTTACGGAAGCTGTCGTGACCGATGATGGCTTCGAGGAAGGTGAGGTTCGTCGCCACGCCGCGAATACGGAATTCGCGCAGCGCGCGGTCCATGCGGTTGATCGCCTCATCCGGTCGCGGCGCCCAGGCCGTCACCTTCACAAGCAGCGGATCGTAATAGCGGGTGATGACAGCGCCGGTATAGGAGGTGCCGCCGTCCAGACGAATGCCGAAGCCTGACGCGGAACGGTAGGCGGTGATACGGCCATAGTCCGGAATGAAATTATGCTCCGGGTCTTCGGTCGTGATGCGGCACTGCAGCGCATGGCCATTGAGACGGATGTCCTCCTGGCGCGGAACGCCGGATTCCGCCGTGCCGATGGCGGCACCTTCGAGAATATGAATCTGCGCCTTGACGATATCGATACCAGTCACGACTTCGGTGACGGTATGCTCCACCTGAATACGCGGATTGACCTCGATGAAGTAAAATTTGCCGGTATCGGCATCCATCAGATATTCGACCGTGCCGGCGCCGATATAATTGGTCGCGGCGGCGATCCTCAGGGAGTAGGCGGCCAGTTCCTGGCGCTGCGCTTCGGACAGATAGGGTGCAGGCGCACGCTCGACGACTTTTTGATTGCGCCGCTGGATCGAACAATCACGCTCGAACAGATGCACGACATTGCCATGCGTATCGCCGAGAATCTGGCTTTCGACGTGACGCGCACGCTCGACCAGCTTTTCGAGATAAACTTCATCCTTGCCGAAGGCGGCTTTCGCCTCGCGCTTGGCCTCCGTCACCTCGCGGGCGAGGTCCTCCTTTTTGCGGATGGCGCGCATGCCGCGACCGCCGCCGCCCCAGGAGGCCTTGAGCATCACGGGATAGCCGATTTCTTCGGCCATGCGTTCCACTTCCGCTATATCATCAGGCAGCGGATTGGTGGCGGGAACAACGGGGACATCAACCGAGATCGCCAGATTGCGGGCGGCGACCTTGTTGCCGAGCTGGCGCATCGTATCCGCCGTCGGTCCGATGAAGGTGATGCCGGCCTTGTTGCAGGCCTCCACGAATTCGGGGCTTTCAGACAGGAGACCGTAACCGGGATGGATCGCGTCTGCTCCCGAGAGCTTGGCCACGCGGATAACCTCCTCGATCGAAAGATAGCTCTCGATCGGCCCCATGTCCTTGGCGAGATGCGGCCCTCGGCCAACCTGATAGGATTCGTCCGCCTTGAAGCGGTGCAAAGACAGCTTGTCCTCTTCCGCCCAAATCGCAACGGTTTTAATCCCAAGCTCATTCGCTGCCCGGAAAACGCGGATCGCAATTTCGGATCGGTTGGCAACAAGTATTTTCGATATCTTCAAGACGGTCTCCCCACACGCCAAAACAAAACTTCTGCTGCACTGCGGAATTAAGCAGCAAAACCCGGTCTTGGAAAGGGCAATTCCGGCGAGAACTGTCCTGTTTGCGCTAGCTCAGCAATCCATGACGAAAAGCAAGCGCTACGGTGTGCTGTCGGTTCTTGGCGCTGAAACGGCGCTGGATTCCGTTGATATACCAGTCGACCGTGTGGTTGGAGATCGATAGCTGACGTCCGATTTCCGTCGAGGTCATGCCGTCTGCCATCAGCGTCAGCACCTCCATTTCGCGCCTCGTAAGCTCGAGAGCGGAAACGTCGGGGGCATTGCTGAAGCCATGAGCCTGCCCGGAAAGATCGAGCAGGCGCCAGAACACGGCACGCGTGGCAGCATCAAGCAGCTCCACCTGCAAGGAGGGCAATTGCCGATCCTGACCGCCAATGAAGACCGCACCGATGAATCCCGCACGACCGTGCACGGGAAAGGCATAGCCGCCCTGCAGACCGTAGCGGCCTGCGTCGTGGAAAAAGACGCTCGCCCTTTTGCGATGCATCGCACGCGGCAGGCCCTCAAGCGCTTCCTTCCATTGAAACGGCTTGTGCACCATGCCGATCACCTTGCGGACGGGATCGACGAGATTGTACTTCTTGGCCCTGTAAACCTCCAGCCAGCCTTCAGGCAGATGTTGCGCGAGAATGTGTCCACTGGAGGCGATCTCCCCGGTCATCCGCCTGCTGACGAGAAAATATTCGAAACCGTATTCGCGAATGAGCGTTGCAAATTCGGAGCGAACGCGGTCGGCGCTTCCCGCCTGGTAACACGCTGAGATGAAGTGAAGAATATCATGCATAAAGACACGGGGTCCGGAGCTTGGCTTGAAGGGAATGACACGGAGGACATGGTCCCGCGATGACGTCATGTTACTCGGGCGCCGGTCGGTTGAGATTGAACATATCGTCGTTATCAATCCCTGAAACGAAGATGCTAAATCTTGTGACGGCAGGCCCCGGGAAACATCGGGTTCGGTTTTTTCGGTTCGCACGCGCGGTCAATCTGTTAAGCCGCCATTCAGACAGAAAGAGCGATAATTACACAAAATTCGCCGTCTCATGCAACCTTGCTAAAGTAGCATGGCGTTGAGGCCGAACAATAAACCGCTTGAAAAGACGCACGGACTGGATTGAAAATTTGACCTTGTTTCAGGTTTATACACGCGCTCTGCGCTATCTGACCGTTCATAAATGGCGTGTGACGGTTGTCGTCATTGCCAACGTCATTCTTGCAGCGATCACCATCGCCGAACCCGTACTGTTCGGCCGGATCATTGACGCCATCTCTTCTGGCACCAATGTCACGCCCATTCTCATTCTGTGGGCGGGTTTTGGCGTCTTCAACACCGTCGCTTATGTCGCGGTCGCCCGCGAGGCCGACCGGCTGGCCCATGGCCGGCGCGCTTCGCTGCTGACGGAAGCCTTTGGGCGCATCATCTCCATGCCGCTCTCCTGGCACCATCAGCGCGGCACGTCGAACGCCCTGCACACGCTCCTGCGCGCCAGCGAAACGCTGTTTGGCCTCTGGCTCGAATTCATGCGCACGCATCTGGCCACTTTCGTCGCGCTGGTGCTGCTTGTGCCGACCGCCATGTCCATGGACATGCGCCTCAGTTTCGTTCTGATTGGCCTCGGCATCGTCTACTGGTTCATCGGCAAGTGGGTGATGGGCCGCACCAAGGATGGCCAGGCTTCGGTTGAAGAGCACTATCACAGCGTTTTTGCCCATGTCAGCGATTCCATCAGCAACGTGTCGGTGCTGCACAGCTACAACCGCATCGAGGCTGAAACGAAGGCGCTGAAATCCTTCACTGAAAAACTCTTGAGCGCACAATATCCGGTGCTTGACTGGTGGGCCTTTGCGAGTGCTCTGAACCGCACGGCCTCCACTGTTTCGATGATGATCATCCTCGTCATCGGTACCGTTCTGGTCAAGAACGGCGAATTGCGCGTCGGCGACGTCATCGCCTTCATCGGTTTTGCCAATCTCCTGATTGGCCGTCTGGATCAGATGCGGCAATTCGTGACGCAAATTTTCGAAGCCCGCGCCAAGCTCGAGGATTTCTTCGTTCTGGAGGATTCCGTCAAGGAACGGGAAGAGCCGGGCGACGCCCGCGAATTGTCGAATGTCTCCGGCACCGTGGAATTCCGCCACATCAATTTCGGTTTCGCCAACACCAAGCAGGGCGTTCATGACGTCTCGTTCACGGCGAAGGCCGGCGAGACCGTTGCGATCGTCGGTCCGACGGGCGCCGGCAAGACAACGCTCATCAACCTTCTGCAGCGCGTCTACGATCCCGATTCCGGCCAGATCCTGATCGATGGCACCGATATTTCGACGGTGACGAAAAATTCGCTCCGCAATTCCATCGCCACAGTATTTCAGGATGCCGGGCTGCTGAACCGCTCCATCCGCGAAAACATCCGCCTCGGCCGTGAATCGGCAACCGATGCGGAAGTGATGGAAGCAGCGGCGGCAGCGGCGGCAACGGATTTCATCGACAGCCGCATCAATGGCTATCTGACCCAGGTCGGTGAACGCGGCAACCGCCTGTCCGGCGGCGAGCGCCAGCGCATCGCCATTGCGCGCGCCATCCTGAAGAACGCTCCCATTCTGGTTCTGGACGAAGCGACCAGTGCGCTGGACGTGGAAACGGAAGCCCGCGTGAAGGCCGCTGTCGACGCGCTGAGAAAGAACCGTACGACCTTCATCATCGCCCACCGCCTTTCCACGGTCCGCGATGCCGATCTCGTCCTCTTCCTCGATCAGGGCCGGATCATCGAAAACGGTACTTTCGATGAGCTGAGCCAGCGCGGCGGACGCTTCACCTCGCTGCTGCGCACCAGCGGCCTGCTGACGGAAGATGAAGGCCAGCAACCCCGGCCAAAGGCCATAGCTTCCTGAGTGTTTGGCTGACAGAATGAAGACAGGGCGGACAGCATGTTGTCCGCCCTTTTTCTTTGCCCGCTTCCCGACGGCGGCGCCAGATCACGGGTCTCCTATCGGAGAATTCCGGTCAAGGAACTGGCCAACCAAAAATCGATCTGCCCGAATGGGAGGACATTTCCCAGAAAGGCAACGATACCTGCTGCGAGACTAGTCAGGAAAACTCCGAGCACCACGCCAAGCGTTACTCCGACGCTCGTCTTCCGCGGGTAGCGCGCCAACCAACACGACAACGCCAGGGAAAGAATGGCGAGCAACACCAACAGTGCAGGTTCTGTGAAAGAGGTGTTGAATTGCAAGGTAACTCCCTTTCCGATCGACCGAGAATATCGCGAAACACGCGGAGACCAATCAAGATTCCTGAGTGCAATTCCTGAAGCCGACCATAGATGACAGGTTCCTGCCGTTGCCCGTCTTCAGTAATTAATCACTCGCAACGGCTGCTTTTTTCCGAAAAGATTGACGACAGGTCGGACCGGACAAATCCGGCACTGCGCCGTGAAGGCCTGCCTGCATGACCTTATCTCGGTGCCGCAGGACCTTTCAGCCGACCGCTGCGAAGGAGACCGGGCTTCCGGGCCATGATCCGGCCGATGTGCCAAGTTGGAAACCAAGCTAGCACCATAAAAATTCAGGCCCCTGCGTCACCACAGGAGCCTGAGTCTAAAAGCGAACAGAGGCCTGATCGTCTCAGTCGAAGGGGATCACCCTGTCGCCTGCCGACAAAGCCTTGCCATCGACGGATACGGAGACTTCCGCCCCACCGGCCTTGCGGCTGACGGCGATGTCCCTTGCCTTCCCGTCGAGCGTGATCTTCACCGAGAAACCGCTCCAGTCCTCCGGCAGAGACGGCGCAATATGCAGCTTGCCGTCGGTGCGTGTGATGCCGAGAATACCCTCGACAGCGGCGCGGTAGAGCCAGCCGGCCGAACCCGTGTACCAGCTCCAGCCGCCACGGCCCGCATAAGCGCCTTCACCATAAACATCCGCGGTCACCACATAGGGTTCGACCCGATAGGTTTCTGACGATGCCGCATCGAGCGCATGATTGACCGGGTTGAGCAGCTTGAAGCAGTTCCATGCCTCCTGCGCCCTACCCTGCTTGGCGAGGGCAAGAACCACCCAGGTTGCGGCATGGGTATATTGCCCGCCGTTTTCACGCACGCCCGGCGGATATCCCTTGATGTAACCCGGATCATGCGGTGCACGCGAGAAGGGCGGCGTGAACAGCCTGATAATGCCGGTCTGCTCATCGACCAGATGCTCCATGACGGCATCCATCGCCTGCCGCGACCGACCCTCTTCGCCTTCGCCGGAAAGAACGCTCCAGCTCTGGCCAAGGGAATCGATCCGGCACTCCTCGCTTTCGGCGGAACCGAGCGGCGTGCCGTCATCGAAATAACCGCGCCGGTAATAGCTGCCATCCCAACCCGCTGTTTCCAGCGCGTTGCGCAGCCTTTCCCGATGCGATGCCCATTTGCCGACGCGGTCGGCATCGCCACGCTTCTCCGCAATCGTGATAAAATCGCGCAACGCCCCGGAAAGGAACCAGCCGAGCCAGACGCTGGTGCCCTTGCCGCCGACACCGACGCGGTTCATGCCATCGTTCCAGTCGCCGCCTAGGATCAGCGGCAGACCATTTTCGCCGGTGCGATGAATGGCGAGATCAAGCGCCAGCGCCGCATGTTCGTAAAGCGTAGCAGATCTGTCGCTGGTCTCCGGCTGGAAGAAAGCGTCATGCTGGCCGGGCATCAATGCGGCGCCCTTCAGGAAGGGGATGCTTTCATCGAGGATCGCGACATCACCCGTGGCCGAGACATATTGGTTGATTGCATAAGCAAGCCAGACCACGTCATCCGAGATGGTGGTGCGAACACCGGCACCGGTCAGCGGCAACCACCAGTGCTGCACATCGCCTTCCGGGAACTGACGACCGGCTGCACGCAGGATCTGCTTGCGGGCGAGATCCGGCTGGTAGAGCAGGAAGGCCAGCGTATCCTGAAGCTGGTCGCGGAAGCCGAAGGCGCCGCTCGACTGGTAAAAGGCCGTGCGCGCCAGAATGCGGCACGCCAGCGCCTGATAGGGCAGCCAGTTGTTGACCATGTGGTTGAAACCGGCATCCGGCGTGGAAACCTGCAACTGGCCGGTAAAGCCCGTCCAGAACGCCCTGCTCTCATCCAGCACCGTCTGGAAGTCCGCCTTGCGAACGTCCTTTACCAGCGCTTCGGCCTCTTCCGCATTGTCGGCATCGCCGAGAATGAAGGTCATGTGCCGTTCTTCACCGGGCTTCAGATGGATTTCCTGCATCAGCGCGGCACAGGGATCGCCGTCGACCTCGGTGCTGCCGCTGAGTGCGGCGCCGGACACGATGCCCTGCGGCGCCTGCGCCGACCCGAAGCGGCCGATGAACTCCCGGCGGCTGGTGGTAAACCCGCTCGCCTCGCTGTCGAGCGTCAGGAAAGCGGTGCGGGCGCTATAGTCGATGCTGTAGGGGTTCGACGCGAAGATAGCATTGCTGCCGGCATCGTGTCTGCTCAGAATGAACGGTGCGGATTTCTGGGCATTGTTGCCCAGCACCCATTCCACATAGGCATAGACCTTCAGGCGTCGGCTTTTTGAACCCTTGTTGCGAACGATGACCTGCGAGAACTTGACCGGTTTTTCGCGATCAACGGTCTGCGTCACTTCGACTTCAAGTGTATCGGCCACGCCTGTCAGCACGGAGTAACCCAGGCCATGGCGGGTTTCGAACATGGCTTCGGGATCGCGCGACAGCGCGGCGCAGGGCGTATAGAGCTTTCCTGTCTCCACATCGGCGACATAGAAGGCCTCACCCGGCCGGTTGACGACCGGATCGTTGCTCCAGGGCGTCAGCTGATAGTCGCGCGAATTGCGGCTCCAGCTGAAACCGGCGCCTTCGGCCGAAATGTGGAAGCCGAAACTCTCGTTCGAGATGACGTTGATCCACGGATGCGGTGTGGACTGCCCGCCATTGAGGCGCACGACATATTCCTGGCCGTTCCTGGCGAAGCCGCCAAAACCGTTCCAGAAATCGAGATCACCCGCATCTTCGACCTGTTCCGCAACCGGAAAGGCCGGAACCGGCAAACGGGCCTGCGCAGCATCGCTTGTGCCATCGGGGCCGCGATGGGCCGCAAACAGCGAGACCGCACGGTTGATCTGGTCGACAATCTTGCCGTTGCGCACGTGGAGAACAACGCGAGAAGCGGCGAGAAGCGCGCTCCACGTCTCTTCGTCCATCAGGTCGCGGCGCACGGAGAAGACGTGCGGACGACCGCCATCGGCGGGATTGATGCGGCGCTGCGCCTCGGAAATATGATCCAGCGCATGCTGCATGTCCTGTGCATAGGATGCAGCCCGTTCGTTGACGATAACGAGATCGAAGATCACGCCGCGTGAACGCAGATATTCATGGGCGCTCAGCGCCTCACGGGCGATATCCATGTCCATATCGTCGTTGATGCGCAGGCTGAAGATCGGGAAATCGCCTGAAATCGCGAGCGGCCACAAAGCACGCTGCGAGGCAAGGCCGGTTTTCAGCGTTTCCGAATCCGCACGCAGATGCATGTCCGGATAGGTCAGATAGCGGCCGAGATGCTGGAAGGCGGCCGCCTGCTGCGAGGTGACGCCCACATGGCGCATCTGCACCTGCGTGCGTGTCCAGGCGTGCACGAGTTCATGGGCAAACGCGTCCGGATGACGATAACGGTCGATCGCCTTGTCGACCTCCTCGCGGCTTGGCGCGGCAATCGTCCAGAAAATCACGCTCACCTTCTTGCCCGCCGGCACGCGTACGGTGCGGCGCAAGGACAGGATCGGATCAAGCGTAAAGCCGTCGTTGCTGGAAAGCGTCGCACCGGCATCGAAAGCCGCCGCTTCGCGCAGCGAGCGGCCGCGGCCGATGAACTTGGCACGATCGGTCTCGAATTCCGTCGGGCGCGACGGGCCGGCATTGTCGGCGGCAAGATGCGCGATGACGGTGCCGGGCTCGTTCGGGCTGCGACGGTTGCGCCAGGCGCGGATGACATCACCGCGGCGGCCAATCTCGGTCTGCACGAACATGCGCGAGAACAGCGGATGGGCGTTGTCGTCATCTTCAGACGCAATGACGGGCTCCATATAGGAGGTCACTTCGATATAGCGATCCTCGGAACCGACATTGAGCAGCGTGACGCGGCGGCCTTCGGCATCGTGCTCGGTGGCGACAATGCATTCGACCACGCTCTGCAGATCGCCGGTGGTCTTGTGGAACTCGGCCTTGTCGTCGGTGAAGATCGTCTTGGTCTTTTCGCCTTCGATAACACGCGGCTCTGCCGTCGCACTCCACCATTGTCCGTTGGTGGTGTCGCGCAGGAAGATGAAGGTGCCCCAGCGGTCTTCGGTCGGATCGGCCTTCCAGCGGGAAATCGCCTGACCGTTCCACTTCGAATAACCGGCACCCGTAGAGGTGAGCATCGTCGAATAATGGCCGTTCGAAAGGAACACCACTTCGCGGTCGCGCGCGGCCGGGTCGACGATGGAGCGCACTTCCGCACGCAACAGGTCCGCCTGTTCCTTGCCGGGGGTTTCCGGCTCGTATTTCGCGCTCATGACGGGCACTTCGCGCGGTGCCTTTTCCTGCAACAGCAGTTCGGCCGCTTCAATCACCGGATCGGAATGGAAGAGTTCGCGCAGCACGCCATCGAAAGCGACGTTGGCGACGGCCGCAATCGACATGCCGTGGTGGTGGGCATAATAGTTGTAGACCACCGCGCAGACCTTACCATCAGGCACACGTGTCGGTGTGAAATCCACCGCATCATGAAAGCCGTACTGGCCAAGCGCGCCAAGCTTGCGCAGCTTGTCGAGGTTCTCAAGCGCACCATCAGGATCGTACTGGCTGGCGAGGATCGACGCATAGGGCGCGATCACTGCATTCTGGCCAAGGCCGCGCTTGAGACCAAGCGTCGGCACGCCGAAGTTGGTGTACTGGTAGTTCATGTTGTGATCGCGGGCGTTGAACGCCGCTTCGGAAATGCCCCATGGCGTGCCGAGGCGGCGGCCGTGGTTCATCTGTTCCTTGACGATCAGATTGTTGGTCTGGTTGAGAATGCCACCCTGACGCTCCTGCATGACGAGCGGGGGCATCAGATATTCGAACATCGAACCCGACCAGGAGACCAGCGCGCCCTGCGCGCCGATCGGCACGACCTGACGGCCGAGACGGTACCAGTGCTCTGTCGGCAGATCACCCTTGGCGATGGCAAACAGGCTGGTCAGGCGGCATTCGGACGCCAGAAGGTCGTAGCAGGCCTCATCCAGCTCCTTGCTTTCGACGCGGTAGCCGATCGAGAGAAGACGACGATCCTTGCGGTAAAGGAACGTGAAATCCATCGAGAAAGCGAGGTTGCGGCTGCGGTCGCGCAGCGATGCGAGACGCTGGCGCAACGGTTCCATATTGGTGAGATCGATGGCGCTGTCGGAAATATGCGCCTCACAGCAATCCACCAGCAATTGCGCCCAGCGGGTCACTTCCGCGCTCTGCGCAGACTTCACTTCGTGATCGACATTGGTAGCGAGTTTCTGGATGTCGCGCGCAAGCACCGCCAGATTGATGACGCGGATCGACGCGAATTCATGCTCGCGCTTGACGGAGGCGAGAGCGTTCGAGAAGCCGATGATACGCTCTTCAAGGCGGCGATGCAGCGGACGCAGGTTCTTGCGGTCGTCAGGCAGCGCCTTCAGCGTTTCGCGCAGGATGCCGGCAAGATCACCGATACCGTCCAGATTGCCCTGAAGATGCGCGGAAGGCGCTTCCGCCCACTGTCGGCAGGCCGAAGAGACCGCGATCAGGTGACCGGCGAGGTTGCCGCTGTCCACCGCCGAAACGTAGCGGGGTCCAAGCGTCTGCAACGTGTCCGTATGGTACCAGTTGTAGAGATGGCCGCGATGTTTCTCCATCTTCTCGACGGTCTGGATCGTGTTCTCGATCCGCTCCAGAGTATCGGCAAAGCTGATCCAGCCGAACTGGCGCGCCGAAATGATGGAGAGCAGGTAGACGCCGATATTGGTGGGCGACGTACGCGATGCGACGATCGGCTCCGGCGTTTCCTGGAAGTTATCAGGCGGCAGGTGGTTTTCCTGCGGCGTCACGAAGGCCTCGTAATAACGCCATGTGCGGCGCGCGATCTTGCGAAGCTCGAAGGAGACGTGTTCCGAAACGAACAGCCGGTCTTCGGTTTCAGCCGACTGGCTGACATACCAGGCAACGGCAGGCGACAGAACCCAGAGAAGCGTGAAGGGAATGCCGATCAGGAAGGCATTGTCACCCGGCAGCGCCGCGAACAGCAGGCCGAGCATCGCCACTACGGGCGCATGCCACATCTGTCGATAATAATCGATGATGCTGCCCTGCGCGCTCGACTGCATGCTGGCGGCGGTACGCCATTCCAGCATCAGCTTGTGGCTGACGAGCAGGCGGTAAAGCGAGCGGGCAATAGCATCCGTCATCATGCAGGCGGCATCGGCGATGAAGACGATGCGCAGCGCCACCTGTGCGTTGGTCGCGCGGATTTCCGACCAGATGGTGTGAAAATGCGCCTGCGGCACGATATCGGTGGAGCGGGGCACGAGGCCGGAGAGCAGGGAAAGCGTGGGGGCTACGAACAGCGAGAAGATCAGCAAAATCTGCCAGATCAGCGCGCCCAGTGGGTCCATGAAATACCAGCCGAGGATCGAAGCGAAGAACCAGGCGATCGGCGTCAGCGAGCGACGCAGGTTATCGACCATCTTCCAGCGGCCGATCGCGGTAACGCCACGGGCACGATCGAGGATAAAGGGCAGAAGCTGCCAGTCGCCACGCGCCCAGCGATGCTGGCGCGACACTTCAACCTCGTAACGGGTCGGGAAATCCTCGACCAGCTCCACGTCGGTCACCAGCGCGCAGCGCGCGAAGGAGCCTTCGAGCAGATCGTGGCTGAGAATGGAGTTTTCCTCGATCCGGCCCTTCAGCGCCGCCTCAAAGGCATCCACGTCGTAAAGGCCCTTGCCGGTGAAGGTGCCCTCGGACGTCAGGTCCTGATAGACGTCGGAAACGGTGAAGACGTAAGGATCGATACCGCGGTTGATCGAGAAGACCCGCTGGAAAACGGATGCGTCCTTGCCGGTGGTGAGCGAGGGCGTTACGCGCGGCTGCAGCAGACCGTAGCCTTCGACAACCCGTCCGGACACCGGGTCGATCACCGGACGATTGATCGGGTGGTGCATCTTGCCCACGAGCTTGGTCACCGCATCGCGCATCAGGCGCGTATCGGCATCCAGTGTCATGACGTATTTCACGCCCTCCGGCACGACATTGGCGCCGCCCAGGAACGTTGTATCCTTGTCGCCGCGCAGCAGCATGTTCAGCTCATGCAGCTTGCCGCGCTTGCGCTCCCAGCCCATCCAGCAGCCTTCAGCCGAATTGTAGATGCGGCGGCGGTGTAGCAGGTAAAAGCGCGTCTTGCCGTCAAAGGCATAACGGCTGTTCAGCGCCGCAAGCTCACGCTTGGCATAATCGAGAATTTCGAGGTCATCGTCGGACTGTTCATACTGCGCATCGCGCCAGTCGCTCACCAGCGAGAAATAGATCTCGCCATGCGGATTGGCGAGATAATGCACCTCGATATTGCGCATCATCTCATCGACACTGTCGCGGCTGGTCAGCATGCAGGGCACGGCAACCAGCGTGCGGGCGTCCTGCGGAATGCCGTTCTTGAACTCGTATCCGACCAGCCGGAACGGCTTCACAAAGAAGGTGACGAGCGTGTTGAAGAGGCCGGTCGCGCCCTCGGATGCCGGCAATGCGAACATCAGCAGGAAGGCGGTCACCACATACCAGGGCATGCCCGCCTGCGCCAGGAACCAGCCAACGGCGAGCATGGCGAGCGCGGTGATTAGAAACACCGGCGCCGCAATCGCAAGCCAGTTGAACTTGCGCATCGCCCGGACGATACGCTGCGACACCAAAGGCCGGTAACCCAGCGCCTTCTCAAGCTCGAAACGACGCTGGCCCACGAGCACGGAGCCGACATTGACGGGATGTGTCTCGTCCGCCTCCACAGGCGTATCAGCGCGCGCCATTTCGACAGCGGCACGCGCAACCTCAACTTCAGTCTTGGGAGAACGGCGCGCCAGAAGTTCGATAGTATTGCGGTAGGTGTTTCGCGAACCGAAATCGAGCGTTTCGTAATCGGTCTCTTCGCGCAGAACCTTGTCGATGTGGCTGACTTCCTCGAACCACACCGACCATTCGGTATCGTCGATTTCGCGCAGGCTCTTGACGATGTTGCCCATCGTCACGTTGCCGGATGCAAGACGGTTATGTTCCGACATCATGACGTTTTCGGCGTCCGTGCCGGCAGCATGCAGGCGCTCTTCGAGCCATGCCACCGCAAAACCCGATGTCTGGGAGCCGTTGCGGAGACGATAAAGGAATTGCGTTGCGAAAGTCGGGTCGTCGACCAGCGTATCGACCTGCTTCAAAAGGGCCGCGGAGGCCTCCGCATCGTTGAGACGAATGATCTCGTCAACGACCTCGTTCGCCTTCTGGCGCATGCGGCGCGAACGCTCCACACGGATGGAGATGCGGCGAAGATTTTCGATGAGGACAAAACGGATGATCGACGGCAGCGCCCACAATTCGCCGATCTGCAGCGTCTTTGAGGTCTGGTAGCCATCCACCAGCGCCGTCATGTTCTCGCGCGAAACCGTGCTGTGGGTATGGGCGACATAAAGCCAGCCGAGCGCCATGACCCGCGGGATCGTCACACCGCCCACCGTCATCGTCGGCAGCTGGCGATAGAACTTGCGCGGAAAATCGCGGCGGACTTCCTGGATCGCCTCTTCGATGACGTAGTGATTGTCGAGCAGCCATTCCGCCGCCGGCGTTATCGTCGCGCCATTTTCCGCGTCGACCGCCGTTGTGCGGTAGACCCGCAGAATTTCCTTCTCGTTCTCACGATGACGTTCGAAGAAATCGAACTCCATGAAGCCGGGAAGGCTGTCGGCGCCATCGCGCGAAAGCGCGGCGCCCGCATCATGCAGTTCCTCGACCGTCATATAGGACGCGCGGATCGAATCGTTATGATCGATCTGCTTCGTCTCGGAATCACGGGCGGCGGCGGTCGGGGTAATATGAAATGACATCGGGCTCGTATTCTGAACTTTAGGGAAACTTGTTCGACTTGACCGGCATTTCGTCCATGGCGGGAACACATACGAAAATCAGGCCACGCTATATTTATGACTTATCCTGAACCTTCGGTGAACCGGACCGGACGCCGTGCGGAACGAATCGTCAGGCGGGTGGTATCCGCAGGTGCAGCATGTTGCAGTGAAATTATTCCGATACGATCGGAAAACCGCAGATCGGTGCGGACAGGAGATTTTCGATAACAGGAAGAAAATGGCATCCTGCGGCCCGGCAATGCCGTTCCGACCGAATTTCGCACCCTCCCCGACGGCGAAAATTGTTCGCGCAACGTCGATAATCCCCCGTTGACAACCTGAAGGGCAACGCGGAACCGAGACTGCCCGCGCTACATCCGAAAGAAGCTAATGCCCCAGGACGTCAATAGTTCCATGCCACCTGTCGCGGCACGATGCAAGCGCTGAATTTCAGGCCATTTCCGCGCCGATAACGACACTTTAGAATACATAAATATGCTGATATGTCCCTTGGGAAAGACGCCGGAAAAAACGGCCAAACCCGGGATTCTGAAAATGACGAAACAGACCGCGAATATCGCATTCTTTGCCAACCATATGCCAGATGTGGTGGCCATACGCCGCCACCTGCACCGCAATCCGGAAATCGGTCTTTTGGAGTTCAAAACCTCGGACTTCATTGCCGGGCAATTGGTGGAAATGGGTTATGAGGTGACGCGCGGGCTCGCCGGCACCGGTATCGTCGCCACTCTGCGCAATGGCGACAGCACACGCACGCTCGGCATCCGCGCCGATATCGACGCCCTGCCGATCCACGAAGAGACGGGGGCGGATTATGCAAGCGCCAATCAGGGCGTGATGCATGCCTGCGGCCACGATGGCCACACCGCCATGCTGCTCGGCGCGGCAAAGATCATCGCTGAGCGCAAGAATTTCGATGGAACCCTGCATCTGATCTTCCAGCCGGCGGAAGAAAATTTCGGCGGCGCCAGAATCATGATCGAGGACGGGCTATTCGAACGTTTTCCCTGCGATGCGGTTTTTGCCCTGCATAACGATCCCGGCCTGCCCTTCGGGCAATTCGTGCTGCGCGAGGGGCCGATTCTCGCCGCTGTCGACGAGTGCAAGATCACCGTCAACGGTTACGGCGGCCACGGCGCCGAGCCGCAGGACGCGGCCGACCCCATCGTTGCCGGCGCGAGCATCATCATGGCCTTGCAGACGGTGGTATCCCGCAATATCCATCCGCAATTGTCGGCGGTCGTCACCGTTGGCGCGTTCCATGCGGGTGCTGCCAGCAATGTGATTCCCGAGACGGCGGAAATGCTGCTGACCATCCGCTCCTTCGATCCGGGCGTGCGCGATGAGCTGGAAAAGCGCATCCGGGCGATAGCCGAAGGCCAGGCGGCCAGCTATGGCATGAGCGTCACCATCGATTACGAGCGCGGGTATAACGCAACGGTCAACCACAAGGCGGAAACGGATTATGTCGCCGATCTCGCCCGCCGCTTTGCCGGAACTGAAAGGGTGGCTGAGATGCAGCGCCCGTCGATGGGCGCGGAAGACTTCGCCTATATGCTGGAGAAGCGGCCCGGCTGTTATTTTTTCCTCGGCACCGCGCGCACCGACAACGACCCACCGCTGCACCATCCGAAATTCGATTTCAACGACGATATCCTGCCGATCGGAACCGCTTTCTGGGTTGATCTGGCCGAGGATTACCTGAAGGCATGAATGGACATGAAAAAGGCCGGTCGGAGGAGCGACCGGCCTTTTGTTCTCAAATACCCTGATGAGAAAGTCGGGAGGATCAGGGAACGAGACCGAATATGACGGCAGCGACAAACGCCACGCAGACGCCGACAAGAGCCGCATGAACCGAATCTTTCCAGTTACGCGGCGACTGGGGCTGCGAGACAAAGTCTTTCACTTTTCCTGCCTTGGAATAAGACATTGTGCACTCCCTTCCTGCTCGGCCCTTCAAAGCGGGCATTGCTTATTTCACGTAGAGAATAGCTTTATTCCCCACTGTTTCAGTAGAGATAAAATTCCATAAGATTGGCGCATCGGGAAAAATACGGATTGCGACTTGCCCACCGGCAAGCATCAATCTACCCATTGCCCGGGATCAACGCGCTGGAGGGCATTTCCGTTCAAAACCAGCGGCGGGCACGGAAAAGACCATGACGGATATCGACGCCATCATCATCGGAGCCGGGGTGATCGGACTGGCGACAGCACGCGAGCTGGCGATGCGCGGCCTCTCCGTCATCATCCTCGAAAGCGAAAAGGAATTCGGCTCGGCCACTTCCTCCCGCAACAGCGAAGTCATTCACGCCGGGCTCTATTATCCGGCCGGAAGCCTCAAGGCCCGGCTTTGCGTGGAAGGCAAGGCGCGACTCTATGCTTTCTGTCAAAGCCACGGCGTCTCATATCGCCGCTGCGGCAAACTCATCGTCGCCGCGAGCGATGAAGAGACGGCCATGCTCACCACCCTCCGCGAAAAAGGCAAAGCCAACGGTTGCGACGACCTTGAGCTGATCGATGAGCGACAGGCAGTCTCGCTCGAACCCGCGCTCACCTGCGTCGCAGCCCTGACATCGCCCTCGACCGGTATCATCGACAGCCATGGTTATATGCTGGCGCTCCTTGGAGACGCGCAGGATCATGGCGCAGCCCTTGCCCTGAACGCACCCTTCGAAAAGGCAGAAGTGATCGGCGATGGTTTCCGGGTTCACGTCGGCGGCGCGGAGCCCACAAGCCTGACATGCCGGCTGCTCGTCAATTCCGCCGGACTTGTTGCGCCGATGGTGGCAAGAAAGATCGAAGGATTGTCGGAGGATTTGGTCCCGCAAGCGCGTTTTGCCAAAGGCAGCTATTTTTCGCTGGCCGGCAAGTCGCCCTTTTCACGGCTGATCTACCCCGCACCTCACACCCATGGCCTTGGCGTGCATCTCACTCTCGATCTTGCCGGCCAGGCCCGTTTCGGGCCGGATGTGGAATGGGTGGACACCATCGATTACGCCGTTGATCCCCGCCGCATGGAGGGTTTTGGCGACGCGATACGGCGTTATTGGCCGGGCCTTCCCGACCATGCGCTGATTCCGGCCTATTCCGGAATCCGGCCGAAGATTTCCGGTCCGGACGAACCGGCCATGGATTTCCGCATTGACGGGCCGGAAACCCACGGCGTTGCCGGCCTCGTCAATCTCTTCGGCATAGAAAGCCCCGGCCTGACCGCCTCGCTGGCGATTGCCAACGAGGTCGCGGCACGACTCGAGGCTTGATCTCAACCTCATTCAGCCGAAACGGGACAGCGCGCCCGCCATGATGTCAGGATCGACATTGCCGCCGGAAGCCACTGCAATCGCCGTTTCGCTCTCCAGTTCATCGCCGTGGAAGAGGGCCGCCGCCAGCGCCACCGCACCACCGGGCTCGACGACGATCTTCAGCCGGTTGAAGGCGAGAACCATCGCCCGCAGCGCTTCCTCCTCGGTCACGGCAATGCCCTTTCCGCAAAGCTCCGCCATGATCGGGAAAGTAATGTTTCCGGGCTGTGGCGTGACGATCGCGTCGCAGATCGAACCCGAGGTCGTGGCGTTACGCTCGATCTTGCCCGAGGCAAGGGAACGGGCCACATCGTCGAACCGCTCCGGTTCTGAAGTCCTGACCTTGTAGTTCTGAGCTTTCGCCGCAAGTGCAAGGGAGATGCCGGATGTGAGGCCACCGCCACCGCAAGGCACCAGAACCTCGGCTGCATAGATACTCAGCTCCGCGCCCTGTTCGGCAATCTCCAGCCCCACCGTCCCCTGCCCGGCAATAACCAGCGGTTCGTCATAGGGCCTGATCAGTGTCAGCCCACGCTCGCGCGAAATGCGATCTCCGATGGCATCGCGATCTTCGTTCGCCCGGTCGTAGAGCACCACCTCCGCGCCATAGGCGCGGGTATTGTCGATTTTGATCTTCGGTGCATCCGACGGCATGATGATGACGGCGGGAACGTCGTGCAGGCGGGCTGCAAGGGCCACGCCCTGCGCATGGTTGCCAGAGGAAAAGGCGATCACGCCCTTGGCGCGCACCTGCGCCGGCAGGCCGGAGACGGCCGACCAGCCGCCGCGAAACTTGAAGGAACCCGTCCTCTGCAGGCATTCGGCCTTCACGAACAGCTTTCGCCCAGCAATCTCATCCAGAAAAGGTGACGACAGCAATGGCGTCCGCACCGCATGGTTGCCGATACGCTCGCGCGCGGCCTCTATCATCGAAATATCTGTCATGTCCTGCCCTCGATAATGCGGATGTAACGCGGATTCGCGGATACATTAGGAGGTCGCAATCAAATGCGAAACAGTCCGAAAGGAAAAATCCCCGGACGTGGCCGGGGATTTTTGTCAGGTGCGATCAATGATTGTGCCGGGGCATCTTCTCGGCGATCCGGCGGAAATCCGCAGCTCCTTCCAGAACCGCGCCGTCCGAAAGCTGGGTCACCGACTGACGATAAATGCGCTGCCAGGGCGTCGCATCCGCGGGAACAGCGGGAATGCCGTCAGCCTTGCGGGCCGCAAGCTCCTCATCCGGCACCAGCGCATTGCACTCGCCTTTGTTGAAGTCGATGCGGATCACATCGCCCGTGCGGAGCCATGCCAGCCCGCCGCCTGCGGCACTTTCCGGCGAGGCGTTGAGGATCGACGGGCTGTCCGCCGTTCCCGATTGCCGGCCGTCGCCGATCGTCGGCAGGCTGGTAATGCCCCTTTTCAGCAGCGCATCCGGCGGCTGCATGTTGACGACCTCGGCCGAACCCGGCCAGCCGAGCGGTCCCGCTCCGCGAATAACGAGGATGGTGCGCTCATCGATATCCAGGGACGGATCATTGATGCGGGCGTGATAGTCTTCCGAACCATCGAACACCACACATTTGCCCTCGAAAATGCCCTCGCGGCCCGGCTCGCTCAGATAACGCTGCCGAAATTCCGCCGAAATCACGCTCGTCTTCATGATGGCGAAATCGAACAGATTGCCCTTGAGGACGAGGAAACCGGCCCGTTCCTTGAGCGGCTTATCGTAAGGAAGGATCACGTCGCGGTCGGTCGATTCCCGCCCGTCCAGATTTTCCGCCACGGTCTTGCCGGTCACGGTCGGACAGCTCCCATCAAGCTTGCCTGCCTTCAGAAGCTCCCACATGATGGCGGGCGTACCGCCGGCACGGTGATATTTCTCGCCCAGCCATTTTCCGGCGGGCTGGACATTGGCGATGAGCGGAATGTCATAACCGTGAACCTGCCAGTCGTCCTCGCGAAGTTCGACGCCCGCATGTTTCGCCATCGCCGCCAGATGCGGCTGGGCATTTGTCGAACCGCCGATCGCCGAATTGACGCGGATCGCGTTCAAAAACGCCTCGCGCGTCATGATATCCGAAGGCTTGATATTCTCGACAACCAGTTCGACGGCGCGACGGCCGGTGCGATAGGCCATCTGGCCGCGTTCGCGGTAAGCGGCCGGGATCGCGCCGCAGCCGGTCAGCGACATGCCGAGCGCTTCGGCAATGGCATTCATGGTGGAGGCCGTGCCCATGGTGTTGCAGTGGCCAACCGACGGAGCGGATTCCAGCGCCGCCTGCAGGAATTCCTCGCGGGTGATTTCGCCGGCGCCATATTTGCGGCGCATGCGCCAGATGACCGTCCCGGAACCAACCAGATCGCCGTCATGGTACCCGTCGAGCATCGGCCCGCCGGATAAGACGATAGCCGGAATATCAACCGTGCTTGCCGCCATCAGCGCCGAAGGCGTGGTCTTGTCGCAGCCCGTGGTCAACACGACGCCATCGAGCGGATAACCGTAAAGCACTTCCACCAGGCTGAGATAGGCAAGATTGCGGTCAAGCGCCGCTGTCGGTCGCTTGCAGTTTTCGAACATCGGATGGGTCGGAAACTCGATAGGGATACCGCCCGCATCACGGATACCATCGCGCACCCGCTTGACCAGTTCGACATGGACGCGGTTGCAGGGCGTCAGGTCGCTGCCGCTCTGCGCGATGCCGATGACCGGCTTGCCGGAACGCAGCTCTTCCGGCGTCACGCCATAATTCATGAAGCGCTCCAGATAGAGCGCCGTCATGTCGAGATGGTCAGGGTTGTCGAACCAGTCCTGGGATCGCAGCCGCCGCACGGGTGTCTTGTCGTCGCTCATGAGACCGCCTCAGCCCTGTTCCCGGTTGTTGAGTTTTTCGAGGTAAAGCAGGATACCGCTATGGTCGATATCGGCTCCGCCATCGCTGACGAAATCATCGAACTCCCGCGTTACCTGCTGGGTCAAAGGCAACGTCAGGGACAAATCCTTCGCCGTCGCCAGCACCCCGTTCAGATCCTTGAGCTGGAACTTGGAGGGTCCGCCTGGCGCGAAATTGCGCTTCACCATGCGTTCGCCGTGCAACTCCAATATCCGGCTTTCGGCAAAACCGCCACGTATGGCGTTACGGAACCCTTCGCGGGATGCCCCGCCCGCTTCCACAAGCATCATCGCCTCGGCAACCGCGCCGATGGTGATGGCGACGATCTGCTGGTTTGCGAGTTTGCAAAGCTGGCCCGCACCGGAGGGGCCGACATAGGTGAGCCTGCCCATCGGCGCGAAGAAATCCGAAAGACCAGAGATCAGCGCCTCATCGCCACCGGCCATGATCGCGAGCGTACCCGCCGTTGCGCCCGGCACACCGCCGGAGACCGGCGCATCGACATGATGAATGCCCATTGCCCGTAGCCGGGAGGAGTGTTCGCGCGCAATAGGCGGCGCAATGGAGCTGCTGTCGATGACAACAGCGCCTTTTTCCAGCGCTTCGGCCACACCCGCCTCGAACAGCACCTCGCCCACGGCTTTGCCATCGCTCAGCATGGTGATGACGATATCGGCACCCCTGGCGGCTTCGGCCGGCGATGCCGCGAGAACCGCGCCATCGGCAACCAGCGCCTCAGCCTTTTCGACGCTGCGGTTCCACACCGCAACCGAAAAGCCCGCGCCCAGCAGACGCCGGGCCATCGGCCCGCCCATCAGGCCTGTGCCGATAAAGGCAACCGACCGCTTCTTCTCCTCCCCGCCGACACTCATTTCAGTGAACCTCCCAGTTCGTCCTCGATATGAACCTGAATGATCTCTTCGAAGGAGCTTTCAGCCGTAAAGCCAAGTTCACGGGCGCGCTTTGCTTCGAAACCGGGCGCCCAGCCTTCGCACATGCGCATGATCATCTCATTCGGCTCGCGGCGAATGAGGGCAACGGCCTTTTCGCCCGCAACCTTGCGCAGCGCTTCAATCTGTTCGCCAACGGTGGCGCTGAGGCCGGGCATGGACAGGTTGCGGCGGGGACCGACCTTTTCCACGTCGATCGTTGCGCCATGAAGAAGGAAACCAACAGCGGAACGCGGCGAAGCGTGCCAATGGCGAATGCTTTCCGGCACCGGCAGAACCGCTTCCTGACCAACCAGCGGCTCGCGCAGGATGTTGGAGAAGAAGCCGGAAGCAGCCGCATTCGGCTTGCCGGGGCGAATGCAGATCGTCGGCAGGCGAATGCCGATACCGTCGAAGAAACCGCGACGGCTATAGTCGGAGAGCAGCAGCTCGCAGATCGCTTTCTGCGTGCCGTAGCTGGTCAGCGGCGTGGTGTGGAACTCATCCGGAATCGGATAGGGGAGCGGCGCACCGAATACGGCGATCGACGAGGTGAAGACCACGCGCGGCTTGTAACCGTCCTTGCCGTTGGCAATGCGGATGGCGTCGAAGAGATAACGCGTGCCATCGAGATTGATACGGTAGCCCTTGTCGAAATCAAGTTCGGCTTCACCGGATACGATGGCAGCAAGATGAAAGATCACATCGGGGCGGGCTTCGACCAGCTTTTCGGCTTCGCCCGGCGCGGACAGATCGGCTGCGCGCGCATCAACCGCACCCGAGAAGCCGGCCGGCGCTTCAGGCTGAAACACGTCGATAAGCGTGAATCTGTCAATCGACTTGCCGCCAAGCGATCCATCCTTGACGAGACGCTGCGTCAGCTTACGGCCAACCATGCCTGCAGCACCGATGATTGCGATATGCATATCTTCCTCCTCTTTGGCCCGGTCATTCTCCCGAGACCGAAAAAACATCATCGGCTCGTGAACCGATAAATTAGCTTGTAAGGTTGTCTGATAACCTTATATGGTTTGATTGAAAATAGTATTTTTTCACAAACCGGCAAAAGCAAGGGCGAAAGACCTTTGCCCGGATATTTTAGGGCGGATTGGACGGAGAGGGTGGAATGACGATCGTGAGCGAACACGATATCGAGGAATTGCGGTTCTCGCTGAAGAACAGGCTGGGCGAGGCATTGCTGCTGACATCGCAGGAAGACATGCTGCGCTATTGCCGCGACTGGCATGGTGACGTTACCAGTTCGGCGGTAGCCGTCATCCGCCCCCGTTCGACCAAGGAAGTCTCCGATACGGTTCGCGCCTGCGCCGAACTCGGTCTCGCCATCATCCCTCAGGGCGGCAATACCGGGCTGGTACTCGGCGGCATTCCCGATGAGCCAAAGCGTCAGATCGTGCTGAGCCTCGAGCGCATGAACGCCATCCGCACCATAGACAGCGACGATTTTTCGGCTGTCGTTGAAGCCGGCTGTATTCTGTCGGAATTCAAGGATGCGGTTCAGGACAAGGGAATGTTCTTTCCGCTGTCGCTCGGCGCGCAGGGCAGCTGCCGCATCGGCGGCAACGTCTCCACCAATGCTGGCGGCATCAACGTTCTGCGTTACGGCATGACCCGCGAACTGGTGCTGGGTCTCGAAGTGGTATTGCCTGATGGCACGATCTGGAATGGCCTGTCGACGCTGCGTAAGGACAATCGTGGCATTGACCTGAAGCAGCTTTTCATCGGCGCGGAAGGAACACTCGGCATCATCACGGCCGTGTCCGTAAAGCTCTACCCCAATCCAGAACATGTCGAGACGGCACTGCTCGGCCTAAATTCGCTGGATGACGCCATCAAGCTTTATCGCCGCGCCCGCCGCGAATGCTGCGACCTGATGTCCGCCTTCGAATTCATGCCGCCCGTCGCCTTCACACTCGCAATCGAAGCAATCCCTGACCTTAAAATGCCGATCGCCGGAGATTATCCGGCCTATGTGCTGATGGAAATTTCCGGCTCGGGGCTAGTAGACACTGCCGACCTGATGGGACGGTTCCTCGAGGGCGTCATGGAAGACGGTCTGGTGCTGGACGGCGTCATCGCCTCCTCGCGAGCACAGGCGCAATCGCTGTGGCTTTTCCGCGAGGGCATGAACGAGGGTCAGGCGCTGCGCGGCAGCCATATGCGCACCGATATTTCCGTGCCGCTGTCAAAACTTGCGGCGTTCGTGGCCGAAGCAGAGGCTGAACTGGCGGAAAAACTGCCGGAATGCCTGGCGGTTTCCTATGGCCATGTCGGAGACGGCAACGTCCATCTCAACGTGCTGCCGCCAAACGGAGCAACGCCGCAGGAGCGCGAAGCCTTCATCTACAAATCGAAAACCCTCGTCAACGAAGTCCTTGACCGTTACGTCGGCAGCATCAGCGCCGAGCACGGCATCGGCCGCCTGAAACGCTCCGATTTCGAAAGCCGGCTATCTGATGTGCAGCGCCGGATGATCACTGGCCTTAAAAACACGTTCGACCCCGATTTGCGGATGAATCCCGGTTGCCAGATAACCCTGCAACCGGATAGCTAATCGAGGAACGGCAAAGGCGGCTGAAAACGCCGCCTTTGAAAACCCCGTTGACGGCGAAGGAGGAAGTCGCCTGCCGCGGGAAAAAGAACCAATCGTTTCTGTGGAACGGGAGCAACCATGACGCTGGAGTTCAATCAGATACATCGCAACGACCATCTGCCCGGCCGGATCGCCGCGGAGATCGCGCGCGAAATCAATGATTCGAAGCTCGGCCCGGGCGACAGGCTGCCGACGGAACATGTTCTGGCGAAGACCTTCGGGGTCAGCCGCTCGGTCATCCGCGAAGCGATCGCGCAATTGCGCAACGAGGGGTTTGTCGAAACCCGGCAGGGCGTGGGCGCATTCGTCACCGATCCCCGGCAGAGACTATCCATCCGCATCGAACGCTCCCGGCTGAACGACCCGGAGAATTTCCGCGATCTTTTCCAGCTTCGCATGCCTCTGGAAATAGAGGCGGCGGGTCTGGCCGCACTGCATCGCAGCCCACAGCAACTGACGCGGCTGGCGGCCGCTTTGGAAAAGATGAAAACCGCCGATGACTGGTCAACGGAAGGCGTTGCTGCCGATCTCGACTTTCACCGCATTCTGGCGGAAGCGACGCAGAACGAATATTTTCTGATGTTCCTCGGCTTCATCGCGGAACGCATCAGTTCCGCGATCAACATCGCATTCTCCCGCGCGGTTTTTGGCGAAATTCTCGAGGTGACGATCACCGAACATGTGGCAATCTATGAGGCCGTCGAGAAGGCAGACGCCGCTGCTGCCAAGAACGCCATGCGCAAGCATCTGATCGGCGCCGCAAGCCGGGTCAATCTCGAACTGGATATCTTCTGAGAGCAGCGAAAGACCACGCCGGCAAAGCTATAGGACAGGTTTACGGCTTTCCGGGAATTGAGACGCGAAAGACGACAAATTTGTCGGCAAGGCCGCTAGACTCGTAGCAAAAGTCATACTAAGAAGAATGGGATTAAGTTGTCAGACATCCAGACAATAAGACCGCAGGAGGCGGCCTGTCGGATGCTGAAGGGGAGGACTACATGACCGGCACAAGGTCCATCGACGCTACTGCAATTTTGCCTGAAGATTTCGAAAACGCGCTGCTCGTCGGCCGCGTGTGGTCGAAAAGCGAGGGCGGCCCCTGCCCCGTCCTGCTCAAGGGCGGCGTGCTTTATGACCTCACTTCGCTTTCCCCGACCATGTCCGAACTTCTGGAAAACACGGATCTGGTGGAGCGGCTCGCCGACACCGGTACATTCGTCGCACTCGGTGCGCTGGAGGCGTTTCTGGACGGTTCCGCCGGCGAACTTCTTGCCCCCAATGACATTCAGGCCGTCAAGGCTGCAGGCGTCACCTTTGCCGACAGCATGCTGGAACGGGTGATCGAAGAGCAGGCCAAGGGCGATCCGCTGCGCGCGCAGGAAATTCGCGGGCGGCTGGCCCCGGTTCTCGGCGACAATCTCAAGGGACTTGAGGCCGGCTCGGAAAAAGCCGCCGAAGTCAAGAAACTGCTCCAGGAAATGGGCCTGTGGTCGCAATATCTGGAAGTAGGTATCGGCCCCGATGCGGAGATCTTCTCCAAGGCGCAGGCCATGGCCTCGGTGGGCTGCGGCGCCCTGATCGGCGTTCACCCGAAATCGCAGTGGAACAACCCGGAACCGGAAGTGGTGCTGGCCATTACCTCCGATGGCCGCATCATCGGCGCAACGCTTGGCAACGACGTCAACCTGCGCGATTTCGAAGGCCGTTCCGCCCTGCTGCTCAGCAAGGCCAAGGACAACAACGCCTCCTGCGCGATCGGTCCTTTCATCCGCCTGTTCGACGGCAACTTCACCATTGAAGATGTGAAGAAGTCGCAGATCTCGCTTCTGGTCGAAGGCGAAGACGGTTTCACCATGACGGGCGCCAGCCCCATGGAGGCGATCAGCCGCACGCCGGAAAACCTTGCGTCGCAGCTTTTGAACCGCAACCATCAATATCCTGACGGTGCCGTCTTTTTCCTTGGCACGATGTTCGCGCCGGTAAAGGACCGCCATGGACCAGGTCTCGGTTTCACCCATTCAAAGGGGGACCGTGTCGAAATCTCCACGCCCAAGCTCGGTAAGCTGATCAACTGGGTCACGACGACTGACGAATGCCCGGAATGGACATTCGGCACCGCGGCCCTGATGCGCAACCTGGCGAAACGAGGGCTGCTCTAGATATTTCTTCGGGAGGGGAAAATGCAAAAGACCATCAATCTCTTTTACCGGATTCTCGAAATCATTCTCGTCCTGCTGCTCGCCGGCATGTCGATCATGGTCTTCGTCAACGTCGTCATGCGTTACTCGATGAATTCCGGCATCAACGTCTCGGAAGAACTGTCGCGCTATTTCTTCGTGTGGCTGACCTTCCTCGGCGCCGTGCTCACCTTCCGTGAGAACAGCCACATGGGCATTGAAACGCTGGTGATGTTCCTGTCGCGCCGTGCCCGCATCGTCTGCATGATCGCGTCGAACATCATCATTCTGGCCTGTTCCGCCATCTTCTTCTGGGGAACCTGGAAGCAGTCAGGCATCAACGCCAGCATGCATGCCCCCGTCACCAAGCTTTCGATGATCTGGGTCTATGGCATCGGCATGTTCACCGGCGGCCTGATGTTCATCATCGCGCTGGAACGCCTCTACCGTCTTTTGACGGGCCGCGTGACAGAGGACGAAATCGCCCAGTTTGCGGGCGAGAACCTGACGATCGAACAGCTTTCGGAGCGCTGATACCATGACACTTCTCGTTTTTGTCGGCTCTCTCCTGGGAGCCATGGCGATTGGCGTTCCCGTCGCTTTCTCGCTGATGTTCTGCGGCGTCGTGCTCATGTGGTACATGGGCATGTTCAACACTGCGATCATCGCCCAGAACATGATTTCGGGCGCGGATACCTTCACGCTGCTGGCCATCCCGTTCTTCATTCTGGCTGGCGAATTGATGAATTCGGGCGGCCTGTCGCGCCGCATCATTGATTTCGCCATCGCCTGCGTTGGTCATATCAGGGGCGGTCTCGGCATCGTTGCCATCGTGGCGGCCATCATCATGGCCAGCATCTCGGGTTCGGCGGCAGCCGATACCGCAGCCCTTGCCGCAATCCTCATCCCGATGATGGCGAAGGCCGGTTACAATATTCCGCGCTCCGGCGGCCTCATCGCTGCAGGTGGCATCATCGCACCGGTGATCCCCCCGTCCATGGCCTTCATCGTTTTCGGCGTCGCCGCAAACGTCTCGATCACCCAGCTCTTCCTGGCAGGTATCGTTCCCGGCATTCTGATGGGCATTTCGCTGATCGTCGCCTGGCTGATCGTCGTTCGCAAGGATGACATCAAGCCGCTGCCGAGAACCACAGCCAAGGAACGTCTCGTCGCAACCGCCCGCGCCGGCTGGGCGCTCGGCATGCCCGTCATCATCCTCGGCGGCATCAAGGCCGGCATCATGACACCGACGGAGGCCGCCGTCGTCGCTGCCGCTTACGCGCTGTTCGTCGGCATGGTGATTTACCGCGAACTGAAGCCGGCGGACCTGTTCCACGTGCTTCTGCGCGCCGCCAAGAGCACCTCGATCATCATGTTCCTCGTCTGCGCTGCACTCGTCTCCGCGTGGCTCATCACGGCGGCGAACATTCCGAACGAAGTCGCAGGCTATATCGAGCCGCTGATCGACCGTCCGATGCTTCTGATGATCGTCATCATGGTGCTGGTCTTCATCGTCGGAACCGCGCTCGACCTGACCCCGACCATCCTGATCCTGACGCCTGTTCTGATGCCCATCATCAAGCAGGCAGGCATCGACCCGGTCTATTTCGGTGTACTCTTCATCATCAACAACGCCATCGGCCTGATTACCCCTCCGGTTGGCGTCGTGCTGAACGTCGTCAGCGGTGTCGGCCGCATCCCGCTCGGCAAGGTCACAATCGGCGTCTGGCCGTTCCTCGTTGCCGAAACCATCGTGCTGGCGCTGCTGGTGATATTCCCTGACATCGTCATGGTTCCGCTGCAGTACCTTCGTTAATCGATACTTTTTCTCGACCACAATCCAAGGGAGGATATTATGAGAAAGCTTCTTCTGACCACTACAGCGATTGCCTTCGCCGTTGGCGCCGCTGCCCCGGCAATGGCCGAATTCAACAGCCGTAACATCCGCGTTTCGAACGGCATCAACCAGGACCACCCGGTTGGCAACGGCATCAAGGCCATGCAGGCCTGCCTCGATGACAAATCCGGCGGCAAGCTGAAGCTCACGGCATTCTGGGGCGGCGCGCTTGGCGGCGACCTTCAGGCAACGCAGGCCCTGCGCTCCGGCGTTCAGGAAGCTGTCGTAACCTCGTCCTCGCCGCTCGTCGGCCTCATCCCGTCGCTCGGCGTCTTCGACCTGCCGTTCCTCTTTGCGAACGACAAGGAAGCCGATGCCGTCATGGACGGCGCCTTCGGCGACATGATGAACAAGAAGCTGGAAGAGCAGGGTCTCGTAAATCTCGCCTACTGGGAAAACGGTTTCCGCAACCTGTCCAACTCCAAGCATGCCGTGAACAAGTGGGAAGATTTCTCGGGCCTCAAGGTCCGCGTGATGCAGAACAACATCTTCCTCGACACCTTCCAGAACCTCGGCGCCAACGCAACGCCGATGGCCTTCGGCGAGGTGTTCTCGGCGCTTGAAACCAACGCGATCGACGCACAGGAAAACCCCTATGTGACGATCGACACCTCCAAGTTCTACGAGGTGCAGAAGTACATCACCGAGACGAACCACGCCTATACGCCGTTCCTCTTCCTCTTCTCCAAGCCGATCTTCGACAGCTACACGCCCGAAGAGCAGACGGCCCTGCGTGAATGCGCAGTCGTCGGCCGTGACGAAGAACGCAAGGTCATCCGCGAACTGAACCAGAAGTCGCTGGAAAAGATCAAGGCTGCCGGTCTCGAAGTGAACACGCTGTCTCCGGAAGAGCAGACCCGTATTCGCGAAAAGTCGATGGTCGTTTACGAAAAGCACAAGGCTGAAATCGGCGCTGACGTCGTTGACGCCGTTCTGGCGGACCTGAAGAAGATCCGCGGCCAGTAATCCTTACCGGATAAAATTGAAAACACCCGGAGGTTCCACCTCCGGGTGTTTTTGTTTGTGAAAATGGCCGACAGAAAAAAGGCTGCCGAAGCAGCCTTTTCAAAAGATCACGCCGTGCGGTTCTGCCGGTTGGCGATGAGGTCTTCGACCACCGCCGGATCGGCGAGCGTCGATGTATCCCCCAGCGCACCAAAGTCGTCCTCGGCGATCTTGCGCAGGATACGCCGCATGATCTTGCCGGAACGGGTCTTGGGCAGGCCCGGCGCGAACTGGATCTTGTCAGGTGTCGCAACCGGCCCGATCTCGTTGCGCACGTGTTTCACCAGCTCCTCGCGCAGCGCATAGTCGCCATTCTGGCCCGCCATCAACGTGACATAACAATAAATGCCCTGTCCCTTGATGGGATGCGGATAACCGACCACGGCCGCTTCCGAAACCTGATGATGCGACACCAGCGCCGATTCCACTTCGGCCGTGCCAAGGCGATGACCGGAAACGTTCAGCACGTCATCGACGCGGCCGGTGATCCAGTAATAACCGTCCTCATCACGACGGCAGCCGTCACCGGTGAAGTATTTGCCCTTGTAGGTCGAGAAATACGTATCGATGAAGCGCTGATGATCGCCATAGACGGAGCGCGACTGGCCCGGCCAGCTGTCGATGATGCAGAGATTGCCGTCAGCCGGCCCTTCCAGCACGTTGCCTTCGGCATCGACAAGTTGCGGCTGCACGCCGAAGAACGGCCTCGTCGCCGAGCCAGGTTTCAGATCGGTCGCACCGGGCAGCGGCGAGATGAGAATGCCGCCGGTCTCCGTCTGCCACCAGGTGTCGACGATCGGGCTCTTGTCTTCGCCGACCACATGGTAATACCACTCCCATGCTTCCGGGTTGATCGGCTCACCCACCGTGCCGAGAAGACGGATGCTGGAGCGCGACGAGCGCTGAACGAACTGGTCGCCCGCCCCCATCAGCGATCTGAGCGCCGTCGGCGCCGTGTAGAAGATATTGACCTTGTGCTTGTCGATGACTTCCCAGAACCGGCCCTGATCGGGGAAGTTGGGAACGCCTTCGAACATCAGCGTCGTCGCGCAATTCGCAAGCGGCCCATAGACAATATAAGAGTGTCCGGTGACCCAGCCGACATCGGCGGTACACCAAAAGACCTCTCCATCCTTGTAGTCGAAGACATATTCATGTGTCATCGACGTATAGACGAGATAACCGCCAGTCGTGTGCAGCACGCCCTTCGGCTTGCCGGTAGAGCCGGAGGTATAAAGGATGAACAGCGGGTCTTCAGCGCGCATCTTCACCGGCGGGCAATCCGGCTTAACGGTGGCGATTTCCTGATGGTACCAGATGTCGCGGCCGGGAGCCCAGCCGGTCTTGCCGCCGGTGCGGCGCACCACCAGAACCTTGTTGACGATGACATATTGCTTGGCGGCGATATCGATCGCCTTGTCGGTGTTTTCCTTGAGCGGGATAGGCTTGCCGCCGCGCACGCCCTCATCGCAGGTGATGACGAAGGTGGACTGGCAATCGACGATGCGGCCCGCCAGCGCTTCGGGCGAAAAGCCGCCAAAGACGACCGAATGGATGGCGCCGATGCGGGCGCAGGCGAGCATCGCATAAGCCGCTTCGGGTATCATCGGCATATAGATGGTGACGCGGTCACCCTTCTTGACGCCGTGCTTCTTCAGCACATTCGCCAGACGGCAGACATAATCATAGAGCTGGTTATAGGTGATCTTCTTGTCGATATAGGGATTGTCGCCTTCCCAGATGATCGCCGTGCGCTCGCCATGCGTCTTCAGGTGACGGTCGATACAGTTATAGGAGACGTTGGTCAGGCCGTCCTCGAACCACCTGATCGGCACCCTACCCTTGAAGGACGTATTCTTGACCTTGGTATAGGGCTTGAACCAGTCGATCCGCCGGCCGTGCTTGTCCCAGAACTTTTCCGGATCCTCGACGCTCTCCTGATACCATTTCTGGTAACGCTCATTGTCGATGAGCGTGCGGGCCTTCGCCGATTTGAGAACCGGGTAGATTTTGGCAGACATGAACTCCTCCTGGAACCAGATATGGCTAGATATGCGTGACCTTGAGACTCCCACCTCAGGCATGTGTTGAATTCATAGCAGTTCAAATGCGCACGGCAATTAGACAAAGGTCATTTGTTTCGCAAAGAATTGCAATTATGATGCAATCCGGTTATAGAGCGCCAATATCCCGGAAATCAGTGGTTGATACCACGCCCGCGACACCGGCGCGGACGGACAGAAGGACTGTATCTATGGCTCAACAATTGCTCATGCCAAAAGCTACGGCTGTATGGCTGGTTGACAACACCGCGCTGTCGTTCGATCAGATCGCCACGTTCTGCAAACTGCATCCGCTTGAAGTCAAGGCAATTGCCGACGGTGAAGCCGCGCAGGGCATCAAGGGCCTCGATCCGATCGCAACCGGACAGCTTTCCCGCGACGAAATCGCCCGCGCCGAAGCCAATCCGAACCATAAGCTGAAGCTTTCCGAGCCGAAGGTCCGCGTGCCGGAATCCAAGCGCCGTGGCCCGCGCTACACGCCGGTTTCCAAGCGTCAGGACCGTCCGAACGCCATTCTCTGGCTCGTTCGCAACCACCCGGAACTGAAGGATGCGCAGATTTCGCGTCTCGTCGGCACCACGAAATCGACGATCGAGCAGATTCGCGACCGTACCCACTGGAACTCGGCAAACCTGACGCCGATGGATCCGGTAACGCTCGGCCTCTGCAGCCAGATCGACCTCGACCTTGAAGTCGAACGCGCCTCGCGCGGCCGCCCGCTGCCGACAGCCGAAGAGCTGGACAACACGCTGCAGCCGGCAACCGTGACGGAAGGTCTGGATTACAACCTCCAGCGCGAAGAAGACGAACAGATCGACGCCGATGCGGTCTTCAAGAAGCTCTCCTCGCTGAAATCCACGCAGAAGGACGAAGACGAGGACGATCAGTACTGATCGACGTTCTCGAATACTTGAAACCCGGCCTCAGCGCCGGGTTTTTTGTTTATGGCCTTATCGCCTACCGAAGATGGCAGAACCCACACGCACACTGGTCGCGCCGAATTCGACGGCGGTTTCGAAATCGCCGGACATGCCCATGGAAAGCTTCTCCAGGCCGCACTCCCTGGCAAGCTTCGCCAGCAGCGCAAAATGCGGGCCGGGATTTTCATCGGCCGGCGGAATGCACATCAATCCCTCGACCTGCAATTTCAGCTCATCCCGGCAAAAGGCCACGAAAGCAACTGTCTCACGCGGATCGATGCCCGCCTTTTGCGGCTCAAGCCCGGTATTGACCTGAACATAAAACCGAAGGCTGCGGCCCTGCTTGCCGCATTCCTCGGCAAGCGCGCGGGCGATCTTTTCGCGGTCGACGCTCTCGACGACATCAAACAGCGCCACGGCATCCGCCGCCTTGTTGGATTGCAACGGGCCGATCAGACGCAACTCTATGGCGTCAGTCTTCGCTTTCAGCGCCGGCCACTTGCCCTGCGCTTCCTGCACACGGTTTTCGCCGAATACGCGCTGGCCGGCATCGATGACCGGCTGGATCACCTCCGCATCAAAGGTCTTAGAGACCGCGACGAGGGCAACATCCGCAGGCTTGCGGCCGGATTTTTCCGCGACATCACCAATGCGTTGCCTGACATCTTCAAGACGTGCTTCGATTTCCATCACAAGACCTTCATTTGAACCATTCGCAACGCTAACTAGACGCCGATTGCCTTGATGCCAAGCGGGTTTAGCACCATTTGAGGCACGCTGGCCAAGATTGAACGCCCGAATGCCCCGCCAAACTTGACGCCCCGGTCGTTTCATGGTGAAGGTCAGCGCAAATTTTTCCCCTCGATACCCGGAATTCTAAACAATGGCCATCGAACGTTACAATCCTCGCGACGCCGAGCCGCGCTGGCAGCAGAAATGGAACGAAGACAAGGTTTTCGTCACCGACAACAGCGATCCGCGTGAGAAGTATTACGTTCTAGAGATGTTTCCCTATCCGTCGGGACGCATCCATATGGGCCATGTCCGCAACTACGCCATGGGCGACGTCGTCGCCCGCTACAAGCGTGCCCGTGGTTTCAACGTCCTGCATCCGATGGGCTGGGACGCCTTCGGCATGCCTGCCGAAAATGCCGCCATGCAGAACAAGGTTCATCCGAAGGACTGGACCTACCAGAACATCGCGACCATGCGCGGCCAGCTGAAATCCATGGGCCTGTCGCTGGACTGGACCCGCGAATTCGCCACCTGTGACGTGGAATATTACCATCGCCAGCAGGCGCTGTTCGTCGATTTCATGGAAAAAGGTCTGGTCTATCGCAAGCAGTCCAAGGTCAACTGGGATCCGGTCGACCACACCGTGCTGGCCAATGAGCAGGTGATCGACGGCCGCGGCTGGCGCTCCGGCGCGCTGGTGGAACAGCGCGAACTGACGCAATGGTTCTTCCGCATCACCGATTTCAGCCAGGACCTGCTGGACGAGCTGGATACGCTGGATCAATGGCCGGAAAAAGTGCGCCTGATGCAGAAGAACTGGATCGGTCGTTCCGAGGGGTTGTCGCTGCGCTGGCAAACCGTTGCTGACACGGCGCCGGAAGATTTCTCCGACATCACCGTCTATACGACGCGCCCGGACACGCTGTTCGGCGCATCCTTCCTGGCGATCGCCGCCGACCATCCGCTGGCGCGGGAACTGTCTGCGCAGAATCCTGCGATTGCCGAGTTCTGCGACGAATGCCGCCGCCATGGCACCTCCTTGGCAGCGCTGGAAACGGCGGAAAAGAAGGGTATCGATACCGGCGTCAAGGTCGTGCACCCGCTGGACCCGACATGGGAACTGCCGGTCTATGTCGCCAACTTCGTATTGATGGACTATGGCACCGGCGCGATCTTCGGCTGCCCCTCCGGCGACCAGCGCGATCTGGATTTCGCCCGCAAATACGGCCTGCCGGTCGTCGCCGTCGTCGCACCGGAAGGTCCGGATGCCGCAAGCTTCACCATCGAAGACACCGCCTTCACCGATGATGGCGTGATGATCAATTCCGGCTTCCTGAACGGCATGAATACGACGGACGCTTTTGAGGCGGTCGTGCAGAAGCTCTCTGCTGAGATGCTGGGCAACACGCCGCAGGCCGAGCGCAAGGTCAATTTCCGCCTGCGCGACTGGGGCATTTCCCGCCAGCGTTACTGGGGTTGCCCTATCCCGGTCATCCATTGCGAAGTCTGCGGCGTGGTGCCGGTTCCGAAAAAGGATCTGCCGGTCAAACTGCCCGACGACGTGACTTTCGATGTGCCCGGCAACCCGCTGGACCGGCATCCCACATGGCGCCATGTCTCCTGCCCGCAATGCGGCCATGACGCACGCCGCGAAACGGATACGATGGATACATTCGTCGATTCCAGCTGGTATTACACGCGCTTCACCGCGCCGTGGGAAGACGCACCGACCGACCCGAAGGTCGCCAATCACTGGCTGCCGGTGGATCAATATATCGGCGGTATAGAGCATGCCATCCTGCACCTGCTCTATTCGCGCTTCTTCACCCGTGCGATGCGCGAAACAGGGCATGTGGATGTCAAGGAACCCTTCAAGGGCTTGTTCACCCAGGGCATGGTGGTCCACGAGACTTACAGCCGCGGTGAAGGCACAACGCGTGAATGGGTGCCGCCTGCCGAACTGCGGATCGAGGAAAACGACGGCGCGCGCCGCGCCTTCCTGCTCTCTTCCGGCGAAGAGGTGAAGATCGGCTCCATCGAGAAGATGTCGAAGTCTAAGAAGAACGTGGTCGACCCTGACGATATCATCGCATCCTACGGGGCGGATACCGCACGCTTCTTCGTTCTCTCGGATTCGCCACCTGATCGCGACGTCATCTGGTCTGAAGCCGGTGTGGAAGGTGCAAACCGATTCGTTCAGCGCGTCTGGCGCATCATTGGCGAAGCAGCCGAACAGTTGAAGGGCGTGAAACCGAAGCCGGCAACCGAAGGCGAAGGGCTGGCAGCCTCCAAGGCGGCCCACAAGACACTGAAGGCTGTCCAGGAAGATCTGGACAAGCTCGCCTTCAACAAGGCCATCGCCCGCATCTACGAACTGGTCAATGCGCTGGCCGGTCCGCTCGCCGATGTTGCTTCTGGCGGCAAGCCTGACGACGTCAAGGCAGCGGCGCGCGACGCCGTCGAAATCCTCATCCGCATCATTGCCCCGATGACACCGCATCTGGCGGAAGAATGCTGGTCGGCGCTGGGCAATACGGGCCTCGTGGCCCAGACACCATGGCCAAGCTTCGTCGCTTCGCTGGTCGAGGAAAACGACGTGGTCATGCCCGTGCAGGTCAATGGCAAGAAGCGTGGCGAATTGACAATCGCGCGCGATGCGGATCAAGATGCGGTCCGAACGGCCGCCCTTGCGCTGGATGCCGTCAAATCGATTCTTGCCGGTGGCGAGCCCAAAAAAGTCATCGTGGTTCCGCAGAGGATTGTGAACATTGTTGTCTGACGTTTTTTCAAGATGGAGCCGCGTCGCGGCAGCGATTTCCGTCGTGACGATGGCTGGTCTTCTGGCAGGATGCCAGGTGCGCCCGCTTTATGGCGAGGCTTCCGGAACGAAGGAGAGGCTGGCGGCTGTCAGCGTCTCCGAGACCGGTGGCAGAGTCGGGCAGGAAGTCCGCAATCAGCTGATCTTTCTGATGGCCGGCGGCGCGGGCCAACCGGCCACGGCGCAATATAACGTCAAAGTTTTTGTAAGCTCGAGCGCCACGTCAACGGAAGTGCAGAACTACGACCTGACGACCCGCGCGAACAACAATTACGACGGCCCCTATCCCGGCCGTGTCGTGATGAGCGGTCAATATGTGCTGACGCGCGTTTCCGACGGTCAGATTCTGCGCTCTGCACGCCGCAGCGTGACGGCGCAGGTGGACTTGCCGCAGCAGGAATTCGCCAAGATCCGTGCAACTCGCGACGCCGAGAATCGTGCCGCCCGGGAACTGGCTGAAATCATCCGCACCGATATCGCCGCCACACTCGGCCGCTGAGAGCGGCGGCCGTGACGGAGATAAAGTCCCATGAATTCGAGCGCTTCGCCGAAAATCCGGCGGAGCGCTTTCGCGTTTTCGTGCTCTACGGCCCGGATCGCGGCCTCGTATCGGAACGGGCGACCCTCATCGCCAAAAAGACCGGCATCGATCCCGACGACGCTTTCGCATCGCTAAAGCTGACCGCATCCGATCTGCAGGGCGACCCTGGCCGCCTGCTCGATGAAGTGAACGCCATCGGTCTTTTCGGCGGTGAAAAACTCGTCTGGGTCAAAGGTGCCTCCGCCGAAAAGGCGCTGGTGGATGCCCTCCAGATTCTGGCGGAAACGCCGCCGGAAGCGAGCTTCCTGATCATCGAAGCGGGCGATGTCAAAAAAGGTACCGGACTGCGCAAGATCGCGGAGCCTGCGCGCTCCATCGCCGCGATCCCCTGTTATGCCGACGATGCCCGCTCGCTGAATGCACTGATCGATCAGGAACTATCCGCAGACAATCTCCGCATCGCGCCTGCTGCGCGGCAGAGGCTGATAGAATCGCTCGGCGGCGACCGTATCGCTTCGCGCAATGAAATCCGTAAGCTCGCGCTCTATTGCCGTGGCGCGGACGTGGTCGAAGAAGACGACGTTCTCTCCATTATCGGCGATGCCAGCACGGTCTCCGCCGACGATGCCGTTGACGCCATCCTGAAAGGCGACAGAAACGCCTTTTTCCATGCGACGCAGAAGATCGTCTCTTCGAAGACGCCGATCTTCCTTGTGCTCCAGGGATGCCTCAAGCAATTCCAGCTGCTCGACCAGATGCGGGCCGAAATGGATGAGAAAAAACTGCAGGCCGGCCAGGTCATGCAGACGCTTGGACGCCACATCCACTTCCGCAGAAAACCCGTCATCGAAAGAGCGCTGCGAACTTGGCAGCCAGCGGCGATTGCCCGCGAGATGAACCGTCTGCAGGCCGCCATCCTGCAAAGCCGCCAGCGGCAAAGCCTGGAGGAAAGCGTGGCCCTTCTGACATTGCTCTCCACCACGCTGCAGTCCGGCCGCGGCGGATAAACAAAAAGCCCTCGTGCTGGGTGCAACGAGGGCTTTTCAAATATTTGTACAGGACCTTCGTAAATCCGAGGTCAGTCGCCCTTGCCGGGCTCGGCAGAGAAATAAAGCTCCAGCTTGCCTTCAACGCCGTCCATTTCCTTGGCTTCCGCCATCGGGTCACGCTTGATCGTGATGTTCGGCCAGATTGCAGCATATTCGGCATTGAGCTTCAGCCACTTGTCGAGACCCGGTTCCGTATCGGGCTTGATAGCCTCGGCGGGACATTCCGGTTCGCACACACCACAATCGATGCATTCATCGGGATTGATCGCGAGGAAATTTTCACCCTCGTAAAAGCAGTCGACGGGGCAGACCTCAACGCAATCGGTATATTTGCAGCGGATGCAATTGTCGGTCACGACATATGTCATGATGAACTCCAGAATATGCAGGCCGGGTCTTTGGGCTTCGGAACACAAGCCGTCGCCCGGAATTCAGACAGGGCAATTTCGCAAGTGACGTAATGCCTTTGACTACAGATAGCAAGGATAAACAATTCTGAAAAACGGGTGCGACTTGGAGGTTTATTCTAATCTTTGCTTCCGTCGCTATCAGACAGAAACCTGTCGAGCGCCCTGCGCTCTTTTTTAGTCGGACGCCCGCTGCCCGGCTGGCGCAACGCCTGCTCGAGAGGCGTCAGCCTGTCGGAAGGTTCGCGTGGCGGTGTCTGGTCGTCATAGAGAAGTCTGGCTTCCTCATAGGGCCCACGCCGTGTTCCGCCGGACTTGACGACAAGCACCTTGTCCATGCGCTCGAAACCGATATCGAGCCTGTCACCCGCCTTCACCGCATGGCTGGGCTGGCGGATGGTAACCCCGTTGACCTTGACGTGGCCCGACTGAATGTAGCCTTGGGCAAGCGAACGGGACTTGGCCATACGGGCAAAGAACAGCCACTTGTCCAGACGCTGACGCGTGCCTTCCAGTGGCTGTTCGCTGCTTCCCATAGGCTTACTTCTTCAGCTGCTCCTTGAGAGCAGCGAGCTTTGCGAAAGGTGAATCCGGATCGAGCGGCTTCTCCTTGCGCGGCGGCTTGGCTTCGAAGCGCTGCTGCCCCTGCGGCTTTCCGCCACGGTCATTGCGTTCCGGCCGGTCCTTGCGCTCCCCGCGATCATGACGATCATTGTTGCGGTTGTTGCCACGGTCGGGACGTCCGCCATCACGCTTGCGCTCGCCGTCGCCACTGCGATTTGCAGCTTCGCGGTTTGCACCGTCACGATTGTCGCGACGGCCTTCACCGCGACGCTCGCCCTGTTCGCGGGCTCCCTCACCACGGCCTTGACCGCGATTGCCGGGACGGCGGCTTTCGCCACGCTGATTTTCGTTGCGACCACCCGGACGCCACAGAAGGACGGGCTTGGGCTCGGTTGCATCGGCGCTTTCCGGTGCAGCCTCGGCTGCAGCAGCCTCTTCGCTGGCAACTTCCGCAACCGGCGCCTCGGCAGCTTCGCCTTCCGCAACAGTCGCCGTTTCGGACACCTGCTCTTCGGAAGCCGGCTCGTGCTCCTCGGTCTCGATGTTTTCCTCTTCTGCCGTCGCCGCTTCTGCAGCAACCGGGGCAGAGGCACCGGCGTGACTGGCGAGGAAGGCCTGCGCGTCTTCCGCCGTCACCTGGTCGGCTCGGTAACCAAGGCCCTTCAGAATTTCTTCCATGTCGTCGAGCGTCGCGCCGAGAATGGAAAGCATGGCCGTCGTGGTCGTGAAACGGCGACCGTCATAGGCGCCTTCCGGACGCGGCTGCTGGCCGGGCTTCCACTGCAGGAGCGGACGGATGAGATCAGCCAGACGCTCGAGAATGTCGATACGCACGGCGCGCTTTCCGAGGAAACGGAAACCGGCGAGCTTATAGAACATGCGCTCGAAGCTGGCATCGGTGACAACCGATGTACGGCCGGCGGCAAGCACCGGAATGAGATCGCCGTAACCCGGCTTGCCAAGGCCATCATTCTTCAAAGCCCAGAGCAGCGTGACGAGCTCCGCCGGAGCGGGCTTGAGAAGCGCGGGCAGGAAAACATGGTAGGCGCCGAAACGCACGCCGTAACGGCGCATGGAGGCGCGCGCGTCCTGGTCGAGAGACTTCACGTCTTCGGCAACGTCGCGGCGGAACAGCACGCCAAGATTTTCGACCAGCTGGAACGCCAGGCCCTTCGCCAGACCCTGAAGGTCTTCGGCGCGGGAAATATCGTCCAGCGGCTTCAGCACGGTCGCAATCTGATGATTGACGAAACGCTCGACGCGCGCCAGCGCGTGATCACGGGCATTGCCGCTCAACTGCTCGTCGGCAAGCAGGATCACCCGCGGCTTCATGATGTTGTCGCCGGCCGAAAGGCGGGCTACCGGCTCGCCCAACCAGCGAACCAGACCATCGGAGCTCAAAGCGAGATCGCCGTTTCCACTGGCATGCAGACGCGCAGCACGCGCCTCGTATTCGAGCGCGAGCGCCTTCTGCGCCGCAGCCTGCACGGCCTTCTGATCCGGCCCTTCCATTCCCGGCACCGGCGTGAACCGGAACCCGGCCAACTGGCCGACGTGATGTCCTTCTACAAAGACATCACCATTTACACTGATTTCAGCTTCAAGCATCGCATTCTCTCTCAGGCGCCTCATGAGCACAGATGTCCTGCGATCAACAAAGCGTTTCGTCAACCTTTCATGTAGCGCATCGGACAATCGATCCTCGATTTCCCGAGTCTTTTCTTGCCAGTGTGTCGGATCGGCAAGCCATCCTGGGCGGTTCGATACATAAGTCCATGTTCTGATCTGCGCAATCCTTGCAGACAAGGTATCGATCTCTCCATCCGTCCGGTCGGCGCGGCGCACCTGCTCGGCCATGAAATCCTCATTCACCGCCCCCCGTTTGACGAGGTCGAAATAGAGCGTGGAGATCAGGTCGGCATGCTGTGCGGGGGCGATGCGGCGATAATCGGGCAGCGCGCAGGCCTCCCAGAGCTTTTCCACCCGCGAATCGGTGGTCGTCACATCAATGATCTCAGGATAACGCGACAGATATTCCAGCGCCTGCTGGTCAATTGCCGGCAGAGCGCGCGAAAGTCCCTGGATCGCCGGTGCGGCGTCGAGGCTCAGGCGCAGATTGGCGATGGAGGAAAAATCGAAATTTTTCGTCCGCCATTGCAGCACCTTCACCGCGTCGAACTGATGGGTTTCGATCCGCTCCACCAATTCGTCATCGAACGGATCGACACGCCCCGTCACACCGAATGTACCGTCGCGAAGGTGGCGACCGGCGCGGCCGGCAATCTGGCCGATCTCGCCGGGATTGAGATTGCGGAACTGATAACCGTCGAATTTGCGGTCCTGTGCGAAGGCGACATGATCGACATCGAGGTTGAGACCCATGCCGATGGCGTCCGTCGCGACAAGATATTCGACATCGCCGGACTGGTAGAGACCCACCTGCGCATTGCGCGTGCGTGGCGAAAGCGCACCCAGCACCACGGCTGCGCCACCGCGCTGGCGGCGCACCAGTTCGGCAATGGCATAGACCTCATCGGCGGAAAAAGCGACGATCGCCGTGCGCTGTGGCAGACGGGTTATCTTCTTCTGACCCGCATAAAAAAGCTGCGACAGGCGCGGACGTTCCACCACGGTAATTCCGGGCAGCAGCTTTTCGAGGATAGGGCGCATCGTGCCCGCGCCGAGCAGCAGCGTTTCCTCCCGCCCGCGCAGATGCAGCACCCGGTCGGTGAAGATATGCCCGCGCTCGAGATCACCCGCCAGCTGCACCTCGTCGATCGCGACGAAGGCGGCCGTCGTCTCGCGCGGCATGGCTTCAACCGTGCAGACGGAATATTTGGCTTTGGGAGGTGAAATCTTTTCTTCGCCGGTAATCAGCGCCACATTCGGCGCCCCAACCTTTTCAACGAGGCGGGTATAGACCTCCCGCGCCAGAAGACGCAGCGGTAGGCCGATGACACCGCTGCCATGCGCGACCATCCGCTCGATCGCGTAATGGGTCTTGCCGGTATTGGTGGGGCCGAGAACGGCCGTGACACCGCGGCCGCTCAGGATCATGGGGCGAAAATTCAACGTACTATCCGCGAATCGACTTCATCTGCTTGCCGTGCCGCTCACCATTGCTGATGCGGGCCGCACGCACCACACATGGCAACGCCCGCTGACAAAGGCAATAGGCCTTGCCCGCAAAGTGGCGCAAGGCGACCGATCCACGGAATTTTCCGTGCAGATTCAGCAAGTTGAAGAAACAAAAAGAATCCGGCGAAAATCGAATCGATTCGGCTACGGAACAGTCTGCGAACGAATCGAATACGAATCGCTGACTCCGCATGATTCAGCTTTTGTTCTCCGCAATATCTGGTTGGCGAGCGCGCAGACCATACCAGATTATGAATCCGGATAAGTCCTTGGCCGGATTCATCTTTACGGAAGGGCCTCGGGGCAGAAAATACCGGGATAGGCTGTCAAGCGGCAATCCCGGAAAAGCCGATCCGAAATATATGCGAAGGGCTGGATCAAAGCGCCTCGCCGGCAAGCAGACGCGGCGCATTCGCATCCATCGTGCCGGCGGCCTGGCCGATGAAATAGGACTTCAGACCCGGCAAACGATCCACGACGCCGAGACCGAAATCACGCATGACACGGATAGGACCAATATCATTGGAGAAAAGCCGGTTCAGCACATCGGTCGTCACGCCCATCCGCAATGTATCGAAACGCCGCCAGGACTGGTAACGCTCCAGAACATTGAGAGAGCCGATATCGAGGCCCAGACGGTCTGCCTCGACCACCGTTTCCGCGAGCGCCGCCACATCCTTGAAGCCAAGATTGAGGCCCTGCCCGGAAATCGGGTGAATGCCGTGCGCCGCGTCACCCGCAAGCGCAAACCGTGGCGCGACGAAGGAGTGCGCCAGCGTCAGCCCCAGCGGGAAGGCGCGGCGGGGACCGACGGGACGCAGAGGACCGAGCTTGTGACCGAACCGGCGCTCCAGCTCTTCTTCAAACACCAGATCGTCGGAGGCCACCAGCCTGTCGGCATCGGCCGTGCGTTCGGTCCAGACGAGCGAAGACCGGTTTCCCTTCAAGGGCAGGATGGCGAAGGGGCCCGATGGCAGAAAATGCTCCTCCGCACAACCCTCATGCGGCCGCTCATGCTCAACGGTCGTCACGATACCGGACTGATCATAAGCCCAGTGCACCGTCTTGATGCCAGCCATGTCCCTGAGTGCCGAGCGAACCCCGTCACAGGCAATTAGCAATCGTGCTTCGAGCATTGACCCGTCGGAAAGGCTGATGGCCGTCGACTGCGGCCCCGCGGCGAAATCGGAAACACTGAGACCGTGGCGGATTTCTATGCCAAGGCGTTCGCACAGGCCCCGCAACGCACCCACCAGAGCGACATTCGGAACCATATGGGCAAACGGCCTGCCCTCCTCTACGGCACCGTCGAACGTCAGGAACACGGGACGCACCGGATCGGCGGTCTTCGAATCGGTGACGATCATCTTGTGGATCGGCTGGGCTTCCGGCTCAATCTCGCTCCAGATGCCGAAAACATCGAGCATCCGGGTGGCCGCCGCGATGATGGCGGACGCACGGACGTCCTTTACCCAGACATCCTCGGGAGCGGCCTCGACCACCTGCACATTAAGATGCCGGGCCGCCTGCTTGATTGCAACAGCAACGGAAAGACCGACATATCCGCCGCCTGCCACCACTACGTCCAGCATCACGCTTCTCCTCAAATCTTGTGCACGCATCATCGGCGCACTATAGACCATGTGACGTCTTCCTACAGCCGGAGCAGGCCGAAAAAATGTCGCATCCCTCGCAAACGTCAGACCCGATGGCCAATCTCATCGCCACGCTCGATCTCGAGAAGCTGGAGGAGAACCTGTTCCGGGGCGAAAGCCCGCAAATCGGCTGGCAGCGGGTTTTCGGCGGTCAGGTCATCGCGCAGGCCCTGATTGCCGCCCAAAGGACCGTGGATGACGACCGTTTCGTGCACTCGCTGCATGCCTATTTCATGCGCCCGGGCGATCCGCTGGTGCCCATCGTATACCAGGTAGAGCGCATCCGCGATGGCGCGAGTTTCTGCACCCGCCGTGTCGTCGCCATTCAGCATGGCAAAGCGATTTTTTCCATGTCTGCTTCGTTTCAGATTTTCGAGGATGGTTTCGACCATCAGATCAAGATGCCTGATGTGACGCCGCCCGAAAAGCTGATGAGCGAAGAGCAGATGCAGGCGGCCTTCCTCGCCAAGGCGCCCGCTTCAATTCGCAAATACTGGAGCAACAAGCGGCCGATCGAGATAAGGCCGGTTTCGCTGACCCACTATATCTCGAAAGAAAAGCTGGAACCGCAGCAGGATATCTGGGTCCGCGCCGTCGGCGACGTGCCGGATGATCCGCGTCTGCAGTCGGCCATTCTCGCTTATCTCTCAGATATGACCCTGCTCGACACCTCGCTCTACGCCCATGGAACAACGATCTTCGATCCCTCCATTCAGGTGGCGAGCCTCGATCACGCCATGTGGTTCCACCGCCCCTGCCATCTGGACGACTGGCTGCTTTACACACAGGATAGCCCCAGCGCTTCCGGCGCTCGTGGTTTGACCCGTGGCAATATTTTCACCAGACAGGGTGAACTGGTCGCTTCCGTGGCGCAGGAGGGTTTGATCCGCAAAAGGGCAAATGATTAAATAATGTGCTTTTTCTGAAAATCGCACATTTAATAGACGCAAATTTTGGCGACAAATGCCCCTTTTTCAGACGCCTTTCATATAAGTTTTATATTTCAATACGTTAGATACACACTCAAAACTGGCACGCCCTTTGAATGTATGTCCTCAGTCGCTGTTACTGATCTGCCAGCGGCAGGAGAGTCGGCTCCGTGCCGAGGACAAAACAAAGGATGGGAAACCAGATGAAAATTGTGATGGCCATTATCAAGCCGTTCAAGCTGGATGAAGTGCGCGAAGCGCTCACCGGCGTCGGCATCCAGGGCCTGACCGTGACCGAGGTAAAGGGTTACGGACGCCAGAAGGGGCATACCGAGATTTATCGCGGCACGGAATATGCGGTGAGCTTCCTTCCCAAGCTGAAGATCGAGATCGCAGTTCCATCCGACGTCGTCGACAAGGCCGTCGAGGCGATCGCGTCTGCGGCAAAGACCGGGCAGATCGGTGACGGCAAGATCTTCGTCTACTCTATCGAACAGGCCGTGCGCATCCGTACCGGCGAAACCAACACAGAAGCGCTTTGAAGCACGGCTGACAGGGGAGTTTTCTAACTATGCAACTCAACAAATTTTCCACGCTCGGCAAGCTGGGCGCCGCAGCGGCGGCCCTGATGGCGCCGGCCATCGCCTTTGCCCAGGATGCCGCGCCGGCAGCAGCCGCAGCGCCCGTTCCTGAAAAAGCCGACACCGCATTCATGTATGTCGCGACGATCCTCGTGCTGTTCATGATCCTTCCGGGTCTGGCGCTGTTTTACGGCGGCCTCGTCCGCACGAAGAACATGCTCTCCGTTCTCATGCAGTGCACCGTCATCACCGCGGTCATGATGCTCATCTGGGTCATCTACGGCTATTCTTTTGCCTTTGGCGGCGGCACCGGCCCCTATTTCGGCGGTTTCGGCAAGCTGTTCCTGTCGGGCGTTTCGCTTGACAGCACCTCGGCAACCTTCTCCCAGGGCGTCGTGATCTACGAATACACCTTCATCGCCTTCCAGATGACCTTTGCGGCCATCACCCCGGCGCTGATCATCGGTGCCTTCGCAGAACGCGTGAAGTTCTCCGCCGTCATTCTCTTCACCATCCTGTGGGCCACCTTCGTTTACTTCCCGATCGCTCACATGGTCTGGGATGCGAACGGCCTGATCTTCGGCATGGGCGCTCTCGACTTCGCCGGCGGCACGGTCGTTCACATCAATGCCGGTGTAGCGGGCCTGATCGGCGCGATCATGGTTGGCAAGCGTACCGGCTTCGGCAAGGACATGATGGCCCCGCACTCCATGACGCTGACGCTGGTTGGCGCAGCCATGCTGTGGTTCGGCTGGTTCGGCTTCAACGCCGGCTCCAACCTCGAAGCATCTGGCGGTGCGGTTCTTGCAACCATGAACACCTTCCTCGCCACTGCAGCAGCCATCGTTTCCTGGTCGCTGGTTGAAAGCTTCACCCGCGGCAAGGCTTCCATGCTGGGCGCAGCTTCGGGCATGATCGCCGGCCTCGTCGCCGTAACGCCTGCGGCCGGTTCCGTCGGACCCATGGGCGCTATCGTTCTCGGCCTCATCGTCTCGCCGATCTGCTACTTCTTCGTCTCGGTTGTGAAGAACAAGTTCGGCTACGACGACACAGCTGACGTCTTCGGTGTCCACGGCATCGGCGGCATCATCGGCGCCCTCGGCACCGGCATCTTCACGTCTCCGCTGCTTGGCGGCACGGGCAAGGCCGATTTCTCCATCGCCTCGCAGGTCTGGACGCAGTTCGTCGCCGTCGCCATCACCATCGTCTGGTGCGCCATCGTCTCGGCGATCCTCTACAAGATCGTCGACGTGATCGTTGGTCTCAGGGTTCCGGTCGAAGCCGAACGCGAAGGTCTCGACCTCGCGACCCACGGCGAAGCCGCCTACCACTCCTGATATCACGGAAGAGGGGTTCTCCATCCCCTCTCCCAAAAGAAGGCCCGCTTCGGCGGGCCTTTTTCTTTGACGCAAACCCGTGAACGCTCAAAAAACCGCATGGTTAATACGACATTAACCAGCAAGCGGTTAGTTTTCCCTGTCAATCCGGGATTTGGTCACCAGCCGAATCTTGCCGAAACCAAGAAAAGCGACGGGTTCAGGGACATGGGCAGAATGCATTCTCCGACATTCGATGGTCGTCACACACGCTTCGTGCTGACGGCGTTTTTCGTGCGTCAGATCATGGCTCTGGCCGGTTTCGCTCTGCTGGCCACGATCGCGCTGGGCATTGCCGCACTCGCCACATGGAATGTGGCGGATCCGAGCCTCTCCTATGCGACAGGAAACCAGCCTACCAATCTTCTGGGTTACGGCGGTGCGATTTTCGCCGATATCGTGATGCAGTTCCTCGGGCTTTCCGCAATCATCTCGCTTCTCCCGGTCATCGCCTGGGCGATCGCGCTGATCGCCGGTCGTAAATTCCACCGCATACCCGTCCGCCTCGTGGCCTGGATCGCTGGCGCCATTGTCTGCGCCGCCTCGCTCGGCTGTTTTCCTGCCCCCGTCACCTGGCCGCTTCCGAACGGCATCGGCGGTGTCATCGGTGACATGATCCTGCGTTTTCCCGCCCTTTTTATCGGCGCTTACCCCACCGGCACGATCGCCACGGTACTGGGTGTCATATTCGCGGCACCGGCTGCCTGGCTGATGCTGTTTGCCACCGGCATTGTGGGCGGCCTGGACGATGAACTGGAGCGGGAAGAAGCCGCTCCGGTCACCACCAGCAAGGCCCGCGCAGCCCGTGAAGTCGAAGAGGATGACGAAGACGACGGCGAAGGCTTCTTCACCAATATGCTCGCCTTCGGCGCGCTTACGCATTATTGGTACATCACCCAGGCGCGCTTGCGCCGCCTGTTCGGCCTGAAGTCGAAGTCCCTGCACGATGAGTTCGAACATCCCTATGACTTCAACGAATATGAATTCGGCACGCTGAACGAACCTTCTCGCCTCAAGACCGCAATCAACCGCCTCGACCAGCGCGCAGAGCCGTCTTTCGAAGAACGCGCCGCATCGCGTCGCCAGATGTCACCTCCATCCATCGCGCTCGGTCATGACGAGGACATGGATAACGAACCGCCCTTCGACGCGGACGAACGCCGGCTGCCGGACGGCATTCTCTCCGACGACGAGGCCGACCAGAAATTCACCGCCAGACAGGTGCCGGGACGCGGACAGCCCAGAATAACAGCACCTTCCGCACGACCGAAGCCCAGCGAGCGCGTGGCAAGGGAGGCGCAGGCCTCCTTCATCGCCGCAGACGGTTTCCAGCTGCCAACCGTCCATCTTCTGGCAGAACCGAAGAATGTCGTTCGCGACAATATGCTGAGCGAGGAAGTGCTGGAACAGAACGCCCGCCTTCTGGAAGGCGTTCTCGAGGATTTCGGGGTCAAGGGCGAAATCATCCATGTCCGCCCCGGCCCGGTCGTCACGCTTTACGAACTGGAACCGGCGCCCGGCATCAAATCCTCGCGCGTCATCGGTCTTGCTGATGACATCGCCCGCTCCATGAGCGCGATTGCCGCCCGTGTCGCCGTCGTTCCCGGTCGCAACGCCATCGGCATAGAACTGCCGAACCAGACGCGCGAAACCGTGTTCCTGCGCGAACTGATCGGCAGCCGCGATTTCGAAAACAGCAAGGCGAAGCTCGCCATGGCGCTCGGCAAGACCATCGGCGGTGAACCCGTCATCGCCGATCTTGCCAAGATGCCTCATCTGCTGGTCGCCGGCACCACCGGCTCGGGCAAGTCGGTTGCCATCAACACCATGATCCTGTCACTGCTCTACCGCATGTCACCGGAGCAGTGCCGCCTGATCATGATCGATCCGAAAATGCTCGAACTGTCGATCTATGACGGCATTCCGCATCTGCTTTCTCCGGTCGTTACCGATCCCAAAAAGGCCGTGGTGGCTTTGAAGTGGACGGTGCGCGAGATGGAAGAGCGCTACAAGAAAATGTCGAAGATCGGCGTGCGCAACATTGACGGCTTCAACAGCCGCGTGCAGCAGGCGCTCGACAAGGGTGAAATCCTTACCCGCACGGTCCAGACAGGCTTCGACCGCCAGACTGGTGAGGCGATCTACGAAACGGAAGAATTCGACCTGAAGCCACTACCTTATATCGTCGTCATCATCGACGAGATGGCAGACCTGATGATGGTTGCCGGCAAGGACATCGAAGGCGCGGTGCAGCGCCTGGCGCAGATGGCGCGTGCCGCCGGCATCCACGTCATCATGGCCACCCAGCGTCCGTCCGTCGATGTCATCACCGGTACGATCAAGGCAAACTTCCCAACCCGCATCTCCTTCCAGGTGACGTCGAAGATCGACAGCCGCACCATCCTTGGAGAACAGGGCGCCGAACAGCTGCTCGGCATGGGTGACATGCTCTATATGGCGGGCGGCGGGCGCATCCAGCGCGTGCACGGCCCCTTCGTTTCCGACAATGAAGTCGAAGAAATCGTCGCCTATCTGAAGACACAAGGGTCGCCGGAATATCTGGAAGCGATTACCGAGGAAGACGACGAGGAAGGCAATGCCGGCGGCCCGGCCGGCGCAGGCAACTTCTCCGATTCCGAAGACCCCTACGATCAGGCCGTGGCCGTCGTGCTTCGCGATGGCAAAGCCTCCACCTCCTATGTGCAACGGCGTCTCGGCATCGGTTACAACCGCGCCGCCTCGCTGATCGAACGCATGGAGCAGGAAGGCATCATCGGTCCCGCCAATCACGCCGGAAAACGCGAAATCCTCGTGCCAACGGAAGCAGACATCATCGAGCGGTAACGTCCGCAACCAAGCGGGGCGGAGAAGCGTTATTCCACGCTTTCAACGTCATGAAGCCGCCGCCTTTTATGCGGACAATCGCTGCGATGAAGGAGAATAGAATGAACGACCTCACCACCGGCGAAACGGCCAACGCAAACGCAACGCAAAACGGCGTGACGCGACGTGGCGTGCTGACGGCATTTTCCATGGCCGCGGTGATCGCCGGCCTATCGCCGCTTGACGCCTTTGCCCAGGCGGCCGGCAATAGCGCGACCGCACAGAAAATCGCCAATCACTTCTCGTCGGTCAAAACCATGATGGGGGAATTCGTCCAGTTCGGCCCGCGTGGTGAGCAGACCGGCGGCAAGTTTTACATCGAACGGCCCGGCAAGCTTCGTTTCAATTACGAGGACCCTTCGCCCATGCGCGTCATTGCCGACGGCAGGAACGTCGTCATTGGCAATATGAAGCTGAAGACATGGGATCTTTATCCGCTCTCCAAAACGCCGCTCAGCCTGCTTCTGTCCGACAACATCGATCTCGGCAACCAGAAGGTCCGGAACGTGAAGGAAGAATCGGACCTGACCACAATCGTGCTGGGCGACAAGAGCGTCTTCGGCGATTCCACCATTACCCTGATGTTCGATCCGAAGACCTTCGACCTGAGGCAATGGACGACGACCGACGCCCAGAACAAGGACACGACCGTCATGATCTTCAACGTCCAGACCGGCGTAAACCTTGATGAACGCGTCTTCAGCATCAATTATGAGGAAGTCCGTAAAGGCGGCTGAGGCATCAAGCCCACGGAAACTTTTGAAAGGCGGCCCTGCGGTCGCCTTTTTCATTTTAGCGCTAAAATAAATTCCCGTTTTCATCGCGATGTTATAAGCCTGCGCCCCGGAAACATGTCACGGGCCATGCGGTTCGCGGCAATAAAAGCGGAGCACATGCATGTCGTTTTCGATAACCACCTGGAACATCAACTCGGTCAGGCTCAGAATGCCGATCGTTGAGCAGTTTCTGGTGCGTTACAAGCCCGACATTCTCTGCCTGCAGGAAACGAAATGCCCGAATGGCGAGTTTCCGATGAAGCCGCTGAAGGCGCTGGGTTATGAGCACGTCATCATCCATGGCCAGAAGGGCTATCACGGCGTCGCCATCGCCTCGAAGATTCCGCTGACCGAAGATCATCGACAGGACTATTGCGGAATCGGTGACGCGCGGCACATTTCCGCGATTTTCCAGGTTGGATCGCGCCGTGTGCGGCTGCATAATTTTTATGTGCCGGCGGGCGGTGACGAGCCGGATCGCTCAATCAATCCGAAATTCGGCCACAAGCTCGATTTCATCGAGGAAATGAAGGCGCTGCGTGCCGATGGCGTGCCCGGCACCTCGTCCATTCTCGTCGGCGATCTCAACATCGCACCGCTCGAAAATGACGTCTGGTCCCACAAGCAGCTTCTGAAGATCGTCAGCCACACGCCTGTCGAAACCGAGGGGATGCTTGACATCATGAAGCAGGGCAACTGGCTTGATCTGATGCGTCTGAACGTGCCTGAGACTGAAAAGATCTATACTTGGTGGAGCTACCGCGCCAAGGATTGGGAGGCGGCTGATCGCGGCCGCCGTCTTGACCATATCTGGTCTTCGCAGGATCTCGGCCCCTCGCTTGAAAAAATCGACATATTGCGCGAGGCCCGTGGCTGGAACCGGCCATCGGACCACGTTCCGGTCACCGCCCAGTTCCGGTTTTGAGCCGGCGCGTTTGACTTGGCGTCAGACGAAGCGGTTCTGCAACCGGGCCGCACCCGCCGCCAAAGACGCGATATTGTCGCGAATACGCGCCGATACGATATCGGCCACTTCCGGAAACTCCTCCACCAGCCGGTGAAAGAGGATGCGCGTTATCCGAATGACTTCGGAATCCTCAGCCGCGACCGCAGTGAACTTTCTTTCGCAAAGCGTGAAAAGCGCCAGCTCCGAAAGCAGCGCCCCTTTGCCGGGCGTCGCCTGCAGCACGGGCTTGCCATCCCGCCCGGCCGTGAAAAGCTCGAAATGGCCCGATGTCACCGCAAAGGCGCATTCGGCCGGTGAGTGCTCCCGGAACAATGTCTGCCCGGCAGATACACGGCGGCGTTCCGCACCGAAGGCGATGAGCCGCAGCTGGTCATCGCTGAACCCTGCAAACAACGGCACTTGCCCCAGCAGCATGATATCGTCCGTCAAGGCCATGTCGATCGTTACTCCGGAAAACGCCTGCATCACTATAGCGGTTTTCCAATATCAGTCCTCAAAATACAAGGTGTTAGAACGCCGCGCGCCTTTTCGGACGCGCGGCGTGAGCTTCAACGACGACATATGAAAGGCGCAACAAGGTCCCTGCTCAGGGAACGATCTTGTATCCGCCGTTCTCGGTGACCAGAATTTCAGCGTTGGACGGGTCGCGTTCAATCTTCTGGCGCAGACGATAGACATGCGTTTCGAGCGTGTGTGTCGTCACCCCGGAATTGTAACCCCAGACCTCTTCGAGCAGGACGTCGCGTGTCACGACGGTGCTGCCGGCGCGGTAGAGATAACGGATGATCGCCGCTTCCTTTTCCGTCAGCCGGATTTTCTTGCCATCCTCCGTCGTCAACAGCTTCTGGCTGGGTTTGAACTGATAGGGGCCGACAGTGAAAACCGCATCCTCACTCTGCTCGTATTGGCGCAGCTGCGCCCGGATACGCGCCAGAAGCACGGCGAAACGGAAAGGTTTCGTCACATAGTCGTTCGCACCAGCTTCCAACCCAAGGATAGTATCGGAATCAGTGTCGTGCCCAGTCAGCATGATGATCGGCGCCTTGAAGCCGCCCTTGCGCAACAACTTCACCGCCTCACGGCCGTCCATGTCCGGAAGGCCGACATCCATGATCAAAAGATCGACCTGAGCGGTCTTGGCGGTCTGCATCGCCTGTGCGGCGTTTGCGCCGCTCAAAAGCGAGAATTCCTCATAGGGAGACAATTGCTCGGTCAGCGTCTCCCGAAGATCGTCGTCATCGTCCACCAGAAGGATAGTGCGAGCCGTCATTCGGATTCTCAGCCTTTCTTACTTTAGCGCACCAGCCCAAAAATCAGGTTCGATTTTCGAGAAGCACGATGCGTAGTTTAAAAGAGTTAGAGCGTCCCTTGGGCGTCCGAAAAGACGCCTGGCGCTCCAATTATCAGCCAATTCAGCGGTTTGCCGATAAAAGGTCAACCCATTGCCTTGATATAACGAAGTGCTATGACTTCACGTTAAATAACCTGCAAAGCAAAATCTCGTGAAAAACATGAGCATACAGCCCGCAAGACAACGTAAACGCGCATCGACGCTCATGGTTCGGCCAGCCCCTTCGAAAATCAGCCGCGCCATCGTCCAGCTCGGACACCTCACTTTTCCAGCCGCGATCGGTCGTAATGGCCGCACCGCACTGAAACGCGAGGGAGACGGAAAATCCCCCATTTCCACCACGCGCCTCCTGCACGGGTTCTATCGCGGCGACCGCCTTCCCGGCATCGCCACGGCGTTGCCGATGCAGCGAACACGGAAGTCCATGTTATGGTGCGACGAGCCACGCAACGCCAATTATAACAGGCTGGTCAAGGCGCCCTTCGCCCTGAGCCATGAAGAAATGATGCGCAAGGACGGCCTCTACGACGTCTGCCTGGTGCTTGACTGGAACATCACCGCGAGAAGCCGCAACCGGGGCTCGGCGATCTTCATGCATCTGATCCGACCGGGATATGAGCCGACCGCAGGCTGCGTCGCCCTGCACCCCCGAGACATGCGCCGCATTCTACCGTATCTGCGCAAGGACACAAAGATCCGCATCCTGTGACGTTGAGCCTGCAAGCAGCCAACAAAAAACCCGCCATTAAGGCGGGTTTTTTTAGAAGGAAAAAGCCTGATATTAAGCGGCTTCGTCCTGAGAATCGTCCTCTTCAACGGTCTTGCCACGCTTGGGGCCCTTGGCAAGGTTGACTTCCACCAGGCGAACAGCCTCGGTTTCCGACATCTTGTTGACGGCGGCGATTTCGCGCGCCATGCGATCGAGCGCAGCCTCATAAAGCTGACGCTCGGAATAGGACTGCTCCGGCTGGTTTTCCGCACGGTAGAGATCGCGCACAACTTCCGCAATTGCGATGAGATCGCCGGAATTGATCTTCGCATCATATTCCTGCGCGCGGCGCGACCACATGGTACGCTTCACACGCGCCTTGCCCTGCACCACTTTCAGCGCCCGCTCGACAAAATCGCCTTCGGAAAGCTTGCGCATGCCGATGCTGACGGCTTTTGCGACGGGAACTTTAAGACGCATCTTGTCTTTTTCGAAATCGATGACAAAAAGCTCAAGCTTCATGCCGGCAACTTCTTGTTCCTCGATTGCAGAAATGGTACCGACACCATGAGCGGGATACACAATCGCTTCACCGGTCTTGAAACCGTGATGTGCTGGAGATTTCTTCTGCTGGGTCGTCATTCGTTCTAAAAACTCCCTGTTACATACCCGGGGATGCCGGGGTTGGGTCGGTCAGGCCCTGATGAGACGGGGGAACCGTCAGGTGACTCCGCACTGGTCCAGCCGTGCACGCAAAAACACACCTTCCCGTCTTGCGGGGTTCGATAACGTAAACGCTCGATATGTCACGGAAACCGCGTGCAAAAGAGGTGTTGCTTTCGTGGTGTTTTTGGGCACACAAATGCCACGCTGTGGATCAGTGTCGTTGGTGTACCACAAAAATAGGCGCAAATCAATAATTTGCTTCGACCGTGGCCGCAACATCACATGGCGGCCAAAGAACCGCCTAAAAATTAGCCGCAGAAATACTGTCAAAATGCTTCGTGACAGGCCTCATGGCAAAAGGAGCAAAAAAATTTCGTTTCCAAACTGCAGAAACACGAAAGCCTCTTAAACTCTTCGTAATTCCACGCCAATATCCGATTCGACTGAAAAGGCAAAATCCGCAAATTGGCGATGCTTTTTTATATTAAAGTGTGATTTTTGGAGGAATCCACGTCAAATGGGCTATAGAAACAATCCAAAACGCGAAAAACAGATCGAAAAAGCGCGCCAGCAGGCAATTGCCGAAAATGTCCAATTTCTTGATCCAGGTATTCTTTATGGAAGGGCAAGTGCGGACGATATAGAATATTATTCCGCAGAGATGCTGGCGGCGAGCGCGGCCCACAGTTTCCAGGCACTTTCGCACTGGACGGGAGAGGTTCCGTACATCGGCATCTCCCAGGTGGAGGGCGTTTCACCGCGGGAGGTTCCGGTAACGGTTCTGACCATTATCGGCCGCAATATGCCTTTCCTTTACGATTCCGTCATGGGCGAGGTCACCAGCAGCTATCGCGGCCTTTATCTCGCCGTGCACCCGATACTGGTGCGCGACGAAAGCGCGCAGGCAGGCTATCGTCTTGCGGAACCGGAGGATGATCCCGCTGAAAATATCAGCCTCATCCAGCTGCATATCGCGCCGCTCACGCAGCAGGCCGCCGCAGCGCTGGAAGAGAAGCTGCGCTTCGTACTGACGCAGGTCCAGTCAGCCTATCGCGACTGGCGGCCCATGCTGGCGAAACTCGACGAGGCGCTGGACGAATTGTCCAAGCGCGGCTCATCGCGGCGCAAGACGGAGCGAACGGAAGCGGTCGAATTCCTCAACTGGCTTCGCAATGACAATTTCACCTTCCTCGGCATGCGTGACTACACCTATTCCGGCAAGGGAAAGAACGCGAAGATCGAACGCGGCGACGGCGTTGGCCTCGGCAGTCTCAGCGATCCGGATGTGCGCGTGCTGCGTCTCGGCAAGAACGCCGTGACGACGACCCCGGAAATCCTTGCCTTCCTCGACGGCCCGGATTTCCTCATCGTCACCAAGGCCAATGTGAAATCCATCGTGCACCGCCGCGCCTATATGGATTATATCGGCATCAAACGCTTCGACGAGGACGGCAATGTCATCGGCGAATTGCGCATCGTCGGCCTCTTCACCGCCACCGCCTACACGCGCTCGGTCAAACAGATACCCTTGCTGCGCGCCAAGGTCGCGGAAGTCGAACGGCATTTCGGCTTCGATCCGAACAGCCACTCCGGCCGCATCCTGCAGAACACGCTGGAAGCCTACCCGCGCGACGATCTCTTCCAGATCGAAACGGATCTTCTGATCCGCTTCGTCGAGCAGATCATGGAACTGAGCGACCGGCCACGCGTGCGCGTGCTTGCGCGTATCGACCGTTTCGACCGCTTCGTTTCGGCCATCATCTTCGTTCCGCGTGAGGAATATAATTCCTATGTGCGTGAGAAGATCGGCGATTATCTGAGCAGGGTCTATGACGGGCATATTTCCGCCTATTATCCCGCCTTCCCCGAAGGCGCCGTCGCCCGCGTGCACTTCATCGTCGGGCGCACGGAAGGCAAAACCCCACGCATTGCCCAGGACAAGCTCGAAGATGCCGTCAGCGATATTGCAGCGCGCTGGATAGACCACTTCATTGCGCTGTCGGAGCCCGGTGCGCCGGTGCTGGAGGTGGATCAGGCGTATCAGGAGGCCTTCACGCCGGAAGAGGCGATCGGCGACATGCCCGATATTCTGGGTGCCGCGAAGGGTGAGCCGGTCCGCATCGAATTTTACCAGCAGGAAGGCCAGTCGGCCGACACGCTGTCCTTGAAAATCTTCCACCGCGACGGTCACCTGCCGCTTTCGCGCCGCGTACCGCTGCTCGAAAATCTCGGCTTCAACGTCATCAGTGAGCGCACCTTCGACATCGGTGTGGTTTCAGATGGCGAGAAGCGCGATATCGTTCTGCACGATATGGAACTCTCTGTCGCAGCCGGCACGACGCTCGATCTGCCGCATTACGGACCGAAGCTCGAAGAAGCCTTCCTTGCCGCCTTCTCCGGCAAGGTCGATAACGACAACTTCAACCGCCTGATCCTCACCAGCGGTTTGACAGTGCGCGAAGTTTCCGTCCTGCGCGCCTATGCCCGTTATCTGCGCCAGACCGGCATCGTTTATTCACAGGAGCATATTTCCGAAACGCTCTATAAATATCCTGACATTTCGCGGAATATTTTCGCGCTGTTCAAGGCCGGCTTCGATCCGTCTGTTGAGGAAAAGAAGCGGGTGAAGAAACTCGCCGAGATACACAAGGCAATCGAAGCGGCATTGAGCGGCGTTCCCAATCTCGATGAGGACCGCACCCTCCGACGTTACGTCAACGCCATCGACGCGACGCTGCGCACCAACTACTTCCAGAAAAACGCCGATGGCACGCCGCGTGACATTCTGGCGTTCAAGTTCGATCCCAAACATCTTGATGGCCTGCCCGACCCGCGCCCCTTCCGCGAAATCTTCGTTTATGGAACCGAGGTCGAAGGTGTGCATCTGCGCTTCGGCAAGGTCGCACGTGGTGGTCTGCGCTGGTCGGATCGCGGCCAGGATTACCGCACGGAAGTGCTCGGTCTCGTCAAGGCGCAGCAGGTCAAGAATGCGGTGATCGTTCCTGTTGGCGCCAAGGGCGGCTTCTTCCCGAAGAGCCTGCCCGCCGGCGGCTCCCGCGATGAGGTCTTTAATGCCGGCCGCGAGGCCTACAAGACCTATATCCGCACCCTGCTGTCCATCACCGACAATATCGTTGATGATGCCATTGTGCCACCGGCCGATACGCTGCGGCTCGATGGCGACGACCCCTATTTCGTTGTCGCCGCCGACAAGGGAACAGCAACCTTCTCCGATACGGCGAACGGTCTTGCCCACGACGCCGGCTTCTGGCTGGACGATGCCTTCGCATCGGGTGGCTCGGCCGGTTACGACCACAAGAAGATGGGCATCACCGCGCGTGGCGCCTGGGAAACCGTAAAACGCCATTTCCGTGAAATGGGCACCGACATACAGACCACGCCCTTCACCGTGGCAGGCGTGGGCGACATGTCCGGCGACGTTTTCGGCAACGGCATGCTGCTGTCGGAAAAGATCAGGCTGATTGCGGCCTTCGATCACCGCGACATCTTCATCGACCCGGACCCCGATACCGACAAGTCCTTTGCCGAGCGCAAGCGGCTTTTCGAACTGCCCCGTTCCAGCTGGCAGGATTACGACCGTTCAACGCTCTCCGGCGGCGCGATGATCATTTCGCGCTCCGAAAAATCGGTGACGCTGACGCCGGAAGCCGTGGCTGCCATTGGCATCGACAAATCCGTCGCCACGCCCTTCGAGATCATGACCGCCATCCTGAAGGCGCCGACCGATCTTCTGTGGTTCGGTGGCATCGGCACCTACATCAAGGCGGCGGTGGAAACCAATGCCGAGGTGGGCGACAGGGCGAATGACCCCATCCGCGTCAACGCCACGGAGTTGCGTGCGAAGGTCATCGGCGAAGGCGCCAATCTGGGCATCACCCAGAAGGGCCGCATCGCCTATTCGCTCTCGGGCGGGCGTTGCAATTCCGACGCGATCGACAATTCGGCGGGCGTGAATTCCTCCGACGTCGAGGTCAACATCAAGATCGCACTGGCCTCCGCCGTTAATAGTGGTCGCCTGACGATGCCGAAGCGCAACCAGCTTCTCGCCTCCATGACGCCGGAAGTGGCGCAGCTCGTGCTGCGCAACAACTACCTGCAATCCCTGGCGATCTCGTTGACGGAGCGGCTGGGGCTCGCCAACCGGGAAGAGCTCGGCCGCCTGATGAGCGCATTGGAGGCAACCGGACAGCTGAACCGCAAGGTGGAAACCCTGCCGAACAATGCCGAACTCAGCGAAAGATATGCCTCCGGCAAACCGCTGACCCGGCCGGAAATCGGCGTGCTTCTCTCCTATGCCAAGCTGACCCTGTTCGACGCATTGGTGGCAAGCCCGCTTCCGGACGAACCCTATCTCCAGCATCTGCTGGTCGATTATTTCCCGGCCAAGATGCAGAAGAACTATGCCGACGATATCAAGGCGCATCGTCTGCACCGCGAAATCGTCGCGACCGCACTCGCCAATGCCGTGGTTAATCGCGGCGGCCCGGGCTTCGTGCAAAAACTTGCCGATGCGAGCGGTCTTCTGGCCGCTGATGTCGTCAAGGCGGCGGTGATCGTTGAGGACGGTTTTGGTCTCAAACGTCTTTGGAGCGAAGTCGACGCGCTTGACGGCAAGATCGGAGGTGAAGTCCAGAACGGGCTTTATGCGACGATCACACGTATCTTCTCGGATGCGAGCAGGCTTTACCTGCAAACCGGGAGTGCGGGCGCGGCGACGGGCGACATGGCGACCGAGATCGAGCGTCTGAAAACCGCGATCAAGACGCTGTCGCCAGCGGCAGCGAAATATCGCCGGGAGCTTGGCGTCACGGAAATCGACGGCGTTCCCCAAGCTCTTCTGGAGGAACTCGATACGCTTTCGCTGCTGGTCTATGTGCCTGAAATCATGCGCATCGCCGAAAGTGCGGGCACGACGCTCGCCCGCGCCGCCGAAAGCTATGCCACCGTCTCCTCGACTTTCCGTGTCGCGCGTCTGCTGGATGCCAGCCAGCGCATCACGCCGGCGGATCATTACGAGAGTCTGGCTCTCCTGCGCAGCCAGGATCAGATCTCCTCGTCGAGACGACGGATCGTCATCTCCGCGCTGACGGAATATGCCAAGGAAAAGGATCCGGTTCAGGCCTGGTATGCGGCAGACCGCGTGCGCGTCAACCGTATCGTCTCCGAACTCGGCGCGCTCAGCGACAGCGGCGATACCAACCTTGCCCGTCTGACGGTCGCGGCGGGGCTGCTTGGCGACATCGTTCAGGCACGCTGAGCGGCAACCTTAAAAAACGCCATCCGGGTCACCGGCCCGGATGGAGCAGGCAAGACGAATGCACCGGCATCGCGCCTTTTATTTCCCGATTTTCCGATAGGACGATGAATGACTGTCCCTTCCCCCAATGCGGAAACAGTGATTACCAAACGCGGCATCTGGGGCTGGGTGATGTTCGACTGGGCGGCACAGCCGTTTTTCACTGTTGTCACAACCTTCGTTTTCGGGCCTTATTTCGTCGCCCGGCTCACTGATGATCCGATTTCGGCGCAGGCGACATGGAGCAACATGGCGACGGTGTCGTCGATCATCATCGCTCTCTTTTCACCCATTCTCGGTTCCATCGCCGACCAGTCGGGCGCACGCAAACCCTGGATCGCCTTTTTTGCCGTCATCAAGATTACCAGCCTCTTTTTCCTCTGGTTTGCCGCACCGGGTTCACCGCTCATCCTGCCGATCGTCTGCATGATCCTCGCCTCCATCGCGGCGGAATTTTCCATCGTTTTTAACGATTCCATGATGCCGCGGCTGACCAATCCGCAAAATGTCGGGCGCATTTCCAATCTCGCCTGGGGGCTCGGTTATCTCGGCGGCATGGTGGTATTGATTGCCGTGGTGACGCTTCTGGCCGCCAACCCGCAGACCGGGGTGACCATTGCCGGTATCAAGCCGCTTTTCGGCCTCGATCCTGCAACCGGCGAAGATGCCAGAATAACAGGCCCGCTCGCCGCGGTCTGGTATCTCATCTTCATTCTGCCGATGTTTATGCTGACCCCCGATGCTGAAAAGGGTCTGCCCTTCGCAGCCGCGATCCGCTCGGGATTGGGGGAGTTGAAGATTACGCTACGCGAACTGCGTTACCGCCCCATGCTGTTGCGGTTTCTGATCGCGCGCATGCTCTATCAGGATGGCGTTAATGGCGTTCTCATTCTGGGCGGGGCTTTCGCTGCCGGCATGTTCGGCTGGGCGACGATGGAAATCGGCCTTTTTGGCATTCTGCTCAATGTCGTCGCCATCGCGGGCTGCTTTGCCGCCGGGCGCGTCGACCAGAGACTGGGGTCACGCGTCACCATCCTCATCAGCCTGGTGCTTTTGCTGCTGGCCACGCTGGGCATCGTCTCCACGGAAAAGGGCTCTACCCTGTTCGGCTGGATACAATTATCAACCGCTGACAATGGCGGCATCTTCGCCACCGGTGCGGAAAAGACGTATCTCTTTTATGGCGTTTTGATCGGCCTTGCCTTTGGCCCGGTTCAGGCCTCGTCGCGCTCTTATCTCGCCCGCAACATCACTGTCGCAGAAGCGGGCCGCTATTTCGGCATCTATGCGCTTTCCGGGCGCGCCACGAGTTTCATGGCGACGCTATCATTTTCCATAGCCACCTATATAAGCGGCTCCGCCCATATCGGCATGGCGACGCTCATCGTATTTCTGGGGGCAGGTTTCCTGCTGCTGTTGCGCGTTCCGGAAAGAGCGGCGGGCTGAAAGTCCCAAGCAGCAGCCGATGCGGTGATCAAATCCAGCATCGGCCAGAATGCGGTAGAATCACAGCTGGTCGAGTTTTTGCTGCAATGCGCGCAACTGCGCCTTCAGCTCATCGATTTCGGATGCATTCGGTTTGCGGGTTTCTTTCGGCGCCTGCGGCATCGCAAAAGGCGTGAAGCCCTGCATCGCCTGGCGGAAGAGTTCGGTGTTACGGCGGATCTGCTCTTCCATCATCTGCAGAGGCGCCTGGAAATTGCGGGCAAGCGAACCGTCGCCGAAGGCCTTGGCCATATGCTCCTGCATCTGGCTTTGCTGGTCGGAGAAGGTCTTCATCGAATGTTCGAGAAATGTCGGCACTACCATCTGCATCTGGTCGCCATAATAGGAGATCAGCTGCCGCAGAAACGCCGTCGGCAGCAACGTATTGCCGGTTTTGGCCTCCTGCTCGACGATAATCTGCGTCAGGACTGCGTGGGTAATATCCTCTGATGATTTGGCGTCCTGAACCTTGAAGTCTTCGCCGCGCTTGACCATCTGCGCCAGATCATCAAGCGTCACATAGGTGCTCGTGCCAGTATTATAGAGCCGCCTGTTGGCGTATTTTTTAATGATTGTTTCGCCGTCGTGTTTCGCCATGCCCGCCTCCTCGCGATGATGGTATTTTCTTGTTTTTTGGTGTTATTGCTCTTCCCACCGCAAAGTGTATGCGCAAAACAAGCCCTCTGACAAATGTTTTGTGCATCGCAACAGTTTGTTTTTTGCGCAGCAATTTTCCGCAAGATTCCAGCGTGATTTAGCAACATCTTTTAAAGCAACTTTCGCCATTTGACTTGTATTGAAAGCTTTGCCAGTCTCCGCCCGCAAGTGAGGAGAAAACTAATGACCCTGCCTTCAATCGTAATTGCCAGCGCCGCGCGCACCGCAGTCGGCTCTTTCAATGGCCACTTTGCCAATACGCCAGCCCATGAACTGGGGGCGACCGTCATCAGCGCCGTGCTGGAACGCGCCGGCGTCGCGGCTGGCGAAATCGATGAAGTCATTCTCGGTCAGGTCCTGACGGCGGGCGAAGGGCAGAACCCGGCGCGGCAGGCGGCGATGAAGGCCGGAATTCCCCAGGAAGCAACCGCCTTCGGTCTCAATCAGCTCTGTGGTTCCGGCCTGCGCGCCGTGGCCCTTGGCATGCAGCAGATCGTTACCGGCGATGCGGCCATCGTTATTGCCGGCGGCCAGGAATCCATGTCCATGGCGCCCCACTGCGCCCATTTGCGCGGCGGCGTGAAGATGGGCGATTTCAAGATGATCGACACCATGCTGAAAGACGGCCTGACTGACGCCTTTTACGGCTATCACATGGGCATCACTGCTGAAAACATCGCACGCCAATGGCAGCTTTCCCGCGATGAACAGGACCAATTTGCGGTCGCATCGCAAAATAAGGCCGAAGCCGCGCAGAATGCCGGTCGTTTCACTGACGAGATCGTTGCCTTCACGGTCAAAGGCCGCAAGGCCGATATCGTCATCGATGCGGATGAACATATCCGCGCTGGCGCTTCACTGGAAACGATGGCCAAGCTGCGCCCCGCCTTTGACAAGGAAGGCACCGTGACGGCGGGCAACGCCTCCGGTCTGAATGATGGTGCCGCCGCCACGCTTTTGATGTCGGAACAGGAGGCGGGAAAGCGCGGTATCAAGCCGCTGGCCCGTATCGCCTCCTGGGCGACGGCAGGTGTCGATCCGCAGATCATGGGCACCGGCCCCATCCCCGCCTCCCGCAAGGCGCTGGCCAAGGCTGGCTGGTCGATCAGCGATATTGGCCTTGTGGAAGCCAACGAAGCCTTTGCGGCCCAGTCCTGCGCGGTGGTGCGCGAACTTGGTCTTGATCCTGATATCGTCAACGTCAATGGCGGGGCGATTGCCATCGGCCATCCGATCGGCGCCTCCGGTGCACGCGTCCTTAACACCCTGATTTTCGAAATGCGCCGCCGCAACGTGTCGAAGGGCCTCGCAACGCTCTGCATCGGCGGCGGCATGGGTGTCGCCATGTGCATCGAAGCACTCTGAAACCACCGCCTGACTTTTCAAAAAGCAATTCCGGTTCGGCGTGCAATAGGTTAGAAGCGGCCTCCCATTGGCCGCATTTCTGTGGCCGGTGAGCGCGACGAAAAACTTCTGCAAGATATGGAAGCATCCTCGCATATGCAGGCGCTTCAATGACAGGTCATGGAGGCCGATATGAGCCGGGTTGCTTTGATTTCCGGCGGGACGAGCGGCATAGGTGCCGCAATCGCCCGCGCCCTGCAGGCGGCCGGCTACCGCGTGGCCGTCAACTACGCTTTCACAACGGACAGGGCGGAAGCATTCCAGAAAGAAACCGGCATCCCTGCACTCCAGTGGGACGTGCGCGACTATGACGCCTGCGTCAGTGGTATTGCGAAGGTGGAGGAAACTCTCGGGCCCGTCGAAGTCCTCGTCAACAATGCCGGCATCACCCGCGATGCGATGTTCCACAAGATGACACCGCAGCAATGGCGCGAGGTGATCGACACCAACCTCACCGGCGTGTTCAACATGACGCACCCCGTCTGGCCGGGCATGCGCGACCGCGGCTTCGGTCGCATCGTCAATATTTCCTCCATCAATGGCCAGAAGGGACAGGCAGGGCAGGCCAACTACTCCGCCTCGAAGGCAGGCGATATCGGCTTCACCAAGGCGCTCGCCCAGGAGGGCGCCAGCCGCAACATCACTGTCAACGCCATCTGCCCCGGCTATATCGGCACGGAGATGGTAAGAGCGATCCCGGAAAAGGTTCTGGCCGAACGGATCGTGCCGCAAATTCCCGTAGGACGGTTGGGTGAACCAGAAGAAATCGCGCGCTGCGTTCTGTTTCTGGTTTCCGACGAGGCCGGCTTCATCACCGGCTCGACCATGACGGCCAATGGCGGACAATATTTCGCCTGAGGCCATCCATCGCCGCCCTGCCGGCCGCCTGAACTCAGTAAACTTTCCGTGATCTCGGCTTCGATAAATTTGCGGCGCACAAAAACTTGAAGATGAAAGACAGGAAAGACAGGCCGCCTAAACCAATGAAAATACGATAGTTTTTGTATAGTTTAGAATGAGTCTAGAAAACCCTTGGCGACTCATTAATAGGTTTTTCTTGACATTGGCTGTCCTGTTTTGGTTTAAGAATGAAAACAACGTGTTGCGTCATACAGGCAGTCCATCATGCTGGTTTGCAGCTGCAATTACATCACTGATCACGATATCCGGGACGTCATTAACGAGCTCCTCGACGAGGACTGTTGGCAGCTCATCGTTCCTGCAAAAGTGTATCACGCCATGGAAAAACGCGGCCGCTGCTGCGGCTGTTTCCCGACCGTTGTCGACCTGATCATCAAAACGACTGAAGAATATCATGCCCGTCGCCACTCGACTGAGGCCGATGTTTTTGATTTTATGTCCCGCCTGAAGCAATTCCATGAAGAGAACAGGAGAGCGGACATTGAAAGGCGACAAAAAAGTCATCGAGCGGCTTAACGAGGCCCTTTTTCTCGAACTCGGTGCGGTAAACCAGTACTGGCTTCACTATCGTTTGCTGGAAGACTGGGGCTACACGAAGCTCGCCAAAAAGGAACGTGCTGAATCCATCGAGGAAATGCAGCACGCCGACAAGCTGGTCGCACGCATCATCTTCCTTGAAGGCCATCCCAACCTTCAGACGGTTTCGCCCCTGCGCATCGGCCAGAACGTCAAGGAAGTTCTGGAAGCTGACCTTGCCGGCGAATATGACGCCCGCACCTCCTACAAGAAATCGCGCGATATCTGTTATGAGGCCGGAGACTATGTCTCCATGAAGCTTTTCGAAGAACTGCTGATCGACGAGGAAGGCCATATCGACTTTCTCGAAACCCAGCTCGAACTGCTCGGCAAGATCGGCGAAGAGAAATACGGCCAGCTCAATGCCGATTCCGCCAACGAAGCGGAATAAGCACTGGCGACAGGACAGAAAAGGCGGCCCAGGCCGCCTTTTTTATTTGCCGGAAAGGTGCTGGAACTCCGCCACAACCTTTTCGTATACCGCCCGCTTGAAAGGCACGATGAGCTCCGGCAGGATTTCCATCGGCTTCCAGTCCCATGCGTCGAATTCGGCCGTGTGCCCGGTTGGCGGCGGATCGATCTGGATTTCGCTTTCATCGCCCTCGAAGCGGAACGCAAACCAGCGCTGCGCCTGCCCGCGATATTTGCCCCTGAGGCCGATACCGATCAGTTCGGGCGGCAGATCATAGTGAATCCAGTCGCTCGCTTCCGCAAGCAGGCTCACCGTTTTCATGCCCGTCTCTTCGTAGAGTTCGCGAATGGCGGCCGTCAAAGGCCGTTCGCCGTCATCGATGCCGCCCTGCGGCATCTGCCACAATTGCGGTGAACCGTCATATTCGGAATTGCCTTCCTTGATACGCCGACCGGCCCAGACGAGGCCTCGAGCGTTCAGAACCATTATTCCCGCACAGGGACGGTAAGGCAAATCTTCTGCTTTGATTGTCATGGGAAACCCGCACTGTCTCAACGCCGGAAATGGTCGCAGGCAAGGTTTACTGCCCCGCCTGCCCGGAAACAAGCGCGGAAACACCGACGATCTCAATACCGCGCCCGCCGGCCTCACGCGACCATTTCGATATCGCCGCAACGCTTTCATCGAAGGCCGACGCAACGCCGATCGCCTGGCCATTACGCCGCGCAATCCGCTCCAGCTCGTCCAGCTTGCGCAGAATGGAAGCTTCGGTGACTTCGCCGTCGAGCAAAATATCGGCAAAGCCCTGCGGCGCGGAAATAGCCTTCGCGATCCCCCCGCTCAACGACTGCGCCGAGGAGCCATCATCCAGAAACAGCAGGCCACGCTTGCCGATGTCGCGCATGACAGGCTCCAAGGCCGCCTGCTCGGCAAGAAAGCGCCCGCCGAGATAATTCATGATGCCGGTGTAATTGGTGATTTTTGTCATGGAGCGATGCAGCCGGTCGATATTGACCTTGGCAGGGTCACCCGCCAGCAGCGTGTCCGGGCCGGGATTAGTACCCGGATAACCGAAGGGTTCCAGCGGTATCTGAAGAAGAATTTCATGTCCTTGCCGGCGCGCTTCCTGCATCCAGCGTTGCAGGCTGTTGCCGCTGGCGGCAAAACCAAGCGTGACCTCCGGCGGCAGGTCTCGGATCGCTTTTTGCGACCCCGTCTGGCTGAGACCCAGCCCGCCGACCACGATCGCCACCCGTGTGCCCCGTGCGCCCGACCAGGGCCGTGCATATTGCTCCATCGGCCGCAAACCGTCCGCGCCAACGACCGGCAATCTGCCGAATGCGGTTTCTTCCAGCAGCTCCTCATTGGGCCGCGTCGCCATGCGCGGATCCTGACCATAGGTCTGGCCGCTCATCAGCACCGGCCCGTCACCCTCGCGCGGGCGGGGGGAGTACACCGATACGACATTGCCATCAGGCATTGTCTCGCGATTGATATTGGCGCCGGAGCGCCCGCTTTGCGGCTGCAGAACGGCAGCATCACCGGGAGCCGTTACCTCGGCCAGTGCGGTTTCAGGTGTCTTGTCGGCAAGCTGAGGCTGTGCATCCGGCCCGCTCGCCGTCTTCTGCAAGTTGCCGGGCGAAAGCGCCGTATAGACGGAGAGGCCGCCAATCGAAAAAACCGCAAGCACCGACAGAGCCATAATGACGGAAAAGCGCCGGTTAATACCGGCGCTTTTTTTCTGACGACCTAGAAGCGGTTTTCGCAGGTCCGAAGGCAATGAACGATCCGTCCAAACGGTTGGGCAATAGAGACAATGCGCCGGCTGACCGGCGCACTATCTTACTGCTTGTTGACCACAGCCTTGTCCGGGTTCGGCGGGAAAGACGGATCCGTCTTGGCGCCGCGCAACAGGTCCAGCGCGTAGTTGAGCTGGATGTCGTCCTTTGCTTCCGGCGGCACGTAGGCGGAGGAACCAGAACCTTCGTCCGTTTCGCTCTGGCCCTTGATATGGCCGGTCAGGCTGGATTCGCCTTCGGTCGTGACGCGACCCTGCAATTCCGGCGGCAAAGGCTGTTCAACTTTGATGTCAGGCGTAATGCCCGTGCCCTGGATCGATTTGCCCGACGGCGTGTAATAAAGCGCCGTGGTCAGACGCAACGCACCGGCCTCGCCGAGCGGAATGATCGTCTGGACCGAGCCCTTGCCGAAGGAGCGCGTGCCGACGACGGTCGCACGACGCAGATCCTGCAGGGCACCGGCAACGATTTCCGAAGCCGAAGCCGAACCGCCGTTGACGAGCACGATTACCGGCTTGCCATCGGTCAGATCACCGGCCGTCGCGTTGAAGCGGCGGGTCTCGTCGGGATTGCGGCCACGGGTCGAAACGACCTCACCGCGCTCGAGGAAGGCGTCGGAAACATTGATCGCCTGATCAAGCAGACCACCCGGGTTGAGGCGCAGATCGAGCACATAGCCCTTCAGCTTGTCGGCAGGCACATCAGCCTTGATCTTCTTGATCGCCTTTTCGAGATCATCATAGGTCTTCTCGGTAAAGGAGATGACGCGCAGATAACCGACATTGTCACCCTCGACGCGGGACTTGACGGCCCGCACGGCAATGACATCGCGCATGACGGTGAATTCAAGCGGCTTGTCAGCGCCCTGGCGGATGATCGTCAGCTTGATCGGCGTCTTGACCGCGCCGCGCATCTTTTCAACCGCCTGTTCCAGCTTCAGGCCGCGAACCGGCGTACCGTCAATTTCTGAAATGAAGTCGCCTGCGAGAATGCCTGCGCGGGAAGCCGGCGTGTCGTCGATCGGCGTGATGACCTTGACCAGCTCGTTCTCCATGGTCACTTCGATACCGAGACCGCCGAATTCACCCTTGGTCTGGGTGCGCATGTCGTTGGCATCCTTGGCATTCATGAAGCTCGAATGCGGATCGAGCGAGCTGAGCATGCCGTTAATGGCATTTTCCACCAGCTTCTCGTCATCCGGCGGCGTCACATATTGTGCGCGCACGCGCTCGAACACGTCGCCAAAGATCGACAGTTCCTTATAGGTCGAAGGCCCGGCCGCCTGTGCCGGCATGCTCGCCGAATAAATCACACTCATCGCCGTGGCGCCCATAAGCCCACCGATAAGGAGAAGCGAAACCTTACGAATCATTGTGCGCCCTTCCGGTATTTTTTGCGGTCCACCACGGTTGGGAATCAACCGGTACACCATCTTTCCTGAACTCAATGTAGAGCGTTGGCCTGTCGGTTTCCAGCGCCAATGCTGCTGCACTCGCTACTCTTTTTGCACCCATGGAGGCGATGGGCTCTCCGGAGAACACGAACATGCCCTGCCGCGTCCTCACATTGTCCATGCCCGTCATCACCACATGATATCCGTTACCCGTATTGAGGATGATCATCCGGCCGTAACTGCGAAAATCTCCGGCAAATACCACGAAGCCGTCTGCAGGCGCCGTCACGATGGCTTCCGGTCCGCTCGCGACAACAATTCCCTTGGAAAAGTGGCCCGTTCCGTCCGCATCGCCGAAGCGCCGCAGCACCTCGCCGGTCACCGGCAGCTCCAGCTTTCCCTTCAAACTCGCGAAGGGATATGCGGGCGCAATGCGGTTTTTATCGGGCATTCCCGCCTCGGCCGCGGCGCGTTCCTTCTCGCGTTCCGCCTCCGAAAGACGAGCAAGACGCTGCTCTTCCGCCCGCGCCTTTTCCATCGCTTCCCGCACCGAGGTAATCTCGCCTTCGAGCGAACTGACTAGCCCCTCAAGGCTCGTCGCCTTGCTCGCAAGCTCTTCAGATCGCTTGCGTTCCGCCTCCAGTTCGGCCGCCGTCTGGGAATTCTTGCGGTCATTTTCGGCAATCAGGAGGTCGAGGCGTTTTTCCTCTTCCAGACTTGCCGTCATCATACCCGTAAGATCACCCTTTTCGCGAGCGATTGCCTGCCTGACGTCGGTCAATTCTTTGAGAGCGGCGACGAGCTTGTCGGTTTCACCGCGAATGCCGGGCACGACGGCGCCGAGAAGAATGGCACTGCGCACGGAAGCCAGTGCATCTTCAGGTGAAACGAGGAGAGCCGGTGGCGGGTTTCTGCCCATGCGCTGCAATGCGGCCAGAACCTCCGCCAGCACGCCGCGTCTTTCCCGCAATGATGCCTTGACGCCATCCTCACGGACCGAAAGCTTGGCCAGGCGATCCTCGCCGTCGCTGATCTTGGCTTCCAGCGCCTTGCGTCGGGCAGCCGATGCGATCAGTTCCTCGCGAATGCGCGCGCTGTCCTGATTGAGGGAGGCGATGCTTTCTTCGAGCGTCCTTGTCTTGTCTTCCGAAAGGCCGATGCTGTCGACCAGCTCCTCCAGATCCTGCCGGTTCTGGTCGCGGCGCTTCTCCAGCGTCTGCAGCGCATCCGGCGAGGAAGCATCGCTTGCCGCCGGGGCAGCGCCCGCATCGTCACGCGAATGGGTCGGACCGCCCCCCATGACGAAAGCAGCAATAACCGCGCCCGCAAGGGCAGCGTGCCGTTTTCGTTGAGGCGTGGTGTCCATTTGAGCTTTCTTTGATGCCGAAGCAGGAGCGCCGATATTAGGGATTTTGCCGCGATCTTCCAAGAGGCCTGAGAAAGGCCGCCGCCAAAGTCGTCCGCAGTCAGCGGTGTCGCGGAGCTTCATGTTGAAATTGAGACAATTCCCCGAAAGGAAACCCGTTCAGGCGCGGTGATAGGGATGGCCGGAGAGGATCGTGACAGCCCGATAGAGCTGCTCGGCAATCAGGATACGAACGATCTGATGCGGCCATGTCAGCTTGCCGAGATTGAGAACGGCCGCCGCCCTGTCGTAAAGCGCGGGGTCAAGCCCATCTGCCCCGCCAATGGCGATCACAAGGTCACGTTTGCCGCTATCACGCAGATCGCCAAAAAATGAAGCAAAGGCGGGACTATCAAGTGCCTTTCCGCGCTCGTCCAACAGGACGAGGACAGCGCCATCGGCCAGATGTTTCTCCAGCATCGCGGCTTCTTCGCGTTTGCGGGTCTCGGCATTGGAAGCACGGCTTTCACCCACCTCGATCACCCGCGAAAACTCCAGCCCGATCGCCGGGCCGGTCTTTGCCAGACGCTCGATATAACGGGCCGCAAGATCCTTTTCAGGGCCGGATTTCAGCCGTCCCACCGCAAAAATTGAAATCCGCATCGCAAACCTGCATTCGTCGTGACCCAACAGGGTCCCGCTCTTAACAGCATAGCCTGCGGATTCCTATGCGGCCGGTCTGATTTCCGGCCAGAGGCACCGTTTCCGAAGTCAGATTGATCTTCGGCAGAAACGATGCACTCGCTCAAAGGCTCACCGCATCAATGCAGCGTCTCTTCCGGCATATCCGGCGTCGCCCACATTTTTTCAATGTTGTAGAAGGCGCGGATTTCCGGGCGGAACACATGAACGATGATGTCGCCGGTATCGATCAGCACCCAGTCTCCGGTCTCGAGACCTTCGACGCGGGCGTTTCCGAACCCTTCATCCTTCATGTCTTTCAGAAGATGCTCGCAAATCGCCGAGACATGCCTGTTCGATCGCCCGGAGACCACAACCATGTAGTCCGCAAGCGCCGATTTTCCGGCAATGTTGAGAGAGACGATATCTTCAGCCTTGGAGTCCTCGAGGCTCGCGAGGACGGTTTCGAGGGCATGGCCGGCGGCATCGGCGCCACTGTCCTGACCCTTCGGGATAGCAACAAATGCTTTTCCCTTGGCGTGTACTGTTGTCAGAGGTTTTCCTTTCCAAGAATGACAAAACAGGCACTGCGCGACGCGATTCTCTGCGTCACACAATGAAGGTGGCATCAAAGCATTAACTTTTCAAGATATGGGCACTTCAACATCAGCCGCATACATCATTTGTGATCGGAGCTGTCATTTACGGCCGTTGCGCAGCGCCGTGGAACTGAGCGTAGAACGCGGTCCGTGAATGAAAACCCAGGCGGGAGCGCGTTTTTTCCACAGAACCCCGGCATCGTCCTCATCTATCCGCACCTGGCTGAAGGCCTGCGCCATGGTGGAGGAGAGGTAGGACAGGGTCGAACCCGGTCGATCGATCACCGCGATTGGAAAAGTCTCGGCTATGGTGCGCCATTTCTGCCAATGGTGAAAACTCTTCAGATTGTCGGCACCCATGACCCAGATGAAGCGGACGTGCGGATTTTTTGCCTTCACCTTCGCGAGTGTATTGGCCGTATAGCTCATCCCCAGCGTTTTCTCGAAAGCCGTCACCTTGATGCGTGGATCGTGGACCAGCTTTTCGCAGGCCGCGATGCGATCTTCGAGGGACGCCAACTCCGAACGGCTTTTCAGCGGGTTGCCCGGCGTGACGATCCACCAGAGCTGATCGAGACCCAGCCTGCGCAGCGCAATCTCGGCCACAAGCGCGTGGCCTGCATGGGGGGGATTGAAAGAGCCGCCGAAAAGCCCGACGACCATGCCGCGTTCCACATGCGGCATGGTGAGATAACGTCTGTCGAGGCGCTTATCAGCGGGCAAATATCAGGTCCGTGTCTGGCCGGTGCCATGCACCCGGTATTTGAACGAGGTGAGCTGCTCGACGCCAACGGGACCCCGCGCATGCATCTTGCCGGTGGCGATGCCGATTTCCGCACCCATGCCGAATTCGCCGCCATCGGCAAATTGCGTCGAGGCATTGTGCAGCAGAATGGCCGAATCGAGTTCGTTGAAGAACCGCTCAACCACGTCAGAGTCCTCGGCGATCACCGCCTCGGTATGGTTGGACGAATAGGTGCCGATATGCTCTATCGCACCGGAAATGCCCTCCACCACAGCAACCGAAATGATTGCGTCGAGATATTCGGTGCGCCAGTCCTCTTCCGTTGCCGGCACCAGACCCGCCACCACATCACGAACAGCTTGCGAACCGCGCACTTCGCAGCCAGCTTCGATCAAGGCTTTGACGAGCGGCTCGAGATGCGTGGAAACGGCAGCGGCATCCACCAGCAATGTCTCAGCCGCGCCGCAAATGCCGGTGCGTCTCATCTTGGCGTTAACGACGATACGTTTTGCCATGTCGAGATCGGCGGATTTGTCGACATAGATGTGGCAGATGCCTTCCAGATGCGCAAAGACCGGCACGCGGGCTTCCGACTGCACCCTAGCCACGAGGCTCTTGCCGCCGCGCGGCACGATGACATCAACAGTGCCGTTCAGGCCGCTGAGAAGTGCGCCGACGGCCGCACGGTCGGTCACCGGCACCAGCTGAATGGCATGCTCGGGAAGACCGGCAATCTTCAGCCCCTCCACGAGGCAGGCATGAATAGCACGCGATGAATGTTGCGAATCCGAGCCACCGCGCAGGATGACGGCATTGCCCGCCTTGAGGCACAAAGCACCGGCGTCCGCCGTCACATTCGGGCGGCTTTCATAGATCACGCCGATGACGCCAAGCGGCGTACGCACGCGCTCAATCTTAAGCCCGTTGGGGCGATCCCAGGCGGCAATGACTTCGGCGACCGGATCGGACAGCGCCGCAACCGAGCGAATACCTTCAGCAATGCCGGCGATGCGGGCATCGTTGAGCGTGAGCCTGTCAACGAAAGAAGCAGCAAGACCGGCGCTCTCGGCTGCGGTCAGATCCTTCCTGTTGGCGGCAAGGATCGCCTCCTTCGACGCCTCGATGGCGGAGGCCATGGCGAGCAGCGCACGGTTCTTCTGGTCCGTGCCGGCGATGGACAACGGTCGTGAAGCAGCTTTCGCCTGAGCGCCGATGGTGATCATCAGCGCATCGATGTCATGGCTCTGCTTCACGGCCTGTTCAGGCATGGACCTCATCCTTCTTTGCATGTTTAATTTTGACGGCGGCGCCGGTCATCACGAGATCGTCGCGATGGATCATGGCCGCGCGCCCGACATAACCGAGGATCGCCTCGATCTCGTTGGACTTGTGACCGATGATAAGGCGCGCCTCTTCCGCATCGTAGCCCGCAAGACCACGAGCGACTTCCCGGCCTTCCGCACCGATAATGGCGATTGCATCCCCACGGCCGAAATTGCCCTTCACCAGTCTCACACCCGCGGGAAGCAGGCTTTTTCCGGCATAGAGCGCCTTTTCCGCGCCGGCATCCACATGGATTTCACCGGCCGGCTGCAATTGCCCGGCAATCCAGGTCTTGCGTGCCGTCACCGGCGTGCCTGATGGTGCAAACCACGAGGAGCGCGCGCCGTTTTCGATGGCCTTCAGCGGATTGAACGTTTTGCCTGACGCAATGATCATGCCGCAACCGGCAGCGGTTGCAATCTTGCCCGCATCGATCTTGGTGCGCATGCCACCGCGCGACAACTCGGAGGCCGCACCACCTGCCATGGCTTCTATCTCGGGGGTGATATCAGCGATCGTCTCAAGGAATTTCGCGTCCGGATCGAGATGCGGCGGAGCCGTATAAAGTCCGTCAATATCCGAAAGCAGCACCAGAAGATCGGCACCCGTCATGGTCGCCACACGCGCTGCCAGACGGTCATTGTCGCCATAACGGATTTCGGTGGTCGCAACCGTATCGTTTTCATTGATGATCGGGATAGCGCCGATCTTCAGCAACTGGTTGATGGTGGCGCGCGCATTGAGATAACGGCGACGCTCCTCGGTATCGGACAGCGTCAGCAGAATCTGGCCTGCAACGATTTCATGCCGCGACAGGCTTTCCGACCACGCCCGCGCCAGCGCGATCTGACCAACCGCCGCCGCCGCCTGGCTTTCCTCCAGCTTCAATGCACCAGAAGGCAGGCCAAGCACGGTACGCCCAAGCGCGATGGCGCCCGAAGACACGACCTGGACATCCGCGCCGTTTTTCTTCAGCGCAGCGATATCTTCGCAGATGGCATCCAGCCAGTCTTTCTTCAGACCGGTCTTTCGGTCCACCAGAAGCGCCGACCCGATCTTGATCACGATCCGATGGTGGCTCGCCAGCGGCTTGCGCGTCAGGCTCATAGGCGGTCGTCCTCTTCTTCGGCCTCGCTATCCTCATGCGGCATGGACCTGTCGGGCAGGGCAGTCTCCCCGCCCTCGCTTGCCGAAACGATGATGTCGCGAAGGGCGCGCAGCGCTTCCGTCATGCCGATATGCGCGGCGGCAGACAGAAGAAGCGGCGGACGGCCGCAGGCCTTTTCCAGTTCCTTCGCCTTCTTTTTCAGTTCTTTTTCATCGAGCACGTCGATCTGTGACAGCGCCACGATTTCCGGCTTGTCGGTCAGCCCGCCACCATAGGCGTCCAGCTCGGCCTTGACAGTCTTATAGGCCTTGCCGACCTTATCTTCCTGTGCGGAAACCAGATGCAGAAGCACGCGAGTGCGCTCCACATGGCCGAGGAAGCGGTCACCAATGCCCACGCCCTCATGCGCGCCTTCGATGAGGCCGGGAATATCGGCCAGCACGAATTCGCGGCCGTCGATGGTCGCCACGCCGAGGTTCGGATGGAGGGTGGTAAAGGGATAATTGGCGATCTTCGGCCGCGCGCGGGTCACGGTCGCGAGGAATGTGGATTTACCCGCATTCGGCAATCCAACAAGACCGGCATCGGCGATCAGCTTCAGGCGAAGCCAGACCGTCTTTTCTTCGCCTGCAAGACCCGGATTGGCATGGGTGGGCGCCTGATTGGTCGAAGACTTGAAATAGGCATTGCCGAAACCGCCATTACCGCCGGCGGCAAGACGAAAGCGCTGGCCTTCCTTGGTGAGGTCGATGATCAGCGTCTCATTGTCTTCCTCAAATATCTGGGTACCAACAGGCACCTTCAGCACCACATCCGCGCCCTTGGCGCCGTTGCGGGTCTTGCCCATGCCGTGCTGCCCGATCGAGGCCTTGAAATGCTGCTGAAAACGGAAGTCGATCAGCGTGTTGAGACCGTTGACGACCTCAATCCAGACATCGCCGCCGCGTCCGCCATCACCACCGTCAGGACCACCAAATTCGATGAATTTTTCGCGCCGGAAAGACACCGCGCCTGCGCCGCCATCACCGGACTTGATATAGACTTTTGCTTCATCGAGAAATTTCATCGGACTGCCGTTCTATCGGTTTGCGGGCGCGGCCGCCAATCGCGTTGCGCCAAACAAAAATATCGTCGTTTCGAATACAAGCGCTTCTTCACAAGGTCAAAGACTATCGTGCGGGAAGCCCCTGTGCGAGACAAGGCCGGTTTGGTGCAAACCGGCCTTGTTTTGATTGTCAGCGATGCGGCCGGACAAAATCCTCAGCCGTGATCATCGTGTCGATATGCGCCACCATGGCGGCGCGCGCCGTGGCGTAGATCTGGTGGCAGCCGGTCACCCGGAAGCCGAGTTTTTCCTGCACCCGCAGCGAAGCGGGATTATCCGCAAACACGCCGGAATGAAGGGTCACGCCCGGCATGCGGCGGAAGAACCGCTCAACCACGCCGGCCACCGCCTCGGTCATGTAACCCTTGCCCCAGTAGAAGCGGTTGAGCCAGTAGCCGAGATGCCACTCGCCGTGCCGCAATTCCACCGAAACGACGCCGATCAGGGTATCGTCGCCACTGGTAATGGCGAAATCCCAGTCGGGCAGGGTGCCTGAGGTGCGCAGGACCAACCATTCCAGCGCATCCTGCTTGTGATAGGGTGCCGGAACACGAGCGAGCATCCTCGTCACAGCAAAATCGCCAAGCGATTCCGCAATGCTGCCGGCATCGGAAAGCCGCTGCGGGCGCAGCACCAGACGCCGCGTCTCGATGACGGGGCAGGGGCCGGGCGGCGCCACTGACGTGGCAGCCCGGCGGCGGGTCAGTTCGAGCGCACTCATCCCATGTCCCCCCAGCTCTTCAGCGAAACCCAGGTCTTGCGGTCCAGCCGGTACCATTCGACCGGCACCATGCCGCCGAGCGCCAGCGAACCGACCATGCCGGAACCCTGAAACTGGAAACCGCACTTCTGGATGACGCGGCGCGAAGCGATGTTGGTGACCCGGCAACGAGCATCGATCTGGTCGATTTCACGCGTGCGGAAGGCCATGTCGATCAGCGCATGCGCGGCTTCCGTCATGTAGCCCCGGTTCCAGTAGGGTTCCCCCAGCCAGTAACCGATTTCCAGCGTCTTTTCGTCTTCCTGGGGTTCGAGCGCGCAGCAGCCCAGAAACTCGCCATTGTCCATGCGGGTAATCGCATAGACGCACTTGCCAATCTCGCCAGCTTTGGAGCGTCGCACAAAATCCGCGGCGTCTTTGGCCGTGTAAGGGTGCGGCATACGCGACACCATGGTCGCGATATTGGCATTGTTGGCAAGATGGGCAAGGGCGTCGATGTCTTCTTCGTGAGGCTTGCGTAAAACCAGCCTCTGCGACAGTAAAACGGGGCAATCGCTCCTTGACCGATCGGGCCTTGGCCGCTCTTCGGGTGACCGTGATTGGTCAACCCTCAACAATTCAGCTTGCATGGTTCAGTCCCTCCATGAGGTTAAAGAAAAAGGGGAGTTGGGTGGTGCCCCATCTCCCCTGTTTTCTTGACTGAACCTGATACGTCTCAGCCGGGTCGATGGGACACCGGCTGCATATGACGCTTACCGGCTTATTCTGCGGCTTCCGCTTTCGGAGCCACGGATACGAATACGCGGCCGTTGGCCTTCGTACGGAAGTTCACGTTACCTGCGGTCAGTGCGAAAATCGTGTGGTCCTTGCCGATGCCAACATTGGCGCCCGGATGCCACTGTGTGCCGCGCTGACGCAGAATAATGTTGCCTGGAATGACAGCTTCGCCGCCGAACTTCTTTACGCCAAGGCGCTTGGATTCGGAATCGCGACCGTTACGCGAGGAACCGCCAGCTTTTTTGTGTGCCATTGGAGTTCTCCTTTAAACCTTGTTTCCCGTGTCGCGCCGATCAGGCAGCAACGATGTCCGTGATGCGGACGACAGTGTGATGCTGACGATGGCCGCGCGAACGCTTGGAGTTCTGACGACGACGCTTCTTGAAGGCGATGACCTTCTTGCCGCGATTGTGCTCGACAACTTCAGCCTTGACGATGGCGCCCTTGACAAAGGGAGCACCGAACTTGGCGTCGGCGCCTTCGCCAACAACGAGAACTTCGGTGAATTCTACAGTTGCGCCCGCCTCTGCTTCCAGCTTTTCGATGGTCAGCACGGCGTCGGCCGCTACGCGGTACTGCTTACCGCCGGTCTTGATGACTGCGAACATTTTTTATCCTTTCATGTTCGTTCCGGCTCTGCCCGCAAATGCAAGCTGGCCGTCTTTTTATCAGTCGGAATTTGGTAGAAACCCTTGGGAACAGAATGTCCCTTTGAATGTCTGCCGGTGAAGTCGCCTTTTAAGGGGCGGAATAAACGGAAGGCGCATTACGCCATCAATTTGGGTGCCGATTACGCGAGACGCCAGTTTATGTCAAGATGACGACGGCCCGAAAAGTAACTGTAACGCCAAGAATTTCATGCTTTTTCGGCGGGTGAAGCAGTCAGGTCTCGAAATTTGCCCAGCAAGTGTTTATATGGGCCTTCCAACAAGGAGCAGAAATGGCCCGCATAGACCAGACCGACGATTGGCGGGACCGCCATGCGCCGACAATTTCCGCCTTCGAGTCGCTTGCGATCGAGGCATATGGCCACCTGCCGGAAGAATTTCGCGCATTAACGAAGGATCTCATCATCGAGATCGCCGATTTTCCGACCGATGACGTGTTCGAGGACATGGCTCTCGAAACGCCTTTCGACCTTCTCGGATTATTCGAAGGACGCGGCATCTCCGAACGTTTCACCATGGAAACGGGCGAGATGGTGAACCGCATCACGCTTTATCGCCGCCCCATTCTCGACTACTGGGCCGAAAATGAGGAGACGCTGGGCGATATCATCACCCATGTCCTGATCCATGAAATCGGCCATCATTTCGGCCTGTCGGATGACGACATGGAACGGATCGAAGAAAGCGCAGACGAGGCCGCCGCCGATCGCTGATCGGGACGGCTAGCGCCGCTCACTGCTCGCCGAGCTTCATGTCCGGATGGTACTCCTTGCCCTCGACCACCTTGGTCACGGCCTGGCCGCAATGCATGACGCCGCTTGCGGCGTTGAAGGCATAGCTCGGTGAACCCGCGAGTTCCCAACCCTTGTTCAGCGCCTCGGTCACCCGGTGACAGAATTTCGCGTCGTCGGGACCGGTTATGAAACGATAGACCTTCACGTCCTGTTTGCCTTTCTTTGTGCGATGATATCGGCCATGGCGACCAGCCTTTCGGCCTCAACCACATGCAGCCGCTCGATCATGCGACCGTTCATGTTGATGACGTTCAATTCCACAGATTCCGGTTTTGCGAAAGCGGCAATGATCTCGCGCGCTTCCGCGACCGCCGCCTCGTCCGGCGCGAAGCGCCCGTTGGCCGGCTCGATCTGGGCCGGGTGGATCAACATCTTGCCATCGAACCCCATGGCGCGACCCTGCTCACATTCGGCTTCGAAAGCGGCGATATCGCGAAAGTCGTTCGAGACGCTGTCGATGACGTCGAGCCCGTAGGCGCGGGCGGCAAGCACCACCTGCATCATCCACGGTACGAGATAGGTGCGTCCTGGGAGGGCCGGAACCCGCGTTTCCTTGCGCAGGTCGTTGAGCCCGATGACAAAAGCCGCAAGCCGCGCATCCGGCGTATGGGCCGCGTCAGCAATCGAGGCGGCATTCAGCACACCAAGCGGCGTTTCGATCATCGCCCAGATTTTCAGGCGCTCCGGTGCATCCATTTCGGCCAGAAGATCGGCCACTTCATTGATATCGGCCGGCTGTTCCACCTTCGGCAAAAGAACCGCATCCGGCCGGCAGGAAAGCACGAGCTGCAAATCCGCCTTTCCATCTGGCGTCGAGAGCGGATTGATGCGGATAACGGTTTCCCGCCCGCTAAAGGGCTGCCCCAAAAACAGCTTTTCCAGATTGTCCCGCGCCTTGCCCTTCATATCGGGCGCGACGGAATCCTCCAGATCGAGGATCACCCCGTCACAATCGAGATCGCGGATTTTTTCCAGCGCCCGGACATTAATGGCCGGAACTGACAGCAGCGAACGGCGCGGTCTCACAAGAATATTTTCGGAAAAATCGACCATGCCGCACTTGTGTCAAGCTTTTGTGACATCTGCAAGCTGACAATCCACTGAATCCTCTTGCAAGCCGGAAGAAGAAGGCCCACATTCGTCTGGATAGAAAGGTTTGGATCATGCAAGGCATACGTTCGTTTTTCATCGCCGCATCCGGCATTGCAGTTCTGGCGATAGTCGCCCTTTTCACCGCGTCGCTTACGGTCGCTTTCATCGGCGTGCTCGCGGTTCTCAGCGCTGCCCGCCTGCTTTCTGCGCGTTTGAAGCCGGCCCCCATTCCGGTCAAGCCCCGTAACCAGCGTGATATGCGCGTCTGGAACGACGGTAAGGGCACGATTATCGATCTCTGAGATCGTCTCAAATCGGCAAAAATGCCAGCGCGCCACACACGGCGTACCGAAGAACGCGGGTTTGCGCTTCTAAAGCGCTTAATTTTGCGGTATTTCCCGGCTGAAAATATCCGGCAGGCCTGTCCGCGCGGGATTATGTTCAAGGGAAACACGGGAAGCGACAGATGGAAAAATTCACCAAGCTGACGGGCGTTGCCGCGCCCATGCCGGTGGTCAATATCGACACCGATATGATCATTCCGAAAGACTATCTGAAGACCATCAAGCGCACCGGCCTTGGCAAGGGCCTCTTTGCCGAGTCGCGTTATCTTGAGGATGGCTCGCCCAATCCGGATTTCGTGCTGAACAAACCCGCTTATCAGAACGCCCAGATTCTTGTCGCTGGCGACAATTTCGGTTGCGGCTCCTCGCGCGAACATGCACCATGGGCACTTCTCGATTTCGGCATCCGCTGCGTGATCTCCACCAGCTTCGCCGACATCTTCTACAATAACTGTTTCAAGAACGGCATTCTGCCTGTCGTCGTCAGCCCCGAGAACCTCGAAAAGCTGCTGGACGATGCGTCGCGCGGATCGAACGCCGTTCTGTCGATTGATCTGGAACGCCAGGAAATCAGCGGCCCCGATGGCGGCACGATTACCTTCGAGATCGATGAGTTCAAGCGTCACTGCATGCTGAACGGGCTTGATGATATCGGCCTGACGCTCGAACATTCCAGCGCCATCGACACGTTCGAAAAGGCGAACGCCTCGGTCCGCCCCTGGGCCTGACAACATTTCCGCTCGTCAAAAAAGCCGATCCCGTACCAAACCGTACCGGATCGGCTTTTGCTTTGCTTGAAAAGCCGTTGAGGCAGAGATAAGAAGCCCACGATCCCGTCCGGCTGCGATAAGACTTTGCATCTGCAGGACGGAAACGAGTTTGACGCCGCGCTCGCCGCAACCGAAAACCCTTCGTGATGTTTTCCGGCGCGCCGCCCAAGGAGGGTTCTCATGACAGTCCGTTCGCTTTTCCTGCTGCCCGGTGACGGTATCGGCCCCGAAGCCATGGCCGAGGTCCGCAAGCTGATCGATTATATGAACAGCGCGCACAATGCCGGCTTCACTGTCTCGGAAGGCCTCGTCGGCGGCTCTGCCTACGACGCCCATGGCGTGGCTATTTCCGATGCGGATATGGAAAAGGCGCTTGCCGCCGATGCGATCCTGTTCGGCGCCGTTGGCGGCCCGAAATGGGATGGCGTGCCCTACGAGCACCGCCCGGAAGCCGGCCTGCTGCGCCTGCGCAAGGATCTCGAACTTTTCGCCAATCTGCGCCCCGCCATCTGCTACCCGGCGCTCGCTGCCGCTTCCTCGCTGAAGCCGGAGCTGGTCGAGGGTCTCGATATCCTCATCGTCCGTGAACTGACGGGCGGCGTTTATTTCGGCGAACCGAAGCAGATCATCGATCTCGGCAACGGCCAGAAGCGCGGCATCGACACGCAGATCTACGATACGTTCGAAATCGAGCGCATCGCCAGCGTTGCTTTCGAACTGGCCCGCACCCGTGACAACCGCGTCTGCTCGATGGAAAAGCGCAACGTCATGAAATCAGGCGTTTTGTGGAACCAGGTGGTCACCGAAACCCATTCCGCCAAGTTTAGGGATGTTCAGCTGGAACATATGCTGGCCGATGCCGGCGGCATGCAGCTGGTGCGCAAGCCCAAGCAGTTCGACGTGATCGTCACCGACAATCTCTTTGGCGACATGCTCTCCGACGTCGCCGCCATGCTCACCGGCTCGCTCGGTATGCTGCCGTCCGCCTCTCTCGGCGCACCTGACGCCAAGACCGGCAAGCGCAAGGCCATGTATGAGCCGGTCCATGGTTCGGCCCCTGACATTGCCGGCAAGGGCATCGCCAACCCCATCGCCATGATCGCGTCCTTTGCCATGTGCCTTCGCTACTCGTTCAACATGGTGGATGAGGCGACAAAGCTCGAAACCGCAATCGCAAACGTGCTCGACAAGGGCATCCGCACCGCCGACATCATGGCCGAGGGCAGCCGCCAGGTCGGCACCTCCGAAATGGGCGACGCGGTTCTCGCCGAATTCAAGGCGCTTTCGGCGTAACGCTTGACGAAACCGGCTGGGCAGGCGGCACGTTCGCCTGTCCATCTTCTTTCGGCAGAAGATGCTCATATCTTTTGTCAGTCAGCGTCTTCAGAAATGCGACAATGGCGTCCACACGCTTGTCGTCCAGCGCCGGTGCGGATGTCAGTTCCGTCATGGCGATATTTTCAGGCACTTCCGGCGCATCCCACGTCTTGCCGGTTTCCGGGTTGATCTGGCGGCTGGGTTTCTTGCTTTTGTATTTTACATAAAACAGCACCACCGTGCGCAGGTCTCTGAACACCCCGTTGTGCATGTAGGGAGCGGTAACGGCGACGTTGCGCAATGTCGGCACCTTGAACTTGCCGCGCTCAGCCGGATCGCCGGCCACAACAGGATTTTGCGCGAGCCCGAGATCGACCGCATCCGGCTTCGAGCCGTTGGCGGCTCTCACCGCCGTGTTGGCTGGAACGCCGATGTTGAAATATTTGTGGTTGGTGAAGAGGCCGTCTTCCAGCCCCTTGGCGCCGCGGATTTCGTGGCAGGTATTGCAATTGGTGAATTGCGTCGAGGAGATCAGGACCCGACCCAGCTCTTCCTGCTCGGTCAGCTTCTCCTCACCACGCAGGAAACGATCATATTTGGAATCGAAGGTGGAAAATTCATCGGAGCGCTCGAAGCTCGCCAGCGCCTTCGTCATCGCGGCATAGGCAGTGTCGTCGCTCTCAAAAACATCCTTGCCGAACTGCGTGCCGAAAGCCGCGACATAATCCGGGTTTTCCCGGAGCCGTTTGACGACCGAGGTCTTGTCCGGCATGCCCATTTCGAGGGGATTAAGCGGCGGACCGCCCGCCTGATCTTCGAGCAGAGAGGCGCGGCCATCCCAGAATTGCCCGCCGACATACTCGCCCGCCGCATTCCTGCCGAAAGGCGGCGTGAAGCGGGCATAAGCTGCAGTCGGCGCATTGCGGTCGCCCAGCGAAATCCCATCGTCGCCGAGAGAGACGTCCCGCCCGACCTTTTCGCTCTCCCGCGCATCGGAAAAACCGGCAGCCTGCATATGGCAGGTGGAACAGGCCATGGTGCGGTTCATCGAAAGGTTGGGATCGTCGAACAGCGCTCCACCGAGCTTTTCCAGCGTTGCGTAATCTTCACCGCCGTGGGCGACCGTGCCGTCGGTTCCCAAAGGGGCCAGCAAAATGGTCGCAGCGAGAGCGGCAGAGACAAAAAATCCGGGTTTCATCATCGGTAGGCACGCTCGATATGAATGCGCGAGGGCAGGTTCGGACCAGGAAATATGAAGCGGCTTTCGGTCCGGCTGCGCTTCACCGAACATGGATCACGGCAGACAACTCCGCTCTTCCATGCCCTATAAAATGATCTATAGCACTTTCCCGTTATCCAAGCCTACAAACTTTCGCAGCTTGCTCCACTTTGCCGCAGGTCCCACGGACCAAAGCCGTTAACGGTCAACCGCCTCTGGCGATGGCATGGAAAAAGGTGCCTGAGACAAATCCTCTCCTGCCGCCCGATGGCCCCAGCGGACGACCCTGCCCGTCAGCAATCTGGGCGAAGGGCTCATCGCTGCCGGCATCAGTAACCCGCGCATAATGGAATTCATGGCCGCGCAGAACATCCCCCGCCGTGCCGAGCGGGCCGCTTGCCGCAATTGTTGCCTGCCGGTAGCCTAGATTCATCTTGCGCGTCGCAAAGCTGGTGGCATGCGACAGAAGCCCGGTCATTGCGTGGGTCACCCCATCCGCATCTTCCAACGCCTCGCCGAGCACCATGTAACCGCCGCACTCGCCGTGCACAGGCTTTGTCGCGGCAAAGCGGGCAATACCTGCCTTGAAACCAGCCGCATCCGCAAGCTTCCCGGCGAAAAGCTCGGGATATCCGCCGGGTAGCCAGCAGATATCACAGCTGTCGTCGGGCGCCTCATCCGCGAGCGGTGAGAACGGCACGATCTCGGCCCCGGCCGCCTGCCAATGCTTCCTAAGATGCGGGTAAAGGAAGGTGAACGCCGCATCCTCCGCCAGCGCGATACGCTGACCGGGCGGTGCGATTGCCGCATCCACCGAGCCTGAAGGCACGTCCACCGGCGCGGCGAGTGAAAGCAAGGCATCGAGATCGATGGATTTTTCCATCGCATCGGCCAGTCGTTCTATATGTGCATCGATCTCCGGATGTTCGCTGGCCTGCACCAGCCCCAGATGCCTTTCGGGCAGGATGAGCGAAGGATCACGCAGCACGCAGCCGGCAACGGGAAGGCCGATTTTTTCGATCGCTTCCGTGCACAGCGTCCGATGTCTTTCGCTGCCCGCCCGGTTCAACACAACCGCCGCCATGGTAACGGCCGGATCGTAGTGAGCAAAACCATGGGCGACGGCAGCGGCCGTCTGCGACTGACCGGACACATCCAGCACGAGCAGCACGGGAATGCCGAACAGCCGCGCCAGATCCGCCGCCGAACCCGTGCGATTTTCCGCAACCGGAATGCCGTCGAACAGGCCCATGGCGCTTTCGATAAGAACGAGTTCCGCATCTTCCGTCTGTTGCGAAAAAAGATGTCGCAGCAAGTCTGGCCGCATGGCCCAGCTATCCAGATTAAGACCCGGTGTGCCGGTGGCGAAGGTGTGGAAACCGGGATCGATGTAATCCGGCCCTGTCTTGATGCCGCGCACCTTGATACCGCGCCGGGCAAAGGCCCGGAGCAGGCCGATGGTCACGCTGGTCTTGCCAGAACCCGAGCGTGGCGCGCCAATGATGATCGCCCGCGCCGTCATGAGCCGGAAACTCCAAGACGCGCCCGCATCGAAACAATCTCGCCGATAACGATCAAAGCCGGCGCTTCGAAATTTTCCCTGATTGCATCGTCAGCTATGCTTTCCAGCTTGCCGATGAAAATCCGCTCCAGCGCAGTCGTTGCCGACATGATGACGGCGACCGGCGTTTCGCCGGAACGGCCGCCCTGCATCAGAAGACCGGCGATCGTGCCAATATTCTTCAGCCCCATGTAAACGACGATGGGTTCCCGTGTTTTCGCCAGCGCCAGCCAGTCCAGATCCTCTTCCGTGCCCGCTGCGTGGCCCGTGGCGAGAGTCACGGCGCGGCTGATGCCGCGCATGGTGGCGGGAATGCGGGCTGAAGCAAGCGCTGTGAACGACGAGGTCATCCCAGGCAATATGCGAAACGGAATGCCGGCATGGACAAGCGCCTCCGCCTCTTCACCGCCACGCCCGAAAATAAAGGGATCGCCGCCCTTCAGCCGCAGCACCTTTTTGCCTTGGCCGGCGAAATCGATCAGCGAAGCGGTAATGTCATCCTGCGTTGCGGAAGGCTTGCCGCCCCTTTTACCGGCAAAAACAATCTCTGCCTGCGGACCCAAAGCGACGACATCGTCGCTCACCAAAGCATCGCGCACGATGACGTCGGCCTGAGACAGCGCGAGCGCCACTTCCAGCGTCAGATAACGCACATCGCCCGGCCCTGCGCCCGCGAGCCAGACGTGACCGGCCTGGAAGACCGGACCTTTTGCGGCAATGCTGTTCAAAATCTGCGGTATCGACATTCTTCTTGGCTGCTTTTTAACGATGACGGAAAAAGCCGTCCCGGCTATAGAAATTCATATGGAAACAGATGGAAAGACCCTTCGCCGCGGCTGGACCACGGGCACCTGCGCGGCGGCCGCCACGAAGGCGGCCTGCGCTGCCCTTTTGACCGGCGAATTTCCTTACCCTGTCGAGGTCGAACTTCCAAGCGGCGCGAGGCCTGCATTTTCCCTCGCCACCGAGGAAAAGGGTGAAAACTTCGCCCGCGCCGGTGTCGTCAAGGATGCGGGTGACGATCCCGACGTAACCCATGGTGCGCTGATCGAAAGCACGGTGCGACGAGGTCAACCGGGAAGCGGCATCACCTTCAAGGCCGGCAAGGGCGTGGGCACCATCACACGGCCGGGCCTGCCCCTGCCACCGGGAGAACCCGCCATCAACCCCGTACCGCGCAAGATGATCGAAACAGCGATTCGAGAGGTGGCCGGAGAAAGTGCCGATTTCGAAGTCGAGATTTCCGTCCGCGACGGCGAGAAACTGGCGGAGAAAACCCTGAACGGCAGGCTCGGCATTGTTGGCGGCATTTCCATCCTCGGCACAACAGGCATCGTTATTCCCTTTTCCTGCTCCGCCTGGATCCACTCCATCTGGCGTGGCATTGATGTGGCGCGCGCGACCGGCTGCGCCCATGTGCTGGGCGCCACCGGCAACACCTCCGAAAAAGCCGGGCAGGCGCTTTACGATCTGCCGGAAACCGCGCTGATCGACATGGGCGATTTCATCGGCGGCATGCTGAAATACCTGCGCAGTCATCCGGTCGAGCGGGTGACGATTGCCGGCGGCGTCGCCAAGATGACCAAGCTCGCGCAGGGAATGCTCGACGTGCACTCCAAGAAGGGACTGGCCGATCTTGATGCGCTGGCGGCATTGGCGACGGAAGCCGGAGGAGACGGAAGCCTCGCCATTGCCATCCGTCAGGCCAACATGGTGGCGCACGCCTTTGAGCTGGCCGAACGCGCGGGTATAGACCTCGGTGCGGTCGTGGCGGAAAAAGCCTGGGTGACCGCAGCGACAGCGCTGAAGACGCCCGCCATTGCGCTTGATATTCTGGTGTTCGATCGTCAGGGCACGCTCAAGGGGCGCACCGCCTCCACGCCGTCGCATCAGCCCGTCGCATCTTCTTTCGGAGATCGGAACCGCCGGACATAGTCGGTGCTATAAAGCGCGCTTTCACGAAAATCCGTCGAGGCAAGTCCACGTCCGACGAAGATCAGGGCCGTCCGCTCCACCGGTTCGGCTGCGAGCTTTCCTTCAATGTCGAACAGCGTTCCCCTGATAACCCGCTCATCCGGCCAGGAGGCGCGAACCACGATGGCAACCGGGCAATCGGAGCCGTAAAGTGGCGCCAGTTCTTCCACCACCTTGCCGATGGCATGAATGGCGAGATGAATGGCGAGCGTCGTACCCGTCGCACCGAAAGCCTTCAGTGTCTCACCGTCAGGCATCTTCGATGCACGACCGGAAATGCGGGTCAGTACAAGGCTCTGCGCCACTTCCGGCACCGTCAGTTCCCGCTGCAAAGTGGCGGCTGCAGCGGCAAAGGAGGGCACGCCGGGCGTGACGGTATAATCGAGACCCAGCCGCTCCAGACGGCGAATCTGTTCACCCATGGCGCTCCAGACGGAAAGGTCGCCGGAATGCAACCGCGCCACATCCTTGCCGGCCTCTGCTGCAGCCACAAACTCCGCCTCGATCTCGTCAAGCGAAAGCGCTGCCGTATCGACAATGCGTGCACCCGGCGGACAATAATCGATGAGGGCCTTCGGAACCAGTGAGCCCGCATAAAGGCACACCGGGCAGGCGGCGATAAGATCGCGCCCGCGCACCGTAATGAGATCGGCGGCACCCGGACCGGCGCCGATGAAATGAACCGTCATTGTTGTTCTCCATGTTCGATGGCACAGCCGCTATCACGTGGGGCATCGTCAGTCGTTGCGATGGCCACCGTCACATCGCCAACCACAAGACGCGGCGCGACCAGCCTTGCATTTTCTCCGGCGGCGGCAAGCGCCGCCGCTTCGCTGACACTTGGCGAGCCGGCATGATCAAGGCTTGCCTGTGAAAATGTCATTGTTTTCGAAGCGACCGCATCGAGCCGCTCCTGCGATACGATTTCCAGTGACAGCGACAAGCTTTTTGCCGCTGCCGCAAGACCGGCTTCACCGGCTTTGAGCGGCGCAGTCGCCAGGCATTCTGCGGTCATGCCAAAAGCATGCTCCGCAGCGCGCACGGCGGCCATGACAGCATCCGAACCCGTGCCCTTGCGGCAGCCTATGCCAGCCACTGTCACCATGGCTTGACCCAGTTCCACTGCGTCACCGGCATTGCCGGACGCCAGCCCGACATGGAGCCGACAGCCACCACCCGCGACACATCCAGACGGATCATCGAACCGCCAAGCCGCGCATGGGCGGCAAGCAGTACCGCCTCCATTTCCAGCGTCACCGCATTGGCGACCAGCCGCCCACCCGGTTTCAGGACCTCCATGGCCCCCTCCAGCACGCCCGTTTCACTGCCGCCGCCGCCAATGAAAATCACATCCGGCTGAGGCAAGCCTTCAAAAGCTGCGGGAGCCGCGCCGATCATGACCTCAAGCCCCGGTACACCGAAAGCTTCGGCATTGCGGGCGATACGCTCCGCCCTTTCCGGGTGCTGCTCTATGGCGATCGCACGAAGCGAGGGATGCGACAGCATCCATTCGATACCGATCGAACCCGAACCGGCACCGATATCCCACAACAATTCGCCCCGCCGTGGGGCAAGAGAGGAAAGTGTCACGGCGCGGATCTCGCGTTTGGTGATCTGCCCGTCATGTTCGAACAGGCTGTCATCAAGACCACAGGTAAAAGGCAGGACGCGTGCACCCTCATCCGCAACGACGTCAATCGCCACCACATTCAGCGCATCAATATCAACAAAGGCGAAATCGGCCGCCCTGACCTGCCGTCGCCTCTCCCGCTCGCCGCCCAGGGCTTCGAGCAAAACGAATTCCGACTGATCGAAGCCCAAATCGGACAACAATTCCGCAATCAAAGCCGGGGCGTGAGCATCCGAGGTAAGCGCAATGATGCGCGCACCGGCATGGAGATACGGCCGCAGGAGATCGATGGAACGGCCGTGTAGCGAAACGCATTCGACCGATTGCAGCCCCCAGCCAAGCCGCGCCGCCGCCAGGGAAAAGGCGGAAGGCGAGGGATGACAAACCGTCTCATCCGCCTCGACATGCCGCAGAAGCGTGACGCCGACGCCATAAAAGAACGGATCGCCGGAGGCGAGCACACAAACCCGCTTGCCACGCAGCGCCACGACATCACTCATATCCGTGTCGAACGGCACCGGCCAGCGCCGTGCTTCACCACGAACAGCCGCAGCCGCCAGTTCCAGATGGCGTTTACCGCCGAAAACGATCTCGGCCGCCTCTATCGCCTGGATCGCGTTCCGGCCCAGCCCCGCGAGCCCATCCTCACCAATGCCGACGATGGAAAGCCACGGCCTCTCTTTCTTTTCTGTGGAAGCATCGCCCGTTCCGGAATATTCAGACGTCATGACACGCTCCATACTCATCCTTGGCGGCACGGCGGATGCCCGCATTCTGGCCGGCAGTCTGGCAGAAGACTCCGGCTACCGAATTCTGCTTTCCATGGCCGGTCGCACACTCTCGCCGGTCGAACAGCCGGTGCCGATGCGCAGTGGCGGTTTTGGCGGTGCCGTAGGTCTTGCGGATTTCATTCGCACCGGGGGTTTCGATATTCTGGTGGACGCCACGCATCCCTATGCGGCGAAGATTTCCACCAATGCCGTTGAGGCGGCGCGGCTTGCCAAGGTCCCGCTTGTGGCGCTTTCGCGTTCCGCCTGGCAGTGCCAGCCGGATGACACATGGCATGGTGTCGACAGCGTCGAGCAGACTGTTATTGCGCTCGGCAGCGAAGGCCGGCGCGTGTTTCTGGCTTTGGGACGGCAGGAGCTGCTTCCTTTCGAAGCCGCGCCCCAGCACAGCTATCTCATCCGCAGCGTTGACCCCGTGGAGCCGCCACTGAAACTGCCGCATGCGCGCTACATCACCGCGCGTGGTCCTTTTGCGCTGGATGATGAAATCCGCATGCTGGAAGAAAACCGCATCGAGACATTGGTCTCGAAAAATTCCGGTGGCAGCGCCAGCTATGGAAAGATCGAGGCCGCAAGACGGCTCCGCCTGCCGGTCATCATGATCGAGCGGCCGCGAAAGCGAAACGACGCGTCCATGAATGATGTGACGGTGCCGGATATTGCAGCTGCGCTCACCGCCATCCAACATCAGCTCTCTCTTCTCGAAAAACGCGGCGAATAAACCAGCGGTTCTTTGCCGGATCGTTCAATCAGACGGGTTTCAACCGAACCGACGATGATGCAGGTGGCCATGTCAGCCATGTCGCTCGAGGCTTCCGAAAGAGGTATCACCCGGATACGCTCATCCGCCCGGCCTGCTGCCCGACCGAAGATCACCGGCACAGAACCGGGCAAATGCGCCCGCAACAGATCAAAAGCGGTACCGAGCTGGTGCGGACGCGCCTTGCTGACGGGATTGTAGAAAGCCATGACAAACCCTGCTTCCGCCGCCGCAATCAGCCGTTTTTCAATGATGCTCCAGGGCTTCAGATTGTCCGACAGCGAAATGGCGCAGAAATCATGGCCAAGCGGCGCGCCGGCCCTCGCAGCGACCGCCAGCATGGCGGTCACGCCGGGCACGACGGAAAAATCGATCTCGCGCCACTCGGAAGGACCGCTTTCGATCGCCTCGCAAACTGCCGCCGCCATGGCGAAAACGCCGGGATCACCGCCGGACACCACGCAGACCTTGCCGCCGGAAGCCGCAAGCCGCAAAGCCTGCTCGGCGCGGGAAATCTCCTCGCGATTGTCGGACGCATGGCGACGCTGGTGCGGCCCAAGCGAAAGGCGATCGAGATAGGGAATATAACCGAAGAAATCCTCCGAGGCATCGACAGCGGCAAGCGCCTCCGGCGTCACCTGCGCCGCACTACCCGGGCCGAGGCCGACAACGACGAGCCTGCCGGTCATGGCTTTTCACCTGCAGAGGGCCTCGTTTTCCAGCCCGGCACCAGAACCAGTGAAAAATAGGGCGCAGGCGATGCATCACGTTCGATGAGCCGCACCGCATGGCTGTTGGCCATCGTGCCGCGCTCGACATAAAGCGCTTCTTCAAGCTTACCGGCCTTTTCCAGCGCCCGGCGAATCTTTGGCAGGTTGCGTCCCACCTTCATGATCACCGCACCGTCCGTGCCGGACAGACGTTCCGTCAGAACATCTTCGCCAAGCGTGCCGGGAAGGACGCTCAAAATATCATCGCCCTGCACCAGCGGCAGACCGGCCATGGACCAGCAGCCGGACATTGCCGTGATACCCGCAACGACCTCCGCCGGGTAGGACGGAGCAAGCCGCAAATGAAGGTGCATATAAGAACCGTAAAACAGCGGATCGCCTTCCGACAGCACGGCAACATTGCGCCCGGCCTCGAGATGCACGGCAATATCCTTCGCCGACTGATCGAAAAAGGCGGCGATCGCATCGCGATAATCGCTGCCGTTTTTGTCGCTTTCGACGGTTACCGGATAGACCAGCGGCATTTCCAGCGTACCGGGGCGAATGAAGGCTTCGACAATGCCACGACCGTTACCGCTGCCACCCTTTTTGCAGAAGAAGGCGAGCACATCGGCATTTTCGATGGCACGAACGGCTTTCAGCGTCAGAAGTTCGGGATCACCGGGGCCGGTGCCGACGCCAACGAGTTTACCCCTGGGGTTTTCAAAAAGAGCCGCGCTCACAGGCCAGCCCTCGCAACCGCGTTGATGGCGGCAGCCGTCATCGCCGAGCCACCCATGCGTCCCTTGACGATGGCATAGGGAATGCCGAGCGAACTTGCTTCCAGCGCGTCTTTCGATTCCGCCGCACCGACAAAACCAACGGGCATGCCGATGATGGCGGCGGGGCGCGGCGCGCCTTTTTCCAGCATTTCCAGAAGATAAAACAGGGCCGTCGGCGCATTGCCGATGGCGACCAGCGCGCCATCCAGCTTCTCGGCCCAGAGATCGAGTGCGGCGGCGGAACGGGTATTACCGATCTTTTGCGCTATCTCAGGCGTGCGCGGATCGCGAAGGGTGCAGATCACATCATTATCAGCCGGAAGACGGGCACGCGTCACGCCGTGGGCCACCATTTCAGCATCACAGAGAACGGGCTTGCCGGCTCGTAGAGCACCACGTGCAGCGGCAACAAAATCCGGCGAAAATCGGAAATGGCTGGCCGCCTCCACCTGCCCGCAGGCATGGATCATGCGAATGGCGATATCCGCCTGCTCTTCGGTAAAGGCGGACAAATCCGCTTCTTCGCGAATGATGGCGAAGGAGCGCTCATAGATCGCATTGCCGTCGCGAATATAGTCATAGTCGGTCATCGGTCATCCTGTCGAAGCGCCGCACCGATCGCCTGTTTGCCCAGCCGGGCAAACAGGGTAGCGGCGTTTTCCCCGGGCTTATGTTCTTTTTCGTAAAGACGGGCAAGCCGCGAAAGCACCGTCCTCTGATGCGGGAAAGGTAAAATGCCATCCGGCACATCGCCGGGGCGGCCTGCAATAGAAAAGACCAGGCCATCGGCAGTGCCGGAAAAAGTGAGAAGCGACGGCGCGGGATGAGCGCAACCCTTACCACAGCCGGAAATATGCAGCGTGAAGGAGCCATCCAGCAATGACGCGCATTCCTCAGACGCAAAGGCGGCCAGTTCATGGGTGGGAAGAAAAGCCGAAGCGCAGCCCGGCGCGCCGGGACAGACGGCGATGGAAGAGCGCGCGTCACCTGCCGTCGTTATGAAACCGGACTCCCCTGCAATCTCCAGCAAGGCGTTGCAAGCGGATGACGATCCAAAAAATAGCAGGCTATGGTTTGGGGATGGCCGTAGAGCCTTGATGCCGAGCGTACCGGCCCGTTCGCAGAGATGAGACAAATCGCAGGCCCGGATTTGCCCGAAAGCAGGCGCGACAGCAACTGCAAAGCAGTCCTTTCCCGTCGTCATCAGTCCCAGAGGTGCAGAAGCCACCCTGGCTTCGTCCGCAATCACCCGATCGAGCAGGCGATCTCCGCAAACTGTCTTTATGGTCGAATGGTCCAGATCGCGGCCACGGGTAAGCGGTCCCTTGCCGGCCAGAAAGGCGAGCAGCGACACGACGGCGCCCGCCGCCGCGCCCGTCTCGACCAGTCCCGCATTCAGCGCCCTGCTTTCCGGCCCGCCAACGAGCAATCGCCAGAAGGTCCGACCATCAAGTGACAGTGCTTTCAGGCGAATATCGGCCAGCAAATCTCCCATGGAGAGGTGCCCGCCGCCATCAACGACGACAGACATTTTAGCGGCAAGCTTCTCATGGAGAATGAGCCTGTCAGCCTCTTTTCGAATCTCTGCGGCGAGTGGGCGGCCATCAGCGATTTCCGCGTCATCCCGACCGGCGAGAGGCGAGGTCTCAACTGCCAGTCCCTCACGCAGCGGCAAATCCAGCGCCAGAACATCTTTTTCCAGGGCGCGGGCGCTTTCCGGCGTCAGGCCGCGAAATTGCAGGCTGCCGCGTGCGGTAATGTCGATCAATCCGTTGCCATGCAGTTCGGCAAAATGGCAAAGCGCCGCCATGTCACGCGGGGCAATATCCGCCTCGAAAGCGATCCGCGACAAAAACCCGTCTCCGGTGCGCATGGGAACGGAGAGGGCCGGGCAGAGGCCACGGCGGCCAAAGGGCTGGACGGGATCGGCAGCGGCCATCATCACGCCTCCACCCTTTGGGGCCGCGGCAGGATGAGCATTTCAAGTTCCGCATCCACAGCATTGCGGCGGCTATGCCACAACCCACGACGGCGGGCGGATAAAAACCGTTCGGCCATCACTTGCGCCGCTTTCGGATTTTCCCGCAGAATGAAATCGCGCACGTCCTCATTGCCGAAATAGGCGTCGTAAAGCGCCTCGATCAACGAGGAGGACACCGCATGTGTGGTTTCGGCAAAGCCGATCAGCCGGTCCACCGTCTCGGCGAACTCCGCCGCCCCGCGCGGACCATGCCGCATCTGGCCTGCAATGAAGCGTGGATTGACGGCGCGCGCGCGCACCACCCGCGTCAGCGCCTGCGTCATTGACCTTGCACGCGGGCGTGCCGGATCTGTGGTATCCAGCGCCACGATGTCAGCGACCCCGCCAAGCACGGCCTTCGCAGCGGAAAAGCCGCCGATAAAGGCGACATCGGAAGAACCATCGAGAAGGTCACGACCCGGATCATCGCCGGTATGAACCAGAAGGTCGGCCCGCCTGACGAGCTCCACAAAACCGGTATCTTCGAAAATCTCCAGCCCGTCCGCACCACCGAAAGCGTGGCTCGCCGCGTCGAGATAGGCCTGCCCCAGCTCCTCGCGTTCTTCCCATTTCCCGCTCGCAAGCTTTTCTTCGATGCCGGCACCATAGGTGCCGGGCGCGGAGCCGAAAATGCGCGCCGGAATATGCCCAAGCGCGACGGCCTCTTCCGCCAGAGGATTGTCGCCCGGCGCTTCCTCCCGCCGCGCAACGGCCTTGGCGGCAGCATCGAGAAGCGCGATCAGCGCCGGGAACATGTCGCGGAACAGGCCGGATATGCGAAACGTGACGTCGACACGCGGCCGCCCCAGGCTCGCCGGCGGCAGAACCTCGATGCCGGTGACCCGGCCGGTGGCGAGATCGTGGATCGGTCTCGCCCCCATCAGATGCAGCGCTTGGGCCACATCCTCACCGCCATTGCGCAGACTGGCGCTGCCCCACAGATCGAAAACCAGATGTTTCGGCCAGTCGCCGTGGGACTGCAGATGATGGCGCAGCACCTCTTCGCCCGCCATTTTGCCGAGCTCGAACGCCGTCGGCGTCGGCATGGTGCGCGGATCGGCGGCATAGAGATTGCGGCCCGTGGGCAGCACATCGAGCCGTCCGCGCGCAGGTGCGCCGGAGGGGCCGGGGGCGATATGCCGGCCATCAAGCGCAGCCAGCAGGGCAGCTTTTTCCGATTTGGCGCTTTCAAGCCTCAGAAGATCGGTCTCGGCTTCGGCACAGCGGCCAAAAACATGCTGGCCGTCCTTGATGGCGAAATCCTTGAGGTCGCACAGAAAGGCGTCGATGCGCGACAGGGCCGCATCGGCATCATCCTTCACACCCACGCCCGCCTCAGCTGCAAGCCCAGTCTCCAGCGCCTTTTCGACAATCAGTTTCGCCAGTCGGTCACGCCGGCGGCGATCCAGCCCATCCGCCTGCGCATATTCATCAACGAGCTGTTCCAGCGCCGACTGTTCCGGGGAAAGCCCGGCATTGACCAGCACCGGTGGAACATGGCCGATGGTCACGGCCGCGATACGCCGCTTGGCGACCGCCGCTTCGCCTGGATTGGAAACAATGAACGGATAGACTACGGGTAGCGAGCCGGTGACAATTTCGGGAAAACAATCACGGGAAAGCGCGACCGTCTTGCCCGGCAGCCATTCCAGCGTGCCGTGCGCACCCACATGCACGATGGCATGCGCATCTGCGACCCGCTGCATCCATGCACCGAAAGCGACTAACGCGTGACGCGGCGGCAGGGCAGGGTCGTGGTAATCCACCCGGCGATCCTCGTTGCGGCCCCGGTCGGGCGCGAGCGCCACGAATACTTCGCCGAAACGGGCGACACGAAACCGGAATGCACCATCAACCAATGCGTCGTCGTCGGTTGCTGCGCCCCATGTCGCATTTACGGATGCGGCAGCTATAGGTGGCAGGGCGGAAAAAAAGCTCTCATAGACGGAAAGACCAATCGTCGCTTCCTGCTTTTCGACGCGGTCGAGCAACGCCCGCGCGGTTTTAGGAATATCCTCGACCGCATAACCTGCGCCAGCGAGATCGCGCAGCATTTCGAGAACGCTTTGCGGCACATCAAGACCGACGGCATAACCGGTTCGCCAGGGCGCCGCACCGGGATAATCCGGCATCAGAATGACGATCCGGCGATCCCGTGGAGCGGCATGCCGCAGCCGCAGGAAAGCGGCGATGCGATTTGCCACCTGCTCGACGCGATCGGCCTCGGGTACATTGAGCAAACTCGCGCCACCATCCATTCGCGCCTGTTTGAACGAGATCGCACCGGCAAGAATCCGGCCATCCAGTTCCGGCAGAACGACATGCATGGCAAGATCGGAGGGATTGAGACCGCGCGCATTTTCCGCCCAGCCGTCCCGTCGCGTCGTCGCCATCACTACCTGAAACACCGGCACGCCGAGCCGGTCGAACAGTGTTTTACCCTCGTCATCCGTCTGGCTGGCGAAGGCGGTGGCGGCAATGATGGCGGCGGGTTTGAGATCTGGCAGCACCGTTTCGAGGAAACGGATCGCCTCGCAATCCTTCAGGCCGCTGACAAAAATCGGCAAGGGTGCAAAACCGCGCTGCGAGAGCGCTTCGAAGAGCGCATCCACAGGTGCAGCATCTGCCGCCAGAAGCATGGAGCGGTAAAAGAGGATCGGCAAAAGGGGCGCACCGGCGGGAAAACCCTCGCAGGCTTCCGCCCGATCCATGACGCCCCTGCCGGGTCGGTAGAAACCGGCTTTCGGCAGCGGTTCAGCCTCGATATCCGGCCATGTCTCACCATTTGCAAGGGAGGTAAGACCACCGGCAAGCCGGCCCATATTCTCCTGCCCACCCTCGCGGAAGAAGGAGAGGGCAGAGGCCAAGATCCGCCGATCGACGGTTGATGCCGCTTCAAGCTTTTCATCTCGGTCGCTGCATTCTCCCGGCAGGAGCAGCAGCCTTATTCCGCGCCTGCGCGCCAGAATGGAAAGCTGATCGACACCGTAGCGCCAGCGTTCTGCACCGCCGAGCATCCGGATAAGAATAACCTTGGCGTGTTCCGCCGTCTTTTCAATCCACAGATCGACCGACATCGGGTGCCGAAGCTCGGACAGGTTGGCGGCGGACAGGGAGGGTAGTGTACTCTCGGTTCGCCGCCAAGCCTGTTCCAGCCCGGCCAGATCGCTTGCCGAAAACGATAGCATCACCACATCCGACCGGGGCTGGTTTAGATCAACCGGCTCTATCAGGTCGTCCAGAGACGAGGATGTGGTGGCGAGAATATGCATCGTCAGGCGGCCAGCATCTGCTCGATCTTCTCGCGATTGAGGCCCTTTTCACCGATGACGACGAGACGGCTGCGGCGTTCTTCACCCGCGGCCCAGGGCCGGTCGTAATAGTGGTTGACGCGGCTGCCGACAGCCTGCACCTGCAGGCGCATCGGCTTTGCGGAAACTTCGATGAAGCCCTTGATCCGCAGGACATTTTCCGCAGCAGCCGTCTCGGCGATACGGATAGCCAGCGCTTCCGGGTCGGTGACGGCCGGCAAATCGATGACGAAGCTGTCGAAATCGTCATGCTCGTGGTCAAGCTCGCCATCATGGTGGGTGCGGCGGTTTTCGATATCCTCTTCCACCGCAAGGCCAAGACCGATCAGCACGGCGGGATCGATAGCGCCATTGGAGGCCACGACGATCTTTGCTGCCCTCGGCAGATGTTCGAGAATATGCGCCTTGGCCTTGTCCAGGCCGGCATCGTCAAGAAGATCGGCCTTGGTCAGCACAATAAGATCGGCGCAGGCGACCTGATCCTCGAAAACCTCTTCAACCGGGTCATCATGATCGAGCGCCTCGTCATTGGCCCGCTGAGCGGCGAGCGCTTCCATGTCATGCGCCACCTGCCCTTCGGCGAGGGCAGCGCCATCCACCACGGCCACGACGGCATCCACCGTCACACGGCTCTTGATGGCCGGCCACTGGAAGGCCTGCACCAAGGGCTTCGGCAGGGCAAGGCCCGAGGTCTCGATGAGGATATGCTCCACCTTCGGCTGGCGGCTCAGAATCTGTTCGATGGCGGGCTGGAAATCATCCGCCACCGTGCAGCAGATGCAGCCATTGGCCAGTTCGACGATGTTTTCTTCCGGGCAGCTTTCAATACCGCAGCCTTTCAGAATCTCGCCGTCGATGCCGATATCGCCGAATTCATTGACGATGATCGCCAGCCGCTTGCCGTCAAGCTTTTCGAGAAGACCGCGCAGCAGCGTGGTTTTGCCGGCCCCCAGAAAACCGGTAACGATGGTGCAGGGAACGCGGTCCAGAAGGGTGCTCATGATCTCTCCTCGGTAAAATCGAATGGGGGAATGCGCGCCACCATGCCGCGCTTTAATGGTTCGGGGCGGCCGCGCCAGGGCATCAGGCCATCGGGGGCGGCGGCCAGCAGCCGCGCGCCGGTCAACAAATCTTCGGCATCACCGGTCGTCAGCCCGCCGAATACATAGGACCAGCCATTGGCGCTGCGCAGCACGGCGCTGAGGCCACGCTTGCAATTGGCAAGGCAATTGACGGAACGAACAGTAACACCCGTTTCCTCCGCTTTTGCCATGACGGCATCGGCAAGACGCGAACCGGGGCGCGGTTCGGCATTAGGATCGGCTTCATCGCGACAGCTTCTGCAAATGAAGACGGTCACGCCGGACGCCGTTTCATACTGTGTGTTTCCACTCGTAGAAGAAGATGTCGCTGAAATATCCAAACCGTATCGTTTCCCGCGCCTTGCAAAAAATCTCGGGGTGCGGATGTCGAAAACGGCATGCGGACAGGCGCAAACCGGATGTTCGATCTAACCGACTGACCGGAGCACCCCGCCCGGCAGACGTTTTTCCTGAAACGGCAGGTCTCCTGGCTCGCGGCTTTGCACCCTGACACCGCCTTCCCGAACCATCTTCAAAGGTCCAGTGGCTTTACGGTGCGGGCTTACCGCTTACAGTTGCGGGGGCAGCCACGGAATGACCCGATAATCGGGTTGGAACCGTGTTCCCTCTTAGCTTTTCCCGTTGCCGGGGAAAGACCGTCAGTCCGTTACCCTTAGGCTGAACGGGCGTGAGGGTCAATGCTGCGGGCCCTGCGGCGGCACATTGCCGGGTGCGGCAAATTGGGTATAGTCGCCGCTCCGAATGGCGGGGGCACCGGATCCCGCACAGCTGGATGAAAAGGAAAATGCAATGACACGCGACATCAGCGACAGCGAAGCCGAGCGCCACCGGCAGAAAATGGTCAACCGCAAAACGGTGCAGGATGCCGAAGTTGCGGAAAAGACCATCGAAAAAGGTTTGCTGATGATCAATACCGGCCCCGGCAAGGGCAAATCCACGGCCGCTTTCGGCCTTGCCCTGCGCATGCTCGGTACCGGGCGCAGGGTCGGCGTGGTGCAATTCATCAAGGGTGCATGGTCGACGGGCGAACAGCAGGCACTGACTCTCTTCGGCGACAAGGTCGTGTGGCGCACTATGGGCGAAGGGTTCACCTGGGACACACAGGATCTGAAACGCGATGTCGCAGCGGCGGCAAAGGCCTGGGAAGAAGCCAAGGTCCTGATGACCGACGACACCATCGGCCTGCTGATCCTCGATGAGCTGAACATCGCGCTCCGTTACGATTACCTGCCGCTGAAGGAGGTGGTCGAAACGCTTTCCAGCCGCAGGCCCGATCTGCATGTCATCGTTACCGGCCGCAACGCCAAGCAACCGCTCATTGACGCCGCCGACATGGTGACGGAAATGACCCTCGTCAAACATCACTTCAAGGCGGGCGTGAAGGCGCAGGCGGGGATAGAATTCTGACATGGCTGCACGCGTGCTGATGTTTCAGGGAACCGGCTCGGATGTCGGCAAATCGCTGATGGTGGCCGGCCTTGCCCGTGCCTTCGTCAGGCGCGGCCTGTCTGTCATGCCGTTCAAGCCGCAGAACATGTCGAACAATGCGGCCGTGACCGCCGATGGCGGCGAGATTGGCCGCGCACAGGCGCTGCAGGCGCGGGCGGCGGGCGTGCCGCTTTCCGTGCACATGAACCCGGTGCTCCTGAAGCCGCAGAGCGAAACCGGCGCCCAAGTGGTGGTGCAGGGCAAGATCGCCGGCAATGCCAAAGCGGCCGATTATCAGCACATGAAGGTCGGGCTGATGCCGCGCGTGTTGGAAAGCTTCGAGCACCTGAAACAGCAGGCCGATCTGGTGCTGGTGGAAGGGGCAGGCAGTGCCTCCGAAATCAACCTGCGCGCCAATGACATCGCTAATATGGGATTTGCGAGAGCTGCGGATGCGCCTGTGATCCTGATCGGCGATATCGACCGGGGCGGCGTCATCGCCAGCCTCGTCGGCACCAAAGCCGTACTCGAAGCTGAAGACGCGGCGATGATCGAAGGTTTTATCGTCAACCGCTTTCGCGGTGATCCGGCCCTGTTTTTAGACGGCATGCGGATAATTGCGGAAAAGACCGGCTGGGCCTCCATCGGGCTTCTGCCGCATTTTGCCAGCGCCGCAAAATTGCCGGCGGAGGATGCTCTCGGGCTTTCCGGCCCGGCTGAGCGAAAGCCGGGTGCGAAGATGCGCATTGCCGTGCCGATCCTGCCGCATATTTCCAATTTCGATGATCTCGATCCCCTGGACATGGAACCCGATGTCGAACTGATCCGCGTGCGGCCGGGCGAAACCATTCCCGCCGATTGCCGGCTGATCCTGCTGTGCGGCTCGAAATCCACTATCGCCGACCTTGCCGTGCTGAAGAATGCTGGCCTGGACATTGATATCAAGGCGCATGTAAGACGCGGCGGCTATGTTCTGGGTCTCTGCGGCGGATACCAGATGCTTGGAAAAACAGTTGCCGATCCTGACGGTATCGAAGGATCGCCAGCGACGGTCGAGGGAATGGGCCTGCTGGATGTGGACACGGTTCTGACGGGCGACAAGCGGCTCATTTCCGTTCGCGGCACGAGTTTCGACGGCATAGATTTATCCGGCTACGAAATGCATGTCGGCGAAACCACAGGCATGACGGACCATCTGCCGTTCTCGACGCTCGATGGGCATAATGATGGCGCCATCTCGGCCTCTGGCCGCGTCTTCGGCACCTATATTCACGGTCTTTTCGCGGATGATCGCCAACGCGGCGCATGGCTGGAGCGGCTCGGCGGGCAGGGCGCGGACCTGAACTATGATGCGCAGGTGGAGGCCGTCCTCGATCATCTTGCGGCGCATATGGAGCAGCACCTCGATCTCGACCGTCTGCTGGCTATAGCGCGATAAGGATCGCCAGAAGTCCGAACAGGCCGATCAACAGCAGGTCGGCAACCCGCGCCAGCTCCAGCGCCCTGCGAATATCCCCCGCAACCAGCGTCGCCCTCCCGCCTTCGCCCATGAAGCGCGCCTCGATCATCTGCCCGCCATAGGAGCGCGGCCCTGCAAGCGCGAAGCCCAGAGCGCCGGCCAGCGCCGCCTCCGGCCAGCCGGCATTGGGGGAACGGTGATGACGGGCATCGCGACGTATCGCGGCAATGGCCCCGCCGGGTGATGCGCCCTTCACGAAAAACGAAGCGGCCACGAAAAGGCCGCCACTCAGTCTCGACGCCGGCAGATTGACCAGATCGTCCAGCCGGGCCGAGGCCCAGCCGAAGGCCTCATGGCGGGGTGAGCGATGGCCGATCATGCTGTCAGCCGTATTGATCGCCTTGTAAGCCGCGCCGCCCGGCAGGCCCAGGAGACCGAGCCACAGGGCGGGTGCAACGATGCCGTCGGAAAAATTCTCGGCCAGACTTTCGATCGCCGCCCGGCAGATCGCCGCCTCATCAAGCTTTTGCGGATCGCGCCCGACGATCATCGATACCGCCTTGCGGCCACCGCCCACGCCCTCGCGCTCCAGAGCAGTGGCGACAGCCTCCACATGCTGCTCAAGACTTTTCTGCGCCGGAAGCGAAGCGCCCAGCACGGCAACCAGCAAAATGCCGAAGGGCAGAAAAAGCAGGGTGGATTGCGCAAACCATGCAAGGAGCAGCGTCAGCCCGACGAAACCGGCCAGAGCCGCCACACCTGCCGCCTTGCGCTGTGAAAATGACGCGTTCTCCCGGTTCCATTTTTTGTCCAGCAGCGCGATAAGCGAACCGACCCAGGTAACGGGATGGCCGATGCGTTTGAACAGCCAGTCCGGATAGCCGGTCAGGCGTTCGATCAAGAGCGACAAGAAAGCGAGAGCAAAGAACATGGGCGAAACAGTACCAGAAAAGGCGCAGGCTGCGATCCGTCACGGCGGCAATCTCGGCAGGGCGCGTCTGATGTTTCCTGAAGCGCCGGAACCGTGGATCGACCTTTCGACCGGGATCAATCCGCACTCCTATCCGCATTCGCCCGTTCCCGCCAGCGCATTCGCCCGCCTGCCGGAACCGGATGCCGCCGAAGAATTGAAACAGCTGGCTGCAGCCCATTTCGACGCGCCTTCCGCCCGGCATGTGGTGCTTTCACCCGGCACCCAGATGCTGATACCATTGCTGGCTCAGATTGCACTTGCTCGCGGGGCCAAGAGCGGCACCGTGCTTTCGCCCGCTTATGCGGAACATGCCCGGACCGCGCGGATGGCCGGACTTGCCGTGACCGAGGTGGAAAACACCCGGGAGCTATCGGCTCACGATTATGCCGTGGTGGTCAATCCCAATAATCCCGATGGCCGCATCACAGATCGCGCAGCGTTGCTGTCGCTAGCCGAAGCCATGCGCCTCAAGGGCGGATTGCTCGTCGTGGACGAAGCCTTCACCGAGACGGGACTTGCCGAAAGCCTCGCGAATGCCACCGGTCAGGAAGCGCTGGTGGTCCTGCGCTCATTCGGCAAATTTTACGGCATGGCGGGCGTTCGGCTGGGTTTCGCCATTGCACAGCCCGATATCGCCGCTGAACTTGAAGCAAAGCTCGGCCCCTGGGCGGTTTCTGGCCCGGCGCTTCATATCGCGACGCAGGCTCTGGCGGATAAGAAATGGCAATCTTCCATGCGTCTGCGCCTTGCCGAAGACTCCCGGCGCATGAATGACATGCTGGAAAAAACGGGACAGGCGATTGCCGGCGGCACGTCCCTTTTCACTCTGGTGCGCACCCCCCGGGCCACCGAACTGTTCAGCCATCTTGGCCAACACGGCATTCTGGTCCGCATTTTTGATGAAAGGCCGAACGACGTGCGTTTCGGCCTTCCCGGGAGCGAAACGGAGTGGCAGCGCCTTAAGGAGGCGCTGTCATCCCTCGGTTATTCCTCGAAGGTGTAGGTCTCGATCGACTCCGGCTTCATTTCGATGGAGAAGCCCGGCAGTTTCGGCGGCATGTAAGCGGCGTTTCTGATATCGCAGGGTTCGATGAAGTGCTCGTGCAGATGATCTACATATTCGATCACGCGGCCTTCCTTCGTACCAGATACCACCAGATAGTCGATCATCGACAGATGCTGCACATATTCGCAAAGGCCGACGCCGCCGGCATGCGGCCAAACCGGTAAATTGTATTTGGCGGCGATCAAGAGAACCGCCAGCACCTCGTTCAGGCCACCCATGCGGCAGCTGTCGATCTGCACCACATCGATCGCGCCTTCAGCGATGAACTGCTTGAACATGATCCGGTTCTGGCACATTTCGCCCGTCGCCACCTTCACCGAGCCGATGGCAGCACGAATTTTGCGATGGCCAGCGACATCATCCGGGCTGGTCGGTTCTTCGATGAAGAAGGGCTTGGAAAAGGCGAGCTTATTCACCCACTCGATTGCCTGATCAACTTCCCACACCTGATTGGCATCGATCATCAGGTAACGTCCGGGACCAATCACCTCGCGGGCTATGGTTAGACGGCGAATGTCGTCTTCCAGATCACGGCCGACCTTCATCTTCACATGGTTGAAACCGGCATCGATGGCTTCCTGGCAAAGACGGCGCAGCTTGGCGTCGTCATAGCCAAGCCAGCCGGCCGACGTGGTATAGCAGGCGTAACCTTCGTTCTTCAGCGTCTCGATACGTTCCTTCTTGCCGCTTTCGGCTTTTTTGAGGATCGCGAGCGCATCGTCGCGGGTGAGCACGTCGGTCAGATAGCGATAATCGACGATATCGGCGATTTCTTCCGGGCTCATATCGGCGACAAGCTGCCACACCGGCTTGCCCGCCTTCTTTGCCAGCAGATCCCATACCGCATTCACAACGGCGCCGGTGGCGAGATGCATCGCGCCCTTGTCCGGGCCGATCCAGCGCAGCTGGCTGTCGCTCGTCAGATGCCGCCAATATTTGCCGGGGTTCTCGGTAACGGTGGCAAGATCGGTGCCGACCACCAGATGACGCATCGCTTCGATGGCCATGCAGCAGATGTCATTGCCGCGGCCGATGGTGAAGGTCAGCCCGTGGCCTTTGAGACCCGCCTCATCGGTATCGAGAATGACATAAGCCGCCGAATAATCCGGGTCGGGGTTCATCGCATCCGAACCGTCGAGACTTTGGGAGGTCGGAAAACGCAGGTCGAAAACACGCAGATCAGTAATTTTGGTCATGGCCGGTCACTCGCGGTCAGTGTCAAAGGAAATCGTTCAATCGTGGTGGAAGGTCTCTTCCATCATCGCCCACCACTCGCCTTCCTTGCGGCTTTCGAGTGGTTGCTGGCAGGGAATCGTGAAGGACCACCATTCCTGGTTCTTGGGGCTTTCGGCCATCTTCGCCATGTCGGCGCTGATATCGGTGCCGTGATATTCCCAATAGCCGAAGAGCAGATTTTCCGGCTCGCGCAGGAAGATCGTGTAATTGCGGATATTGCAGTCGCTGATAAGCGCCAGAATTTCAGGCCAGACGGCGGCGTGCAGCCTTTTATATTCCGCGATCATGTCAGGTTTGACGCCTATGACCATGCCCATACGCTGCATGAAAAACTCCGTTATTGCTTGATGGTGGCGAGCGCAGCGCGCAGCTTTGTCTGCGGTAGGCTTAATCCCAGCCGTTCCGCCGCGGCAATGACCGGAGCGAAGCGGCGACGCTTCTTTTCGTCGTGGTTGCCGGCGATATCAGCCAGCCGATGCGCGAGAAAGGGATTGCGCAAACGCTCCCGCAACTGACCGATATAGGCCTGCGCTTCGTCTCCCATGCCTTCAGCCGCAAAGACCGGCAGAACCTCGTCCCGCCAGAGCATCTCCAGATCCGCGACGAGAGCATCGTCGGCCATTGCCTGACGCACCGTCTCGTCTTTCCCGCGCGCATCCTGCGTCCAGCGTTCCGCCAGATAGGAATGGCCGAGATTGAGCAGGAAAAGCTTCAGCTTTTCATAGTGATCGAGATCGTCCGTGAGCACCACGGCAGGGTGCGTGCAGGGAAGGACAAGCCCGTCCTGCTTCTCGATCGCCCATAACGCATAGGGCTCCGCCACCGCACCCACCGGGTCGATAGGTTCGGAGACGATGCGATCCACCAGACTATTGGCGAAACGGCACTTCTCGTTCAGATAAAAGGCAAAACCCGCCGGCAATTGCCATTCATCGGCAAGCCGGCGAATGACCTCCTTCAGCCTTTCGCCGTTACGCGGCACAAGCTCACAGGGGAAGATGGACACGGTCGCTTCCGGATTGCTCTGAAAACGCTCCAGCAGCAACATGCAGAGTTTCGCCGGAAAGCTCTTCGGCACGATCGTAAAATCGCCAGCAAGCCCAGCATTGTCGGCCGAATCCAGCTCATAACCGCGATCGCCCGTATTGGACAGAATAACCTCGGCCTCGCAGGCGAGGCGGCGCACTTCGGCCCAGTCGGTCGCAGCGGTCAGTGCCCGCGCGACAGCCCTGCCTTGAATTTCCTCATCCACGTCATGCCCATCACGGATACCGCGAATAAGCACGGGATAGGGCGCGCCGCTGTTTAGCGCCGCAACACGCTTCAGGCTCTCCGCATTGCCGGTCGTCTGGACAATCGCAATGCGCCCGAGCGCTTCGCCCTTGTCCAGCGCCTGCGAAACAAAGAGATCCGCATGCGCCAGAAGAAAGCGGCTGGTGCCGAATTGCAGGATGGGCGTATCGGACGTCATGCGACCTCCACCATGCCTTTGATCACTCCGGCCTTCGGATCGGTCAGGCCGGCAAATTTGGAGGGCACATCGGCAAGCGTCATGCGATGGGTGATCAGTGCCTCCGGCACCTTGCCTTCCCGCAGCGCCTGCAGGACGCGCTCGAAATCCTGAGGCGTGGCATTGCGGCTGCCGAGCAGCGTCGTCTCACGCTTGTGGAACTCCGGATCGTTGAAGCTGATATCGCTGGCGACGATGGAGACCAGCACGTAGGAACCGCCATGGCCGACAAAGGAAAAGCCGCGCTCCATGGCTTTCGGATTGCCGGTCGCATCAAAGACCGCATCGAAGAAATCGCCGTCGGTGATTTCGGAAAGACGATCTTTGTCACCTTCCCCGAGTGTCACCGTATGCGCAACGCCAAGATGCTCCTTGCAGAAATCCAATCGGTCGGTACGTCCATCGATCATCGTCACTTCGCCACCATCGAGAACGGCGAAAACCGCAACGGCCATGCCGATCGGGCCGGCACCGACGATCAGAACCTTCTGCCCCCTCTCGACTGTGCCACGGCGCACCGCATGCGCACCAATAGCCAGAAATTCGGTCATCGCCGCCTGGTCGAGGCTTAGCCCCTCCGCCTTCAGTACAAATTGTTGCGGCACGCTCAGATATTCGACCATGCCGCCGTCACGATGAACGCCGAGCACACCGATATTGCGGCAGCAATTGCTCTTGCCCTTAAGGCAGGCGCTGCATTTGCCGCACGAGATATAGGGAATGACGGTGACCACGTCGCCCACGGACAGATGGCTGCCTTGCGGCGCCTCTTCCACCGTGCCGGAAAGCTCATGACCCATGATACGCGGATAGGAAAGATAAGGCTGGTTGCCGGTGAAGATGTGCAGATCCGTGCCGCAAACACCAATGCGGCGAATGCGCACCAGCACTTCACCTTCGCCACGCGCTGGTTTCGGCAGTTCCTTGGGGACGAGTTGACCTGGGGTTTCGCAGAAAATCGCCAGCATGCATCACCTGTGGGAAAGGGAATAAAAACGAATGGCATTACCGCCAAAGACTGCCGCATGGTCCTCTGCCGGCACGATATCGCGGCAGAAATCCAGCCATGCCTGATAATCGCCGGCCAGCCGCAACACCGGCCAGTCACTGCCGAAAATCACGCGGTTGCCACCAAAGAGTTCAAGAATGGTCTCGGCATAAGGCCGCACGGCTTCCGGTCGCTGTTCACCGCGCTCGGTCAGCAGACCGGAGAGTTTGCAATGGACATTGGGAAGAGCCGCCAGAGCGGCCATATCCTTGCGCCAGTCGCTGTAGTGACCGATGGCAATCATGGGCTTCGCGCCATGGTCGATGACGATGGGCAACTGCGGATGGCGGCGGGCGAACGACAGCAGATGCGGCAGATTGGGCGGCAGGACCAGCGCATCGAACGCCAGACCGTGCTTTACCAAAGCCGCCGCGGCTGGATCGAGTGCCGGATCATCGATCCAGGCAACATCCTCCATGCCCTGCAACATCGGACGCACAGCCTTGAAGGCCGGATGTTTTGCCCGGCGAGCAATTTCACTCGCCGCCTCGGGAGACTTCATGTCCACCCAGCCAACCACGCCCTTGATGAAATCGGTCTTTTCCGCCAGTTCCAGCATGAAATCCGTGTCGGCCCGTGTCTCCATCGTCTGCACCAGCACGGTGCCGGAAACTCCGGCAGCGGCCAGCAAGGGCGACAGATCGGCGGGGAGAAAATCCCGGTAGATGGCGGCGAGCGACGGCGGCGGCCATTGCCCGGCACGATCCTTCATCAGCCAGAAATGCTGGTGGGCGTCGATAATCATGCCTCAAGCCTTCCCGACAGGCGTAGGCGCACCTTCGGCAATCAGGCCACGCCTGTGCAGCTCGGACCAGAATTCATCCGGGATCGACTGTTCGAACCATTCGATATTCGAAGCCAGCTGCTGCGCATTGCGCGCACCTGAGACAACAGTGACCGAAGCCGGATGCGCGAGCGGAAATTGCAATGCGGCGGCCTGCAGCGATACGCCGAGTTCCTCGCAAACACCCTGCAGCGCATCGACACGCGTGAGAATATCGGCAGGCGCATCGGCATAATTGAATTTGCGGTTGCCAGCCAGAATGCCGGAATTGAAAGCACCGGCGACAACGATACCGACGCCGCTTTCAGCGCAACGGTTCATGAAACCAAGGCTCTGCTGTTCCAGCAGCGTATAACGGCCGGCAAGCATGGCAACGTCGATGTCGAAGACATCCATCGCGTCGCTGACAATTTCCCACTCGTTGACGCCAAGGCCGATGGCCCCCGTCGATCCTTCCTCGCGCAGCTTGCCAAGCGCCCGGAAGCCGCCGCCCGTGGTCAACTGCTCCCAATAATGCTGGTGCTTTTCGCCATGGGTGTAGGAACCGATATCGTGGACATAAAGAATATCCGGCTTCAGGACGCCTAGCCGCTGCTGGCTTGCCTCGAAGGAGCGCAGAATACCGTCATAGGAATAATCATAGACCGGGCGGAAGGGCAGGGGCGCTATATAGGCATCCTCCTCCGGACCGACGGTCTCGTCAGGAACCATCACACGGCCGACCTTGGTGCTGAGCGTATATTCGCTCCGGTCATGCTCCGTAACCATGGTGCCCAGACGACGCTCCGACCGCGTATAGCCATAAAACGGCGCGGTATCGAAATAACGCATGCCGCTTTCCCATGCCTTGTCGAACGCACCCTTGGACTCTTCATAGGGGGTGACGCGGTAGAGATTGCCCATCTGGGCGCAACCGAGGCCCATGACGGTGACGTCAACGGCGCGGTGCGGCAACTTACGTGTATCGGAGACTTTCATCGCAGGGACTTCCTGAATTTCTAGCTAGAGCGGGATGGTGAAAACCGCATCTCAAACAGGTAAGGCGCGCCGCCCTGTGGCGGCGCGCCATCATGCATCAGTAAAGAACGTTCTTGGCTTCCGGCTTTTCGATATTGTCCTTGGTGACAACAACGACGCCGGTATCGACGAACTTCTCGACCTTTTCCTTGTTGATGAGCTTGGAAATGGTCTCTACGCCCTTTTCACCCATCTGGTAGGAACCCTGAACCACGATACCGCCCAGCGTGCCATCCTTGACGAAGCTCTGAAGGTCCTGATTGCCGTCGAAACCGATGGCGACGACCTTGCCGGCCTTGCCGCTCTGGGCGAGAGCGCGGCCAACGCCGATCGCCGTCGGCTCGTTAGCGCCGAAAATGCCCTTGAGGTCCGAATTGGCGGCCAGAACGTCGGTCGTCTGGTTCAGCGCGGTGGCCATCTGCGACTGCGAGTAGAACGGTCCGACAATCTTCAGATTGGAGTTCATCTGGATATAGTCGGTGAAACCGCCGACACGGCCGATTTCGGAACCGGCACCGGCGACATAGGACATGACGGCGATCTTGCCTTCCTTGCCCACCTTGTCGATCAGCGCCTGCGCTGCCAGTTCGCCGGCTTTCTTGTTATCGGTCGCCAGGAACGACTGGTAATATTGCTCCGAGCCCTTGGCGAGCTGCGAGTCGATCAGGACGACGGGAATACGGGCTTCCCAGGCCTTCTTGACGGCAGGCACCAGCGCGTCCGGATCGGAAGGTGCGAGAACAATACCAGCAACCTTACGGTTGATGGCGTTTTCAACCATGTTGACCTGGTCGGCAATCGCCGATTCAGCAGCCGGACCCTGGAAGGTCATGGTGTTGCCGGAAGAATTCTTCATCGCCGCGTCAGCGCCCTTCTGGACGTTCTGCCAGAAGGTGGAGTTGACGGTCTTGACGATGACGGCGATTTCACCGGCCTGCACGGTGGAAACGCTCCACAGCGCGATTGCGGATGTCAGAAGGGCAGTCGCAATTTTCTTCATTTCTTCCTCCGTGATGTCGGCATACCGGGCCTCCCCTGCCGATCTTTTTTGCGGAAAGGGTCCGCAGCCCTTTGATCAGCGGCGGTTGCGCAGCTGGTCGATCCAGACGGTGACCAGAATGACGAGGCCGATGATGATCTGTTGCGTGAAGGCGGAGACGCCATTCATATTGAGACCGTTGCGCAGGATGCCGATGACGAAGGCACCGATGGCCGTGCCGGAAATCGTGCCGACGCCGCCGATCAGCGATGTGCCGCCGATAACGGCGCTGGCAATCGCATCCAGCTCATACATCACGCCCTCATTCGGCTGGGCCGTGACGAGGCGCGACATCAGCACGCAGCCCGTCAGCCCGGCGAGCGTGCCGGACAGGATGTAGGTGAAATTGGTGACGCGGGCGACGTTGACACCGGAAAGGCGTGCAGCATCCGCATTGGAGCCCACGGCGTAGATGTGGCGGCCGAGGATCGAGCGGTTGAGCATGAAGGAAACCGCAAGCGCAATCACCACCATCAGGATGACGGGGTAAGGAATGCCGGGGAAAACGACATTCGGAAAACCGTCGTCACCGATATTAACAATGCGGAAGAGAGCGCCGTTGCCGAGTTCGCCAAAGGATTCACCAAGGCCCGAAACGGCGCGCGCACCGGTAATCTGCAGCGCCACGCCGCGCGCGATCAGCATCATGCCGAGAGTGGCGATGAAGGGCGGCAGCTTGAAACGCGTGACCAGAAGGCCGTTGATGAAACCACAGAGCGATCCCGTCAGAATGCCGAGCAACATGCCGATCGGCACAGGCATGCCGAGTTCCTTCACCGCAAGGGCGGCAACCACACCGGCGAGCGCCAGCACCGAACCGACAGAAAGATCGATACCGCCGGTGATGATGACGCAGGTGGCACCAATGCCGAGCAGAGCGATGGACGTGACCTGCAACGCAATCGTCATGCCGTTATTGACGGTGAAGAAGGCGCTGCTGGTGGCGGAGAAGACCGCGACGAGGGCGAACAGGCTGCCGAGCGCAGCAAACTTCTGGATGATGTCCTTCTGGCGGTCGCTGACAGCAAAGCTCTTCTTGGGTTCTGCAATATTGGCCATGTCGTTCCTCACTGCGCGGCCCGGCCGTAACCGGACGCATACCGCATGATTTCTTCCTGATTGGTCTTGGCGGTTTCGAGTACGCCCGTGATGCGGCCCTGATGGAAGACCGCGATGCGATCCGTCAGCCCCAGAATTTCCGGCAATTCCGAACTGATGAGAACGACGCCGATGCCCTGTGCGGCCAGTTCGTCCATGATCTTGTAGATCGCGAATTTCGCGCCGACATCGATGCCGCGTGTCGGCTCATCGAAGAACAGCACGCGCGACTGGCGGAACAGCCATTTGCCGATGATGATTTTCTGCTGATTGCCACCCGAAAGCAGCCGCACCGTCTGATCGATCGAAGGGGTGCGGATATTCAGAAGGTCGACGTAGCGCTTGGCGACGTCGTCGTGCTTCTTGAAGTCGATCAGCCCGAAACGGTTGGAAACCTCGCCGAGATTGGCAAGCGTCGTATTGGCCGCCACCGACATCTTGATGGCGAGGCCATCGCTTTTGCGGTCTTCCGAGAGATAGGCAATACCTTCTTCGATCGCGTCCTGTGGCGAGTTGATCGAAAGCTCGCGCCCATTGAAGGTGATTTTGCCGGCATCAAGCGGATCGGCCCCGAAGATCGCCCGCGCGACTTCCGTTCGTCCCGCGCCCATAAGTCCGGCAAAACCGAGGATTTCACCGCGCCGCAGTGAAAAGCTCACATCGCTGAATACGCCATTGCGGGCCAGACCTTCAACGGAGAAGATGACGTCTTCCGTCGGGCGCGATGTGCGCTCGGGGAATTTGTCTTCCAGTGAACGCCCGACCATGCGGGTGACGATGTCATCGACGGTAATCGAGGCGAAATCGTCGGTCGAAATATAACGTCCGTCACGCAGGACCGTCACACGGTCGACGATCTCGGCCATTTCATCGAGACGATGGGAAATGTAAACGATGCCGACGCCGGAGGCTTTGAGGTCCCGGATAACCTTGAAAAGAAGGCGGGTTTCCTGCTCGGTCAGCGAAGAGGTCGGCTCATCCATGATGAGCACTTCCGCATCAAGCGACAGCGCCTTGGCAATCTCCACCATCTGACATTGGGCGACGGAGAGGCCACGGACCATCTGGTCGGGGTTGATATCCACACCCAGCCGGTCGAGACAGCGCTTGGCGTCGAGACGCAGCTTCTTGCGGTCAACGAGGAAACCGCGACGCGGTTCGCGCGCAAGATAGATGTTCTCGGCAACGGAAAGATGCGGAACGAGGTTGAGTTCCTGGTGAATGATGGCGATGCCGGCGGCTTCGGATTCCAGCGGTGATGCATATTGCACCTTCACGCCCTTGTGCAGGATCGTGCCGTCGCTCGGCTGATAAACGCCGCTGATGATTTTCATCAGCGTCGATTTTCCCGCACCATTCTCGCCGCAGACGGCATGCACTTCACCGCCGCGCAAATCAAAATGCACGTTGGACAGCGCTTTGACGCCCGGAAATTCCTTGCTGATATTGTCGAGACGCAGAAGGGCCGAACGCTCCGCGCGCGCCATCTCCTCAGGCGAAAAATCGCCCCGAATTGTCGATGCGCCCTGCGACATCTGGAAACCTCCCACCCGTATCCCCGCTCCACCGGGGTTCATGAACAGGTCAAATGGTTAGGCCGGTTTTTCAGAATGGTCAAGCCAATTAGGTCAAAATTTGCTATCCTGCATCCGAAGCGGAAACAGAGTATCGAAATCATATCGGTAATAATCATGTATTTTCATATGATTAAGTAATTCCTTGCGCATTGATACGCTTGGCGTTACGGTAAGGCCAAATACGGATTGCAGATAGGGCTCGTCGGAAAACACATGAGTGGTCAGGCCAAAATAGCGGAACCGCGCAGGCTTTATCAGCAGATTGCGGACCAGATACGTGAACTCATCGATATGGGTGAATTCCTACCCGGTACGCGGCTTCCCGCCGAACGGGAACTGGCCCAGAAGCTCGGTGTATCAAGGCCTTCGTTGCGCGAGGCGCTGATTGCGCTTGAAATCGACAACACCGTCGAGATTCGCATGGGTTCCGGCGTCTATGTGTCGGCGGAAGCTCTGCAGACGACCCATCATACCAAATCGCTTGGCGACAGCCCCTCCGAACTGATGCAGGCGCGGGCCGCGCTGGAGGGCGCGACCATCGTGCTGGCGGCAAGCCGGATGGCCGATGAGACGATCGCGACCCTCCGCCAGATACTCAACACCATGCAAAGGGAAATCGAGGCCGGTCGCAAACCTCTGGATCAGGACCGGCTGTTTCACGTCACCATAGCCGAGCAATCCGGTAACAGCGTTCTGGCCCGAATGGTGGCGAACCTTTTCGATGAGCGCCACAGCCCGATTTCGGCCCAGCTTCGCGTGAAATTTGAAGACCGCGATACCTGGACCCATGCGCTTCAGGAACATGAAGCCATTCTGGCGGCGCTTGAGCTTAAAGACCCGCTGCTGGCGCAGGCAGCCATGCATACCCATCTGGAAGGTTCGAAGAGACGCTGGGTAGAAAGCTGATTTCGAAACATAGCAGACAATATATACCGGGAGGAGGATAACCCGTGAGTGAGAATTCCGAGGCAACCATTTTGCTGAACGCCAACGACAATGTCGCGGTGGCGCGTCGGTCCATTCCGGCCGGCGGCGCAACGGGCAGGGGAGATCTGGCGGCGCTCGAATTGATCGGGCGCGGACATAAGGTGGCCCTCAAACTCATCAAATCCGGAGACGAGGTGCTGAAATACGGACAGGTGATCGGCATCGCCACACAGGATATCGAGCCCGGCCGGCATGTTCACCTGCACAATCTCGCCATGGTGCCGTCCGAACACGCGCATCAGTTCAGTATCGATATTGAAGAAAAGGGCATGCTGCCGGAAGCCGAGCGCCGGACGTTCAAGGGGTATGACCGCGGCCTCGGTGGCGTCGGAACACGAAACTATATCGGCGTCATCGCTTCGGTGAACTGTTCCGCCACGGTATCGCGTTACATCGCCGATTATTTCAACAAGCAGGGCGGCCTTGATGGTTTCGACAATGTCGATGGCGTCGTGGCGCTGACCCATGGGGGCGGCTGTGCGCTGAATACAAAATCGGAAGGTTACCGCCTGCTGATCCGCACCATTCAGGGTTATGCCCGCCATCCGAATTTCGGCGGCATTCTGCTGATCGGCCTCGGCTGTGAAACCAACCAGATCGCCCCCATCCTCGAACATTACAAGATGGAAGAGGGTGAGCGGCTGCGCACCATGACGATCCAGCAGCATGGCGGCACCCGCAAGACGATCGATGCGGCGATCGCCGAGATCAAGGCCATGCTGCCAATGGTCAACGCCGCCAGCCGCACCGAGCAACCACTCTCCAAGCTGAAGGTGGCGCTGGAATGTGGTGGTTCGGATGGTTACTCTGGCATTTCCGCCAACCCGGCCCTGGGTTATGCCTCCGACCTCATCGTCCGCAACGGCGGCACCACAGTCCTCTCCGAAACGCCGGAGATTTACGGCGCCGAGCATCTGTTGACGAAGCGCGCAGTCACCCCTGCTGTGGCCGAGAAGCTCTTGCAGCGTATCGACTGGTGGCGGGATTATACCGCCCGCAACGGTGACGAACTCAACAACAACCCTTCCCACGGCAACAAGCTTGGCGGCCTGACCACCATTCTGGAAAAATCACTCGGCGCAGTCGCAAAGGGCGGCTCCATGCCGCTGAAGGCGGTTTATGAATTTGCCGAGACCGTGACGGAGCAGGGTTTCGTCTTCATGGATACACCAGGCTATGATCCCGTTGCCGTCACCGGCCAGGTCGCGGGCGGCTGCAACGTCATCTGTTTCACCACCGGCCGCGGCTCGGTCTCGGGCTTCAAGCCGGCTCCCTGCATCAAGATCGCCACCAATTCCGAAATGTATGAACACATGAAAGAAGACATGGATATCAATTGCGGCGAGATCGTCACCGGCAACGAAACCATCGAAGAATCCGGCAAACGAATTTTCGAGCATATTCTGGCCGTCGCATCCGGCGACAAAACCGTCAGCGAGATTTACGACTACGGCGACAACGAATTTGTGCCGTGGCAGGTTGGGGCTGTGACCTGAACCTGCGACAACAAACTGTCCCACGTGAAACAAAAGGCCCGGAAATCACTTTCCGGGCCTTTGTCATTTCTGCCTGTTCCGCACTTAGTGGCGGAAGTGACGCATGCCGGTAAAGACCATTGCCACATTGTGCTCGTTCGCAGCGTCGATCACTTCCTGATCGCGCATGGAGCCACCCGGCTGGATAACAGCGGTAGCACCTGCGGCGATCGCGGCGAGCAGACCGTCAGCAAAGGGATAAAATGCTTCCGAAGCGACGGCAGAGCCGCGTGTCAGCGGCTCGGAAAGACCAAGAGCCTTGGCGGCATCTTCAGCCTTCTGGGCGGCAATGCGGGCGGAATCCACACGGCTCATCTGGCCGGCACCGATGCCTGCGGTCTGCCCGTCCTTGGCATAGATAACGGCATTGGACTTAACATGCTTGGCGATCTTGAAAGCGAACTTCATGTCTTCAAGTTCCTGCAGCGTCGGCGCACGCTTGGTGACCACCTGGAGGTCCAGATCTTCGACCATGCCATTGTCGCGGCTCTGCACCAGCAGGCCACCCGAAACGGTCTTCGCCGTAATCCCGGCCGCGCGCGGATCAGGCAGGCCACCGGCGGTCAGCAGGCGCAGGTTCGGCTTGCGGGCGATGATGGACTTGGCTTCTTCCGTCACGTCAGGTGCGATGATGACTTCCGTGAAGAGCTTGACGATCTCTTCCGCCGTTTCCGCATCAAGCGTGCGGTTCAAGGCGATAACGCCGCCAAAGGCGGAAACGGAATCACATGCCAGCGCGCGCCGATAGGCTTCGGCAAGCGTCGGGCCGGTCGCAACGCCACAGGGATTGGCGTGTTTGATGATGGCAACGGCCGGCGCGTTTTCCGGCAGGAATTCCGCCACAAGCTCGTAAGCTGCGTCCGTATCATTGATGTTGTTGTAGGAAAGCTGTTTGCCCTGAAGCAGAGTGGCGGTCGCCACGCCGGGGCGCTTCTCACCCGTCAGATAGAAGCCTGCGCTCTGGTGCGGGTTTTCGCCATAGCGCATCTTTTCCTTCAGCACGCCGCCGATGGCGCGGTAATCCGGTGTCTCGATCGCAAGCGCTTGCGCGAACCAGTTGGAAATCACCGCGTCATAGGCAGCCGTGCGGGCATAGGCCTTGGCGGCAAAACGCTGGCGTAGCGCATAGGAGGTCTGGCCGTCATCAGCCTGCAGGGCTTCAACCAGGTCAGGGTAATCGGACGGATCGGTAACAACAGTGACATAGGCATGGTTCTTGGCGGAAGCGCGGATCATTGCCGGGCCACCAATATCGATGTTTTCGACCGTCGTCGGATAATCGCCGCCCTTGGCGCGAACTTCCTCGAAGGGATAGAGATTGATGACCGAGAGATCGATCGCCTCGATGCCGTGCGCCTTCATCGCCTCGACATGCTCCGCGTCATCCCTGATAGCCAGCAGCCCACCATGGACATTGGGGTGCAGAGTCTTGACGCGGCCGTCCATGATCTCAGGAAAATTCGTCACGTCGGAGACATCCGTCACCGGCAGGCCTGCTTCCGCAATGGCTTTCGCCGTACCACCGGTCGACAGGAGCTTGACGCCAAGCTTCGACAGAACCGTCGCCAGCTCTATAATGTCAGTCTTGTCAGACACGGAAAGAAGCGCCGTGCGGATTTTGACCTTGTCGGGGGCGGGGATTTTCTTGGACACGACGGCCATCAGGCATACTCCGTTAAACGGGGAGGACAGGCTGGAATGGGATTGATCCAGCAATTGCCGCCGCGTTAACACAGCTTACCGGATTAATAAACAGCGGGGATGCTGAACGGCGTAAACTATGGCGGTTTTTGCCCCGCGCCGCCGGAAATTTCCTAGGCCTGGCGTTCAATCAGCCAGCGGATTTCCCGCGTATTCGCAAGATTGAAGGGGAGCTCGATCTGCTGAGAGGGCCGCATGCCGGACGCATCGGCCATAAACACATCCTCGGTGACGAAAAGCTCCAGCCCGGGTGCCGAAAACAGCCAGACGGTTCCATCCGCCGCCTCCAGGTAGACCGACTCTTCGTCCCGCTGGTGCAGCTGAATGTGAGGATGAATGTGGAAACGCGAAACCGCGGAGATCGACTGCAATTGCGTTTTTGCGGCATTCTCATCAGCCCGAAGCAGATCCCGGCCTTTTATCTTGGTGCCGGCCGCATTCAATTCTATTTCCCGCTCATGATAACAGCCGAAATTCTGCAAATAACCGTCATGAGACGCCCACAGGATGTCATTGCCGTTTGCGTCCGTTCCACGTCGGCTGTCAACCTGGCTGACACCTGATACCATGATCGGACCAAGCAGCCTCGAGCGCGACAGTCTGCAGGATGATGTATCCGCAAGCGTGACAGTGGAATGCGCGGCCGTCGAACGGCTGGCCCGCTGATATTCCGGCGCGGCATTGCGCGGAAAACCGGAATTGACGATGAAGCGGTTCTTGCCACAGGACATTTCAAACGAAAGGCAACCCGAATGGGCATTGCGTGAAAGCTCCGCCGAACCGGGATACCCTGTATCGACGATGATGACCGTATCGTCCGTCGCAAGCCGGTGATAGTTCACATCCGGCAGGACTTTGGAGGGCCGGCCAGCCGTTTCGTCGTAGCGCAGCACGGAAACAAGCTCATTGGCCAGCGTGGCCGTGGCGCCGTTGAACAGCGCGAGATCGCCGCCCTGATGCCGGAAGAACCGGATCGCCGGAAACATGCGGTCTATCGCCGGCACCAGACCGGAGGGGAGATCATGGCCCAGATTGATATAACTTTGTCGCAGCGGCAGGAGATCGAGCAGCAAATCCAGCATGACCCGTGGGTTGCGGGAAACATGCCCGCCATCGGGTAGAATCTGGCGTTCCATTTCCTGAGCCAGCTTCATTCCGTTCCGGTTGATGCGCGACAGGCGGGTAGGCATGGCGATAGAGGCCATGGCGAGCGCGATCCTAACCCTCAGCCGCGCTTCGCCGTCAGGCGCATGTCTGACGATTCTTTCGAGATACCGCACGTGAAAGGCAAGGCTTTTCAGGAAACGGCGGTAAAAACCGGCATCAGCCTCGTATAAAACCACGGGAGAGTGCGAGAGCCAGGCTATCAACCTCTGCGCCGCGATTTCCGGCGACCAGGCGATACCCGCAAGCCGTCTGCCATGGATCACCATCCATTCGGCGACGATGCGGCGAGCCCGCTTACAGGCCTCGCTCGATTTATCGGAACGAATATGCCGCAGCCAAGTGAATGCATGCAGCCGTTCTTCAAAAACCGCCGAGGGGTAGTCCACCTGAAAGGGCGAAGCTCCGCCGGTTTCGACGACACGCCCGGCCAACGCGATGCGGCCCCGCAACAATTCCTCGGCGAAATAGGGATCGATCGCTCTGAGATCGGTCGGCGCCGCCACCAGACCATCGGGCACACGATTGGCAAATCGCGACACATGCAGGCGCAAGGGCGTAAGGCCGACACACAAATGACGATACGCCATCCGCGAAAGAAGACCGGCGGCATTCATGCTGCCTGCAAAGGACCCTAACAAGCTGTGTTTCCCGTTTCACATGTTTTGTTTTTATCAGTGAACCGCGACGACCGGAACGTTTTCGATAAATATCTAATGATTCGCGAGAGCTTGGCTTTTTTCTACTTCTTACGCAAGACACTGCTAAAAAACCCATCGACGCCGCCGAACATATCAGGCGTCGTACGAAGATCGCCATCGGCGCTGATAGCCGCTTCCATTCCGGGCCAATCCTCGCGGCGGACGGCAACACGCTCCACGCCGGGATTTTCCGCCAGAACCTCGGCAATCATCTCTTCCCCTTCGGAAGGATCAAGCGAGCAATTGGAGAAGACCACGAGACCGCCGGGACCAACAAGGGTCAGCGCCTGCCGCAGCATCTGGCCCTGAAGAGCGGCCAATTTGGCGATATCGTTCTCATCCTTGGTCCAGCAGACATCAGGATGTTTGCGAAGTGTCCCGGTGGAAGAACATGGCGCATCAAGGAGAACCGCGTCAAAAAGCTGTTCCGGCTGGTACTTCAGCATATTCGCCTCCACCGTCTCGGCATTTAGGCCAAGTCGATCGAGATTTTCCCTGAGGCGACGAAGACGGTTGCCGGATTGATCCAGCGCCGTCACCCTGGCGCCCGCCAGCGCAAGCTGGGCGGTCTTGCCGCCCGGGGCCGCGCAGAGATCGGCGACACGCTTGCCGGAGATATCGCCCAGTAACCTGACAGGCATGCTCGCCGCAAGATCCTGCACCCACCATGCACCCTCGGCGAAACCTTCGAGCGATGGGATTTGTCCCTCGAATTCACCCAGTCGCACGCTGCCGTTCGGCATGAGCGTACCGCCCAGTTTCTCCGCCCAAAGAGCGGGATCCGCCTTGATCGTGAGATCAATGGAGGAGGGTGTCAGCTGCGCCTGCGAAATCCTTTGGGCTGCCTCATTTCCGTAAGCCGAAACAAGCCGCGCATAGAACCAGTCCGGCAGCACGGGAACATCGGCGACAGCCTTTTCGATCTCCGCTTTTTCACGACCGAGCCTTCTGAGAACGGCATTCACCAGCTTGACGAAACGCTTGTTGCGCGGATCACGGTGAGCCTGCTCCACGGCGAGGTCGACAGCGGAATGATCCGGCACATCGAGGTAGAGCATTTGGGCTGCACCGACGACAAGGACGTGGTGCAGCGATCGCGCGCCCTGCGGCAGCGGCCCATCGAGCAGCATCGACAATGCCGTTTCAATCCGGGGCAGGTGGCGAAGCGCGCTGTTGACGATGGCCCTTACCAGCGCCCGGTCGGCAAGCGACAGGGCTCGATAGACGGGATTGCCGTTTTCGTTATCAAGCATCCCGTCCAGCGAGGTCTTCTTTTCCAGAACGGCCGCCAGAATGCGGGTGGCGGCAATGCGCGCGGCAAGGCCTGGCTTATCCTGGAAAGACGAAGGGCCGTCTTCACGGCCCCTCCCATTTGCAGGTCTCGGTTTTCTGGACCGCGCCGGCTTATTCTGAATATCGGATGTCAAGACCACGGCCCCTTGCGCTCGTTTTCATTGCCTCGTCCCCAGCCTGTTTTGGGAACAGAGCCTGATTTGCGCAGAGGTCTATCACCCGATGACGGCGGCGTCGATCCTCGCGGAGAAAACTCCTGCGCCATGGTGTGCAGCGCCGCCACGCGGTTTTCCGTGTTCGGATGCGTGGAAAAGAGATTGTCCATGCGCTCGCCGGAAAGCGGATTGATGATGAACATATGCGCCGTCGCCGGGTTGCGCTCGGCATCATCATTGTGAATGCGCTGCGCCATGCCCGAAATCTTCTGCAGGGCGGAGGCAAGCCAGAGCGGGTTGCCACAGATTTCCGCGCCGCGGCGGTCGGCGGAATATTCACGCGTGCGGCTGATCGCCATCTGCACCAGCATTGCCGCCAGCGGCGCGACAATCATCGCGACCAGCACACCGATAAAGCCCAACGGGTTGTTGTTGTTCTCCCGGTTGCCGCCGAAGAAGAAGGCAAAATTGCCGAGCATGGAAATGGCACCCGCCAGCGTGGCGGTGATTGTCATGGTCAGCGTATCCCGGTTCTGCACATGTGCGAGTTCATGCGCCATGACACCGGCCACTTCCTCAGGAGTTAGCCGCTCCAGCAATCCGGTGGAAGCCGCAACAGCGGCGTTCTGCGGATTTCGTCCAGTCGCGAAGGCATTGGGCTGCGGGCTGTCGTAAATATAGACCTTTGGCATTGGCAGACCGGCATTCTGCGACAGATCGCGGATCATATGAAAAAACTCAGGCGCATTGGCCTCATCAATCTCCCGCGCATGATAGGCGGAGAGGACCATTTTGTCAGAATTCCAGTAGGAGAAAAGATTCATACCGGCCGCAATAAGCAGCGCAATCATCATGCCGCCCTTGCCGCCAATCAGAAAACCGACACCCATGAACAATGCGGTCATGAAGGCCAGAAGCATTGCCGTGCGCATCATGTTCATCCGTTAAACTCTCCTTCTCACTCACCGGGAATATTCCGGGGTTTATAAAGCCCATCAGATTATATAATCTGGTAAGCGGCAAACGTATTTCAATATCCCGTCATAGGGAGGATTTCATGCAGAATGCGGATAATGACAATGCCACGGACGACGCCGAAAGGGCCAAGCAGCTTTCGCCGGCGGCGCAACGGGCTTTGAAGGAAGCAGAAGAACGGCGCAGACAACAGGCCGATCTGCAATTACCGCCGGAAACCGGCGGTCGCGGTGGCGCTGAACCTGTGCGTTTCGGTGATTACGAAATAAAAGGCCGGGCCATCGATTTTTGAGTCCACAAATAAAAATACCCGCCTTTGGCGGGTATTTTATAATTAAAAACAATTAGTTACTACTTCTGCTCCAGAAGGCGGCATACCGCTTCAAGCTGTTCCAACGTCCGGTAACCGATGCGGATTTGCCCGGATCCACCTTTGTGGCTGATCTTCACATCGAGTCCGAGAGCATCGGACAGGCCGCGTTCGAGCGCGATCGTGTCGGAATCCTTTTCCGCAGCAGGTCGCTTCTCCGCGACATCACCCTGCGACTTGATATCGTTCTGCGCCAGGCGCTCGGCATCACGCACCGAAAGTCCCTTGGACACGATTGTTTTTGCAAGCGTCGCCGGATCGGATGTGGAAACAAGCGCACGCGCGTGACCTGCGGAAAGCGAACCATCCGCCAGCATATCACGTACCGGATCCGGAAGCTTGAGAAGCCGAAGGCTGTTGGCAACGTGGCTTCGGCTCTTGCCGATGATTTCGCCGAGATCATTTTGCGTATAGCCGTGTTCGGCGATCAGCTGTTCATATCCCATCGCTTCTTCGAGCGGATTGAGATCTGAACGCTGTACGTTTTCGACAATCGCTAATTCCAGCGCCGTGCGATCATCCACGTCGCGAACGATGACAGGGACATCGGTAAAGCCCGCCAGCTGCGCCGCGCGCCAGCGTCTTTCACCCGCAATAATCTCGTAGCGGTTGACTCCAACTGTTCTCACGACCACAGGCTGAACAATTCCGTGCTGACGAATGGAGGCGGCCAGATCCTGCAGCTCATTCTCATCGAAATGACGACGGGGGTTTCTCTGGCTGCGAGCGATGAATTCGATCGGAATGGTACGGTCAGCATTAACAGCGCGCTGAGGCTCACCCACCGGCACTGGTTGATCCATTTCTCCGATCAATGCAGCAAGACCGCGCCCCAGCCGACGCTTGGAAAGATCATCACTCATAAGATATTACTCCATACATTCCGGCAAACGTCAGGCGGCTTTACGCAGACGCTCTCTCTGGATCACTTCGGACGCCAGCTGCAAATAGGCCTGGCTGCCGGCGCATTTCAGATCGTAAAGAATTGCCGGTTTACCATAAGAAGGCGCTTCGGAAACACGCACGTTGCGTGGAATGAGCGTGTGGTAAACCTTTTCTCCAAGATGCGTGCGCACATCTGACACAACCTGTTGCGCAAGATTGTTCCGCGCATCGAACATCGTCAGAACGATGCCCTGTATATCAAGCTGCGGATTGACCGACCCTCGAATCTGACTGACCGTGTCCAGCAGCTGACTAAGGCCCTCCAGCGCAAAGAACTCGCATTGCAGTGGCACGAGTACAGAATGCGCCGCCGTCATCGCATTCATGGTCAGAAGATTGAAAGAAGGGGGGCAATCAACAAGAATATAGGAATAGCCTCTGGCTTCCTGTGTTTCCATGGCTGCGCGCAACAGAAAAACGCGGTTGGAAACATTCGCGACCTGCATCTCGAAACCGAGCAGATCCATCGTGGAAGGCACGATATCGAGATTGGGAACTGCCGTGGGAACAGCAACTTCCGCGACTCCATGTTCTCCCACCAGAAGATCATAAGACGAAAGCTTGCGCTCCTTGCGGTCGATTCCAAGGCCGGTACTCGCATTACCCTGCGGGTCCAGATCCACGATCAGCACCCGCTCACCAATAGCCGCCAGCGCGGTAGCCAGATTAATGGCGGTGGTTGTTTTACCAACGCCGCCTTTCTGGTTAGCAACTGCGATAATCCGGTTTTTTTCAAAAGTCATACCGCACCTGACCAGTTCGTCAGCGCCTCAAAACGAGGTTGCTGATTTCAAGAACAACAGAATCTGCCTCAATGGCACTCTGATGTTTTACCAGATCAAACTCCCAGCGACCATGTGCTTTCTGCACTTCGGAATCATAATCCCGGCCTTTATTAAAATAGGCCTTCAGATTTGGATTATTCCGCGCCCAGGGGTGAATATAATCGAAAAGCAGGTCTAGTTCGGCGAGCGCGCGCGCTGAAACGGCGTCGCAATTCTTGATGACTTCGGGTGCCCTCTCGATTCTGACAGGATGTACCGCACCTCTTGCACCGGTTTCCTTCAGTGCAATTCGCAGGAATGCCGCTTTTTTATTGTTGCTTTCAACGAGATCGACCCAGCCATCGCCAAGCTCAGCCAGAAAAATTGCAGTGACGACGCCAGGGAATCCGCCGCCGCTTCCAAGATCAATCCAGTTTTTTGGCCGAGGGGAGAGCTGAAATATCTGCGCGCTGTCGGCGACATGCCGGCTCCAAAGCTCGGTGAGAGTGGAGGGCGCGACCAGATTTGTGGTTCTGTTCCACTTCTTAAAAAGCTCGACAAAATGTTCGAGCCTCTCCTGTGTTTCACGTGAAACACTCTGGCCGTTTATCTTCATAATCCGACTCGCTATTGGTGCATGCGCAATTTTTCATTTCGCGTTGCGGAGTCCTTCCGCAGAAGCGCGAGCAGCAGCGATATCGCAGCCGGTGTCATGCCGTCAACACGGGCGGCCTGCGCAATATTTTCGGGACGGGCTTTTTCCAGCTTTTGTTTAAGCTCATTGGAGAGGCCGGAGAGGTCCTTAAAGTCGAAATCGTCGGGAATTTTCCTGTCTTCATCCCGTTTGATATCAACGATATCAGCGCTCTGCCTCTGCATATAGACCGCATAGCTCGCTTCGATCTGCAAGACTTCGGCGACTTTCCTGTCAAGCGCGCCCAATTCAGGCCAATGTCCGGTGAGGGTCTCCAACGTCATATCAGGATAGGCGAGTAATTCATAAACGGAACGGCGCTGGCCGTCCTGATTGAGTTTCAATCCCTGTTTTGCCGCCTGGGACGGACTGATGGAGATTGCCTTCATCAACTCACGACCACGATCCAGATCGGAAATGAACTTTGCAAACCGTTCCTGCCGCTCACGACCGACAATGCCCACCATCTGGCCGACGGGTGTAAGTCGCAGATCCGCATTATCCACGCGCAGCGAGAGGCGATACTCCGCTCTTGATGTAAACATCCGGTAGGGTTCACTGACACCCTTTGACGTCAGGTCATCGATCATGACACCGATATAGGACTCGGTGCGGCTGAAATAGACTGGATCAGCATCGCCCGCATAAAGCGAAGCGTTCAGACCGGCCACGAGGCCCTGGGCACCCGCTTCTTCATAACCGGTCGTGCCGTTGATCTGGCCGGCAAGAAACAGCCCCGGAATCTTGCGGCATTCCAGAGACGGCTTCAGCCCGCGCGGATCGACATAATCATATTCGATCGCATAGCCAGGCTGGAGAATTGTAACCTGTTCAAGCCCGGGTATCGTCCTGATAAATTGCTCCTGCACGGAAGCGGGCAGGGAAGTCGATATGCCGTTCGGATAGATGGTGTGATCATCGAGGCCTTCCGGCTCGAGAAATATCTGGTGACCGTCCCGCTCGCCGAAACGGGTTATCTTGTCTTCGATTGACGGGCAATAACGCGGACCAACCCCTTCGATCTGACCGGAGTACATTGCCGATAGATGAATATTGTCCTTGATAATCCTGTGACCAGCAGGCGTGGTGCGAGTGACGCCACACTCGATCTGGGGATTAACAATATGATCCGTCATGAAGGAAAACGGTACGGGATCCTCATCAGCCGCCTGGCGATCCACCGCATTCCAGTCAATCGTACGTCCGTCCAGTCGGGCAGGGGTCCCTGTTTTCAGACGACCCATAACAAGACCGAGCCGTGAGAGCGTGTCCGAGAGACCTAGAGACGGCATTTCTCCTACGCGCCCCGCCGGAATCTTTTCGGAACCGATATGAATGAGACCACGCAGGAAGGTGCCGCTCGTCAGCACGACGGCGCCGCAAGGAATCCGGCTACCGTTTTTCATGATAACCGCCGCGACCCGATCATCGTCCATTTCAATATCGAAAGCATCGCCCTCAATAATCGTCAGGTTTTCAATCGCATCGATTTCACGCTGCATCGCCTCGCGATAAAGCCGTCGATCGGCCTGTGTGCGCGGCCCGCGAACAGCGGGGCCCTTCTTGCGATTGAGCATGCGGAACTGAATACCCGCCGCATCGGCAACGCGGCCCATCAAACCGTCCAGCGCATCGATCTCACGAACGAGATGCCCCTTGCCGAGACCGCCGATAGCGGGGTTGCAGGACATGACGCCAATCGTCTCGCGCTTGTGGGTCACAAGGGCGGTCTTTGCGCCGTGCCTTGCAGCCGCGGCAGCGGCTTCGCTACCCGCGTGACCACCACCAATAACAATGACATCGAATGACTGGTGCATATCCTTGCGCCCTGTTCCGTCAGCGTCAACATCACGGTCTCAGCCGCCGATGTTTCACGTGAATCATTTTCCTATGCAGAATTCCGAGAAGATCACGCCCAGCAAATCTTCCACATCAACACGGCCGGTGATCCGTCCGAGCGATGTGGCGGCGAGCCTCAAATATTCCGACCTTATAGCAAGATCTGGGGTCGCGGAATCGAGCGCATCACTAACATAGTTCAGCGTCTCTTCAAGTCGTTTTTTATGACGGGCACGGGCGGGAAACAAAGTCTGGCCGGCGCCGACGCGTTTTTCTATCTCCTGCTTGAGCACCGAACGCAATTCGTTCAGGCCTATTCCCTCTTTGGCTGAGATAGACAAATCAAATTGATCGTCCAATGTAGTGGGATGAAGTGCAGCTTTTGTTCTAACCCGGAGATAGCTCCGATTTTTGAATGATTCGAGAGGTTGTTTCGGGGGCGAATCATTATCTTGCAGCAGTAGAATAATATCTGCCGTTTCAGCTGTCAGAACCGCACGCCGAACACCTTCCAGTTCCACGACATCCTGTGTTTCCCGTATTCCTGCCGTATCGAAGATCCGGACCAGATAACCTTCCAGATTGATGTCGACACTCAAGACATCTCTCGTCGTGCCGGCAATGTCGGTGACGATCGCAACATCTCGGCCGCTGAGGGCATTCAAGAGGGTGGATTTGCCCGCGTTCGGTTCGCCAACGAGCGCAACCTTGAACCCGTCACGAATGATTTCGCCACTTCCGCCTCCCTGGAGATGATCACGGATTTCCCCGCGCAACTGCGCCACTGCGTCCCAGACCTGTGCAGCCACCGAATCCGGAACATCCTCTTCGTCTGCAAAGTCCAGTTCCGCTTCTATAAGGGCGCGAGCCCGCGTCAGGCGACTGGCCCAGCCATCATAGAGTGCCGATAATTTGCCGGTGCTCTGTTCCACCGCCAGCCGTCGCTGCATTTCCGTTTCGGCTTGCAACAGATCTGCCAGACCTTCGACCTCAAGGAGGTCCATCTTCCCGTTCTCGAAGGCTCTACGGGAAAATTCGCCAGCATCAGCGGGTCGAAATCCACTGAGGTTTTCGAGTTCGGTAAAAATCGAAGCGATAACCGCGCGACTGCCGTGGCTATGAATTTCGACGCAATCCTCACCGGTGAAAGAATTTGGCGCTGGAAAAGCAATTACCAGCGCTTGGTCGATCACCTCATTGTTTCGATTCCGAATCGAGCAGAGTGTGGTCTTTCTTGGTGATGGAAGGTCCCGACCCGTCAGCATCTTCAAGGCATCAAAAGCCCCTGACCCGCTGATCCTGAGAACAGCGACGCCAGCAGGCAAGGCACCGCTGGAAAGCGCATAGATCGTATCGGCGGAAGCTGGCATCATTTACCTCGGTCTAAAACAGTCAAGCCGCATCCGAGTGAACGGATACGGCTTTACAAATCTTATGATGAATCCGGCTAAAAGTTCGGATCAGGTATTCATCGATTCAAAGAAATCCGAATTGTTCTTTGTCTGCTTCAGCTTGTCGATCAGGAATTCGATGGCGTCCATCGTTCCCATCGGCGCGAGAATGCGGCGAAGAACGAAAATCTTCTGCAGATCCTGGCGCGGCACCAGCAGGTCTTCCTTACGCGTACCGGATTTGAGAATATCCAGAGCCGGGAAGATACGCTTGTCGGCAACCTTGCGGTCAAGCACGATTTCCGAGTTGCCGGTACCCTTGAACTCTTCGAAGATGACTTCGTCCATACGGCTGCCGGTATCGATCAGCGCCGTGGCGATAATCGTCAGCGAACCGCCTTCCTCGATATTACGAGCAGCGCCGAAGAAACGCTTCGGGCGCTGCAGGGCATTGGCATCCACACCACCAGTCAGGACCTTGCCGGAGGAGGGAACAACCGTGTTGTAGGCGCGGCCAAGACGGGTGATGGAATCGAGCAGGATGACAACGTCGCGGCCGTGTTCGACCAGGCGCTTCGCCTTTTCGATGACCATTTCAGCGACCTGCACGTGACGGACTGCCGGCTCGTCGAAGGTAGAGGAAACAACCTCGCCCTTCACCGAACGCTGCATGTCGGTCACTTCTTCCGGACGCTCATCGATCAGGAGAACGATCAGATAGCATTCCGGATGGTTTGCCGTGATGGAATGGGCGATGTTCTGCAGCAGAACCGTCTTACCGGTGCGCGGCGGCGCCACGATCAAACCGCGCTGGCCCTTGCCGAGCGGCGCGACAAGATCAATCACACGCGACGACAGGTCCTTCGAGGTCGGAACATCCAGTTCCATCTTGAAGCGCTCATTCGGGTAGAGCGGCGTCAGATTGTCGAAGTGAACCTTGTGGCGGATCTTTTCAGGATCGTCGAAATTGATCGTGTTGACCTTGAGAAGTGCGAAATAACGCTCGCCTTCCTTGGGGCCGCGGATCGGGCCTTCAACGGTATCACCGGTCTTCAGCGAGAACCGGCGGATCTGCGAGGGCGAAATATAGATATCGTCCGGACCGGGCAGATAGTTTGCGTTTGCGGACCGCAGGAATCCGAACCCGTCCTGCAGGACTTCAACGACGCCTTCGCCGATTATTTCGATGTCCTGGCTCGCGAGAACCTTGAGGATTGCGAACATAAGCTCCTGCTTGCGCATGGTGCTCGCATTTTCAACTTCCAGGGATTCAGCAAAAGTCAGCAAGTCGGTAGGCGATTTGCTCTTAAGTTCCTGAAGCTTCATTTCAGCCATGAAGGAAAGACCGTTTGATAATGTAATTTGGGGGAGGGCGTGTTCGCGAATCAGATGCTGAGGGAGACACCGCAGATGACTGAATAATTCACATGCCACGAAGATGAGTGGTCCGAAAATAGCGATTGAACACGGCCGCTGCAAGAGGAAAGCACGAATTCCGCGAAATTTATCGTCGCACCGTCTTAACCGAAGGGTTTCACAACCACAAGTATGACAATCAGGATCATCAGCAGGGTCGGAACTTCATTCATCAACCGCCAGTGACGGGCAGGTCTTGTATTTTCATCCCGCGCAAAACGCTTCGCACTGCGGGTGAAATAAACATGCGTCGCTGTCAAAAGCACCACCAGCCCGATTTTTGCATGCAGCCAGCCGCCGGAAAAACCATAAACCGACCATGCGAGATAAAGCCCCAATATCCAGGAAATCATCATCGCCGGGTTCATGATGACCTTGATCAGCCGCTGCTCCATGACCTTGAAGGTTTCGGATTGCTGCGAACCGACGGGTGCATCGGTGTGGTAGATGAAAAGCCGCGGCAGGTAAAAAATCGCCGCCATCCAGGAAATCACGGCGATGATATGCAGCGCCTTGACCCACAGATAGAGATCGGCCGGATCAGCATAAAATAACAGGGCGACGAAAGCGGCAAAGACACCAAGTGCAATGCCGGCGCGCAGAGCCGCGCGATTGCCGGAACGGGCGGAGGTTTGTTTTTCATCACTCATGCCCCGGCTCCACCGCCGCGCACGCGCTGCACCAGCCGGGTGACGTTTTCCGGGTCAGCCTGCGGGGTAATGCCATGGCCTAGATTGAAGATCAGCGGACCCTGTCCCAGCGCCTGCAAAACAGCGTCGATGCCATCCTGCAAGGCCTTGCCGCCCGCTACCATCAGCATGGGATCCAGATTGCCCTGCACCGGGCCTTCCTTCTGCAAGTCCCTGGCAAAACCGAGCGGCACCGACCAGTCGAGCCCGATGGCGTCAGCGCCCGTCTTGCGACGATAATCTTTGAGAAGATAACCGGCCCCTTTGGCGAAAGCGATGATCTTTGCCGAGGGCCGACGGGCGCGCACCGATGCGATAATGCGGGCAACCGGCTTTATCGCATAATCCTCGAATTCCTTCTCACCGAGCACACCGGCCCAGGAATCGAATATCTGCACCGCATCGGCGCCGGCATCGATCTGCGCCACCAGATAATCAGCGGAAACATCGGCAAGAAAAGCCAGCAGCTTTTCCATGGCGGCCGGCTCCTGATAACCGAACAGCCGCGCCGGAGCCTGATCCGGTGTTCCATGTCCCGCGATCATGTAGGTCGCAACCGTCCAGGGCGCGCCGCAAAAGCCGAGAAGCGTCGTTTCATCCGGCAAGGTCTTACGCAAACGGGAAACGGTTTCGAAAACGGGCGAAAGATGCGCCATGACATTCGCGGCATCCAGCTTCTCGATACCACTGACATCGATCGGGTCCATGGCAGGACCCTTGCCTTCGCTGAAGGAGACGTTGCGGTGAAGCGCGTCGGGTATCACCAGAATATCGGAAAAGAGAATTGCGGCATCCAGCCCGAACCGGCGAATGGGCTGGAGAGTGACCTCCGTTGCCAGCTCGGGGTTATAACAGAGATCGAGGAAACTTCCGGCACTCTTCCGCGTTTCCCGATACTCGGGAAGATAGCGCCCAGCCTGTCGCATCAGCCAAATGGGCGGCGGCGCGACCGTCTGCCCGTTCAACACCGTCATAACCTTGCGTTCGCTCATGGCACCTAGCTTCTAAAAAATAAAATCAAAGAGATTTAAAAGATTTTCTATTTCTTAGAGTCTGTGAGTAGCAAGGATTAAAATCATTCCAGTCGAAATGCCGCAGTTGCAAGGCCCATCAGGTACCTGAGGATATTGTCGATGTGCTTGCTCGTAGATAATTCGGAAAACGACAATTTACTAAATTATTTCATTTAGTTACCGCCGAACCAGAAAACCGCATATCTGTGGATAATCTGGGGAGAATTTTTGAACAACTCCACATTCTTCAAATAATTCACAGGCGCGCCGGCGATGATTGAAGCCACTTGCGGATTGTGGAAAAACACCACTTTATTCACGGCGCGGTTCGACCCGCAGGGCAATTCGGGGATTTGTCCCGGTTTATCAACAGCGGGAGAAAAACAGCGTGGAGAACAAAAAAAGCTTCTTCCATCTGCACCTGATTTCGGACTCAACCGGCGAGACTCTGATGTCGGCCGGTCGTGCCGTCTCGGCCCAGTTTCACGCCTCAATGCCGGTGGAACATGTCTATCCGATGATCCGAAACCAGAAACAGCTCGCGCAGGTGGTCGACCTCATCGACAAGGAGCCGGGTATCGTCCTCTATACCATCGTCGATCAGCAGCTGGCCGAGTTCCTGGATCTGCGGTGCCATGCGATCGGGGTGCCCTGCGTCAACGTCCTCGAACCGATCATTGGTATTTTCCAGACTTATCTCGGTGCGCCGTCCCGACGGCGGGTGGGCGCGCAGCACGCGTTGAATGCGGATTATTTTGCCCGGATCGAGGCGCTCAATTTCGCCATGGATCATGATGATGGGCAAATGCCGGAAACCTATGACGAGGCTGATATTGTTATCATCGGCATCAGCCGCACATCAAAAACACCAACCAGCATCTATCTCGCCAACAGGGGAATAAAGACTGCCAATATTCCGGTTGTTCCCAATGTGCCTTTGCCGGAAAGCCTCTATGCCGCCACCCGGCCGCTGATTGTGGGTCTGGTCGCGACATCGGATCGTATATCGCAGGTGCGTGAAAACCGGGAGTTGGGCGCGACGGGCGGATTTGACAGCGGGCGTTACACGGATCGCGCCACCATCATGGAAGAGCTGAAATATGCGCGCGCGCTCTGCGCCCGCAATAATTGGCCGCTGATTGATGTCACACGCCGCTCCATCGAGGAAACGGCCGCAGCCATCCTTGCCCTCCGCTCGAGGACGCGATAATCCGGATCGCACCATTCGGAGCAGACAGTCGATGAAACAAGAGTTGATCCTCGCCTCGTCCAGCGCATCCCGCCAGATGCTGATGCGCAATGCGGGGCTGACATTTTCGGCAATCCCGGCGGATATTGATGAGCGTGCGCTCGATGAGCAGCTGGAACGAGACGGCGCCAGCCCGGAAGAGGTCGCACTGGAACTTGCCAGGGCCAAGGCTCTTGCGGTCGGCGCGCTCCATCCGGAAGCACTGGTTCTCGGCTGCGACCAGACCATGGCGCTTGGTGCCCGTGTCTATCACAAGCCAAAAACGATGGTGGAGGCCGAAGCGCATCTGCTCTCATTGTCCGGCAAGGTCCATCGTCTGAACAGCGCTGCCGTTCTCGTCCGGCATGGAGAGGTGGTGTGGCAGACCGTTTCCAGCGCCGAGCTAGGCGTTCGAACATTAAGTGCAGAATTTGTCTCCCGTCACCTGAAACGGGTGGGCGAAAAGGCCTTGAGCAGTGTCGGCGCTTACCAGCTTGAGGGAGAGGGAATCCAGCTATTCACCTCAATCAAGGGCGATTATTTCACCATTCTAGGTCTGCCGCTTCTGCCGCTTTTATCGAAACTGCGCGACATGGATGTCATCGATGGCTGATTCACGTGAAACATTAACCATAAATGCCTTCGTTGTCGGTTACCCGATCAAGCATTCGCGGTCGCCTATTATCCATTCTTACTGGTTGAAGAAATTCGGGATTGCCGGTTCGTATAAGGCCGTTGAAGTCTCTCCTGATGATTTCACGAATTTCATTGCAGTGCTGAAGGAAGGCAAGCCGGGCACACCCGTCGGCGGCAATGTCACTATTCCCCATAAGGAAGCGGCCTATCGGCTGGCAGATAAACCCGATGCTCTGGCGGAAGAACTCGGCGCCGCCAACACTGTCTGGATGGAGGAGGGCAGTCTTCGCGCCACCAATACGGATGGTTACGGTTTCGTCGCCAATCTCGATGAACGTCATCCGGGCTGGGACAAGGCCGAGCGGGCCGTGATTTTGGGTGCCGGCGGCGCAAGCCGGGCGGTTATTCAGTCCCTGCGTGATCGTGGTATTGCCGAGATCCATGTCCTGAACCGTACCGTCGAGCGTGCGCGAGAACTGGCTGACCGTTTTGGGCCGCGGGTCTTTTCCCACCCCCAGGCAGCGCTTCATGAGGTCATGCAGGGCGCCGGGCTTTTCGTGAACACGACATCGCTCGGCATGGATGGAACAGAAGCGCCGCATCTCGATTTTTCGCCGCTGGCCGCCCAGGCCGTCGTGACCGATATCGTCTATGTGCCTTTAAAGACCCCGATCCTGAAGATGGCGGAAGAGCAAGGCATTGCGACAGTCGACGGATTAGGCATGCTGCTTCATCAGGCAAAACCCGGTTTCAGGCGATGGTTCGGCAAAATGCCTGAGGTCGATGAAACCCTGCGTTCTCTCATCATCGAGGACATGGAGAAACATTGATGATCGTCATCGGTCTTACCGGCTCGATTGGAATGGGAAAAACGACGACCGCCAAGCTGTTTGCCGGGGAAGGGGTCCCAGTTCTCGATTCGGATGAGGTCGTGCATGGGCTATACCGGACCGAAGCCGTTCCGCTGATTGAGGCAGCCTTTCCCGGTACCACCGTTTCCGGTGTGGTGGACAGGCAGAAACTCGGCGATGTCTTACGGAAGAATCCGGCTAATTTTGGCAGGTTAGAGGAAATCGTGCATCCGCTGGTGCGCAAGAGGCAGGAAGCTTTTCTGGCTGTGGCAAGGAAAGACGATCGGCAATTCGCCCTCCTCGATATTCCTCTGCTGTTCGAAACCGGTGCGGAAAGCCGCGTCGATAAAGTCGTGGTGGTAAGTTGTGCGCCGGAGATTCAGCGGGAGCGGGTTTTGTCCCGACCCGGCATGACGGAAGAGAAATTCGAAATGATCCTCGCGCGACAGACGCCCGATGCGGAGAAGCGCCGGCGTGCCGATTTTATCGTCGATTCCGGAAGTGGTGTCGAAGCAGCACGGGATCAGGTAAGAGAGATATTGCAGAAACTGGCCGCTGAGTCGCGCCGCGGAGAGATGAATGCGTGAGATCATTTTCGATACGGAAACCACGGGCCTTGAGTCGAAGCTGGACCGTGTGATTGAAATCGGCGGTATCGAGCTGATCAACCACTTTCCTACCGGCCGCACGCTGCATCTCTATATCAGCCCGGAAGATCGCAAGGTTCATCCCGACGCGCTTGCCGTTCACGGCATTACCGACGAGTTTCTGAAAGACAAACCGAAATTCGCCGAAGTCGTCGACCAGATTCGCGACTTCTTCGATGGTGCGCGCTGGGTGGCGCACAATGCCACATTCGACATGGGCTTCATCAACGCGGAATTCGCACGCCTCGGCATCGAACCGGTGTCCGCCGAACTGGTGACAGACACGCTTTCGCTTGCCCGCCGCAAGCACCCTATGGGGCCGAACTCGCTGGATGCGCTTTGTCGGCGTTATGGTATCGATAATTCCCACCGTACCAAGCACGGCGCGCTTCTCGACTCCGAACTGCTGGCCGAAGTCTATATTGAGATGATCGGCGGGCGTCAGACGGCGCTCGGTTTCGGTTCCGCCGCCAAGCAGGAAACTATTGTCATCGAGGACGATGTGCCGCTTGAGCCGCTGCAAAGACCGAGCCCCTTGCCCTCAAGACTGGATGCGGAAACGGTCGCGGCCCATGGCAAGCTCGTTCTCGGCATGGGCGACAAGGCAATCTGGAACCGCTACCAGAATTGACGCCTGCTGAGGCGTTGAAATGGAACTCTGGCCAAAGAAAAACCCGGGCAGAACCCGGGTTTTGTTTTATCTGCAATGCAGGGCGTTGGGCGCCGCTTAGTTCGGTACAGCCTGAACCTGGGCCTTGGCCTGTTCTTCGGCAACGCGCTGCGCAAACATCTGCGCGAAATCGATCGGGTCGATCATCAGCGGCGGGAAGCCGCCATTGCGGGTGACGTCGGCGATGATCTGGCGGGCGAAGGGGAACAGCAGGCGCGGGCACTCGATGAAGAGTACCGGCAGCATATGTTCCTGCGGGAAACCGGCAATGCGGAACACGCCGCCATAAACCAGCTCGGCCGCAAACAGGACCTTGTCGCCATCCTTGGCTTCCGCATTCAGTGTCAGGACAACGTCGAAATCCGAACCGGAGATCGGGTTTGCGTTGACGTTGACATTGATGTTGATCGAGGGCGCATTCTCACGGGCCTGAAGCGAACGGGGAGCACCCGGATTTTCGAAGGAAAGATCCTTGATGTACTGGGCAAGAATGTTGAGGGAAGGACTTACTGCGCCCTGTGCACCATTTTCAGCGGTCATTACGTTTCCTCACGGCGTGAATTCGTGGAAGGCGGTCTATCATTTCGACCGGGGGCTTACAACCCTTCGTGATCGGGTCATGGTGATCCATTCCGCCCGGGGTCAGGGTTTGGGCAGGTCGCGATCATCAGGTTTGCGCGACCATGGAGAACCCTTTGGCTCCTCGCGGTGAAACTCCTCTTCATCAAGATCCACCACCTTCGAATTGCCGGCATGTCCCGGACCATTGCGAAAGCCAGAAAAATCACCGGGCTGAGGACCGGCTTGCTGGCCGGGCCGCCTAAACGAACCCGCAACGACGACCCGCGGTCCGAAGGCTTTCCAGAAAAACCGCCGTACGACCGGCGACAGAAGCAGAAGGCCGAGAATGTCGGTAATGAAGCCGGGAATGATAAGCAGGATCCCGGCAACGACGCGCATGGCTCCATTCACCAGCTCATCCGTCGGCTGCGCGCCGGTGCGGCCCGCATCCTGAAGGTTTCTCACCATGCCGATGCCGCCGAGACGTAGGATCAGGAGCCCCAGAAACGACGTGAACAGGACAAGCGCCAATGTCAGCCACAAGCCGATCGCTTTGCCGACGATAATGAAGCCGGCAATTTCGAGAATGGGCATCATCAGGATGACGATGGGGAGAAAGGAAAAACGCATCTTCTAGCCTTGCGTGTGCATCTCTGGCAGATTGCCGGTTCCCGGGACACCGATGATTGAATCTGCACATTTGAATGATGATAAGATGCAGACTATATGATGGTGAGGTTTTCGAATTTAAATGGCGGTTTTGGTAAAACATGGGCTTTAGCGACTTTATCACATTGTTTTTTCTCGTTGCAGCGGTGCTGATCTTCTTTCAGCTGCGCAGCGTCCTTGGCCGCCGCACGGGCAATGAGAAGCCGCCATTCGACCCCTATAGCCCGCGAGATGTGGCAAAGGGCCCCGTTGCAGATGATAACAAGGTCGTGACCTTGCCGAAACGCAGCGAAGCAGAGGATGAGAACCGCTTTGCTGAGGCGGATGCGCTAGCGCCCGTCGATAGTCCACTCAATGCATCGCTGCGTGAGGTGATGACCAGGGACCCGTCCTTCGGTCCCAAGGAATTCCTGAACGGCGCTCGCATGGCTTATGAAATGATCGTCATGGGTTTTGCCGATGGGGATCGCAAGACGCTCAAGAACCTTCTGTCGAAGGAGGTTTTCGATGGTTTCGAAGCGGCGATTTCGGAGCGTGAAGGTCGTGGCGAGGTGGTGAAGTCCACCTTCGTGGGCATCGAGAAAGCAGATATTACCCAGGCCGGTGTGCGCGATTCCGAAGTGCAGATCACCTTGAGGATCATCAGCCAGCTGATTTCGGCGACCTATGACAAGGACGGCAAGCTGGTGGATGGCGATCCGGATACGGTTGCGGAGGTGGATGATATCTGGACCTTCTCGCGCGATATCCGCTCGCGTGATCCGAACTGGAAGCTGATCGCTACTGAATCCGAGCAATGACCGCGCCCTATTCGATCGAGGAAGTTTCTTTCAGCGACCTGCCCGGATGGCGGCAAGACGATCCGGGCAAGCTTTTTCCCGCGATGGCGACAATCCTGTCGCATCTTCGGAACGCAAAACCCTACAGGACCGGCGCGCTCGGGGTCACGGCGGCGGAACTTGTTTCGCTTCTGGAAAGTGCTGAGAAAAACCCAGCAAAAAGTCCGGAACAGGCGCGCCGGTTTTTCGAAACCAATTGCGTGCCTTTCAGGATTTCTTCGGCTCCGGGAAAAAGCGGTTTCGTAACCGCTTTTTACGAACCCGAACTGGAAGTGTCATCTGAACCCGACGACATCTGGCGTTATCCGATTTACCGCCGGCCGCCCGAACTGGTGGATATCGACGATACCAATCGGCCCGCTGGCTTCGATCCGTCCTATGCTTTCGGCGGGGCGGACGAGGACGGTATTTCCTATTTTCCCGACCGCCAGGCGATCGATGAAGGGCATCTGAAGGGCAGGGGCCTTGAGATCGCTTGGGCGAGATCGAAGGTGGACCTGTTTTTTGTCCATGTGCAGGGTGCGGCGCGTCTGGTTTTTCCTGATGGCGCGGTAAAGCGCATCACCTATGCGGCCAAGGCCGGGCATCCTTTTTCGCCGATTGGCCGCCTGCTTCTTGATCGCGGGGAACTTGATCCGAAAACCGTATCGATGCAGACGATCCGCAAATGGCTCGCTGACCATCCCGACGAGGTGGATGGGGTGTTATGGCATAACCGCTCCTACATTTTTTTCCGGGAGGCGGATGTCGCAGATCTGGATATGGGGCCGATTGCCGCCGCAAAAGTGCCGCTCGTTGCGGGGCGGGCGCTTGCGGTGGACAGGCTCATCCACACGTTCGGGCTTCCCTTCTTCATCCATTCACCGTCGCTTACCCATCTCGATGGTGGAAAACCTTTCGCGCGGCTGATGCTGGCGCTCGATACGGGTTCAGCCATTGTCGGCCCGGCCCGTGGCGATATCTTCACGGGCTCCGGTTTCGAAGCAGGAGAGCTTGCCGGTACGGTGCGCAATGAGGCCGAGTTTTATATACTGATACCGCGGGTTGCTGCGGAGAGGTATCGGTGATGAAGAGCAGTCGCAAGCTCGGCAAGGAAGAGCGCATTCTGTGGGGAAAGGTCGCAAAAACCACGCGGCCGATCTCCGGCAGACTGGAAGACTTGCTGGCTTTCGAGGACATGGAGGAGCCTTTGGTTGAACCCGAGGTTTCCCAGACCGGCAAGAGCAGCTTCCCCCGCATGCTTGCCGAGCCGGCCGAGCCGCCGTCAGCGGCTCCGGACAAAAAGCCGAAAATTCATCAGCCGATGGAAAAACCGGTCAAGCGCAAGCTCACGCGTGGCCGACTGCCGCTGGAAGGGCGGATCGATCTGCACGGCATGTTCCAGAGCGAAGCCCATGCGGTGCTGCTTGATTTTCTGTTGCGCGCGCATGAACGGGGTCTCAGGCATGTGCTCGTCATAACGGGCAAGGGGCGTTCCATTGGCAGCGATGGCGCGTTGAAAAGGGCGGTGCCCATGTGGTTTTCCAAACCGGAATATCGCCACCTGATTTCATCCTATGAGGATGCATCCGCCAATCACGGCGGCGACGGCGCGCTTTATGTGCGGCTGGCGCGTCGGCGGGGTGAAAAGTCATGACGCCCTTTGCGGAGGCCGTGCGGCAGCTTCGTGAACGCAAGGGCGTGACGCAGAAACAGATGGCCGCCGCCATCGGCGTGTCGCCGGCTTATCTTTCGGCGCTCGAGCATGGCAAGCGTGGTAAGCCGAGCTTTGATCTGCTGCAGCGCATCGCCGGATATTTCAACATCATCTGGGACGAGGCGGAGGAATTGTTCTTTCTGGCCGGCTCGTCCGACCCGAAAGTGGTGATCGACACCATCGGCCTGCCGCCGCAATATACGGCTTTCGCCAACCGTCTCGCACGGGATATTCGCAAGCTGCCGCCGAGTGTGGTAGAGGAACTGTCAGCCTTGCTGCAAAAAAGCCGTTCTTGCGATTGAAACCCCTCTATCCCCTGCTTTATTCAGCATCCTGAAGCATGCGGCCTTTGGGATTGGGTGTAGAATTTCTATAGTCGCATGTCGGATTTGAGTGATTCGCTGGCTTCAGGCCTTCTCACTGGAAACCTGGCCAGGAAAACTTTGGAAAGAGTACTTATGACCGAAACATCGTCAAGCGAAGTCGGCGCGAATGCGGAATATGGAGCCGATTCGATCAAGGTTCTCAAGGGCCTTGATGCCGTGCGCAAACGGCCCGGCATGTATATCGGTGACACCGATGACGGTTCCGGCCTGCATCACATGGTCTATGAAGTCGTCGACAACGCCATCGACGAGGCTCTCGCCGGTCATGCCGATCTGGTGACGGTGACGCTGAACGCCGATGGCTCCGTGACGGTGACGGATAACGGACGCGGCATTCCGACCGACATCCATTCTTCCGAAGGCGTTTCCGCCGCCGAAGTCATCATGACCCAGCTGCATGCTGGCGGTAAATTCGACCAGAATTCCTACAAGGTGTCCGGCGGCCTGCATGGCGTGGGCGTGTCGGTGGTCAATGCGCTCTCGGTCTGGCTGAAGCTCAGAATCCGCCGCAATGGCAAGCTGCATGAAATCGGCTTCACCCATGGCGTTGCTGATGCGCCGCTTTCCGTCATTGGCGAATATGAAGGCCGTTCGGGCACGGAAGTCACATTCCTTGCAAGCCCGCAAACCTTCACCATGACGGACTATGATTATGGAACGCTGGAGCATCGCCTGCGCGAGCTCGCATTCCTGAATTCCGGCGTGCGCATCCTGCTCACCGACAAACGCCATTCTGATATCAAGCAGGAAGAGCTGCTGTATGATGGCGGCCTCGAAGCCTTCGTCCGTTATCTCGACCGTGCCAAGAAGCCGCTGGTGGACAAGCCTGTCGCCATCAAGGGCGAAAAGGACGGCATTACGGTTGAGGTCGCGCTCTGGTGGAACGACAGCTACCACGAGAACGTGCTCTGCTTTACCAACAACATTCCCCAGCGCGACGGCGGCACCCATATGGCCGGTTTCCGCGCGGCGCTGACCCGTCAGGTGACCTCCTATGCCGAAACTTCCGGCATCCTGAAAAAGGAAAAGGTAAGCCTGCAGGGTGAGGACTGCCGCGAAGGTCTGACGGCCATTCTTTCCGTCAAGGTTCCCGACCCCAAGTTTTCCTCGCAGACGAAGGACAAGCTCGTTTCGTCCGAAGTGCGTCCGGTCGTGGAAAGCCTCGTCAACGAAGCGCTCTCCACCTGGCTGGAAGAACATCCGTCCGACGCGAGAATTCTCGTCGGCAAGGTGGTGGAAGCGGCGGTTGCCCGCGAAGCTGCCCGCAAGGCGCGCGAACTGACGCGCCGCAAGGGTGCGCTCGATATTGCCTCTCTGCCCGGCAAGCTTGCCGACTGCTCCGAGCGCGATCCGGCGAAATCCGAACTTTTCCTCGTTGAGGGTGACTCCGCTGGCGGTTCGGCCAAGCAGGGCCGCTCGCGCGAAACGCAGGCGATCCTGCCGCTGCGCGGCAAGATCCTCAATGTCGAACGCGCCCGTTTTGACAAGATGCTGTCCAGCCAGGAAATCGGCACGCTGATCACGGCACTTGGCACGTCCATCGGCAAGGATGAGTTCAACGCCGACAAGCTGCGTTACCACAAGATCATCATCATGACGGATGCTGACGTCGACGGCGCTCACATCCGTACCCTGCTGTTGACCTTCTTCTTCCGCCAGATGCCGGAACTGATCGAGCGCGGCCATCTCTATATCGCCCAGCCGCCGCTTTATAAGGTCACGCGTGGCAAATCCGTGCAGTACCTCAAGGATGAAAAGGCGCTGGAAGAGTACCTGATCTCCATGGGTATCGAGGAAGCATCGCTGACCCTCGGCTCTGGCGAAGTGCGCGTCGGCGCCGATCTCCGCGAAGTCATTCTGGATGCGTTGCGCATGCGCTCGCTGATCGACGGGCTGCATTCCCGTTACAGCCGCTCGATCGTGGAACAGGCTGCCATTGCCGGCGCGCTGAACCCCGAGCTTTCGGCCGATGCCGCCCGCGCCGAAGAAACCGTTGCCGAAGTGGCGCGGCGTCTCGACATGATTGCGGAAGAAACCGAACGCGGCTGGTCCGGCACCGTGCTGCAGGATGGCGGTTTGCGCTTCGAGCGCATGGTGCGTGGCGTCAAGGAAGTCTCGACGCTGGATATGGGCCTGCTCGGTTCGGCCGATGCCCGCCATATCGATCAGCTCGCGGCCCGCACGCGCGATATCTACGTCACGCCGCCGGTCCTGCAACGCAAGGATGGCACGATGGAACTGGCTGGTCCGCGCGCGCTGCTGGATGCGATTTTCGCGGCCGGGCGCAAGGGTCTTTCCATGCAGCGCTACAAGGGTCTTGGCGAAATGAATGCCGAGCAGCTGTGGGAAACGACGCTTGACGCCAATGTTCGCTCGCTTCTGCAAGTCAAGGTCAACGACGCCACCGATGCTGACGGCCTGTTTGCCCGCCTGATGGGTGACGAAGTGGAGCCGCGCCGCGACTTCATCCAGGAAAATGCGCTGAGCGTTGCAAACCTCGACATTTAATCCTGTGGAGCAGTTCGCGTAACGATTCACGTGAAACGAAACTTTAACAAAAGGCCCGGCGGTCAATTTCCGCCGGGCCTTTTGTTTTGTGCGGACAAGCTGATATCAGTCGGTCTTGCCCGTGAAGCGTCCTTCAAAAGCCACGTCTGAAAGAGGCAGACGCTTGCTCGGTACTTCCCGTTCCGCCAGATCATCAGGAAGAACGGACTTGTCGGTCAACGTGCCGATGGCGACCCCGGCCTCCACCCTGTAGCCTTCCGGAATATTTAGCCTCTCAACGATTTGGTCTTTCAAGATGCCGGCCATGCCGTGGGCGTGGTACCCGAGCAGATGCGCCTGCATGGCAAGCGAAAACCAGGCAGCACCCGCATCGAAGGAATGGGTCGCGGATGGCTTTTTCTCACCTTCGCGCGAGATGTTATGGTCGCGGGAAATGACGAAAAGCAGCACGGAGGCGTTTTTTGCCCAGCGCTGGTTTCCTTCCATCAGCAGTTCCACGAAGAGCGGCCAGTCTTCACTATCCTTGTGCGCATAGACAAACCGCCATGGCTGATAGTTGGAAGCGGAGGGTGCCCAGTGCGCCGCATCCAGAATGGTCATCAGATGCTGGGACGGCATGGCGTTGCCATCGAAGGCGCGCGGAGACCAGCGATCAAGGAAGAGGGGATCAACGGGATATTCGGATTGCCGGGAATTGCTGTTCGTCACGGGCCATGTCCTTTTGATTGACGGGAAGGAAAAGGTATTTTTCGAAACTTGGCGCAGTCAAGGGGTGACAAGTATGAATGCATCGTTCATATATGCATCACCTTGTCTGACAACCGGGAGAGAGTTCCATGAAATTGATGCGTGTTGGCCAGCCCGGCCAGGAAAAACCTGCAATCCTCGACGCGGAAGGAAAAATCCGCGATCTGTCTGCCCATGTGAAAGATATCGGCGGCGACGCCATTTCTCCCGAGGGCCTCAAAAAGATCGCCGCGATCGATCTGAGCACGCTTCCAGTCCTGAACGAAGACCGCATCGGCGCCTGCGTTGCGGGAACCGGAAAATTCATCTGCATCGGCCTTAATTTCTCCGACCATGCCGCCGAAACGGGTGCCACCGTACCGCCGGAACCGGTCATTTTCATGAAGGCGACCTCGGCCATCGTCGGTCCGAATGACAACGTCACCATTCCGCGCGGTTCTGAGAAGACCGACTGGGAAGTCGAGCTCGGCGTTGTCATCGGCAAGACCGCCAAATATGTCTCGGAAGCCGATGCTCTTGACTACGTTGCCGGCTATTGCGTTTCGCATGATGTTTCCGAACGCGCCTTCCAGACGGAGCGTGCCGGCCAGTGGACAAAGGGCAAGTCCTGCGACACCTTTGGCCCCATCGGCCCCTGGCTGGTGACGAAAGAGGAAATTACCGACCCGCAGAACCTCGGCATGTGGCTAAAGGTGAACGGCCAGACCATGCAGGACGGCTCCAGCAAGACCATGGTTTACGGCGTCGCCCACGTTGTCTCCTATCTCAGCCAGTTCATGTCGCTGCATACCGGCGATGTCATTTCCACCGGCACCCCTCCCGGCGTCGGCATGGGCCTGAAGCCGCCGCGTTACCTGAAGGCGGGTGATGTCGTGGAACTCGGTATCGAGGGCCTCGGTTCCCAGAAGCAGACCTTCGTCGCCGACATCTGATCGCAACGGCGTTCAACGGAAAGTGAGGCGCTGGTGGGAAACCGCCGGCGCCTTCGATTTTGTGCACCTGCGAAAAGCTGCTATGGTTGAAAAAAAGAGCGTGATCGCGAGGGAGGCGTCATCAGTGTTCTACCATCTTTATGAAATGAACCATGCGGCCATGGCGCCGCTGCGCGCCGGTGCCGATATGATGCGCCAGGCCTGCAACAATCCTATGAACCCGCTTTCCAGCACGGCCTTCGGAAGAAGCCTCGATGCCGGCTTCGAGGTTTTCGAACGCCTGACGCGCCGTTATGTCAAACCGGAATTCGGCCTTGCCACGACTATTGTCGATGGAGAGACCGTTACCGTTGCTGAAGAGACCGTCTGGTCGCGTCCGTTCTGCAATCTCGTCCATTTCAAAAAAGAGATCGATCCTGCCCGCCAACCTGAGCCGAAGGTGCTGCTGGTGGCGCCGATGTCCGGCCATTATGCGACCCTGCTGCGCGGCACCGTGGAGGCGCTGCTGCCTTCGGCCGATATTTACATTACCGATTGGGTCGATGCCCGCATGGTGGCAACGAGCGATGGGACCTTCGATCTCGACGATTACATCAGTTATGTCATCGAGATGCTGCGCGAGATAGGTCCGGGCGCGCATGTGGTCGCCGTCTGTCAACCATCCGTGCCTGTTCTGGCCGCCGTTTCGCTTATGGAGGCCGATGGCGATAAATTTGCGCCGGCATCCATGACGCTGATGGGCGGTCCGATCGATACGCGCATCAATCCCACAGCCGTCAATGGTCTCGCCAAGGCGAAGCCGATCGAATGGTTCCGCGATAATGTCGTCATGCAGGTGCCGTGGCCGCAGCCCGCCTTCGGCCGCAATGTCTATCCCGGCTTCCTGCAGCTGTCCGGTTTCATGTCGATGAACCTCGACAAGCACATGACGGCGCATAAGGATTTTTACCTCAACCTCGTCAAGAATGACGGCGATTCCGCCGAAAAGCACCGCGAATTTTACGATGAATATCTGGCCGTCATGGATCTGACGGCGGAGTTTTATCTGCAGACGGTGGAAACCGTCTTCATCGACCATGCGCTTCCGAAGGGAAAGATGCTGCACCGGGGCAGGGCGGTCGATCCCGCCGCCATTCGCAATGTCGCATTGTTCACCGTAGAAGGGGAGAATGACGATATTTCAGGCGTCGGCCAGACAAAGGCGGCCCATGATCTCTGCAGTAACCTGCCTGAAGACAAACGCGCCCATTACATGCAGCCGGATGTCGGCCACTATGGCGTCTTCAACGGCTCACGCTTCCGGAAGGAAATCGTGCCGCGCATGCTGGATTTTATCCACAAACACCAGACTGCCTGACGTAAGATGGTGGGTGGTGTCATGCATTTGCATGGCCAAGCGACGGACGAATCGGCTATGAAGGGTTCATGTTTTCGCTCCTCAGAAAATCCCTGAAGTCACCGGCGCCAAAGAAGGTTGCGCCGAGCCAGCGCACCGTCGCGGTGGCGGGCCGGCAGGTGCCGATCACGGTCAGGGAAAATCCGCGGGCCACGCGCATCACCTTGCGCATCGAACCGGGCGGCCGGGCGTTGAAGCTGACGATCCCTATGGGCCTGCATCACCGGCAGGTGGATGATTTTCTCGAGAGGCATCAGGGCTGGCTGGAAGGCAAGCTTCTGAAATTCAGCCTCGATGACGGTTTGCGTCCGGGCGCTACCATCGATATCAGAGGCATATCCCACCGCATTGACCATACCGGCAGCCTGCGAGGGCTGACACATATCGCGAAAGACGCCGATGGCGTCGACGTTCTGAAAGTCAGCGGCGCGCCGGAGCATCTGAGACGACGGATCGCGACATTCCTGAAAAAGGAAGCGAAGGCCGATCTGGAACGGCTCGTCGCCGTTCATGCCAGCGCTGCCGGCCGGCCGGTGCGGTCCATTAGCATGAAGGATACACGCAGCCGCTGGGGCTCCTGTTCCCATGATGGAAACTTGAGCTTTTCCTGGCGTATCGTCATGGCCCCGGAAAAGGTCATCGATTATCTTGCCGCCCATGAGGTCGCGCATCTGAGCGAAATGAACCACGGTCCGAAATTCTGGGCCTTGTGTGAAAAGCTGTGCCCGCACACCAATGAGGCCAAGGACTGGCTGAAACGCCACGGCTCCAAACTTCACGCCATCGATTTCGATTGAAACCTGCGGCACGGATCGCCATCTGGATTCACGTGAAACATTCCATCGGGAATGGGTTCGATTTGGCTCGACTCTTGTCGCATTTCATGTCAGGTCGCGGGTATGAAACCGGATATCAAGATTTGCGGATTGAAGACACCGGAAGCGCTGGAGCGCGCCGTCAGGCGCGGTGCGTCCCATGTCGGTTTTATTTTCTTTGAAAAAAGCCCGCGCAACATCGAGCCCGATATTGCCGGCAGGCTGGCGGAAGCCGCCCGTGGCGCCGCCAAGGTGGTCGCGGTCACCGTTGATGCCGATAATGATTATCTCGATGAAATCGTTGATCTCGTAAAACCGGATATCCTGCAGCTGCATGGCAATGAAAGCCCGGAACGGTTGCTGAACATCAAGGCGCTTTATGGCCTGCCCGTCATGAAGGCGATTTCCATTCGCGACGCCGCTGATCTTGCCAAAATCGACCCTTATATTGGAATAGCCGATCGTTTTCTGCTGGATGCCAAGGCGCCGGCGGGCTCCGACCTGCCGGGTGGTAATGGCGTCTCGTTCGACTGGACCATCCTGCGATCACTTGACGGAAGCATCGATTACATGCTTTCCGGAGGGTTGAACAAGGACAATGTCGCCGAGGCTCTGGCGGAAACCAAGGCAAGTGGACTAGATTTGTCGTCCGGTGTCGAAAGCGCGCCGGGCGTCAAGGATCTGTCCATGATCGATGCATTTTTTGATGTGGTGAATGATTGGTCGAAAGGCCCAAAGGGAGCTTGAAGTGAACGACGCGCCAACACCCAATTCTTTTCGTGCTGGTCCCGATGAGGACGGCCGTTTCGGTATTTACGGAGGTCGCTTCGTTGCCGAAACGCTGATGCCGCTCATTCTGAATTTGCAGGCGGAATGGGACAAGGCCAAGACCGATCCCGCGTTTCAGGCGGAACTCAAGCATCTCGGCGCGCACTATACCGGTCGCCCGAGCCCGCTTTATTTCGCGGAACGCCTGACGGCGGAACTTGGTGGCGCGAAGATCTATTTCAAGCGCGAGGAGCTGAACCACACCGGCTCGCACAAGATCAACAATTGCCTCGGCCAGATCCTGCTTGCCAAGCGCATGGGCAAGACCCGCATCATCGCGGAAACCGGCGCGGGCCAGCACGGCGTTGCCTCCGCAACGGTGGCAGCACGTTTCGGTCTTCCCTGTGTCGTTTATATGGGCGCGACCGACGTAGCCCGTCAGGCCCCGAACGTCTTCCGCATGAAGCTTCTGGGCGCCGAGGTGAAGCCGGTGACAGCAGGTCATGGCACGCTCAAGGACGCCATGAACGAGGCTCTGCGTGACTGGGTCACCAATGTCGAGGATACCTATTATCTGATCGGCACCGCGGCTGGCCCGCATCCCTATCCGGAAATGGTTCGCGATTTCCAGGCGGTCATCGGTGAAGAAGCCAAGGCGCAGATGCTGGAGGCGGAAGGCCGCCTGCCGGATCTGGTCATTGCGGCTGTCGGCGGCGGTTCGAACGCCATCGGCATCTTCCATCCTTTCCTCGATGACAAGAATGTCCGCATCGTCGGCGTCGAGGCGGGCGGCAAGGGCCTTTCCGGTGACGAGCATTGCGCTTCGATCACGGCCGGTTCGCCGGGCGTGCTGCATGGCAACCGCACCTATCTGCTTCAGGACGAGGATGGCCAGATCAAGGAAGGTCATTCCATTTCCGCCGGTCTCGATTATCCCGGCATCGGCCCGGAACATTCCTGGCTGAACGATATCGGCCGCGCGGAATATGTGCCGATCATGGACCATGAGGCGCTGGACGCCTTCCAGATGCTGACCCGCCTCGAAGGCATCATTCCGGCTCTCGAGCCGAGCCACGCTTTGGCAGAGGTCATCAAGCGCGCGCCAAAGATGGGCAAGGATGAAATCATCCTGATGAACCTCTCCGGCCGTGGTGACAAGGATGTCCACACCGTCAGCAAGTTCCTTGGAATGGATGTATAAGATCATGACTGCACGTATGGACAAGCGCTTTGCCGATCTGCGCGCTGAAAATCGCCCGGCCCTGATTACCTATTTCATGGGCGGCGACCCGGATTTCCAGACCTCGCTCGGCATCATGAAAGCGCTGCCGGAAGCCGGTGCTGACGTCATCGAACTCGGCATGCCCTTTTCCGACCCGATGGCGGATGGTCCGGCCATTCAGCTGGCCGGCCAGCGCGCGCTGAAGGGCGGACAGACGCTGAAGACCACGCTCGATCTCGCCCGCGAGTTCCGCAGGCAAGACGATGCAACACCCATCGTGCTGATGGGCTATTATAATCCGATCTATATCTATGGCGTCGAAAAGTTTTTGGACGACGCGCTGGCGGCTGGCATCGATGGCCTGATCGTAGTCGATCTTCCGCCGGAAATGGACGATGAACTCTGCATACCGGCGCTTGCGCGCGGCATCAACTTCATCCGTCTCGCGACCCCGACTACGGATGGCAAGCGCCTGCCGACCGTCCTTAAAAATACCTCAGGTTTCGTTTATTACGTTTCGATGAACGGTATCACCGGTTCGGCGCTTCCCGATCCCTCGTTGATCTCGGGCGCTGTCGGTCGTATCAAGGCGCATACGGAACTGCCGGTCTGTGTCGGTTTTGGTGTCAAGACAGCCGATCATGCAAAAGCGATCGGCGCGGTGGCAGATGGCGTTGTGGTCGGTTCGGCCATCGTCAACCAGATTGCTGGCAGCCTGACCAAGGACGGGCAGGCGACCGCCGATACCGTGCCGGCCGTTACGACGCTGGTAAAAGGACTTTCAACGGGCGTGCGTGCGTCGCGCCTTGCCGCTGCGGAATAAGCGCGCGGCCCAGTCAGGAGTAGACAGTTGAACTGGATCACTAATTACGTTCGGCCGCGGATCAATTCCATGCTTGGCCGCCGCCCGGAGGTTCCGGAGAACCTGTGGATCAAGTGCCCGGAAACGGGCGAAATGGTCTTCCACAAGGACCTGGAAGACAACAAGTGGGTCATCCCGGCTTCCGGTTACCATATGAAGATGCCGGCCAAGGCGCGCCTTGCCGATCTTTTCGACGGCGGCGTCTACGAGGCGCTTCCGCAGCCGAAGGTGGCGCAGGACCCTCTGAAGTTCCGCGATTCCAAGAAATACACCGACCGTCTGCGTGACAGCCGCACGAAAACCGAGCAGGAAGACACGATCCTTGCCGGTGTCGGCCACTTGAAAGGCCTGAAGATCGTTGCCGTCGTGCATGAATTCCAGTTCATGGGCGGTTCGCTCGGCATTGCCGCCGGCGAAGCCATCGTCAAGGCCTTTGAGCGTGCGATTTCCGAGCGTTGCCCGCTCGTCATGTTCCCGGCCTCCGGCGGGGCGCGCATGCAGGAAGGCATTCTTTCGCTGATGCAGCTGCCGCGCACCACGGTTGCGGTAAACATGCTGAAAGAGGCAGGCATGCCCTATATCGTGGTTCTGACGAACCCGACGACGGGTGGCGTCACGGCCTCCTACGCTATGCTGGGTGACGTGCATATCGCCGAGCCGGGCGCCGAAATCTGCTTTGCGGGCAAGCGTGTGATCGAGCAGACCATTCGTGAAAAGCTGCCGGAAGGCTTCCAGACCTCGGAATACCTGCTGGAACACGGCATGGTGGATATGGTCGTCGACCGCCGCGAAATCCCGGACACGCTGGCCAATCTGCTCAAGATCATGACCAAAGCGCCTGCTGACAACGCAAACGCCGTCGTACCGCTGGCGGCTTCGGCCTGAGGAAAAAAATATGTCGCCCGGAGGCATAAACTGCCTTCGGGATGATGCTATACGTTGCATGATTTCATTTTTGGTGCGGCGGACAAATGGCAAGCAAAACGCCTGAAAGGCGAACGGAAGACATGACGAAGCCCGCGATCGGTGAGGCCGAAAAGATCATTGAAGAGCTGATGCAGCTCCACCCCAAGGGGTTCGATCTTTCACTCGACAGAATTTCCCGTCTTCTCGAAAAACTCGGCAATCCCCAGAACAGAATGCCGCCGGTGATCCATGTGGCCGGCACCAATGGCAAGGGCTCTGTCAGCGCTTTTTGCCGGGCCTTGCTCGAATCGGCGGGACTTCCTGTCCATGTTCATACAAAGCCGCATCTCGTAAACTGGCATGAACGCTATCGCATAGGCGTCGCCGGCGAGAGAGGCCGCTTCGTTGACGACGCTGTTTTCGCGGACGCGTTGCGTCGCATCGAAGTCGCCAATGAAGGCCAAAAGATCACCGTTTTCGAAATTCTGACGGCAGTGATGTTCCTTCTTTTTTCGGAACATCCAGCCGATGCGGCAATCGTGGAGGTTGGTTTGGGTGGGCGCTTCGATGCAACCAATGTGATCAACAATCCTGCGGTCTCCGTCATCATGCCGATATCGCTCGATCACGAGGCCTATCTCGGTGACCGAGTGGAGCTGATCGCCGCCGAAAAGGCCGGCATCATGAAAAAGGGTTCGCCCGTCGTCATCGGTTATCAGGAATATGATGCGGCGCTCGAAACGCTGGTCGCCACGGCGGAACGGCTCGGTTGCCCGGTATCCGTCTACGGGCAGGATTTTTCCGCCCATGAAGAATTCGGCCGCATGGTCTATCAGGATGAATTCGGTCTGGCCGATGCGCCGCTGCCGCGGCTTCCCGGCCGTCACCAGCTTGCCAATGCCGCCGCCGCGATCCGCGCCGTCAAGGCCGCCGGTTTCGAGGTGACGGAACGGATGATCGAAAAGGCCATGACCACGGTGGAATGGCCCGGCCGTCTGCAGCGTATCCTGTCCGGAAAAATCGCTGAAATGGCCCCTAAGGATGCGGAAATCTGGGTCGATGGCGGTCATAACCCCGGCGCGGGCGAGGTTATCGCCGAGGCGATGGCTGGCTTTGAGGAAAAGATGGCACGCCCGCTCTTCATCATTGCGGGCATGATCAACACCAAGGATCCGGTAGGTTACTTCAAGGCCTTCGCCGATATCGCCGAATATGTCTTCACCGTGCCGATCGGCGGCACGGATGCGGCGATCGACCCCGTGGTACTTGCCCATGCCGCCTTCGATGCTGGCCTCGTGGCAGCGCCAACATCGTCTCTCACGCATGCCTTGGAGGAGCTGTCGCGTCGCTTCGATCCCGAGGGACCAGCGCCGCGCATCCTGATCGGCGGCTCGCTTTACCTTGCGGGCAATGCGCTTGCCCTGAACGGCACGGTTCCTCAATAAAAAAGCCCGGCATCACTGCCGGGCTTTTTTCATTCCATCGATATTGCTTATGCGGCGCCGGAAATCCAGGCGGAAAGCGCTGTCTTGGGAGCAGCGCCAACCTTGATATCAGCCACTTCGCCGCCCTTGAACATGGCAAGGGTCGGGATCGAGCGCACGCCGAACTGCGCTGCCAGTTCCGGGTTTTCGTCGATGTTGAGCTTTGCGACCTTGACCTTGCCGGCCAGCTCGGACGAAATTTCCTCAAGGCTTGGCGCGATCATCTTGCACGGGCCGCACCATTCGGCCCAGAAATCCACCACGACGGGTTCGGCGGATTCGAGGACTTCGGACTGGAAGTTGGCGGCATCGACTTTTACGGTAGCCATATCTGGCTCTCCTTTCAGCTAATCTTTTCCGCTATCGATGTGATGCGGGCGCGTCGGAATTTCAATGCCCCGGTATCTCACTTTGTCTTTATTGCGGCAAGGGCCTCTCTCATCGCATCGTCTTCGACTGCCACAAAAGCGGCATTTTCCGTATAGATCAGCGCACAGACAAATTTCTTGCCGGGATAGAGCGGTGCTAGAATTTCGCGATAGATAGCAAGCTGCGCCGTGTGGGAGAAAGGTATTTCACGCGCTTCGCGCGGCGGCACGCGGTTGGTCTTGTAATCGACCAGAATGACGCGATCACCATCCACGGCCAGCCGGTCGACGCGGCCGGAGACGGCATATTGCTGCCTGCCGATCGTCATCGTGCCCATGATCGACACTTCCGCGCGGCTGTTGGCGGAGAAGGCCGGTTGCACTGCCGGTTCGGACATGACGCGCAGAACCGCTCGTATTAAATGTTCGCGCTCGGCAGCAGGCCAGAAACGGGCCGCACGTTCCGAATAACGGCGGGCAGCCGCTTCCCGCTCCTCCTCGGTAAAATCCGGCAGGGCCTGCAGCATGCGATGCACTAGCCTACCGCGCTGCAGCGCCAGCGACGAGACATCGGTTTTCTCGCCGAAAAGCGGCGAACGCACGGCGAGATCGTCCGCGCCGTCATCAATGATGGTGCCGGCACCGGACGGGCTGAGCGGTCTCGGCAGGGAGGGCAGTGCCGGCAAGGGAGCGAGAAGTCCCGCCGGAAGGGCGTATTCTTCCTGCTGCTGCGTTTCCGGTGGCTTTTGCGGGATAGATGTCGTGCGAGCCTCGGATTTACGCCAGACAAGCCCCTGCCATTCCTCGCCATCCGCCATGAAAAGCTGCGGCTTGCAATGGTCTTCATTGTTGGCAAGCGCCGCCTTGACGATGGCATGCCAGCATTCGGGATTTTCCTTCTGGCCGCGATAACCGCAGACGACGAGATGATCAGCAGCGCGCGTCATCGCCACATAAAGCAGCCGTCGATATTCGTCTTCGGCGGCCGTCTTCAGTCGTTCTTCATCCGAGCGGATGAGATGGTTGGAAAAACCGCTGCCAGGCAGCCACACCGGGAAGGCGTCCTCACCTGCTTCGACGAAGCGCAGTTTCGGCACATGGCTGTGGTTGAAGGCTTTCGAACCGCCATCAACGACAAAAACAACCGGCGCTTCCAGGCCCTTGGAGGCGTGCACTGTCATGATGCGCACTTCGCCGCGATCCTTGTCCTGCTCGCGCTTCACTTCAGGAGAATCGGTTTCCAGAACGGACAAAAAGGCCTGCAGGCCGGGCAGGCCGGTTCTTTCGTGATCCAGCGCAAAGGACAGGAACTCATCCAGAACGTCGCTCGCCTCGTTGCCAAGCCGGCCGAGGAATTTTTTGCGCCCGTCATGCAGGGTCAGGACCGCTGCAAAGAAATCATGCACCGTGGCCGTTTTCGAAAGCACGATGAAGCCTTCCAGCTTGGCGGCAACGGTGGAAAGGTGACTATTCTCTTCCTGCGAAAGGATTTGCAGCCGTTTCCAGACGCTTTCCGTTTCCGATCGCGTGGCGGCAATGTCGAAAACGTCATCTTCCGTCAGGTTGAAGAGCGGGCTTTTCAAAAGTGCGGCGAGTGAAAGGTCATCTTCGGGCAGGACAACGAAATGGCCGAGCGCCAGAAGGTCCTGCACGGCAATGTGGTCGGTCAGGCGAAGACGGTCGGCGCCGGCAACGGGAATGTTCTTGCGCCCTTTCAACTCCCGGGTCAGCGCATTAACGAAGGCATGGCGTTTTCTGACAAGCACCAGAATATCGCCGGGCTCGACGGTACGCTCGACACCTTTTTCGATAATGGTTTCGTTTCCGATCATATCGGCGATGCGCGCGGCGATACGGCGGGCAACGATGGTGGCCGGCGCACTTTCCCGCAGCGCATCGAAGGGGGCAGTCCAATCCTCTTCGTCTTCAGTGGTTTCCGGCGCCACCATGTCCCACACTTCCACAGTGCCCGGATGACCGGCCCGGTTGGATCGGTGTTCCACCGGTTCGTTATCGGCGCTGAGACCGCTGGCGTTATTCGGGTCTGAAAACACCTGGTCGACAGCGGCCAGCACATCCTGCGTGGACCGGAAGGATAGCGGCAGGCGGATGCGGTGAAAGGCCTGCTCGACGGAATCGACGCGCCTTTTGGTCTCTTCGCGCTCCTGCGAAAACCGTTCCGGCCGCGCACCCTGGAATGAATAGATCGACTGTTTTTCATCGCCCACGGCAAACAGCGTGCGCCGTCCCAAGCGAGCGCTCTCACCCGTGAAGAAATCCGCCGCCAGCGACTGGATGATCGACCATTGCACCGGGCTCGTATCTTGCGCCTCGTCGACCAGAATATGGTCGATGCCCTGATCCAGTTTGTAATGCACCCAGGCGCCCGCCGTATCGCGGTTGAGGAGGTTGGCGGCGCGCTCGATCAGATCTTCGAAATCGAGCTGGCTTCGCTGCTTCTTCAGGTCTTCGAAATCGCCGATCAGCCTTTCGGCCAGAACAAGGGCGCATTTTGTAGCCGCCAGCATCCGCACCAGACGATAACGGTTGCGGCAGGAAACAGCATGGTCACGCGCAAGCGTCAGCGCATCGAGAAGTTCGGGGGCGGATTTCTGCATACCCTTGTTGATAACATAGGTATCAGACTTCTTTTCGCCCTTGGCCGTCAGCAGCGCCGCTTCGATGAATTCCATCCGCCGGACGGGGTCCGTTTGGCGTTTTGCTTCCCTGAGCGCATAAGCGACATCGATGACGCGTGTTCCGCCCACCTCGTCGGCAAGGGCCAGATAGGTATCGAGCGCGAGGCCGGAGAGGCCGGGCAGAGGCCAGAAGGCGGCTGCCGCGGTTTCTTCGGTTTCCCCATGGCCGATCTGCATCGCCTGCCGCAACCGGGCATCGATGCCGCCTGACTGTTTGGCGTCCAGAAGAAAGGCGCGAAGGGCGCTGCGGTTGGCGATGATGGCGGAGAGCAGTGATTCCAGCCCGCTTTCGTCGGCGAGATCAAGCACATAGGCTAGCGCCTGCGCCAGTTCCGCGTCGCGCTCCGTTGAAACCGCCGTCAGAAGCGAGCGGCGCGCCTCGGCCAGCAGCGTGGTCGCGGCGCGGTCATCGAGAACGGAGAAATGGCCGGCGACATTGGCTTCCAGCGGAAACTGGTGCAGCAACGCCTCGCAGAAGGCGTGGATGGTCTGGATTTTCAGCCCGCCCGGTGTTTCCAGCGCCTTGGCAAACAGCCTGCGCGCTTCGGCAAGCTTGATGCGATCCGGCGCCTTGCCTTCGATGGTGGCGATGCGGTCCTTAAGATCGGAATCCGGCAAAGTAGCCCATTCCGCCAGACGGTCGAAAACACGGCTCGACATTTCCGACGCCGCGGCCTTGGTATAGGTGAGGCACAAAATCGCCGAAGGCCGGCAGCCGGCCAAAAGCAGGCGAATGACGCGCTGGGTCAGGACATGGGTCTTACCTGAGCCGGCATTGGCCGACACCCATGCGGAACTGGCGGGATCGGAGGCAAGCCGCTGCCGGGCGCTGGTCCAGTCGATCCAGCTTTCAGGCGTGTCGGTGGCGGGGCCGGCGTCGAAGGGATCAATCGTCATCGCCGTCTCCCGGTTCTGCCGTCGACCATTCCGAAACGCGGGCGAGGTGGTCATATTCCCCGCCATAGGATTGCTGCTCCTCGGGCACCAGCCGCGAGGCGAAGCCGTTTTCGCCGTTGCGCAGAGAATGAACGAATTTGGTGAGCTGTTCGATCGATTCAGTGGCGAGCTCAATCGCCGATTTCGGCGGTCTTTTGCTGCTTCGACTGGAATGTTCGTTATTGACCTGATCGGCAAAGAAGCGCTCGCCCGGCCGCAGGCGAACATAGATGAGATTGTCAGGCGTGGGCGAACCGGCTTCGCGGAAGGCGCCGCGCATCAGCGCTGCGGCTTCCAGCGCAAGCTGTGGATCAAGCAGCGCGCGCGCCTGATTGACGGAAGGCGCAAGCCCCGTCTTGTAATCGATAATATCCGCGTGGCCGTTCGTCTTGATGTCGATGCGGTCGGCGATCCCGGTCAGCCTTATGCCCGCCTCGGCGATTTCCTGCCCGGCGCGTGCCTCGAAAAAGCTGTGGCGGATGGACGGATGCCTTTCCTTCTCCCAGTCGATGAAGGCGCGGGCCACCGCCGCAAAACGCGGCCGCCAGATGACATCCACATGGGGAGGCAGGTTTTCCGCGTCGAAACACTCATCGAGAATGCGTTGCATGGCCGCGAGCGAGGCTGGCGTGCCGGGAATATGCGCCTCGCGGGAATAACGCTCGATGATCGCGTGATAGAGCGTGCCGCGATCGGCGGCGTTCGGATCGCGGTTGAAGGGGGCAAGCGGGTCCAGTTTCAGGATGCGTCGCGCATAGATCGAATAGGGGTCGCGGCGCAGGCGGCCCACTTCGCTGAAGGAATAGCGCGTTGGCTGCAACTCGGCCGGCGGCTTCGGGGCAGGGCGCTTTGCCGCTTCCTGATCGATACTTTCATCCATCAATCCTGCCCAATGGCGATAGGTCTCGCCGCGCTTCTTCAGGCTTTCGGCAAATTTCTCGCCGCCCAGCGCCAGAAGACGCTGCAGCCAGCGTGAGGCGACGGCGGGTGTCGAGCCCTGCCTCAGCGCGCGGGTGTAAAAAATCTGCCGGGTGCCATTTGCCATCTCGAAATCATGCGCCAACTGGCCGATACGCCGTTCCGGCGGCTCCAGCCCGATCGCGGTCTTCATGGTGCGGGACAGAAACGGATTATTCGCTGTCTGGCCGGGCCACAGCCCTTCATTGAGGCCGCCGATGACGACGGTGTCGACACTTTGCAGCCGTGCCTCAAGTGCGCCGAAGATGAAAATGCGCGGGTGACGCATCGATCGTGGCTTGATCGATTCACCGGCCACCAGTGCCGCAAAAATATCGATCCATTGCGGTCCGTCCGCGTCGAGGATTTCGCCGTTTTCCATCAATTCGCCGAACAGCTCGGAAAGCTTGTCTCCCGCTTCACCGGACCAGAGTGCGGCAAGATCGTTGTTTTCATCCGCACAGATGGCTTCGATCACGCGGCCCGTCCGCTCCGCCCAGACGGACAGTGGCAATTTATCGGTGAAGGCGCGGCCGGATCGATCTCTGCGGATAAAGGCGGAGCCGAGCGGTTCGGTAGCAACGGCAATCCGCCGCGCCAGATCGCGCGCGGCCTCCGCGCTTGCCTGCGGCAGGGCCAGCCGCCAGGCGGGCGGGTGCCGGTCATCGCGCTGCACCACAAGCTGTGCATCCAGAACCGCTTCCAGATTGCCGATTTCGGTTTCCACACGGCCGCCGCGCAGCGCAATCAGCTCCAGCGCTTTCGAGGCTTTCGCGAAAGCTTCATCGGAAAGCCCGAAACGGCTGAGCGGATGTTTCAGGAGGGAAATAATTGGCACGGGGTCTCCGGGCCTGAGGATGGCCTCCAGCGCCAGTTGCGTCAGCCCGGCTTGCGGGGTGGCGGAAAGCGGCGTACCGGCCGAGTCGTCGGCTTCGATGCCGAAGCGCTGTAACTCCGTCGCCACGCGTCGCGCCAGTCCGCGGTCCGGTGTAATCAATGCTGCCTGCGATGGACGGCCAGCACCCGGTGCTTCAAGGGCCAGCCGCAAAGCCACTGCGATGGCCGTTGCCTCCTCGCGCTCATTGGCGGCTTCAATAAGCGTGGCGGTTGCGAAAGCATCGTCGAAAAAGCCGGGTTGCCTGTCTTCGCGCCAGCGATTCCAGTCGCTGGTGGATTTGGCCGGTGCGAGTGCGGCCGAAAACACCGCTGCTCGCTTTTCCAGATCGCCGTCAATGGCGCCAATCTGATCCACGTCATCGCGCAGGATGCCGAGCTTCTGCAACAGCATATAAAGCCCGTATTGCGAATGGGTGCGGCTCGAAGGATCGGTGGGGTCCTCGGCAATCGCCTGCCATTGTTCCTCCGGCATGGCGAGGTCGAGGCCGGGAAGCACAACGGTGCCTTGCGGCAGGGCGGCAACGGCGGCGATCAGATCGGCTGCCGCAGGAATGGAGCCCGTCGACCCTGCGACGATGATGGGTCCCGTATCCGGCAAATTGGCAAGCCGGTTCGCTTCCGCCCGCAGGATGGCGTTGCGATGCCGGCCGGCGGAGGAACGGTTGAGTTCGGCAAGCCGCGCCGGCCAGAAGACGCTGGCGATCCGCAGGAAGTCCGCAGTCAGCTGCCACCATTGAGCGTGATCGCCAGTATCGATATGCTGAAGCGCTTCCCAGTCCTTTTCTTCGGTATCCATCGCATCGATCACCTCGCCAAGCGCACGCGCCAGCCATATAGCATCGGCGGGGCTGGCGGGGGCGACAAGCGGCGAATCGGAATGGATGGCCCGGATGGCGTCCGGCAGGCTGTTGCGCCAGGCGAGAATGAGACGCGCCAGTTCGATGAGCCGGCCGGTGCCGGAAATCGGTGGCGCCAGATCCATGATCTCAGGGTTTTCGATCTCGAAGAAGCCGCTATCGTCATCCGTCTCACCCAGAGGCCGGATCAGCGGCAGAATGGCGGATCGGCCGCCTAGAAGATCGACGAATTCGGAGCGCAGCACGCGGGCGGAGCGCCGCGTCGGCACATAGATCGTCACCTTGGCAAGCGATAGCGGATCGGCCGGGTCGTATTTATAGCCTGATGTCAGCGTCCCATCACACAGCGTTTCCGCGAGCGTCCTGAGGAACGGTGTTCCCGCGGCGATCGTCAGGACGCGCTTTGCGTGGTGAGTAAGGGTCATGCAGAGCGTTTTTCCCTGAATTGCCGGATAATGCTTTCGGCGTCTTCTATTGCGTCGGGCGTGCCGACCGTAATCCAGTGGCCATCCAGAGAAAGCCCGAAAAGCCGGTCTTTTCCGATGGCGCGATCGAAATAGATATTGAGGTTGAAGGCATCCACCGGCGCATCGTCCAGCAGTCGCGAATCCATGGCGATGGCGCCCGCATAAACTACCGGGGTTGGGTCGCCATCGCGATACCGCGCCAGTTTTCCGTCATCCGCCAGGTTGAAATCCCTCTTCCCATTGTGTCCGGTGGTGCGATCCATGTCGACGCAGAGCAGCGCCATATCCATGCGGGTGGGATCGAAGAATTGCGCAAGCTTGCGCAGGTTGCTGACCGCATTCAACTGTTCGCCGATCCAGAAAAGATCGGCATTCATGACGAAGACCGGGCCGGGTTCCAGAAGCTTCAGGCCCTTGGCAAGTCCGCCACCGGAATTCATCAGCTGCGACTGCTCGTCGGAAATCAGGATTTCGGCGTCGGTGCGGTTTTCGAGATGAGCAATCATCTGTTCGGCGTGGTGATGCACATTGACGACGATTGTCTCGGCACCGGCTTCGACAAGGGAATCGAGCGCGTAGTCGATCATCGGCTTGCCGGCGATTTTCACGAGCGGCTTCGGGATCGTATCCGTGATCGGGCGCATCCGCGTGCCAAGCCCGGCGGCCAGCACCATCGCGTTTTTGATCGTCATCGTGGTCAACCGTCTTTCAGTCGTTAAATTCGATGCCCATGCGCAGGCACCAGTCTCTGAGCGGTGCGAGTTCCGGATGCGAAAGCGCTGCACTGAGATAGCGGAACGTCCTCGGCATATGTTTCATATAACCGGGTTTTCGATCCCGTTCCAACAGCCTCACCCAGATACCGGCAAGCTTGCAGTTGCGTTGCGCCGACATGATGGCGAAAGCCTTGAGGAAAGCGGCCTCATCGAAAGGCGTGCTTCTTCTGTTCTCGAGATAGTGCGAAAGCAGGCGCGCTTGCAGTTCGGGGGAGATGGTAACGCGGGCATCCTGCACGATGGAAGCGACATCATAGGCGGTCGGGCCGATCATCGCATCTTGAAAATCGATCAGGCCGACTTGCCGTATGCCGCTGTTTTTCGGCTGCCATATAAGGTTGGGTGAATGGAAATCGCGCAGCACAAGTCCCGTCTCACAGTCGGCGAGCTGGTCGATCAGCCTGTCCCATAGAGCGTAATAGTCGCTCTTTTCGCTATCGGTGAGGGGCTTGCCGCGTTTATGCGGCAGATACCATTCCGCCAGCAGCGAAACCTCGATCTTCATCGCCTGCCGGTCGAAGGGGGGAACCTCATAGGCGCTGCCGTCACCCACTGGCAGCAGGTCGGGCCGCGAGGCCTGGTGAAGGGCCGCGAGACAGGCGACGCTTTGCAGATAGCGGTCCTCTATCGGCGTCCCGTCAGGCGCCAGCACGCCCTCCCGCCCGAGGTTTTCCAGCAGGAGAATGCCCTGATCGGTATCCGCCGCCAGAATCTCCGGCGCGCAAAAGCCGCTATTTCTCAGATAATTGCCAATAGCCACGAAGGAACGCGCATCCTGGGCAAGATGGGCGATTTCCGCATAGGTCTTGCCTTCAGCGACGATCGCCCCTCGCATGGGGCGGCGCCAGTCCATCAGGATAAGATCCGGCCCACCAGTTGAAACGGTCTCATAGGCGCGTGTGGAAGCATCGCCGCTTAGAAAGCGCCGGGCCACATCGCCCCTGCCATTTTTCGCGAGAAATGCGCGGATGGCGAAAACCCGCTCAAGCCGTGCTTTCAGTTTTGCCGGAGCCTCGATGGCGGCGAGCCGCCCTTCGCCGGAATGTGTCAACGTAAGGGTTACGGTCTGTTCCGGCGGCAGAATATCAGTGGCGATATCCGGCCACTCGATCAGGCAGATGCCGTCCTCCAGCATCTCATCAATGCCGAGTTCGTCCAGCTCGGAAACATCCGAAAGCCGGTAAAGATCAAGATGGGCGACCGGAATGCGGGCGTCATAAGTCTGGATGATCGTGAAGGTGGGGCTCGGCACTTCGAGATCAGGCTCATCCGCCATCCCGCGGATGAAGGCTCGGGCGAGCGTCGATTTGCCGGTGCCGAGATCGCCGATGAGTGCGAGACAATCGCCGGGTTTTAAGGCCAGTGCGAGGTCTTCACCGAGCCTGATGGTGTCCTTTTCTCCCTCAAGGGGAATGGCTATCGGCAAGATGTCTTCGCTCATTCTGCGGCGATGGAATGCGGCCGTGTGCCGGAAGGAATGCGGCACGTGACGATGGTGCCGTTGCCGGGTCGGCTGTCGATGCTGACAGTGCCATGGTGCAGGCTGACGAAGCTTTCCACGATGGAAAGGCCAAGCCCTGCACCGGTTCGCCGCCCGCCATTGCCGCGCGTCGCGAAGCGGTCGAACACGCTCTTCAGCATGTCTTCAGGAATACCCGGACCCTTGTCCGCCACCGAGAACACGAAGTCACCTTCGCTGCGCTGGCAGGAGAGCTGAACCGAAGACCCTTCCGGGGCGAAATTGATCGCGTTGGTCAGCAGCTTGATGAGAATCTGCTTCAGTCGCTGGTGATCGGCCACGAGACTGCCGAGATGGGTCGGTGCAACGATCTCGAGCGAAATGCCGCTTTCCTGCAGCCGGTCGGCGATCTGCACCGAAACGTCTTCAAGCAATTCGTTCAGATCATTATCCGAATAATTGAGCTGCATGATGCCCGCGTCCACCGTCGCGAGATCGAGAATATCGTTGACGATGGTCAGGAGAACCGAGGAGGAGGTGGAAATATGGTCGAGATATTCGGCCTGCCGGTCCGTCAACTGGCCGATGCCGGGCGTCTTCAGGAGGTCGGTGAAGCCGATGATATTGGTCAGCGGCGAGCGCAGCTCGTAGGAAACATGCTGCACGAAATCGTTCTTCAGCTCGTCGGCCTTCAAAAGCGCGTCGTTCTTTTCCTTGAGCGCCCGCTCGGCCCGCACGCTGTCGGTCATGTTGACGAAAGTCAGCATGGTCTGTGAATCGGGCAGCGGAATGATGGCATAGTCGAGCACAAGGCCGGAAAGCAGTTCCAGCGTTCCCTGTCGCGAGGGCCGCTCATCATCGAAGCTGGTAATGAACTGGCTGAAGGCGCGCCAGCCGTCCGGCCTGTCATAAGATTGTGTGCAGGCGGTTTCGATGGCGCGGATATGGGTGCCAGTCTCAGCCTGTTCCGCGGTCACGCCCCAGAGCGCCCGGAATGCCGGGTTGGAGAGGCGAATGCGCCCATCCGCACCGAATACGGCGACACCTTCGGCCAGATGGTCGATGGTTTCGCCCTGCACCTTCACCAGCGTGTTGTAGCGCATCTGCAGGTCGACCTGCTCGGTCAGGTTCTCGAAAACCCAGGTCGCGCCGCCCTGCGGATGGGCGGTTGCGATAACCCGCAGGGTCTGGCCGTTCGGCAGGTGCCAGAGATCGGTCTTGGTATCCAGCGAACGGTAGACGGAAAGCGCCGCCTCTTTCCAGTTCTTCCAGTTCAGCTGCTCCGGCAATTTGCCGGCGGTGCGCAGCCTGTCCAGAAGCTCGGAATTATCAGGGCTGGATTCGAGGAAAACGAGGTCGAAACCCCAGAGAGCCGCGAAAGCCTGATTGTAGAATTGCAGCCGCTGCCGGCCGTCGAAAATGGCGACGGGCGTTGCCAGATGATCGAGCGTTTCAGCGTGACTTTTCAGAACCCGCTTGAGTTCCTCGCTGATGGTTTCGGCTTCCGTTGCGTCGATAGCGATGCCAGCCGAACCGCCGGCTGTCTTGATATCCACGACGTCAAAGAAGGTGCGGTTTCCGGAAACAACCGTCGAAATACGGTCGTGATAGGGTGATTCCGGTGTCGCGGCCGCGCGTATCTTCTGCCGGGTAACCGTGTTCAGCAGCTCGCGTTTCTCATGAACGGCCTGGTCGGCGTCGCGTGCATCCACAGCATGCGCATAAGCGTGGTTGACCCAGGTGAGTTCGCCTTCGCCATTGCGCCGCCAGACGGGTTGTTCGATGGAATCCAGAAGCTCTTGAAATGTGGAGACCGAAGCGATCAGGCGCTCGCGCTCCACCTGCAATTCAGCGAGTTCCGCGCGCAGATTGTTGAGCGCGATGAAACGGGCAAAGGCATTGCCGCCGGAAACCCGGCCTTGAACTTCAATGACTTCGCCGCGCTGTGTTTCAATGGTTAGATCGAAACTCTGCGCATGGCTGCGGAGTTTTTCGATGGATTTTTCAAGCTGGCTTGCGGATGCCGGTTTCAGCCAGCGGCCAAAGGCCAGAAAATCGTGATCCGCCTGCGGCACACCGGTTTCTGCCGGCAGCTGTCCCAGAAATTCGGGGCGCTTATCCGCGCCGTCCCAGATGACGATGCGGCGGCTCTTGTCGGAAATCAGCGCCTCGTATTTCGCGATCTTGTGGTGGGACTGGGCAAGCGCCTGACGGTATTCGCTGCTCTCCGCCTCGATATTGCCGCGCTGCCGCACCAGCCAGACAACGGAAAACAGCGTTGCCGAAAGCATGCCGACGAAAAGCGAATAGGTGATTGTTTCTCCGGATGAAAATAGTCGCGCGCCGGTCTTTGCCACAAGCCCGTCCTGCGCCAGCGCCATGCTTGCCGAGCCGGCCAGAACCGTGCCCGACATCAGGACAGGAAGCCTCGCAACGCCTGTCCGAACCGCACTGAATACCAGCCGGCAACGCGTAAGAGCCGCGCTCAATGCCACGCCAGCATGCGTGTTTTCAACGCGTTGAACTGTCTGCTCGCGCAGATCCGAATTGTGAACCGTCATCCCCGGTCTGTCTCCGTCCTATGTGCCGCATCTTCGACAAGACATCCCATTTCGTCCCCGCCGCCCTTTGGCGTGTCCGAATCAAGTCTGATGACAATACCGCCTTCATAAATCTGCGGAAAGGGAGCGCGCAAAAAAGATGCCGCGCACTTTGTCAAGTGCGCGGCATCTAGATGTTGTGTAATTTTAGTGGATATTAACTATGATATTAATATCTGTAGTGTTCAGCCTTGAACGGACCTTCCTTCGAGATGCCGATATAATCAGCCTGAAGGTCGGAAAGTTCGGTCAGGCGCACGCCAAGCTTCTCGAGATGAAGGCGTGCGACCTTCTCGTCGAGGTGCTTCGGCAGCACGTAAACCTCGTTCTTGTATTCGCCCTGCTTGGTGAAGAGCTCGATCTGGCCCAGCACCTGGTTGGTGAAGGACGCCGACATCACGAAGGACGGGTGACCGGTGGCGTTGCCGAGGTTCAGCAGGCGGCCTTCCGAGAGCAGGATGATGCGGTTACCCTTCGGGAACTCGATCATGTCGACCTGCGGCTTGATGTTCGTCCACTTGAGGTTACGCAGCGATGCGACCTGAATTTCATTATCGAAATGGCCGATATTGCCGACGATGGCCATGTCCTTCATCTCGCGCATATGCTCGATGCGGATCACGTCCTTGTTGCCTGTCGTGGTGATGAAGATATCTGCAGACGAGATGACGTCTTCCAGGCGAACGACTTCGAAACCGTCCATGGCAGCCTGAAGCGCGCAGATCGGGTCGATTTCGGTGACCTTCACGCGGGCGCCGGCGCCCTGCAGCGAAGCGGCAGAACCCTTGCCCACATCGCCGTAACCGCAGACCACGGCAACCTTGCCGGCCATCATCACGTCGGTTGCGCGGCGAATGCCGTCGACGAGCGATTCCTTGCAGCCATACTTGTTGTCGAACTTCGACTTGGTGACGCTGTCGTTGACGTTGATGGCCGGGAAGGGCAGCAGGCCCTTCTTGCTGAGATCGTAAAGACGGTGAACGCCGGTCGTCGTTTCTTCTGTGACACCCTTCAGCGCGTCGCGCTGTTTGGTGAACCAGCCGGGGGAAGCCTTGAGGCGCTTGTTGATCTGCGCGAAGAGGATTTCCTCTTCTTCCGAACCGGGATTGGACAGAACGTCCTCGCCGGCTTCAGCACGTGCGCCGAGCAGGATATACATGGTGGCGTCGCCGCCATCGTCAAGGATCATGTTGGAGAGGCCGCCATCGGCCCACTGGAAGATCCTGTCGGTATATTCCCAATATTCTGTCAGGCTTTCACCCTTGACCGCGAAGACCGGAATGCCGGCCGCCGCAATTGCCGCCGCCGCATGATCCTGCGTCGAGAAAATGTTGCAGGAGGCCCAGCGAACATCCGCGCCCAGTTCCTTCAGCGTCTCGATGAGAACGCCGGTCTGGATCGTCATGTGAAGAGAACCGGTGATACGTGCGCCCTTCAGGGGCTTGCTTTCGCCGAATTCCTTGCGGCAGGACATCAGGCCCGGCATTTCGGTTTCGGCAATGTCCAGCTCCTTGCGGCCGAACGCGGCAAGGTTGATATCGGCGACGATGTAGTCCTTCTCAAGGCTCATGAAGTTCTCCAGATCAGAAACGCCGCGCCTTGCGGCCCGGCTTTTAAACGTAGCAGCGGTTTAGCAGGCCACGAACGATCTGGCAATGATGATATAAAGAAGTCTTTATGTCTTTATATGGTGCCGGCTCAGGCTTCTTCGCCGAAGCGGTCGGCGACCAGCGCCTCGAGCGCTTCGATCGCTTCTTTCGCCTGATTGCCGCTCGCCTCGACATAGACGCTGCATCCGGGGCTTGCGGCCAGCATCATAAGACCCATGATGGAGGTGCCGCCAACGGTCATGCCGTCTTTGGAAACCGTGATCGTCGCGTCGAAACCTTCGACCATCTGCACGAATTTGGCGGATGCCCGGGCGTGGAGACCGCGTTTATTGATGATCGGTAGTTCCCGGGTAAATGGCGACATGGGCTGACTTCTTATTTGCCGCTCAAAACGCGGCTGGCGACGTTGATATATTTGCGGCCGGCATCGGATGCATCCTGAAGGGCCTTGTCCATGTTATCTTCGCTGCGAACGCCGGCAAGCTTGATCAGCATGGGAAGATTGACCCCGGCGATGACTTCGACATTGCCGTTGTTCATGACGGAAATCGCGAGATTGGAGGGCGTGCCGCCGAACATGTCCGTCAGGATGATGACGCCATTGCCATCATTGGCACGCGCAACGGCGTCGATGATGTCCTGCCGGCGCTGATCCATGTCGTCTTCGGGACCGATACAGACCGTCTCGATCAATTTCTGGGGACCGACGACATGCTCCAACGCATGGCGAAACTCCTCAGCCAGCTTGCCATGGGTGACAAGCACTAGTCCGATCATGAAATGCTCCCTTGCACACGCACTCTCATTGCCGACTATCGCAACGCGGCAATCCTGTCCATCGGTGGGATTTCATCTTGATGAGGAAAATGCGAATCGCAAGCCTAAAATCGCCTGAATCACGGTCACTTCACATTCGTTTTAAAAAGATTCTGAGCAAGTGCAGCAAATTTTCCATAGGGCGTAAGACTGGAAAGCGGAATACGTAAGAGCGGAAGATGCCCGCCGCAGGGTAGCAACAACACTTCGTCATCTTCTGGAAGTCTTGGATTTTCAGGTGAAAGAACTGTCGTGACGGCGAAATGTAGTGGCGCGCGCGCAATGCTTTTCAACGAAACAATGCCGCTGCCGCGCAATTCCAGCAGGCCGGCGATTGTTTCCGGCCGCTCGGCGATGATGGTTTCGCCGTCGCGATACACGAAAATCTGATCGTCCGCGATCAGTGCGGCCGGCAATCCGCAGCGTTCAGCCTCCGTCAGGAAGCTGAAGGCAAGCTCGCTTTTGCCGCTGCCCGATGGTCCGGCAAAGAGGATACCGGTGTTTTGAACGACGATGGCAGTGGCGTGAAGGTTGAAGCGTTCAGCGTTCATGGGTTTCGGCCGCCGGCAGCGACAGGGTGAAGCGCGCGCCGGAAATCACGCCATATTTGTCAACGACATTTTCCGCCCTGAGGCTACCGCCATGGGCTTCGGCGATCTGGCGGCTGATGGAAAGACCAAGGCCGGAATTCTGGCCGAACCCTTCGCTCGCCGGCCGGTCGGTGTAAAAGCGCTCGAAGATCCGGTCGATATCTTCCGCCTGAATGCCGGGGCCGTTGTCCTCCACCTGCACGATGCAGCGATCCTTGTGACGCGAAAGGCGCACGGTGATGCGCCCGCTTTCCTCGGCAACGAAGGAGCGCGCATTCTCGATGAGGTTGGTGACGATCTGGCCAATGCGGAGATCGTGGCCGTTGACCACGAACGAGGTCTTTGCGCCCGCTTTCCGGTCAACAGAATAGTCGATCGTCACGCTTTTCTTTTTGGTGCTTATCTGGCGGGATATGTCCACCAGACCCTTCATCAGAACATCGAGATCGAGCGGCGAGGCGTCGGCGCGCGCCAACTCGGCATCGAGCCGCGACGCATCCGAAATGTCGCTGATCAGGCGGTCTAGACGGCGGACGTCGTGGAAGATGATCTCGGTCAGGCGCTGCTTGGACTCTTCGGTCTTGGCGCGCGGCAGGGTTTCCACGGCGCTGCGCAGCGAGGTCAGCGGGTTTTTGAGTTCATGGCTGACATCGGCGGCGAAACTTTCGATGGCATCGATACGGTCGTAGAGCGCCGTCGTCATTTCACGCAGCGCAATCGAAAGATTGCCGATCTCATCCTGGCGCGCCGAGAAATCCGGTATTTCCTCACGCGTCCTTGCGCCGCGGCGCACTCGGATCGCGGCGGCCGAAAGGCGCCGCAGCGGCGTGGCGATGGTGGAGGACAGGAGCAGTGACAGCACGATATTGACCAGGGTGGCGATGCCGAAGACGCGCATGATCGCAAGGCGCTCCGCATGCACGATCTTGTCGATATCGCCCGCCTGCGTCGACAGAAGCAGAACGCCGAGCACGGCCCGGAAGCGCTGTACCGGCACAGCCACAGAAACGATCAGTTCGCCCTTTTCGGTGACGCGCACGACAGCGCCGCGAACACCCGTCAGCGCATTCATCACTTCCGGATAGATCGAGCCGTCGCCACCCGGCGCTTCCTTATATTGCGGCAGGCTGCTGGGCTGCAGCATGCGGTTGAACATGCTGGTGAACCAGTCGCCCCAGGTCTGCGTCTCCGGCGTCACTGGCGGCAGATCGAAGCGCAGAACCTGACCGCGCGAATAAAGATGGCGGGAATCGAGCAGCAGGTTGGCGTCGGCATCGAACAGCCGTGCGCGGGTACGCGTCGGCGAGATCAGCCGCCGCAGCACCGGCGCCACCCGCTCCGGATTGATCGGGAAACTCAGGTCCTCGTCATTGGGGGCGGGGGTAATGCTCTGCCCCGCCTGCAATTCGAGCAGCTTTTCCGGATTGATGGTGATCGAATTGGTATCGACGGAGGCGGAAGCCGAGACCGCACCGGCAATGATTTCGCCCTGCGTCAACAGGCTTTCCACCCGTGCGTCGATCAGCCCTTCGCGGAACTGGTTGAGATAGAGAATGCCGCCGACCAGAACCACCGTCGCCGCAACGTTGAAGAAAAGAATGCGGCGCGTGAGGCTGGAAAACACCGCATTGCCGAAAATGCGCCGGATGATCGTCAGCGGATGGATACGATGGCGGCGTTCGCTGCCGCGTTCTTCGGCATCGTCACTATCCGAGACGGTTTCCGGCGTTTTCTTCAACACGTATTAAAGTCCTCACCACCCCAGATCGGGCGGTCCCTTCTGCTCGAGTCGGCTTCTTCAAGCCGCTTCGCGGAAGCGATATCCTACGCCATAAAGCGTTTCAATCATATCGAAGTCGCCATCGACGAGTTTGAACTTCTTGCGAAGACGCTTGATGTGGCTGTCGATGGTGCGATCATCCACATAGACCTGTTCGTCATAGGCCGCATCCATCAGCGCGTCGCGGCTTTTCACCACGCCGGGCCGCTGCGCCAGCGAATGCAGGATGAGGAATTCGGTGACCGTCAGCGTCACCGGCTCACCCTTCCAGGTGCAGGTGTGGCGTTCCTGGTCCATGGCGAGCTGCCCGCGCTCGAGCGTGCGCGCCTGCTGATCGGCGGTCGGCTTCAGCACGCTGCCGGTTGCGGCGGAAGCCTCGCGGCTGCTGGCGCGGCGCAGGATGGCTTTCACGCGTTCCACCAGAAGGCGTTGCGAAAAGGGCTTGGTGATGAAGTCGTCGGCACCCATCTTCAGGCCGAACAATTCGTCGATCTCTTCATCCTTGGAGGTGAGGAAGATAACCGGCAGATCCGACTTCTGGCGAAGACGCCGCAAAAGCTCCATGCCGTCCATGCGTGGCATCTTTATATCGAAAATGGCGAGCTGCGGCGGACGGGCGATCAACCCGTCAAGCGCGGAAGCGCCGTCCGTATACGTTTCGACCCGGTAGCCTTCGGCTTCGAGCGCGATCGATACCGAAGTCAGAATATTCCGGTCGTCGTCGACAAGCGCGATCGTCTGCATATAGTTGGTCTCCATCGTCATTTTCTCGTAACTCCCGACATTCACCCAGCCAAGGTTGTGCGCCGCGAGCCACTCTCTTGAGTATAAAGGTGGAACAAATTGTGGCAAAGGAAAACTCGCTGCCAAATCGCCGGGCTGGAGCGAGGAGATTTTGCGGAAAGGCCGCAGTTGGATTTTAATGCGTCTTCAACCGATTTAAAAAGAAATAAAATCTTTTAAATCGATTAATATATTGAAATCACTAAGTTTTTTAAAGTTTGGCTCTTGCGTTTCCAAAAGCCGCCACGTATTTTCCGTGGAAATTTCAACGGCCTTATCGTCATTAACAAGGAACGCGTCATGAACGAGCTTGGGGTTCATAATCCTGCCAATGGAGTTGCGGAACTCGGACTGGGCGAGGCCTCCCGCGTCTTTTATAACCTCAATGAGAGCGAATTATACGAAGAAGCGATCCGCAACGGCGAGGCCGAACTGACCATCGATGGTGCGCTTCGCGCCGTCACCGGCCAGCATACGGGCCGTTCGCCGAAGGACAAATTCGTCGTCCGCGATGCCTCCACCGAGAACACCATCTGGTGGGACAACAACAAGCCGCTGTCGCCGGAAAATTTCGAGTTGCTGCGCCAGGACATGCTGGCCCATGCCGCCGGAAAGACCCTCTATGTTCAGGACCTGATCGGCGGCGCCGATGAGGAAAACGCTCTGCCGACCCGCGTCGTCACCGAGCTTGCCTGGCATTCGCTGTTCATTCGCAACCTTCTTATCCGACCGAAGCAGGAAGAACTGGCGGGCTTCAAACAGAAGCTCACCATCATCAACCTGCCGAGCTTCAAGGCCGATCCGGACCGTCACGGCGTTCGTTCGGAAACCGTCATCGCCTGCGATCTCACCAATGGTCTTGTCCTCATCGGCGGCACCTCCTATGCCGGTGAAAACAAGAAGTCGGTCTTCACAGTCCTCAATTATCTCCTGCCGGCCAAGGGCGTCATGCCGATGCATTGCTCGGCCAATGTTGGTCCAGAAGGTGATTCCGCCGTGTTCTTCGGCCTGTCCGGCACCGGCAAGACCACGCTGTCGGCCGATCCGTCGCGCACGCTGATCGGCGATGACGAGCATGGCTGGGGCGAGCACGGCATCTTCAACTTCGAAGGCGGCTGCTACGCCAAGGCGATCAAGCTTTCGGCCGAAGCCGAACCGGAAATCTACGCCGCGACCCGCCGTTTCGGCACGGTTCTCGAAAACGTGGTGCTGGGCCAAAACCGCGTTCCCGACTTCAACGACAACTCGCTGACGGAAAACACCCGCAGCGCCTATCCGCTGCACTTCATTCCGAATGCATCGGAAACGGGCATTGCCGGCCATCCGAAGACGATCATCATGCTGACGGCGGATGCCTTCGGCGTGTTGCCGCCGATCGCCCGTCTGACGCCGGAACAGGCCATGTACCACTTCCTCTCTGGTTACACCGCAAAGGTTGCAGGCACGGAAAAGGGCGTGACGGAGCCGGAAGCGACGTTCTCAACCTGCTTCGGCGCACCCTTCATGCCACGCCACCCGGCGGAATATGGCAACCTGCTGCGCGAGTTGATCGGCAAGCATGGCGTGGATTGCTGGCTGGTCAATACCGGCTGGACCGGCGGTGCCTACGGCATCGGCAAGCGCATGCCCATCAAGGCGACCCGCGCGCTTCTGACGGCAGCGCTGACCGGCGACCTGAAGAATGCGGAATTCCGCACCGACGCGAATTTCGGTTTCGCAGTGCCGCTGTCGCTTGATGGCGTCGACAGCGCGATCCTCGATCCGCGTTCGACCTGGGCCGATGGCGCAGCCTATGACGCGCAGGCGAAGAAGCTGGTCTCGATGTTCGTCACGAACTTCACCAAGTTCGAAGATCACGTCGATAGCAAGGTTCGCGATGCTGCACCGGGCCTGCTGCTTGCGGCTGAATAAATAGAGCCTCATTCGTGAGGAGGAGGGGACCCGGCCTTGTGCCGGGTTCTTTCATTTTCTCCGCTGTTTTCATTTTTTGCGATCTGTGGCATCACCGGCGCGGAGAAAGATCATGGCCAGCGACCCGCTTTACATCAGCAACCGTATCACCATCGCCGGCTGGGAGCTGACGGAGCAATTCGTGCTGGCCGGCGGGCCGGGCGGCCAGAACGTCAACAAGGTCTCGACGGCGGTTCAGCTGTTTTTCGACATTGCAAATTCGCCCTCCCTGTCGGAGCGGGTGAAGGTGAATGCCCTGCGCCTCGGTGGCAGGCGTGTGTCGAAAGAAGGCGTGCTGATGATCGAGGCGAGCCGGTTTCGCAGCCAGGAGCGCAATCGCGAAGATGCGCGCGAACGGCTGAAGGAGCTGATCCTCGAAGCCGCCGCCCCGCCGCCGCCGGTGCGTAAGGCCACCAAGCCGACCAAGGGCTCGGTCGAGCGCCGCCTGAAGGCGAAGTCCGGCCGCTCCGATATCAAGAAAATGCGCGGCAAGCCCTCGGGCGAATAGGGGCCAAATGTTTCGCGCTTGTCATAGAGCTTCAAATATCGTCTGGTAAACCTCCCTACAACCAAGGAGGGTGCTATGGGTCTGTTCAATTTCATCAAGGAAGCGGGAAAGAAGCTCGGTATCGGCGGCGATGATACGCCCGATGTCGAAGCGGTCAAGAAGGAACTCGCTTCCCACGATCTCGGCACGGACAAGGTTCAGGTCGAGGTGGTAGACGACAAGGTCGTTCTGAAGGGCGAAGTGGCCGATCAGTCGGTCTTCGAAAAGGCGGTTATCGCGGTCGGCAATACGCTCGGCATTTCCAAGGTCGAGGCGGGTGAGTTGAAAGTGGCCGAAGCGCCCGCGAAGGAGCCGGTGTTCTATACGGTTAAGAAGGGCGACAATCTCTGGAAGATCGCTGAAGCGCAATATGGCAAGGCCAATGGCGCGAAGAACAACATCATCTTCGAAGCGAACAAGCCGATGCTGACCCATCCCGACAAGATTTATCCCGGCCAGGTCCTGCGAATTCCTGACCTTGCGTAATAGCGGCTCTTAACCGCTGCAATGGAGATGCCGTCTTGTGCGGCATCTTTCACAATTTGCGAAGCGCCACCGTGTCGATCAGGTGGTTCTTGCCCTTGCGTAGGATAAGGTCGGCGCGCGGGCGGGTCGGCACGATGTTCTGGCGCAGGTTCTTCAGGTTGATGTTCTGCCAGAGGCCTTCGGCAATGCTCAGCGCCGCTTCTTCACTGATGGAAGCATAACGGTTGAAGAACGAATTGGGATCGCGGAAGGCGGTTTTTCGCAGATTCATGAACCGGTTCACATACCAGTTGTGAATGAGATCCTCGTCCGCGTCGATATAGATCGAGAAATCGAAAAAATCGGAAACGATCGGCACAATCCGCCCGCCCGCCGGCAGGTCGCGCGATTGCAGCACATTGATGCCTTCGAAGATCAGAATATCCGGCTGGTCGATGACAGTGAACTCATTCGGCAGAACGTCATAGGTCAGGTGCGAATAGCGCGGTGCTTTCACATTGGGCTGGCCCGCCTTGATCGCCGACAGGAAACGCAGGAGCGCGCCGATATCGTAGCTTTCGGGAAAGCCCTTGCGCTCCATCAGGTTTTCGCGCCGCAGAACCTCATTCGGATAAAGAAATCCGTCTGTCGTGATGAGATCGACCTTCGGGCTGGAGGGCCAGCGCGCCAGAAGCTCCTTCAGAATACGCGCCGTCGTCGATTTGCCAACCGCCACAGAGCCGGCAATGCCGATGACAAAGGGCGTCTTGTTGACGTCAGCCATATTGAGAAAGCGGTTGCGCTGTTCGAACAGCAGCTGTGACGCCTCGACATGCGAGGATAAAAGGCGCGACAGCGACAGGTAAATGCGCCGCACTTCGTCCAGATCGATCGGGTCGTCCAGCGAGCGCAAGCGTTTGACCTCATCGGCGGAAAGCGTCAGTGGCGTGTCAGCGCGAAACTTCGCCCATTCTTCCGAACTGTAGAAGTGGTAGGGCGAATATTCATCCGGCCGGAAATGATCGAGTGTGCTCGGCATGCCTCTCTCCCCGCTGCCTGCCTCGACATTCATGATGTCGGCCTCGCCGCCTTTTCCGCAAGGCCGGTTTGACCGGTCCGGCGCTCCAGCTCGGCAAAAACCTCGTCCAACGGAATGTCGGCGATCTTCAGCACCACCAGCAGATGGTAAAGCAGATCGGCGGCTTCGTTCTTCAGCCCGTCGCGATCTTTCGCAATGGCTGCGATGACGGCTTCCACCGCCTCTTCGCCGAGTTTTTTCGCCGCGCGTTCCTGGCCGGCAGCAACCAGCTTGGCCGTCCAGGATTCGTCAGGAGAGGCAGCGGCACGGGTCGCGACGATGCGTTCCAGATCGGAAAGGGAAAATGCGCTCATGAGAAGTTCCTGCAATCAGTCGAGACGCATGGCGATGCCATGCTCGGCCATGTAGCTCTTGGCTTCACCGATCGAATAGGTGCCGAAATGGAAGATGGAGGCGGCAAGTACCGCAGTTGCATGGCCATCGCGAACGCCAGCCACCAGATCATCAAGCGTTCCGACGCCGCCCGAGGCGATGACGGGCACGCGAACCTGATCGGCAATGCTGCGCGTCAGGCCGATATCATATCCGCTTTTGGTGCCGTCGCGGTCCATCGAGGTGACAAGCAATTCACCCGCGCCGCGTTCGACCATTTTGATGGCGAATTCCACGGCGTCGATACCGGTCGGCTGGCGTCCGCCATGGGTGAAGATTTCCCAGCGGCCAGCTTCCCCATCCTTCGAAACGCGCTTGGCGTCGATGGAAACGACGATGCACTGGTTGCCGAACTTGTCGGCCGCCTGCGCCACGAAGTCAGGATCCTTCACCGCCGCAGAATTGATGGAAACCTTGTCCGCGCCGCAAAGGAGCAGCTTGCGGATGTCAGCAACGGCGCGGACCCCGCCGCCGACGGTCAGCGGCATGAAGCAATGATCGGCGGTGCGCGAGACGACATCGAAGATCGTATCGCGATTGTCCGAGGAGGCGGTGATGTCGAGAAAGCAGAGCTCGTCCGCTCCTGCCGCGTCATAGGCTTTCGCCGCTTCGACGGGGTCACCGGCATCGATCAGGTCGACGAAGTTCACGCCCTTGACGACGCGGCCGTCTTTGACATCAAGGCAGGGAATAACACGGGCTTTGAGGGTCATGCGCGTACCTCCTTCGCGGCCTTGATGAGGGCAAGTGCCTCGGCAGGGTCGATGCGCCCATCATAAAGCGCGCGGCCTGAAATCGCACCCTCGAGCTTTGCGGCATCCGGCTGCAACATGCGTTTGATGTCTTCGATGGAGGCAAGGCCGCCGGAGGCGATGACCGGGATGGAGACGGCATCCGCCAGTTCCAGCGTCGAGGCCCAGTTGATGCCGGCCAGAATGCCGTCACGATCGATATCGGTGTAGATGATGGCCGCGACGCCGGCACCTTCAAAGCGTTTGGCCAGTTCGATGACGCCGAGTTCGGACGCTTCCGCCCAGCCTTCCACGGCAACCTTGCCACCCTTGGCATCGATGCCGACGGCGACCTGGCCGGGGAAACGCTTGCAGGCTTCCAGAACGAGAACCGGATCGCGCACCGCCACGGTGCCGAGAATGACGCGCGCAAGCCCACGGCTCAGCCACGCTTCAATATGATCGAGCGTGCGGATGCCACCGCCGAGCTGCACCGGATTTTTCGTCGCTTTCAGAATGGCGTCGACCGCCTCGCCATTGACTGTCTGGCCGGCGAACGCGCCATTGAGATCAACCACATGCAGCCATTCGAAGCCTTGGTCCTCGAAGGCCTTCGCCTGTGCGCCGGGGTCCTCGTTGTAGACGGTGGCCTGGTCCATATCGCCGAGTTTCAGGCGAACGCACTGGCCGTCTTTAAGGTCGATTGCGGGAAAAAGAATCATGTCAGGGCTTCCAGCGCAGGAAATTGGAAATCAGGGCAAGGCCGAGCGTCTGGCTTTTTTCCGGGTGGAACTGCGCGCCCGCCATATTGTCGCGACCGACGAAAGCCGTCATCGCGCCACCGTAGTTGGTGGTGGCGATGACATCCGTCGAGTGCTTTGCCGACAGATGATAGGAATGCACGAAATAGGCGTGCAACCCATCCGCTCCGGTCTTGATGCCGTCGAAAAGCGGGTGAGCGTGGCGGATTTCCAGCGTGTTCCAGCCGATCTGCGGGATTTTGAGGCTGGGGTCGGACGGCGTCATTTCCACGACGTCACCCTCAATCCAGCCGAGTCCGGTACTGACAGTCTTTTCGAGCCCGCGCGAGGACATTAGCTGCATGCCGACGCAGATGCCGAGGAAGGGGTGCGCTTTTTTCTCGACGGCTTCGATAAGCGCCTCATGCATGCCGGGAACGGCTTCGAGACCCGCCCGGCAATCCGCATAGGCACCAACGCCCGGCAGGACGATGCGGTCTGCCGAGGCGACGTGATCCGGCTTGTCGGTCAGGTCGATGGTTGCATTGATGCCGGCTTCGCGGGCGGCACGCTCGAAAGCTTTGGTGGCCGAACGCAGATTGCCCGAACCGTAGTCGATGATCGCGACACGCATGTCAGCGCCTTCCATTCAAGTCGAAAAGAAACGATCCTGCGGGATCGTTGACGAAGTTTTTGTCGCCTCTATTTTGCGGCGAAGGAGACCAGACCGGCTGGGACAGCTGTTCCGCCGTTTCGGCGGTTTCGGAGAAATATATGTCTTCGGCGCTCGAAAGATCAGGGGCGGAAACGACTGACGCTAGCTTCCAGCCTTTGCGGATCAGGTGCCGGACGAGAAAATCGCGTCCCTCCAGCGCCGTGATGAGCCCGATGGCGAAACCGCAGAGAAGTCCAACCGGTTCGAATCCGGCTAATATTGATACCCGTCCGGCCAGAAGGAGCGCGATGATAACCACCGCCGTTGCCAGCCACAGGCGGTTGATGGCGAGCCAAAGCCAGGGCGCAATCAGGGCCAGCCAGACGAAACGGTCGGCAATGAAGCGGGTCGTCTTGTGGTCCCTGTCCGGCCCGTTGGGGGCTTCCAGAACGAGATAGCTTGTCATGGGCTTCCTGACAGCTTTGGCGTCAGGCCAGCATGCCCTTTGTCGAGGGAACGCGGCCTGCCTGCCGGGGGTCGATCTCGGTTGCCGTGCGAAGAACGCGGGCAACGGCCTTAAAGCATGTTTCGGCGATATGATGATTGTTGGCGCCGTAATGGTTCAGGACATGCAGCGTGATGCCGGCATTCTGGGCGAGCGCCTGAAAGAATTCGCGCACCAGCTCGGTATCGAAGGTGCCGATCTTCGGTGCGGAAAAATTGACGTTCCAGACGAGAAAGGGTCGGCCGGAAATATCGACGGCGGCCTTGGTCATCGTCTCGTCCATGGCAAGATCGAGCGAGGCATAGCGGGTAATGCCGCGCCGGTCGCCCAGCGCCTTGGCAATCGCCTGGCCGATGGCAATACCGGTATCTTCCACGGTGTGATGGTCATCGATATGCAGGTCGCCCTTCACCTCGATCTCCATGTCTATCAGCGAATGGCGGCTCAGCTGGTCCAGCATATGGTCGAAAAATCCTACGCCGGTGGAAATTGTCGACTTGCCGGTGCCGTCGATATCCACGCGCACCGAAACCGCGGTTTCGTTGGTGTTGCGGATAATCTCGCCTTTACGTTCTGCCATTTTGGCCGCTCCGTGAAAATGTTGCCGTTCCTTATCAGCACGGGACACAAATATCCAGTTGTTCCATCGTCTTGCATGACACGCCGAAAACGGTGCGTCGCCGCGAAGATTGCAATCGTGAAAAGCAAACTTACATAGAAACCGAGAAGGGCCGCATCCGGCCCGTTAACCCCAGGCCCGGCAGGGCAGACAGGTGTTTGATGACAACAATTATTACAGTCAGAAAGGGCGGCAAGGTCGTCATGGCTGGCGATGGCCAGGTGAGCCTTGGCCAGACGGTCATGAAGGGTAATGCCCGTAAGGTTCGCCGTATCGGCAAGGGTAAAGTGATTGCCGGTTTTGCCGGTGCGACGGCGGATGCCTTCACGCTGCTCGACCGTCTTGAGAAGAAGCTCGAGCAATATCCGGGCCAGCTCATGCGCGCCGCCGTCGAGCTTGCGAAGGACTGGCGCACCGATAAATATCTGCGCAATCTTGAAGCGATGATGCTGGTGGCCGATAAAACCACCACGCTTGCCATCACCGGTAATGGCGATGTGCTGGAACCGGAACACGGCGCGATCGCCATCGGTTCCGGCGGCAACTACGCCTTTGCGGCGGCCCGCGCCATGATGGACACGGACAAGTCGGCCGAAGAGGTGGCGCGCCAGTCGCTCGATATTGCGGCCGATATCTGCGTTTATACCAACCACAACCTCGTCGTCGAAACCCTCGACGCTGAGTAAGCTCAATTTCTCACCAATGGGTCCTGTGGGCCGGGCCTGGATGGCCGGCCGGAGCAGGAAAGCCGAGAGGATAGAATGACAACTTTTTCTCCCCGGGAAATCGTCTCGGAACTCGACCGCTTCATCATCGGCCAGCATGAGGCCAAGCGTGCGGTCGCGATTGCGCTGCGTAATCGCTGGCGCCGCCAGCAGCTCGATGAGAGCCTGCGCGATGAAGTCATGCCCAAGAATATTCTGATGATCGGACCGACCGGTGTTGGCAAGACCGAGATTTCGCGCCGCCTCGCCAAGCTTGCTGGTGCCCCCTTCATCAAGGTCGAAGCCACGAAGTTCACCGAAGTCGGCTATGTCGGACGCGATGTCGAACAGATCATCCGCGATCTGGTTGAAATCGGCATTGGCCTCGTGCGTGAAAAGAAGCGCGCCGAAGTGCAGGCCAAGGCGCATCAGAGCGCCGAAGAACGGGTGCTTGACGCGCTGGTTGGTGCAACCGCATCGCCTGGCACGCGTGAAAGCTTCCGCAAGAAGCTGCGTGACGGCGAGCTGGACGACAAGGAAATCGACATCGAGGTGGCGGATAGCGGCTCGGGCATGCCCGGTTTCGAAATTCCCGGCATGCCGGGCGCCAATATCGGCGTTCTCAACCTGTCGGAAATGTTCGGCAAGGCCATGGGCGGACGCACCAAGAAGGTGCGCACGACAGTGTCCAAATCCTATGCCGATCTCATCCGCGACGAATCCGACAAGCTGCTCGACAATGAAATGATCCAGCGTGAGGCGGTGAAGTCGGTCGAAAATGACGGCATCGTCTTCCTCGATGAGATCGACAAGATCGCCGCCCGCGACGGTGGCATGGGCGCCGGCGTCTCGCGTGAAGGCGTGCAGCGCGACCTGCTGCCGCTTGTCGAAGGCACCACGGTTTCGACGAAGTACGGCCCGGTCAAAACCGACCACGTGCTGTTCATCGCATCGGGCGCGTTCCATGTGGCGAAGCCTTCGGACCTCCTGCCCGAACTTCAGGGCCGCCTGCCGATCCGCGTCGAGCTGAAGCCGCTGACCAAGGAGGATTTCCGCCGTATCCTGACGGAAACGGAAGCAAGCCTCATACGCCAGTACAAGGCGCTGATGGCGACGGAGGAACTGGATCTCGATTTCACCGATGACGCAATCGATGCTCTGGCCGATGTGGCCGTTCATCTCAATTCGTCGGTCGAGAACATCGGTGCGCGCCGTCTGCAGACGGTGATGGAGCGTGTTCTGGACGAGATTTCCTTCAACGCGCCGGATCGCGGAGGCTCCGCCATCAAGATCGACCAGGAATATGTCAAAAAACATGTGGGCGATCTCGCCGCCGACACGGATTTGTCGCGCTATATTCTCTGAAGACTTCGGGGATCCGAGAAAGAAGAGTGCGGCCATATTTGCCGCACTCTTTTATTTTATCCGCCTTGTCTCGCATTCAGCCCGCATTTTGTTTATGGGAAGGGCTGCATTCCGGTTGGAACCGCTTTAGTGGAATGATCCGGTTTTCCCAGCGTATTTCGCTGGCGGAAACCGCAGGCTTGAGAAAAGGCATTCGCTCGTGCGCAAAACTCTTCTGGCATTTGCCGCTGCTTTGGCGGTCACCGTCACCGCGTCTTCTTACGTCGAAGCCGCGACGGTCGTTCCGCCGGGCAATCGCAATGCCGAACAGCCGGGTGTTCCCGGCGCTTCCGCAAAAAGAACCAAGGCGTCCAACACGTCTTTCGAGCGCAAATACCAGAAGGTCATCGAGCTTTTGTCCTCCGACAAGGCCCTGATCGCCAAGATCAAGTCGACGGCCGGGCGCTACGGCATCGATCCGATCCATATGATCGGCGCGATCGTCGGCGAACATACCTATAATGTCGACGCTTATGACCGGCTGCAGTCCTATTACGTCAAGGCCGCCTCCTATGCCGGCGGCAGCTTCCGTTTCGGCTACAAGGACGAAACCATCGCGCAGTTTCTGACGCATTCGCAATTTGCCAAATGCCAGTCGAAAAAGGATTCCTACAGCCTCTGGAATTGCCGTGAAGATGTCTGGGACGACAGTTTCCGTGGTAAGACCGTCGATGGCGTGGCCTATCCGAACAACCGTTTCAGCGCCGTATTCTTCCAGCCCTTTTATGCCGGCCAGACTTTTGGCCTCGGCCAGATCAACCCGCTGACGGCGCTGATGTTGTCCGACATGGTGTCGAGAACCTCCGGTTACGAGAGGCTGGATGAAAACGATGCCACAGCGGTCTATACGGCGATCATGGACCCGGACCGGTCACTCGCCTTCATGGCCGCCTCCATCCGCAAGTCTATCGATGATTACCGGTCGATTGCCGACATGGATATTTCGAAAAATCCGGGTGTGACCTCCACGCTTTATAATGTCGGCGGGTCGCAGCAGCGTGCTGCCGCCCTTGCCCAGAAGAACCGCCAACGCGCCTCGGGCGGGGAACAGCCGCTGTTACCGGAAGAAAACTACTACGGCTGGCTGGTGAACGACCGCCTCAAGGATCTGCAGGCGCTTTTGTAGAAAAAGACGACTATCGGCTCCATTGTTTCCAAAACGGAAATAATATTTGGCTGCCTGCCGCAATTGACGAGCGCCCGTCTCCGCGTCCAATCTGTATCTCCAGAATAGAGGAGGCGCATGTGAGCCGCACGAATAAATTCGGTCTTTCCATCGATGACAGGCTTTATGCCTTTCTGACTGACGACGTCCTGCCGGGCACAGGTCTGGACAGTGAGGCGTTCTTCGAAGGTTTTTCGACCATTGTTCACGAGCTTTCTCCGAAGAACCGTGAATTGCTGGCAAAGCGCGACGCCCTGCAGGAAAAACTGGATGGCTGGTATCGGCAGAATGGCGCTCCGGTAGATTTTGCTGCCTATGAGGGATTTCTGAAGGAAATCGGCTATCTGCTGCCGGAAGGCCCCGGCTTCAAGGTGGAAACCAGCAACGTCGACCCTGAAATTGCTGCCGTTGCCGGTCCGCAGCTCGTCGTTCCGGTTATGAATGCACGTTATGCACTGAATGCCGCGAATGCCCGCTGGGGTTCGCTTTACGACGCGCTTTACGGCACGGACGCCATTTCCGATGCTGACGGTGCGGAAAAGGGCAGGGGCTATAACCCCGGGCGCGGCGAGAAGGTCATCGCCTGGGCTCGCAACTTCCTCGATGAATCCGCGCCGCTGGAGACGGGAAGCTGGTCCGATGTGACCGGTTTCAAGATCGAGGATGGCCTGTTGCAGCTCGCCACCGGCGACGCCAAGACTGGCCTCACGGATGCAGCCCAGTTCAAGGGTTTCAGCGGCGAGGCGGCAAAGCCTGCAACGATCCTGCTTGGCAAGAACGGTTTGCACACCGAAATCGTCATCGATCCCTCGACCGAAATCGGCAAGGGCGACAAGGCGGGCATCTCCGATGTCATTCTTGAATCGGCGCTGACGACCATCATGGATTGTGAGGATTCGGTTGCCGCCGTCGACGCCGAGGATAAGGTGCTGGTTTACGGCAACTGGCTTGGCCTGATGCGCGGCGACCTGACGGAGGAGGTTTCGAAGGGCGGCAAGACCTTCACCCGCAGCCTCAATCCGGATCGCTACTACACGGCTCCCAATGGTGCGGCGCTGACGCTGCCGGGCCGTTCCCTGATGCTGGTGCGCAATGTCGGTCATCTCATGACCAATCCGGCAATCCTCGACAGGGACGGCCGCGAGGTGCCGGAGGGCATCATGGATGCCGTCGTCACGGCGCTGATCGCTCTTTATGATGTCGGTCCGTCCGGGCGTCGTCAGAATTCCCGCGCCGGCTCGATGTATGTGGTCAAGCCGAAGATGCACGGGCCGGAGGAAGTGGCCTTCGCCAACGAAATCTTCAGCCGGGTCGAAAAGCTTGTCGGCATGGCGCCGAACACCATGAAAATGGGTATCATGGATGAAGAGCGTCGTACCACGATCAACCTCAAGGAAAGCATTCGCGCCGCGAAGGATCGCGTCGTTTTCATCAATACGGGCTTCCTCGACCGCACCGGCGACGAAATCCACACCTCGATGGAAGCGGGTCCGATGATCCGCAAGGGCGACATGAAGCAGGCGGCGTGGATCGCCGCTTACGAGAACTGGAACGTTGATATCGGGCTGGAATGCGGCCTTTCCGGCCATGCGCAGATCGGCAAGGGCATGTGGGCCATGCCGGATCTGATGGCGGCGATGCTGGAGCAGAAGATCGCGCATCCGAAGGCCGGCGCCAACACGGCCTGGGTGCCGTCGCCGACCGCAGCGACGCTGCATGCCACGCATTATCACAAGGTCGATGTCGCTTCGGTGCAGGAAGGACTTAAAAGCCGCGGCCGCGCGAAGCTTTCCGATATCCTGTCCGTGCCGGTCGCGCCGCGTCCCAACTGGACGCCGGAAGAAATCCAGCGTGAACTCGACAACAATGCGCAGGGTATTCTCGGCTATGTCGTGCGCTGGGTCGATCAGGGCGTCGGCTGCTCCAAGGTGCCTGATATCAACAATATCGGGCTGATGGAGGACCGCGCCACGCTTCGCATCTCCGCGCAGCATATGGCGAACTGGCTGCGCCATGGCGTGGTGACAGAGGAACAGATCGTCGAGACCATGAAGCGCATGGCCGCCGTGGTCGATACGCAGAATGCCGACGATCCGGCCTATCTGCCGATGGCATCCGATTTCGACGGATCGGTGGCATTTCAGGCGGCTGTCGAACTGGTGCTGAAGGGCCGCGAACAGCCGAATGGTTACACCGAACCGGTTCTGCACCGTCGTCGTCTGGAACTGAAGGCCAAACAGGCGGCCTGACACCGTCAGCAGTCCTGAGAAACAAAAAAGCCGCCGGGGGAAATCCACGGCGGCTTTTTCTTGTCCGGTATCTGATCTTTACTGGATCACGACGACTTTCGTGCTGCGGCCGGGGCGGACGCGGCTGTAAAGGTCGATGACGTCCTGGTTGATCATGCGGATGCAGCCGGAAGAGGCGGCGGTGCCGATCGAGGCCCATTCGGGCGAGCCATGGATGCGGAACAGCGTGTCCTGTCCCTTTTCGTTGAAGAGATACATGGCGCGCGCGCCGAGCGGGTTGGAAAGGCCCGGTCCCATGCCGGCCTCGACATATTTGGCCACTTCCGGCTTACGGTCCGCCATTTCCTTCGGCGGATGCCACATCGGCCATTCCTGCTTCCAGGCGACATAGGCTTCACCGGCCCAGGCGAAACCCGCCTTGCCGACGCCGATGCCGTAACGAACCGCACGGTTGCCGGAGAGGATGTAATAGAGGTAACGCTCGCGCGTGTTGACGATGATGGTGCCGGCGCGTTCGGATGTCTGGAATTCGACAATCTGACGGCGATACTTCTCGTTGACACGGTTGATCGGAATGGCCGGCAGCGCATAGCCCGCATCGGTCACGGCACCGTAAACATCGTTGAAGATCTGGACCGTTTCGACCTTCGCCGGAACGGGGTCAGCAACCGGAACAGACGCTGCGATCTTGCCGGAGGTCGGAGCGGAGGATTGGGAGGTAGTTTCGGCGCAGCCGGCCAGAGCCAGTGCTGCCGTCAGACCGAGTAAGGTCAATGGAGTGCGGATGCGCATGTCGTTCTCGCGGAAAATTCGCCAAATTGTGCGAAGGAGTAGGCTTAATTGGATAAATCGGTTATTTTCCATTAAGCCGCTCTTGGCAAGCCGTTGCGCCGCCGCGAGGCGGTTGCGCCTTTAAAATTGCCGGTTGATTGCCTTTTTGCAACAATAGGCCAAACGCTTCAGCAGCCTTTATCCATGACTATTCTTTCCGTTACCAACAATAATCCGTTAATCGACGGACGCCAGTCGGACAAGGCGATGCTGGTGCGTCGCGGCGTTCAGGTGCTTCTGCACGAAATGCGCCATTCGGTGCTGCCGGAGCTGCCGCTTGCAAACGGGCGACGGGCCGATCTCATCAGTCTGTCGGTCAAGGGTGAAATCTGGATCATCGAAATCAAATCCTCCATCGAGGATTTCCGTGTCGATCGCAAATGGCCGGAATATCGCCTGCATTGCGATCGGCTGTTCTTCGCCACCCACCCGGAGGTTCCGACCGACATATTCCCGGAGGAATGCGGGCTGATCCTCTCGGATGGATATGGTGCCCATATGCTGCGCGATGCGCCGGAACATAAATTGCCGCCGGCGACCCGCAAATCGGTGATGCTGGATTTCTCGAGAACCGCCGCGACCCGGTTGATGCTGGCAGAATGGACAACCGGGCGCAGCTTTGGCGAATAAGTATCGTTACTTTGGGGCGCGTTTCGCGAGAATGCGCTGCAAGGTGCGCCGATGCATATTGAGCCGGCGTGCCGTTTCCGAAACGTTGCGCTCGCACATTTCATAGACACGCTGAATATGCTCCCACCGAACCCGGTCTGCCGACATGGGGTTTTCGGGAACTTCGGTCTTTTCACCCTTGCGCTGCGTCAGCGCATTGAAGACATCGTCCGCATCGGCGGGTTTGGCCAGATAGTCCAGCGCTCCCAGTTTTACGGCGGTAACAGCGGTTGCAATATTGCCATAGCCGGTCAGAACGACGATCTGCGTATCGTCCCGGTTCTGCCTGATCGCCTCGATGACTTCCAGACCATTGCCATCAGCAAGCCTCAGATCGACCACCGCATACTTCGGCGGCGCAGCCCTGGAACGGGCTATACCGTCACTCACCGTCTCGGCCGTATCGACGGCAAAGCCGCGTGTTTCCATTGCCCGGGCAAGCCGGCGCAAAAACGGGCCGTCATCATCGACGATCAACAGCGATCTGTCGGGCCCGATCGGATCGCCGTCGTCCGTTGGCGCGCTGGTGGAGTTGTTCTGGTCTTCTGTCTTCATGTTTGCGGCCTTCCGGCAACTTCGTCGGCTTTGTTTTCTTCTTCTTATCGCCGCTTCAACGTGGATGGTAAAGTCAACGGTTTCTTTTATCGTCCATAAGCGCTCGAGGCCAGACGATTGTGACCCTTGCTCCCTTTTCGCTTGTGCCGCGATTTTCAAAGGTGACACCGGCGCCGGAGCGCTCCAGCAGAGTCTTGGCGATGAAAAGCCCGAGCCCGAGCCCGCCCGCCCTTGTGTCGTTGTGACGTTCGGTCACATAGGGCTCGCCGATACGGGCAAGTACGTCATGGGCATAACCCGGCCCGTCGTCTTCAATGATGACGGCGACGTTCTGCTGATCGTAATCCACCGTTACGGTGACCTTTTCCCGCGCATAATCCACGCCGTTTTCAATGAGGTTGCCGAGACCGTAGATGATACCGGCATTGCGGATACCGACCGGCTCGTCGGCGCGATTGCTCTTTTCAACGAGTTCGAGGCGGATGCCGAATTCCCGGTGCGGGGCCATCACCTCCTCGATCAGCGAAGAGAGCGGCAGGCGGCGCATATGTTCTTCATTGTCGGTGGAAAGCGATGTGAGCCGGCGCAGAATGTCACGGCATCTTTCGCTCTGGCTGCGCAGCAGCGCTATATCTTCACCAAATTTTTCGTCATGCCCAAGTTCCCGCTCCATCTCCTTCGCGACGACGCTGATTGTTGCGAGCGGCGTGCCCAGCTCATGCGCTGCTGCTGCTGCCAACCCATCCAGCTGTGAAAGATGTTTTTCCCGCTCCAGCACCAGTTCGGTTGCAGCCAGAGCATCCGCCAGCTGATTTGCCTCATGCGAAACGCGATAGGCGTAAAAAGCCGCAAACGAGGTCGTGGCGATGATCGCGACCCAGGTGCCGACATGCAGCAGAAGCTGGATCGGCAAAACCTCACCCGGATACCAGGGAACCGGAAAGGGGGAAAAAGCGATCGCTGTCGAGCAGATGACGGCAAAGGCGAGAAGAATAAGCGAGTGCCGAAGCGGCTGGGAGGCAAACGCGATGATGACCTGCACGCAGATCAGCGGCGCGAACGGATTGGAAAGTCCACCGGTGATGTAAATGAGCGCCGTCAATTGCAGCAGGTCGAAGGCCAGCAGCAACGTCGCTTCCCAGGGCTCCAGACGATAGGTGGAGGGAAAACGGGCAGTGAGAAACAGGTTGGCGAGCGCCAGTGCCGCGATCAAGAGGCCGCAGGCCAGAAGCGGCAGGGGGAAATTGAGCCCGAAGGCGACAAGCAGGATTGTCGCCGTCTGTCCGGCAACCGCCAGCCAGCGCAGCCAGACAATGGTCTGCAGCCTTATCCTGCGGCTGGCGCGGCCAAGTCTCGTGGTTTCGATCGAATGGCCAGCCATTTTCGTCTCCTTTACCCTCTTTATCGTCATCACGTCCCGCGCGGTTTTGCGCGGCTGGTCGGCAGGGCCGATGCCGGGTCCTCCGGCCATGGATGGCGTGGATAACGTCCGCGCATATCCGCCCGCACGTCCTTCCAGGATCCCGCCCAGAAACCGGGAAGATCGCGTGTCGTCTGTATCGGCCTGTGTGCCGGCGAGGTCAATTCCAGGAGCAGCGGCAACCGCCCCTGCGCAATAGACGGGTGGGCTCTCAGCCCGAAAAGCTCCTGCACACGAATGGAAAGCGTCGGTTCGCTGGCATCGTAACGGATGGGGTGGCGCTGGCCCGTCGGCGCTTCGAAATGCGTGGGCGCCAGCCTGCCGAGGTCGCGCCCTACCTCATGCGGCACCAGGGACAGAATCCCGTCGGAAAGGCTGCCGGGCCGGATGTCCTGCAGGCTGCGCGCGCCGTTCTGAAAAGGGACGAACCATTTGTCCAGCCGCGAAAGCAAAGCCTCGTCGCTGACATCAGGCCAGGGGTCGCCGATACTGGCGTTCAGAAAGCCGATTCTGTCGCGCAGCTGCAGCGTCTCTTTCGAAAACGGAAGAATGTCGATGCCGAATTCCCTGATACCATTGGCGAGCGCCTGGGCCGCCTGTTCACCCTCGGGGCGGGGCAGGGGTGTTTCGTCGAGGATGATGGCGCCAAGCCGCGTCACCCTTCGCGCACGCGCCTGGCCGCTCGCCTTGTCGAAAAGCAGCTGGTCCTGCTGAACGATGAGGTGCGGCATCCGCTCTTCTATATCGGTCCTTTCTATGCCCGCCGCCGCAAGGATGCGCGGTTGCGCCGCCCGTCCGGTAATATCGGCCACGACAAGCATTTTGCTCGCCGCCAGACGCTCGGTCTCGGCAAGCTCCGCACCCCGCCCATTAGCCATTACATAACGTCCGCGCGCGCCACGCTGGAGTGCGATCCTGTCCGGATAGGCGTGCAGCAGCAGTGGACCGGCCTCACTCGGCAATTCGGCTGTCGCCGTTTTGTCGCCGATCGCATCGAACAGCCTCGATGCCAGCTTCCGCGCCGCCAGCGCCCTTTCGCTCCTGTCGGAAAGAAAGTGTCGCAGCCGTTCATCGAGATCGATGTCGTTTCCGCCGAGCCCCTGTTCCGTCAACATGACGGCGAGCATCGCCGCCTTTTTCCCCGCACCCTCGCTTGCCGCCGCAATCACCATGGCTGCCAGTCGCGGTGGCAGCGAAAGGCCGCGCATCAGACGACCGCGCTGCGTCAGTGCGCCGCCTTTGTCGAGCGCGCCCAGATTTTTGAGAAGCGCCACCGATTCTTTAAGTGCGGCTTCGGGGGGCATATCAAGAAAAGCAAGAGAAGACGGGTCCTGAACCCCCCAATGGGCGAGATCAAGCGCAAGGCCGGCGAGATCGCTCGCCAGAATTTGCGGTGGCGTAAAGGCATTGAGCGCCGCCGTCTGTCCTTGATGCCACAGGCGGATCGCAACACCGGGTTCCGTTCGCCCGGCGCGCCCCGCCCGCTGGTCGGCGGAAGCGCGCGACACCCGCACCGTTTCGAGCCTCGTGATTCCCGTTGCCGGCTCGAAGACGGGCAGTCGCTGTAATCCGCTGTCGATCACCACACGCACGCCATCGATCGTAATGGATGTTTCGGCAATCGAGGTGGCCAGCACGATCTTGCGCCGTCCGGCTGGCGCCGGCTTTATCGCTGCATCCTGCTCCTTCTGCGAAAGGTTTCCGTAAAGGGGGATGATATCCGTATCACTGGGAAAACGCCCCTCCAGCCGCGCGGCCGTTCGGGTAATTTCCGCCTGTCCCGGCAGAAAAGCGAGGATGGAGCCGGTTTCCGACCCATGGGCTTCGGTAATCGCCTTGGTGACTTTTTCTTCAACCGGTACGCCCTGCCAACGATCCTCATAGCGGACGTCGATCGGAAACGTCCGCCCAAGGCTCTGAATGACCGGGGCATCTGCCATGAGCGCGCTGATGCGTTCGACATCGAGAGTGGCGGACATGACGAGGATTCGCAGATCGTCTCGCAACCCACCCTGCACGTCCAGTGCAAGCGCCAGTCCGAAATCGCCGTCGAGCGAACGTTCATGGAACTCGTCGAAAATCACAGTCGAAACGCCGGCAAGTTCCGGATCGTCCAGAACCATGCGGGCAAACACGCCTTCGGTCACCACCTCTATCCGGGTTTTCGAGGTAATGCGATTGTCGAGCCGCATGCGGTAGCCGACGGTTTGCCCGACTTCCTCGCGAAGCAGCTCGGCCATGCGCCCGGCCGCGGCCCGGGCGGCAAGCCGGCGCGGTTCGAGAAGAATGATCTTGCCGTCACCCCGCCAGTCCTGCTGCAAAAGATGAAGCGGCACCAGCGTCGTTTTACCCGCGCCCGGAGGGGCTGAAAGAACTGCGCGCTTCGCCCCGGCCAGGGCCTCGGCGATATCGCCCAGAACGGCACTGACGGGAAGTTCGGGCGATTCAGTCTTCATAGGGACGGACGTTCTGGTCATGCAAACAGGCCTGCGGCGATTGGGGGTGGGTTTAAGCGTCTTATATGCCGTTTCTAATGCACGACCCTGCGCTTTGACAGCCGTATGTAAGGATAAGGCAAATGCTCCGCCGGCAAAATTGCGGTTCCTGGCGCGCTATTTGCAATGACGCATGGAGGGGAGACATCCGGCCTGTGGTGAAACGTCTGAAAATTCCTCCCCTTTTCGCCCATTTCCGTTGCGCACCACGAAACTATGTATTGATATCAATGGCTTGATAAAAATGTCAGTTTTTTGACGGTGT
>NZ_JARVRC010000004.1:0-452608 GCF_030209895.1 Agrobacterium sp. CFBP2214 | reverse complement strand
CTTCGTTGGCGCGACCAGTTTGACTGCGGGGTGGGGGAACAGTCCATCCCATTAATTGGCGCAAAAAATACGCGGGCTTGATGCCCTCGGAGATGAAGCGGCTGCGACAGCTTGAGGAAGAGAATGCCAAGCTGAAGCGGATTGTTGCCGACTTGTCACTGGACAAGGCCATGCTGCAGGATGTGCTTTCAAAAAAGCTTTGAGGCCTGCCCGCAAGCGCAAGCTTGTCGACACGATCAAGGCTGACTGGAAGGTTTCGATCCGGCGTGCATGCTCGGTATTGAAAGTCGACCGGTCGCTCTATGTCTACAAGTCCAGGCGTGGCGAGCAGGCCGAGTTGAAGCTCAAGATCAAGGACATCTGCCAGACGCGGGTACGCTACGGCTACAGGCGTGTGCATATCCTTATCAAGCGTGAAGGCTGGCCCGTGAACCCGAAGCGAATCTATCGTCTTTACAAAGAGATGGACCTCCAGCTCCGCAACAAGGTTCCCAAGCGCCGGGTCAAGGCGAAGCTGCGGGCTGACCGCACGGAGCCGACCCATTCCAACCATGTTTGGGCGATGGATTTCGTTCATGACCAACTGGCCACTGGTCGCAAGATCAGGGTTCTGACGGTCGTCGACACTTACTCGCGCTTCTCGCCGGCAGTCGATGCCCGCTTCAGTTACAAGGGGGAGGATGTCGTTCAGACACTAGAGCGGGTCTGCCGCCAGGTCGGATATCCGACGACCATTCGCGTCGATAACGGCAGCGAGTTCATCTCTCGAGACCTTGATCTTTGGGCCTATCACAAGGGTGTCGTGCTCGACTTCTCCCGGCCAGGCAAGCCGACCGACAACAGCTACATCGAGAGTTTCAATGGCAAGTTCCGCGCCGAGTGCCTGAACGCTCACTGGTTCATGACCCTTGACGACGCGCGGGCAAAGATGGAGGATTGGCGTAGAGACTATAACGAATTCCGGCCACACAGCGCGATAGGCAACAAAGTGCCGATTTCGCTCATGAACGGCTCATCGGCACCACCGTCGCACTGAGTCTTAACCCCGGAAAATTCCAGCTCCCGCTGGCCCAAATTCGGGGAGCACCTCAAAACCCCGGAAAATTCCAGCTCCCGCTGGCCCAAATTCGGGGAGCACCTCAAACCCCGGAAAATTCCAGCTCCCGCTGGCCCAAAAACGGGGAGCACCTCATTCAGATCACCAAAACCGCTGGAGCGAACTCAAAACTGGATAAAACTTGGGGGCAACGTCACGGGCTATGAAGCGGGCAAGAGGATCAAGGGACGCAAGCGTCATATCGTCATCGACACACTCGGACTGATGGTCGGCCTCATGGCTCCCAGCGCCGATATTCAGGATCGCGACGGTGCGCCCGCCGTCCTCAAAACTATTCTCAAGCGCTGGCCGTGGCTGAGACATATCTTCGCTGACGGTGGCTATTCCGGACCCAAGCTGAAGGGTGCACTGCAAAAAATCGCTGCGTTCACTCTCCAGATCGTCAAGCGGACCGGCAAGGCCAAGGGCTTCGAGGTTCTACCGCGTCGCTGGATGAACTGGGTCGTGTAGCGCACCTTTGCATGGCTTGGCAGATGCCGGCGACTGGCCAAAAATTGGGAAAAGTCCGTCGGATCAGCTGAGGCCTGGATCATTATCGCCCACATCCGGGTCCTGACTCGCCGCTTGGCAAGGTACGAATATTGTTGAAACCTTTTCGAGTCAGGCTGCAACGGATTTGGGGAGATGATTGAACTTCATCGCACTTGACGTTCAGGACCCGTAAATATGACAACATCAGTCAGCCAAGCCCAAATGTTGACAGTGATAAGCCTTCGACGTATTGCACCTCTAACGACGCAATCATTGTGGAGCAACGCGATAATTCTTGGCTCGGATGAGTGGCTGGGATAGGTCACTGCAACTGAGATGACAAGAAACACTCGATTGAGCAAAGCCGTTCTGATAGATTTACCCCCAACGAACCGCGTGTGCACCCAAAACTGAATAGGATGTTTCCTTGATCGGATCGTTTTTGTCGCCAAACGACAAGAAGTTGTTGACGCGACTTTTCAAAGAGAATTTCAAAAAACATGTTGGTTGGTATTCTGCGGCGATAGCCGCAATGGTTGTCGTCGCCGCCACGACATCTCTCAGTGCATGGATCATGCGCGACATCGTAAACAGTGTCTATCTGAAGCAAGGTTTTGACGTCGTCCTTGAAATTGCCTTAGCGGTTGCGGCAATATTCATTATCAAAGGCCTCGCGACGTTCGTACAAAGCTACTATCTGAGTAAGGCTGGCAACAGCATCGTCGCCGAACAGCAGCGCAAGATTTACGATCGCCTTCTTAAACAGGGCGTATCATTCTTTCAGAATCTACCATCATCGGAGCTTCTTGTACGAGTAACGTATAATGCACAAGCTGCGCGCAGCGTCATCGATACGATTGTAACATCGTTTGTTCGCGATCTTTTTTCCCTTATCGGCCTGATCATCGTGATGTTCGCCCAAAATTTCCTTTTGAGCGCGATCTCCATGATTATTGGTCCGATCGCGATTTTCAGCGTTCGCCTCGTTCTGCGTCGGGTTCGAAAAATCATGGAGGCGGAACTTGCTTCGCTTGGCGAAATCGTCAATGTCGTACAAGAGACCAGCATTGGCGTTCGCGTCATCAAGGCATTTTCCCTTGAAAAACTAATGCGCCAGCGGATGAATAAGGCGGTGTCGGATGTTGAGCATCGTGCCAACGGCATCGCCAAGCTAGAAGCTGCGACCAGCCCGATCATGGAGACCCTGTCCGGCCTCGCAATTGCGGTAGTTATTGCTGTTTCCGGATATACAGTTCTTGAAAAGGGCGGCTCGCCTGGCGATCTGATGGCATTCATCACCGCGCTTCTTCTTGCTTACGAACCAGCCAAGCGCTTGGCGCGCATGCGTGTCCAGATCGAAGGCGGCATGATAGGTGTTCGAATGATGTTCGAGGTTCTGGATGCGCCGCTCACGTTGACTGAAAAGAACGACGCGCTGCCTCTTCCTAAAGCAAGTGGCGATGTTGAGCTTAAAAACGTAAGCTTCGAATATGTTGCGGATCAACCGGTTTTAAAGGACGTCAGTGTTCTCTTCGAGGGTGGTAAAATGACCGCATTGGTGGGCCCGTCCGGCAGCGGCAAATCCACCATTATCAATCTGATGATGCGCCTCTACGATCCACAAAACGGCGCGGTCGAAATCAATGGCATGGATTTGCGCGATGTTTCCTTCGCCAGTTTGCGTGAACACGTGTCCTATGTCGGTCAGGAAACGTTCCTGTTCTCGGGAACCGTTAAACACAACATTTCCGTCGGCCGGGACAATGCAACAGACGAAGAGATCATCGCCGCCGCAAAGGCCGCCAATGCGCATGATTTCATCATGAAAATGCCGAACGGCTATGACACAAAGCTCGGCGAAAACGGTTCCGGCCTGTCGGGTGGTCAGAGACAACGTGTGGCGATCGCCCGTGCGATGTTGCGTGACGCGGACATATTGATCCTCGATGAAGCTACGAGCGCACTGGATTCTGAATCCGAGGCGCTTGTCCGCGATGCCTTGGAACGTCTGACACTGAACAAAACGTCGATTGTCATCGCGCACAGGCTTTCCACCATCAACCGCGCAGACAAGATTGTGGTGATGGACAATGGCGAGGTCGTGGAACAGGGAAGCCGTCGCGAGTTGCTCGCAACGGACGGCCTTTATAAGCGGCTTCACAGCATACAGTTCGACGCAGACGTCGCGTAGTCAGAACAGGTCGGGCGGGGGCACTCTCCCCGTCCGATCACGCTCCGTGCAGGGGCATCAGCATTGGCGACGGCATTGTTGCAGCCTGCCTTGCCCATGATTTTCCGCTTTCCTTGTAGGTGTGCTGGTACGACTAGATCACCGTTCGTTTGGGGTGGCAGGAGAGTCATAACAATTGCTCATCGTTCGGCGCCACCTCTCCTTAAAGCTGGCGATGTGGTCGAACTCGACACTAATGGCCTTGGCAGGCAGCGCCAAATCATGACAGCATCTGCCGTTTGAAACATCCGGGACCCTAGACGCAATGACGGCAATCGAAAAACTGGCCGAAAGCTTCGCAAAAGCGAGCCACGAGGGTTCAAAAATCACCCTGGCGGCGTTGCAGGCGGAGGACCTCATTCCCGGTGACCTTGAGGAGGCTATGGCGGTCCAGCAGGCTTTTGCTGAAAAATGGTCGGAACCGGTCGCCGGCTGGAAACTGGCGATCCGCCCGGATGGCGAGGCCATCGGGGCGCTCATGTTCGATTGCGTTCGGGTCGATGAAACCAATCTCGCTTCTTTTCCTGAAGGCGGCACCGAAGGCGTCGAAGTCGAAATCTGCTTTACGCTTTCCGCCGATATCCCCGCTGCGGCGGCGGAGCCGCTGACCAGGGACGACCTGATAAGATATATCGACAAGGTACACCTTGGTGCTGAACTTCTCCGCTACCGGCTGGCGGAGAAAAATCAGGTGCCGTTTCCGCTTTTTCTCGCGGATCGCCTCGCCAACCATGGCTTCGTCATCGGCCCGGAAGTGGATAAAGGCATCGTGGACGTCTTTGCCGGAAATGGTGAGAACCTGCCGCAGCTTACCGTTACCGAGGGGTCGGTGCAGCTGTTCGACGCCACGGTAAAACATCCCAATGGTGATCCGCTCGCGCCACTGGTCGCCTTCGCCAATGCGGCATTCAACAAGGGCGACATGCTCAAGGCCGGTACTGTGGTGACGACGGGCAGTCTCTGCGGTGCGATACCAAGCACACTTGCCGGCGAGACGCAGATCACGCTGAAATCGGTTGGTGCTTTCTCGCTGTCCGGTCCGAGACGATAGGCGTTCCCCAATTTTTGAATCCCCTGCTGTCTTCATCCCGGTCGCGCTTTCCAATGCCTCCGGAAGGTCACTTCACCCGCCCATATTCACCCAGAAAATCGAGCAGCGCCCGGATGCGTGAGGGAAGCGGTCCGCGCTGGCCGACATAGACGGCATGAAACATCTCCGTTTCACCCGTATCGAGATGATTAAGCACGGGGATCAGCCGGCCGGCGGCTATATCGTCCCTCACGGTGAAAGCGGCAAGGCGCACCAGCCCGACGCCGGCAAGCGCCAGACGGCGAAGGCCTTCGCCATCGCTCACCTGCACACGTCCCGTCGCCGGGATGAGGACGGTCTTTCCCTCGTCCCGTAACGGCCACCCGTCGACTGACCGGGCATAACCAAATCCGAGGCGATTGTGACCTTCCAGATCGGCGATTGTTTGCGGCACGCCGCAGCGCTCCAGATAGTCAGGGGCGGCGGCGATGATCATCCTCGTCTCGCCGAGTTTGCGGGCGACGAGGCTTGAGCTTTTGAGCGGCCCGGCGCGCACCGCGACATCCATGCGCTCTGCAACGAGGTCGACCACTTGATCGGTCTGGACGATATCGAGCGTGATATCAGGATGCAGCGCCAGAAAGCGTGGCAGGATGGGCGCAAGAATATGCGTTGCATAAGAAGCGCTGGTGTTGATCCGCACGCGGCCGACAGGCTGTTCGCCCAAGCCGGCGGCACGCTCGGCCTCTTCGAGATCGGCGAGGATGCGGGTGGCCCTTTCGTAAAAAGCGCAGCCCTCCGGCGTTATCTGAAGCTGCCGGGTGGAGCGGATGAGCAGGCGCGCGCCCAGGCGGCCTTCCAGCCGTGCGATAAGCTTGCTCACCGCTGAAGGCGTCATGTTCGCCGCCGCGGCCGCACGGGAAAAACCTCCGAGTTCAACCACCCGCACGAAGATTTCCATCTCCCCTGCCCGGTTAATCTCAAGTCGCGCCATGATGACTTCATCTCACAAGTGATATTATTTTCGGCATTCTATTTCATTGAAGAGCCAGCGTCTATCTTCAGACAGCGATTGAAATACATCACAATCTTCGTCTGCCAGATCACGACGGGATGGAAGGCACGGCGCCACCATGCGCCTGGCCCAGAACCATGCCGAAGCAACAAAGGAACACCCCATGGAATATCGCTATCTCGGCAAATCCGGCCTGAAAGTGCCGGTTTTGAGTTTCGGCACCGGAACCTTCGGCGGCTCCGGTCCGCTCTTCAGCAACTGGGGCAATTCGGATGCTGCGGAAGCCCGGCGCCTGATCGACATCTGTCTCGAAGCCGGCGTCAACCTGTTCGATACGGCCGATGTCTATTCCAATGGCGCATCGGAGGAAGTGCTCGGCGAAGCCGTCAAGGGGAGGCGCGACAGAGTTCTGATCTCGACCAAGACCAGCCTGCCGATGGGCGACGGGCCGAACGAGGCCGGCTCGTCCCGCTTCCGGCTGCTGCGCGCGGTGGATGACGCCCTGCGCCGCCTAAACTCCGACTATATCGACATCCTTCAGCTTCATGCCTTCGATGCCTTCACGCCGGTTGAGGAAGTGCTGTCGACGCTCGATGCGCTCGTCCGCTCCGGCAAGGTGCGATATACCGGCGTCTCGAATTTTTCCGGCTGGCAGATCATGAAATCGCTGGCGGTCGCCGATCGATATGGCTGGCCGCGCTATGTTGTCAACCAGGTCTATTACTCGCTTGTTGGCCGCGACTACGAGTGGGATCTGATGCCGCTCGGCGCGGATCAGGGCCTTGGAACCATGGTCTGGAGCCCGCTTGGCTGGGGGCGACTGACCGGAAAAATCCGTCGCGGCGCCCCGCTGCCTGAAGACAGCCGCCTGCGTGAAACCGCCGGTTTCGGCCCGCCGGTCAATGATGAAGTCCTTTACCGCGTGATCGATGCGCTCGACGCTGTTGCGAAAGAGGCAGGCCGGACCGTGCCTCAGGTCGCTCTTAACTGGTTGCTCAGACGCCCGACTGTTTCTACTGTTATTATCGGCGCGCGCAACGAGGAGCAGCTTCGCCAGAACCTCGATGCCGTGGGATGGGAGCTGACATCGGCGCAGGTAGCAGCGCTGGATAAAGCCAGCGAGAAGACTGCTCCCTATCCCCATTTCCCGTATCAGCGCCAGGAGGGCTTTGCCCGGCTTAATCCACCGGCCGTAGCACGTCAGACTATGCCGTTCTAAGGCAGGGTCAGGCCGCCTGAACTACAGGCGGCCTGACGAATGCGGAGCTTCAGGCGGTTTTGTTGGCGGAGCCTGCGTCCACCCGGCCCGAAAACCAGTTCGCCAGGATAGCGCCCGATATATTGTGCCAGACACTGAAAATGGCACTCGGAACGGCGGCTAGAGGGGAAAAATAGGCCGTGGCGAGTGCTGCGCCAAGGCCCGAATTCTGCATGCCGACCTCGATCGCAATGGCCTTACGCTTGGCAAGCGACAGGCCCGTAGCCTTTGCCGCGAGATAACCGAGCAGATAGCCAAGCCCGTTATGCAGCACGACGACGGCAAAAATCATCAGCCCGGACTGGGCAATGGACGCCCTGGATCCTCCCACCACCGCCGAAACGATGAGGACGATGCCGATGACGCTCACCAGCGGCAATGCCGGAACGGCGGTCTTGACGAGGCCGGGCAGCAGCTTCTGCAGGGCGGCGCCCAGCGCCAGCGGAACCAGAACGACCTTGACGATGCTGAGGAACATGGCCCAGCCATCGACGGGCAAAAACTGGCTCGCAAACAGCCAGACGAGGAATGGCGTCACCAGCGGCGCGGCAAGCGTGGTGACCGAGGTGCAGGCAACGGACAAGGCGACATCGCCCTTGGAGAGATAGGTCATGACATTGGAAGATGTGCCGCCCGGGCAGCAGCCGACCAGAATGACGCCGGCCGCGACTTCCGGCGGCATGGGAATGATGCGGGTGAGCAGCACCGCCAGAAGCGGCATGATGAGAAACTGGCCGAGCACGCCAATCGTCACATCGAACGGCCTTTTCACGATCTCCCTGAAATCATCGACCGAAAGGGTGAGGCCCATACCGAACATGATGATTGACAGAAGCGTGACGATCCAGGGCGCGATTTGCTTGAAAGTGTCAGGAAAGAAAAAGCCGAGTACGGCGAACAGGATAACCCAGATGGCAAAAGTCTTGCCCACGAAAGCCGAAACGGCTGCCAGCGTTTTCATTTCCATACTCCCAAGATGATTATGAAACCCCGTCTAGACTCCTACGTTGCCCTGTCAAGGTCATCACTCCGGTGTTAGAGCGATCGAAAACGATCCCTCGGCCGCGATACCGCCGTTACCGCAGGGATGCAATTTGGACGAAGGCTCATCTACCTGCTTCCCCTCCCGGCCGAGATAGCCGAAAGGCCGCGCATACAAGGTTGCGATGCAAATGCCAGACTGCCGATTTTTCTCGGCCCCGTTAGACCGGATCAAACATCTCCCTGAACTCCGGATCGGCAAAGTAGGCAAGCTTTTCAGCATAAACTGGTCGTTGTCCGGCCAGGAACAGCAATTGTCCTTTCTCCGGCAGATTGCGCACCTCATCAGGGGTGAGCAGCGGCCGGCCGGTATGATGCTGGCTGTAGGAAATCCCGGTCTTATCGGAATCGAGCGCTCTCGCCATCGTCTGGAACACGACCGTTTCCAGTCCGAGCAAATCAGAGATGAGGCGGGCGCTGTCATGATCGTTGACGCCAAAAACCTGCAGCACGCCGGCGTTTGACAAAAAAGTTCCGGCGCGGTGACCGTATGTGGCCCGCAGTTGATGGATGTCCTGGAGAATGGGCCAGAGCTGGACACCATAACCCGCCATCAGACCCATCGCGCGTTCGACTGGTGCTAAGTGCCCAAGGGATGCGAACTCATCGAGCAGATAAAGAACCGGTGTCGCCGGCTTTGCCGGATCGCGGGCCATTTCGAGCAGGCTTTGCGAGACAAGCAGGCGCAGCCAGCGCGAATAGGTCGAGAGACGATCAGGCGGAAGAACGAGGAACACCGTCGCGTTGTTGCGCTTGAGGTCGGCAAACCGGAAATCCGAGCGACTGAGGACGGCCGTCATGCGCGGTGAATCAAGGAAATGCGTATGGCGCTGGGCTGTCGACAAAACGCCTGCAGCTTCGCGATCGGATTTTCCGAGGTGGCGGTTTGCAGCACGCGCGACAAGACCTCTTGCCGCATCGCTTTCCTGCATCCGCTTGAGCAGCGCTGCAAACTGTTCCGGAGCAAGGGTCAGATACTCGCGGAGTGTTGCGAGGTGCCTGCGTCTCAAAGGTTCAGATGCAACGATCTCGAGCAACAACCCGCCGATAAGTGCTTTTGCCTCCTCGTTCCAATGCGCCTCGCCCGCCATTCCCGGTTCGTCAAACACGAGAGCGTCGGCAAGGGCACTGGCATCTTCCGCGACATCGAGGTTTTGGGGATCAAGCATGGCCAGGGGATTAAAGGCTGCCGAGGGTCTCCCGGTGATTCCGAAAGGATCGAGCACATGGACGGGCCCGAATTTCTGACGAGCACGGCCGGTGATCCTTGCATTTTCGCCTTTTGGATCGACGCAGATCACCGAACGGTCGGCAGTCAGCAGGTTCGGGATGATCGTGCCCACGCCTTTGCCGGTACGGGTCGGCGCCATCGTCAGGAGATGGGCCGGACCATCATAGCGCAGGGGCTTCCCCGTTTTCGTATGACGACCAATCAACAGGCCGGAAGCAGATAAGGTAAGAGCGGCTATCTCCTTGTTTGTCGCAAAGCGGGCGGAGCCATGGGTATCATCGTCATTCTCCCCGAAATGCAAAATCAGTGGGGTGGTGATGAACCAGAAGGTGATAACGGCAAGCGCCAGCAGGGTTAAGAGACCCGGGATGATGTGGACAAGCGAGCCCCGCTCGAAACCCGTTTGCTCGAGGAAATAACCACCACCCATGCCGATCACAAACGTGACGTTGAACAGGATGAACATTAATCCGAGGAGCCGTTTCCAGATCCGGAAGGGCATGGTGATCAAAGCCAGGAATGCCCAAAGCGGATCACGCGCGGCGGCTCGCAACATGTTTTTGAATGCCTCCCGAGAAAGTCGCAACCGGTTCATGAAGCACCCTGCCCGCTGTCGCCACCCTCTCCCGTGCCCGGCAGTCCTTGTCCGATCAGATCGACAAAGAGCGCCTTGTCATTGTCGCGTGTCAGGAACCCTGGCAGTTCGCGGCGCAGCCATGCACCGAGTTGTTTGCTGAATTCCTGATCATCCGAGGTTTCGAGGTGATGCAGAACGAGCGAGCCGATCAGGACCTTGCGGCGCATATCGTTGTTGCGCTCGGTTTTGGAAAGACGGGCCTTCAGCGCAGACCGTTGCGCCTCCAGTTCAGCCAGGCGCTGTTCGATTGTTTTCCTTGCCACGATTGTTCCTTTCGATTGCGGTCGCACCGGAACTGCCGTTGTTGACCACGGCTTTGCTCCTGGAATGCAGACCAGTTCTATGAGGAGATCGACATAGCGATTGTAAGAGGAGTTTGGACCCTGTGGTCAGACTCAGCCGCTGGCGTTCGCGGCCTGTTTGAGCTTTTCGATGTGCTCGCGGCAAAGCGTCTCAACCAGCTTGTGAAGTTCCGCCGTCCGCTCCTGAAGCCAGGTTAGCGCCTCTTCAGAAACCTCGAAACGCTTCGAATAGCGCGCCTTGACGTAGGCCTCGTTCAGGACGTTGTACCATGTGGTAAATCGCTGACGATCGCGCGGCCAGATGTCGATCAAACGGTGATCACGACTTTCGGAAAGACCCCGCAGGAATTTGAGGTTGTGCGAAGCGGGGGAATAGTTTGTCAGTGTCAGGAGGTAGCAGTTGTAAGCGGTCTCCACTGCCTGATGGAGATTGAAAGCCGCGTGATTTCGCTGATCATGGGTGATCGAATATAGAGCGAGTTCACGAAAGAAATTGGCGCTATTAAGCTGGGTACTGAAATGCTCCTCGGCCACCCTCAGTGCATCGGAAGGGCTGAGCGGTTTCGCTTCAGCCAGCGGCCGGTCATCGAATTCATAAAGGACAACACCTTCGCGGGCGAGATCAACAAAGAAGTATTGGCCATCATGCAAAAAGTTGCTGATCTCGCGAGCGCCATGCACGATGAGCCCAACGGGCGTCTCGATCTCCTTGTCCCACATCAGCCGGTCGGTCGCCTTGTCCCAATATTTGGGATCGGCAAGTTCCTTGTTGCTGACGATGACGAGAATGTCGAAATCCGAGCGGTAGCCTTTCGACGTATGCGGTTCATCCACCCAGGTGCCACGCGCGTAAGAACCGAACAGAATGATTTTGAAAATTCGTCCATCCTTCTTGGCGTCAGACTTGGAGCGCTCGACCAGATCAGCAAACTCTTCCTGGATAATCCCGACGACGCGCGCGAGCTCGCGTTGCTTTCGTTCCGGCAAATGTTCAAGGCTGGTCTTCATGTCTGCTCCGTTTCTGGACGGTATCCTGTATGGTCCATTGTAAACTTCTTTGAAACTCCGATTTTTGGCAGCCGCCAATCAATTGCCTGTCTCCTGCACGCGAAATCTTCCGGCGGGTTGCCTGCGCCCTCTCCTGTTTTGTCGAGCCGCGCCTGCAATGTCTTCCTCCTCTCCTTCCTTCTCCCCGATCAGTCGTGCGATCGACATGCACCTATCGCCCTCCCCGCATTGATGCGTTTGTGTCCCTATTCAAACACGAGCAATTGCCACTTGGCGACTACTACTTTTAGTAGTCGAAATCGCCGTTCGATGTTGCTAGCCTCGCCACCGGTAAACAGACAAGGGCGCACTTACGACTTGCCACGCGTCAGAGCGCTGAATTTCCCCGTTTGCGGATCGGAGATTTCGTGTGGCGATTTATCATCTCAGCACCAAACCTGTCTCGCGCTCATCCGGCCGAAGCGCCGTGGCATCCGCCGCCTATCGTTGCGCGGTCCTTCTCACCAATCATCGCGACGGCCTTGTGCATGACTTCACCCGCAAAGAGGGCGTGGAGCATAAGGAGATTGTGCTGCCGGACGGTCTTTCTGCCGATTGGGCTCTGGATCGTTCTGCCTTGTGGAACGCTGCCGAGTTTGCAGAAAAGCGAAAAGACGCCCGCGTCGCCCGCGAATTCGAAATCGCGCTTCCGCATGAGCTGTCGCCAGAAGCGCGGCTGAAGGCTGCACGCGCCTTTGCTCAGGATCTTGCAAACCGCTATGGCGCGGCCGTGGACTTTGCCATCCATTCGCCAAGCGAGCATGGTGACATCAGGAACCACCACGCGCATGTGCTGATGACGACGCGACAGGTTGGCAGAACCCGCCTTGGCGAGAAAACTTATCTCGAGCACAAGAACGCACGGCTGCTGGCACATGGCATGGCGACAACCGACATGCAGCTTCGCGATATCAGGCAGGCATGGGAAGGCATTGCCAACCGTCAGCTTCAGCGCGAAGGCCTGGATGTTCGCATCGATCATCGCTCGCACATGGAGCGCGGTCTTGAACTGTCGCCGACCGAGCACATGGGCGTGCATGCCTCGCAGATGCAGCAGCAAGGATTGACGGTCGAGCGCGGCAGGCTGGATGACGAGGCAGCACGGCAAAATGCCGAACTGATCCGGCAAAAACCGGAACAGGTTCTGACGCTGATCAGCAACGAGAAGAGCGTGTTCGACCGGCACGATATTGCCAAAATGTTGCATCGCTATATCAACGATGACGCCCAAACATTCCAGAACGCCATTGCCGCTGTTTTGGCCTCACCAGCGCTCGTGGAACTCCAGGCTGAGCGCATCGATCCGGACACAGGCGACGTCTCCAATGCGCGCTATTCGACGCGGGAGATGATCGACCTGGAACTCGCAATGGCGCGATCGGCAGTAAGGTTACATCAGGCGCAGTCCCACGGTGTCGATCATCGTCATGTCGAGCGTGCGATAGAAAAACAAGATCACGCTCTTCGGACAAGCTCTGGCGGAATGGTGGCTGCGAGCGATCCGTCGGCGGGATTGTCGGACGAACAGCGTCAGGCGATCGCGCATATTACCGGGCCTGAAGGCATCGCCGCCGTCGTCGGGTTTGCGGGTGCGGGAAAGTCCACCATGCTCGCAGCGGCGCGCGAAGCGTGGGAGGCTCAAGGCTATCAGGTCCATGGTGCGGCATTAGCCGGAAAGGCAGCCGAGGGGCTTGAGGAAAGTTCCGGCATAGAGAGCCGCACTCTGGCGTCATGGTCATACAGCTGGGACCATGGCCGGGATCTGATCGGCCGACGTGACGTGTTCGTCATCGACGAGGCCGGCATGGTCGGAAGCCGGCAACTTGCCCGCTTTATCGGTGAGGCAGAAGAGCGCGGCGCAAAGATCGTTCTTGTTGGTGACCATGAGCAACTGCAGGCAATCGGGGCCGGTGCACCCTTCAGGGCGATTGCGGAGCAGATCGGTCATGTCGAGCTTTCCGACATTCGCCGCCAGCGCCATGATTGGCAGCGAGAAGCATCGGTTGCCTTTGCCACCCACAAAACGGCAGAGGGCTTGGCTGCCTATCGCGATCACGGCGATATCCACTTTGCAGAAAGCCGCGACAAAGCGATGGCGCAGATCGTGCGTGATTATGTTGCCGATAGTGAGCGGCGTGCCGATGGCAGCCGGGTTGCCATGGCGCATCGCCGCGCCGATGTGCGCGTCCTCAATGCTGCCATCCGCTCGGAGCTTCAAAACCGACAAAGGCTGGGGAACCGTGACGAGCTGAGCGCTGGTGCAGAGCAAGCGGATGGTAAGGCCGGAGGGAAAAGTGAGGCAGTTGGAGAACTCACCTTCCAGACCAGTAACGGCAAACGCGCCTTCGCTCCCGGTGACCGGATCATCTTCCTCGAGAACAACCGCGACCTCGGCGTCAACAACGGCATGCTTGGCACGGTCGAGCATGTCGAGCCGAATAAGATCATCGCCCAGCTCGATGGCCGAGGCGGCGACAGTGTCAGCATTGCCACGGACAGCTACCAGGCGATCGACCACGGTTATGCGACGACGATCCATAAAAACCAGGGAGCGACGGTCGATCGCGCCTTTGTGCTGGCGTCCAGCACCATGGACCGGCATCTGACCTATGTCGCCATGACCCGGCATCGCGACGGCGTGCAGCTCTATGCCGGCATCGAGGAGTTCACCAGTGCGGGCCGGCTGGTTGATCACGGCGTCGCGCCTTACGAGCATAATCCGCAATCACGCGACAGCTATTTTGTGACGCTGGAGAATGACAAGGGCGAGCGGCATACGGTGTGGGGTGTTGATCTCAACCGGGCCATGCGAGATGCATCACCTAAGATCGGTGACAGGATCGGACTGCAGCATGAAGGCGCCACGCCTGTCACGCTTCCGGACGGTACAAAGGCAGAGCGCAATGCATGGCGTGTCGTCAAGGGTGATGAACTCGCCTACCAGAAGCTGGCAAGCCGACTGTCGCGTTCCGGCGTGAAGGAAACCACGCTGGACTATGTTAGAGACTTTGCCGAGCGGCGCGGGATAGCCAGCGACCGATGGATCGGGCGAGAGTTTGGGATCAAGAGCGAGATCGAACTTGCTTCCGCCAAAAATGCGCGCCTAGAGGTGTTGCCCCGTGCGGCCCATCTGCAACGGGAGCAGCAGGATCGGCCATCAGAGCGTCAGCAGGTTTACGAGGAACGTGCCGGCGAACTGGCCGGCCCTGTTCGCCGCGAAGATCCTGGCAATGAGTTCGCCCGGACGATTGATGACAATCGGCGGGGCGACCGGACGGAGGACAATAAAGGATATCGCCGCATCCGGTGGTCCGACCTCATGTCGAAAGACGGCGCCGTCCCTACCCCAACAGAAACTGTCGGCCAACGATCGGCGCTGGAACCCGGTAAGCCCACTCCACTTGTGCCAGCCATCACCCGATACGACCGCAGCGTCGAAGAGGTGGCGCAGCAAATGGCGATGTCCGTTATCGATCGGCAATTCGATACAGTGGACTCTCTCGTGCGGCACGTGTTCCGTGATCCGGCCGAGGTCGCAGCAAGATTGCGCGCCGCGATGATCGATAAAGAAGGCAATGGCAAGATCATGGCGAAGGCCATGGTCGGGCAGCCAGAGCGCTTCGGGGAGCTGCGCGGCAAGTCGGGTCTGTTCGGCAACAACAAGGAGCGGAAAGAGGCGCTGCAATATGCAAGGTCACTCTCTGCCCATATCGGCTATGTCTCCGAGGCATGGGAGCGCCGGCTTGGCGAAGAACGTCAAAGCGAACAATGGCAGCGTGAACAGCGTGACGTGATCGAGGTCCCCAGCCTCACCCCGCGCAGCGCCGAAATCCTTGCCGAGGTGGAGAAAACGCCGGTCGAGAGGCGAAGCAAGTTCATCAAAGAGCTGCGATCATCACCTGAGGGCCGGACCGCACTTGACGAGGCCAAGCTGGTGGCCGATGCGCTCACGCGGCGGTTTGGTAGTTCCGATCCTCGCAGGTTCGCCGAGGAGCTGGAGACACGTCCCGAGCTCGCAAAGCACGCCGAGCAGATCAAGGCAATCGCCAGCCTGGTGCATCGTGCACGCCATGCAGAACTCAGCCATGACCACGCGCTGAAACAGCAACTGGCCCGGTCTCAGGGGCTTGGACTGAGCCGATAGTGTGCGCTGGCAACAACACTGGCGTCAGCTTTGATAATCCCCAAATTACCAGAACATGAAGCGAGCCAGCTTTTCGCCGATTCCGCGCCATGTTTCACCGGTTGTGGATGTGGTCTTCCTCGGCAATCGGTCCTGAGCCGGTGCGGGTGTAGTGGACGAGTTGGAGTTGATAAACTATTTATTCAGATAGATAAGCAAGCATTTCCCGTCCTTTTTTCCTACAAGACTGATCGGTCGGACATCATCACCTCCATCGATGGATATCTCTACCGGCAAGCCTTGGTTTTCAAAGGACTGAAGTTCCTTTATCAACTCTTCAATGGTTTTCCCTCTATTAGCCCAATCCTTATGATCTGTGTCTTTAACGTTCATTATCAATCCCCTATACGATTCAGATTTGAGTCATAAGTTCCGAGGCGCGTCCCCTTACCTCCGAGGTCCTTAACGGAAGTGGCCATCTTCCAAGCGCCTCCATTATGACCATCCAAATCCCTTGTTATGAATAGGTTCTGTTGACAAAGTAGCTTGAGGTGCTCGTTAAGAACTACTTTTCTGCGTCGCCCAAAAAAGCTTCGATGCTGACTTCGTGGAGCCTTTTATGCGCTGCTACAGAAATCAGCCTGACGTCGGGATTTTCCTCCACCGCTCTTCCATACCAATATTTTGCGGCATGCAGGTCACCAATCTTCTCATAACACTCTCCCAACCGCTCCCCGAGATATCCGGCATCCAACGACTGGTCGCCATCTGCCATGAAAAGATAAATCTTGATCGCGTCCGCTGCCTTCCCAGTTGCGATCAGGTCTTTCGATATTCGGTCTAAATGATTGAAGTCATACAAGAATTTTCTCCTTTTTTGCAACGTGTTACCGTCTTAACTAAGGTGCACAACTCATGAACCAGAGCAAGTGTGGCAACCATATTTTTGCGGCGGCCAACACGAGAAAGGCGGCGAAGGATTTTTGGGTTTTATCGTATCGGGTGGCGACACGACGAAATTGCTTCGCCGGTTGAACAGCCGCTCGATACGATTTCGGTCCATGTAGACTGGGAAGTCACAGGCGGTTGGTCTTTGCCGTTGGCCCTCGGAGGAATAACGGGCCTGACCCCGTGGATCAGCAACTCTTCGCGCAGAGCGTCGCTGTCATAGCCCTTGTTAGCGAGAAACAGCCTCGGCTTGGCAACCGGCATGGCTAACAGATCGGGAACGGTATTGTAATCCGAAGCTTCACCGCCTTGTCAGGATGAAGCCGAGAGGGCGTCCCGGACCGTCCGCACGGGCGTGGATTTTTGTCGAAAAGCCGCCGCGTGATCGACCAAAAGCCTCCTTATAAGTCCCTCTTTTGCGCCCGCAGCCTGAGAATGGCCGCGAACCGTGGTGCTGTCAATCATATGCTGCCAGTCATCGGTCAAGCCCAGTTCGACAAGCGTCTCCAGCAGGACATCCCATACGCCTTGTTCTGCCCAACGGCGGAAGCGCACGTAGACGGAATTCCACTTGCCATACCGCTCATGCATGTCGCGCCAAGGGCACCCGACACGCGAACATGCAACATTCCGTTGAGATACTGCCGATTATTGTGAGAAGGGCAAGATTTCCTCCCGCGCTCAGTGGGCAGTAGTCCTCCAACAATCCGCCATTCCGAATCCGTCAGGTCGCCGCGAGCCAAAATCGCTTCCTAAAAGGCAGTCTTGAATCATGCTCTATAGATAGACCCGCCTCCCTGCGACTTCAAGGTATATAAAGACCACAACCGCATCGAACGAATGTTCAACAGGCTCAGACAGTTCCGACAGATTGCCCCCCGTTACGACAAGACCCGAACTTCCTTCGAAGCGTTCCTTTCGCTGGCCGCCGCAAAAATCTGGCTGCCGCACTTCATAGAACGCCTTTAGCCCAGCAATGGCTCAAATCGCCTGTAGGCCCACCATCGCCGATCAACCGGAACCTTCGGTCCATCCGATGGTGGGGACGTGAAGACAGTCTTTATTGTTTCATAACCGAAATCCGAGATGACCTCGGATGCGACTACCTCCATGCGTTCGCGGTCATCATCGCTGAAATCGTGATCGACCAAGAATTCGAGGACAATCTTGTCGCCGCTCCAGCCACACGTAACGGCGGCGAGCGTCGATGATACGGCCCCGAGCAAGGCGCGTTGCACACTAAGTCGAAGTCGTATTTCTCGATCAGGTCCGGACATCGAATCCTCCGTTAGGAGCGATCTTATCGCATTATCACTGCTGACTTTGTCAACGGGACCTAGGGTCGGCCAATTGGATGGCTCGCGATGAAATTTGCCAAGGCTCAAGTGTCTTTCTAACCAAGGTGTACCCAGTGAAGTCAGCAGCCGCATCTACGTGGGATTTCATCATTGAATAGACTTGTGACCAGATTAACGGACGATCGCATGCCATTTGCATCGTAGCTGGCGGCGATCGGTACACCATGTCCGGTCAAAATGCCTGACGATAAGCGATGGCAACCGATTGCCTGCCGCGAACCGATGTGGCTATCGGAGCCACATCGAAGCAGACAAGTTATCTCACAATATTATCCGCTCTATGGCTTTTGATCTAAAAGTCCGGCATATCTTCCGTCGCGATACCACCATTCAATATCAGGTAACTCTGACCGTAATGAAGCGAACAGCTCCCAGCCCACGTCATAGAACAATTGATATTCTTGTTCATTGTTGAATCCGATATTCGTGTGGTCGGCTAAATCAAGGGTGCGATCGAAGTCCGCTTCCCAGGAATGAAGGCGTGCTCGCAATGTCTCAGAAATCGGTAACGTGTCAGGGTTGACGTTCTTGGGCTCAATCATATCCCATAAACACCAGCACTGGTAATCTGGCATCAACTTCATTTTACGATCTGGACGGTACATCATTTTGCCTTACGGGCCTGAGGTTGGGTTTGCACCAACGATAAAGCCGTTATCTCCGACCGTTATCGCTGTGTTTTGGGTTTTGCCATTATAGACGTATTGGTAGATCGGACGTCCGGTTCCTGTACCCTGATAGCCAATGATTTTTCCATCTTTCAAGGCAGTGAACAGTGCGTCTGGAATGTCAGCTTCAGTAATCCCTTTATTAGCAAAATCTGCTCCATGGTCTGCAACAATGTGGTTTAGGCCAGCGGGGCGAGGTCCAGTCGCAGTTCCCGTCTCAAGCCAGACAGTTTTGCCATTCGGTAATTTTTGGATTTTGACCACATTTTCGCGTGTAACCTTGGTTCCGCCATTGATCAATTCGTCGATCAACTGCGTTTTACTTGGGGACGGGCTAAGGTTTTTTGGGCCCGTACCGACGCCACCGCCGAGCATAGCTCCAGCAACAATCGAGAGCATATCGCGTTTCGCTCCGCTCGGATCGGCGAGGTCATCTCCCATGGAACGCTGGTATAGTTCGACCCAATGCAATCTGACGAGGTCAAGCCCCTGATTGTTGCCATAGAGACTGGCGAGCGATTGACGCAGATCTGTAACCGCTGCCTTACAGGCGTCACCATCGCCGTTAGCGCTACAAACCTGATGTAAATAATCGTCACGGGCTTGATCGATGGCATTGAGATTGGCGGCGCGTTGGCAGGCTTCCGCATCACCAGAGTGGCATTGATCTGTCGCTTCTTTGAGTGCCAGAACTTCGGCATGATTAAGATAATTGTAGTTGACGTTATCAAGCCCAGCAGCCGCCCCGGCTTCTCCACCGACAGCTGCCCCGATAGCGACAGCAACCCACTGGGTGATTGCAGATTTTTGCGCGTCGGTGAGATTGGGGTTGGTCTTGAGAACATCCTGGAGCACGCCATTGGCGATCTCGGAGGCAGCGCCTGCCACCGCACCGGTGGCTGCGCTGTAACCGGCAAGCTGCGACACCAGCGCTCCGACGGCAGCATGCAGCGCAAGCTTTTCAGGCGACCCTTCCGCAAAGCCGAGCCTTTGCGAGAGGTCACCGACCCCGATGTTGAGCAGTTCGGAGAGGGCTGCGGCACTCTGTTGTTTCGCCTTCAACCGGTCGATATCGAAGGTCTGGACTTGAGTGTTGGCGTTCGACAGGTCGGTGTTGAGGCTGGCCAGATCCTGGCTCTGGTTCGTTAGAGTGAGATTGCCAGGCGTCAGCGTCGCACGGGCAACACCGTTGCCCTCTTCCTTTGCAGGTTGGCCGACGATGGGAACCGGAATGCCGGATGAGCCGACAGAGACGCCGACCGTGGATGTAGTTGCTTTCGACCTGTTCTCGACATCGGAAAAGGTCAGATGATCGGCAGAAAGAGAATTCTTTTCCTCTTCGGCGGTCGATGCGATTACCCCGCCCTTGAGGTCGACGCCGCCCTCCACCGTCACATGATATCCGCCGGAGCCGGCGACGATGCCACTTTGTTCGGAGACATTGGCCGCGTCCCCCTTGATGCTGCTTTTGGTGGAGCCAGCCGACGGCCCACCAGGTCCCAAGCCGGCGCTAACATTGATGCCGGTTTCGCGATAGGTGGCCGTATCCGGGCGGCTCTCGATAACAAAGTCACCGCCGACATTGGCGATAACCGTGTTGCCGGATATGACGGCACCCTTGAGCGCAGTATTATTTTCTGAGTTTAACGCAACCGTGCCAGTGCCCGTCACATGACTGTTAACCTGGGTGCTGGCATTGCCATTCGCCTTATTGGCGCCGTAGCTGCCGTTGGCGACCGGGCTGCCCGAAGTCAGATCAACCCCCACACTCGCATTGACGGATTTCGAGGAAGAAGAATGGGAGTGCGATCCCTGTGCGCTGTCGAGCAGGATATCCTTGCCCGCCGAAAGCAGGACGTTACCTACGGACGGATCCAGGAAATTGACCGGTTTGCCCGTAGCATCGACGCCAGCCGCAATCTGCACACCATGACCCGTGATCGACCCCTCTCCTGCAACAATAGCGGTCGAGCCTCCGCTGCGGATTTCGGTCACGACCGGCGTTGAACTCGAGAATGTCTGCGAGGACTTTTGTGACGTCATGCCAATCGTCAACGACACGGAGCCAAGTCCTGACGGGTCACCGTTTGCCAGGCTTTTCAGGGCCGGGGCGGCTGCCTGATAGGTCTTGTAGCCGGCCAATGCTGTAGGAGCGATGCTGGAGATGCCGTTAGATCCGGCAAGTCCCTTTCCAGCAGATACCAGACTTTCGCCGGCGCCCAGAAGTTTGGATTGGACATTAAGGCTAATGCCCGCGAACATCTCCTCATGCAGGGTTTGGTAGTTTGATATGTCCTGCGCCGACAGGAGATTGACGTTGCTGTCAGCAAGGATGGAGACGTCATGCTCTGCAGACATCTGAGCCGCCTGCAGGTTGACGTTGTTTCCTGCGGATATTGTCAGGTCACGACCGGCAAACAGGATGGATCTGGCGTTAGTCTCTGATGACTGACTGGTCTGATCGACCGACTTGCCGTAACCAATACCGATAGATGCACTTCCATTGCCGGCCTTCACCTGAATGCTGAAACCGGAACGCTGCTCCTTCTCCGCCGATGCGGCACTTTCTGCCCCTGGCGTGATGTTGACATCACGGGCAGCCTCCAGCGCGATGTCACGCCCCGCCATGATGGACGAGCCGATGACACTGACGTCGTTTTCGCGTGCCGTGAGGGTTACGTCAGTCCCAGCAGTCAGCGCGGAGCCAACGTTGAGCGTGGACGACTGGCTCTTTTCTTTCTGTTCCTTGCCCCAGAGTGAAAGGAAGCCGCCGCCGGAACCGGCAAACAGGCCAGATTTCTTGCTGCTGCTCTCCAGCGCGTGCTGTTCCTCGGCCCCGATGATGGCGACGCTGTCGCCCGTGACGCTGATCGCATCGCCTCCCGTTATGTTCGAGCCAGCGATGACAGCGTTGCCGCCAGCATCCAGCTTGATTTTGCCGGATGCGGAAAGCTCGGAGCCTACTGTCGCTTCGTCGTAGTTGTACTGCGTCGAGCTTTTTTTGGAGAGAAAGCCCTTGGATGAGGAGCTCTGCTCGAACTCCGCCGTATTCTTGCCCGACGCGATCAGCAGATCGCCGCCCGCGCTGACATTGATATCGGCTTTGTCGGTCTCGTCGCCGGCAGTCACCTTCGAGGCGGAGACGACGGTATCTCCACCTGAGATGATGGACACGCCCTTCCCGCCGCTAACCGATGATCCGACGACGGTCTGCGTTTCCGTGTGGCTCGTCGTCTGTTTGCTTCCGCCGAACAGACCGCCCTTTTTCCTGTAGGTGTAATCTATCGTGGTGGTGTCGATGGCCTCAGCGACTGTCACATCGCCGGTCGCTTTCAGACCGACCGTTCCATCAGCGGCAATCGTGCTACCGATGACGTTGAGGTTACCACCTGCATTGGCTGAGACCGATCCGCCCGCGGTGATCTCGGAGCCCTGACTTGTGGTTCTGACAACTGTCGTAGAACTCCGCTTGTCGCGCAAAGTGCTGGTCGTTGACCGTTCGGTGACGGAGATATTGATGTCTCCATTCGACGTCAGGCCGAGATTGCTGCCGGCCGTCACCTTCGCATTGGCGAGCAGAATGTTCTCGTTACCCTTCAGCGAGGCATTGCCACCCGCCGTGAAGGTGCCGCCTATTGCCGCGATCGACGAACCGAAAACGCTAAGATCACCAGTCGATGCAATCATCCCTGATGTTGCAAGCAGGCCGGTATCGATCGTCACCTGATTGCCCGCGATCAGCGCGCCCGCAGAATTCAATCTTTCCCTGTCATTGGCGGCGAGATATAGTACCGGCGCAAGAACGGTCGTACCGTTCACCGTCTGCCACTCATATACGACGACGGATTCGGTGAGGCTGGCGATCTCCTCGGCCGTAAGCGGTTCGCCGAGCGGGCGCTGCTGCGCTCCCAGATAGGCGGCTCCGTTGTCGAGCAATTGCTTTATCTGAGCGATCGAATCCTGCCCGGTGAAGCCGGAACCCGTCGCCAGTTTGAGCTGCTGCTCAATATATTGGTTCTCGAAATAGGCATCGCCAAGGAACTGGATCTGCCGGTCCGGCTGGTAGCCGATGCGGCCAAGGAAATAGCTCGATCCGTAGAATTTGGAGACATCGAGGAAGGCGGCACGCGTTTCATAGAGGAACGTCTGACCGGGAACGGTGCCACCAAAGCCACCGGACTTCGGCGTGGCAACGCCGCCAAGCGTAAATAGCGCTCCGCTGGCGGTTACGCCGGCCAACAATGCGGTCGGATTGCTCGAAGGCTGAGGCGCTGCCACAGCAACATGGTCGGCGATCGTACCTGCTGCGACGGTATTGTTAACGGCACCAAAACCGGTAATACCCAGCGCTCCGCCAGAGCGGATCGCCGCGGGAACACCGCCGATCGCCTCGACGCTTTCTACACTCCGTCCTGGCCCGATATCCTTTGACGCATCGCGCGTTCCAATGGGACTGGGACCAGGCATGGCGACCTGCCATGAACCTTCCCAACCACCTGTATCGCCGCTTGTTTTCGATTCCTGCCACTCATAGATGACATCGGGATAATACTGGCAGCCACCTTGTTGGTTGCAATTGAGCGAAGTGGTACGCTGCAATTGCAAACCGAGATTGTTCAGCGTGCCGGAGCCAACAAGTGTCATGCCGGAGCCGGCTTCGATGTTGCTGTAGGCATTGGTAAGATCGACGGTATCGACAAAAAGCGTATTGCCCGCCTTGATTGTCGCTGCGGGGCTACCAGCCGATGTGACGCGGTCTTCAGTCACATCACGATAGACATGGCGAATGGGCGCACCAATGACGAACTGCTTGCCAGCAAAAGAGACGAGAGATGAACAATCTCCACATTCGCGTGCATAATAGGTGTCATAGGCCGACACGAGTGCGTTTGAGATTTGCTGGCTCGTATAGGTCGGAGCCACGCTTTTCTCGTTACGCAGGTTTGCCGTCAGGATCGAGATATTGCGACCAGAGGAAATTAGGCCGGAACTGTTGACCGTAGCAGCATTGCGTGCACCGGATGAGTTACTGGCGATTGCAAGATCACGGCCGGCGACAATTGCTCCTTGATCATTGGCCAGCACGCCGCCCACGAAAAGCGCTGCATCGTTGCTGGCATAGATCAAGCCAGTGGCGGTGTTGGTCAGGTTGCCGGTAACATTGAAGGTAAGATCATTACCGGCAGCCAGCTGACCGGCGTTGACAAGTTGCGAAAGGGAGAGCGTCAGATTATGGGCAGCCAGAATGTTGGTGGCGCCGTCAGCAGTGAGGCTACCCGCTTTGATCGCGATATCACCTAGCCCCTGAGCGGAACGAGTTGCTCCGCTTGCAGTGACGGCATTGAGCCGCGTGCCCGTCAGATCTGTCGTTCCAGATGACGTCAGATCAATACCACCTGACGTCAGCGTGCTGTTGGTGAGATTAATATTATTGGCATCGATGTAGAGTGTGCCAGATGTAGCAAGCCCGCTCCTATTGTTGGAAAGGTCGACATTTTGCTGCCTGATCCCGATGTCGCCGCCGGCGGCTGTGCGCTTATCGAGACTTATCAGCCCACCGGTCGAAGCTAGCAAAACGTTTCCGTTTGCCTCCATGCTGTCATAGTGGATGTTCCCGCCTGCGGACGCCTGCAAATTGCCCTCAGCAAGTACGAGCCCGGAAATCCCGAGATCAAGGCCGGAGAGCAAAGCCAAATCGCCTTTCGAAAGTAGCGAGCCCGCTGCGATCGCGCCTGAGGCAGCCGTAAGCGACATCGCCGTGCCAGACTGGGCCCTGCCGCTGATGGTAATGGAGCCAGCCCCGGACCACAGCGAAACGGGTCCGGTAGCCGACGCGTCGGCCAAGGCAATACGCCCATCTGCCAGAAGGTTGAGTGCACCACTGGCCCCGAGAGTACCGGCGACATCGATGAAGCCGGCCCCACCATTGATCAGAATATCCTCTTCAGCACCGATCGAAGCGACCTTGGTGTCCTTGCCCGCCTTGACCGACACCGACTTTTTCGAGGTCAGACGACCAGTTGAAACACTTCCCTTCGAGGAAATGTTCACGCCGTTATTGCCAGAGGCATTGCCGATCGAGATTTTGCCGTCGGCCGACAGCGAGAGCTCCCCGGCATTGGCGGCCATGTCGCCGCGCATGCGAACGCCAGCGCCCTTTTCCGTGACGACCATCTTGATACGGCCAGCCTTCATGGCCCCGAGTGCGGAACCATCAATTGCATATTCGGGTGTTCCAGAGGTATCATCGAGCGGTGTCGCTTCGCCGGTGGCATAATCGAACTTGCTCTGCCCGGCTGTCAGGCGCAGGTCCTCGCCATAAATCGTACCGTCAATCTGGATGGTGCGGGATACGATATCGAACAGATCGACTCTCCCGTCTCCCATCGCAAAATTCGCACCGTTCGGACCAAACGTGACGTCTCCACCATTGACCGTGAAGCCATTGAGACGTCCGTCAGTGCCAATGTCAGGCACGCCCGTCGCCAGCGTGGCGCGTGGCGTGTTGATGAAACCGCAACCATCGCAGGTGATCCCGTTCGGATTGGCGATGATGACGTCGGCCCGGCCACCAAACACCTCGGTCGGCCCAAGAAGAGAACTGCGGTTCTGCGAGGTCACCTCATTGAGGATGACCGTGGCCGCACCTCTGCCTTGAAGGTTTGGATTGCCAGGCGTCACACCACCCAGTTTCGACGTGCCGATCTCACCGTTGAAGTTGTTGAGGATGACGCCCGGCGTGCCGACGTTGAAAGTGTTGTACTTGTTGTGCGACAGACCTTGGCTGTTGGGTCCGACGATATCGATGAGCGGTACGCCGTTCGGAGCAGCCCCTATCCCGGGGCGATTTTCAAAAGATCCTCCAACTTCCGGCGATATGTCCTGTGCGTGAAGAAGCACTGGCTGAAGCACGAGCGTAAAACTGACAACGGTGGCAATGATTTTTTGAGCCAGCGTCCCTGCATTGGCGAACAATGCGAGGTCGGTTGTTTTGCGTGGAAGACGCTTAAACTGTGATGTCATTGTTGTTCGCCTCTCGTGGCAGACGGAATTTGGGGCTTAGCGGTCTTTTCTGCTCGTGTCGGCCTGGGACGGCTTGGCGTCGAGTTTCTTGTAGACATCCGCCAGCTTCGACTGCGGGGCCGGGCATTTTTTGCTTTTGGCAATCTCGCCAAGGACCTGATTGCGGTTACGCAATGCGTCGATCTCCAGTTTCTCTGGCGATTTCGGATCCATAAAGAAAAGAGCCGGCCAAAACAGAAGAACACCTGTCGCACCGAGGACGACGTTTTTACCCTGCGCATCGGATCGTTCTTTCACCGTCGCCAGGACCTGCCGTTCGTTAGCCTCGAATTCGCGCTTGATGCCGGCGCAATCGAAAGCGCTGTCGGCAGGGTTTGTCGAGGCAACCGGATGCGCTGCCCGGCCACCGCAACCGGAAACGACACTGGCAGTCGCCACCAGCGCGAATACGACAGACAATTTGGGGGTGTGAAAAGAAGATCTGACCATAATATTCTCTTTTGAAGCCTACCAGCGTGCCGTCACGCTGGCGAAAATGAGATTGCCGCGTCCGTTACTGACGCTGCTGGAAAATGCCTGGGAGTAGCCGAAATCGGCACTGATGTTTCCCCCAACGAGTTTCGCACCAACGGTCCAACTCGCGAGATAGCCGTCTGGAATATCGAAGCGATGCTGCGAGAACACGCGGCCATAATCGAGGGCCAGGTATGGGCGTAATTCGCCCAGAACGGGCGCCAGACTTGTGCCCTCCCATGGCATTGTCCGCCAAACCAGTTCGTTGCGGCTGAAAAATCCGTTGTTACCGAATATGACGCTTTCCCTCAGGCCGCGTACATTGCTGGAGCCACCAAGCCCGATCTGTTCTGCGCCAAACATGTTATCGGGCGAATATTGGGCATTGAGGAGCGTCGTTAATTCCAACCGCTGGCCAGCCGCCTCGAACGGCCGCGTCGCGCTGACGGTAGTGTTGAATTTCAAAAACCGGGGATCCGCCGTGCCCGCCCCCGGCTCTCCGGCCTCCACGGCGTCAAAGAGATCAAGACCCTTATCAAGGGCAAAATCGAGAGCGACGACGCCACCCAGAATTCTCTGTGAACGCGACAAGCCCAGACTGCCAATCGTGTATCGACGGCTTCCCACCTCAATTCGATTGCCGAGAAGAAAGTTGTCGGTCTGCTTGTAGGTGAGACCGCCTCTAAGGGTCGTGATGGAATCCTTGTCGCGCAGAATGACGCGATCTATGCCAAATCCAACCTGACCGGAATTGCCCGAGGTTTCGATCGGCCCAAAATTGCCGGGAATGGTGCTGTCATATTCGTACCAGGAGCCATTCGTTGAAAACGTCCAGTAGCCATAAGGTACGCTTGTATTAACCGAATAGCTGTTGCTGTGCCCGCGGCCATCGTCGTCCCAAGGGTAGTCCGGACCGCTACGCCCATAGGAGAACCCCAACTGATCATTGATGCCCAACAGGTCGTCGAAGCCGACGGAAACATTGGTCTGGGAGTAACCGGTACTCTCTTGACCGAGGTTGTTGTTGGAAATGCTCGCGTACCAGCGCTTGGCGGGTTTGTTCTCGACATTGAGGATAGACGTTCCATCTTCCTTGCCCGGCAACATCGAGGTTTTCGCGTCGTTCGATGACAGCCGGTTGATCTGGTCCAGCCCCTGTTCAATATCGCGAATATTGGCGACCTCACCCTTCACGCCGGGAAAAGCCGTCGCGAATGCGCCGTTTCTCGCGACCGGGTGGCCATTAAGGTAGATATCCGAGATCGTGCCTTCGACTACCACCAGCCGCAGCAATCTTGTTCCGGCAATATCCTGTGGGGGAACATAAGCGCGCGAAGTCACAAATCCCTTGTCTAGATAGAGGTCGGTAATGGCCTTGAGCAAGGCGGTAATATCCGCAACACCGATGCAGCGATTATCGTAACGCTCGGTCACTTTTCCGACCGCAGCGCCAGACAGCCTTGTCGCACCTTCGATCTCTACACGTGAAATATCGAAGCAAGGACCAGCGGATTTCGCGTCGCCTCCCGGCGCCCGGCTCTCACGACCAGCGACGCCATCAGGAGTTATCTGTTTCAGGTTTTCAAGCCTCTGCAACTGCTGTTGCTGGTCCTGCCGGCGGGAAAAATCATCGGCGGGCGACTGTGCAGTTGCCTGCCCTGACGCGAGCAGGTTTGCAAAAATCGCAATGGCAAAGGTTCGCTTGAAACCATTCGCCGCGCTCCTCGGGGAATTGGCTGAGATTTGAGCGGCCGGGACAATTGCGAGACAAAAGTCAGGAGGGACTAGCCGTCGGAAACCAGGAATAAAAGCAGCAAGTGGCATATTTCGGAGGCCTGCATTTGAAATGAAGTTTGTCGCGGCAATGCCGCCCATGCTTCACTCTGCAGCTGTCCTTGCTGTCGATCCCCTACCGGGTGCATAGATCAGTTCATCTGACCCAAGAAGCGTTAAAGTAGTAACTTTCTTTACGAGACGATAGCCTCTAGTCATCTGCTCAAAGAACCGCACACATTAAAAATTCGCATAATAATCAATCCTACCAACACCATGGCATGGATATTATTTTTCATCCGTGAATTTTAAGCGCGATCCAACCAATTTCCAGCCCTGCGGTTTCTCGAGTCAAGCAACAACTAGAAGTTATTGCAACACGCGTTTGTCCGCAAGACCACATGAAAACCAAAGTTAAGGGGAAACTAAAATTGTTTCTCAGATGGGATATGAAAGGTGGCGAGACAACGTGATGTCAACGACTAGAACCGGTAGGTCAACCCGACAACCGGTCCACTCAGCCGGGAATCAAAAACATAACCATCGTGTGAGTAATCCACATCGAGCACCTTGAAGCCCGCCGAGCCCGACAATGTGTCGGTAAAGATGTAGTTGACCGTTGCGAGCGCTGACCAGGTAAGATCTGATCCCGCTCCAAAACCACCGATATCCACCTGTCCCTGAACGGACAGCTTGTCCGTCAGGCTGAAAAAGGCCCGCACGCCGATGACCGGATCCACCCATCCGAAACTCTCCCTATGGCTGGCGGAAGCGCTGCCGATCAAGGGATGGCTGGCGGTGACCGCAACGTCATTGGAAATGTGCCAGAAGCGCGCGCCGGCAAGCGCGTCGAGGGAGAATCCGTCAGCATCGATGACTCGGTAACCCGCCTGAAGGGTCGCCATGAATTCCTGTGTGTCCACATTTGCATCGATGGCGGCACCGGCCGGCAAGGTTGGTAAACCCGGAATTTGCAGCGCCGGCAACGGACCGGCCGCCTTGCTGTCGGTGGTATCGACGTACATCAAATCGCCGGAAAGGACGAAACGGTCATAACGCCCCCAGATGTTGAGGAACCCACCGAAATTGAGATCATCCACGACATCTGAAAAGGATTTTTCCACATGGAGCGTCGGTGCACGCCGGAACGGCGATACGTTGCCATTCAAACCAGTCGCCCAGAGATAACCCGTGGCCTGAAACGCCCAATCGGTGCCGCCATCACCCTTCGCAGGCGCGGCCACAACGTCGTCTGCAGCTGCGGCTGAGGTTGCAGAAAAAGCCATAACGGCCGCAAAAACTGATAATTTTAGCAATTCCTTCCCCCAACTAACGCCCGTAGCTAAGCCTATTTGACTCTCGCCAACAAGTCCGATTTTCTATCATACGCTGTATCGTGCGCCGCGAGCACCGGAGGCTTTTCCATGCGCCTGAAGACCTTGCCGATTTTTTCCGCCTGCACTGCCGCAATATTGTCTGTCGCGACACTGACCACATCGGTTGCCGAAGCCTGTACGCGATTCGTTTATCTCGGCGAAAATGATCAAGTGATGACGGCCCGGTCGATGGATTGGAAAACGGATGTGGGAACCAATATCTGGGTCTTCCCCCGCGGCATGGAGCGCTCCGGCGAGGCCGGCCCGAATTCGGTCAAATGGACCTCGAAATATGGCAGCGTCATCGCGTCGGGCTATGATATTTCCACGACAGACGGCATGAATGAAGCCGGACTTGCTGCAAACGTCCTCTGGCTTGTCGAGTCGAGTTACCCCGCCTATGACGGAAAAACTCCGGGCCTGTCCATCGCCGCCTGGGCGCAATATGTGCTCGATAATTTCGCGACCGTCGAAGAGGCGGTCAGCGCACTCGAGAAGAACCCCTTCACCATCGTGACCGACAATGTGCCGGGCGAAGAACGCCTGGCGACCTTGCACCTTTCCCTTTCGGATGCGAGCGGCGACAGCGCAATCGTTGAATACATCGATGGCAAGCAGGTCATCCATCACGGCCGTCAGTATCAGGTGATGACCAATTCGCCGACCTTCGACCACCAGCTGGCGCTCAACGAATATTGGAAGCAGATCGGCGGTACTGTCATGCTGCCGGGCACCAACCGCGCATCGGACCGGTTTGCCCGCGCCTCTTTCTACGCCAATGCCATTCCCAAGAGCGAGAACCCTGTCGAAGCCATCGCGAGCGTCTTCAGCGTCATCCGCAACGTCTCCGTTCCCTACGGCATCACCACGCCGGACCAGCCGAATATTTCCTCCACCCGCTGGCGCACGGTGATAGATCACAAACGCAAACTCTATTTCTTCGAATCGGCGCTGACGCCTAATATCTTCTGGATCGACATGACGAAACTCGATCTCTCGAAAGAAACCGGCGCAGTCAAGAAACTCGATCTCGGCCCCAATCAGATCCATATCTATTCGGGTATGGCGAATGAGAGCCTGAAGGACACCGAACCTTTCAAGTTTCTTGGGCTTTGAGGGCGCCGATCGTGCAGCAAGGCATATGAGCAATTGATTGAGAAGGCATGACGCGCCGGACAGAGATCAGAATCTGCCGCTCAGAATTGTGTTTATCCCAATCTGAGCGACCGCCCTCCTCGGAAGCCCATATCGAAACAGCGCGGCCATCGATCCGGCGTCAACCCTGGCGCGAGGGAAAGCACTCACCTTCCAGTTAGATCCGTGCGGGGCACAAATATCGTCAGCTCCGAGCGGGCTCCCACAATTCCACCGGATTACCTTCCGGATCATGTATCCTTGCGAAGCGTCCCACCTCCGAATCCCATTCGGCGCGTGTTTCAACCTCGACGCCATCTGCCGTGAGCTTCGCGATAAGAGCATCGAGATCATCCACCCGGAAATTGATCATCCATTGCTGTTCAGCACGACCGAAATATTCACTATTTCTGGCGAAAGGCCCAAAAATCGTCACCCCAGCCTCCTGATGCCACACGGATTTATGTAGATCGTCGATGCCGAGATGTTTTTCATACCACTCGGCCAGACCGGCAGCATCTGCTGCTCTGAAGAATACGCCACCAATTCCAACGGCTCTGGCCATGAGCTCCTCCCGCCATGTGAGAACGAACGCGATAGTCGTCATCGTTTCAGCTCAAACCACCAGAAGCAAAGCAAAACCATCTTGCCCAGAGTTCACTGACTTTCTCGCTTTCAGATGGCGCAAAAACGACACGCTATCCGTAAATATCAAAAATCACCTGCGATTTATTCACGCACAGGTTGACTCTCACTTCCAATCATCCTTAGCACAATGCCTGCATATTCGAACGTTCTAATGCTGGGGGGCATATGGGCAGCGGGCGTAGTTGGTGGAATGATGTTGCCCATGGTGCGGCGTCGAGTTTTCACGCGATCCTGAAGACGGCGTCGCTCTCTCTGGCGCTCGTCACCCTTTCGGTAACAGCAAGCCTGGCCCAGTCTGTATCGGTTTCGGCCTCGCCAGCGACATTTAATGCCGAAGGGGACGTGATCCGTTTTGATTACGTTATCGACCCCGGTTCTTACACTATTACGGGCATCAATCCCACCTCAACCTCGATCAAGGGTGCAAGTGTGTCCTGTCCGAGCCTTGGCGGTGGTCTCGAGTACCCGAACAAGTTGACATGCACCGCAACCTACTCTGTGGATTCCCTCGATGTTATGTCGGGGCAATTCTCTGATTTTGCGACTTTCACCGGTACACGAATTGGCGGCAATGGCAGCGTGACCATGACAAGCAACACGGTGGTGGTCCGTGCTGCCGCAGGGGGACCTGTTATCATTTCGGTGACATCGTCACCAAACCCTTCCCAGCCCGGAGAGGAAGTAGCCGTCACTGCTACGGTTTCCTCAATGGGCTGTAACGCCGGCCAATCGCCTCCAGGAAGTGTCACCATTTCGATCGGGTCGCAATCGGAAAGTTTCGGCCTGTTACCCACAGCCCCGGTCAGTGCGGCGTCTTCAGCAACGTTTCGCACCTCCAGCCTCGCATCCGGCACCTATCCGATAAGCGCATCCTATTCGGGCGGCAGCGGTTGCAGCACGGGAACCGGCTCCGGCTCCAACCACACGGTGGAGACGAAACCGACCGTCACGATCAACCAGACTGCAAGCCAGGCTGACCCGACGTCCCGTTCTCCAATCATGTTCGACGTCATTTTTGACAAACCCATTGTGGGCTTTTCTTCTGCAGACGTTCAGCTTTCCGGCACCGCCGGCGCCACCAGCGTGGCGATAACGGGATCCGGCCCCAGTTACAGCATTGCGGTCTCTGGCATGAGCGGGGCGGGAACCGTCACGGCAACGATCCCGGCGGGGAGCGTGACGACACCGGCGGGACTTGGGAACGAGGCGTCCACAAGTTCGGACAATAGCGTCACCTACGGCCCGATAAACATTACGCCGATCGCAACCGACGGCGCAGTGACCGTGGCAGCCGACAGCAGCGGCAATCCTGTCCCGCTGAACCTGTCCGGTGGTCAGGCTGATACGATCATCGTTGTTGCAGGTCCGTCGCACGGGACGGCAACGGTCACCGGCGTCGCGCTGACCTACAGCCCTGCCGGCGGCTATTCCGGTCCCGACAGCATCACCTATACGGCGAGCAACTCTGCCGGCAGTTCCACTGCAACGATTACGATTACGGTAACACCGCCGCCGGGCGCGCTTTCCCTGTCGCCCGCCGGCGGCGCGCTCAAAGACGCAATGGCTGGCGAAGCCTACAGCCAGGCGATTACGGCCTCCGGCGGCACCGCGCCGCTGATCTACAGTCTTGCGGGCGGAACATTGCCGCGCGGCCTGGTGCTGAACCTCTCGACCGGCGAACTGACAGGACCGCTCGAAACCGAGACTGAAGGCGATTACAGCTTTACGGTCCAGGTTCGCGACGCCCGCGGCGACGCCCTCTCAGCCGCCTATACGCTGAAGGTTACCCCGCGCGAGGTGAATGTGACAGACAGGGAAATTTCCGTCGCCCCCGGCGCGGCGCCGCCCAATGTCAATCTTGCCGCAGGCGCAACCGGCGGCCCGTTTACCGCAGCGGACCTGACCTTCGTAAGTCCGCCCAATGCGGGCAGGGCAAGCATCGTCAATGGCGAGTTCGCACAGGCACACGGCCCGCAGGCAACCGGCTTTTATCTGAAATTCATTCCAAACCCTGCGTTTTCCGGTCAGGCACGGGTTGGTTTTCGCCTCACCAGTGCCCTTGGTTCATCCAATCAAGGCACCATCACCTACAAGCTGGGTTATGACGCCGCTCAGGTGGCAAATGAGATCAACGACCTGGTGCATGGTTTCGTCAGCACGAGACAGAACCTCATCGCCTCAACCGTCAAGATACCTGGCCTTCTGGAGCGCCGGCAGATGGCCAATGCAACGGAGGCCGTGACCACCAGTGCGGCACCGTCCGGTGACGGAATGGTGTTTGGTTTCTCGACCAGCCTGGCCCAGATCGAAGCTGCGCGCAACAAGGCCGACGGCGTGACGGAGAGCGAACTGCCGGAATTCAATATCTGGCTCGACGGTACGTTCCTCGTCCACAATCGCGAGGAATCCGGCAGCAAGTGGGGCAGTTTCGCCAAGATTTCGGCCGGCGCGGACTACCTGATTTCCAACAAAGCCCTGCTTGGTTTCTCCTTCCATTTCGACCGGATGACCGACCCCACCGATGGCGAAAACGAACTGACCGGTAACGGATGGCTCGTCGGACCCAATGCGTCACTGGAAATCGCAAAGGGAATCTTCTGGAACAGCAGCCTTCTCTACGGTGGCTCCGCGAATGACATTGATACGCCCTTCTGGGACGGCTCTTTCGACACCACACGCTGGCTGTTCGACACATCGATTTCCGGACGCTGGGATATCGATGACGTCACGACCTTCACGCCAAAGCTACGCGGTGTCTATTTTTCCGAGACCGTTGACGATTACGCCGTGGCGAATGGCGCCGGCGACAGGATAGATCTCGAGGGTTTCCGGGAAGAACAGCTGCGCGTCAGCCTCGGCGCGGAGGTCGCCCGTCAGGTGGCGCTTGAGAACGGCTCGATCGTCACGCCGAAATTCGGCGGTACGGTCGGTGTTTCAGGTCTCGACGGAACCGGCGCGTTTGGCTCCATCACAACCGGCGTTTCCATGGAGACGGTGGAAAACTGGTCGGTTGATGCAGCACTGCTTCTCAACTTCGAGGGTGATGGGGAAACATCGGCCGGCGCGAAACTTGGCGTCAGCAAGAAGTTCTAGAGCGCGAGACCCAAGGCAAACCAAAGCCGCCGCCCGCGGGCTGGAATGACGAAACCTGCCCGACAGCGCGCGTTTCTTGACGGCGCAAAAAACCGCTTGACCTCAACCATGGTTGAAGTTCTAGACATATTGTCACCTTGTTTTCGCAAGGCTTTTTTCGTGCCCTTGAGCAAACAGTGACAAAGGAACACCCCATGGCTTTCCAGCTTCCCGACCTCCCCTATTCCCATGATGCGCTCGCCCCCGCGGGCATGTCCGAGGAGACGCTGAAGTTCCATCATGATCTTCACCACAAGGCCTATGTGGATAATCTCAACAAGGCGATTACCGGTACAGAATGGGAAAACAGGAGCCTCGAAGAGATCATCCGGGGCACCTATGAGAAGGGTGTGGTGGCACAATCCGGCATCTTCAACAATGCTTCCCAGCACTGGAACCACAATCTCTTCTGGGAAATCATGGGGCCGGAAAACCACGCGATACCGAAGGTGCTGGAAGACGCGTTGACACAGTCCTTCGGCTCGGTTGCGCTGTTCAAGCAAAATTTTGCCCTCTCCGGCGCTTCCCAGTTCGGTTCAGGTTGGGCGTGGCTGGTGGTGGATACCGACGGCTCGCTGAAAATCACCCGCACCGAAAACGGGGTCAACCCGCTGTGCTTCGGGCAGAAGGCGCTGCTAGGCTGCGATGTCTGGGAACACAGCTATTATATCGATTTCCGCAACAAGCGCCCCGCATACCTCGAAAACTTCCTCGACAAACTGGTGAACTGGCAGGCGGTCGCCACGCGCCTCTGATTTGAGCCCCACAGATCCGGCTGGTCCCGCTGCCCTGGGCGGCCGGTCGGATCAGGCGCAGCCGGACAGCCGCCGTCCGGCTGCAACTCCATTCGAGCGTCCCCATGTCCTACGTCGTCACCGAAAACTGCATCGCCTGCAAATACATGGACTGCGTGGAAGTCTGTCCGGTCGAGTGTTTCTACGAAGGCGAGAACATGCTCGTCATTCATCCCGATCAGTGCATCGACTGCGGTATCTGCGAGGGGGAATGTCCCGCCGCGGCGATCCGGCCGGATACCGAAGCGGGACTGCATGTCTGGCTCGACCTCAATCGCCACTATTCCGGCATCTGGCCGCGCGTGTACGAGAAAAGGTCCCCGCCTGACAATGCCGACATCATGAATGGTGCTGCAGCAAAACTATCAATTTTTTCAGAAAATCCGGGAGCGGGCGGGTAGCCCGGCACGTCATGTCTCATAATTTCAGGCTGATCGCCGGCGGCGTCGTCAATCACGCGCATATTCCACTGAAAGCCTGCGCGTCTGCGATGATCTCCCCGCGTGAATTCAAGGATTCCATGGCCGGCCTTGCCTTCACCGTGGCTGTGGCCACGGCCGCCCACGCCGGAGAGCAGGTCGGGCGAACAATCACCTCCTTCATGCCGCTCAGCGCTGAGCCGCCGCTTCTGATGATCTCCATCGACGCCAGCAGCCGCATGGTAGATCTCATCGCCGCAAGCAGGCGCTTCTCTGTTTCGGCGCTTGCCAGAGGGCAGGAAGAAGTTGCCGACGTGTTTGCGGGAAAAGGCAACCTGCGGGACCGGTTTTCCATCGGCTGCTGGGATATCTGGCCTTCAGGAAACCCGAGGCTTGCCGATGCGCTGTTATCCATGGATTGCGAACTTGTCGGTTCCATCGATGCCGCAGACCACATCCTGTTCCTGGGCGGCATCATCGAAGCCGTCAAAAATCCGCTGAGCAAAGCCCTGCTGTGGAGCGAACGCGCCTATTCCGCCCCTCCCTCGCGATAAACCGGGACGACCCTTATCGCCATGACCGGCAACTGCTAGAGAAAAATTGCCTGCTGTCGGCGTCTGTCGCCATTTGCGCGGGCAAAGATGCCAGGAGCGACACCGTTTCTTTTGCGGAAAGCGGTGCTGAATGCGCTGGCGGATTCATAACCGATCTCCTCCGCGATATGATCGAGGGACTTTACCCCGCGCATCAGCGCGTCTCTGGCAAGCGCCATCCGCCAGCGGGCCAGATATTCGATCGGCGCGCAGCCGAGCATTTCATTAAAACGCGCTGCGAAAGCCGAGCGCGACATGCCGGCGATCCCGGCCAGTTCGGCCACGGTCCAGTTCGCACGGATATTGGCGTGCATGGCGGACAATGCGCGGGCAAGCCCGGGCAAACGCATCCCCTTCACCAGCCCCGCCGGAATTGCCTCGCTGCCCGCGTTCGGCCGACGCAGCACTTCAACCAGCAGAACCTCCAGCATGCGCCGGATGATCAGCTCTTTGCCCGCATCCTCGCGCACGCATTCTTCCGACAGCAACTCGATCAGGCGCGCCAGCCGGGATGCTCCGCCCTCGCCCGCCGGTACATGGATCAGGTCGGGCATCAGCGACAGCAGAAGCGCCGCATTGACCCGCTCGAACATGAAGCTTCCGCCTAGCGCGACAAAATCAGGCTCCCCTTCCTGTTCACCATGCCGCACCGCCCGGCCCTGCGGCTCGACCGGAATAGAGTCGACGTCGGGATCGCTGCAAAGCGAGAAGGCGGGCGTGGAGGGTAAAAGCAGGAAATCACCCTTCGTCAACCGCAGGGGCTCCCGGCCATCGATCATGACCCATGCCGCACCGGCAAGAACGACGGCAAAACCCGGCGCGCCATAGGCGTGATAACGCACACCCCAACGGCCCCGGCCGGAGATTGGCTTTGAAACGGCGGCGCTGGGCCGTAAGAGATCGATGATATCGCTAAGAGGATCCACTGTCTGGACGATCAATAATGAATTACGGTGTCCAGAGCATACATCATCCAGAACACATCGTCTATGTCAGGTCATATCGAATAATGGAGACTTATGATGACCAAGACGATCCTCATCACCGGCACCTCATCCGGCTATGGCAAGGCGACCGCCGAATTTTTCCTCTCGCGTGGCTGGAATGTCGTTGCGACCATGCGGCGTCCGGATCCCGATCGCTTCGGCGGCAATAATGACCGGTTGCGCGTCCTGCCGCTGGATGTGACGGACGGGCAAAGCATCGCGGCCCTGATCGATGCGGCAGGTCCGGTCGATGTGCTGGTGAACAATGCCGGCATCGGCATGGTCGGCGCTTTCGAAGCAACGCCAATGTCGGCAATCCGCACGATCTTCGACACCAACAGCTTTGGTGTGATGGCAATGACGCAGGCGATCATTCCCCAGATGCGAAAGCGCCGGTCCGGCGCGATCATCAACGTCACATCCAGCGCCACGCTCGCGTCCTTTCCGCTCGCCGCCGCCTACACCGCCAGCAAGCAGGCAATCGAAGGTTTCTCCGGTTCGCTTGCCCATGAGCTCGGTCATTTCAACATCCGGGTGAAGCTGGTGGAACCGGGCTATGCACCAACCACCCGTTTCACGACAAATGCCATCCTTCCGCTGGAAGAGCTGCTGCCGGACGATTACATGGACTTCGCAGGCCCAATTCTCGAAGGCTTCGCCAAACCGGCCATGACGACCAGCGAACAGGACGTCGCCGAAGCGATCTGGAGCGCCGTTCATGATGTGTCCGGCCAGCTCCGTTTTCCCGCTGGCCCTGACGCAATTGCGCTGGCTCAGGCGGGGTGACGTCCGATAGCGACTTCACCGTGTGGCGATAGCGTCGAACAAGCGAAGGACGTGCTTCGTCGCTTGTTCGACGGTAGCGACGGCGCCTTCAAGGCGCTCGTTCATCGTGCCCATGCTTGCCGGCATCCATCTTCAGCCAGCTGGCGAAAGCTTCGACCTCATCCGTCTGGATCGCACCGACGCCGGCCTCGGCGAGTGCGCCCCACACCGCCTCCGGTTCTTTGAGCGCCCGCGTATCGTTGAAATCGAGGCAATGGGCGACATCCAGCGTGTTGATCCACAACCGGATATTCTGACGCTCCATCTCGGCACGGCCTTCGGCCAGATCGGCAATATCGGTGAATTTCACCTCGATCATCGGCGCCTTCAATGCCTCGATGCGGCGCAGATCCTCGGCAAACCTGCCCTTTCTCACCGGAAACATCGGCATATGCGGGATCTTGCCGAACCAGTCCGTATCGAGCACCTCGAAACGGCTGGCCTCAGGATCGATATCGGTCTTCACCAGCACCTGGTCTTCAACACCGAGCCGCAGCACGGTTTCCATGACTTGCGGCAGATCGCGGGTGAATTTGATGTCGATATTGACGGTGATCTTGCCCCGTGCCTCTTCCAGCAGTTCTTCCAGTGTCGGCACACATTCATAGGTCACGTCAGCCGCATCGCCACCCGCGCCGGCCTTCAGCCTTGCTGCGCGAACCACCTCGAAAGGCAGCGCGCTCACGGTCCCCTTGCCCGTCGTGGTGCGGTCGAGCGTTTCATCATGAATGACGACCAGCCTGCCATCGGCCGTCACCTGCGTGTCGATCTCGATCATCTCGACACTCGCCGCAACCGCGGCCCGGACGGAGGCAAGTGAGTTTTCTGCCGTAGCAGTCCAGAAACCACGGTGGGCGATGGTCAGGATGGCCGGATTGTCGCGCGAGCAGAGTGCAAGCACATTGCAGGGATTGGAGGTATTTCGGGAGGTAGCGAGGGTTCGGTGCATGGGTCGACTTTCAGGTTTCATGGTCGGCTGATTTTGTCGCCTTCAATTAATACACATAAAGCGTATTATTTATGACAAGGGCTGGGAATAATGTCCCCGTGTACCAAAGCCCCGTGTTGCCGCCGCCCCGCACAGCCGTTATCCAAGGCCATGACAACAGATCAGACGCCGCACCAGAGCTTCGACCGCCAGCCGCTTGCCAGCGAGAATGAGCGTCTTATTCTCGATATCGTCCGTCGCCACGGCCCCATTGCCCGTGCATCGATCACCGGCCACACCAACCTCACGCAGCAATCCGTGCACCGGTTGATCGAAGGTCTGCAGGAGCGCGGGATTCTGCAAACCGGCGCGCCGCTCAAGGGCACGCGCGGCCAGCCGAGCCCGACAATCGAGCTGGTGCCGGAGGCGGCCTATTCGCTTGGCATTTCCATCAACACCGACTCCGTGGTGATCTGCATCGCCGATTTTCGCTGCGACGTGATTGTCGAGGAAAAACTTGACATGCTTCCGGAGGACCGGGAGGAGACGCTCGCCGCCTTGTCGCTGGCCCTGGAGCGGTTGCTGGCGGAACGCGGCATCCCGCGCAAGCGTCTGCTTGGCCTCGGTTTTTCTATGTCCGGCTTCTTCGTGTCGGAAGACCGCGCCTTTAATGCGCCGGAACCTCTGCGCGACTGGTCGCTGATGGACCTGAAGCCGATCCTTGAGAAACGGTTCCGCCTGCCGGTCTGGCTGGAAAACAACGCCACCACTGGCGCGATCGGCGAAAGCCTGCGCGGCGTCGGCTCCTGGTGCCAGACCTTCGCCTATCTGTCCTTCAATTACGGTTTCGGTGGTGGACTGATCCTTGGCGGCCAGCCTTTTCACGGCTTTCACGGCAATGCCGGCGAATTCAGCGGCATATACAGCCCGGACGAAGCGCCCAAACGTCCCGCCCTGCAATATCTGATCACCACCCTGCAGAAAAACGGCGTCGACATCCATTCGATCGAGGCGCTTTACCAGCAGTTCGACCCCGCATGGCCGGGCGTCGAGGAATGGCTGACCGAAACCATGCCGCAGGTGGACCGTCTGGTGGCGAGCCTGATCTCGGTTCTTGATCCGCAAGCCATCGTCTTCGGCGGGCAATTGCCGCACGCGCTGGGCCAGATGATGATCGAACGCACGCACATGCCCTCGGAGCGCGAACACCGTTACGGCGTCGGCCCGAAGGAGGCCAAACTGGTTCTTAGCGAAACGGTCGGCGATCCCTCTGCAATCGGCGCTGCGCTGCTGCCGCTCAGAGTCCGCTATTTCCTGTAGGCTGGCCCAAGCGGCCTGATGTAATCCCGCAACAATCATCACGGAAACGTGAGGCAAATTTGGCCCCCGGGTTTTTACGGGCTGGCAGCAAAGGCCCGATGGCAGTAAACATGATCATAATAATCATGTTTCTTGCGATATGAGGCGGCGCGTATATTCGCAGCCGCATCATGCGACAAGCCAATACGTCACCGGGTCGATTGATGAGCAAAGCCCTGTTACAGGTTCTCGATGCCGAGGAGGAAAGCCGCCTGATGCGGTTCTTCCGCCGGCGACTGCAGAACCGGGAAGATGCCGCCGATGCCATGCAGGAAACCCTGCTGCGGGCGCTGGAAGTCTCGCATGCCACGCTGATCGACAATCCGCAGGCCTATCTCTTCCAGATCGCCCGGTCCGTCGCCCGCCTGACGGCCATTCGCCAGTCGCGCGAGCGGCCGTTATTCGCCCCTTACGAAGCGGGTTTTGCCGTTGCCTGCGAAGAGCCGGGGCAGGAACGGATCGTCGCCGGACGGCAGCACCTGATTTTGATGGCACGGGCCATCGAGGCCCTGCCGAGACGCTGCCAGCAGGTCTTCGTGCTCAGCCGCCTGCATGGCCATTCCAATGGCGAGATCGCCACCCGGCTCGGCATTTCCCGCAACATGGTGGAAAAACACATTATCAAGGCGCTGCTGCACTGCCGTCAGGTCCGCGTGCAAATAAAAATGTAAACCTGCATCAGGTGTTCGCATCCTTTTTCACTCTATAAGGGAAAAGGAATACACATCAGCACGCAACAAACGGCAGATCAGGACATGAATGAGCGCCCGGACGGTCTGAAGGATGACGGCTTGACCGATGACGGTCTGGCCGAGGAGGCCGCGCTGTGGGTGGCGCGCATGCAATCAAAAGATGCGACGGAAGCGGAGCGCGCGGCGTTTCATGTCTGGCTGCGGGCCGATGCCGCCCATGCTGCCGCCTATGAGGAAATGCAAAGCCTCTGGGGAGAACTCGCCGAGATCGATCTTGCGCCGGCCGAGCGGCAAAAACGCCGAGGGGCCCGCCGGGCGATGCTTGCGGGCCTGGCCGGTCTCTGCCTCATCGGGCTTGCGGCGCTGTTTGCGGAAAAAAGCGGATTAAAGGACCGCTGGCAGGCGGATTATTACACCGGCATCGGCGAAACGCGCGTGCTGGCGCTGGAAGACGGGAGCCGTATCAGCCTGAATACCGACACGGCAATTGCCGTCCATTATTCGCAAAAGGAACGGCGCATTACCCTTCTTCGCGGCGAGGCCTATTTTGATGTCGCGAAAAATCCGGAGCGCCCCTTCATCGTGGAGGATGGAGCGCTGACGGCAAAAGCGCTCGGCACGCATTATTCGGTCCGTACCGGCAATGGCGCACTGCCGCAGGAGGTGCAGGTGGAGGAAGGCCGGGTGGAGGTGACGACAGGGGCCGAGGTCGCCGTGCTCACGCCCGGAGAGGCCGTGACCCTTGGTGGCGACGGCAGGCTGGTGCGCGCCCGCAAGGATGTTGCCAACAGCATGGCATGGCGAGAGGGCAAGCTCGTCTTTTCCGGCCAGCCATTGCGTGAGGTTCTCGATATTCTCTCGCAATATCGCCGGGGTCGTATCGTCATTCTCGATGAGGCGGCGGCGAAACAGCGCGTTTCCGGCATTTTCGACCTGAAGGATACGGATCAGGCGCTCATCATTCTCGAAGAAAGCCTTCCCGTTTCGGTATCACGGCTTTCCGGAATGCTGGTTTTCGTGCGCTCCAGATAAAAATAACTTTTTTGCGGCTCCGACGTCAGGAGGCGGCCCGCCTTTTCACTCTAGGCAATCAGGACCCGTTTCAGCGGGCGGCATGATCACGAGTGAGAGGGAATGACATGAATTTGGGCAAGCAGGCGCGTGGCTGGTTCTGGCTGACGACGACGGCGATCATAGGCGGTATCGTCGCGGCAGGTCCGGGCGCCACGACCGCCAGCGCGCAGACACCGCCGGCCGCAAGCGGCGCATCCGCGACCGTCACCGTCTCCATTCCCGCAGGGCCGCTGGAAAACGCCATCCTCAGCTTTGGCCGCCAGGCCAATCTGCGCATGGTCTACCCCTCCGCGATCACCAGAGGCCGCAGCACGGCGGGCGTCAAGGGCACGCTCAACGTATCGGCGGCCGTCAGCGGGCTTCTCTCCGGATCGGGGCTGAACTATGCGCTGGCCGGCGGCAATACGGTTCGCATTTTCGATCCCGCCGGCCAGACCGGTGAAGGCGGCGGTTCTGCCGCCGCCGGCAGCACCCTGCTTGCGCCAATCACCGTGCAGGGCACCGGCCTTGAAGGCGCCAGGGGCATCATCGAGAGCAATGGCTATGTCGGCAAATCCGGCCGCACCGCCACCAAGACCGATACGCCTGTTGCCGAAACCGCGCAGTCGATCACCACCGTCAGCCGCAAGCAGCTCGATGATCTGAAGCCGCAGAACCTCTCCGAAGCGCTGAACTACACGCCCGGCGCGCGCATCGGCCAATATGGCGCGGAGCCGCGCTTCGACGCCTTCAAGGTGCGCGGCACCGATCTCAGCACCACAGGCATTTTCCGCGACGGCCTGCGGCAGGTCAGCAGTCAGAACGGCAGCGCCCGGCTTGAGCCCTATGGCGTGGAAGCCGTTTCCATCCTGCGCGGCCCGGCCGCCTCCATCTATGGCGCAAGCAGCTCCGGCGGCATTGTCGATATCATCTCGAAGCGCCCGACGGAGGAGACATTGCGGGAGGTGGAGCTGCAATATGGCTCCTACGGCCGCGTGCAGGGCGCTTTCGATCTTTCCGGCGCTGTCGATGACGAAAAGACCATGCTTTACCGCCTGACCGGCGTGGCCCGCGACGGACGCAACGAAATCAGCGCCATCAAGGACGACCGGCTGTTCATCGCGCCGGCCTTCACCTTCCAGCCGGATGCCGGCACCAAGCTGACACTGCTCGGCGAATATATGGACAGCACCACCGGCGGCACCTGGGGTTACATCAACAACTACGGCAGCGACGGCAAATCAACCGGCGCGACGCCGGTTTATGGCGGCGATTCCCGTTTTAATGACTTCGAGCAGAAACAATGGCGTGTTGGCTATGAGTTCGAGCACGAAATCAACGACAATGTCACCTTCTACAGCAAGGCGCGTTACTCCGCCCTTTCGGCCGACCAGCAATGGGTCTTCGCCAATTATCCCGGCATCACCATCGAGGATAATGAAGGCGTTTCCGCCGATAATTACCTGAAGACCGAATTCGACACCGGCCCGGCGAAACATACGCTGCTGACGGGTATCGACTTCAGCCACATGTCCTACACATCGAAACAGGGCAACGGCGCCAGCCCCTTCACCGACACCTTCACCTATGTGCCTGATGTGTCGCTGATACTGAAGCAGAGGATGAACACCCTCGGCATCTATGCGCAGGATCAGGTTGAAATCGATCGCTGGCGCCTGACGGCCGGCATCCGCCACGACTGGCTGGATACAGAATATCAGTCCCAGACCGCGGGTGCGGCAGCGGCTCCCACCTATGATGGCGATGAAACGAAAACGACGGGCCGCGCCAGCCTCGGTTATGTCTTCGACAGCGGCGTGATGCCCTACGTCAGCTACGGCACCTCCTTCGTCGCCAATCCGGGCGTCATCATCACCACGGGAACGGTCACCGGCCAGGCGCAGCCGACGGTCGGCAAGCAATATGAACTCGGCGTCAAATATGCCCTGCCGCAATATAACGCTTTGCTGAGCGCCGCCTTCTTCAATCTCGATCAGGACAATGCCACGGTCTACGAAACCTCGTCCGGCATCAACCTGCTGCGGCAGCTCGACCTGCGCTCGCGCGGGGTGGAACTGGAAGCGACCGCCTCGCTCGACAATGGCTGGAGCCTTATCGGCTCCTACTCCTATAACGACGTCGAAATCACCAAGCTGACGTCGGAAACAGTTGGCAGGCAGCTCAATTCCTCGCCCTACCACACCTTCTCGCTCTGGGCCGATTATGAATTCCAGGGCGGCGCGCTGGAAGGCCTCGGCATCGGCGCGGGCCTGCGTTACGTGGGATCGAGCTTCGGCGACAACCAGCACACGCCCATTCTCGACAATGAATCCCGCACCTTCGTCGATGCCTCGCTGCGATACGATCTCGGCAAGGCCCTGCCCTCGCTGGAAGGTGTGAAGCTGCAGGTCAACGCCACCAACCTCCTCAACGAGGTCAAGCAGGTCTGCACCACGGGCTTCTGCTATTACGACGAGGGTCGCAAGATCGTCGGCAGCATCCGGTATCGTTTCTGATGCTGCAGCAGAACCCCCTCGCAGCAAGACCGTCACCCGCCGCCGTCTTCGTGGCGGTCGGCGGGCTTTATGTCGGCCAGAGCGTCATTGGCGGGCTGACCTTTCTCGGTCTGCCCGCAGTGCTCAGAACCGCTGGCCTGCCGCTGGACCAGATCGGCCTGCTTTATCTCGTCGTTCTGCCCTGGGCGCTGAAATTCCTCTGGTCGCCGCATGTGGAGCGTTACCGCCTGCCGCCGGTCGGCAGGAACCGTTCGCGGATAATCGTCGGCGCGGGCATCGCCGCCTGCGCCTGCGGCCTCGCCACCCTCGCCTTCACCGGCCCTTCGCCGGTCTCCGTCGCAATCGTCATCCTGTCGGTGATCGCGCTGGTGACCGCGACGGTCGATATAGCCTGCGATGGTTATGCGGTCGAAACACTGGCGGCCGAACATCACGGCTGGGGCAATGCCGCACAGGTGGGCGGCTCCTATCTCGGTTCGGCCATCGGCGCGGGCCTTTTTCTGGTGCTGGTGGAGCGGTCCGGCTGGACGAGCGCCACGCTTGTGATGGCCGGACTGGTCATCCTGCTTGCCCTGCCCTTCCTGTTCGGCCCGGCGGCAAAAACGGTGGTGCAGACGCGGGATCACCTGCCCTCCATCAGAAACGCGCTGAAGCGGCGCGAGGTGCGCACCGGCCTTCTGGTCGCGGCCGTTTATGTCGCCGCACAGAAATGGGGGCTCGCTATGCTCGGCCCGTTTCTGGTCGATTATGGCTTTGATCTAGCCACCATCGGCGCATTGAATGGTGTCGGCAGCATGATTATCGGTTTCGCCGGTGCGCTGCTCGGCGGCACGCTGGTCAGGCTTTACGGCGCATCGCGGGTTCTGCTCGTCGCCATCTTCGTACAGACGGCGCTGCTCTGCGTCTTCGCCTATTTCAGCGTCCATCGCGACGTTTCGCAATGGGTGGTCATGGCGGTTGCGGTAGCAAGCTCCTCGGGCATCATGTCCATCGGCTTTGTAGCGCTCTACGCCTGTTTCATGGGCTGGTCAGACCCACGGCAGGCCGGGGTCGACTTCACCCTCTTCCAGTGCATGGACGGCATCGTCAGCATGGCGGGCGGCCTGGGTGCCGGCGCGATTGCCGAAAAATTCGGCTATCAGGCCTCCTTCGCGCTTGCCGCCATCGTTTCCGTGCTCGCCGCACCCTTCATATTCCTGCTGATGCGGCGGCAGAATTCCTGAAACGAGACCCTTTCGGGCGCGGCGGCATGACCGCGCCCGCACTGTCGCGCCCTATTCGACCACCACCGATAATGCCGAACCCGTATAGACCGGCCGCACTTTCACAGTGCCCGCATCTATCGACGTAAAGGTTCCGGTCAGGCCGTTGGCGGAGATAACGTCGAGCCGCGTTCCGGCGGCCGGTGCAGCGCCATCGAAAACGAGCTTCAGCGTTGCGCCCTCAAGCACCGCATTGCCCCTGATCCGCAACGGAGCCTTTTCCGCATCAAGCATCAGCGTGCCGCCCGTCTGCATATAGTCACCGCCGATGACAACGTCTTTGCCTGCCCTGAGCGAAAGCGCGCCGCCGGTGACCAGCATATCGCCGGTTCCAAGCGCATCGGCAGACGACGCCACCAGCGTTCCCTCCCTCAAAATGGTACCGCCGCCATAGCTGTTATGACCGCTGAGCGTCAGCGCCCCGCTGCCGGATTTGACGAGACGCCCTGCCCCGGCAATATCGTTCGTCCAGCGGTCTGCCGCATTGAACCCGCCGGCGGCGGCGTCCATGGTCACCTCGACATCGCCGTCAAACGCGCCGTAGCCACCGGCGGCGGCCACCAGATTGATGCGGCCCCAGCCATTGCTGTCATCGAGCAGCGGATAACCGGCCTCGATGCCGGTGGAAAACAGCACGGCGCGCCGTTCTGCGGCATCGAGATAAGGCAGGCGCGTCTCCAGCAGCACTTCCGCGCCCTTCGGCACCACCATCGGCGCATCATCGCCCACGGCTTTGTCGCGGCTGAAGGAGAACGTCATGCGCCGGCGATAATCCGCCACGTTCTTGGCAGCATCGGCAAAGCGGTCGGCATCCGGCCCTGCGCCATGGGCGAAATCGACGAGCGACTGCCCCTGCGGCAGGCGCTTAGTGAAATAGGCCTGCAAGGCTTCGTGCGCCGCCTTCTTCACCTCGGCATTTTTCGGATCCTGCAACATGGCCGCAGCCATAGCGGTTGCCGTGATGCGCCCGCCGATCACGTCGAGCGGCGAATGCATGCCGGCGACGATACGGCTCTCGCCAAGTTCGGAGGCCGCCGTCAGCAATTCGGAAAAGCGCTCCGGCGCAGCATAGGCATAAGCGATGGCGGCGAGATAGGCGGCATTGGTGTGCCCGCTCGGGAAACCGCCATCCTTGCCGCGACCGCGGGTTTCACGCACATATTTCAGTGCCGGCACGATGACACCGGGATCGCTGTCATAGTTTTCGAATGAGCGGTCGCCGATCGTTTCCTTACCCGTCTCGATCACCTCGCCCTTGGCGTTCATGCGCCAGGGACGCGGTGAGGAATAGAAATATTTGGCCGGCGATGTCGTGCCTTCCGGACCGCGGATCACCTTCATGAAAGTGACGAAATCCTTCAGCTCGCTATCCGCCGCACCCGCCTCGGTGCCCTTGTCGTCCTCCTTGCGGGTGATGACCTCGTTCGGATCGAAATCCGCAGGCGTGTGATTGATCGTCGTCGTCGCACCCGCCCCTTCGCGATACCATGCGGCAAGCGGGCCCAGGCCGTCGATGACGCTGTAGCCCTGCGAGCGGCGGTCGTTCATATAGGCTTCGAAAGCGGCGGCGCGCGTGCGGTTCTCGCCGGTCACGGACAGGACGTAGCGCATGTTTTCCTGCCAGACAGCGGGATCAACGATCTTGACATGGCTGAAATCCGCCGGGCCATCGCCATTGGCGCCGCCATCGGCCCATTTTTCATCGCCAATCGTCCAGATGCGATTAAAACCGGAGAGGATTTCAATGATCGGATTATCCCGGTCGTCGTAGGCGCGGACGTCCTCGCCCTTCTCATTCTTGCCGGTCTGGTTGCGATAATTGTCGGCAAGCGGCAGCGGATATGTCGCGGCCGGTTCCGGCACCGTGATGGCAAAACCCCGCCCCACCGGTTCGGCGGCATCGAAAGCCTGCGCGCCGGGAACAAAAAACAGCAAGGCGACCGAGGCGAGCAGGGTCGAGCGTGCGGAAAAGAAAGACGACATCTTCAGTCTGGCCATGACGAATCCTATGATTTTCAGCGAGTGACGCGTGACGAAAACAGGCGGCGCGACGTTCCGCGCGCCTCATCGTCAGGTTTAAACAAAGCATATTTCAGTTTTTCGATGGCCGACGGGAACGGCTTCTTGCGGCGGTTCCCTGGCGACGATGCGCGCCTCCGCAGGGAAACGGCGGAATATGCCCGGAGTATCACTCCGGGCATATCGTCCGACGGCTTCTCCATTCCGCCAGAAGCGGATGGCCGTGCCGTTATTTCTTGACCGCGACAGCCTCGTTGATCTTGGCGACGTCATCCTCCAGAACCTTGTAGGTCTGGTCGAGCGTCAATTCACCGACGATGAGCTGGCTCATACGCTGCACGATCTGCTGATACATGGCGCTGCCGCCCTTGGCGCGTTCGAATTCACGCGCGGCCTGCGGCACATTCTTCTTGTTGTCGAGGAAGACCTTCATCGCCGCCTTGGCGTTTTCGCTCTTCAGCTTGTATTGCGGATCGACGATCTCAGCACCCGTCAGGATGACATAGTTCTCGGCAATTTCCCGCTGCACCTTTTCGGAGCCGAGGAATTCGATGAAATGGGCGACATCCTCGGGATATTTGGTGCGCTTGAAGCCGACGATTGCGGTGCCGCCGGGCATGGCGTAGCAGCCGGCATCGCCGCAGGGCGCATTGATCGCGGTCCATTCGAAACCGTCGCCGATCTTGTTCTGGAACGGATTGACCATCCAGTTGCCGGCGAGATAGGTCACGACATTGCCGTTGACGAACTCGTCACCCATGTTCTTGTACTGGGAACCGCCGGCCGCACCCCACATCTCCTTGGGGAAACTGCCGTTCTGCGTCCATGAAAAGAGATCGGCAATGTATTTTTTCGCCGCATCATCAGGGAAGCTGAACTTGCCGTCCTTCACATAGGTCGAGCCGTAAGAGAAGGCGCCGCCGGAAAAGCGGTGGCCGGAACGGTCCATGGTGAAGGGGATCTGCACACCGGTCGCCTTGGCGACGCGGGCGGACGCTTCCACGATCTCGCTGAACTTGGCGGTCGGGCCGGGCAAGGGTTCGCCGGCCTGCTCGAACAGCGTCTTGTTGACGAAAGGCAGGTTCAGCGTCTGCGACGCCATATAGCCATTGATCGACTTCGGGTCGTTGACATTGGGCAGGCGAAGCTGGTCGAGGCTGGAACCGTGTAGTTTTGCGAAGGCTTCCGCATCCTTCATGTAAGGCCGCATATCGAGATAATAGGGCGCGAGCTGCCAGTCGGTGATCTTGGCGATATCGGGCCCCTCACCCACCGCCAGCTGCACCGGCAGCTGCTTGGAAACCGCGTCGTAACCCGACGATACGAAATTGATCTTCACGCCGGGATTGGCCGTCTCGAACTCCTTGCTGAGTTCCGACATGCGCTGCACGTAACCCTGGTCGTCATCGGTAAAAAGGAACGTAATCGTGCGGGTCTCGGCCTGGGAAGTCGCAAGACCGGCGACGGAGGCCATCACGAGGGCGCTGACGCCCGAAAACAATTTCATCATGCTCATCCTCCCAATGAAAACATTTTCATAAATCGAATGGAAGCTCCTCTGCCTAATTCGATTTATGATGTTTTGCGACTTGACAGAATAAACGTCAAGCTGTTTGTTTTGGCGAAATCGCACAAATCGACGCAGAAAAGCGAAAGCAGATTTGTGAAAATAATTTCATTATAGATCGACGGGAGGCGATCCATTATGACGGATGCAGCATTTGCGGCGAACGCGTCGCAGCCGACATATACCGTCACGGACGGCGAGACGGTGACCGCCTGGATCGTCTCCGATCTCGTGGAGACGTCGTTTCCCGGCATCGCAGCCCCCGCCGAAGACCGCGTGAACTATCGCTTCATCAATGGTTTCGTGAATGTGGGCGACCTTCCCTGCCGCAAGGCCTTCCAGGAGACCATGATCGGCCGCGATATCGCGCCTGATACCGGGTGGCCGGTGTCACACCTCAACCTGCCAGGCTCCAACCGCCGCGTCGAATTCACCGGCTTCTGGCATGTTCCGACCCACGTACAGCGCTGGCTGAAGGGCACCTTCCGCAGCGAGACCGCAAGAAAGGCGCATTTCCGGCTGCGCACCTGCGGCGGCGTGCGCATCTGGGTGGGCGGCGTCGAACAGGTCCGTTTCGAACCCTTTATCCGCAATGTCGAAAGCAGCCGTGACATCACGCTCGATCTTGCGGTGGGCGATAACGAGGTGCTGCTGCTCTGCGAAGATCTGGCGGAGCGCGACATCATCTGGTTTTTCGAACTTGAGGTCATCGATCCGGTGCCGCTCACCGTCGTGCTACCGGTGCCGCTCGACCGGGAGGAGACGAAGCGTCTGGCCGCACTGGTGCGTGACGTTCACCCGGCGCGGGATGTATTTTCCGGCACGCCTCTCGAACTGGTCTTCGGCGCGGCCCCGGCAAACGACCTGCCGGTGCATATTGCCGTCAAAAGCCATGGCCACGAGCGCGCCACGCTCGCGGAAGTGGACACCGTGCTGAAGGCCGGGCAATCCGCGCTGACGATCCCCGGAACGTCGGGCATTCCGGACGGGTATCACGGTGTCAGGATCACCATGGGTTCGGGAGCGGGAACGGTCACCCGCCTCATCGACGCCGCCTTCATGCATGATATCGCGCCGGAAGCATCCAATGCCGATATCAACGAGCGCAAAAAGGCGGCCCTCTCCTTCAGCGCCCGTTTCGGCGCCTGGCGCATCGGCCGCGCGCTGGCGATGGTCGCCACCGGCAGCGATGACATCGAGACGATTGGCGGCATCGTTGATGCGACGCTGCATTCCATCGACAGGCGCGAAGACTGCTCCGATTTCGTGATGATCCCGCTGCTCTGGCTGGTGCGCGCCTATGGCGACCGGCTGCCGGCCGACATGCGGGCGCGGATCGATGCAACGATCCTCGGCTATCGTTACTGGGTGGACGAACCGGGCAATGACGTCATGTGGTTCTGGAGTGAGAACCATGTTCTTTGTTTCCACACCAGCCAGCTGCTGGCCGGCGACTATTTGCCGGATGCCCTTTTCACCGCGTCGGGCCGCTCCGGCCGGCAGCAGGCGGCGCTGGCCGCCGACCGTCTGGAGCGCTGGTTCGACAGCGTCGAGGCGCATGGCCTCGCCGAATGGAACTCCGCCGCCTACTACCCGGTGGATTTCATCGGCCTTCTTGCCATCGAACATTGGGCGGGGCCGGAACTTGCCGCCCGTGCCCGCCACCAGCTCGATCTCATTTTCGAGATGATCGCGCTGCACACGCTGGGTGGCGTTCCCTCCGGTTCGCAAGGGCGGGCTTATGACAAGGAACTGCGCGCCGGGCCGCTGACGGAACTGGCGCCCTTTGCGCAAGTCGCCTTCGGCAAAGGCTGGCTCAACAATGGTGTCGCCTCGCTGCCGATGTTCTGCTGCGGTGACTACCTGCCGCCGGCGCATCTTGCCGCCCTCTCCCAGCTGGAAACCGGCCGCATGGTCGAGGCACGGTATGCGCAGGGGCTGGAGCCCGGCAAGCTTGTGCTGTTCAAGAACGAGGCCGCGCAGCTTTCCACCGTTGTCGACCACAAGACCGGCCGCAAGGGCCACCAGCAGCATGTCATGGACATCAAGCTTGCCGGCCATCCGATGGCGCGGCTCTGGGTCAACCATCCCGGTGAGGACGATCCATGGGGCAGCCAGCGCCCCTCCTATTGGGCGGGAAGCGGCATCCTGCCGCGCGTGGCGCAGCATCGCGATCTGGCGATGCTGATCTTCGATACGAACGATCACCGCAATGACTGGACCCACGCCTATCTCGGCCGCGACGGGCTGGACGAGGTGCTGATGGAGGGCAACTGGCTCATCACCCGTTCGGGCCGTGGCTTTGCCGCGCTTTATGCAACAAACGGGCTTCAGCCCATCACTGCCGGCGCCACCGCCAATCGCGAGATCAGATCACCCGGCCGCCGCGCCGGCTGGGTGGGCGTCATCGGCTGCGGCGACGGGCAAGCCTTCGCCCGTTTCCGCGAGAAAATTCTCGCCACGCAGGTCACCTTCAATGCCGAAAGGCGGCTGCTCTCGGTCACGCCGCCGGGCGGACCTGAGCTTACCCTGACCTGGGAAGGCGCCTTCACCATCGGTGGTCAGGCCATGGCCTTCGACCACGACCAGCCCCAACCCAAAATTACCTTCGACAGTGCCGATCCCGCCTCGGGCGGCGCGACACGACCCTTCTACTCCTAAGCGGAATTGACAGATGAACCAGCCAAGCATGGAAAAAGACACTCTCAGGACGACGATCGACAATGTCGCCGCCGCCTTCAGCCGCCTCAAGGGCATTCAGGAAGGTCTGGTCAGCGGCAGTTCCGACGGCAAGATCCAGTTCGATGAATGGGACTGGGAAGTGGGTGTGGGCCTGTACGGTTTCCTGCGCCGGGCGCTGGCCGCCAACGACCAGAAGGCATTGGACGACCTCGTGACATGGTATGGCTGGCAGATCGAGCGTGGCCTGCCGCCGCGCCAGATCAACAGTTCCGCGCCGATGCTGCCGCTTGTCATCCTGACCGAACATGTCGACCGGCCGGATTTCCGTGCGCTGGTGGAAGACTGGGCCGACTGGCTGGTGCACGAATTGCCGAAAACCGAAGATGGCGGCTTCCAGCACGTCGTCAAGGAACGGCTGAATGAAGGCGAATTATGGGACGACACGCTGTTCATGGCCTGTCTGTTCCTCGCCCGCGCCGGCGTCGTCTGCAAACGCCAGGACTGGGTGGACGAGGCGGTCTACCAGTTCATGATCCATGCGCGTTATCTGTCGGACCCCGTCACCGGCCTCTGGTATCACGGCTGGACCTTCAACGGCCGCCATAATTTCGCTGACGCCTTCTGGGCGCGCGGCAATTCCTGGATCACCGTCGCCATTCCCGAACTCTTCGAACTGGTGCCGACGCTTGCCGGAAAGGACAAACGTTTCCTCGCCAATGTACTGGCGAGCCAGGTGCGGTCGCTCAGGCAATACCAGCGTGAGGACGGCATGTTCCACACGCTGCTCGACGATCCCACATCGCCGGTCGAGACATCGGCGACGGCAGGCATCGCCTATGGCATTCTGCGCGGCATTGAGGCCGGCATCCTCGGCGAAGAGAACCGGCCGCATGCGGAACGCGCGCTGAAGGCGGTGCTTGGCAATATCGACGATGAGGGCGTCGTCCACGGCGTTTCCGACGGTACGCCGATGGGTCATGATCTCGACTTCTACCGCCGCATTCCCAATCTGCCCACACCCTACGGGCAGGCGCTGACGATGCTGCTTTTGATCGACGTTTTTCTGAAAAGGCCGCAGGCATCATGAGCATGAACCAAGAAATCACAGCCGCAGCCGATGGCCGCGACGCCACTGCCGCCATCCAGCAGGCAATCGACACCGTCTCGGCCGCAGGCGGCGGGCGTGTATCGCTCGCAGCCGGGCGCCATGTCAGCGGCGGCCTTGTTCTTAAAAGCGGCGTGGAACTGCACCTTGCCGAAGACGCGGTACTTGCACCCGTTTCCGATTACGAGGCCTATGCGGATACGACGGTTTCGGTCATCGCCGAGGATTCCAACCGCGGCATGATCATCGCGCGCGGCGCGCATGACGTCGCCGTCACCGGTCCCGGCCGCATCGAGGCTGGCGGTAAGAACTTCATCATCGGCGACGACAAGGCCATGGGCACCTATGTTCCGGCCAAAAAACGCCCGCGCGTCATGGTGCTGGAAGCCTGCCGCAACGTGCGCCTTGAAAACCTCCACGTCAGCGCTTCACCCATGTGGACGCTGCATATGGTCGATTGCGAAGACCTCCATTTCCGCAATCTCCGCATCGAAAACGACCGCCGCCTGCCGAATACCGACGGCATCGTGCTGGACGCCTGCCGGCGCGCATTGATCGAGGATTGTTTCATCTCGACTGCCGATGACGGCATCTGCCTGAAGACCAGCGCCGGACCGGATGGCAAGGCGGTGGGGGTCTGCGCCGATATCACCGTTCGCCGTTGCACCGTTTCCAGCATGAGCTGCGCGCTGAAACTCGGCACGGAATCCTTCGGTGACTTCACCAATGTCGTGTTCGAGGATTGCAGCATCGTCCAGTCCAATCGCGGCGTCGGCCTTTTCTCCCGCGATGGCGGCGCGATGCGCAACATCCGCTTTTCACGGATAAACACCGAGTGCCACGAAACACCGGGCGGCTTCTGGGGTTCGGGTGAAGCGGTCACCGTCACCGTTGTAGATCGTCGCCCCGAACGGCAGGCCGGCAGCGTGGACAATCTGATCGTGGAAGACCTGAGCGGCTCGATGGAAGGCGCGATCAACCTCGTCGCCACCTCGAAGGCCGGCATTCACAATGTCCGGCTGGAGCGCATCACGCTTGCGCAGCAACCCGGCAAGCTCGGCACCGGCCTGCAATATGACCTGCGCCCCACCAATGCCGATATTGCGCCAAGCGCCGATGCGGCTGGCCGCGCCAATGCCTGGACGCAGGATGCTGAGGGCCGGATCGTCGGCATGGAGGATTATCCGGGCGGCATGCCCGCGATCTACCTTTCGGGCGTTCACGGATTTTCGGCGCATGATGTCGCCATCAAGAGAGCGATGCCCTTGCCCGAGGGCTGGAACAGGCAGGAGATCGTCGCGACGACGAGCTCGGATAAAGGGAGCAGGTGATGGGAAGTCTGAAACTCGAAAACCTCAACAAGGCGTTCGGCGCCGTTCATGTGCTGCACGACATCGATCTTCAGATCGAAAACGGCGAATTCGTCGTTTTCGTCGGCCCCTCGGGCTGCGGAAAATCGACGCTGCTGCGCATCATCGCCGGTCTCGAGGACGTCACATCTGGCACCATCGCCATCGGCAATCGCGATGTCAGCGCGCTTTCTCCCGCCGAGCGCAAGATCGCCATGGTCTTCCAGTCCTATGCGCTTTATCCGCATATGAGCGTGCGCAAGAACCTCGCCTTCGGTCTGGAAAACCTGCGCTTCAAGCGGGCGGAAATCGAAAATCGCATCAACGAGGCGGCGCGCATGCTCGCCATCGAGCCCTATCTCGACCGCAAGCCGAAACAGCTTTCCGGCGGCCAGCGCCAGCGCGTCGCCATCGGCCGCGCCATCGTGCGCGAACCTGATATCTTCCTGTTCGACGAGCCGCTTTCCAACCTCGATGCGGCGCTGCGCGTGCAGACGCGCGCCGAAATCACCCGGCTGCATCGCGATATCAAGACGACGATGATCTATGTCACGCATGATCAGGTGGAAGCCATGACCATGGCCGACAAGATCGTCGTGCTGCGCGCCGGGCGCATCGAGCAGGTGGGCAGCCCGCTCGAGCTATTCGACAATCCGCGCAACCTATTCGTCGCCGGTTTTCTCGGTTCGCCGCGCATGAACATGCTCAAGGGCACCATCACCAAGGGCGAAGACGGCGGCATCGCCATCGACGCCGGCTACGGCGTGTCCCTGCCCTGCCTCGTGGATCCGGCAACCGTCAGCCCCGGACAGGCGGTTCTGGCGGGCATACGCCCCTCGCATTTTACCATCACGGATGCCGGCCTGCCCTTCGAGGTGCAGTACCACGAAAGCCTCGGCACCGAGACCTATCTCTACGGCAATATCAAGGGTGAGAAGGAGCAGATCATCGTGCATCAGGCGGGCCATTTCGCACCTGCTTCCGGCTCGGTCCTGAAGATCACGCCTGCGCGAGAAAAGGTGCACGTCTTCGATCCCGCCACCGAACTGGCGCTGCCGCGCCTTGCGAGCGAAGGGAGAGGTTAGCATGGCCAATCCGACGCTTGCCAGACTGTCTGACCGCGTGCTCGATGCCGTGATGGCGATTGCCGAAGTACCGCTCAACTTCATCGAGCGGCTGATCGGCAAAAGGCGCATGCCCTATATTTTCCTGATGCCGAACCTCGTTCTCTTCGGCATCTTCACCTTCCTGCCGATTGCCATTGCCGTCGGTTACGCCTTCACCGGCGGCACCGAACTTTTGATCACCGACCGCCCCTTCGTCGGTTTCGAAAATTTCGGCAAGCTGCTGGATTGCCAGAGCTATATGGACCCCGGCAGCTGCCGGGAATCCCTGTTCTGGACGGCGATCTGGAACACTTTGTGGTTCGTCGGCTTCAACGTCATCGCCACGCTGCTGGTCGCGCTCATCACCGCACTCATCCTCAACCGGGCGATCGCCGCGCGCGGTTTCTTCCGCGCCATGTTCTTTTACCCGGTGCTGCTGTCACCCGTCGTCATCGGCCTCATCTGGAAATGGTTCCTCGACCGCAACGGCCTGCTCAACGCCTTTTTCCAGATGCTCGGCGTACCGCCGGAAATCTTCCTTCTCGATGTCGGCTGGTCGCGTTTCTTCGTCGTGGTGGTCTCGGTCTGGTTCCACATGGGCTTTTATACGCTGATCCTGCTGGCCGGCCTTCAGGCCATCCCGAAGGACCTCTATGAGGCCGCCGCCATCGACGCCGCTTCGCCCCGGCGCACGCTCTTCCGCATCACGCTTCCGCTGCTTGGTCCCAACCTGCTCGTCGTGCTCATCCTGTTGATGATCCGCTCGGTGCAAATATTTGATGAAGCATGGGTTCTCACCAATGGCGGCGGGCCGGGCACGGCCAATACATTCGTGGTGCAATATATCTACCAGATGGCCTTCGGCAGCGATCTGAGGCTGTTCGGTCTTGCCTCCGCCGCATCGGTTCTCATGGGCCTTGTGCTCCTCGCGCTGACGCTCGTGCAATTGCGCCTTGGCAAAAAGATGGAGTCCTGACCATGTCCAACGCCGTCTCTTTCCTCACGCGCACCCGCCGCCCCGGCCGGATCGGCCTCACCGATATCCTCTCCTGGGTCTGGCTCATCGGCGGCACGCTCGCCGTCCTCATCCCGGTCGTCTGGGCCGCCATGTCTTCGCTGAAACCGGAAGCAGAGATCACGCGGTTTCCGCCGAGCCTCCTGCCGCGCGCCGCCGTGCAGGTGGAAGTGCAGGGTTACGACAAGCCGCTCAGCCTGTGGAAAGCCAGCATCGATGGCATGGAGCGGGAAATGGCCATGATCCGCCGCGTCGGCCTCAAAGCCCAGATGGTCGACCCGGCCAATCCCGGCCCGCCCGTCAGCGTCGACACGCGCGGAATAACGCCGGTTCAGAAACTGACCATTGCGACGGAGAACTTCACCGATCCGCTGACCCGGTTCAGCTTCCTGACCTTCCTCAAGAACTCGGTCTTCGTCACCTTTGTCGCAACGGTCCTGACCTTGATCGTCAACGCCATGGCGGCATTTGCACTGTCCAAATACCGTTTCCGTGGCGAGAAGGCGATCTTCGTGCTGATCATCTCGACACTGATGATCCCGCTCACCGTCGTCATGGTGCCGGCCTATCTTGTCATCGTCGGTGTCGGCCTCGTTGACAATCTCTGGGGTGTCATCATCCCCACCGTCGCAACGCCGACGGGCGTGTTCCTGCTCCGGCAATATATGCTGACCATCCCCGACGAGCTGATCGAGGCGGCGCGCGTCGATGCCGCCAGTGAATTCCGCATCTTCTGGCGCATCATCCTGCCGCTGACGGCCCCGGCGCTCGCGGTTCTCGCCATCTTTTCGGTGCTCTGGCGCTGGAATGACTTCCTCTGGCCGCTGATCGTTCTCAGCAGCCGCGAAAACTTCACGCTGCAGGTGGGCCTCAATGCCTTCCAGGGCGAGTTCTCGGTGCAATGGCACTATATTCTCGCCATGACCTTCCTCAGCCTGGCGCCTGTCACCGTCGTGTTCCTGTTCCTGCAGCGCTACATCACGACGGGCATTGCCGGCACGGGAATGAAATAAACCCTGACATCACTTGGGGGGCGGTGCGATGCTGCCCCTCGACACCAGCCGACAACCGAGCTCGAGCCGGTGCGCCGGACGTGTCGGATCGGCCGCCATAAGCCGCTGCTCCAGCAGCGCAAGCGCCGCACCGCCCAGCCTGTCAGCGGGCAACTGGATGGTGCTAAGCGGTGGCGCACTGAAGGCTGCCGGCATGATATCGTCAAACCCCAGCACCGAGATATCGTCCGGCACCCGAATTCCTGCCTCCGTCAGGGCCTTCAGACAACCGAGCGCCAGATTGTCGGCGGCGCAGAAAATGGCGGTGGCGTTTCTGAGCGGCTTGTCTTCGGCCAGCAGACGGCGGATGGCGGCCTCCCCCCATTCGGGCTCGTAACTTTCCACCTCGATGACCATATCGGCGGGAACTGTCAGGCCCGCCGCAAGAAAGGCGTCGCTATAACCGTCATATCGGCGGCGGATCGTCGTGCGGCCCTTCCAGGTAATGTGCAGAATATTGCGATGCCCGAGCGACAGCAGATGCTCGATACCAAGCCGCGCGCCAAAACGATTCTCGGCCGTCACCGTATCGACGATCATGGCCGGATCCTCGCCATTGATCAGAACCACCGGCCGCGAAAGCGCCGACAGCGCCTCGACCAGCTGCGGCCTGTCATCATTCAGGATCACGATGCCATCGACATTGTCTGCGTCCGCTGCCGCTGCCACCAAGGCGGGATCGAGCCGGCTCGTCGCGCTCACATAGGGAACGATACGAATGCCGCGCCGCTCGCATTCGCGCCGGAAGCCGTTCAGCATCGTCCAACTGACCATGTTAAGATCGCTCTGCGGTGCCGCATCATTGGTCATGGCGAGCAACACGACGCGCAGGGTGGCGATCGTCGCCTTCTGCCGGCGGTTTTCGAGGTAGCCGAGCGTGCGGGCCGCCTCCAGCACCCGGTCGCGAACCTGCGTGGTCAAGGGTGCGGTGCCATTGATGGCGTGCGACGCCGTGCTCAGCGAAACATTCGCCTCCCGCGCCACGTCCTTAAGCGTCGTTTTCCTATCCGCTTTCATATAGGGAAAATTCAACCACTCTTCTTCAGACGGTGCGGGCAGAAAGCCTGCCTCGCGCAGTCGATCTGAAGAATACCCGTGCCTGTTTACTGTTCTCTAGTCAGCGGAAGACTACAGCATCATCCGTAAATGCGGAATTGATTTCTCTGGGTTTTTACCGATCGTTTATCCCCCGGGAACGCCGCCCGCAGCAAACCGCGGGCGGCAAGGCGGTCAAAGCGCCCGGGAGATATGGTCGATGCTATCCTTCAAGGCAGCGGCCGGATTCTTCAGCTCGTGCACTTCCGACGCAAAGGGTTCGAAGCTGTAAGGACCGTTATAACCGGCCGCCTGAAGCGTCCTGATCTGGGCGATATTTTCCAGGCGATCGCCGCCATCCACCAGCACACGGTGGGCGTCCAGCATATCGGCAACGGAGACGGCGGGGTCGGTTACGCCGGAAATATGCACGAGGCCGGTACGTTCGGGGAAGAACTCTGTCTCGCCCGCAAGATGATGGTGGAAGGTGTCGTGCACCAGCCTGTAGACATCACCGCCGCCTGCCGCGTCGATGGCCTTGATGGCCTCGGCCTTGGTGCGCAACGACGAGACAGGAAAACCGAGCGGCTCGACAAGGCCGGTCAGTCCACGTTCCTCAAGGATCGGCTTCATGGCCTTCAGCGCCGTGACGAGATCGTCAAAAGACACCGCCGTGCCGTCGTTGAGCGGGCACATGACCAGCGCCTTCGCACCGCTTGCCGCTGCATAGTCCGCCATGGCAACAGCCCGTGCAGGTAGGTCGCCCGACCAGACGTTGAAGGGATAAAGCGCGTTGATCGAGATGATCGTCACGCCGGCCTTTTCGGCCGCCGCCTTCACGGCAGCCGGCTGCACCGTGCCGACGATGTCGGGCAGGTCGTTGCGGATTTCAACTTCGGTGAGGCCGAGTTCGCGGGCTGTCGCGAAGAATTCCTCAAGGGAGAGCTTCGGCGCGGTGATGTGATTGATGGCAAAACGCATGAAAGACCTCACTGATAAAGGGCGGGACGCGTGGGAAGCTTAATTGCGACGGCTGCTCCGTCGGTCTCCTGCGCAGCGACACAGGCGTCGGCGGTGATGGCGGCCACATAGCCATCCCAGGAGCTGGGCCCCGATGCCGTGCCCTTTACCGCCGCATGGATGAAGTCCTGCAATTCGACATCGTAACTGGCGATGAAGCGATCCTTCCAGTCGGTCAGGATGTCGTTCTGCAGCTTGGCGCCAAGCCGTGTCTGCACCGACATCGGCTCCGGCAGGCTGGCAATACCGTCCTCACCCACCACCTGGCACTGGATATCGTAGCCGTAATGGCAATTGACGAAGATTTCGACGTCGATGATCGTGCCCTTCGCCGTCTCCAGAATGACGATCTGCGGGTCTTTCAGCCGCGCATGGCTTCTGGCCGCCGAGCGGGGAAAGAGGACCCGCGCCGAAACATAGTCATCATCAAGCAGCCAGCGCAACACGTCGATCTCATGGATCATCGTGTCGTGGATCGCCATCGGGGTCACATATTGCTCCGGAACCGCCGGGTTTCGGTGGGCGGCATGCACCATGATCGGCGCGCCGATCCTGCTGTCGACGGCCTGTTTCAGCGCGACATAACCGGCGTCATAACGGCGCATGAAGCCCACCTGAACCAGCCGTCTGCCATGGGCCACCTCGGCATCGACGATGCGTCTTGCACCTTCCGCCGTTGTCGCCAGCGGCTTTTCGCAAAAGCACGGCTTGCCGGCGGCGATTGCCACCAGCACATATTGCTCATGCGTCGCGCCCCAGGAGGTGACGAGCACGGCATCCACATCGGGTGAGGCGATCAGCTCCTCGCCGGTGGCGAAGATTTCCGCATCCGGGGCGATGTCATTGCGCACCGCTTCTGCCGATCCATGATTGACATCGCTCAGCGCGACGACCTTTGCGCCGCCGAGGACCTTGTTGATGCGGCGGGCATGGTCGCGGCCGATGGCGCCGGTGCCAATAACACCAATTCTCACAGTCATTTTCAAAACCTCACTTCCGGTATTTTTCGATGTAATTGTTGATCTCAGCACACATGAACCGGCCCGACTCATCCGCCCTGTCCTCCCAGGCGAAGACGCAGGAGGTCATGATGCCGTCGAAACCGATTTCGGAAAGCGTGCCGAAGAAGTCGTCCCACGGCACTTCGCCCTGGCCGATATTCAGATGCTGATGCACTCGCGCCTGCGTGCCGGGCGGGTTGAGAATGTAGCGAAGCCCGGAACTGGCCTTGTGGTTGAAGGTATCGCCCACATGCACATGCGCCAGCACATCCCTGGCCTCGCGCAGCATCGCCCTGGTGTCGTCGCCGAAATAGAAGGTATGCGGCGCGCAATAGAGGAATTTGACGTTCTTCGAATTGACGGTGCGGATGATGTCGAGCGCCGGCTGCAGCGTCTCGCACCAGTCTTCCGGATGCGGTTCGACATGCAGGCTGATGCCTTCGCGTTCGAAGATCGGCACCAGCTCTTCCATCGAGCGCCACCAGGCATCCTCGCAGGCCTCGATCATCGAGCCGGTATGGCAGCAATAACAGGAGCCCTTGTCGGGATGCGGACCGCGGCCGAATTCGGAGTTCATCGTGTCGACCTCCAGTTCGATGGCGATCTCGATGGCGCGTTTCCAGTGTTTGACCGCCGCCTGCCGTTCGGTCTCGTCATTGGAGGCCCAGCGATACATCGGCAGCAGCGAGGCGATGCCGACATCGGCCTCCTTCAAAGCCCTCTTGAAGGACCGGATGCGCTCGGGAAACACACGCGGCGCCTTGAACCATTCGAGGAAATCGGCGCGCGGGCTGAGTTCGATCCAGTCGAAACCAAGTTCCTTCACTTTGGCCGGGAGGGCTTCGAGGCTGAGATGCCGGTGCATGAAAGGGTCGATGGCGATGCGCATATACGCTTCCTTCTCTTATTGTCTGTCGAAAGGCCCTTGCGGGCAGGTTATGCGAGGCCGCGGTCCGAGAGAGGAGACCGCGGCTTTTGGCCGGCTTTTTCGTGGGCGGCCATGTTTGTGCTCTGCTGACGGCATTCGGTCAGCATTCCGGCCAAAACTCCGGTTCAGTTCCGGGCCTGATAGTTCCCGAGGTTTTCGGGCATCACCAGTTCGAAGGGCACCCAGAGGGTCTTTTCGACTTTTTCACCGGCAGCGGCTTTCACCGCCGTCTGAACGGATACTTCGCCCTGCTTCGTTGCGTTCTGGTAGACGGTGATATCGAGATCACCCGCCTGCATGGCGGCAAGACCGTCAGGCGTGGCGTCGATGCCGGCGATGACGACGTCCTTCATGGAAACGCCCGCCGCCTTCAGCGCCTGCGCGGCGCCGATCGCCATTTCATCATTGTTGGCAATCACCGCATAAAACTGCACACCCGCCGTCAGCCAGGAGGAGACGAGATCCTGCGCCTGCGTGCGGCTCCAGTTCGCCGTCTGCTTTTCGAGGATTTCGATCTTGCAGTCCGGCCGGGAAAACACCGTTTCCACATCCTTGGTGCGCACCAGCGCCGCATGGTTTTCCAATGGCCCCATCAGGATGACGGCCTTCCCCTTGCCGCCCATCAGCTTGCAGGCCGCTTCCGCCTCCATGGTGCCGGAATCGAGTTCGTTGGAGCCGACAAAGGCAGTACCATCAGGCAGGCCGGTTTCCAGTTCGGCCGGAGGATGATTGACATAAACGAGAGGGATTTTTGCGGCGGACGCGGCTTTGGTGATCGCCGCCGTGGCGTCACCGTCAACGGCATTGACGATGATCGCGTCGACGCCATTAGCGATAAAATTCTGCACCTGATTGAGCTGCTTCGAGGGATCGAGCTGGGCGTCTTCCACCAGAAGCTCGATATTTTTATCGCGCCCGGCCTCGGCCCTGATGCCGTTGAGCAGGATCGTCAGAAACGGGTTGTCGAAAGACGTCATCGAGACTGCGATGCGGGTATCGGCAAGGGCCGGCGTCGCGAAGATGCAGAGCGCCGTCGCCATCAGTAATTTTTTCAAGGTTTCCTCCCGCGGAAATCGCCGCTGGTTGCATCATTCTGTGTCGCCGGAGCCGGCCATTCCGCCGGCTCCGGCGCGTTCGGCCCGCCCGGCGGCGCTCCCCGGGAGCGGAGAAGCCGCCTGGGCGAGGCCATGGCTCAATTCCTGGCCTGATAGTTCTTGAGGTTCGCCGGCGTCACCAGTTCGAAGGGAACGAAGACCTTCTTGTCGACCGCATCGCCCTTGGCGAGTTTCAGCGCCGCATCCAGGGCACCCTTGCCCTGCCCGGCGGCATTCTGGAAAACGCTCACATCCAGATCACCCGCCGCCATGGCGGCAAGCGCGTCCTGCGTGGCGTCGATGCCGGCGATGATGACGCTGTCCATCGACCGGCCGGCCGCCTTCAGAGATTGAATAGCGCCGATGGCCATTTCGTCATTGTTGGAAATGACGGCATCGAACTGCACCCCGGCAGAGAGCCAGTTGGTCATCAGATCCGACCCTTGAGTACGCGACCAGTTGGCGGATTGTTCCTCGACAAGCTTGATGAAGCTGCAATCGGGGGTGGTCACCACATCCTTGATATCCTGCGTGCGCATGCGGGCCGCCTGGTTGGAAAGCTCGCCCATCATCACCACCGCCTTCGCTTCCGTCTTGCCGGCCGCCTTCAGCAAACGGCAGACTTCCTGCGTCTGCAGGGTGCCCGACTGTTTTTCATCGGAGGCAACGAAGGCCTGTTTTTCCGGCAGGCTGTCGAGATTGACCGGCTGGCGGTTGACATAGACGAGCGGAATGCCGGCGGCCGCGGCGGCCTGCGAAAGGGCCACGGTCGCATCCGTATCCACCGGGTTGACGATGATGGCGTCGACGCCGGCGGCGACGAAGTTCTGCACCTGGCTCAGCTGTTTGCCGACATCGTTCTGCGCATCCTCGATCTGCAGCGAAACGCCGCTCATGCCCTTGGAATAGTCGACCATGCCATTGCGCAGCACGGTCAGGAAATTGTCATCGAACAGGGCCATCGAAACGCCGATGGTCTCAGCCGACGCGGTGGTCGCCAGCATGGTGGCAAGCGTTGCAATCGCTAAATGTCTTTTCATGTCGTTCTCCTCCAAAACCCTTGAAAAGAAGCCGGCCACGCAACCTTCGTCACATCGTGCTGCAACCGCGCACCGGCAAAGGAATACCGGTCACCGGAGACGGTCATCTGCGGCGTGCGGCAATCCTGAAACATCGTTGGTGTCGTGGACCAGCCTCCTGCCCGTTCCACATGCGCCCAAGATTTCCCAGTCCGCGCCCGGCGTCAACGGGTCAGCGCCAGCCGAAACCATCAAGGCTGATAGAAAGAGACGCGGAATTTATGATAGAATCCATCAAACCATCAAAGGCTTTCAGGAACCCATAGATGGGCGGGCACAAACCGCTGCCCCGGCGTTTCCGCCATGCCATGTTCTATGGTGTGCACCATGGTGGAGACGAGGTCCGTGCATAGTTCGCGAAGTGGCGTCTGGAATATGCCGCTGATACGCTTTTCCAGCAGCGCCTGACGTGACTCGGGCGTCAGTTCGTTGACAAGACAGACGATGCTCTCCTGCCGGTTTTCCTGCTGCAGGGCCTCTATCACGCCTTCCATGCCGCCGCCGACGCAATAGATGCCGACCAGATCCTTGTGTTTGGCGATGGTGTCCATGACAAGCTCATAGGTCAGCCGCCGGGTTTCCAGCGTGATCAGCGCGTCCATCACCTCGAATTCCGGCGCATATTCCCGCATATAGCTGCGAAAGCCGGTCTCGCGCAGCGAATGGCCGTGAAAGCGGTGACCGCCGAGCAGCAGAAGCACCTTGCCCTTGCTGCGCGCCAGCCGCGAGATCATCCAGGCCGCCGTGCGCCCCACTTTCATGTTGTTGGCGCCGAGATAGGCTTCCCGTACCCCCTGGGCGAAATCCGAAAGCAGCGAAAATGTGGGAATGCCCTTCGCCTTCAGGGCCTCCACGGCGGCAGTGACATCGTGATGGTCCGGCCCGGTGGCCGCCACGGCCTGCACACGGCCCTTCATGCCCGTTAAAAGGGCTGCAAGCTCGCTCGGCTCGCCCGACTGGGCAAATTCGATACGCAGATTGAGATGGCGATCCCGGACGTTGCGCGCCGCAAGCTCCAACTCGTCGGCAAAGGTCTGGTAGAAGGCGTGCCGTTCCTTGCGCAGGATGATACCGAGACTATAGGAAGGCAGATCGGCCAGCATGCGCTGGCGAATGATGTTGGTTGCGTGAAAACCGATCTTCTCCGCCGCCTCGAACACCCGCCGGGAGGTTTCCTCACGCACTGGCAGCCGACCGTTCAGCACGCGGTCGACGGTGGCGACGCTGACGCCTGCGGCCTTTGCGACATCTGTGATGGTGGGACGTTTCATGCGGGCACCCAATAGACGGAAAGATTCCTGTCATGTCTTGCAAAACATGTCACGGATGGTGATGGAATCCAACATGTGCAAAGGGATAAGGGCGTGGAGTACTTTATCAGGGAATAATCGACCGGGGCCTGCATCGCAGGGCCGGCTTGCTTGGCCCAGCACGCCTCCTCCCCTCATCTCTGTGCTTGTCACAGATATCCAGCCAGCCCAAGTCCTTGGGCTGAAAGGAGTCCTTCCGCCGCGCAGACGCGCGTCGGCTGGCTTCCTGTGACAAGCACAGGAATGCGGGGGCTGGGATGTGTCAGAGCGAAAAAATCACCTGCCGAGTAACCTGAATGGCCACTGTCACACGTAAGGAAGCTGCGGCAGCAGGCATTCGTATCGTTTTACGGCGACATTCGCACCGTTCTCACGACGCCGAATGCCGCTGTCCCGTCAGACCCGCTCCAGCGCCACGGCAATACCCTGCCCGACGCCGATGCACATCGTGGCGAGCGCAAAACGCTTGCCGGTCAGCGAAAGTTCAAGCGCCGCGGTGCCGGCAATACGGGCGCCGGACATGCCGAGCGGATGGCCAAGCGCGATGGCGCCGCCATTCGCATTCACCCGCGCATCGTCATCCGCAATACCGAGCTGCCTCAGCGTCGCAAGGCCCTGGCTGGCGAAAGCCTCGTTCAACTCGATCACGTCAAGCTGTTCCTGCTTCAGCCCGAGCCGCGCCAAAAGCTTGGCCGAGGCCGGGGCCGGGCCGATGCCCATGACACGCGGCGGCACGCCGGCGGCGGCGCCGCCGAGAATGCGGGCGATCGGCGTCAGCCCGTATTTCTTCGCGGCTTCCGCCGATGCGACGATGAGTGCGGCCGCACCGTCATTGACGCCTGATGCGTTGCCCGCCGTCACCGTCGCGCCTTCGCGCCTGTTGACCGGCTTCAGCTTCGCCAGCGATTCGAGGCTTGTGGCGCGCGGATGTTCATCCTTCGATACCACCAGCGGATCGCCCTTGCGCTGCGGGATCGTCACCGGCACGATTTCCCTGTCCAGGCGACCATTGGCCTGTGCGTCGGCCGCCTTCTGCTGGCTGCGAACGGCGAAGGCGTCCTGATCCTCGCGGGAGACCTGATAATCAATGGCGACGTTATCCCCGGTTTCCGGCATGGAATCGACGCCATATTGCGCCTTCATCAGCGGATTGACGAAGCGCCAGCCGATGGTGGTGTCATAGATTTCGGCATTGCGGGAAAAGGCGCTCTCCGCCTTCGGCAGAACGAAGGGCGCGCGGCTCATGCTTTCGACGCCGCCGGCGATCATCAGTTCCGCCTCGCCTGATTTCACGGCGCGAGCGGCCGCGATGAGGGCGTCCATGCCCGAACCGCAAAGGCGATTGATGGTGGTTCCGGTAACCGAAACCGGCAGACCGGCGAGCAGCAGCGACATGCGTGCGACGTTGCGGTTATCCTCGCCCGCCTGGTTGGCGCAGCCGAAGATCACGTCTTCGACGGCTTCCCAGTCAACGGACGGGTTGCGCTCGACAAGCGCCTTCAGGGGAATTGCACCGAGATCGTCGGCCCGCACCGAAGAAAGCGCACCGCCGAAGCGGCCGATCGGCGTGCGGATATAGTCGCAGATGAATGCATCGGTCATCGGTTTTTCCTCACAGTTCCGGGGCGACGAGATCAACGACCTCGCCATCGACCGCCAAAGGCGCGCCGGTCATGGCCTGCAATTCCTCAAACGTCATCGACGGCAGTTTTTCACGCAGCACGAAGCGGCCATCCACCACGTCGATGACGGCATGGCTGGTATAGATGCGGGTGATGCAGCCGACGCCGGTCAGCGGGAAGCTGCATTTTTCCACCAGCTTCGGCTCGCCATTCTTGGTCACATGTTCGGTGATGACGAAGACCTGCTTGGCACCGTGCACCAGATCCATCGCGCCGCCCACGGCCGGCACGCCTTTGGAGCCGACGCGCCAATTGGCGAGATCGCCATTCTGCGCCACCTGGTAGGCGCCGAGGATCGCCACATCCAGATGCCCGCCGCGCACCATGGCGAAGCTGTCGGCATGATGAAAGAAGGCTGCACCCGGCTTCAATGTGACGGCCTTTTTGCCGGCATTGATGAGGTTCCAGTCCTCTTCGCCTTCCGGCGGCGCTTCGCCGAAATTCAGGATGCCGTTTTCAGTGTGGAAAATCGCCTGACGGCCGGGCGGCTGGTAACGCGCCACCATTTCCGGAAAGCCTATGCCGAGATTGACGTAAGCACCGTCCTCGATGTCCTGCGCCGCACGCCAGGCGATCTGGGCGTTGGAAAGCTTGATGTCTTCGCGGGTGTCGATGGTCGTGGTCATGCGTAGGCTACTCCGGCGCGAATGAGGACTTCTTCCTGTTGCGGATCGGGGATTTCCACGACGCCGTTCACGAAAATGCCGGGCGTGACGACCTGCTCCGGGTCGATCTCGCCGGCGGCGACGATCTTCGAGACCTGCGCGATGGTGGTCTTCGCGGCCATGCACATCAGCGGGTTAAAATTGCGGCCAGCCTTGTTGTAGGTGAGGTTGCCATAGGTATCGCCAAGCTCGGCCTTCACAATCGCGAAATCCGCCTTCAGCCAGCGCTCCTGTACGTAGGATCGCCCGTCGAACTCCGCGATGACCTTGCCTTCAGCCAGTTCCGTGCCGAAGCCGGTGGGGGTGTAGAAGGCCGGAATGCCGGCACCGCCGGCGCGGATGCGCTCGGCAAGCGTGCCCTGCGGCACCAGTTCCAGCTCGATTTCGCCTGCCAGATACCGGTCGGTAAAGGCGCGCGGATCGGACGAGCGCGGGAAGGAGCAGATCATCTTCCTGACCATGCCCGCGTCGATCATCGCGGCGATGCCGATGCGGCCGTTGCCGGCATTGTTGTTGATGACCGTCAGGTTCTTCGGCCCCTTGTCGATCAGCGCATGGATCAGCTCGATAGGCGCGCCGGAGCCGCCGAAACCGCCGATCATGATCGTCGCACCATCACCGATCCCGGAAAGCGCCTCTTCAGCGCTCGTGATTGTCTTGTCCATTAAAACCTCCATCCAGCCGGACGGATGGAACCCGCAAGGCTGCCTGACCGTGAGGTAAATCCGAAACCACCTCGACGGCAAGGATTTTGTGCGTTATATGATTTTTGTTCGTATATCGCACAAATGGAGCCGCGACATGGCCGTCAACGAAAGAGACATGATGGGCGGTCTCGCCAAGGGATTGCGGGTTATCGAGGCCTTCAGCGCCGAGCGGCCGCGCCTGTCGATTTCCGATGCCGCCGAGATTGCCGGACTGGACCGCGCCACGACGCGGCGTTGCCTGCTCACGCTTTCTGAACTCGGTTATGCGGCTTACGACGGCAAGTTCTTTACCGTGACGCCGAAGGTGCTGCGGCTCGGCACCGGCTGTCTTGCCACCATGCCGCTGCCGCGCATCGTGCAGCCGCTGCTCGACCGACTGTCGGAAGAGATCGGCCAGAGCACTTCCGTCTCCATTCTGGACGAGACCGAAATCGTTTATGTGGCCCGTGCCGCGCAGCAGCGGGTGATGTCGATTGCGCTGATGCCGGGTTCGCGCCTGCCCGCCTATTGCACCTCCATGGGCCGCGTTCTGCTTTCGGCGCAGACAGCCGAGCGGCAGCGCGACATTCTCGAAGCCTCCCGGCTGGTGGCGCGCACGGAAAAGACCATTACTGGCATGGACGCCCTGCTCGCCGAAATCGAGGCCACCGGCCATCGCGGTTATGCGCTGATCGATCAGGAGGTCGAGATCGGCCTTCGCTCCATCGCCGTGCCGCTGAAAAGCGTGCGCGGCCAGACGGTTGCCGCGCTCAATGTCGGGCTTGCCGCCTCGGTCGCCTCGATGGAGGATCTGGTGGAGCGATACCTGCCCGCCCTTCTTGCCGTTCAGCGCGAACTGGCAAGAATGCTGGTCTGAGACGGCACCTGCCGAACGCCGGAATCCCCCATTTTCCGCTGCTCCGCCAACCGCCAGGCACGCGGCGTCATGCCGGTCTCGCGCTTGAAGAACCGGTTGAAATAGGCCGGATCGGCAAAACCCAGTCCCTCCGCAATCATCTGCACGCTCGAGACCGTGAAGATCAGTTCCTGCTGGGCAATCTCGATCTGGCGTCTGGCGATCAGCCGCTGCAGGCTGAGGCCGGAAACGGAACGGACGAGGCGATTGAGATGTGTCTCGGAAAGACCGAGCTTCTTCGCATAAAACTCCGCTTTCTGCGGCTCGCGAATATGGCGCGCAATCAGTGACAGCAAAAGTTCGAAACGCTGCTCCGCAAGGCCTTCGCCGGTTCCTTCCAGGAGCGGCCGCGCCGCCCGCGCCAGAAGCGCTGTCACGATGGCGAACTGACCTTCGATGATGGCATCCCGGCCTGTTTCGCGGGTTTCATATTCGGCGGAAATCTGTTCGAACCCGCTGCGCAGGCGTTCGCCATCGGTAAAATCCCGCAGGGGCAACAGGACCGGCCGCTGGAAATTCCGCAGCAACAGCGCCTGCACCGATGCCGGCAACGCGCCCGGCAGCACGGTGACGATCACCCCGCCAATATCACGAGAAAACCGGAAGCCGTGTTCGAAACCCGGCGGGACGACAATGGCGACCGGCGGGCGGATCGCCTCGATGCGGCCATCCAGCAGGGCATCGCCCTCACCGCCCCAAATGTACAAGATTTGTTGAAAGGCAGCGTGACGGTGCAGGCCGATTTCAAAGCGGTACAGGCTGCTTCTGGAAAAAAGCGTCTCGCAATGAAAGCGGAAATCAGTGCCTTGCACCGCTTCCTCGCCATACAAACCTTCGCTTGCAGCAAGCCGCATGTTCCTTCGCTCCTCCTCACAATGGTCGGATTGTGCAATTTGCGGATCAGAAAGTCCATTGAGCTTTCCGCATCCCCTCGGCAATTTCTTGATAGGAGACAAGTTCGGGAGGAAACAATGCGCACTCAGGTCGTCATCATCGGCTCCGGCCCGTCAGGGCTTCTGCTTGGCCAGCTTCTGGCCAGAGAAGGCGTCGAGACCGTCATTCTCGACCGGGTCAGCAAGGATTACATCCTCGGCCGTGTCCGCGCCGGCGTGCTGGAAGAAGGCACGGTGCAGCTCATGGAAAAGGTCGGCGCGGATAAGCGCCTGCGCCGCGAAGGCCTGCCGCATGACGGTTTTTCGCTGACCTTCGACGGCCGCGATCACCGTATCGATCTCTTCGACCTGACCGGCGGCAAGCGTGTAATGGTCTATGGCCAGACCGAGGTGACCCATGACGTGATGGATGTGCGCGAAGCGGCCGCCCTAGTCACCATTTACGATGCATCTGATGTCGAGCCGCATGATTTCGACGGAGAAAGCCCCTATGTCACCTATCAGAAAGATGGCGTAAGCCACCGGATCGATTGCGATTTCATCGCCGGCTGCGACGGTTTTCACGGGGTCAGCCGCAAATCGGTGCCTCAGGGTGCCATCAAGGAATTCGAGAAGGTCTACCCTTTCGGCTGGCTCGGCATTCTCGCTGACGTGCCCCCCGTCAACCACGAACTCATCTATGCCAACCACCCGCGTGGTTTTGCGCTCTGTTCCATGCGTTCGCACACGCGCAGCCGCTATTACATCCAATGTTCGCTGGATGACCGGCCGGAGGACTGGAGCGACGAGCGCTTCTGGGACGAAATCCGCCGCCGCCTGCCGGAAAATCATGCGGATGCCATGGTGACGGGCCCGTCCTTTGAAAAGTCCATCGCGCCGCTCCGCTCCTTCGTCTGCGAACCGATGCGGTTCGGCCGACTGTTCCTTGCCGGAGACGCCGCCCACATCGTGCCGCCCACCGGCGCCAAGGGCCTCAACCTCGCCGCCAGCGACGTGCATTATCTGAGCGAGGCGCTGATCGAATTTTACCGCGACCGGTCAGAGGCCGGCATCGACGGCTATTCGCAGAAGGCGCTGTCCCGCGTCTGGAAGGCCGTGCGTTTCTCGTGGTGGATGACGACGATGATGCATCGTTTCCCCGATACCGGAGATTTCGGCCAGCGCATACAGGAGGCGGAGCTGGATTACCTCGTGCAATCGCGCGCGGCGTCGACCGCGCTTGCGGAGAATTATGTCGGGCTTCCCTATTAGGAGGTCCACCAGACACGCGGCTTTTTATCTGCACCGTTTCCACACCTGTCACGCCGGGGCTGGATGCCGGATCAAGTCCGGCATGACGGAGGAAAGCTTCTCAGACTTTTCCACCCCCGCCCCTCGTATCAGGAACCAGCCTCCGGCCTCCCATCCAGCAACTCGCCCGCCGCCTCGCGGATGGCCTGCATCAGCAGCGAAAGCGGCAGCGTGGGCTGCGTATCGGCCCTCACCGTCAGCCCCACCGGGCCGCTGGTATCGCCGGTCTCAACAGGCAGGATTGCGAGAATACCATCCGCCACATCCGCCGCCACCACACCCTCCGAGATGATCCAGATCGCATCGCTGGTGCGCAGGAAGGCGCGGCCGAAGGCGTCCGATACGGTTTCGATGCGGATCGGCAGGGCCGGAACGCCGTTGGCGATCAGGAACTGCTCGACGACGGGGCCGATGACCGATTGCCGTGTCGGCATCAGCACCGGATATTCATGCAGGTGATCGAACACCGAAAGGCCGGGCGATAACAGCGGGTGGCCGGTGCGCACCACGAAGCGGACCTTTTCCGAATAGAGATGCTCAAAGGAAAAGCCCGCCATTTTCTGCGGCGCGGCCAGACGGCCGACAACAAGATCGAGATCGCCGACCCGCAACTGTTCCAGCAGCACGGCGTTTTCACCCGTGACGATCTTCACCGGGCTGCCGGTTTTCTCCGCCAGAAACCCGGCCATCGCCTTCGGCATGATTCGCACCGAAACCGTAGGCAGAGCGCCGACCCGCACCGGCGGACCGGCGCGCGCCGCCTCCTGCGAAACGGAATCAACCGCCTGCCGCAGCGCCGTCATTGTCGCACCGGCATGGCGCAGGAAGACCTCGCCATAACGGCTGATGCGGATGCCGCGCCCCTCCCGGTCGAACAGCGAGACACCGAGAATATCTTCCAGCTCACGGATCGTCTTCGTCACCGCCGGCTGGCTGACATGCAGGATTTCCGCAGCGCGGATGACGCTTTTCTGCCGCGCCACCTCAACGAAAGTCTGCAGGTGGCGGAACTTGATACGCTGATCGACCATCGCTCATATAATCCACAGGTTATGATTTTCATCGATAATGTCATTTTACTTAACCGGAACACGCTTGCAATATCCTTGGCAGGAGGAGCACATCATGCATTTTCTGCGCTGCGGCGAGACCGTGATCCATTATCGCGCCAAGGGATTGGACACAGGCAAGCCGGTCATCGCCTTCATCAATTCGCTCGGCACCGATTTCCGCATCTGGGATGCGGTAATCGAAGCGCTTGGCGATGATTATGCCTATCTGCTGCATGACAAGCGCGGCCACGGGCTCTCGGATGTCGGGCATGCCCCCTATTCCATCGACGATCACGCCGGTGACCTGATCGCGCTGCTCGATCATCTCGGCGTGAAAGGCGCAATCATCTGGGGTCTGTCCGTCGGCGGCCTGATCGCGCAGGGGCTTTATGCCCGCCGTCCCGATCTGGTGCGCGCGCTCATACTCAGCAACACCGCCCACAAGATCGGCACAGCCGAGATGTGGAATGCCCGCATCGACAAGATCGCCGCCGATGGCCTCGCCTCGCTGGTCGATCCCGTCATGGAGCGCTGGTTCACGCCCGCCTTCCGCCAGCCTGACAATGCCGCCTATGCCGGCGCGCGCAACATGCTCTCGCAGCAGCCGGAAGCCGGTTATAGCGGCACCTGCGCCGCCATCCGCGATGCGGATTTTACCGAAGAGGCCGGGCGTATCGCCGTGCCGGCGCTTTGTATCGCGGGCGATCAGGACGGCTCGACACAGCCGGAACTGGTGCAATCGCTGGCGGGTCTCATTCCCGCAAGCCGCTTCGTCACCATCGCCGGCTGCGGCCACATTCCCTGCCTTGAGCAGCCGCTCGCTTACGCGCAGGCAGCCACCATTTTTATCAAGACATTGCCGGAGCATTGACCGATGGCGGACCATATCGACAAGAACGCAAGATTCGAACAGGGCATGAAAACCCGCCGCTCCGTGCTCGGCGACGCCCATGTGGACCGGGCGCAGACCATGACGTCCGGTTTCGACCAGCCTTTCCAGCAGCTCATCACCGAAGCCGCCTGGGGAACTGTGTGGTCCGGCAACCACTGGACGAAGCGGGAGCGCTCGATGGTTACCATCGCCCTGCTCGCCGCGCTCGGTCAGGATGAGGAACTGGCCATGCATGTTCGCGCCACCGCCAATACCGGCGCCACCGAAGCGGATATTCGCGAGGCGCTGCTGCATGTGGCGATCTATGCCGGCGTGCCCGCCGCCAACCACGCTTTCAAGATCGCCAAGCTTGCCCTGGCAGGTATGAAAGCCGATAGTTCCAGCGAGGAGGAGACAAAATGAGCAACCAACCGCCCGAAACCGGGCCGTTCTTCGCGCGCAACCGCGATATTCACCCGCTGGCCTATGCACCCGGATACAAGACCTCGATCCTGCGCTCGCCGCAGCGCGCTCTGATTTCGCTTGAGGGCACCAAGAGCGAGATCACCGGGCCGGTCTTCGGCCATGGCATGCTGAACCCGCTGGATAACGATCTCATCCTCAACTATGCCCGCCCCGGCGAGATGCCTGTTGGCCCCCGCATTCTGGTGCACGGCCGGGTGCTGGACGAACGCGGCCGCGGCGTGGATGGCGCACTGGTGGAATTCTGGCAGGCCAATGCCGGCGGCCGCTACCGCCACAAGAAGGAAAGCTACCTCGCCGCCATCGATCCGAATTTCGGCGGCGTCGGCCGCACGATCACCGATGAAAACGGCTATTACTGGTTCAAGACCATCCAGCCGGGCGCTTATCCCTGGCCGAACGGCGTCAATGACTGGCGGCCGGCCCACATCCATTTCTCGGTCTTCGGCCACGGTTTCGCCCAGCGTCTGATTACCCAGATGTATTTCGAAGGCGATCCGCTGATCTGGAAATGTCCGATCGTCAAGACCATTCCGGATGAGGACGCGATCAGAAGACTGATCGCGCCGCTGGACATGAATGCGACGCTGCCGATGGATATGCTCGCCTACAAGTTCGATATCGTCCTGCGCGGCCGCCGCTCGACCCTTTTCGAAAACCGCATGGAGGGCAACTGACCATGGTTCAGCCGCTCAACTATTTCAAGGAAACCGCCTCGCAGACGGCCGGCCCCTATGTGCATATCGGCTGCACGCCCAACTTCGTCGGCATCGAAGGCGTGTTCGAAAAAGATCTCGGTTCCGGCCCGCTTTATAACGACAAGGCGCGCGGCGAACGCATCAGCGTGCGCGGCACGGTCTATGACGGCGCGGGAATGCCGCTCAAAGACGCGCTGATCGAAATCTGGCAGGCCGATACCGATGGGTATTACAACAGCCCCAGCGAAACGCGCGGCAAGGCCGACCCGAATTTCATCGGCTGGGGCCGCTCGCCCGGCGACATGGATACCGGCGAATTCGTTTTCGAGACGATCAAGCCTGGTGCGGTGCCGTTCCGCGACGGCCGGCCGATGGCGCCGCACATCACCTTCTGGATCGTCGCACGCGGCATCAATATCGGCCTTCAGACCCGCATGTATTTCCCGGAAGAACAGGAGGCCAACGCCGCCGATCCGGTTCTTGCCCGTGTTGAGCAGAAGAGCCGCATCGCCACGCTTGTCGCCCAGAAGGAGCAAGGTAACGTCTATCGTTTCGATATCCGCCTTCAGGGCGAAGGCGAAACCGTGTTCTTCGATATTTGAGCGAGACGGAAGATGAGCCTTTCCCCCTTCGAGCATCCGTTTCTGTCCGGCCTTTTCGGCGACAGTGAAATCGTCGAACTGTTTTCGGCAAGAGCGGATATCGACGCCATGGTCCGTTTCGAGACGGGGCTGGCGCAGGCGGAAGCGGAGGCCGGCATCATCTCCGGGGATGTGGCGGAAGCGATCGTCTCGGGGCTTTCGGACTTTGCCGCCGATATGACCGGGCTTCGCAACGGCGTCGCAAAGGACGGGGTTGTGGTTCCCGAACTCATCCGGCAGATGCGGGCCGCGGTCGCCGGTCAGGCGGCGGACAAGGTGCATTTCGGCGCGACCAGCCAGGATGTCATCGATACCAGCCTGATGCTGCGGTTGAAAATGGCGGCGGAAATCATCGCTGCCCGGCTCGGTCACCTCATCGACACGCTGGGAGACATTGCGGCCCGCGACGGCCATAACCCGTTGACGGGCTATACCCGCATGCAGGCCGCCATCGGCATCACCGTGGCCGACCGGGCGGCAAGCTGGATCGCGCCGCTGGAACGTCACCTGCTGCGTCTGGAAACCTTCACGCAGGGCGGTTTTTCCCTGCAGTTCGGCGGGGCTGCCGGCACGCTGGAAAAGCTCGGCGACAATGCCGAAGCGGTGCGCGCCGATCTTGCAAAACGGCTCGGCCTTGCAGACAGACAGCAATGGCAGAGCCAGCGCGACGGCATCGCCGAATTTGGCAATATTCTCTCGCTTATCACCGGTACGCTCGGCAAGTTCGGGCAGGATATCGCGCTGATGGCCGAACTCGGTGGCGAAATCCTTCTCTCCGGCGGCGGCGGCTCCTCTGCCATGCCGCACAAACAGAACCCGGTCAATGCCGAAACGCTGGTGACGCTCGCACGCTTTAATGCCGTGCAGATATCGGCGCTGCACCAGTCGCTGGTGCACGAACAGGAAAGGTCGGGCGCAGGCTGGATGCTGGAATGGCTGTCGCTTCCGCAAATGGTGACGGCAACGGGCGCCTCGCTGCTGATCGCCGAGCGATTGGCGGGGCAGATAGACAGGCTGGGCGCAGGCGAAAACTAGCCGCAAGGCGGTCGATTTGGTGTGCAGACAGGGCTTCCGGGCGCTGCCGAACGGCAGGCCGGAGGCGGCGCGACGACGTGTGGAAAGCGCTTGCGCCACTTCACGTTAGTCATTGATAAAAAAGACTTTATTCAGAAATAAAGAGAATGAAAAAACAGCGCGGAAGCTGCTTTTTTAACCGGACATATCGCTTGACACAAAAATGAACTAACTGGTACAAACATTAAGATTAACAGGACGCCGCCGACAAGGGTTTGAAGCCTGCAGCGGCACCGACAAATGGAGGGCTTTGGCGCCGCAAGGTTTCCAAGGCGATGCGGGCAAGGCGAAACGCCTGTCCGGACCCGAACGGGTTGGGAGGAAGAATGTCTTACAGTCTCGATTTTTCGGCGGTCATAGACCGCCTGCCCGAGCTGCTTTTGGCGTGTCTGGCGACGATCGGCCTTGCGATTGCGGGCATGTCACTCGCCACCGTCATCGGCGTTCTGGGCGTCGTTGCCCGCCGTTCGCGGTTCAAGCTGCTGCGCGGGCTCGTCATCGGCTTTGTGGAAGCCATCCGCAACACGCCGTTTCTGGTGCAGATATTCTTCATCTTCTTCGCCCTGCCGCAGATCGGTATCAAGCTCAACCCGACGGTGACGGCCATCATCGCGCTGGCTCTGAACGGCGGCGCCTATGCGATTGAAATCATTCGCGGCGGTGTCGATTCCATTCCCAAGGGTCAGGTTGAAGCGGGACTGGCGCTCGGTCTTCACCGCACGCAGATCTTCCGCCATATCATCCTGAAGCCGGCGCTGCGGGCAGTCTACCCGTCGCTCACCAGCCAGTTCATCATGCTGACGCTGACCACCTCGGTCTGCACCTCGATCGCGGCTTACGAACTGACCTCGGTGGCGCAGAAGATCGAGGCGGATACGTTCCGGTCCTTTGAGGTCTATTTCTCGATCACGCTGCTTTATCTGGTCATTTCCTCGCTGATGATGGGCATTTTCTCGCTCATCTCCCGTGCATCCTTCAGCTATCCGGTCAAGTGAGGAAAAGACAATGGCATCCATCGGCCCCAACGAACTCTTCTTCCTGCTGCAAGGCCTGAAATGGACGCTTGCGCTGACCATCATCGGCTTTATCGGCGGCGGCGTTTTTGGCCTTTGCGTGGCGCTTGCCCGCGTCGCGGACAGCCCGGCAATCCAGCGCGCCAGCACCGGTTACATCGCCGTTTTCCAGGGCACGCCGCTCCTGATGCAGCTTTTCGTGGTTTATTACGGCGTGGCGCTTGCGGGCTTTAATGTCGATGCGTGGATCGCGGTTGCCATCGCCTTCACGCTGCATGCCAGCGCCTTTCTCGGCGAAATCTGGCGCGGCAGCATCCAGGCGGTGCCGAAGGGCCAGACGGAAGCCGCCAATGCGCTTGGCCTGCATTATATATCGCGCATGAAGGACGTGGTCCTGCCGCAGGCATTCAAGATTTCGCTGCCGGCCACCATCGGTTTCCTCGTGCAGCTCATCAAGGGCACCTCGCTTGCGGCCATTGTCGGCTTCGTCGAGCTGTCGCGTGCCGGCCAGATCGTCTCCAACCAGACGTTCCGCCCGCTCACCGTCTTCGCCCTCGTCGGCATCATCTATTTCCTGATCTGCTGGCCGCTTTCCCTGTGGGGCGCCAGCGTTGAAAAGCGGCTGCAGACCGCAACCCGCTAAGTCGTGAAGAACTCATCAGCTTTGTAAGGAGGAGCCAAAGATGAAAACCACCAGCATGAAACTCTCTCGTCGCGCCCTGCTCGCGCTCGCCGCGGCAACGGTTGCCCTGCCCTTCGTCGTACCGGTCGATGCTTTCGCCGGCACGGTGGAAGAGGCCAAGGCCAAGGGCAAGGTCGTCATCGGCATTCAGGGCGACAACTCGCCGTGGGGCTTCGTCAATTCCAGCGGCGTGCAGGACGGCCTCGATGCCGATATCGGCAAGGCCTTTGCCGACTATCTCGGCGTCAAGGTGGAATTCGTGCCGCTCGCCGTGGCCAACCGCATTCCCGCACTTCTGACCGGCAAGGTCGACCTCCTGTTTGCGACCATGGGCATGACGGCAGAACGCGCCAAGACCATTCAATATTCCAAGCCCTATGCCGGCAACGTGCTCTCCGTCTACGGCCCCAAGGACAAGAAAATCGGCGGCTATGACGATCTGACCGGTATTGACGTCGGCGTGCCGAAATCCAGCGCCATGGATACGGCGATTACCGCCGGCGCCGGCTCCAAGGCCAATATCCTGCGCTTCGATGATGACGCCGCCAATATTCAGGCGCTGATTTCAGGCCAGGTCGAGGTCGTCGGCGGCAACCAGTTCTACGGCGACCGCCTGAACAAGGCTGCCGAAGGCAAATACGAACCGAAGTTCGACCTGACGACGCTTTACAACGGCGCCGGCACCCGCCCGGGTGAAAAGGACTGGAACGAAACCGTCAACGCCTTCCTCGACAAGATCAAGTCCGACGGCCAGCTCGCCAAGATCTACGACAAGTGGATGAAGCGCGAAGTTCCGGCCTTCCCGGACAGCCTGCCCGATATCCCATTCACCGTGAAGTAACGGCTGTCTGGATTTGGGAGGAGAAAAGCAATGAGGATCTTGAAAGCCCTCACGGGTTGGCGAGCAACCGTTGCGGCGGGACTGGCGGCAGCTTTGCTGCCGGTTCTGACGCCCGCAGCGGCGGATGCCAGAACCCTTGACGAGGCAAAAGCCAGCGGCAAGGTCGTAATCGGTATCCAGGGCGATAATTCGCCCTGGGGTTTCATCAATTCCACCGGCGTTCAGGAAGGCTATGATGCCGATCTGGCGAGGGGGTTTGCAGATTATCTGGGGCTGAAGGTGGAATTCGTGCCGCTCGCAGTCGCCAACCGCATTCCTTCGCTGCGCACCGGCAAGGTCGACGCCCTGTTCGCATCGATGGGGATGACGCCGGAGCGCGCGAAGAACGTGCAATATGCGCAGCCTTACGCGCATAATGTCATGTCGGTCTATGCCACCAAGGACAAGAAGATCGCCAGTTTCGACGACCTGACGGGCATGACCGTCGGTGCGCCGAAATCCAGCCCGATGGACACGGCCTTGACCGCCGGCGCGGGTTCGAAAGCGAATATCCTTCGTTTCGATGACGACGCCGCCACCATTCAGGCGATCCTGTCGGGCCAGATCGAGGCGATCGGCGGCAACCAGTTCTATGGCGACCGGCTTTCGGCCGCCGGCGGGAAGGATTACGAGGTGAAGTTCGACCTCGTGACCCTCTATAACAGCGCCGCCACGCGCCCCGGCGAAAAGGACTGGAACGAAGCGCTGAACGCCTATCTGGACAAGATCAAGGCCAATGGCGACCTCGCGAAAGTCTACGCCAAATGGATGAAGCGCCCGGTGCCGCAGTTTCCGGCCTCGCTTCCCGACATTCCCTACACCGTCAACTAAAACTGATGCCAAGCATGAAGGAAAGTTCCATGCCGCAATCCGCCGCTCAGGCTCCGCTGATCGCCCTTGAAGGGGTAGGAAAGTGGTATGGAGCCTTCCACGCGCTTAAAAGCGTCAATATGACGGTGCGCAAAGGCGAAAAAATCGTCCTTTGCGGCCCGTCCGGTTCGGGTAAATCCACGCTCATCCGCTGTATCAACCATCTGGAGGAGATCCAGGAGGGCAAGATCACGGTCGAGGGAACGACGCTGTCGGATTCCAGCCGCGCCATCGATGCGGTTCGCCGCGAAGTGGGCATGGTGTTCCAGAGCTTCAATCTCTTTCCGCACAAGACCATCATGGAAAACTGCACGCTGGCACCCATGCGGGTGAAGGGTCTTTCCAAGGCCGATGCGGAGGCGACGGCGCGCAAATATCTGGAACGCGTTCGCATTCTCAACCAGGCCGACAAGTACCCGGCCCAGCTTTCCGGCGGCCAGCAGCAGCGCGCGGCAATCGCCCGGGCGCTGTGCATGGAACCGAAGGCCATGCTGTTCGATGAGCCGACCTCGGCGCTCGACCCGGAAATGGTGAAAGAAGTGCTCGACACCATGATCGGCCTTGCCCGCGACGGCATGACGATGATCTGCGTGACCCATGAAATGGGCTTCGCACGGCAGGTGGCCGATCGGGTGATCTTCATGTCGGAAGGAGAGATCATCGAGGAAGGCCCGCCGGAGGAATTCTTCCGCGATCCCAAGCACCAGCGCACGCGCACGTTCCTCGGCGAAATTCTCGCCCACCACTGAGGTTCGCGCGCTCTTAAGGCGGGCGGGAATAATCCCGCCTCTCCCACACCGTCCGATGAGCGACACGTGATCATGACAGAGAAAACATCCTTCAAGGTCGGCCTGATAGGCGCCGATATACAACTTTCCAAATCGCCCGCGCTGCACATGCGCGAAGGGGCGGCCCATGGTCTCGACTATTCCTACGAGCTTGTCGATGTCACCGCCCGCAAACTGCCGGCCAGCGCCCTTCCCGACCTGCTGGACGAGCTGGAGGCGCGCGGTTTTGCCGGCACCAACATCACCCATCCCTTCAAGCAGGCCGTCATACCGCATCTGCACGAACTGTCGGACGATGCCCGCATGCTGGGCGCGGTCAACACCGTCGTCTTTAAGGATGGACGCCGCATCGGCCACAATACCGACTGGTACGGCTTTTACGAAAGCTTCGTTCGCGGCCTGCCGGATGCCAAGCGTGACCGGGCGCTTCTGGTCGGCGCCGGTGGCGCGGGTGTGGCGGTCGCCCATGCCGCGTTGAAGCTCGATATTATCAGTCTCGACATTTTCGACCGGGATTTCCCGCGGGCGCAACAACTGGCCCGGGAGCTCAATGCCCGTTTCGGCGAGGGCCGCGCGCATGCCGTGAACGATCCCGCCGCCTCGCTGCCCTTTGCCGATGGCCTGATTCACGCCACGCCTATGGGCATGCCCGCCCATCCCGGCATGCCGGTCGCGGCCGATCTCATCGAACAGCGGCACTGGGTGGCCGATATAGTCTATATGCCGCTCGTCACCGAGCTGCTGGCGACGGCGGCGAAAAAGGGCTGTCGCACCCTGCCCGGCGGCGGCATGACGGTGTTTCAGGCCGTCGGTGCATTCCGCCTCTTCTGCGGCCGCGAACCGGATGCCGGGCGCATGACCGCGCATTTCACCGAGCTTTGCATGGCGGAGGGCGTAGCATGAGCCTTTTTACGATCCTGAATGGTCCCAACCTCAACCTGCTTGGCCAGCGCCAGCCGGAAATCTACGGCTACGAAACTCTTGCCGATATCGAGGCCAATTGCCGCGCTATCACTGATGCCGCTGGCCACAAGCTGTTTTTTGCCCAGAGCAACCGGGAATATGAGCTGATTGACTGGATCCATGAAGCTCGTGGCAAATCGGCCGGCATCGTCATCAATCCCGGCGCCTTTACCCATACCTCGGTGGCAATCCTCGACGCGTTGAATACCTTTGAGGCGCCCGTGATCGAGGTGCATATCTCAAACATTCACAAGCGCGAGGCCTTCCGGCACCATTCCTATATTTCGCCCCGAGCGGAAGGAGTGATTGCCGGCCTTGGCATCGAAGGTTACGAAGTGGCGCTCAGCCATCTCATCAAGCGCCTTTCACGATCGTCGTGATATGGGCGGGCGTCAGCACATAACGCAGCACCATGTCGCTGGCATGCCGCGACAAGGTCTCCTGGCCGTCACTGGTGAAGAGGCTGTCGCCAAAGATAAACGAGAAGGTCGCAGCGTTCGAAACGTTAAAAAAGGACAGCGCGCTGATCTGCCAGTGCAGTTCCAGTGCATCGATGCCCTCGCGAAAGACGCCGCGCTTCTGGCCGCGCAACAGCACACTTTCCAGCGCATCGATGGCCGGGCGGTTCAACTGGCGGATCGTTTCGGAAGACTGCATGTGCCGGCCATGATGGATGTTCTCGATCATCACCATGCGGATGAAGGCCGGATTACGCCTGTGGTGATCGAAGGTGAACCGACAGAGCTTGTCGAGCGCCGCCGCCGGCTCCAGATCGTCCAGCTCCAGATCGCTTTCGCCGCCGCGCACCTTGGCATAAGCCTCTTCCAGCACACGCTGGTAAAGGCTCTCCTTGTCGCTGAAATAATAATAGATCATGCGCTTGGAGGTTCGCGTGCGGGCCGCGATCTCGTCTATGCGCGCGCCCGACAGGCCGTTTTGCGAAAACTCTTCCATCGCGACCGAAAGAATGTCCCGGCGCACCCCTTCCGGGTCGCGTTTCGCCTGCCGCGTATCGCGGGCGCCGCTCAAGGTCGTGCTTTTGCTCATGCTTCATTCCCTGGACGGGGCTGCCATCCGGCGGCGTCCCCTTTATTAACCAATTAGTACATAAGGCTGAAAAGGAAGGCAATATGGCGAGCTATGACACAACAAGACACGGCATGCCAATGCGCACATCCATCGCAACCGTGTCGATCAGCGGCGAGTTCCCGGAAAAACTGGCGGCCATCGCCAAGGCGGGCTTTTCCGGCGTGGAAATTTTCGAGAATGATTTCCTGGCCTATGACGCTTCCCCGCGCGAGGTGAAGGAGCTGGCCGCCGATCACGGGCTGGATATCACGCTCTTCCAGCCATTCCGCGATTTCGAGGGCATGCCGGAACCACACCGCGCCCGCGCCTTCGAACGCGCCCAGCGCAAGTTCGATATCATGGGCGAACTCGGCACCGATCTGATGCTGATCTGCTCGAATGTCTCGCCGGTCTCGCTCGGCGGCATCGACCGCGCCGCCGCCGATTTCCATAAGCTTGGTGAACTGGCCGCAAAACACGGTGTGCGCGTCGGTTACGAGGCGCTGGCCTGGGGCCGCCATATCAGCGATCACCGCGATGCCTGGGAAGTGGTGCGCCGCGCCGACCACGCCAATGTCGGCATCATCCTCGACAGTTTCCATACGCTGTCGCGCAAGATCGACCCCAATTCGATCCGCTCCATTCCCGGCGACAAGATATTCATCGTGCAACTGGCCGATGCGCCGCTGATCGACATGGACCTGCTCTATTGGAGCCGCCATTTCCGCAACATGCCGGGCGAAGGCGATCTGCCGGTCGTGGATTTCATGCGCGCCGTCGCCGCAACCGGTTATAGCGGCCCGCTGTCGCTCGAAATCTTCAACGACCAGTTCCGCGGCGGCTCGGCCCGCCTGCTTGCCGAAGACGGTCACCGCTCGCTCATCAACCTCATGGATCAGGTGCGGCGTCTCGAACCGGATATCCGCATCGATGTGCCCGCCATGCCGGAACGGGTTGAGACGCAGGGCGTGGAGTTCGTGGAATTCACCACCGCGCCGGAGGAAAAGGCCAATCTGGAGGCCCTGCTTGCCACGCTTGGTTTTGAGAAAACCGCAAGGCACCGCAATCGCAATGTCGATCTTTATACGCAGGGTGACATCCGCATCGTCATCAATACCAGCGATGACGGCGACAGTTTCGCCGGTGCGTCCTATTCTATCCACGGCACCAATGCCTATGCCTTCGGACTGAAGGTGGATGATGCCGGGGCAGCGCTTGCCCGGGCCGAAGCGCTCGGCGCGCCCACCTTCGCCGAGCCGCGCAAATCAGGCGAAGTCGCCGTTCCCGCCATTCAGGGTGTGGGCAACGGCGTCATCTATTTCCTTGATGCTTCGCCGGCGCTCGCCTCCATCTGGGACAAGGAATTCGTCTCCACGGGCGCCCCGGAAACCGAGGGCGATGCCGGGTTAAAGCGCATCGATCATCTCGCGCAAACAACGCATTATGATGAAATGCTGACCTGGCTTCTGTTTTACACCTCGCTGTTTTCCACCCGCCGCACGCCGATGGTCGATGTGGTCGATCCGGGCGGGCTGGTACGCAGCCAGGCCATCGAAAGCGTTCCCTCGCCGCATTTCCGCCTGACCATGAACGGTGCGGACAATCGCAAGACCTTCGCCGGCAAATTTCTGGCCGAAGGTTTCGGCACCAGCATCCAGCACATCGCCTTCGCCACCGACGATATTTTCGCGACGGCCAAAGCGATGCAGGCGCGCTGTTTCCACGCCCTGCCGATCTCACGCAATTATTACGACGATCTGGAAGCCCGTTTCGGGCTGGAGCCGGAATTTTCCGACGCGCTGCGTGCCGCGAGCATTCTCTATGACCGCGACGACAATGGCGAATATTTCCAGATCTACAGCCGCACCTTCGGCGAGGGTTTCTTCTTCGAAATCATCGAAAGGCGCGGGGCCTATGGCGGTTATGGCGCAATGAACGCGCCCTTCCGTATTGCCGCACAACGACGGCTTGCCCCGCCGGTCGGCATGCCGAAGGAATAAGTCCCGGCGCAGAATCGGAACAAGCCGCAGCCGGCAGGAACGCCGCTGCGGCCTGTTTTCATTCACGCCAATGTCGTTATCTCGTAGTCGCGTGGAATGGCGGAAGTCATTGTGAACCACTCCGACGCCCGCGTCCGCTGCTGATGAAAATCGAAGGCGGCACGATCGGCAAAAAGCTCCTCCACCTCCCAGATCAAGGGATCGTCCGTCTCGGACACGTCGAAGGAGATACAGCCGGGTTCCGCTCTGGTCAGGCGAAGATGTTCGGGAAGATGGCGCCGGACAAGTTCGACATCATCCGTGGACAAACACCGTAGAAAACCCCTCAGCCTGACTGCGCCTGCCTTGTTGTTCACGCCCGGCATTTCATTCTCCGTTGCTCTTCATCCATTTTGTCAGCGGCGGCCGGCTCGTCACGATCGGCCGGGACGGCGCGCGAATACCGCCACACTCCCCAGCTTTGCAAGCTCACTATAGGTTTATCCGCCTGACTGCGCCTGGCCACACGGTTTTTAACGACAATTATCCTGGAATACACGCATCATTGCGAAGCATTCTTCAGGAACCCGCGCTCAAAATCGATGCAGCTGCGCATTTGTAGAGCAGTACACAAAAATTGTTCAACACTCTGGACATGATTGTTCGGTTTTGTTAGCTTTTTCGGCAAAACAAGGGTGGGGAATTTAAGTTTCATGCGCATCGTCGAATCTGCGGCCGACGCCAATCATCCGGCCGGTACTGATGAGGTTGCCTTCGGCGCTTCGGTGACATCGAATGTGCCGCGTCTGCGGGCGACGGCCTATGTGCATTCCGCCGACAAAACGGCCTGAAGACATGCAGCTCCTCGCGACATCCCCGTCCTTGCCCATGGCGTCGTCCAGCACCCGCCTGCCCGAGACATTTTACCCTTCCCCATTTTCAGATGGCCGCGCCAGCTTTGCCGCGTGCGCCACGCCGGAGACGCTGACATGACTGCCGCACACGCAAACGCCCTCCTCTCGGTCGAAGGCCTGAGCGTCGAGTTCGGCAATAGCCGCGTCGTGGACGATATCTCCTTCAGCGTGAAGCCCGGCCGCACGGTCGCGGTCGTCGGCGAATCCGGATCGGGAAAATCGGTCACATCGCTGTCCACCATGCGCCTTGCGGACATGATGGGCGCGACCTACCCCACCGGCAAAATCCTGTTTGAAGGCAAGGACTTGCTGAAGGCTTCGCAGAAAGAGATGCGCTCGATCCGCGGCAAGGAGATCGCCATGATCTTCCAGGAGCCGATGACCTCGCTCAACCCCGTCTTCACCATCGGCGACCAGATCTGCGAAGTGCTTGTCCTGCACGAAAAGATGGGTAAACAGGCGGCGCTGGCTGAAGCACAGAAGCTGCTCGAAATGGTGCGCCTGCCCGATGCGGCCGAGCTTCTGAAACGTTATCCGCACCAGCTTTCCGGCGGCATGCGCCAGCGCGTGATGATCGCCATGGCGCTCGCCTGCCGGCCGAAGCTTCTGATCGCCGACGAGCCGACCACGGCGCTTGACGTCACCATTCAGGCGCAGATCCTCAACATCATGCGCGACCTGCAGAAGAAGCTCGGCATGGGCATGGTCTTCATCACCCATGATATGGGCGTGGTGGCGGAAATGGCCGATGACGTCGTCGTCATGTGGAAAGGCAAGAAGGTCGAGGAAGGCCCGGTCAAGGATATCTTCGCCAATCCGCAGCATCCCTATACGCGCGCCCTGCTTTCCGCCGTTCCGCGCCTCGGCAGCATGGAAGGCGAAGAGTTTCCGAAGCGCCTGCCGCTTACCGTGCTGCAGGATGGCCAGCCGGTCGTGATCGGCGAGGAACGCGTGCAAAACACCGCGAAATATGACGCCAAGCCGCTGCTGTCGGTGAAGGACCTGTTCGTGCGTTTCGATATCCGCAAGAACCTGTTCGGCAAGGCGACCCACCGTTGCAGCGCCGTGCAGAAGGTCAGCTTTGATATTCATGCCGGCGAAACACTGGCGCTGGTGGGCGAATCCGGTTCCGGCAAATCCACCATCGGCCGCACCATCCAGCAGCTGCAGACGGCCATATCAGGCGAAATTGCCTTCAATGGCCGCAGCTATTCGCAGATGTCAGCGGCAGAGCGCTTCCGCATGCGCCAGGAAGTGCAATATATCTTCCAGGATCCCTTCGCCTCGCTCGATCCGCGCAAGACGGTCGGTTTTTCGATTGCCGAGCCGATCAACACCCACGGTTTGATCAACGATCAGAAGGCTGTACGGCGGCGGGTGGATGAGTTGCTGGAACGCGTGGGGCTCAGCTCCGAACATGCCGCGCGGTATCCGCACGAGTTTTCCGGCGGTCAGCGCCAGCGCGTCTGCATTGCCCGTGCGCTGGCTTCCGATCCGAAGCTCATCATCGCCGACGAGGCGCTGTCGGCGCTCGACGTCTCCATCCAGGCGCAGATCATCAATCTGTTCATGGACCTGCAGGCCGAACGCGGGCTCGCCTATCTCTTCATCAGCCACGACATGGCTGTCGTGGAAAAGATGAGCCACCGCGTCGCCGTGCTTTATCTCGGCCAGATCATGGAAATGGGCAGCCGTCGGCAGGTGTTCGAAACGCCGACGCATGATTATACCCGCCGCCTGCTTTCGGCCGTGCCGGTCGCCGATCCGACCATCGAGCGTCGCATCGCCATGATCGAGGGCGAAATACCCAATCCCGTGCGCCGTGTCGGCGACGAGCCGGCCATTCTCGCCCATGAGGAAATCAATCCGGGCCACTTCATCGCGAAGAGCGCCTGAATAACAACCAGAACCGCAACAACCATCTGAAGAGGAACAGGTAGATGACAATAATCAAGAAGGGGATGACGACAACGTTCGTCGCACTTGCCATGGCCGCCACGGCCTTTACCGCCGCACCGGCTCTTGCCGCCGGCAAGATGACCATTTCCAGCCCGCAGGATCCGGGCAGCTGGGATCCAATCGACACCTTCCTCGTGCAATGGGCGGCTGTCGCCACCAACATCTTCGACGGCCTGACCTATCGCGGCCCGGATCTGAAGGTTGTGCCCGGCCTTGCCGAATCCTGGGAAGAGCTGGATGAAGGCAAGCGCATCCGCTTCAAGCTGCGCCAGAACGTCAAGTTCCACAATGGCGAGCCCTTCAACGCCGCCGCCGTCAAGTTCACCTTCGAGCGCCTTCTCGGCGAACAGGGTGCCAAGGGCCCGCAGCGCTCCAACTATGTCGCTATCGAAAGTGTCGATGTCATCGACGACTACACCGTCGACATGAAGCTGAAGGCGCCCGATCCGGTGCTGCTGACCAAGCTTGCCGGTTATGGCGGCATGATCGTTCCGCCTGCCTATATCAAGGAAAAGGGTGAGGACAATTTCAACCTCAACCCAGTCGGCACCGGCGCATTCAAATTCGTTTCCTACGCACCGAAGACCAATATCAAGCTGGAAGCCAACCCGGATTACTGGGGCGGTGCGCCAAAGCTTTCCGAACTGGAGTACCGCTTCATCGCCGAGCCGGCGACCGCCGTTGCCGAGTTGCAGGCCGGCCGCGTCGATCTCGTCATTCCGCCCACCATCCCGATCGGCATGATCCCGGTTATCGAGGGCGATTCCAAGCTTGAAATCGTCAGCGTGCCCGGCCCGACGGTCGATGCGCTGCGTTTCAACACCCGTGACGGCATCACCGCCGATCCGAAGGTGCGCAAGGCCATCATCATGGCCGTCGACCGCGGCACCATCGTCAAGTCGATCCTTGCCGGCCAGGCATCGGAGATCGCGAGCTTCCAGAGCGCGCTGTCCTTCGGTTACGATCCGGAACTGAAGCCGCTGCCTTACGATCCCGAAGGTGCGAAAAAGCTGCTCGCGGAAGCCGGCGTCAAGCCGGGTGCGGCGCTGCAGATCGACATCCGCGGCAATGACGCGACGATGAACGAGGTGGCGCAGGTCATTTCCAGCTACCTCTCCATGGTCGGCATCACCGCCACCATCAAGCCCTATGAAACCAACGTGCTGCTGAACGACATCATCCCGCAGGGCAAGACCGGCGCGATGTTCCAGCAGAAATGGGGCGGCTGGACCTTCGATTACGACAACACGGCCTATTCCATGTACCACTCGGGTGAAAAGTGGAACCCCTATGACAAGGACGAGAAGCTGGACAAGCTGCTGGAATCCCAGCGTCCGCTGACCGACCGTGCCGAGCGCGAAAAAATCCTCAAGGAAATCGGCAGCTATACCGCCGAACGCGCGCTGGAAATCCCGCTTTACAACACCAATGCCATTTACGGCATCAACAAGCGGGTCAAGGGTTTCGTCGCGCCGCCGGATAACCGCCTGAAGCTTACCGACGTGACCGTCGAATAAGCGGGTTGATCCTCTGACACGCCGCCTTGTCCGCCTCTCGCGGGCAAGGCGGGATTTCTCTTCCCCCGTTTCCTCGCAAGGTAAAAAACGTGGCCGGTTTCCTCATCAAGCGATTGCTGCAGGCGATTTTTGTCGTCATCGCCATCACCCTTCTCGTTTCTTTCGCCATTCGCCTTACCGGCGATCCGGCTGTCACCATGTTCCAGGGCGGCGGCAGCATGACGGAAGACGATCTGGCGCGCATTCGCGCAGCGCTGGGCACCGACCGGCCGTTCTTCGTGCAATATTTCAGCTTCCTGAAGGGTCTGGTGACGCTCGATTTCGGCCGCAGCTTCACCGGCAGCACACCGGTCTCGCGCCTCATCGCCGATGCCCTGCCCGCGACGCTGCTGCTCGCCTTCATCTCCATGGCGGTGTCGATTGCGCTTTCCATCCCGCTCGGCATCAAAGCAGCGACCTCGCGCGGCAAGACGGCCGATCAGGTGATCCGCATCTTCTCGCTCGTTGGCCTGTCCTTCCCGAATTTCTGGCTCGCCACCATGCTGGTGCTGCTGTTCTCCATCACGCTCGGCTGGCTGCCGCCAAGCGGCATGGGCGGCTTTGCAAGCTACATCATGCCATCAGTCACCATGGGCGTGATCCTGACAGCCACCAATGTGCGTCTGGTGCGCACGGCCATGCTCGATACGCTGCGCTCGCAATATGTCATGGTGGCGCGCGCCAAGGGCCTGAGCGAAAGCAAGGTTCTCTACAAACACGCGCTACGCAACTGCGCCATTCCGCTCATCACCTATTTCGGCCTGCAATTCGGCGGGCTTCTCGGCGGTATCGTCGTCATTGAGCGTGTCTTCAACTGGCCGGGCCTCGGCACGCTTGCCTTCGATGCGGTGGGCGCGCGCGACTATCCCGTGCTTCAGGCCGTCATCACCGTGCTGTCGCTGATGATCGTCGGCATCAACCTTCTGGTCGATATCGCCTATGGGCTTGTCGATCCGCGCATCCGCACGGAGTAAGTGACGATGGCTGCCAAAACCTCGCGCCTGTCGCGCTTCACCAATCTCGAATTCATCCTCGGTGCGTCGCTCACGACAGTCATCTGCCTTGCGGTGGTGTTTTCCGACGTGCTGTTTCCCGGAGGCGCGGACAAGATCGACCTGATGGCGCGCCTTGCGAAACCCTTTGCCAACGCCGCCCATCCGCTCGGCACCGATCCGCTCGGCCGTGATGTGCTTGCCCGTGTCGTCGCCGGCGGCAAGATCTCGCTGCTGGTCGGCTTCACCTCGGTCATCGGCGCGGTCATCTTCGGCGTCGCGGTCGGCCTGGTGGCTGGTTATTATCGCGGTTTCTGGGACATGCTGGTCATGCGCTTTGCCGATATCCAGCTCGCCATGCCCTTCATTCTGCTTGCCATCACCTTCATCGCCATTGTCGGCGGCAGCCTCACCAACACCATCATCCTCCTGATCGTCTCGCAATGGGTGCAATATGCCCGTCTCGTGCGCGGCTCGGTGCTGACGCTGCGGGAGCGGGAATTCATTCTCTCCGCCCGCGCCATCGGCGTGAAGGACTGGCGCATCATTCTCCAGCACCTGCTGCCGAACCTTATCGGCCCTGTCATCGTGCTGATGACGCTCAATGTCGCCAACAATATCCTGCTTGAAAGCAGCCTCACCTTCCTCGGCCTCGGCGTCGATCCGACAATTCCGAGCTGGGGCGGCATGCTGGCGGATGGCCGCACCTATCTGCAGACGGCATGGTGGGTCAGCGTTTTCCCCGGCCTCGCCATTCTGCTCACCGTGCTTGGCCTCAACCTTCTCGGCGACTGGCTGCGCGACAGCCTCGATCCCACCGGCAGAACCTCGAGGTAACAACGATGAGCCAGATTTTCGACCAGACCTTCGAGCGCACTCTGGATGCTCTCGTCGCCAATGCCGAGCCCGGCCAGTCCTTCGAAGCATGGACCTTCGATGACGCCAAAAACCGTCGCGATGCCGAAAACAGGCTGAAGAAAAAAGGCGTCAGCGCCCGCATCCGAAGCGGCTACAAGCCGCTCCTCTTCACCTTTCTGGAAGAGATCAATCTAGATGGCGTCGATACCATCGAGGTGCGTTACCCGGTGCATGCCAATGCACCGGCCAACCGCTTCCGGCTGGAAGCCTATCCGCTGGCGGCTCTGGTGGGCGATGCGAGAATCGATTTCATCGCCCGCGAAGACGACGCGTTCCATTATGATGTTACGCTGAGCCGCAACGGCAAGAAGGAAACCCTGAAGGTTCTGGCCCCAAACCGGGTTCACACCGATATCGTCGGCGAAACCAATGTCTCGCCAACCGGCTGGTTCCGGCTTGCGGGCGACGCGGCCGGCAAGCGGCTGGAAACGGATTACGAGCGGCTTTTCGAAGCGGCGATCAATGCCGTCGCCAACCACGGCTGGGGCGATGAAGAGCCCTATTTCGAAGAGCTGAACATCCGCGTCGCGCATCCGCCCGAAGATCTGGCGCTTTCCGTCGGCGATGAGGTCATCAGCCTGCGTGAAGCGCTGCATGAGGATTTCTATTTCTCGCTGCTGGAATTCTTCCAGAAAAAGTCCGGCCGGCCGCTGGGTGACCGGGGCCTGAAACCCGGCCAGATCGTACCGGAAATCGTGAAAAGCGAAGGCGAAGTCTCCCTCCGTATCGAGACCCGCGCGCTCACCACCGCCTTCTTCGACGGCGGCGAGCAGCGGATCGATGAGGCCCGCGAACCGGTCGCCGCAGGCCAGCTCGCGACGCTACTGACAGAGATCGGCGGCGAGGCCTTCGAGGCCCGCTCCCGCTCCGGTCGCATTCTTGCCGCCCGTTACGTGGCAGGCAGCGATGCCGCCGTCATGATCAGCGGCGGTCAGCACCCCAACGAGACGACAGGCATCGTTGGCGCCATCCGCGCGGCCCGCAAGCTTGCAGAGCGCAAGGGCGCGCATTTCACCATTTCGCCGCTGGAAAACCCCGACGGTTACGCCCTGCACCAGCGCCTGCGCGTCGACAATCCCCGCCATATGCACCATGCGGCGCGTTACACGGCGCTTGGCGATGATCTCGAATATCGCACGCCGGAAAATTCCGGCAGGCATATCAACGAGAAGGAAATCCGCTTCAAGGCGCAGGAGATGAGCGGCGCCAGCCTGCATGTGAACCTGCACGGTTATCCCTCGCATGAATGGACCCGGCCACTATCAGGTTATGTGCCGCGCAATTTCGCCATGTGGACGCTGCCGAAAGGCTTCTTCCTCATCATCCGCCACCATGCGGACTGGGAAAGCCAGGCGGAGGCCCTGCTCGACCGGGTGACCCGCCATCTTGGCGCCATTCCCGGCCTGCTCGATTACAACAACCGCCAGATCGCACTTTACGAGACCCATGCCGGCGAAACCGGTTTTCGCATCATCAACGGCTTTCCGTGCCTGTCCTCCATCGACGACCGCCACACCGTGCCGATGACGCTGATCACCGAATATCCCGATGAAACGATCTACGGCGACGATTTCATCACCGGCCACACGGCACAGATGGAAACGGTTCTCTCCGCCTATGAGGCGTGGCAGGAGATTCTGTCGCCGCAAGTCGCCTGACATCGCACCCAGAAACGACCAGGCTGGCACGCCCGCCTTTGGGCGCGCTGGCCGGCGAATCTGTGAAAAGACGCAACATTCGACAAACCGTCTCCTGTAAGGTCGGGCTCACACGCGACAACAAGTCAAACCCGATCAAGCGTTGAGCGGAGCGGTTTTGCATGATGCGGGCGTGAACCACAGGAGACCCCATGCCCGCTCTGGACAAGCTCATCTGGCAGATCGAAAGCGACCTGCATAAAAACCTGACATTGACGGTCCTGTCGGACCGCTGCGCGATCAGCACACATCACATGTGCCGGTTGTTCCAGCTTTCCACGGGCCTGTCGATCATGTCCTATGTCCGGGCGCGCCGGCTTTCCGAGGCGGCCAGAACCATCGCGCAGTGCGATGCTGACATCCTCACCGTCGCGCTTGGTGCGGGATACGGGTCCCATGAGGCGTTCACACGAGCCTTTGCGAATTATTTCAACACATTACCGAGCATTGTTCGCAAGGCCCGATCAACGTCATCCCTTGATCTCATGGAGCCAATCACAATGAAGAAAGACATGTTCGTCGATCTCCAGCCGCCGGAAATTCGCCGCGCCGACGCCTTTATGGTGGTCGGCCTCAGCACCGCCTGCTCACTGGAGAACAACGGCGCCATTCCAGCGCTGTGGCAGGCCTTCAACCTGCGCGAAAGCGAAGTCGAGGCAGCCGTGGCCGGAGCCGCTTACGGGGTCTGCAGCGTTGCCGACGACGCCGGCAACTGCAAATATCTTGCCGGCGTGAAGGCGCTCAGGAAAACACCGGGCATGGACCATATCGAGGTGCCCGCGCAATCCTATGCGGTTTTTGTCCATAACGGCCACGTCTCGGATCTTCCGAGAACAGCCTATACGATCTGGAACAAGGCGCTGCCCGATGCCGGGCTGAAGACCGCGCCCTCTCCCGATTTCGAGCTTTATGACCGGCGCTTCGATCCGCAGACCGGGCGGGGAATCGTCGAAATCTGGGTTCCAGTCATCGCCTGAAGCACGGACACATGAAAGCGTATGCTCCGGCCGGGCGCTGGGGCATACGTTCAACAAAAAACAGAATGAGGCTGCCCTATTTCGCCGTCATGGCGGCGGCAGGCTTCTGGTCCCGCTGCTTCTTCAGCAGCTTTTTGCCCCTGTCGAGAATATGCAGGTTCGCGGCATCCAGCTTGTTATAGGCGGCCTGAATAATATCGATATCGGCGACGTGCCCGATCGCAGCAAGCTTGTACATGACGTCTCCGACGGCGACGTCGATGGTCGGCGCGGATGTGGACGCGGCGCCCTTTACGGCGGCCTGCATGTCGTCCACGCTTCCGCCCATGGCCTGATAGAGCGTGAGCGCCTTGCGCAGGAACGCCTCACGACGCTCGATCCTGTTGTTGAGCATCTTATCTCCAGCGCGATTCCGCATCAGCTCAACAGCTTTATTTTGATATTCGCCCATCAAGACACCAAATAAAGATCCAAAATATGCTTCGCGAGACTACGAACAATCCCCTTAGAACTGGTTAAGGCATTGGTTTCGTCTTCACATTCTCACTATCCCGTGTTGAGTTTGCGCGAAACTGTTCTCACCCCAAAATACGGCCTTCGGGCTGTTGCAGTGCCTGCCGTCATTCAGGCCCCGAGCCAGCATGACGGCAGCAGTAGATGCGAAGGCAAGGAACCCTCAAATCGCGTTGCATGATGATGCATCCGCAGACGGAACGATAAACTGCGCCATTGATAACCGTCAGGTTATCTATTACCCCCCTTATTTCATTTTACTTTGGCCACCTCAGTCATCAATCTGACAGCTTGGATCGGTGGATGGGAGCCACGGATCAATTGGGAGGAAGTTATGAAACTACGGATCACCGCCGCCATCGCGGCCATTTGTTTTAGTTCCGTTGCCTATGCCGACACGATCAAGGTGGGCGTGGTCGGTCCGTTCTCCGGCCCCTTCGCGCTGCAGGGCAAGAACTTCAAGGCCGGCATAGACGCCTGGTTTGCGCTTCACGGCAACAAGATCGGCAACGACACGGTCGAAGTCGTTTATCGCGACGTGCCGCAGGCCGATCCGGCGCAGTCCAAGGCGCTGGCGCAGGAACTGGTGGTCAAGGAAGGCGTGCAATATCTCGCCGGCTTTTATTTCACCCCCGACGCCATGGCCGTTACGCCGCTTCTGAAGCAGGGTAATGTGCCGATGGTCATCATGAACGCCGCGACATCGGCCATCGTGACCAAGAGCCCCTATGTGGTGCGCACCTCGTTCACCACCTGGCAGACCTCCACCCCCATCGCCAAGGTGGCGTTTGACGGCGGCGTGAAGAAGGTCATTTCGCTGGTCAGCGATTACGGCCCGGGCGTCGATGCCGAAAATGCCTTCAAGGCAGCCTTTACGGCCGCCGGCGGCGAGGTGGTGGAAACCATCCGCATGCCGCTTTCCACCAATGATTTCAGCCCGATCATGCAGCGCGTGAAGGATTCCGGCGCTCAAGGCGTCTTCGCCTTCCTGCCGTCTGGCCCGACGACGCTCGGTTTCGTCAAGGCTTTCAACGATAACGGCCTGAAATCTTCAGGCGTCAAGCTCTTCGCACCGGGTGATCTGACGCAGGAATCCGACCTGCCGGCGCTTGGCGAAGCCGCACTCGGCATGCAGACGACCTTCCATTACGCCGTCTCGCATGATTCGCCTGAAAACAAGACCTTCGTGGAAGCCGCCACCAAGGCGATCGGCAATCCGAAGGAACTATCCTTCCCTTCCGTCGGCGCCTTTGACGGCATGTATGTCATCAGCAAGATGATTGAGGCCACCGGCGGCAAGCAGGATGCGGAAAAGGCTGTCGATGCGGTGAAGGGTCTTTCCTGGACAAGCCCGCGCGGCCCTGTCAGCATCGATCCGGAAAGCCGCCACATCACGCAGAACATCTATCTGCGCGAAGTGGCCAAGGCCGATGACGGCGCCTATTACAACAAGGAAGTCCAGACCTTCGAAAAACAGGGCGATCCGGGCCTCGCCGCTGCGAAGTAAAGGACAGCTTTGACGACGTTGTCGGGCCGCCAATAGCGGCCCGTCTCCGGCCCGGATGGGCATTGCAGCACCGGGAGGAGTTTTTCAGCATGCAGACGGTCTTCAGCATCCTTATCGATGCGCTTGCCTATGGCATGGTCCTGTTCATCATCTCCATCGGCCTTTCGGTCACGATGGGCTTGATGCGGGTGGTCAATCTGGCGCATGGCGCCTTCGCCATGATCGGCGGTTATCTCGCCTCTTATGCCGCCCACGGCCTTGGTCTCGGTTATGCGGTGGCGATCCTCGTCGCCATTGTCGGCACCATCGTCATCGCCATTCCGCTCGAACGTTTCCTCTATCGCCGCATCTATGGCGCGCCGGAGCTGACACAGGTGCTGATGACCATAGGCATCACCTTCTGCATCATCGGTATCGCCAATTTCGTTTTCGGCCCGACGCTGAAGACCATCCCGCTGCCGCAGCAGCTGGCCGGCCCCACCGATCTCGGTTTCCGCACCATCGCCACCCACCGCATCTTCGCCATTGCCTGTGGGCTGGCCGTGGCCGGCGCATTGTGGTTCACCTTCGAAAAGACGGCCTTCGGCATCAAGCTGCGCGCGGCCGTCGATAATGCCGCCATGGCGGCAGCACTCGGCGTGCGCACCGAAATCATCTATGCCGTCAGCTTCGCCATCGCCGTCGGCCTTGCCGCCATGGGCGGTGTCATCGGTGCAGAACTGCTGCCGGTCGAACCCTATTATGCGCTGCGCTACATGGTCACCTTCCTCGTGGTGGTCTCGGTGGGCGGTGCGGGCTCCATTCCCGGCGCACTGATCGCCTGCCTGCTGCTTGGCGCGATCGACACGACCGGACGGTATCTTGCCCCCGAATATGGCGAATTCTTCTTTTACCTGGCGGTCATCGTGATCATCACGCTGTTCCCGCGCGGCCTTCTCGGAAGGGCGAAATGAGATGGCGGTGCTCATGAACGACGTGACTGAAACGGCAGAAATCCCGAAGGCGCGTTCACCGCTGCGCACGCTTGCGGGACCGCTCCTAATCATTATGGCCGCGATTGCCGGTTATTACCTGTTTCCGGATAATCTGGCGCTTCTGACCCGCATCATCGCCATCGCGCTGCTGGTGCTGTCGATCGATCTTGTTACCGGTTATTGCGGCGTCGCGACACTTGGCCATGCCGCGCTCTTCGGCGCGGGCGCCTATGCCGCCGGCATTGCCGCGGCCCATTTCGAGATCACCGATCCGCTGCTGATGACCGCCATCGGCGCGGCGGCGGGCGGTGTGGCCGGGCTGGTCTCCGGCACCGTTCTGCTGCGCGCCCACGGCCTGCCGCAGCTCGTTCTCTCCATCGCCGTCATTCACCTGTTCCACGAGGCCGCCAACAAGGCCTCCGGCTGGACCGGCGGCAGCGACGGGCTATCGGGCGTCTCTCCCGACGCCCTGTTCGGCACTTTCGAATTCGATCTTTTCGGCCGCACCGCCTATATCTATGGCGTCTGTCTGCTGCTCCTCGTCTTCCTCGCCCTCAAGGTCGTGGTCAATTCGCCCTTCGGCATGTTGTGCCGTGGCGTCAAGCAGGACAGCACTCGCATCCAGGCCATGGGCGGTTCGGTCAACGGCACTATTTTGAAGATGTTTGTCATATCAGGCATCGTGGCCGGCATTGGCGGCGCGCTGAACGCCATCTCCACCCAGGTCGTCGGTCTCGACAGCCTCAGCTTCACACTCTCTGCCGAAGGGCTGGTCATGCTGGTGCTCGGTGGCGCAGGTTCGCTTTACGGCGCGCTGATCGGCACCGCCACCTTCATGTGGTTCGAGGACGTGGTTTCCGCCGCCAACCCGTTCCACTGGCTCACCATTGTCGGCCTGCTGCTAATTGCCGTCGTGCTTTTTGCGCCGCGCGGGCTTTATGGCGCGGGTGAACAGATCATCACGCGCATCCGCGGAGGCCACAAATGAGCGCCATTTTCGAAGTCTCTGGCCTGCAGAAAAATTTCGGCGGGCTCGTCGTCACCAATGATGTGTCGCTGTCGCTTTCGCCGGGAGACCGCACGGTGCTGATCGGCCCCAATGGCGCCGGCAAGACAACCTTCGTCAATCTCGTCACCGGCAACCTCAAGCCCTCGGCGGGCACAGTACGCATCGCCGGTGAGGACGTGACCGGCCTCAGTTCCAGCCAGCGGGTGAAGCGCGGCCTTGTTCGTTCCTTCCAGGTCACCCGGCTGTTTCAGGACATGACGCCGGAGGAACATGTGGCCCTCGCTATTCTCCAGCGTGAAGGCAAGACGGGCCGGATTTTCGGCCGATACCGCGCCATGCCCTCGGTGATGAGCGAAGCACGCGACATTCTCGGCACGCTGGGTCTGCTTGGCCTTGCCGAAACCCGGGTGCGCGAAATCGCCTATGGCCAGCAGCGGCTGATCGAGATCGCGCTCGCCATGGCGCTCCGCCCGAAAATCCTGCTGCTGGACGAACCGGCCGCCGGTGTGCCTTCCACGGAGACGGCGCGGATCGAACAGGCGCTCGACCGGCTGCCGGCCGATCTCGCCATATTGATGATCGAACACGACATGGATCTGGTCTTCCGTTTTGCCAAACGTGTGGTGGTGCTCGCCGCAGGCGCGGTCATCTTCGACGGTTCGCCGGATGAAGTGACCAGCAATGCGCAAGTCCGCCAAGCCTATCTGGGAAGTTACGCCGATGCCCGCAGCGCCGCTTGAAATCACCAACCTCACCGCCGGTTACGGCCCGACAAGGGTCATCGAGGGCCTGTCGCTTTCGGTGCCATCGGGCTCGCGTTTTGCCGTGCTCGGCCGCAACGGCGTCGGCAAGACCAGCCTCTTCGCCACACTGGCCGGCCAGACGAAACGCTTCGCCGGCGATATCCGCCTCGGCGGACAGGATATCGCCACCCTGCCGAGTGCCGCCCGCGCCAAAGCCGGTCTCGGTTACGTGCCGCAGACCCGCGATGTCTTCCCCACACTGACCGTTGAGGAAAACCTCTTCGTCGGCCTCAAGGGCAGGCCGAAATCGGCCATCGAGGAAGCCTACACGCTGTTTCCGCGCCTGAAGGAACGCCGCCGCAATCTCGGCTCGCAGCTCTCCGGCGGCGAACAGCAGATGCTTTCCACCGCCCGCACCATTCTCGGCCAGCCGCGCGTGCTGCTGCTCGACGAACCGCTCGAAGGCCTCGCCCCCGTCATCTGCGAAGAACTGATGGCGGCCTTCTCCAAGCTCGCCCAATCCGGCGAAATGACCATTCTTCTTGTCGAACAGCGCATCCAGATGGCCATCGACTTCGCCGACCACGCCATCATCATGGAACGCGGCCGCATCGTCTGGGAAGGGCCATCAAGCGATCTTGCGGAGAACCCTGGTATTATCGATACGCACCTTGGGGTTGGCGGGCTGCACTGAGTCCCCCTCACCACCCTCATTCCTGTGCTTGTCACAGGAATCCTTCCAGCCCAAGTCCTTGGCCTGGAAGGACTCTCTCGCCGCGCGGACGCGCGGCGGCTGGATCCCTGTGACGAGCACAGGGATGAGGAGAGTATGCTGCCCATTCCTGCCCCAAATCCCGTCCATCACTCATACCTTAAAAAACCCAATGGAATAAAAATTCCATTGCAGTTAAAGTGCACACGATTTCAGTCTGCATGAGGGAATGACAATGACGGCAATCGAGGCGCCAGACTCCGTAAAGGCTTTTGAGGAGCGGCTGCTCCAGGTCGCGGAGGGTTTGCCGAAACGATTGCGGCAATGCGCCGATTATGTCGCTTCCAATCAGGATCGCATCGCCGTTTCCACCGTCGCCGAAATGGCCGAAGGCGCCGGCGTGCAGCCTTCGGCCTTCATGCGCTTCTGCCAGATCATGGGTTTTTCCGGCTTTTCGGAAATGCAACGCCTGTTCCGCGATTCCTATGTCGGCGGCTGGCCGGATTATGCCACACGGCTCGACCATCTGCGTGAAAAGGGCGATGAAAGCGCATCCGGCCTGCTGGCGGAATTTGTGGAAGCCGGCCGTTCCTCGCTGGAAATGCTGCTGAAATCGGTCGATACGCGGCAGCTTGACGAGGCGGTTTCTGCACTGGCAAAAGCACGCACCGTGCATATCATCGGTTTGCGGCGCTCTTTTCCTATTGCCAGCTATCTGGCCTATGCCTTTGAGAAGATGAAGGTGCCGGCGGTTCTGCACAGCGCCGTCGGCGGGCTCGGCAATATCAGCGCCATTTCCCGCGACGACGCCCTGATCGCGATCACCTTTTCCCCCTACTCCGCGGAAACGCTGGAACTTGCGGAAAATGCCCGCGCCAACGGCATTCCGGTCGTGGCGCTTTCCGATTCCGCCGTCAATCCGCTCCGGAAGTCAGGCGCGACGCTGCTGACCGTGACGGAGATCGATTTCGGCGCGTTCCGCTCGCTTTCCGCCACGCTCTGTCTCGCCATCACGCTGGCGGTTGCTGTGGGAACACGCAAGACGGCCTGAATATTTTTATTGAAAACGGAAAAAATAGAATTTATGATCCAAATCCATGAAACGGGCGTTCCATAATCGTCCGTCTCGTGACGGGATATGTGAGCGGAGGAGGCTCACCGAAACGGGATGGCGATAGGTGGCGGCATGATTGCCTGATCCGCCCGACACCATGAGGCACACCGCGCAAAAGCGCGGTGCTAAGGAGGAAGCTTTTGAAAAAACTTGATCTTATCACGATCGGGCGCTCGTCTGTCGATCTGTACGGCTCGCAGGTTGGCGGCCGTCTGGAGGACATGGCCTCCTTTGCCAAATATATTGGCGGCTCGCCCACCAACATCGCCGCCGGCGCGGCGCGCCTGGGGCTCAACAGCGCCGTCATCACCCGCGTCGGTGACGAGCATATGGGCCGCTTCATCCGAGAACAGCTGGTGCGCGAAGGCGTCGATGTGCGCGGCGTGAAGACGGACCCGGAGCGGCTGACCGCGCTGGTGCTGCTCGGCATTCGTGACCAGAACCAGTTCCCGCTGATCTTCTATCGTGAAAACTGCGCCGACATGGCGCTCAGCGAAGACGATATCGATCCCGCTTTCATTGCCGAGGCAGGCTGCATCTGCGCCACCGGCACGCATCTGTCGCATCCGAAAACGGAAGCGGCAGTGCTGAAAGCACTGAAACTCGCCCGTGAAAATGGCGCAAAGACCGCGCTCGATATCGATTACCGCCCCAATCTCTGGGGTGTGGCCGGCCATGGCGATGGCGAAAGCCGTTTTGTGGAATCGCAGAAGGTTACCGCCAAGCTGCAATCCACCCTGCATCTGTTCGACCTGATCGTCGGCACGGAAGAGGAGTTCCACATCGCGGGCGGCTCCACCGATACGCTCACCGCGCTCAACGCCGTGCGCAAGGTCTCGAATGCGACGCTGGTGTGCAAGCGCGGACCGATGGGCGCCGTCGTCTTCACCGGCGCTATTCCTGATAGCCTCGATGATGGCGAGACGGGTGAAGGTTTCCCGATCGAGGTCTTCAACGTTCTGGGTGCCGGTGACGGTTTCATGGCCGGGCTGTTCCGCGGCTGGCTGCGCGGCGAGGACTGGCCGACAACGCTGAAATACGCCAATGCCTGCGGCGCTTTCGCCGTCTCCCGTCATGGCTGCACCCCGGCCTATCCAAGCTGGGAAGAACTGCAATATTTCTTCAAGGCCGGCATCCGCAACAGGGCGCTGCGCAAGGACGAAGCGCTGGAGCAGGTGCACTGGTCCACCAACCGCAAGGGCGACTGGGAGACGATGCGCGTCTTCGCCTTCGATCACCGTATGCAGCTGGAGGCGATCGCCGACGAGCTTGGCGTCAAGCACGAGCAGATCGGCGCCTTCAAGAAACTCTGCCTTCAGTCCGCACAGCAGGTTGCCGGCGGTGAGGCGGGTTATGGTATTCTCTGCGATGGCCGTCTTGGCCGCGATGCGCTGTTTGCCGCCAGCGGCTCCGGCCTGTGGATCGGCCGTCCGGTGGAATGGCCGGGCTCGCGCCCGCTGACGCTGGAACCCGATCTCGGCAAGGATTTCGGCGGCCTTTCGGAATGGCCGCTTGAAAATGTCGTCAAGGTTCTGTGTTTCTATCACCCCGATGATACCGAGGAGATGCGCGCCGCGCAGGAAGAGACCGTGATGCGCCTGTTCGAGGCGGCACGTCGCAACCGGCTGGAAATGCTGCTGGAGGTCATTCCCTCCAAGGTCGGCCCGACCGACGATTTGACCGCCGCCCGCATCATCGAGCGCTTTTATGAGATCGGCGTCTATCCTGACTGGTGGAAGCTTGAGCCGATGAAGACCCGCGCCGCGTGGAAGAACGCCTGCGACGCCGTGCATCGCAACGATCCTTATGTGCGCGGCATCGTCGTTCTCGGCCTCGACGCACCGCAAAGCGAGCTGGAAGAAAGCTTCCGTCTTGCCGCCGGTTTCGATCTGGTCAAAGGTTTCGCCGTTGGCCGCACGATATTTGCCGACGCCGCCCGCGGCTGGCTTTCCGGCAAGATGACCGATGAGGATGCGGTCAGGGATATGGCGCAGCGTTACACCAGCCTGTGCCGTATTTGGGATGAGGCGCGCGCCAAAAAGGGAGAGGCAGCGTGAAGACAATCAGATTGACGGCTGCGCAGGCCATGGTTCGTTACCTGGCGGCGCAGATGAATGAACATGGCGAAACCTATATTGCCGGCATGTGGGCCATTTTCGGCCACGGCAATGTCGCCGGCATCGGCGAAGCGCTTTATGGCATCAGGGACGAGCTGCCGACCTATCGCGGCCAGAACGAGCAATCCATGGCCCATGCGGCCATTGCCTATACCAAGCAGCTGCGCCGCCGCCGCGCCATGGCGGTCACTTCCTCCATCGGCCCCGGTGCGGCGAACATGGTGACGGCGGCAGCGCTTGCGCATGTCAACCGCCTGCCGGTACTCTTGATCCCCGGCGATGTCTTCGCCAATCGCGGCCCCGACCCCGTGCTGCAGCAGCTGGAAGATTTCGGCGACGGCACCATGACGGTGAATGACTGCTTCCGTCCGGTCAGCCGGTATTTCGACCGCATCATGCGGCCGGAACAGTTGCTGACAGCCCTGCCCCGCGCCATGCGCACCATGACGGACCCGGCCGATTGCGGCCCCGTGACGCTGGCCTTCTGCCAGGATGTGCAGGCTGAAGCCTATGATTACCCTAAAAGTTTCTTCGAAAAGCGGGTCTGGCGTCAGCGCCGCCCTGAACCGGATGTGGTGGAATTCGAAGAGGCCGTCGCTGCGCTCACGGCGGCCAAGCACCCCATCATCGTTGCCGGCGGCGGTGTGCATTTTGCCGGCGCAACCGAAACGCTGAAGCGCTTTGCCGAAACCCATTCCATTCCGGTCGTCGAAACGCAGGCCGGTAAATCGGCGCTTGCCTGGGACCACGATCTCAATTTCGGCCCGGTCGGCGTCACCGGTGCGGAAAGCGCCAATATCATCAGCGAGAAGGCCGATCTCGTTTTTGGCGTCGGCACCCGCTTTCAGGATTTCACCACCGGCTCCTGGGCATTGTTCAAGAACCCGAACCGTAAAATTCTTGCGCTCAACGTTCAGCCCTATGACAGCGCCAAGCATGATGCGATCAGCCTGACGGCGGATGCGAAGATCGGGCTTGAGAAACTCTCCGCAGCACTCGGCAGCCACCGTTTCGCAGCGCCGGATGCCGGTCTCAAGGCTGCATGGTTCGAAAAGGCCGATGCCGATACGGCAGCGCCGGGCGAGGACAACGCCAACAGCCTGCCGACAGATATGCAGGTGATCGGCGCGGTGCAGCGCCAGTCGCGTGACAATACCGTCGTCATGTGCGCGGCCGGCACCATGCCGGGTGAGCTGCATCAACTGTGGAAATCCAAGCTGCCGCTCTCCTATCACATGGAATACGGCTTCTCCTGCATGGGTTATGAAGTGGCCGGCGGCCTCGGCATCAAGATGGCGGAACCGGACCGCGACGTGATCGTCATGGTCGGCGACGGCTCCTATATGATGATGAATTCCGAGCTTGCCACATCGGTCGCCATGGGCGTCAAGATCACGCTCGTCATCACCGACAACAGGGGTTACGGCTGCATCAACCGGCTGCAGATGGAAACCGGCGGCGCGGAGTTCAACAATCTCTACGCCCACACCAACGTCAACCCGATCGCCATCGATTTCGTGGCCCATGCCGGCTCGATGGGGGCGGATGCTCGCAAGGTCTCCACCATTTCCGAGCTGGAAGCAGCGCTCGCCAGCGCCCGGGAATCCACCCGCACGACCGTGATCGTCATCGATACCGATCCCTATCCGACGCCGCAGGCCGGCGGTCACTGGTGGGATGTCGCGGTGCCGGAAGTGTCCGACCGCGCCGAAATCGGCCCGGCCCGCGCACGTTATGAAAACCATGTCAAGGAAAGACAGTAAGATGATCCGTTACGGAACCAACCCGATCGCCTGGTCGAACGACGACGACCGCACGCTGGGTGCGCATATCAGCCTCGAACAGTGCCTTGATGAAACCGCCAAAATCGGCTTCGACGGCATCGAGAAGGGCCACAAGTTCCCGACCGACCCGGAAGGCCTGAAGGGCGTGCTTTCGCCGCGCGGCCTCTCTTTCGTCTCCGGCTGGCATTCGCTGAACCTTCTGACCGACGACATCGAATCCGAAAAAAAGGCCATGCAGCCGGCGCTTGATCTCTTGAAGGCCATGGGCTCGAAGGTCATCATCGTCTGCGAGACCTCCAACGCCATCCACGGCGATGACGGGAAGGCGCTGGTCGACCGTCCGCGCCTTGCGACCGAGAACTGGGCGAAATTCGGCGCGGGCGTCGAGGCGCTGGCCGCCTTTGCCGCCGAACAGGGCATCACCCTCGTTTATCATCACCACATGGGAACGGTGGTGGAGAGCGAAGAGGAAATCGACCTGTTGATGAAACACACGGGTCCGAAGACTCACCTGCTGCTCGATACCGGCCATTGCCTGTTCGGCGGCGGCGATCCCGTGCGCGTCGCGCAGAAATACATGGGTCGCGTCGGCCATATCCATGCCAAGAACGTGCGCCCTGCCATTGCCGATCAGGTACGGCGCGAACGGCTTTCCTTCCTCGAAGGCGTTCGCCGCGGCGTGTTCACCGTGCCGGGCGATAGCGAAGGCGGCGTGAACTTCCCGCCGGTGCTGAAAGTGGCGGCCGAGCATGGTTACAGCGGCTGGCTGGTCATCGAGGCAGAACAGGATCCTGATGTGCGCAACCCGTTCGAATATCAGAGCCTTGGACTGAAATCGCTGAAGGCGTTTGCGCGCGAGGCGGGGCTGGACAAGGCCGAGGCTGCCTGAAGCCTTTCCTCATTCCTGTTCCCCGGGACAGGAATGAGGGAACGTCGGAACAGCCGCCCGATAAATTGTACGACTGACCAAAAAGGAACACCACCATGACCTCACTTCTGCGCAAGCCGGTCGCGACCAGCGGCAAGGTGCACGATATCACGCCCCAAAGCGCGGATTGGGGTTATGTCGGTTTCGGCCTCTACCGCCTGAAGCCGGGCGAAACGGCGGCGGAGAAGACCGGCGATACGGAAGTCATCCTCGTGCTGGTCGAAGGCAAGGCGACGATTTCCGCAGGCGGCAAGGAGTTCGGCGAACTTGGCGACCGCATGAATGTGTTCGAGCGCAAGCCGCCGCATTGCGTTTATGTTCCCGCCGGCTCCGAATGGTCGCTGACGGCCACGACCGACTGCACCGTCGGCGTCTGCACCGCACCCGGCGAAAAAGGCAGCCGTGAGGCGCAGCAGATCGGCCCAACCGGTGTGCAGCTGACCGAACGCGGCAAGGGCGCCAATACCCGTTATATCTTCCCCATCGCCATGGAAGAACGCGACGTGGCCGACAGCCTGCTGGTAACGGAGGTCTTCACGCCATCAGGCAACTGGTCATCCTATCCGCCGCACCGGCATGACGAGGATAACTACCCCGACATGACCTATCTGGAAGAGACCTATTATCACCGGCTGAACCCGGCGCAGGGTTTCGGCTTCCAGCGCGTCTTTACCGAAGACGGCTCGCTGGACGAGACCATGGCGGTGTCGGATGGCGATGTCGTGCTCGTCCCGAAGGGCCATCACCCCTGCGGCGCGCCCTATGGTTACGAGATGTATTATCTGAACGTGATGGCGGGGCCGATGCGCAAATGGCGCTTCAAGAACCACCCGGATCATGACTGGATTTTCAAGCGGGATAACCCGTAAGGCATTTTAGGCAAAAACCGCAGCCTCCTCATCCCTGTGCCTGTCACAGGGATCCAGCCAGCCCAAGTCCTTTGGCTGAAGGGATTCTTTCCGTCGCGCAGACGCGCGTCGGCTGGATTCCTGTGACAGGCACAGGAATGAGGGAGTGCGCGAAAATACGTCTTGAGACTGTCTCGGCACACAACAAACGCAATTAACGAATTGAATTAATTAATATAATTTCGGGAGGAAAATACCATGGCCGCTCTTGGCGTGGGCCTTATCGGCACGGGATACATGGGCAAATGCCACGCGCTCGCGTGGAACAATGTCACCAGCGTCTTCGGCGATGTGGAGCGCCCGCGCCTCGTGACGCTGGCGGAAGTCAATTCCGAACTGGCAGCAAAAAAGGCGGCCGAGTTCGGTTTTGCCCGCTCCACCGGCAATTGGCGCGATCTGCTTTCCGATCCCGAGATCGACGTCATCTCGGTCACCACGCCGAATGCGTTCCACCCGGACATGGCGATTGCCGCCCTTGAGGCCGGCAAGCATGTCTGGTGCGAAAAGCCGATGGCGCCCGCCTTTACTGACGCGGTGAAGATGCGCGATGCGGCGCGGCGGTCGGGCAAGGCGGCGGCGATGGGCTACAACTACATCCAGAACCCAATAATCCGCCACATGCGCCGCCTGATCGACGAAGGCGCGATCGGCAAGGTCTACCATGTCCGCGCCGAGATGGATGAGGACTTCATGGCCGATGCCACCCAGCCCTTTTACTGGAAGAGCGAGGCGTCCTCCGGTTACGGCGCGCTGGATGATTTCGCCGTGCATCCGTTATCGCTGCTCTTTGCCCTGTTCGGCCACGCACAAAGCGCCATCACCGATATGGTGAAACCCTATGAGACCCGCCCGCTTGCCGGCGGCGGCGAGCGCGCCGTCGAGACGCATGATCTTGCCAGCGTTCTCTTGAAGCTTGAGGGCGGCATTTCCGCCGTGCTCATCGCCAACCGCTCCGCCTGGGGCCGCAAGGGCCGCATCGCCATCCAGATTTATGGCTCCACCGGCTCGATCCTGTTCGACCAGGAGCGGATGAACGAATTCCAGCTCTACACCACGGATGGACGCCCCGAGGAGCAGGGTTTCAGAACCATCCTCGCCGCCCCCCACCACAAGCCCTATGACCGCTTCATCCCCGCCCCCGGCCACGGACTCGGCTTCAATGATCTGAAGGTGATCGAATGCCGCGAACTGATAGCGGCGATCGAGGGAAAGAAGGCCCATATCATCGATTTCGAGGAAGGGCTGAAGATCGAGCGCAGCATCCACGCCATGGCCCGGTCGTTTGCCGAAGGGCGCTGGGTGACGGCGGAGGAGATTGCGGAATAGGGGTTGGCGTAAAAGCGTCCTAGCTGACGCCGAGCCCTCTCTCCGTTCTCGGACATGACCATTGAACCTTTGCACTCGACGTCATCCTCGGGCTTGACCCGAGGATGACGGATGAGAGATTGGCGCATTCTTAGAAACCTGGATGGGCTGTCTCCCGCAGCCCATCATAGTATCGCCGGAACCTCACCCCTTCACCGGCGTTTCCGGCACCGGTGTCAGCACCGTGCCATCCTTGAACCAGCCGAGAATGTTGTCGGCCACGAGATCCGCCATGGCGTTGCGCGTCGGAACCGAGGCGGAGGCAACATGCGGCAGCAGGGAGACATTCGGCAGCGACAGGAAGGCTTCCGGCACCTTCGGCTCGGCATAGAACACGTCGAGACCGGCAGCCCCGAGTGCACCGCTCCGCAGAGCCTCAAGAAGCGCATCCTCATCGACGCTGGAGCCGCGCCCGACATTGATGAACACGCCCTCAGGCCCAAGCGCCGTCAGGATTTCGGCGTTGATCGCCTTATGCGTTTCCGGCGTACCGGGCACGATGCAGATCAGGATGTCGACAGCTTCCGCCATCTCCTTCAGCGAACCGTAATAGGTATAGGAGAGGCCATCCCGCTTGCTGCGGGTGTGGTAGCCGATCTCCACCTTGAAGGGCTCCAGCCGCTTGGCGATTTCCTGGCCGATGCGGCCCATGCCGAACAGGCCAACCTTGCGGCCGCGAAGCGAGAAGGGAGAGAGGGCAAACGGCCCTTCGCCAACCCATTTGCCGTCACGCAGCCAGTTTTCGGCCTGATAGAGCCGGCGCACGGTGTTGATCAGCAGCGCAATCGTCGTATCGGCCACTTCGTCGTTCAGCACATCTGGCGTATTCGTCACCACGATGCCGCGCGTGGCGGCATGTTTGGCATCCACGCCATCATAACCCACACCGAAATTGGCGATGATCTCGAGCTTCGGCAGCGCATCGATCCATTTGGCGTTGACGACGCCGGAAACGGCGATGGCATTGATGCGCTCAGCCGCACCCTCAGGCAGAACCGGCTCGGCACCGGCAGGCACTGTCACGATCTCGACCTTGCCTTCGAGGCGCTCGAGAACGCGCGGGTTTATCTTGCCGGGCACGAGAACGACGGCCTTTTTGTCAGACATGAGCGGATATTCCTCCTGATAACATTCCGATAGCCGGAGTGGCTTTCAAGCGAACTGCTCGCCATACCACTCCTCTGGGCGGCGATCTTTTCAAACAACGGCGGCCGTGAAAAGGGCAATAAGGGGATGCTATGGGGGCAGACGGAAGTTTCATGCCGATTTTTTTGCGGCGTCGCTATATAGCTTCGTCATTCCGGCCTCGAGCCGGAATCCAGCCGACACACGTCTGCGCGGCGAAAACAATCCTTTCAGCCCAAGGACTTGGGCTGGCTGGATACCGGCTCAAGGCCGGCATGACGAGGGAAGGAAACGCCGACGACGACTATGGGCGCGCGGTCAGCCGGCTCAGAGTCGCAAACGAGCTCACACCCGCGGCCGCACCGGCCCGGTCGATTGCCGAATGCGCATTTCCGGCTTGATGAGGTGAATGCCGTCAGGCTCATGGCTGCCCGCCAGCCTGTCCAGCAGCGCGCGCGCCGCTAAGCGCCCCACCTCGGCCTGGCCGTTGGAAACGGTGGTCAGCGCCGGCGTGGCGATGGCCGCTTCCTCCAGATCGTCGTAGCCGGTTACCGAGATATCGACACCCGGCACCAGACCGGCGCGGGAAATGCCGTTCATAAGGCCGATGGCGACAAGATCGTTCCAGCAGACGGCGGCGGTCGGCTTCTGCGGCAGTGACAGGAAATGCACCGCCGCTTCAAACCCGCCCTGCTTGGAGCGGGGGCCGGGAATGCGCAGGTTCGGATCAACCTCGATGCCGGCCTTGCGCAGCGCATTGACGTAACCCTGGTAACGGTCACGGCCGGTCGAGGTCTGGTCGGTGCCGCCAACCATGGCGATGGTGCGGTGGCCGAGGCTGATGAGATGGTTGGTGGCGAGCGAAATGCCGTAGCTGTCGTCACCGCGATAGGTCGGCATATCGACACCGTCCATGGAACGGGCGACCAGAATGGCAGGCATGCCGTTTTCTTCGGCCAGCGTCATGTCCTCGATCGGCGTGCCGATGGCGGGCGACATGATGATACCGTCCGAGCCGAGCTGCAGCAGCGTCTCGATGAAGGTGCGCTGTTTTTCCACCGAATCATAATGGTTGGAAAGAATGAAGGTCTGGCGGCTGCGATCCAGCTCGCTTTCGATGGCTTTGAGGATTTCCCCGTAAAACGGGTTCATCACATCATGGAACACCACGCCGACAATGCCGGAGCGCGAGGTGCGCAGGCTGGCGGCGCGGCGGTTATAGATATAACCCAGCGCCCGCGCCTGTTCCTTGATCTTGTCCCGCGTATCGGCAGCGACCAGCGGGCTATCGCGCAATGCAAGGGAAATGGTGGCGGTCGAAAGACCGAGGCTTTCGGCAATCGTAGACAGTTTGACCTTTTGGGCCACGGCATTCCTCCCCAAACGCGTGTCACTGACGGATGTCTCCGTTTAAATTGCAATTAAACAATTTAAACAAAATCCGCAACCCGTTTAAGGAATACCCACAAAACAGATGGTTCTTTTAAAAATTTCAACAAAATTATTGAAGATTGGCGTCGATTGCCTTGAGAAGTTTAACAACGTTGCGAATATCCTTGGCCGAAAGCCCCTCTATCGCCCTTGCTCCGCAATCCGCTATCGAGGTGTTGATGTGGTCGACGCTTTTCAGGCCCGTTTCCGTCAGCTTCACCAGCGTCACGCGGCCATCCTCGTCGTCGCCACTGCGTTCCACGAAACCCTGGGCTTCCATGCGGCCGATGGTGCGCGTCATGGTGGGCGCCTTGACGCCAAGTTTCTGGGCGATCTGCCCCGGCGTCAGGCTGCCTTCCTGCGCCAGCGCCAGGATAACGCCGTCCTGCCCGGCATAAAGCCCGCTTTCGGCAAGGCTGTGGCTCAGCGCCGTGCGCATGGAGCGGGCGGCCTGGGTAATGGATTGCGCCAGCTCCTCGGGATTGAAGTTCTCATCCCTCTTTTTGGCGTCCTTTACCTTCTTGCTGCCCTTTTCCTTCTTGGCGCCTTTGTCCTTATGCCCGGATTTGTCCTTGCTCATATGCGAGTGCCTTTTACCCTGTGGCGGAACCGATATATGTTGCTGGAAATCCTTACCGAATACACGTGCGGACTGCCAGATGCCAAACTCATACACGCATTATCACGACGAAAACGTAACAGACCCTCATCTTCGCGCAACAGGTGCAATTTCCGTGCTGCCGCTCGGCGCGCATGAACAGCACGGGCCTCACCTGCCCTTCGAGACCGATACGCTGATTGCCGAAGGCATTGTCGCCCGTCTCGCCGCCGCCCTGCCCGGCCATCTGCCCGTCTCCTTCCTGCCGGTGGAACCGGTCGGATATTCCATCGAACACATGAATGTGCCGGGCACCAAGACCTTGCGTTACGATGAGGCCATCGAGCGCTGGCTCGGCATTGCCGAGGCGGAATATAAAAAGGGCGTGCGCAAATTCGTGATGCTGAACGCCCATGGCGGCAATTCACCGCTGATGACCATTGTCGCCACCGAGGCCCGCGCCCGTTTCGGCATGCTGGCGGTCGCCACAAGCTGGACCCGTTTCGGCGTGCCGGCCGATATCGTGAAGCCGGAGGACAAGGCGATCGATATTCACGGCGGCGATATCGAGACATCCGTCATGCTAGCGCTTCACCCCGAGCGGGTGGCGATGCAAAAGGCCGCCAGCTTCGCCTCCCGCCAGAGCGATTTCGCCAGCCGCTTCAAACACCTGCGCGCCTATGGCCCACACGCCTTCGGCTGGCTGATGAGCGATCTCAACCCTGACGGGGCTGCCGGAAACGCCGCCGCCGCGACAGCGGAAAAGGGCGAAAGGCTGATTTCCCACGCTGTGAATGGCCTTGTCGAACTGCTTGAAGATATCCACGCTTTTGACATAACGTTATTTCATAACAAAATTTGAGTGACATGGCCGAATTCGGCCAAAATCTCTTTGAACTGCCAGGGCGTCGCGCCTATATGGACGACGACACATCTTCCTGAGGCTTGATAGCCTCTCTCCACGCGGGGTTTTCCATGACCGAAACAGCACCAGCCAAGCCCATTCCAGTCACCGTCCTGACGGGATATCTCGGCGCCGGCAAAACGACGCTTCTCAACCGCATTCTCTCCGAGAACCACGGCAAGAAATACGCTGTCATCGTCAATGAATTCGGCGAGATCGGCATCGACAACGATCTGATCGTCGAGTCTGATGAAGAAATCTACGAAATGAACAATGGCTGCGTGTGCTGCACGGTGCGCGGCGATTTGATCCGCGTCGTGGAAGGCCTGATGCGCCGGCCCGGCCGTTTCGACGGCATCATCGTCGAAACGACAGGCCTTGCCGATCCGGTGCCCGTCGCCCAGACCTTCTTCATGGATGACGATGTGCGCGCCAAGACCGAGCTTGACGCCGTTGTGGCGCTGGTCGATGCCAAGCACCTGCCGCTGCGCCTGAAGGACAGCCGCGAGGCTGAAGACCAGATCGCTTTTGCCGATGTCGTCGTCGTCAACAAGACCGACCTCGTTTCGCCTGAGGAAGTGGCCCGCATCGAGGATATCGTCCGCGCCATCAACCCGTCCGCGCGCATCTACAAGACCACCCGTTCCGGTGTTGATCTTGCCCGCGTTCTCGACCAGGGCGCCTTCAATCTGGAGCGCGCGCTGGAAAACGATCCGCATTTCCTCGAGCACGGCCATGACGACCACGTCTGCGGCCCCGATTGCGATCATCATCACCACGATCACGACCACCATCATCACGATCATGGCCATGATCACGGGCATCACCACCACGATCACGACCATGGGCACGATCACCACCACGGCGCGGTTTCGCCGATCCATGACGTGACGGTGCAGTCTGTCTCGCTGCGCGGCGGCGAGATGAACCCCGAACGCTTCTTCCCGTGGATCCAGAAGGTCACCCAGACAGACGGCCCCAACATTCTGCGCCTCAAGGGCATCATCGCCTTCAAGGGTGATGCGGAGCGTTACGTGGTGCAGGGCGTGCACATGATCATCGAGGGCGACCACCAGCGCCCGTGGAAGGAAGACGAAAAGCGCGAAAGCCGCCTCGTCTTCATCGGCCGCGAACTGGACCGTGAGAAGCTGGAAAAGAGCTTCAACGCCTGCCTCGCCACGGCTTGACACCTCTGACGGGGCACCGCGCCGCTCCTGGCGTTTTTGGTGCCCTTCCTCACTCTCGACGTCATCCTCGGGCTTGACCCGAGGACCCATTGCCGCCAGCATATGGATGGTCGGATCATCCACGGGCCTGCCCCCGGGGGGCCGACCATGACGCCACGGGTTGAAACCGCACCAACGGGTCCTCCCGACCTTGGTCAGCGACCGAAATCCATCAAACGAAAAACGCACATACGAAAGACCGATGCCCCATGCCGACTGTTGCCCCGCTTGATATCGAAGGCCACGTGGTCTCGACCCATTTTCTCGGCGACATTCCCCTGTTTGCCACCGCCGCCGGCACTATTCACCGCCTGGATGGCGGCGAGAAGGTGACGCAGGCGCATGACGGGCTTCTGACCTGCATTCGCGATCCCTACAGCGCCACGCTGCTTTCCGGCGGCGAAGACGGCCGTGTGCTGCGCATCGGCCATGATGGCAGCATCAGTGAGCTCGCCAATGTGCCGCGCAAATGGGTCGGCGTCGTTGCCGGCGGGCCGCAGAAGGCGGTGGCTTATGGCGTCGGCAAGTCCAGTTTTGTCCGGCTATCCGACGGTACGGTCAAGGAATTCAAGGAAGAGCGCACAGTGGAGGCCATCGCGTTTGCGCCGAAGGGCCTGCGCATTGCTGTTGCCCGTTATAACGGCGTGACACTGCATTGGGTGGCAAGTGCGGGCGATCCGGTCGATCTGGAATGGAAGGGCGCGCATACCGGCGTCACCTTCTCGCCCGATGGCAAGTTCCTCGTCACCACCATGCAGGAAAATGCCCTGCATGGCTGGAAGATGGAAGCGACCAAGGGCGGCATGGAAGCCCGCCACATGCGCATGACCGGTTATCCCGCCAAGGTGAAATCCATCTCCTGGTCGGCAAAGGGCAAATGGCTCGCCTCATCAGGTGCGCCAGCCGCCATTGTCTGGCCATTTGCCGGCAAGGACGGCCCGATGGGCAAGGCTCCGGAAGAACTCGGCAGCCGCGCCAACATCATGGTCACCAATGTCGCCTTCCACCCCGTGGAAGACGTGCTCGCCATCGGCTTCATCGACGGTATGATTCTTGGTGTGCGCCTGGCCGACGGCAAGGAAGCCCTGCTTCGCCGCCCCGGCAAGGGCGCCATTACAGCCATGGACTGGAGCGCCACCGGCAAGCTGCTCGCCTTCGCCTCGGAAGCGGGCGATTGCGGGATCATCGATATTTCGGCGTGAGGGCCAACACCCTGCCCCTCATTCCTGTGCTTGTCACAGGAATGAGGGATGATCGGGCCGCAAGGCCAGATGAAATCCTCCCTACCCCCGCCCGAACAGCCTAATCCGCCACCTGCCGCCGCGTCAGAAACAAGAGCAGCAGCGCAGCACCCGCACCGACCGAAGCAAGCCGGATCGAGGTGCCGAAGCTTGCATATTGCGACACGAACCCCATCAGCGGCACCGCAAAAAGTGCTGCAAGGAAGATCGAATTCATGTAGAGCGCCGTCGCCCGCGCCGTGCGCCCGCGGGCAAAGCCCTGCACGAAGGTGAGAGATGTGCCGGCGAAAAGGCCGTAATAGGAACCTTCCATGGCAGCCCCCACCAGCATGGCCGGCAGGGTCGTGACCGAAGCGATGATGTTGAAAGCAACGATGGCCGTCACCGCCGCGATGCTCAGAAGCAGCCGCGCGCTGATCCGGCGCATGATCCTCGGCGCGAGCAGGATAAGCAGGACTTCCATGGCGCATTTGACGCTGAGCGACAGGCCCGGCGCATAGTCCGGCAGGCCCACCTCACGCACCAGAAATACCGGCAGGGCCGAGGCGCAGAGAGCATGGGCGAAAGACATGCAGAAACTGGCCGTCGTCGCCATCAGCAGCGGCAGGTTGCGCCCCGCATCGGCTCCGCCCTCATCCCGCCGCTCCATGGGGCAAGTCTGCCCACGCGGCACGATGGCAAGCGCAAGCGCCCCCCAGATGGCCGCCATCAGCATCGCATTCACGAAGACAGCTTTTGCGCCGGCGAAATCGACGATCAGAAAGGCTGCGGCCGGCAGCAACATCCAGGCCAGCGACACCATCATTCTGAGGAAGGCGTTATAAGCAGTGGTATCGAGCGCCTCCACCCGGCCGTGATACCGGCCATAACTGAAGACGAGGGTGGTGGCGGCGTTGGAAAGCCCCATGCCCGTCGCCGTTACCGCCACCAGCAGCGCCAGATGCCCGAAACTCGCGGCCGCCGCCGCCACGAAAGCACCTGCAATGGAGAGCATGAGCAGCGGCTTGATCCGCACGCCGGCATCCACCCGCTCGCCATAAAGACGGCTGGCGACGATCGAGGCCACCATCGCCGTCACGCTGTAGAGACCGAGCGTCGCCGGCGGATGGCCGAGCACCTGAATGATGTAAAAACCGATAAACGGTACGATGGCGGCATTGGTGCTGCCGGCGATGAAAACCAGCAACGCGATCAAATAGGCCTGACGGTCAAAAGCGCCCGGCGAAGTGCTTTTCTGTAGCATGGGAATCGACTGGAGACTGGCAAGCGGGAGTGGATTGGAACCCACCATCACACCAAAATGCTCTGCGGTTCAAGCCTGTTCGGAAAGCCGGATGCGGTTTCATTGCAGATGAAGACGAAACCGCTTCATTTACGCTGGGTGTGTCTATCGACCTGGGGTGGACGCCCCCCAACCGCAAGCCCTTGTCGCTCAATTAAAAGCACCCGCCCAGGGAATGTTCTCGCCGCCGGGCAGGTTATGGATCGATATTGTGCCGGACTGTCGCCCCCGATGCGGCCGTCGCAAAGACGGGCGCTCCCTCTCCGGAAACGAAAATCCGTCGATCAGAACTTCACGCCGAGACCGACGCTGACGACATGTTCGCTGAGCTTTCCATCGGCGGAAATGCCCTGGACAGTGTAGGTTTCCTTGCCGAAATCGTTGTAACGATATTCGAGACGGCCGAATACGTTGTCAGTGAAGGCGTAGTCGATACCGGCGCCAATCGTCCAGCCATTCAGCATCTTGCTGGCATTGCCGAAGGGAGTCTTGATCTCGCTGTCCGTCGCGGTGTAACCACCGGCGGTGTAGATCAGGGCGCGGTCGACGGCATAGCCGGCACGCAGGCGCGCGGAACCGTTCAGGCCCGAGGACACCTTGCTGAGGTCGATCGTCTTGTTGCCCCATGCATAACCGAGATCACCCTCGACACCGAGAATGACGGATGGCGCGACTTCGGCATTGTAACCGGCAAAGCCCGCAAAACGAGCACCATCGAAACTATGCTTGTCGGTCTCACCGTCTTCAGTCGTTTTCAACCGGTTCCAGCCATAACCGCCCGAAACACCGGCGTAAAAACCGTCCCAGGAGAAGGCAGGCGCGGCATCGTCGACGACAGGCGCCGCGGGAACGTCGCTGACGGCATCTGCAGCAAAGGCTGCGCCGGAAAGAACGCCGAGCGCGGCGAGTGCGAGAAATGATTGTTTCAACATGAAATAGCTCCTTCAAAACTTCCTTACCCGCCAAAATGCGGGCCGCGAACATACCCGCCACCGAAATCACAATCACAAATGGCGAGCCGGGGGCACGTGCTAATTGAAGCATCCAAAAGTTAAAAGAAAGTAACAACGACAGAAAAAATGAAAGCACTGAAAATATAATCAGATTTTTACTTTATAAATTTATTTATTATCTAAATACAAATTAGAATCTATAAATATAACTATATTAGCATGCACCGCTTTTCCCCAAAGTTGTCACGGATCGGCGAACACAATATGCTGATGGACCATCCTGAACAAAAAAAGAGGGCCGCAAGGCCCCCTTCCAGTCACGCGATGCGCCGTTTGTTCTTGCCGGAAATGCCATGCGTCAAACACACGCAACTCGAGGATCATTGCCGGCTTATGCGCTGCGCATCGTCTGTGTCGAAAATCCCTGATGATTTTCGAGCTGTCCCGTTGGAGCGGGATGGAGAAAAGCCCGATGGTTTCGCCATCCCGTTCCAAATTTCAGTTAGTGCCGGCGCTTCTTGCCGCCGTCATTCTTGTTGTCGATGACATCGACTGACGTCTTGTTGCCGTTCAGCAGGCCGTTCAGGATACCGGTCTTGTTGCCGTTCAGAATCCCGTTATTGGACAGGATGCCGCTGACGCCGAGATCGATGCTCGGCGAGACGACGACAAGGGCGCCGCCCTTGTTGCTGTTGCCGGACAGGATGCCACCCAGAAGACCGCCCGCATTGGCCTGACCAACGGAAGCGACAGTAAGAATAGCGGCTACACAAGCGAACTTTGCAATCATTTCTCTCTCCTCTTTTATTTGATCACGCCATCTGGCGTAACTGAACTGTATATTTAGAGGATTCTAATTCAAGCAAATGCTAATACTACAATAAACAGTTAACTTTAATACTGGTGATTTTAATAGAATTTTACATATCTTCTTATGGAATCCGCTACCTCTATTCCGGTATTGGCGCACTGAATTTCGGTTACGAAAGTAAAACGGCGCGGGAGACTTTATTAACCATCCAAATATAAGATATTGCTTAATTAGCGACCGGAGATGCGAATGCGGCTGGGGGGATATATCGCGCTTGTTCTCGGCCTTGCCTGCCCCTGCGGCGCGTGGGCGGGTGAAAAAGCCGATGAGCATAATGTCACCTATAAGTCCGGCATTGCTTATGACACCAATTATTTCGCCGACACCAACAGGCTGAGCGCAATTTCGCTGCGTGCCGGCTTCGGGCTCAATGGCAAGGTCGTGCTTGATGGTGCGGAACTGCGTTATTCGCTCGAACACGAGGAGGTCCGCCTCCCCCGTTACCGCTTCGCCAATGAACACAACACCATCGCGGCGCTGGGACTGACGAAACGGTTTTCCGAAAAGCTGGAATGGGCCATCGAGCTACGCGGCACCCGCAGCGATGCCGGCGACATCTTCCTGCATCTGCCCGAAGAAGACATTGGTTACCGGCAGCTCGATCACAAGCTGGAGGCCTCTTCCCAGCTCGGCATCCTTGCACTCGGCGGCAAGAACACGCTGACGGCAAGCTTTGCCAGCCTGATGAAGGGCAAGGCGCGGTTCCGTCCGGCCTATTTCATGCCCACCCGGCTGGAGGCAAACGAGGCGCTTTTATCACTGAAGGCCGAACATGCGCGGCCGCTGGCCAGCGGCGAGGCGGGCCTGACGCTTGCTTATGACCGTATCGTCGTGCCCGAGGGGCAGCAGGAGAAATATGAACGTTTCCCTGCCAATACGCTGCGCGGCTCGCTGGCCTATGGTTACAAGTTCTCCGATCGTTTCGCGGTTCTGGCCGAGGCGGGCTTCACATCCATTTCCGGTGACGAGATCAGCGACCAGGTAAAGCGTACCCGGCCCTATCTCCGGGCTGAAGCCGAGGTGAAGGCCACCGAGCGCATCGCCTTCGGCGTCGGCTATTCGCAGGACTATGCGCTTTTCGATCCGGATGATCCGATCGCCGAGTTTCACCGTCGCTGGCAACTCGTCGTGAAAAGCAGGCTCACCGAAAAGGTCGGGCTCGATCTTGCCCTGAACCGGGTCCACAAGGACTGGATCTATTATAATTACGATACCAGCGAGCGCAGGCTGGTCGCCACGCTGTCCTTCGATACCGGCAAGAACAGCAAGCTGGAGCTGGAGTTCAACCGCCTGCTGCATGGTGAGCGCGAGACCGACCTCGCCTATAGCGGCTCCAGCATCACGTCGCGTTTCAGCGGCACCTTCTGAAATCCCTTGACGGCCCGCGCGAAGGATCAGACGCATCAGGTCGAAATTCGGTCCCAATTTCTGCTAGAGTCGGGTCTTCAAGATTCGAAGGCAGGACAGACCGGATAATGAACAGACGCTTTTTGCTCCTCGCGGCCGGCCTCGCCTGCGTTCCCGTCGCGGCTGCTGCGCATCCGCACATCTTTGCCGAAGCCCGCATGGAAATCGTCGAGGGGCCGAACGGCACCGTTCAGGAAGTGCGCAATATCTGGCGTTTCGACGAGATGTTTTCGGCAAGCGTGGTGATGGATTACGACAAGAACAGCGATCTGAAGCTGGACAAGGACGAGCTGGCCGAGATCGGCAATACGGTGCTGGAATCGCTCGCCGAATATTCCTATTACACCTTCATCACCGCCAATGGAAAACCGGTGGAGTTCTCCAAGCCCGACGCCATTCACGTGGACTACAAGGACCAGCAGATCCTGATGTTCTTCTCCGTGAAGCCGACCAAGCCGCTCGCCGTCAAGGGCAAGCTCAGCTTCGGCGCCTGGGATCCGACCATGTATACGGCGATCGATTTCGCCAAGGACAGCGATATCGCGACACAGGGCAAGGATCTGAATGCCTGCAAGCATCATATCGTCCGCCCTGATCCCGACGAGGTAATCTCGCAGAACCAGGGTTCGCTGACCGACGCCTTTTTCAACGATCCGACCGGCACCGACATGACCAAGCTCTTCGCCACCCGGCTGGAGGTCTCATGCTGAGCCGCAGGGCACGCCTTGCCGCCGTCGCCATCGGCCTCATCACCGTGGCCAGTGTCGCCCACGCGCAATCGCCGCTCGGCATCGGCTCGGCCGAGCCTTCCTTTTCCGTTGGTGGCCCCTTCGCACCGCTGATGCAATGGATCAACGTGCACCAGCAGATGTTTTACCGGGCGCTGACCGGGGCGCTGAAGGCCATGCGCGAGGACAGCTGGGCACTCGGCTCGCTGATCGGCCTCTCCTTTGCCTATGGCGTTTTCCATGCCGCCGGTCCCGGCCACGGCAAGGCGGTCATTTCGTCCTACATGATCGCCAATGAAACGCAGCTAAAGCGCGGCATTCTCATTTCCTTCGTCTCGGCCCTCATTCAGGGTTTGATGGCCATCGGCCTTGTTGGGGCCGCCTGGCTGGTGCTGCGCGGCACCTCCATCACCATGACCAAGGCGACGCAGGCGATGGAGATCGCCAGCTTCGCCATGGTGGCGCTGTTCGGCGCCTGGCTCCTGGTGCGGAAGCTTTGGTCACTGCGCATCCGGCGGGAACCCGTCCCCGTCTTTGCCACGGCGGGTGAAGCCACGGCCGGCAGAACCACCGGCATGGGCACGGGGCTGCGCTTTCAGGGCAAGCCGGTTTTCGCGGATCATGAGCATAACGGCACCGGCGATCTCTGCAACGCCTGCGGAAAGTCCCATGCGCCGGACCCCATGCTGTTGAAGGGCAAGAACTTCAGCCTGCATGAAGCATGGTCGGCCATCATTGCGGTCGGCCTCAGGCCATGCTCGGGCGCGATCATCGTCATGAGCTTCGCGCTTTTGAACGGGCTTTATCTCGGCGGCGTGCTCTCCGTGCTCGCCATGTCGCTCGGCACCGCCATAACGGTGTCGGCCCTCGCCATCATGGCCGTCTCGGCCAAGGGGCTCGCCGTGCGTTTCGCCGGCCCCGGCAGCCGCAAGGCGGCCGGCATCAGCCACGCGATCGAAATCGCCGGCGCGCTTTTCGTGCTGATCATGGGACTGCTGCTGCTCGGCGCTTCGCTTCAGCTCTGATCATCGCGGCGGCGCTGGTAACGAGCGCGCAGCCAGAACAGCAGGAAGAAACACAGCACGGCAACCGAACCGAAGGCGGCGGCGAGCCACGGCGAATAATCACCCAGCCACAACATGATATCAGGCATGACGAAGAACACGAGCCCGAAACCGACGATGATGAGGGCGGCGGCAATTGCCGGCGACCAGTCCTTTTTCCCCGATGTCGGTTTTTCAGGCATTGGCAAGCTCCGCGCGGATATCTTCAAGCTTGCGCTTCTGTACCCCGTCGGCTGCAAAATTGTCAGGCGAAAGCCACGCTTCGAAGGCCTTGCCGATCAGCGGCCATTCGCCGTCGATCATCGAAAACCACGCCGTATCGCGGTTCTGGCCTTTCGAGATCAAATGCTGACGGAAAACGCCCTCGAAGGTGAAGCCATAACGCTTCGCCGTGATCTTGGAGGGTTCGTTTTCATTGTGGCATTTCCACTCGTAACGGCGATACCCCAGATCCTCGAAAACATGTTTCGCCATCAGGTAATGCGCTTCAGTGGCAAGAGGCGAGCGCTTCATCTTCGCGCCATGGGCGACGGAGCCGACCTCGACCACGCCATTGGCCGGATCGGGCCGCATATAGCTCGCCATGCCGACGATATCGCCAGTGGCATTTTCCACGAAGACCAGCGTGACCCAGTTAAGCTTCTGCCCCGCGCCGATGAGCCAGTCGCCAAAGGCGTCGGCATCAGGGAAGGCGTTTTGCGGGAAATATTTGAGAAGCGCATTGGTGCCCTCGCCGCCAAGGGCTGACCAGAGCCTTGCGAGGTGTTTTTCGCGATCAAACGGCTCGGCCGTGACGTAACGGCCCTTCAGCACCACCGGCTGCGGCGGCGGACATCCCCTAAAATCACTCAGATCGCGCATTCTCTTCCCCATTTGCTGGGAGAAGGATTAGGGCAAGCGGGGCGGGATGACAACAGGGCATGTGGGGTGGGATGCGGTGGTCTCGGCGGGTGTGGCTCACCCCCTCTGCCCTGCCGGGCATCTCCCCCACAAGGGGGGAGATCTACCTGCGGTAAAGTCTCGCCCATCTCAACGTTCGAGAAGGAAGTGGCGAAAGAGCGTCTTGCCGATCTCCCCACCTGTGGGGGAGGTGCCCGGCAGGGCAGAGGGGGGTGAGCCACACGCTCAAACCTTCATACCCAAGCCTAAAGCACTACCTCAAACCTTCGCAGCCACCACCGTCGCCTCGATATGGTCCACCAGCGCATCCGGCAACCCAAGCCGCCCGGCAAGAAGGTCGAGATACCCCCGCTCCGCCCGCGTATCGGCCTCGATGGCAAGGCGCGAGGCGGTGTAAAGCTCCACCTTCTGCTCTTCCGTGCGGGCGGCGGCCACCAGCGCGTCGATGTCGAGCGGATCGGCCAGTTCCTTTTCGAGGAACCGCTCGGCTTCATCATCGATGCCGGAGACCTGCACCTTGTCCATGATATTGGCGCGCTCCTTCTCATCGATATGACCATCGGCCTTCGCGGCAGCGATCATTGCCTGGATGAGTTTCAGCGCGAAATCATTTGAAAGGGCCGGCGATTGCGGGTGGAAGGCGGAATCGGCGGGCGGGGCGAGAAGCTCCGGCTCGGGTTTCGGCGCGGCTTCCGGGGCCTGGCCGGACTTGTAATTCTTGTAGGCGAGATAACCGAGGCCGGCGATCGCAGCCACACCGCCGATGGTGGCGACATTGCCGGCGAGCTTGCGGCCGGTCTTCGTGCCTAAGATGGCGGCGGCGAGCGCACCGGCCTTCAGGGGATTGTTTTTGGCGATATCGGCGGCCTGCCCGGCTCTGTCACGGACGCTTCCCGAAAGGCCCGGCACCTGAGAGCCGAGGAATTGTTCAAGAAGCTTCTTGGCGTCGAACATCAAAATCTCCTGTAAAGGTCAAATCTACAGGGGAGATAGGAAGTCGTGGGCCGAATACAAATGTCAAACCCGCTCACGCCTTCGTGAACGGGTTTGACGAGACGCAAATCAGGCGCGCAGTGCGGCGGCTTCGGCGGCAAGCTTGGTGATGCCCGCCCAGTCACCGGTCGCCACCAGCTCACGCGGGGCAACCCAGGAACCGCCGACGCAGACGACGTTCGGCAGGGAGAGGTAATCATTGGCGTTCTTGAGCGACACGCTGCCGGTCGGGCAGAACACGGTGCCGGCGAGCGGCGAAGACAGCGCCTTGAGGTAAGGTGCGCCGCCGGCCTGTTCGGCCGGGAAGAACTTCAGCACCTTGTAACCCTCGTCGCGCAGCGCCATGACTTCGCTGGCGGTAGCCGCACCCGGAAGCAACGGCACCTTGGAACCGCGCGCGGCTTCCAGCACGCTTTTATTGATGCCGGGGCTGACGATGAAGGTGGAGCCGGCTTCGGCCGCCGCTTCGAAATCCTTCGCGTTGAGAATGGTGCCGGCGCCGACATTGGCGCCCTCCACTTCCGCTGCAACCGCGCGGATGGCGTCGAGCGCCGCCGGCGTGCGCATGGTGATCTCGATCGCCTTCAGGCCGCCTGCGACCAAAGCGCGCGCCAAATGCACGGCGGAAGCGGCGTCATCCACGATCAGCACCGGCACGACCGGCTGGAGCTTGAGGATGGAGAGCAGTTTTTCGGAGTCCTGGGCCAAGATGAGCCTCCTTGCGCGTTTGAAACGATTGAAATTCCGTCTACGGATTAGCCTGCCTCGGCTTTCATGTCGAGGCGCGCCAGCCGCATTTTTATCCAGATACTTCAATCAATTCGCTTCATCATAATGTCATAGTGCGATAATCTGCAGCACCAGTTCGCGGAGACAGCATGGCCAAGGAAATTGAACGGAAGTTTCTGGTTGCAGGCGGTGAATGGCGTAATGAGGTAACGCATAGCATGGCTTTCCGGCAGGCATATGTCGCCTCGGTGGAAGACCGTTCGGTTCGGGTGAGGATCGTCGACCAGCGTGACGCGACCCTGACCATCAAGATCGGCGCAAGCGCGCTTGTCCGCGACGAATATGAATATTCCATACCCCTCAAGGATGCCGAAGAGCTGATGGCAAGCGCGCCGGGCGTGGTGATCGAGAAAACCCGCCACACCGTCGATCACGGCGGCTTCACCTGGGAGGTGGATGTTTTCGAAGGGAAATATCACGGGCTGATCGTGGCTGAAGTGGAAATGAATGACGAGAATGCCGATCCCGCTCTGCCGTCATGGCTGGGCCGCGAAGTAACCGGGGACAAGCGCTTCTCCAACCAGTCGCTCGCCATGGACTGTCCGAACGGAGACCTGTCGGATGCCCTTCAGAATTGACCCGAAAAAGCCCTTCGACGACGAAATCCGTCGCGCCGGGCTGGAACTGATCGACGATGCGATCACGATCCTGCGCGATCAGCCATCGGGATCGCACGAGGCGGTGCACGAGGCCCGCAAGCGTTTCAAGCGGCTGCGCGCCCTCTACCGCCTGATCCGCGAGGCGGCGCCGGATTTCGGCCGCGAGGAAAATGCCCGTATTCGCGATATCGCCCGCTCCCTCGCCTTTGCGCGGGATGCGACGGCGCTGGTGGAGACGGCGGAATATCTCGAGACCTTCGCGCGCTCGGACGCGCAGGGCGAAGCGTTGCGATCGATCACCGCGATGCTGCGCAAGCGCCGCGACGACGCCATAGAACATGAGGCCGGCCTCGACGAGGCCATTGCCGCCGCCATCGCCGGCTGCGGGGAAGCGCGCAGGAAGCTCGAGGCCCTGTCGCTGCCGGATGAGTTGAAAGACACCGCCCGGCTGATAAGAACCGCCTGGGCGAAACAGCGAAAAAGGGCGCGCAAGGCGCTCACCGATTGCCACGAACAGGCCGACGTCGAACATTTCCACGAATTGCGCAAGGCCGGGCAGGCCTACTGGATGCATCTCGGCCTGATGCGCCGCCTCTGGCCTTCCGCCATGCGCGCCAAGCGGGCCGATACCAAGCGGCTGGTCGACATTCTTGGTCACGAGCACGATCTTTCGGTTCTCGCCGCCGTCGCCGACCGCGAGCCGGACCGTTTCGGCAATGGCGAGCGGCTGGCTCTGCTGCTCGACGCCATCATCCAGCGGCAGCAGGCGCTGCGCACGGAAGGGCTTGCGCTGGCAGGCGAGGTGTTTTCCGAATCCGCCCGCACCGAAAGCCGCATTATCGGCCTGCTGTGGCGGCGGGCGGCGAAGTAGCCCAAACTTCTCGTTCGGTGCTCACCACCTCCGTCATTCCGGCCTTGAGCCGGAATCCAGCCCGCCCAAGTCCTCGGGCTGAAAAGACTCTCTCCGCCGCGCAGACGCGCGTCGGCTGGAAGCCCCCAAACCCTCCCGATTTGACGATTTTCAAAATGACCGGACCCGTTGATAAATATTGCTTTGCGGCCGCCGTCGCTGTATTTCAGCGCCCATGACCGACACGACCATTCTCCCCCGCCCGGAAACCTCTGGTGATTTCCTTGTGGCCGCGCTTTATCATTTCGCCCGCCTGCCGCGGTTCGAGAGCCTGCGCGAGCCGTTGTTCGAGCTCTGCCAGAAGAACGGCGTCAAGGGCACGCTGCTGCTTGCCGCCGAAGGCATCAACGGCACCATTGCCGGGCCGGATGCGGGCATTCACGCCGTGCTCTCCTTCCTGCGCGCCCAGCCGGAATTTGCCGCGCTGGAGCACAAGGAAAGCCGTGCCTCGCACATGCCCTTCGTGCGGCTGAAGGTGAAGCTCAAGAAAGAGATCGTCACCATGGGCGTGCCTGATATCGATCCGAACCGCATCGTCGGCACCTATGTCGAGCCGCGCAACTGGAACGAGCTGATCTCCGACCCTGACACAATCGTCATCGACACCCGCAACGATTACGAGACCGCCATCGGCGTTTTCAAGGGCGCGGTCGATCCGAAGACCAAAACCTTCCGCGAGTTTCCCGACTGGGTGAAGAACAATCCCGGCCTGCACAACAAGCCGAAGATCGCCATGTATTGCACCGGCGGCATTCGCTGCGAAAAGGCCACCGCCTTCATGAAGGAGCAGGGTTTCGACGAGGTCTATCACCTCAAGGGCGGCATCCTGAAATATCTGGAAGAGGTGCCGGAAGAAGAAAGCCTGTGGGAAGGCGCCTGCTTCGTGTTCGACGAGCGTGTCTCCGTTGTCCACGGCCTTGCCGAAGGCGATCATGAGCTCTGCCACGCCTGCCGCAACCCGATCACGCCGGAAGTACGCCTGTCTCCGAAATTCGAGGAAGGCGTCTCCTGCCCGAGCTGCTACGACGACCGTAGCGAAGAAGACCGCCAGCGGTTCCGCGACCGGCAGCAGCAGATCGAACTGGCAAAGAAGCGCGGCGAACAGCATCTGGGACGGTAAACCGGGTCAGCATCAGAATGCACAGGAGCCGGGGTTCGATTGAGCGGGTGCCGCGTATTTCTTCTCCCCGCCGGGGAGAAGAAAATGGGCGGCAATCTCAGTTGATCAAGAATTGCTAAACGACATCGGTGCGCCTCTCACGCCCCCGCTCTCAGAGCAAATAACGGTGCATCCTGCCCATCCAGCATGTCGGTAATCTCCTCGGCTGCGACCGGCCTCGAAAACAGGTAACCCTGCAATTCATCACAGCCGCACAGATGCAGGATGGCCGCCTGCTCTTCCGTTTCCACGCCTTCGGCCGTGACCGGAATATCGAGCGACTTCGCCAGCGCCACGGTGGCCTGCAGCATTTCCAGCGACCGGCCGCCCTTATCGAGCGCCATGATCAACGAACGGTCGATCTTCATCCGGTCGAAACCGAAGCGGCGCAGATATCCGACACTGGCGAAGCCGGCGCCAAAATCGTCGAGCGCAATATGCAGGCCGAGCTGTTTCAGCTTGTCGATCGCCGCACTCGCCCGCTCCGGATGCTGGATGAAATAACCTTCCGTCATTTCCAGCCGCAGCCTTTCGGGCGGTGTCTGCGTCGCGTCAAGAATATCCGCGATATGGCCGGAGAAGGCCGGATTGCGGAACTGCACGGGAGAGATATTCACCGAGAGCTTGATGGACGGCCATTGCTGCGCCGTCTCGCAGGCCTTGTGCAGAACGAGAAGGCCGAGCCGGTCGATCAGCCCGCTGGTTTCGGCAGCGGCAATGAAGATATCCGGCGGCACGAAACCATATCCCGGCCTCTGCCAGCGGGCCAGCGCCTCCACCCCGGTAATGCAGCGCGTGGCGGCGCTGACGACCGGCTGATAAACCACCTGTATCTCGTCGTTCAGGATGGCGGAACGAAGATCGGCTTCAAGCTGCAGCTTTTCCTCGCGCAGCGCATCCATCTTCAGTTCATAGGAAACGTAACGCCCGCGTCCGTTTTCCTTGGCCTGATACATGGCCATATCGGCACGCCGCAGCAATTCCTCGCCATTGATATCGCCGGCGCGGGAAACCGAGGTGCCGATGCTGCAGCCGATGCTCGCCACCCTTTCACCGATGCTGAAAGGCTCGGTAAAGAGTTCGAGAAGCGCCAGACACAGTTTTCGGCCTTCAGACCAGACGTCGTTGCCCTGGATGGCAATGGCGAATTCGTCGCCGCCGAGCCGCGCCAGGACAGCGCCTTCCGGCACCAGCACCCTGAGCGCCGCGGCCACACCCTTGATCAGCCGGTCGCCGGCGGCATGGCCGTAGGAATCGTTGATTTCCTTGAAGCCGTCGAGATCGAGATAGAGAAGCTTGATATCCGTCTTGTCGTGGCGGCCGTTGTCGACCATGCGGTTCAATTTCGCAAAGAGACCCGCGCGGTTGCTGAGCCCGCTCAACCGGTCGCGCAGCGCCTCCTCCCGCGCTGCCGCCTCATCCGCTTTCAGCCGGTCCAGCGTGGCCGAACCGATGATGAGCAGCACGAGGAAAAACGTGCCGGCAATGCCAAGCGCGGTGAAGACTACCGGCCGCGCCTCATGAAAGCTGACATCCCCCGGCAGGTGCGAGCGCCAGACGAGCCGCGCCAGCACCTCGCCTAAGGGATTGACGATATCCACATGGTTGGCGGCAGGTCCGTCGCCATATTGCAGTTCCAGCCCCTCGATGACGTAGTTGCGGGCAAGCTTGTCCACCGTCGCCTGCTTGAGGTGACGGGCAAAAACCAGATAGCGCCGCTCCGCATCAACCGGCGGCAGCGCCCCGGATTTCAGCCGCACGAGCGCGACGCCGGCTGCAGCGATGCCATCGCCGGTTTTGACGAAACCCGTGACCTGCGAGGTAATGCCGGGACGCATGGAACGCACGCGATCGATCATTTCCTTAAGGCCGCCGGCAAAATAGGCGTTTGGTCTCCATGTCGCCGGCTTGCCGTTCTGATAGGCCATGCGGACCCTGTCATCCTCGTCGATGATCACGGCCGTATCGAAAAGATCGTTATTGACCGTCATCTCGCCGTAATTGCTCGCCACCCAGTCAAAACGGTCGGGGGCATAGACATATTCGGCGGCATCATCCCAGGCGGCGTAATCATTCAGCGTTGCGCCGAGCTGTTCGCGAAAGGTGACGAGAGCACCCGCCGTCGTCTCGCGCGAACGGGCATTATCGAGCGAATTCGCCTTTTCACGCACCTGACTGAGGGCGGACAGGACCAGCGCGGTGACGATGAGAAGCACCAGCGCGAAGGTGGACAATACGACGCCCACGGCGGTTCTGCGCCCGACCGGCAAATAGTCCCCAATGTTGCGCGGCGCAATCCGCATAAAATCCCCTTCGAAAGCATCATCTTCCGAAGGAAACATTCAGAAGCCGTTAAACCGCATCGTGGCTCCGCCCCAAAAAAACACGGGTATAAAACGACAGTCCGGCAGCGACTCTGAAAAATTCTTCCCTGAAATGTCCCGGGCTTTTCATGGAACACGGATTTGCGCCCGCCCGGAAACAAAAAACCTCCCCCGCGAACGGGAGAGGTTGTCATTTTTTACAGTGCCGGAGCGGCTTACCAGGACGGGATGACCGTGCCGTTGTACTTTTCCAGAATGAAGGCCTTCACTTCCGGGCTCTGGTAGGATTCCACCAGCGTCTTCACCCAGGGCTTGTCCTTGTCCTGCGCACGAACGGCGATGACATTCGCGTAAGGGGACTTTTCGCTTTCGATGGCGATGGCGTCCTTCTTCGGGTTCAGGCCGGCTGCCGTCGCATAGTTGGTGTTGATGACCGAAGCGTCGGTGTCATCAAGCGAGCGCGGCAGCTGGGCGGCGTCAAGTTCGACGATCTGGATGTTCTTCGGGTTTTCGGTGATGTCGGCAGGCGTTACCTTCAGGCCGGCTTCTTCCTTGACCTTGAGGACGCCCTTGGAAGCAAGCACCAGCAGTGCGCGGCCGCCATTGGTCGGGTCGTTCGGAATGCCGACGGTTGCGCCTTCCTTCAGCTCGTCAAGGCTCTTCACCTTCTTCGAATAGACCCCCATCGGCGTGGTGATGGTGGTGCCGACGCTGACGAGATCGAACTTGCGGTCAGCGATCTGGTTGTCGAGGTAAGGCTGGTGCTGGAAGGAGTTGGCCTGCAGCTCGCCATCGGCCAGCGCCTGGTTCGGCACGACATAGTCGGAGAATTCGATGATATCGATATCGAGGCCCTTGGCGGCCGCGATCTTCTTCACCTGCTCCATGATCTGCGCATGCTCGGCGGGGGTTACGCCGATCTTGATGGTCTCGGCCAGCGCCTGACCGGCGGTGAAGAGAGCGGCGAGCGAAGCCGCGAGGATGAGTTTCTTCATGGGTGTCTCCTTGGGTTGTTATTATGAACGCAGTTAATTCTTGCGGGTCCGCTTGTCGAAGCTGCGCGCCAGCCTGTCGCCGGCGCTCTGCACCAGCTGCACCAGCACGATCAGCACCAGAACCACCGCCAGCATCACGTCGGGCATGAAGCGCTGGTAACCATAGCGGATGCCGAGGTCGCCCAGCCCGCCGCCGCCGACTGCGCCGACCATGGCCGAATAGCCGATGAGGCTGACCAGCGTGAGCGTGAGCGCCAGCGTGATACCGGGCTTGGCCTCCGCCAGTAGTACCTTGGTGACGATCTGCAGCGGGGTGGCGCCCATGGCGCGGGCGGCCTCGATGAGACCCTTGTCCACCTCGCGGATCGCCGCTTCCACCAGCCTTGCGATGAAGGGCACAGTTGCGACGGTCAGCGGCACGATGGCGGCGCTGGTGCCGATCGACGTGCCGGCAACGAGGCGGGTGAAGGGAATGATCGCCACGACAAGAATGATGAAGGGTGTGGAGCGCGCCGCATTCACGATGAGGCCGAGGATGCGGTTGGTCATCGGCGCGGGAAACAGTTCGCCCTTGCCGCTGGTGGCAAGGAAAACGCCCATGGGCACGCCGATCAGCGAGCCGACGATGCCGGCGACCGCGACCATGTGCAGCGTCTGCCACAGGCCCTTGGAGAGAAGGTTGAACAGCATATCAGGCGACATAACCGAGCACCTCCGTGTGAAGACCGGTCTCAGCATAAAAGCGGCTGGCGCGGGCAGTGACCTCAGTCGAGGCCGGGTAGGAGACGACGAGCGAGCCGAAGGGCTGGCCGGAAATTTCCTCGATGGTGCCTGCAAGGATGTTCACGTCGGGGCCGATTTCGGCAACCAGTCGGGCCGTGAGCGGCTGGAAAGCCGTTTCGCCGAAGAACACCAGACGAACCAGAACACGATCGCCTTCCGTGGCTTCAGGCTTCAGCCCTGAGGTAACCCAGTGCGGCAGCTTCACGCCGACCGAGGACGACAGCAGGCTGCGGGTCGTCTCGTGTTTAGGCGCGGTGAAGATATCGAAGGTCGTGCCTTCCTCGACGATCAGGCCCCTGTCGATGACAGCCACCTGCGAGGCGATGGTCTTCACCACCTCCATCTCATGGGTGATGAGCAGCACGGTGAGGCCCAGTTCGGCATTGATGCGCTTCAGAAGTTCAAGAATGGACTGGGTCGTTTCCGGATCAAGCGCCGATGTCGCCTCGTCGGAAAGGAGCAGCTTCGGCTGGGTGGCGAGCGCACGGGCAATGCCGACACGCTGCTTCTGGCCGCCGGAGAGTTCCGCCGGATAACGATTGGCCTTGTCCGAAAGCCCGACGAGATCGAGCAGCGGCGCAACGCGGGTTTCGATCTCCCTTTTGCCCATGCCGGCGATTTCGAGCGGCAGCGCCACATTGTCGAAAGCGGTACGCGACGACAAAAGGTTGAAGTGCTGGAAGATCATGCCGACGGAACGGCGCAGCGTGCGCAGGCTCTTTTCATCGAGCGCCGCGACATCGACGCCATCAACGACCACACGGCCGGTCGAGGGCTTCTCAAGGCCGTTGGCGAGGCGGATCAGCGTGGACTTGCCCGCACCCGAGCGGCCGATGATGCCGGTGATGGAGCCTTTCGGCACGATGTAATCGATACCGGCAAGGGCTGCGAAGCCGGGCTTGCCGTCGGCGCCGCCAAAGGTTTTGGTCACGCCTTCAAACGTGACCATCGGCTCCTTTGCCGCCCCTTCCGGGACCGCCTGTTCTGAACGCGCGGGCGATGCCGCACTGGATGGAAAACTCATTGTGAACTCTGGGAATGCGTGACGGATCGGGTCTCAAAAAATCCTGTTGCGGTGCTGAACCGCTCTCTTCATGCAGCCTTCGGGCACATTCGATTACAGCTGATTTTCCGGGTCATTTCGTCAGGCTTTCACTCAGAAATGCCGGGGATCGGCAATTCGATGGCGCATACTTGCCTGCACACGCCACCTTTTAACAGGGATGTTTTTTCAATTATCTGAAAAGAGAGAAAAAATCTACCGCAAAGCCGCCAAGGCGGCCCTGCGGCAGTCAAGCTTTTGCGAGCGGCGTAAAATCAGACGCGGCTGACGAATTCATCGGCCGGGCGGCGCACCTTCTTCAGGTTCACCAGCCAGTCGCCTTCCGGTTCACGGTAGCCGAGCGGCAGAATGGTGACGGAGCGCAGACCCTTTTCACGCAGGCCGAGGATTTCATCGAGCTTCGCGGGATCGAAACCTTCCATGGGGGTGGAATCGACGCCCTCGAAAGCGGCCTGCGCCACGGCCATGCCGAAGCCGATATAGGCCTGACGGGCGGCGTGTTCGAAATTCACCTGCTGCTCGCGCTGCGGATAGGTGGAGAGCAGCATCTGGCGATAGGCTTCCCAGCCTTCATTCTTGATGCCGCGTTCTTCATTGACCAGATCGAACATGTGGTTGATCCGCTCTTCGGTGTAATTGTCCCATGCTGCAAAGACCAGCAGATGCGAACCATCGGTCACCTGCGCCTGGTTCCAGGCGATCTCGCGGATCTTTGCGCGCACTTCAGGATCGGTAACAACGATCACTTCGAAGGGCTGCAGACCACTGGAGGTGGGCGCAAGCCGCGCCGCTTCCACGATCCGTTCAACCTTGTCTTCAGACACGGCCTTGGAAGGATCCATTTTCTTTGTGGCATAACGCCAGTTGAGTTTTTCGATAAGCATGTTCGTTTTCCCTGGGAGGACCATCCCGCCCTGCCCCTTGACCGGCAGAACGGACGCTACGCCGCCGTAGCCCGCCTGACATAGGAGACGGGACGGCGCGTGCAAGCAGGCACCGCGCGGTAACCGGTAAAAAAGTTGGGAAAACTGATAATAAGGGAGCAGAACTTTATTGCAGAGAGCGGTGACGCATCGCCTGCTACCGGATACGGCGCGTAAAGTTCATGCACGCCCGCCCCCAACCCTCAGTCCTGTGCTCGTCACAGGAATCCAGCCGACACGCGTCTGCGTGGCGAAAAGACTCCTCTCAGTCCAAGGACTTGGGCTGGCTGGATCCCTGTGACGAGCACAGGGATGGGGGGAAGCCTCACCCCTTCGTCACGCCATGGTTCCCCTTCGGAAAACCCGAGGCCAGTGCGCTGTACCACTTGCCGCTGTTCTTCAGCGTGCGCACCTGCGTGTCGTAATCCACATGCACAAGGCCGAAACGCATGCGATAGCCCTCGGCCCATTCGAAATTATCCATCAGGCTCCAGGCGAAATAACCGCGCATCGGGTAACCGTCGCGGATGAGATCGGCGACGACACCGAGGTGTTGGGCGTAATAATCGAGACGCGGCTGGTCATTCACCTCGCCGTTTTCAACGCCCATATTGTAGCAGGCGCCGTTTTCGGTGATGTAGCATTCCGGCAGGTCGTAACGCTTGTAGAGCGTCTCCACCAGCGACTTGAGCGCCGGCGCGTAGACCTCCCAGCCGATATCGGTCTTCACATCGCTTATGGCGGGGGCCGGTGTGGTCGCGGGGAATTCCGCGCCCGGCGTCGCATCGTTGGCGACACGCATCGGCGTGTAATAATTCAGACCCCACCAGTCGAGCTTCTGGCTGATGATGGCGAGGTCTTCCGCCTCCACGACAGGCATGCGGTCACCAAGCGCTTCCATCATCTCGGCCGGATATTCGCCCTTGAAGACAGGATCGAAAAACGCGCCATTGTGGAACTGGAAGGCCCGCTCCGCCGCCTTGAGATCGGCGTCGCTATCGGAAGCCGGGATGACGGAATGGGCGTTGAGCACCAGTCCCACCGGCACCTTCGGCGCGACATGGCGGGATGCCTCCACGCCGAAACCGTGGGCGAGGTTGATGTGGTGCATGGCGGCAAGGGCCGCCTCCATGTTGCGCTCACCCGGCGCGTGAATGCCGTAGAGATGGCTGAGCCACACCGCGCACCAGGGTTCGTTGAAGGTCGCCACCGCATCCAGCCGGTCGCCGAGGCGGGCCATGACGGTCTTGGCGTAACGCTGGAAGGCGTGCGCCGTGGAGCGCGAGGCCCAGCCGCCGTCGCCCATCAGGGTCAGCGGCAGGTCCCAATGGTAAAGCGTCGCATAGGTCTTGATGCCGCGCGCCTTACAGCCGTCAACGAGGCGATCATAAAAATCCAGACCCTTCTCGTTGATCGGCCCGAAACCATCGGGAATGATGCGCGGCCAGGCGATGGAGAAACGATAGGCCTCGACACCCATGTCCTTGATGAGATCGAGATCCTGTTCCCAGCGATTGTAATGATCGCAGGCGACATCGCCATTGTGACGCTCGAAGACATGGCCCGGCATGTTGCAGAAGGCGTCCCAGATGGAGGGCTTGCGGCCATCCGCCCTGGTGGAGCCTTCGATCTGGAACGAGGCAGTCGCGACGCCGAACAGGAAGTCGCCGGGGAATCGGGCTGCTAGCGTTTTTGGATCGGTCATCGGAGAGGCCCTTGTCGTCCATCGGGTGTGAAAAGATCAGCAGCGGTTTAGACCATGCCGCCTGCGAGGTACAGCCGGGCCGCAAAGAATCTACAACGTTTCAGGCTGCGCAGTTAACAAGTCCAAAGCGCTTTGCATGCGCCAATGCCGCCGCAGCGGTTTGCCGGCGGCGAAAGGCATCGGCCCGGCGAATGCGGGGGAAATGGGAAGTGGTGGAAGTTGTTGCATTCACCGGGCCGCCGCATCGGGACCGCAATCGCGGCCCCTCGGTCACAGACTTTTCACGGCACCTATCCGATCAGCCCTTCCCGCCTCTGGCCCGGCGGGATGCCTTTCAAAAACACGGTCTGCCAGAACCATGCTTGTCGATGCCGGCAGCCGGTTCGCGAAAGGCGCCGCGCGTCTCGCCCTTCCGTTCCGGTTGCGGGAGAATGATGCGGTGGAAATGGCTGATGGGGACGGACGGGAACGTATTTTCTTGGAAGCTGCTGAAAAGTGAGGAGCGGTGGCGGAAAGCCTTCCCCGCTTTGGGTGGATAACGGAGAGCATGTCCCCTCATACGATCCTTAGGGCCTGCCTTGCTCCACACTCGACGTCATCCTCGGGCTTGACCCGAGGATGACGTCGAGTGTGTCGTGACGGCGATCGTCAACCCGAAACGGCGAAAGCGGGAGATATTCTCCCGCTTCCTTTTGAGAATCTATGACCCCGTCAAACGTAACGATTGACCACGTTTTCGAGATATTCCTGACGACCGGATTTCGGCTCGGGGTTGATATCCTGGCTCTCGACCAGCGCTGCGATTTCCTCGAGCTTCAACTCGCCGCGCAGCATCTTCTGGGCTTCAGCCGAATCCCACTTGGCGTAACGCTCGGAAAGCGGCTTCGAAAGCGCGCCGTCCTCGATGATCTTCGCCGCCGCCTTCAGGCCGCGGGCGCAGCAATCCATGCCGCCGATATGGCCGATCAGCAGGTCCTGCGGATCGAGCGACTGACGGCGCAGCTTGGAATCGAAGTTGGTGCCGCCATTCTTGAAGCCGCCGCCGGCCAGAACATGGTAATAGGCAAGCGCCATTTCCGGCACGTTGTTCGGGAACTGGTCTGTATCCCAGCCGGACTGGTAATCGTTGCGGTTCATGTCGATGGAGCCGAAAATGCCGAAGGCGTTGGCCATGGCCAGCTCATGCTCGAAGGAATGGCCGGCGAGGATGGCGTGGCCCTGCTCGATATTGACCTTCACTTCCTTTTCCAGACCGTTCTTCTGCAGGAAGGCATAAACGGTGGCGACATCGTAGTCGTACTGGTGCTTGGTCGGCTCCTGCGGCTTCGGCTCGATCAGGATCGTGCCTTCAAAACCGATCTTGTACTTGTATTCCACCACCAGATTGAGGAAGCGGCCGAGCTGGTCGAGCTCACGCGAAAGATCGGTGTTGAGCAGGGTCTCGTAACCTTCACGACCGCCCCAGAGAACATAGTTCGCGCCGCCGAGCTTCTTGGTGGCGTCCATGCAGGTCTTCACGGTTGCGGCGGAGAAGGCGAAGACATCCGGATCGGGATTGGTGGCGGCGCCGGACATGAAACGGCGATTTGAGAAGAGGTTCGCCGTGCCCCACAGAAGCTTCACGCCGGTATCGGCCTGCTTCTGCGCGAAATAATCGACGATCTCGTTGAGGTTCTTGGTGTTTTCGGCAAAGTTCTTGCCTTCCGGGCGCACATCGGCGTCGTGGAAGCAGTAAAACGGCGAACCGAGCAGCGAGAAGAATTCGAAAGCCACATCTGCCTTCAGTTTTGCCGCCTGCATGGTGTCTTCGAACCACGGACGCTCAAAGGTCTGGCCGCCGAAGGGGTCACCGCCCGGCCAGGTGAAGGTGTGCCAATAGGCGACCGCAAAACGCAGGTGATCTTCCATGCGCTTGCCGGCGACGACTTCGTCCGGGTTGTAATGGCGGAAGGCCAGCGGGTTGGTGCTGTCAGGGCCTTCATATTTGATCTTGGCGATATCGCCGAAAAAACCTGTACTCATGGGTGGTCCTCCTCTGGGGTGGGTTTGGGTGTTGTTCGGGATGTGTTGGAGGGTGCGGCTCACCCCCCTCTGTCCTGCCGGACATCTCCCCCTCAAGGGGGGAGATCAGCAAGACGCGGTCTCGTCATTTCATTCTCGAAGCTGGAGAAGGGCGAGACCTCGCCGCAGGTCGATCTCCCCCCTTGAGGGGGAGATGCCCGACAGGGCAGAGGGAGGGTGAAGCCGCACACTCCGCGTCTCAATGCGAAAGCGGCCGAATAGCCGGATAAAGCGCATGATACCGCCGGTAAGCCTCCTCATAGGCACCGGCCAGATCGGCCACCGGCTCGATCGTCCGTGCCGTCTCCGGCTGCGAGCAAACGGCAACCGGATCGCCCCCCGTCGCGGCGATGAGGCCGAGGCGGGCGGCGCCGAAGGCCGCGCCAAAATCGCCCTCGGCCGGAATATCGACGGGCACGCCGAGCGACGTGGCGATCGAGGCCAGCCAATAGGCCGAGCGCGAGCCGCCGCCGATGGCGGTAACGCGGGAAATCGAGGTGCCGGCCGATTTCAGCGCTTCGAGATTGTCCCTGATCGCGAAGGTAACCCCTTCCAGCACGGCCTGCGTCAGCGCCTTGCGGTCGCTTTCATGTGAAAGGCCGATGAAGGAACCGCGGATGGCGGCGTCGTTATGCGGTGTGCGCTCGCCGGAAAGGTAGGGCGCAAAGGTGACGCCGGTCGGCGCAAGAAGCGTCTCGCCCAGTTCACCGGTCAGATCGGCGGCGGATTGCCCGGTGAGGCGCGAATACCAGTTCAGCGCATCCGTCGCGGAAAGGATGACGCCCATCTGGTGCCAGGTGTTGGGCAGCGCGTGGCAGAAGGCATGCACGGCGCTTTCAGGCTTCGGCAGATAGGACGCATTGGCGGCGAAAAGCACACCTGACGTGCCGAGCGACACGAAGGCATGGCCTTCCTTCACCGTGCCCATGCCGCAGGCGGAAGCCGCATTGTCACCCGCCCCGCCGGCAACGACGGCACGGCCGGAAATGCCCCATTCGGAAGCAAGTTCGGCGCGCAGCACACCCGCCTCATCCGTGCCCTCCACCAGCGAAGGCATGTGCTTTTCATCCAGCCCGGTGGCGGCGAGCAGTTCGGAAGACCATTTGCGCGCGCCGGTATCGAGCCAGGAGGTGCCGGCGGAGTCAGACATTTCCGAGATGTATTCGCCGGTCAGCCACAGACGCAGATAATCCTTCGGCAGCAATACCTTGGCCACTTTCGCGAAGATATCGGGTTCGTTCTTCGCCACCCAGGCAAGCTTCGGCGCGGTGAAGCCGGGGAAAACGATGTTGCCGGTGATCTTGCGGAAACGCGGATCGGCATCCAGCGCGGCGGCCTCGGCGTGAGAACGCGTGTCGTTCCACAGGATGCAGGGGCGCAGCACCTTGCCATCAGCATCAACAAGCGTTGCGCCATGCATCTGGCCGGAAAGGCCTATGCCCTTGACGGCGCCAAGCTCTTTCGCAAACTTCTGCTTCAGGCCGGCAACGGCGGTTTTCGTGGCAGCAATCCAGTCCGCCGGGTCCTGTTCGGACCAGCCATGATGCGGGCGCGAGACGTCCAGCGAGCCGTTGGCCGAGCCGATGATTTTCTGATCGCCGTCCATCAGCAGGGCTTTGACGCCTGAAGTGCCAAGATCGAGACCGAGATACATGTATTTCTCCATTCCGGCGCGCCATGCGCCGCTTTCAGCGTTTTTTAAAAGTCGCCGCATTTCCGGACGGAAAACCAGCGGCCACTTTTCCTGGAAATGCTCTCGTCAGGGCAGATTGTCCCTGAGGAATATGTCGATACGGATCCGTTCCTGCGCGGCGATGACGGGCAGGCCATCGGCGCGCGCCTTCAACACGCGGATGGCGCTGCGCACCTCGTGGCCGGCATCCTGGTTGAGCACGGCATCAAGCAGCCCTTCCCGCAGCGCATTGGCGGTGTTTTCCGTCAGTTCATGGGCGATGACCGAAAGCGCTCTTTCGTCATCTGCGGCCCCAAGCGCCCGGATGAGGCCGCGATTACCTGCACCGAGGCTATAGATGCCTGAAAGTGAGGCGTTGCCGAGCGCCTCGCGCACCAGCGTCTCGACGGTCAGCGGATCGTCCCTGCCCTCCAGCACCGGCAACAGCCGCAGCTGGGGAAATTCAGATTCGATCACGGCGCGAAATCCTTCCAGACGCTCACGGTGGTCGCGCACCAGCATGGAGCCGGCAACAACAGCGACATCGCCGCCGCGTCCGGAAAGGAAACGCCCCATCAGGCTCGCCGCCGTGCGCCCGGCCGCGACGTTGTCCACACCGGCATAATGATCGCGCCGCGAACCGGAGAGATCGGAGACCAGCGTCACAGTGGCGATGCCGTCTTCCGCCAGCCGGTCGGCGGCTTCGGCCACATCCTCGGAATCGGTGGCGACGAAGGCGACGCCGGAGGGTTTTTCCCGGCGCGCAACTTCCAGAGCTTCCGTCAACGCAGCGGCATTAAACGGCGGCACCTCGATGACACGGATGGCCGTGCGCTCCAGATGCGAGCGGCTGGCGGCAGCCCGCACCTCGGCGCGCAGCGTCGCCATGAAGGAATTGTCATTGCCGGGCAGGATGAAGATCATGGAGTAATTGCGGCCCTTGGCCAGGTTGGCGGCCGCGATATCGCGCACATAACCCAGCTCGGCAATGGCCGCTTCCACCCGCGCCCGCGTTGCCGCATGCACGCCCGGGCGCATGTTCAGCACCCGGTCGATGGTGGCGAGACTGACGCCCGCGCGCTCGGCGATATCGTGAACTGTGGGCTTCATGGCTCCTCCCTCCCCCTTTGCATATCCAGCTTTGCCGCCGTCGTAAATCGAAAAATGATGTACGTACCTCACAATTCATCAAATGGCTGCGGAATATCAAGAGCGGCATGCGCTGCGGCTAATAAAGGGTCCGCCGGTAGTCCTGCTCCAGCTGCTCGTCCATCTTCTGCATCTCATCCCCGTTCGTCGGCGCACCTGTCGTCTCATCAAGAATGATCTTGATAAGCGAGGGCATTTCCGACCGGACCTGGAAATGTGCCGGATCCCACAGGCGGGAGCGCCTGAACGCCTTGGCGCAATGCATGAAAACCTCGTCCACCTTTACGACGATGGCGAGTTTTGGAGTGCGTTCCGCAATGCTCATGAGCTTCAGGAGTTCAGGGTCATTGCTCAGTGTCGCGCGCCCGTTCACCCGCAGGGTGTCGTCGAAACCGGGCACGATGAACAACAGCCCGATAACAGGATTGGCGATGATGTTGCTGAGGGTATCAAGGCGATTATTACCCGGCCGGTCAGGGATCGCCAGGGTGCGGCCGTCGAGAACCTTTACAAAGCCCGCCGGATCGCCCCGGGGGCTGACATCGGCCTTTCCTTCGAGATTCTGGGTGCCGATGCAGAGAAACGGCGAACGCCTTATGAATTCCTGCGCATGTTCGCCGAGGCTGTCCTGACACTTCTGTACCGCCAAGGCATGTGTCGGCTCGAACAGCCCGCGAAGCGACTGCTCATCCGTGATTGCAAAGTCTGGATTGAGTTCCAAGGCCGTCATGATCTCCCCCTCTGAACTGCCCCCGCCCAAGCGGCCGAAATCCGGGTCAGCCGTCCTCCCGGCCCCGTTTTCGCTCCCTCTCAAGCATATTTGAGGTACGTACCTCAATAATTGATATACATGGCTTGCCCGCTGCGATCAACAGGCGGAATCGGGATTTTCGGCAGGAGATAAAAAAGGGGCCGTCATTTCCGACGGCCCCAGCTCTGCGGTGGATGGGAGGGGATTGTTATCAGTGCGCCGCGTCTGGCGGCGGCGCTGCCTTGGGTTTCTGGATCAGCACGGTCATGAAGATCAGGCTGGAGAACAAAATCGTCAGTGCGAAGAACACATCGGCAAAGGCCAAGATCCAGGCCTGCTGCGAAACCATGCCGACCATTTTCTTGACGGCGACGGAGGCGCCATCAAGACCGTAGGAATCATAGTTGGCGCCGACATTGTTCAGCCATTCCAGCGCCTGCGGGTTGGAATAGCTGATATGTTCGGCCAGCCGCACATAATGGTCGTCGGTGCGCTGCGACAGCATGGTGTTGATAACGGCAAGACCGACAGCGCCGCCGAGGTTACGGGTTAGGTTGAACAGGCCCGACGCGTTGCGGATACGGGCCGGCGGCAAGGTGCCGAGCGCGATGTTGTTGATCGGCACCATGCACATCATCAGGCCGAAACCGCGCAGGATCTGCGGGATCAGCAGCTCGTAAAAGTCCCAGTCGGTCGTCACATGCGTCATGATCCAGGTGCCGCAGCCGAAGCTGATGAAGCCGATCGCCATCATCGCTCGCGGATCGAGCTTGGTCGAAACCTTGCCGGCAATCGGCGCGGTGAAGAACATCGCAAGACCCGACACGAACATGGTCTCGCCGATCATCAGCGCATCGTAACCCCTCACCCGGCCAAGATAGAGCGGGTAGAGATAGGTCAGGCCGTAAAGCCCGATGCCCATGACGAAGGAGAAAAGCGAGCCGATGGAGAAGTTGCGATCCGCAAAGGCGCGGATGTCAACCACGGGGAATTCCACCTTGAAGGCACGCCAGAAGAAGACCACCGCGCCGATGACCATGGCCACCGATCCAAGGACGATATGCTCGTCGTTGAACCAGTCCTTGTTGTTGCCCTCTTCCAGCACATATTCCAGCGAGCCGAGGAAGACCGCCATGGAGATCAGCCCCCACCAGTCGAACTTCTTCCAGAGCGAGTGCTCCGGCTTGTCGAAATCAATGAGGCTCCAGGTGAGGATGGTGACGATGATGCCGGGAATGATGTTGACGAGGAACAGCCAGTGCCAGGAAAAGGCATTGGAGAGATAACCGCCGACCGTCGGGCCAATGGTGGGTGCAAGCGTCGCGACCAGACCGATGATCGGCGAGACGACCGAACGCTTGGACGGCGGGAAGATCGTGAAGGCGGCCGCGAAGACGGACGGGATCATGCCGCCGCCGATAAAGCCCTGGATCGCGCGATAGACGATCATCTGGTCGATATTGGTGGCGGTGGCGCACAGAGCGCTCGAAATCGTGAAGCCCGCAGCACAGGTGGCGAAGAGCACACGCGTGGAGAGAATGCGCGCCAGCGTGCCCGAAAGCGGGATCATGATCACTTCGGCGATCAGATAGGAAGTCTGCACCCAGGCGATCTCGTCCGAGCCGGCGCCGAGGCCGGCCTGGATCTCCGCCAGCGAGGCGGAGACGATCTGAATGTCGAGAATGGACATGAACATGCCGAAGACCATCGCGAAGAACGCGATGAGCCTGCGCCTGTCCATCGGGGGATCGGCGGGGATGGACGCCCCGCCCGTTCCGACAACCGTAGCCGCCATGATCTTGCCCTCAACGGTGCGTCAAAGACGCGCCTTACTTGGCTTCCGGGTTGACTTGCGCCGTTCTGGTGGTTTCCGGCGCCGTGCGGGTATCGACATCAACAACGACGCTGAGGCCGGCGCGAAGATTGTGCTTTTCAAGGTCTTCCTTGGAGAAGACGATACGAACAGGCACACGCTGGATGACCTTGGTGAAATTACCCGTCGCATTTTCCGGCGGCAGCATGGAGAAGACCGAGCCCGAACCGGGCGAGATCGACTGCACTGTGCCTTCGATCGTCGCGTCGTCAAAGGCGTCGACATGCACGCGCACCTTCGAACCGGGCACGACGCGGGCAAGCTGCGTTTCCTTAAAATTGGCGTCGATATAAAGCTCGTTCATCGGCACCAACGAAGCCAGACGCTTGCCGACCGACACCAGATCACCGTTCTGCACACCGAGATTGCCGATGACGCCGTCATAAGGCGCCTTCAGAACCGTGAAGGCCAGATCGCGGGCAGCCTTGTCCTTGGAAAGCTGCAGCGAGCGGATGGTGCTTTCAGCTTCCTCGCGCTGGGCGCGCAGAAGCTCGACATTGGCCTTGGCCGACGCAATCGCCGCCTCGCCCGCCACGACATTCGCCCTGGCCTGATCGAGCGCTACCTGGGCGCTGTCGGAAGCGGCAACCGTGCCGACATCCTTCGCCTGCAGCTCGCTGGCGCGCTTCTGGGTGATTTCCGCGCCGCGAAGGGCGGCATCCAGCGCACCCTTCTGGGCAACGGCCTGTTCCTGCGCGGCTTCGCCGCCGATGATCTGCGCGTCGATACGCTTCAGCGACAGTTCCTCGGTGCGGATCTGGGCTTCGGCCTGTTCCAGAGCGATGCGATAATCGCCATCATCAAGCGTCACCAGCGGGTCACCCGCCTTGACTTCCTGGTTCTCGACCACGTTCACCTTGGCGACGTAACCCGAAACCTTCGGCGCTATGACGGCGATATCACCTTCGATATAGGCGTCATCCGTCGACACCATGAAACGGCCATCGACCCACCAGTTGTAACCATACCAGCCGGCGCCGGCGAGAATGGCAAGGGCGAAGACCGGCAGAAGCGGCGAACGCTTCTTGGCCTTCGGCGCTGCAACGGTCTGGGACGGCTGCTGCGGCGCGGCCTCGGCCGGCTTTGCGGGAGAGGTCTCGGCCTTGGCAGAGATATCCGCCTCTTCCGCATCGTTGACGGCGCGAACCGCGCTATTCTTCTGGGCCGACATGAGAATGTACCGTGATAAATTGAAGAAAGTTTTTCGAACTGAACCGTTCGGTTCGATTGACATAATCTCTTTCCTGACACATATCAAGTGTCATCGAACCGATTGGTTCGACGTTCGGTTAATTTTTTTTACGTCATTACGATGCTAAGAGGCGGCAGTGATGGCAGGTGAAGACAGGGATATGGAGACGGAAACGGGCTGTCCGGGCAATACCGCTGGGCGTTTTGCGGCGGGCGAAGACCCGGCCAAACGCGACCAGATTCTGGCCGGCGCCTGGCGCGTGTTCAAGCGCAAGGGCTTCGATGCGGCCAGCATGAACGACATCACCCGGGAAGCGGGCGTTTCCAAGGGCACGATCTATGTCTACTTCTCCAACAAGGAAGATTTGTTCGTTGCGCTCGTCGACCATCACCGCAACGAATTCGCTACCTCCATGCGCCATATTCTTGAGGGCACCGAGGAGGTACGCGAGGGGCTGGAACAGTTCGGCAAGGCTTTTGCCAACAAGATGATCTGTTCCGACATGATCCCCGCCATGCGCTCGGTGATCGGTGTCATCGATCGTATGCCGAAGCTGGCGCAGCGTTTTTTCCTCTCTGCGCCGAACAATGTGCGCACGGTGCTCCTGGATTTCATCGAACATCAGGTCAAGATCGGCCATCTGAAGGTGGATGACCCCGAGTTGGCCGCCCGGCAATATATCGAGCTTTCCACCGGCACCTTCTTCAAACTGCGCCTGTTCGGGGAACTCGAAGGTCCAGTTCCCGAAGAGGAACTGGACCGGATAATCGGCAGCGCCGTCAATGTGTTTATGGCGGCTTACGGAACCGACAAGGCCTGAAATCATTCAGCAACGGGCGACCGGACCGGCAACGGGACAGTGCCCGATGCGCGGTTTGCGCGAAATTTCGATGAAATCTTGCCCATCACAGGGGCGGTCTCCTTGTTTCTCGCGTATTGCGCTATAAATTCCACCCACCGAATGTTTCGGGTGACCTTGTTGCTGAAAGGAAAAATTCCCTGATGGAGTCCGTTCTCCCTCTTCTGTCCGACCCCGCCGCCTGGGTGGCGCTCGTCACCCTGATCGTCATGGAGGTCGTGCTTGGTATCGACAACCTGATCTTCATCTCGATCCTCACCAACAAGCTGCCGCCTGAACAGCGCGAAAAAGCCCGCAAGATCGGCATCGGTCTTGCGCTCGTCATGCGGCTTGGCCTGCTCGGCACCGTCGCGTGGATCGTGCAGCTCACCACGCCGGTCTTCGAGCTCTTCGGCCACGCCTTCTCATGGAAGGACATGATCCTCATCGCCGGCGGTCTTTTCCTGATGTGGAAGGCCACCAAGGAAATCCACCACAATGTCGACCCGGAAGACCACAAGGAAGACATGGTCGGCGGCCCTGTAGGCATGAATTTCGGCGCCGCCATCGGCCAGATCCTGCTGCTCGACCTCGTCTTCTCGGTGGACAGCATCATCACCGCCGTTGGCATGACGCCGCATCTGCCGATCATGATCGTCGCTGTCATCGTCGCCGTCACCGTCATGCTTTTGGCCGCAACGCCGCTTGCCAACTTCATCGAGCGCAACCCCACCATCGTCATGCTGGCCCTCGCCTTCCTGATGATGATCGGCACGACGCTGATTGCCGAAGGCATGGGCTTCCACGTTCCCAAGGGCTACGTTTATGCCGCCATGGCGTTTTCGGCGCTGGTGGAACTGCTCAACATGCTGGCCCGCAACGCGCGGCGTCGAAAGAAGGCGGAGGCCGCCGGCGACGTGCATTGATGTTGCCGTGACGTTTCCCTGATTTTCCGAGGCCCGTTTGCAGACGGGTCTCGGATTGAGGAAGGACCGCTCCTCATACTCCACGTCATCCTCGGCTCAAGGCCGAGGATGACGAAAGCTTTAGGCCGATAGGCGGCCATCCAAAGCCTTATGCGCGAAGCAGGCTTCCACCAATCGGACTCTTTATTTCCGTCCGGAACCTCAAAGCCGCGGCTTGCGTTTCAATGCATCCTCGCCTTACGCCCGGCGACGGCGCGTTTTTCTCCTTCGAAAGCAAACAGGCAGCATGACAACCGACCAGATCCTCGCCTTCACCGTGATCGCCGGCATGATGGTCGCGTTCATCTGGGACAGGTTACGTTACGATGTCGTCGCCTGCAGCGCATTGCTGGTGGCGGTGGCGGTGGGGGTTGTGCCTTTCGAGAAGGCTTTCTCCGGTTTTTCGGATGACATCGTCATCATCGTCGGCAGCGCGCTGATCGTCAGTTCGGCCGTGGCGCGCTCCGGCATCGTCGATATGACGATCAAGAAATATTTTCCCGAAATGCACTCCAAGAGCCTGCAGCTTGCCTTCCTGATGATCGTCGTCGCCGTCATGTCGGCCTTCATCAAGAATATCGGCGCGCTCGCCATCATGATGCCGGTCGCTTTCCAGTTTGCCCGCAAATCCGGCAGCCCCGTTTCCTATTATCTGATGCCCATGGCCTTTGCCGCACTTCTGGGCGGGCTGATGACGCAGATCGGCACCTCGCCCAACATCGTCGTCTCGCGGCTGCGCGAGGAGATGACCGGGCAGAGCTTTTCGATGTTCGACTTCACCCCCGTCGGCGCGGGACTGACAGTCATCGGCATCATCTTCCTGACTTTCGGTTATCGCCTTCTGCCGGTGCGCAACCGCCAGCAGGCATCGGTGGAGGATATTCTCGACCAGTCGGCCTATACCGCCGAAGCGACGCTGCCCGCCGACAGCACCTATGCGGACAAGCCGCTGCGCGAATTGCTCAAACAGGCCGATGGCGACGTCATCGCCAGCACCATCCTGCGCGGGCCGAGACGCATCTCCCCCTTCCCCGATGTGAAGCTCAAGGCCGGGGACACCGTGCTTCTCGAAGGCAGCCCCGAAGGGCTTGACCGCATCGTCTCGCAAGCAAAGCTGCTGCTGTCAGGCAAGCCGCTGATGGAGAACGGCCAGAAGACCGTCGATCTCATTTCCATGGAAGCGGTCATCAGCAATGAATCGGTGCTGAGCGGCATTTCGGCGCGCGAGCTTTCGCTCTCCTATACGCGCGGCGTCAATCTGATCGCCGTCAACCGCCGCGGCCAGCGCGTCAGCCAGCGGCTCTCCGAGCTGACTTTGCAGGCGGGGGACGTCATTCTCTTGCAGGGCAGCCGCAAGAACCTGCCGCAGGTCCTGCAGGAATTTTCGCTCTTGCCACTGGCGCAGCGGGAAATCCTGCTTGGAGTGCAGCGCCGCGCGCTGCTACCCGTCATCGTGCTCGCCGCCGCCATGATCGCCGCCGGCAGCGGACTGGTGCCGGTCTCGGTCGCATTCTTCGCCGCCGCCTTCCTGATGATCCTCGTCGGCGCGATCCCGCTCACAGAGGTCTATAAATCCATCGACGGGCCGATCCTCGTCATGCTCGCCGCCCTCATTCCCGTCAGCGACAGTCTGCGCACCAGCGGGGCGAGCGAACTGATCGCCGCCTGGCTCGGCCATGCCGCACAGGGATTGCCGCCCTTTGCGGCGCTCGGCATGATCCTGCTCACCGCCATGGCGGTCACGCCCTTTCTCAACAATGCCGCAACCGTGCTGGTCATGGCCCCCATCGCCGCCGGTTTCGCCACTACACTCGGCTTCAGGCCGGAAGCCTTCCTGATGGCGGTGGCGATCGGCGCGGGCTGCGATTTTCTCACCCCCATCGGCCACCAGTGCAACACGCTGGTGATGGGCCCCGGCGGTTACCGCTTCAGCGACTACCCGCGCCTCGGCCTGCCGCTGTCGATCATGATCGTCATCGCCAGCATTCCGATGCTGCTTTACGTCTGGCCGGTTTCCTGAAACTTTTCGAGGAAAAGCGCGGCATCCTTGCATCGCAGCAATGCGTTGAGGCAAGACGGTAAATATCCTTATTTCCTTGACGCCTGCGGCATAATATGGCCTAAGCCGATGCCGAACGGGAATGTGCAAAAGCGCGCGTGACACGCGCCTTTCCGCATGATTTCCTGCCGCATTCAAACGAAAACTCCGTGATATAAGGGCGACTTCGCCCCCATGTCACTGCCACGTCACGACGAGTGAATTTCATGACCACTTCCGGCGTTCGCGTCCGTATTGCACCTTCCCCCACCGGCGAGCCCCATGTCGGCACCGCCTATATCGCGCTGTTCAACTATCTCTTCGCCAAGAAACACGGTGGCGAGTTCATCCTGCGCATCGAGGATACCGACGCCACCCGCTCAACGCTGGAATATGAGCAGAAGGTGCTCGAGGCGCTGCGCTGGACCGGCCTCACCTGGTCGGAAGGGCCGGATGTCGGCGGCCCCTATGGTCCCTATCGCCAGTCCGAGCGCAAAGCCATGTACTGGCCCCATGCCGAAGAGCTGCTCAAAAAGGGCCATGCCTTCCGCTGTTTCTGCACGCCCGAGCGGCTTGAGCAGATGCGCGAGGCGCAGCGCGCGGCCGGCAAGCCGCCGAAATATGACGGCCTTTGCCTCCACCTGAAGGCCGAGGAAGTGACCGCCCGCGTCGCCGCCGGCGAAGCCAACGTCGTGCGCATGAAGATCCCGACCGAAGGTTCGTGCGATTTCCATGACGGCGTTTACGGCGATGTCTCGATTCCGTGGGACTCGGTTGACATGCAGGTACTGGTCAAGGCCGACGGCATGCCGACCTATCATATGGCGAACGTCATCGACGACCATCTGATGAAGATCACCCATGTGGCGCGCGGCGAGGAGTGGTTGGCTTCCGTGCCCAAGCACATTCTGCTTTATCGTTATTTCGGCTGGGAGCAGCCGGTGTTCATGCATCTTTCGCTGATGCGCAACGCCGACAAGTCCAAGCTTTCAAAGCGCAAGAACCCGACCTCGATCTCCTATTACTCCGCTCTCGGTTACCTGCCGGAAGCGCTGATGAACTTCCTCGGCCTGTTCTTCATCCAGATCGCCGAAGGCGAAGAGCTGCTGACCATGGAAGAGCTGGCGGCGAAGTTCGACCCGGAAGCGCTTTCCAAGGCCGGCGCCATCTTCGATATCCAGAAGCTGGACTGGCTGAACGGCCGCTGGCTGCGCGAAAAGCTTTCGCCGGAAGAGTTCATCTCCCGCACGCTGGAATGGGCGATGGAGAATGCACGCCTGACCGAAGGCCTGAAGCTTGCGCAGAGCCGCATTTCCAAGCTCGGCGAATTGCCCAACCTTGCAGGCTTCCTGTTGGCAAGCGATGCCGGCCTGACGCCGGCCTCCTTTGCGGGCCTGAAGAGCAAGCCGGAGGAAATCCACGAAATCCTCACCACCGTTGCCGTTGATCTGGAAAAAATGCCGGACTGGAATGTAGAAGCGATCGAGGCCGAACTGCGCGATGTCGCCGAACGCACCGGCAAGAAGCTGCGCGTCGTGACGCCGCCGCTTTTTGTCGCCATGTCCGGTTCTTCGCGTTCGCTGCCGCTGTTTGACAGTATGGCGCTGCTCGGCCGCTCCGTGGTGCGCCAGCGGCTGAAGGCGGCGATTGCCGTTGTGGCCACGATGGTTGGCAGCGGAACGTAAGACAAAGCGGCGAGGCTTTTGATTGTCGGCCCCGCTCATCAACGGTCGTCATCCTCGGGTTTGACCCGAGGATCCACGCCGGTTTCGATGAGCTCCGACAGGACGACGTACCGCCTGGAGAATGGATCCTCGGGTCAAGCCCGAGGATGACGGATGTGGAAAGTGTGGGCGCATTTGGCGACCGCAGCAGCAAACAGAACAATGTGCCCATAAAGGCGAATACGATGAACGACAAGACAACCGAAACCACCGCCCTTTCCTCCGACGCGACAGAAGTGCGCCGCCAGAAACTTGCGCTGCTGCGCGAGCAGATCGGCGACGTTTACCCGGCGCATTTCCACCGCACGCTGACCAATGCGGAGCTGGCGGAAAAATATGCCGATATCGACGCCGACGTCGAAACCGGCGACACGGTGACGGTGGCGGGCCGCGTTTATTCCTCGCGCAATTCCGGCATGTTCATGGACATCCATGATGCCTCGGGCAAGGTGCAGATCTTCAGCCACAAGGATACGACGCCGGAAACGGCGCGCAATCTTCTGCCGATGATCGACATCGGCGACATCATCGGCGTGACCGGTAAGGTGCGTCGCACCAAGCGCGGCGAGCTGACGATCAACGCCGAAGAAATCACCATGCTGACCAAGTCGCTGCTGCCGATGCCGGAGAAGTGGCATGGCGTCTCGGACATCGAGCTGCGGTACCGCAAGCGCCATCTCGATATTCTCGCCAACGAAGAATCCAAGCTGCGCTTCCTGCAGCGCTCGAAGATCCTGTCGGGCATCCGCCGTTTCATGGAAGCCGAAGGCTTCCTCGAAGTGGAAACGCCGATGCTGCAGACCGTCTATGGCGGCGCGACGGCCGATCCGTTCAAGACCTTCCACAACACGCTGAAGATGGACATGTATCTGCGCATCGCGCCGGAACTGTTCCTGAAGCGCACGCTGGTATCGGGCCTCTCCGACAAGGTCTTCGAAATCAACCGCAACTTCCGCAACGAAGGCGTTTCCACAAGGCACAATCCTGAATTCACCATGATGGAGTGCTATTGGGCCTATGCCGACTACGAAGACATCATGGGTCTCGTGGAGCGGCTGTTCGAGACGCTGGCGATTGCCCTGCACGGCACGACCGAGGTTGAATTCCAGGGCCAGACGATTTCCTTCAAGGGTCCGTTCAAGCGCGTGCCTATGCCTGACGCGGTAAAGGAAGCGACCGGTATCGACTTCCTCGCCATCAAGACCGATGAAGAAGCCCGCACTGCTGCCAAGGCCGCCGGTTTTGCCGTCGAGAAGGACTGGACCTGGGGCGAATGCCTTGCCTTCATCTTCGAAGAGAAGGTGGAAGGCACGCTGATCCAGCCGAGCCACGTCACGCATTTCCCGAAGGACATTTCGCCCTTTGCCAAGGAAGTACCGGGCGAACCGCGCCTCGTCGAGCGTTTCGAAAGCTATTGCAACGCCTGGGAAGTGGGCAACGCCTTCTCCGAACTCAACGATCCGGAAGAACAGCGCCGCCGCATGGTGGAGCAGCTGGAGCAGGCCCATGCCCGCGGCGAAAAGGACAAGCAGCTCGACGACGAATTCCTCGACGCCATCGACCAGGGCATGCCGCCCGCCGGCGGCCTCGGCATCGGCGTCGACCGTCTGATCATGCTTCTGACCAACGCGCCCTCGATCCGCGACGTCATCCTCTTCCCGGCCCGCCGCAACAAGGCGGACTGATCGGACGAAACCCGGGGGCGGCCTCGCGGCCGCCTGCCGCTCCCCGATTGTCTCGCTGGTGGCGAAGGGGACGTATTTTTTCAGCGTCATCCTCGGGCCTGTGCCGAGGACCTAATCACGTCCAATAAAGTCAATCCGTTGCAGATCCTCGGGACAGGCCCGAGGATGACGCCGGAGTGTGTGGCGAGATTTCGCTCCGTTTGCCTGTCGGTTTTCCTCTCCATACATAGACACGGCAAGTAACTATCCGGCCATCTGTGAGCGGATCGAATAAATTCATATAACTTTTAGTAGAATATACTGGCGACATCGCCTCAACTTGTGATACCCATTCCGCATCATTCGCATTGTGTTTGACGGCTTTCGATCAAGGGCCGCCGGGGGAGATACGCATGCCCGAGAATGAGCTTCCCAGATACCAGCCCGATATGTTCGCAACACCTGAAAAGGAATGCGACGTGGTGATGAAGGGCGGCATCACCTCCGGTGTCGTTTATCCCTATGCGGTTCTGGAACTGGCGCGCCGATACCGTTTCCGCTCGATTGGCGGCACATCGGCCGGGGCGATTGCCGCCGCTTTCGCGGCTGCGGCGGAATATTCCCGCACAGTCAGGAAAGATCCTGACGGGTTCACCCGCCTGCAGGCCCATTGCGACACGATACCCACTATTCTGGACAGGCTTTTCCAGCCGGAGCGCCGTTTTCGCCCCCTGATGCGTTATCTGCTGTGGGCGCAGGCCGGTGGCTGGCCGGGCAAGGTTTTGGGCTTGCCCATGGCTTTTCCGCTGGCAGCCATAGCAGGCATTGTCATCGGCGCCGGCATCTTGTGGGCTCTGGGTGGCGGTTGCGCCGGGTCCATTCTCGGCGGGCTGGTGGGCATGCTGGCCGGCATCCTTGGCCAGATGCTGTGGCTGGTTTTTCACCGGTTGCCGAAGGACGGCTTCGGCTTCTGTTCAGGACTGACGGTTTCCGATCGGGAGGTTCCGGGCCTGACGGAATGGCTGCATGCCTCGATCCAGGACATCGCTTTCGGCAGCGACGCCGCAACGGCGCCGCCGCTGACCTTCGGCGATCTCATTGGTGCGGAGCCGGAGAAGCCGGTCATAAACCTGAAGATGGTCACGACGAACCTGTCGATGCGGCGGCCGCACACGCTTCCGACCACGAATCTCATGGTGGCTTACGACCCGAAGGAATGGAGCCAGTTGTTTCCCGCTGGCGTGATGGACTGGCTGAAGCAGATCGCGACACCGGGCGGCCCCTTTCCTGAACTCAAGGCTTTTCCGGAGCCCGCCCAGCTGCCCGTCATCATCGCAACACGCATGAGCCTGAGTTTCCCGGTCCTGTTCAAGGCCATTCCGGCCTATACCAATGATCGCGGCACACTGGATATCGTGCGACGTATCAGCGGCGACGCACGGCCTGTCATGAAGGCGAAAATCTGGTTCTCCGATGGCGGCATCAGCAGCAACTTTCCCATTCATCTTTTCGACGCCCTGCTTCCGTCACGTCCGACCTTCGCCCTCAGCCTTGATGAATTGCCGAAATCCATCGCCGGCAGCATGAAGCGCGTCACTATCCCGCAGGCGGCCGGCGAAGGGATAGGCGTGCCCGTTCACAAGATGGAAAAAATGAGCGGCTTCCTGGGCAGCATCCTCAGTTCGGCGAAAGACTGGCAGGACCAATCCCTTGCCACCATGCCCGGCCAAAGGGAGCGCATCGCCCGCGTTTTCCTCAATGAGGAGGAAGGCGGGCTAAACCTCACCATGCCGCCGGAACGCTCGGCAAAACTGATGAGCTACGGCCTCGAGGTCGGATCGCTTTTTGCAAATGGCGCGCTGGATTTCGACGAGCATCGCTGGCGACGGACGCTTGTTGCCTATGATCGGCTGGAAGACGCGGTGTTTGCGACTGAGCGTCTGTGGAGCGAAGGCAAATATGAAGAATGGCTGACGGGTTACATTGACGAGATCAAAAGCTACGAAGCCGTGACAAAGGGTGAGCGGGAAAAGCTGATCGCCCGAATTGCCGCCTTTGCCGCCCTGTCGCAGAGTTTCTCTCCGGCAATCGTCAACAAGCGCAAGAAATTTCCAAATCCGGCTGGCCGTCTGCGGATCGGACCCGATATCTGACGCGACCGGGGCAAGGTCGCCGGAAGGTTTCTCCGAGAACCGCCCTCGCCCGCTTAGTGGCTTGCGGCCTTTTTCTCCGCACCCGGTTCTTCCGCGGGCGCATTTTCGGTCGCCGGCTTCTCTTCCGCCGCCTGTGCGGTCGTCGAGCCTTTTCCGAAGATCAGCGATTTCAGGTAGGACAGGCTGAAGATGCTGCCGCCATCGGCTTCCGGTGTCGAGGTCAGAAGTTCATCGGCGGTGGGTTCGCCATGCGCTTCGGGAGACGGGGTTTCGCCATGGGCTTCCGCACCGGCGCCGCCTTCCTTGGTTTCCGCCGGCGCGCCGCCGTGGCCGCCTGCGCCATCATCCTTGGTTTCGCCGTGGCCCGTCGCGCTCTTTGCGGGTTTTGCGTCGTGGCCTTCAGAGCCGGCATCCAGAGCCGGGGTCGCACAATCTGCTGAATCGCTGAGGCTTGCCGCCAGCGCTTCGGTATCTTCCAGCGGCAAATCGATGCGCAGCCCGTAAAATTGCCCGGCGCCGTTTGCCACGCCATCGTAATAAAAAGCCGAATAACGCCGCGCCTCCGCACCCTCAGGGATTTTGGCGAGGTCCGGAATGAAAACCACCTGTGCGGCAATGGCGCGGCCGCGCATTTCCGAGCGCAGCTGCGGACCGTTCTTGTCGAGCACGGAGACCTGAACCAGATCGGGTTTCTGCTTGTCGTAAACCGCCTGGGCGACGCGCAGTGCGGTCTTCAGCCGCTCTGTGCCATCACCGCCCTGGGTACGAATGAATTTACGGACCCATAAAGAACCGTTCTTGCGAATGTTGACTGTCTGGACCGCGTCGCAGGAGAGCCCGTTGGTGGAAGCGTAGGATGGACCAAGCAGCCGATCGCTGCCGATGAATACGGCAGCAGAACCGGTCGCACCCGCCAAAAGCAGGATCCCGCCTCCAATCATAACGAGCTTGCGCGAAAACCGCATTCGTCCGAATACAGCTTTCACCCGCAACATCCTGACATCAAGTACCCCGTCTTACGCCCTCATCCCAAAACGTGGCTCGATGGATGAGGAACACACGCGGGACAAGCTACGGACCACGCTGTCCGAGCCCTGCGATAGTGCCGCTTTCTCATTGAAAAAAGTTTAATCCCACTGGCGCGTCGCCGGCAAAAACGCACCATTTTCAGACATTCTTGAAATCCACTAATTTGCGAATGATTTGCAATAGCGTTGACAAGGGTGATTTTATAACAGATGGTATTGCGAATTAATCGCAACAAAATCTGGTGAGTCCCGTGAACTTTCAAAAAATCCGGCATGCAGTTTTCGCCTTCTCGCTTTTCCTCCCCGGTGCGGCCCTTGCCCAGGAAAAACCTGTTGTCGTGACGACCTTCACCATCATCGCGGATATGGCGCGCAACGTGGCGGGCGATGCGGCCGAGGTGGAAAGCATCACCAAGCCGGGTGCGGAAATTCACAATTACCAGCCGACGCCGCGCGATATTCTCAAAGCCCGCAAGGCCGATCTGGTGCTTCGCAACGGCCTCAATCTGGAATTGTGGTTCGAGAAGTTCCTGGTCAACCTTTCCGGCGTGCCGAGCGTGACGGTGAGCGAGGGCGTGAAACCCATGGCCATCAGCGGCGGGGCATACCAGGGAAAGCCCAATCCGCACGCCTGGATGTCGCCCGATAACGCCTTGATCTACGTGGAAAATATCCGCAAGGGCCTGACGGATATCGACCCCGCCCATGCCGATGTCTATGCCGCCAATGCCAAGGCCTATTCGGACAAGATCAAGGCCACCGTGCAGCCGATCCGCGACACGCTTTCCGTCCTGCCTGAAAACAAGCGCTGGTTGGTAACGAGCGAAGGCGCTTTTTCTTATCTCGCCCGTGATTTCGGCCTGAAGGAACTGTTCCTGTGGCCGGTCAATGCCGACAGCCAGGGCACACCGCAGCAGGTTCGCGGCGTGATCGACGCCATGCGCGAGCACAATATCAACGTCATCTTCAGCGAAAGCACGGTTTCCGCCGATCCCGCCCAGCAGGTGGCCAAGGAAACCGGTGCGGCCTATGGCGGCATTCTTTATGTGGATTCGCTGAGCGAAGCCGATGGTCCGGTTCCGACCTATCTCGACCTCCTGCGCGTGACGAGCGAAACCATCGCCAAGGGGCTGTCTTCATGAGAATGGGCAGTAAAAAATCAGGCGGCGGCCTGACGGTTCAAAATGCGACAGTGACCTATCGAAACGGCCACACCGCATTAAGAAATGCCAGCTTTTCCATCCCCCGCGGAACGATCACTGCACTTGTCGGCGTCAATGGCGCCGGCAAGTCCACGATTTTCAAGGCGATCATGGGTTTCGTGCCTTTGGCCGCCGGTTCCGTCTCGATCTTCGACCTGCCGGTGAAGGAAGCGCTCAGGAAAAACCTCGTCGCCTACGTACCGCAGGCCGAGGAGGTGGACTGGAGTTTTCCGGTGCTGGTGGAGGATGTGGTGATGATGGGCCGTTATGGCCATATGAATTTCCTGCGCATCCCCTCGAAACGCGACCACCAGATGGTGGAAGAGGCGCTGAAACGCGTCAACATGCTCGATTATCGCAAGCGCCAGATCGGTGAGCTCTCGGGCGGGCAGAAGAAGCGGGTGTTTCTGGCCCGCGCGCTGGCGCAGGAGGGTCAGGTGATCCTGCTGGACGAGCCTTTCACCGGTGTCGATGTGACAACGGAAGAGCAGATCGTCACGCTTCTGAAGGCGCTGCGAGACGAGGGCCGGGTCATGCTGGTCTCCACCCATAATCTCGGCAGCGTGCCGGAATTCTGTGACCGCGCCGTCTTCGTCAAGGGCACGGTTCTGGCATCGGGCAAGACGGCGGATACCTTCAACGAGGAGAACCTGCAAAAGGCCTTTGGCGGCAGCCTTCGCCACTTCGTGCTTGGCGGGGCCGACCTGCATAACGACGCCGATCCGCGGCGGGTGAAGGTCATTACCGATGATGAGCGGCCCTTTGTGATCTACGGCAAGAACGGCCAGAACGGGCACGATCCTGAGGCTCCGAAAGAAAAAGTCGATGATAAACAGCCTTCTTGAGCCCTTCACCTATGGTTATATGCTGAACGCCATCTGGGTCAGCGCGCTGGTAGGCGGCGTCTGCGGTTTCCTCTCGGCCTATCTGATGCTGAAGGGCTGGTCGCTGATCGGCGATGCTCTTTCCCATGCCATCGTTCCCGGCGTTGCGGGCGCCTATATGCTGGGCCTGCCCTTTTCGCTCGGTGCGTTCCTTTCCGGCGGGCTTGCGGCCGGCTCCATGCTGTTCCTGAACCAGAAGACGCGGCTGAAGGAAGACGCGATCATCGGGCTGATCTTTACCTCGTTTTTCGGGCTCGGGCTGTTCATGGTGTCGCTCTCGCCCACCTCGGTGAATATCCAGACCATCGTGCTCGGCAATATTCTCGCGATCACCACCGAAGACACGATCCAGCTGGCGCTGATCGGCGGTATCAGCCTCATCGTGCTGGCGCTGAAATGGCGTGACTTCATGGTGGTGTTCTTCGATGAGAACCACGCCCGCACCGTGGGGCTGAAACCGGAAGTGCTGAAGGTGATCTTCTTCACCCTGCTGGCCGCCTCCACGGTTGCCGCCCTTCAGACGGTCGGGGCCTTCCTCGTCGTTGCCATGGTGGTGACGCCGGGCGCCACCGCCTATCTCCTGACCGACCGTTTCGAGCGACTGATCCTGATGAGCCTGATCATCGGCGCGGCCACCAGCTTCGTCGGTGCTTACCTCAGCTATTTCCTCGATGGTGCGACCGGCGGCGTCATCGTCGTGCTGCAGACGGCAATCTTCCTTGCCGCCTTCGTTTTTGCGCCCAAACACGGGCTTCTCGCTTCCAGGGCCAAGGCCCGCAAGGCGCTGGAGGAAACGCCATGAGCGACTATCTCGAACTCGCCATCCTGCCGTTTCAATTGCCCTTCATGCAATATGCCTTCGTGATCACGCTGATGATCGCGGTGCCGATGGCGATGCTCTCCTGTTTTCTGGTGCTGAAGGGCTGGTCGCTGATGGGCGATGCGGTTTCCCACGCCGTGCTGCCCGGCGTGGTGGTGGCCTATATTGTCGGCATCCCGCTTTCCATCGGCGCGTTCATCGCCGGCATGATCTGTGCGCTCGGCACCGGTTTCATCAAGGAAAACAGCCGCATCAAGGAAGACACGGTGCTCGGCATCGTCTTTTCCGGCATGTTCGGGCTGGGGCTGGTGCTTTATGTGAAGGTGCAGAGCGACGTGCATCTCGATCACATCCTCTTCGGCGACATGCTCGGCATTGCGCCCTCAGACATGCTGGAGACGGGCCTGATCGCGCTTTTCGCCACGCTGTTTCTCGGTATCCTGCGCAAGGACCTGCTGGTCAACGCCTTCGATGCGCAGCACGCCAAAGCCATCGGCCTGCCGGTGCGTATCCTGCATTACGGCCTGCTGATGGTTCTGTCGCTGACCGTGGTTGGCGCGCTGAAGGCGGTGGGCATCATCCTCTCGGTCGCGATGCTTGTCGCGCCGGGCGCAATCGCCTTCCTGCTGACCCGGCGTTTTTCCGCCATGCTGCTGGTGGCCATGGCGGTGGCGGTCGCCTCATCGCTTTCGGGCATATGGCTGAGCTTCCTGATCGACAGTGCGCCGGCCCCCACCATCGTCATGTTCATGAGCCTTGCTTTCGTTGCCACCTTCATCCGCACCACCTGGAAGGCCCGGCGGATCGACGCGGCGGGGGAAACAGGCTTCTAAAACAACGATTTTTGCGGGCGTGTGGAACATTTTCCCCTTTTGCGCGTCATTTTACTGAGCCAGTCGCGGGGCGGCGGGCTCGGGAAAATTATGCAAAAGGGGAAGCACCATGCTGAAGTGGGCTCTTATTTTCTTTGTCATTTCTTTGATCGCAGGCGTGTTCGGCTTTACCGGCATTTCGGCAGCCGCGGCGGGCGTGGCCCGTATCCTGTTCTTCATCGCCGTGGTGATCTTCCTGGTCTTCCTCGTGCTTGCACTGATGGCCGGAAGCGCCGTCGTCTGAATGAAAAAAGGCGACCGGGTTTTACGCCGGTCGCCTCTCCTCTCTCCCGTAACGGAATTCAGCCAGTCCAGCCGCCATCGATCACATGGATCTGGCCGGTGGTGAAGCCTGCCTCATCAGAAGCAAGATAGGTGACGAGCGCCGCGATTTCTTCCGGTGTGGCGATACGGCCCATCGGCTGGCGGGCGATGAAATCGGCCAGAGCCTGTTCGTAATTGCCGGTGGCGCGCAGGCGGTCATGCAAGGACGGGCTGTCGACCGTGCCGGGGCAGATGGCGTTGCAACGAATGCCCTTGGTGACGAAATCGGCGGCAATCGCCTTTGTCAGGCCCACCACGGCCGCTTTCGAAGCGGTATAGGCGAAACGGTTCGGCACGCCCTTCACGCTTGATGCAACCGAGGACATGTTGACGATCGCGCCCTTGCCCTTTTCCAGCATGCCGGGCAGGAAGGCGCGGCAGGTACGATACATGGCCTTGGCGTTGAGATCGAAGGAGAAGTCCCAGTCCTTCTCTTCGCAGTCCAGAATGGTGCCGGAATGAACGAAGCCGGCGCAGTTGAACAGCACATCCGCATGGCCGATATCGGCGGCGAAATCCTTGACGCCATCGCCATCAAGCACGTTCAGAACTCGGGTTTCCGCGCCCTTGAGGGTGGAAAGCGCCTGCTCGTTGATATCAGTGGCGATGACGCGCGCGCCGAGCGAGATGAACCGCTCCGCCGTCGCCCGGCCGATACCCTGACCGGCGGCGGTGATCACCACTGTCCGGCCGTTAAAATCCTGCACCATGAATAGCCTCCCGCTAAGGCGCGCCCGCCCTTCGGGGATCGGACCGCTGAATTTCGATGATCTCAAATATGGATCGACAATTCATATGTAAACGCGGTATTCATATGGCGTCAAGCAAACTTGCGCGGATGTCGGGTATCGGGCAACCATATTTTATGGCGCCTCCACCGGGCACTCATAGAAAACACATCGAGGCCAGATGACCGACGACGACAGCGAAAGATATCGCGCTCCCGCCCTCGACAAGGGTCTCGACATTCTCGAGCTTCTGGCCCGCACCGATGGCGGGCTGACGCAGATTGAGATCGCCAAGTCTATCGGTAAAAGCCCGAACGAGCTTTATCGCATGCTGGACCGGCTGGTGCGCCGCGGCTACGTGCAGCGACTTGACGGCGACCGGTTTTCGCTGACGCTGAAGATGTTCGGGCTGGCGCATTTCCATGCACCGATACGCCGGCTGGTCTCTTTTGCCGCACCTGTCATGCGCGATTTTTCGGCCAGCGCTGAGCAGGCCTGTCATCTGGCCGTTTATGACCGCGGCAGCGTCGTCGTCATCGCCCAGCAGGAATCCGCCACCTATTGGGCCATGTCCATGCGGGTCGGCGCGCAGATGAGTCTGTTCCACACCGGCTCCGGCCATGTGCTCTTGGCCTTCCAGACCGAGGCGCAACGTGAGATCATGATAACCGAGCAGGTGCGCGGCAGCGGCGAAACCGTGCCGCCCTCCCTCGCCGAGCGGCTGGCGGAGGTGCGCAAAAACGGTTTCGAATCCATGGACAGCCTTCAGACCGCCGGCGTGCGCAATATTTCCGCGCCGGTGCTGACGCTCGATGGCACGGCGCTCGCCGTCATCACCTGCCCCTATATCACACCGCTTGGCGGCAAGGCGCCGACACGTGAGGCCTGCGAAGCACTGATCCGCGAGGCGGCAAAGCGGATTTCCGAAGTGGCGACCGGAAACGGAAATTCCTGAAACGCACAAAAAAACGCGACCGGCAGGGACCCGATCGCGTTTTGAGTGACTGGAGATTATATCTCTTAAACGTCGGGGGAACGTGGATGGTTCCCCCTTTTTTGTATCAGGCCGCAGCCAGCGTCAGCTCCTTGCGGACCATCTCGCGCAGCGTCACCAGATCCTTGGCGAACAAACGGATGCCTTCCGAGAGCTTTTCCGTGGCCATCGCGTCTTCGTTGAGCGCCCAGCGGAATGCCTTCTCGTCGAGCGACTGCAGCGGCTCTGCCTTGACGTTGTCAGCCGAAAGCTTGCGCTCCAGCTTGCCGCTGTCCTTGTCCAGCTCTTCCAGCAGCGCCGGGCTGATCGTCAGGCGGTCGCAACCGGCCAGCGCTTCGATTTCGCCGACATTGCGGAAGGACGCACCCATGACGACGGTGCTGATGCCATTGGCCTTGTAATAGTTGTAGATGCTGCGCACCGAGACGACACCCGGATCGGTCTCGGCGGTGTAGTTCTCGCCGGTCGACTTCTTGTACCAGTCAAGGATACGGCCAACGAAGGGCGAGATGAGGAACACCTTGGCTTCGGCGCAGGCAATCGCCTGGGCCTGCGAGAACAGGAGCGTCAGATTGCAGTCAATGCCTTCGGACTGCAGCACTTCGGCAGCCTTGATGCCTTCCCAGGTGGAGGCAAGCTTGATGAGGATGCGTTCACGCTCGATGCCGCGCTCCTTGTAGGCCGCGATGATGTGGCGCGCCTTGGTGATGGAGGCTTCCGTATCGAAGGAAAGGTCGGCATCGACTTCGGTCGAAACGCGGCCCGGAACGAGGCCGGCAAGCGCCGCACCGACAGAAATGGCCAGACGATCGGCAACGGCGGCAACAACGGCGTCGGACTGGCCGCCCTGCTTCTTGCCCCATGCGACGGCTTCCTTCACCGCATCCGCAAAGGCAGGCGTGCCGAGTGCTTTCAGAACGATGGTGGGATTGGTGGTGCAATCCACCGGCTTCAGGCGCGCAACCGCCTCGATATCGCCGGTGTCGGCAACAACCGTGGTGATGGCGCGAAGTTGTTCGAGTTTGGACGTCATATCGAATGATCCTTCATGATCTCTTGAAAACTTGCTCACCCGTCTTTTCGTTCCCGCACCATGGGTGCGCCCAAGGCCGAAATCGCGGTTTGTCCGGCTCCGACTATCGCAAGCGGCACGGCCCAAAGTCAAGACATTTGCGCATCGCAATTGACATAAGTTTCACGCCTGCGATACTCCGCCGACATAAAGAATGGCGGAAACCGTGGCGAAACTGAGAAGAGAAACCCATACGGCCTATTCGGAAGCGGCTTCGCTGAGGCTGCGCGCCGCATGGCTTTATTATAATCAGGGCATGACGCAGAAAGACGTCGCCGAGAAGCTCGGCATTAGCCGCTCCACCGTCATCCGCCTTCTGGACGAGGCGATGAAGCGCTCCGAGGTGCAGATCTGGATCAACGAGGGCATCGAGGATTTCGTTGAACTGGCCGGCCGGCTGGAGGCGGCTTACGGGCTGGATGAGGCCGTCATCATTCCCTCCCCCGATAAAGCAAGCGTCGAGGGCACGGCCAAGGCCGTGGGTCTGGCGCTCGGGCAATTTCTCTCCGAAGCGGTGCCGAACGGCGCCACCATCGGCGTCGGCTGGGGCCGCACCATGACCGCTTCGCTTTCCAGCTTCCGCCCGCCGCGCCGGGAAAACTGCAAGGTCGTCTCGCTGCTCGGCGGTATCGTCGCCGTGCACCAGACCAACCCGCTCGATTACACCTGGCGGCTGGCAAGCGCGCTCGGGGCGGAATGTTACATGTTCCTCGCGCCGCTTTTGGTGGATTCCGTCGAGACCAAACGGGCGCTGATCGAAAAATGCGGGCTGGCGACGCTTTATGATCTGGCCGAAACGCTCGACCTCGCCATCGTCTCCTGCGGCGATATCGGCCCGCATTCGACCTCGCTGTCGGAGGGTTTCATTTCCAAGGCGACGCTGCAGGAACTCATCGACGCCGGCTGCGTCTGCGACACCATGTTCAACTTCATCGATGCGGAAGGCCGCTCCGTCGATCACCCGATCAATCAGCGCGCCATGGCCATCGATCTCGATACGCTGCGCAAGGCCAAACACATCGTGCTGGCCTCCGGCGGCGCCCACCGCGCCATCGCCATCCGCGCCACGATCAAGCGCATCGGGTGCAATACGCTGATAACGGACGAGGCAGCGGCCCGGGCGTTGATGGAATTGGTTTAAGCCTCGTCGGGCCATTCTCGGGCAGTCATCCAACCTCCACCGTCATCCTCGGGCTTGTCCCGAGGATCTGCAACCGATTGATTTTATTCTACGTGATTAGATCCTCGGCACAGGGCCGAGGATGACGATACGCGAGAACTCCGGGCATTTCATGCCTTGGCATATTTGCTCAAAACAACGCCGATCTCTTCTGCAGTAACGAACTCTCCGGCAACGCATCTTCTTTAGTGCGTTTTGTTGCGGGGCTCGAACGGTCGACCAAACTCACACCTTCCCCGTTTCCCAGCCGAGCATCGCCCGCTTGCGGGTCAGGCCCCAGTGATAACCCGTCAGCGCCCCGCTTTTGCCGACGGCACGGTGGCAGGGAACGACGAAGGACACCGGATTGGCGCCGACTGCTGCACCCACGGCGCGGGAAGCCGTGGGCTGACCGATATCGCAGGCGATGTGCGAATAGGTGACGGCGCGGCCCATCGGGATTTTGAGAAGACTTTCCCAGACCCGCACCTGAAAATCCGTGCCGAGCAGCACGACGCGCAGCGGCCTGTCCGCCGACCACATGGACGGATCGAAGATGCGGGCAGCATAGGGCGCGGTCGCTTCGCGATCCTCGACATAGTCAGCATTCGGCCAACGGCCGGCCATATCTTCGAAACAGGCTCTTTCCTCGCCCGGATCGGCAAAGGCGCAGCCGGCAAGGCCACGATCAGTCACCATGACCAGCGCAAGGCCGAAGGGCGAGGCGTGAAACCCGTAACGGATCGTCAGCCCGCCGCCCTTGGCCTTCCATTCGCCGGGTGACATGGCTTCATGGGTCACGAACAGATCGTGCAGGCGTCCCGGCCCCGACATGCCGACCTCAATCGAGGTTTCCAGCAGCGGCAGATCCTCTTCGCGCAACAGCCGCTTGGCATGATCGAGCGTCACGGCCTGCAAAAAGGCCTTGGGCGACAGACCGGCCCAACGGGTGAAGGTCTTCTGCAATTGCGTCGGCGACTGGCCGAGCTCTGCGGCAATGGCTTCGAGGGAAGGCTGCTCGCGATAATCCAGCGTCAAAAGCTCGATGACCCCGCGCACCGTGTCGTAGTCCGATCCGATGGGGGTAATGTCTTCGTTCAGCGTAATATTGGCGTTCATCGCAAATCTCCTAACGGGTAAGAGAAAACCATTAAAGCGACTTCGTCTCCACCCGTTTCTTGCGCGGCATCACGATACGCAAGGAATGTTCGTTAGCCCGAACACGCACTCACCCTCATTCCTGTGCCCGTCACAGGAATCCAGCATACACGCGTCCGCGTGGCAGGAGGAGTTCTTTCAGCCCAGGGACTTGGGCTGGCTGGATCCCTGTGACAAGCACGGGGATGAGGGCGGCAGAGCATCCCCTCACATCCGCCGCCTGACGGTCGCCAACGCACCGCCGAAAGCCTTGGCGAAGCTTTCACGGTCATCGGGATTGAGAAACGACCCGATATCGGTCGCCCGGCCTTCGCCCGTCACATGCATGGAGACGATGCCGATCTCGTCATGCCGCCTGACCCTGAAGCGCGCCCAGAAGGGGTTGAAGCGATGCTCCACCATACGCCCGGCCGGAGAAAATTTGCGGATCGACAGGCTGGTGTGCGAAACGCTGACCTCTTCCCGCGCCTTCGCGGCCCGGTAATTAGCGCGGAAGGCGACATAAAGCAGCAGAAAATCCAGCCCGAAGAAGAGGCCGACGGGCCATGCCCCGGTGGCGAGGAAAAAGCCGCCATAGACAAGGCAGGCCAGACCGGAGACAAGCAGGAGCAGCCGGAAACCCCTTCTGCCAAGCGAACGGTGCGGAACGAGTTCCGCCGCGAAAATCGGCTGGTCGTTGAGCGTATCCACGTTGCTTTCCTTTGGGCGGGCTGGCTATAGATAGACCATGACAATCGCCAAAAAACGATCCAGCACCCAAACATTGAAAAAGTCAAATCCGGCATCCGCCCGCAAGCCGGCGCGGGTGAAAACAGCCTATTCGAAGGATGAGCTGACCGAAATCTTTCGCCGCTTTTCCATTCAGCGGCCGGAGCCGAAAGGCGAGCTGGAACATACCAATCCCTTCACCCTGCTGGTGGCCGTGGCGCTTTCCGCACAGGCGACCGATGTGGGCGTGAACCGCGCCACGCGCGCGCTGTTCAAGGTGGCCGATACGCCGGAAAAAATGCTGGCGCTCGGCGAGGAACAGCTGATCGGCTATATCAAGACCATCGGACTTTACCGCAACAAGGCCAAAAACGTCATTGCCCTGTCGCAGATCCTGATCGACAATTTCGGCGGCGAGGTGCCGAAAACCCGCGAGGAACTGGTGACCCTGCCTGGTGTCGGCCGCAAGACGGCCAATGTGGTGATGTCCATGGCCTTCGGCGTGCCCACCCTTGCAGTGGATACCCACGTCTTCCGCATTGCCAACCGGCTCTGTCTTGCGCCGGGCAAAACCCCTGACGAGGTTGAAGACCGGCTGATCCGCATCATTCCCGAACAATATCTGTTCCACGCCCATCACTGGCTGATCCTGCACGGGCGTTATTGCTGCAAGGCGCGCAAGCCGGAATGCGAGCGCTGCGTGATTGCCGATATCTGCAAGTCGCCGGAAAAGACCTTCGATATTCCGGCGCCGCTGGTGGAACTACCCGCGCAGCTGTTCGGTGCGGCCGGCGGCGAGTGAGGGATCGCGCCGGCTGACGGCCTTGTGCAGATGCACCATCATCGAGGCGGCAAAAAGCGGCGTCAACAGATTGAGGAACGGCACCGCCAGAAAGGCCGCGATCACCAGCCCGGCCATGAAGACGGTGGCGCGGTGTTTTGAGCGGAACTGCCTAGCTTCCAGGGGTGTTCGGAAACGCATCGCCGCAAATTCGAAGAATTCCCGGCCGAGCAGATAACCGTTCACCAGGAAAAACGCGATGAGGTTGACGCCCGGCACCAGAAGCAGCAACAGCGCGACGAGGTTGCCGGCAATGACGACACCAAAAAACTTGATGGACGACAGCACGGCCTCGCCGATCGGCATCGCCTCGCCGGGCGGATCGTTCGGATAGCTCTTTTTTTCAACCACTTCGGCGACATCATCGAGAAACAGGCCGGCAATGACGGCGGTGACCGGCGAGATGAGCAGCGCAAGCGCCAGTGCAAGGCCTATTCCGGCGAAAATGGCGAAAACGAAGCTCAGCCAGCCCGCCCAGTCAGGCACGCCGGGTATCAGCGTATCCACCCACGGCAGGGCGAAATAAATGAAGATCGAGCGAATAGCGAACCAGAGCGCCGCCAGCACGAGAAGCGTGAGCCCCAGAACCTTCCAGAACACTGACCGGGTTTCGGCGGCAAAGAGATTGTGAAAGGCAAGCCTCGCCGCATCAAAAATCATTCGGAACTCCTCGACGCCTTTAGCATTGAAACACTCTTATCAGGCGAGAGATAAGCGCTGCCCGCCCGCTCTGCAAGACGGACGGAAAGGCGCCAGATGTCTGGATTTAAACCGCAGATGGAATTTCTCTTGAATAAAAGGTATCTCTAAAATATAATAATCTATCTATTATAATTCGCATACCGGTCCGGTGGAGGACAAGGCCGGAGAAGCTATCCCCCACCGTCAAATTGCGGTTCGCACGCTCGTTTGCGCGCGCGCATGCATCATCGTTCAATAAAGATAAAAGAATGAGGCGTTGGTGGAAAAGCTGCTGTTGAACCTTACACGCGCCATGAAGGCAGGGACGCCTTCCGAGCGCAAGATCGCTAAATATCTGATCGAACATCTGGACGAATTGCCGTTCGAGACGGCGCAGACACTGGCCGCCAAGCTCAGTCTCAGCCCGATGACGGTCGGACGTTTCCTGCGTTCGCTGGGATACCGGCAATTCAGCGATATCCGCGCCGATCTGCGCCATGCCGAAGAAACCGCCGGTGTGGACCAGCCAGCAACGGCAGAAGGCGGCGAACGCCAGTCCAACCCGTTTTCGCAGCTTCTGTCCCAGCAGATCCAGGCCATCCAGACCGCCTTCGACATGACGACCCAGTCGATCTGGCGGCTTGCCATGAACGAGATCGCCACGGCGGGCGATGTCTTTCTGGCAACCTCCCCGGAAGGTCTCGACGCCGGGCGTCATTTTTACGGGCGGCTTCTGGAGAGCCGAGGCCACATCCATTATCTCGGCAGCGACAGCGCGGCCTATGTCGCCCTGTGGGATTTCGACCCCGCTCACACCCTGCTCGTCATCATGGATTGCGGCGGCAGCCTGTCGCCGCTGCAGCGCCTGTCGGCAATGGCGCGCAAGAGCGGCTACAGGACATTGCTGATCACCACACGCTTTTATGAATGGGGCCCCGAAAGCACCGATCTCTGTCTTGCCATGCCGCAGGCGCAGAATGGCGGCCAGGGCCTGCTTCAACTGGTTTCCCTGCTGGAATTCACCCTCTGTGCGCTTGGCGCCAACGCTGATGATAGCGGCAGGGCAAGGGCAAAGAACCTAACCGCCCTGAAACGCTCGCTGCGTGGTTGATTGCGGCTAACAGCAGCGGCAGCATATGGATCGAGCGGTTGCCGCTCGTTTCTTCTCCCCGCCGGGGAGAAGTCCGCGGCAGCGGGATGAGGGGGCTAGAGTGCGTTCATCGCTCGCGTTCCCCCTCATCCGGCCCTTCGGGCCACCTTCTCCCCGGCGGGGAGAAGAAACGCGCGGCACCCACTCGGCCTTGTATTTTCCTTCAGAAAATCAAAGGCTCTCCAGTTCCTGCCGATGCCGGTACATGGCGAGGAAACGACGATAATCCCGCTCATAACGGGGGGCGAGCGCCCGGTTGCCTGATATTTCCGCATTGCCCGGATACATGGCGGCCCCGGCGGCCGCAAGGCTCGCATGCACCCCGCCAGCCGTCGCCGCCGTCATTGCCGTTCCGAGAAGCACCGCGTCGGCGGTTGCGGGAACCACGATGCGCTTGCCCGTCACATCGGCATAAAGCTCCATCAGCAGCGGGTTCTTCACATGTCCGCCGGTGACATGCAGGCTTTCCACCGCATAACCGAAACGCTCCATCGCATCGAGCACATGGCGGGCGCCAAGCGCAATGGCCACGGCGGTGCGCCAGTAAAGACGGCAGAGACTGTCGAAAGACGTATCCAAAGTCAGCCCGCTGATAACGCCGACGGCATGTGGATCGGCAAGCGGCGAGCGGTTGCCGTGGAAATCCGGCAGCACATGCAGCCGCTCGGCGAAGGCCTCACCCTCAAGCGCGCGCAACTCCGTTACCCGCGCAACGATGCGCGCATGCAGCGCCGTATCCGGCTCACCGCCTGCCGCATGCATGCGCACGATATGGTCGAGCAGCGCACCGGTGGCTGATTGCCCGCCTTCCACCAGCCAGTGCCCGGGCAGGATCGCCTGCCAATAGGGCCCCCAGAGGCTGTGGCCGGGCATCTGCCGCTCCGACATGGCGACAAGGCAGCTCGAAGTCCCGGCGATCAGGGCCACATGCCGGCCGACATCTGCAGACAGGCAGCCGCCAAGCGCGCCAAGCGCGCCGGCATAGGCGTCGATCATGCCCGCCGCCACCTCACAGCCGGTATCGAGACCGAGCTCGGCGGCAGCTTCGGGCGAAAGCGGGCCGATGCTTTCCCCCGGCATCACGGTGGTTTCGGGAAGGCCTGCCCGCTCCTTCAGGTCGGCAAGGCCCGCCAGTTCAAGATAATCCGCCTGCCAGCCGGGATTTTCCTGTGCCAGGAAATTCCACTTCGCCGTCTGCGTGCAATTTGAACGCTGCGCTGAGCCGGTCGCCTTCCATGTCAGGAAATCCGCCAGATCGAAGGCGAAGGACATGCGCGACCAGCTGGCCGGCATATGCTGTTTCAGCCACATCAGCTTCGGTATCTGCATTTCCGGCGAGACGCTGTTGCCGGCGAAATCCAGCACCCGGTGGCCGGATGCCGTCAGCCGGTCGGCCTCACCTATCGCCCGGTGATCGAGCCAGACGATGGTGTCGAACCGGTCTTCACCGGCAACGGAAACCGAAACGGGCTCACCCCGCCCATCACGGATAACGAGCGAGCAGGTGGCGTCAAAACCGATGGCGGCGATGCTTTGCGGCGAAACACCTGCCTCGGCAAGCGCTGCCTTCACCACGATGCAGACGGCGTTCCATATATCGGTGGAATCGTGTTCGGCGTGGTTTTCCTGCGGCCTTTGCATCAGGATGGGATGGGTGGAGCGGGCAAGCAGCCGGCCGGCCGGATCGAAAATGCCGGCCCGGGCGCTGGCGGTGCCGACATCGACAGCGACGAGATTTTGACGCATCAAGACTGCAATTCCATCCCTTGCGCAACGACCTCCGGACGGCAGCAGGCAGAGTCCCGCTCAGCCTGCATCGCGTTCCGCCCGCCTGTCAAAACCGCCCTTCCCCACATAATTGCCGACAAGTTGGACCAAATCCGGCATCGCGTCAAACACGGCATCCGCCCCAAGCCCGGCGATCTTTTCGCGGAATGCGGGAAAGCGGGCATGCGAACCGCCGGTAAAAGCAAAAACGCCCATGCCGGCGGCCTTTGCGGCAGCAATGCCCGCCGGGCTGTCCTCGATCACGATGCAGTGACGCGGATCAGCGCCCATTTCGCGCGCCGCATGCAGGAAAAGATCAGGCGCCGGCTTGCCGTTCTTCACCATGGTGGCGCTGAAGACATGCGGTTCGAATTTGTCGATCAGGCCGGACAGTCCCAGCGAATAACGGATGCGCTCCGGCTGGCTTGAGGAAGCGACGCAACGCCGAAGCGGCAACAGCCTGTCCAGTGTTTCGCCAATACCATCAATCGGCCGAAGCTCAGTGCGGAAACGTTCGAACAGCGTCGCGCGCATATGATCAAGAAAATCGATGTCCGTCTCGACGCCGTAGTCCTCAAACAGCGTCGCCGTCATGCTGGCGACGCTGCGGCCGAGAAAGCGCTCATAGGCCTCTTCCTCTCCCATCGTCACGCCGAGATGGGAGAGCATGTCGAGAAGGACGGAGATGGAGACCGGCTCGCTGTCGACGAGAACGCCGTCGCAATCGAAAATCAAAAGGGGCGCGGTCTCGTCTTCCATCTCGTGGTCACTTTTCAGCCAGCTTGTCATCCAGATAAAGCTGCAAGGTCTTCGCCGTGCCTTCGCGCCACAACGTCTTCAATGCATGGGCAAAGCGTTTACGGAAAAGCTCCGATTCGGCAACCTCCCCGAAAATATCGTCGAGTGCGAGGAAGGCCATCGGATCATCCTTGGCCTTGATGGCCGCCGCCTGCAGACGCTCGGCGCTGGCATCGTTGAAGGTGATTTGCTTGCCGCTGTCGGTGGTGCCGTAGAAATAACGGCACCACAGAGCCGAAACCAGCGAAAGGCCTATGATATCCTCGCTGCGCGCCAGACGGTCGGCGGTGGATGGCAGGATGAATTTCGGCTGACGGTTGGATCCGTCCTGCGCCAGACGCGGAATGGTGTCGCCGATCTTCGGGTTGAGGAAACGCCGCTCGATCAGGCCGAAATAGTCGGCGAGATTCGTGTCGGGAACCGGCGGAATGACCGGGATGATCTCTTCCTTTTCCAGCTTTGCCAGAAATGCCCGGATCAGCGGATGCTCCATCGCCTCATGCACGAAATGAATGTCGAGCAGCGCGGCCGGATAAGCGATTGCCGCATGGCCGCCGTTGAGGATGCGGATTTTCATGTGCTCGTAAGGCGCGACATCCTTGACGAACTGCACGCCAGCCTTTTCGAGCGCCGGGCGACCGGCAGGGAAATTATCCTCCATCACCCATTGCTTGAACTCCTCGCAGAAGACCGGCCAGTTGTCGTCGATGCCGAAATCGTCACGGGCAATATTGCGTTCGCGTTCGCCGGTGGCGGGCGTGATGCGGTCGACCATGGAATTGGGGAAAGCGACGTTTTCGCCGATCCAGTTGGCGAAAGCAGGATCGGAGAGAGCCGCGAGCCCGACCACCGCGTTTTTGGTGACCTTGCCATTATGGGGAATGTTGTCGCAGGACATGACGGTAAAGGGTTGAAGCCCCCTGTCGCGCCGCGCCTTCAGCCCGGCGACGATGAAGCCGAACACGGTTTTCGGCGTCGCCGGGTTGTGCCCGTCTTCGGCAATTGCCGGGTGCTGCGGATTGAAGGAACCGGAAGCGTCGATGAAATAACCGCCTTCGGTAATCGTCATCGAAACGATGCGGATTTTCGGATCGGCGAGCGTATCGATGATGCGCTGCGTATCGCCAACTTGCAGAATGTCGATCATCGGCCCGGTAACACGCGCACCGGTGCGGTTATTGTCCTGCTCCACAACAGTGGTCAGGAAATCCTGCGCGGCAAGTTTCTCACGCATCACCGCATCGGAGGGCAAAACACCCGCACCGATGATGGCGAAGTCATGGTCCGCACCCGTGTTGAAGAGGTCATCCAGATAAACCGCCTGATGCGCGCGGTGGAAATTGCCAACGCCGAAATGCACGATGCCGGCTGAAAGATCGGTCCGGGAATAGGCCGGAACCGCCGCCGTTTTTCTGGCTTCGTCAAGCGTTGCGAGGGAGAGTTTGCATGTCATGTCACGATCCTCGAAGGGGAAACGTTGTTCGTGCCAAGGCCGGGCGGCAAGCGCCCGATACTCAGCTCATCCAGTTGCCGCCATCGACATTATAGGTCTGGGCGACGATGTATTCGGCCTCATCGGAGGCAAGGAAGATCGCCATGCCGGTCAGGTCTTCGGCACGGCCCATGCGGCCGAAGGGCACGGCCTCTCCGACCAGCCGCTTCTTTTCACCGGCCGGGCGGTTTTCATATTTCGCAAACAGCGCATCCACGCCGTCCCAGTGCTCGCCATCGACCACGCCGGGCGCGATCGCATTGACGTTGATGCCGTGCTTGATGAGATCGAGCCCGGCCGATTGGGTGAGGCTGATGACGGCGGCTTTGGTGGCGCAATAGATCGCCACCAGTCCCTCGCCACGCCGGCCCGCCTGGCTTGCCATATTGATGATCCTGCCGCCTTTTCCCCGAGCAATCATTGTTTTTGCGGCGGCCTGCATCATGAACAGCGTGCCTGATACGTTGATTGAAAACAGTCTTTCGTAGCTATCGCGTTTGATCTCGACAATCGGTGCGAGATCGAAGAGCGCGGCATTGTTGATGAGGATATCGAGGCCACCGGTCTGGCCCTCCACCGTGCGGATGGCCGTGTCGATGGAGTGCTGCTTGGTCACGTCGAGTTCGACGGCATAGGCGTTCTCGCCGATTTCACGGGCGGTCTTGCTGGCGCGTTCGAAATCGATATCGGCAATAGCGACGGTTGCGCCCTCGCGTATGTAGGCCTCCGCAAAGGCGCGGCCAATGCCACGCGCCGAACCTGTTATCAGCGCGGATTTGCCTTCCAGTCTTCCCGTCATATCGCGATGCCCTTTTCATCGAACCTGTGGATCTTTGTGTCATCCGGCGTGATGAAGACGGTATCGCCGTGTTTGCATTCGAATTCACCGTCGGTTCTGGCGGTGATGGGGCCGATGCCGGGGACGTCGAGGTGGAGGAAGGTGTCGGAGCCGAGATGTTCGGCGACCGTGACCTTGCCCTGCCACAGCCCGGTTTCTTTCGACAGCGTCAGGTGCTCGGGTCGCACGCCGGCGGTGGTCGCACCCTTTTGCCGGGCGTAATCGCCGGTCACCAGGTTCATGCGCGGCGAGCCGATGAAGCCGGCGACGAAGAGGTTGGCGGGCGAGCGGTAAAGCTCCATGGGCGAGCCGACCTGCTCGATATTGCCGCGGTTGAGGACCACGATCTTGTCGGCCATGGTCATGGCTTCCACCTGATCGTGGGTGACGTAGATCATCGTCGTCTTCAACGTGTTGTGCAGCTCGGAGATTTCCAGCCGCATGGTGCCGCGCAGCGCCGCATCGAGGTTGGAGAGCGGCTCGTCGAACAGAAACGCTTTCGGTTCGCGCACGATGGCGCGGCCGATGGCGACGCGCTGGCGCTGGCCGCCGGACAGTTGCGAGGGCCGGCGTTCGAGATAATCGGTGAGGTTGAGGATGCGGGCGGCATCGTCGACCTTTTTATCGATGACGGCCTTGTCGAGCTTGGCCATCTTCAGCGGGAAGGCGATGTTGTTGCGCACGCTCATATGCGGATAGAGCGCATAGGACTGGAACACCATGGCAAGGCCGCGCTCGGCCGGGGCCTTTTCGGTGGCGTCGTTGCCGTCGATGACTATTCTGCCGCCGGAGACGTCTTCCAGCCCGGCGATCAGGCGCAGCAGCGTTGACTTGCCGCAGCCGGACGGGCCGACGAAGACGACGAACTCGCCGTCATGGATATCGAGATCGATCGACGGGATGACTTTTGCCTCGCCGAAGAGCTTGGACACGTTCTGAAGGGAAATGCTGCCCATTATTGTCGTTCCTTATTTCACGGCGCCAAAGGTGAGGCCACGCACGAGTTGTTTCTGCGAGAACCAGCCGATGACGAGAATGGGGGCGATCGCCATCATCGAGGCGGCCGACAGTTTTGCCCAGAACAGCCCCTGCGGTGAGGAGAAGGAGGCGATGAAGGCCGTCAGCGGTGCCGCATTGGTGGTCGTCAGCCGGATGGTCCAGAAGGATTCGTTCCAGGCGAGGATGACGTTCAGGAGCAGCGTCGAGGCGATGCCCGGAACCGCCATTGGTGTGAGCACATGCACGATCTCGTTCCACAGCGATGCGCCATCCATGCGGGCTGCTTCAAGGATCTCGCCGGGGATTTCGCGGAAGTAGGTGTAAAGCATCCACACCACGATCGGCAGGTTGATGAAGGTGAGCATGACGGTGAGGCCAATGCGGGTATCGAGCAGGCCGGCATTGCGGAAGATCAGGTAGATCGGCACCAGCACGGCGACGGCCGGCATCATCTTGGTGGAGAGCATCCACATCAGAATGTCCTTGGTGCGTTTGGTCGGCGAGAACGCCATGGCCCAGGCGGCGGGAATGGCGATGATCAGCGCAATGATCGTCGAGCCGAGCGACAGCACCACCGAGTTCATGAACGGCTTGAAGTAATCGCGCTGGGTCTGCACGGTGATGTAGTTTTCGAGCGTGCCCGAGGGAATGAGGCTGAAGCCTGCGATCGCCTCCGGCTCGGTCTTGATCGAGGTGAGGAAGGCATAGAGGATCGGGAAGAACAGCAGGAGCGCCACGGCCCATGCCGCGATGGAAAAGCCGATCTTCGCACGTGTGGTTGTCTTGCGGGCCATGATCGCTTCTCCTTAACGGTCGAGGTTCTTGCCGACGGCGCGCATCAGGAAGATGGCGACGATATTGGCGAGCACGACGGCGATGATGCCACCGGCCGATGCGCCGCCGACGTCGTAACCCAGAAGCGCCGTGCGATAGATGAGGAAGGCAAGGTTGGTCGAGGCATAACCGGGGCCGCCATTGGTGGTGACGAGGATTTCCGCGTAGACGCCGAGCAGGAAGATCGTCTGGATGAGGATGACGACGGTAATGGCGCGCGACAGATGCGGCAGCGTCAGATAGACGAAACGGTTGATGAAGTTGGCGCCATCCATCTCGGCCGCTTCCTTCTGTTCGCCATCGAGCGACTGCAGGGCGGTGAGCAGGATCAGCGTTGCAAAGGGCAGCCATTGCCAGGCAACGATGATGATGATGGAGAGCAGCGGAAACTGCGCGAACCAGTCGACCGGCTGCAGGCCGAAGAAGCGGGACAGATCGGCGAGCACGCCGTAACCGGGATGCATGATCATGTTCTTCCACACCAGTGCGGCCACCGGCGGCATGACGAAGAACGGCGAGATGATCATGATACGCACGATACCCTGACCGAAGATGTCATTGTCGAGCAGGAGCGCAATGGCGATGCCGCCGATGACGGTGATCAGAAGTACGCCGCCGACGATCAGCAGCGTGTTCCAGATCGACTGGAAGAAGGCCGGGTCGGTGTAGAAATACTGGTAATTGAACAGGCCCGCAAAGCTGACATTGGCAGGGTTGAGCAGATTGTAGTTCTGGAACGAAAACCACAGCGTCATCGCCAGGGGCACGATCATCCACACCAGCAAAAGCAGCACCGAAGGCGCAAGCATAACCCGCGCCAGACCGCTCGTGTTCCGTGTTGCCATTGCACTAACCTCCCCATGGGCTCGGGCATCACGAAATGCCCCCGGCATATCCGGAAGAACCGGCTCATTCCAGTTTTGATTTGAAAGGCTTAAAGGCCACCGCGCAGCTCGCGGCTTGCGCCCCCAAGGTTCGCTGCCCGGCATTGGCGCCGGACAGCGATCTTCAGGAGGATTACTTGATGTAACCGGCGCGGGTCATTTCACGCGTCGCTGTCGACTGGGCGCTGGCAAGCGCATCGTCGACACTGGACTGGCCGGCAACGACCGCCGAGAACAGCTGACCGACCGTGGTGCCGAGCGCCTGGAACTCAGGGATCGCCACGAACTGACCGCCGGTGTAAGGCACGGGCTTTACGGTCGGCTTGGTGATGTCGGCGGCATCCATCGCAGCAAGCGTCGGCTTGGCGAAGGCGGCTGCTTTTTCATAGTCAGCATTTTTGTAAAGCGAGGTGCGGGTACCCGGAGGCACGTTTGCCCAGCCTTCCTTGGCAGCGACGAGTTGGGTATATTCCTTGCTGGTTGCCCAGGAGATGAACTTCTCGGCGGCATCCGCCTTCTGCGAGCTCTTCGGGATAGCAAGGTTCCATGACCACAACCAGTTGCCGTGGTTCTTCAGTTCGCCATGCGTCGGGAAGAGCGCATAACCGACCTTGTCGGCAACGGTCGAATCCTTCGGGTTTGAAACGAAGGAAGCAGCCACCGTGGCGTCGATCCACATGCCGCATTTGCCCTGCTGGAACAGCGTCAGGTTTTCGTTGAAGCCGTTGGAGGAAGCACCCGACGGACCGGCATCCTTCATCAGATCGACGTAGAACTGAAGAGCACTCTTCCATTCCGGCTGATCGAACTGCGGTTTCCAGTTCTCATCGAACCAGCGGCCGCCAAAGGAGTTGGTGAGCGCACTGATGAAGGCCATGTTCTCGCCCCAGCCAGCTTTGCCGCGCAGGCACATGCCGTTGATATCCGCCTTGCGATCGGTAATCTTGCGGGCAGCGTCACCGATGAATTCCCAGGTCGGGTTTTCAGGCATCTTCAGGCCGGCTTTTTCAAACAGGTCCTTGCGATACATGATCATGGCGGATTCGCCGTAGAACGGCGCCGCATAAAGCTTGCCTTCGCTGGAAAGACCACCACGGATCGCCGGCAGAATATCATCCACGTCGTATTTGTCGCCAAGCTTTTCGAGCGGCAGCAGCCAGCCCTGCTTGGCCCAGATCGGCACTTCATAGTTGCCGATGGTCATGATGTCGTACTGACCGCCATTGGTGGCGATATCGGTCGTCACGCGCTCGCGCAGGACGTTTTCTTCAAGCGTGACCCATTCCACCTTGATGTCGGGGTTCTTGGTGGTGAAGTCGGAGGTCAGCCCCTGCATGCGGATCATATCGCCGTTATTAACGGTGGCGATGGTCAGCGTTTCGGCGGAGGCAAGGGTCGAAAAGGCGAGTGCCGAGCATGCGCCCAGCAAAATGGTCTTCAATGTCATATCTTCCTCCCAGAAGAAAAATGATGAGCATTCGCTTTGCTCTAGGGCATTTACTCACCCGCAGAGCAAAAATGTCAAGCGACATCCTGTGCTGCGGCGCACATGGGAAAATCAAGTCTTTGATTTTAATGAATTAATTTTTGCTCAGTGAGTGAGCAAATATTCGCTTGTCACTTCGTCGGTAATGAGGCCGTTCAACAGACCACCCCTCAACGCCGCCAGAATCGAGGCATTTTTGCGCGTGCCCTGCGCCATTCCGATGACCGTGCAGGTCTCTCGTGATGGGATGGGAACGGAGGCGACGCGCTCGTTGACGGAATGGTCGAGAATGTGGCCATTGGCATCATACATCCAGCCACAGATCTCGCCGACCGCACCGCTTGCCATCAGGGCCTTCATCTCGTCGACACCGAGGAAACCATCAACGCAGAGCGGTGCGTTTTCACCGAGTTCGCCGACACCGACGAAGGTGACATTGGCCGCAGAACCCAGCGCCAGCGTCGAGCGCACCATGGACTGGTCATGCAGCAATTCACGTTCTTCCGCCGAGGAGCACAGGACTGGCAGCGGCATGGGAAAATGCCGCGCCTTGATGGCATCGGCCATGCTGAAGATGACGTTGTAATAGGCAGCCGAGCCATCCGGGCCGATATTGCCTGTCAGTGACACGATGCGGTGCTGCGGACATTCCATCGGCGGCAACTGGTCCACAGCCGCCTTCAGCGTACGGCCGGTGCCGATGGCAAGCACGATGGGATCGGCATTTTTCAGCCAGCGCTCGATTTCCGCCGCACCGGCCTCGGCAATGCCGACCGTGGAGGAAACGCCAGCGGGATCGCTCGGCACCACCTCGATATATCTAAGGTCGAATTTCTGCTTCAGCCGCTCCGCCTTTTCGAGACAGGCGGCGATGGGATGATCGAGCCGGACCTTGATCAACCGCTCGGCGACGGCCAGCGATACCAGCCGCTGCGCCGATTGCCGGGATATGCCCATGGCAGCGGCGATCTCGTCCTGCGTGCGGCCCGCGACATAATAAAGCCAGCCAGCACGCGCCGCATCATCAAGCCGTCCATGTGCGTCGTTCCGTCTGGCCATGCCGCCGCCCTCTAAGAATTATGCTCGAGCATTTGCTGGCATTTTTTCAGGCCGCCTGTCAAACGGCGCAGCGACTGAGCGAAGCGTTTGGCGGCACCGGGCACCTCTAAAGAAGATGCAAAACATTTCCTCCGTCATGCTCGGGCCTGTCCCGAGCATCTGCAATGCACCGATTTACGAGACATTGGCAGATCCTCGGCACAAGACCGAGGATGACGTCGTGAACACAGAGGCACCTATCCCTGCGCAGTTTCCTCTATATCAAGCCGCTTCCTGCACCAGATGCCCTGCCGAAACCTCGCGGTAATGGCGTTGCGGCGGAACATAGTTCACAGGACGGATCGGGCTTTTGATCTCGTCCGTTGCCATGTTGCGCCTGATCTGGCGCCGGGCCGGATCCGGCACCGGAACGGCGGACATGAGCTTTTTCGTATAGGGGTGCTGCGGATTATCGAAGACGGCGGCGCGTGGGCCGATTTCGACGATCTCGCCGAGATACATCACCGCGACACGATGACTGACACGCTCCACCACAGCCATATCGTGGGAAATGAACAGGAAGGCGAGGTTGAGGCTCTGTTGCAGATCGAGCAGCAGGTTACAGACCTGCGCCTTGATGGAGACATCAAGCGCCGACACCGCTTCATCGGCAACGATGACCTTGGGGTCAAGCATCAGCGAACGGGCAATGGCGATGCGCTGGCGCTGGCCGCCGGAAAACTCATGCGGGAAGCGCCGCATCATATCCGGGCTGAGGCCAACCTTCTCCATCAGGTCCGCCGCCTTTTCACGCGCCTGCGCCTTCGGTCCAAGCCGGTGTTCGATGAAGGGCTCCATGATCGCCGTGCCGATGCTCATGCGCGGATCGAGACTGGCGAAGGGGTCCTGAAAGATCATCTGCACGCTGCGGCGCATGGTGCGCAACGTCGTCTTGTCGAGTTTCATCACCTCGTAACCGTCGAGAGTCACGTTACCGGAGGTCGGTTCGATCAGCCGGGTGATCGACCGCCCCGTGGTGGACTTGCCGCAGCCGGATTCACCGACCAGCGATAGTGTCTCGCCCTCAGCCAGATCGAAGGAGACCTTCTCCACCGCATGCACGGCACCGGACTTGCGACCAAGAAGACCGGAGCGGATATCGAAGCGGGTCGTCAGGTCCCGGACCGAAAGAATGGGCGTGCGACCACCGGAAACCGTGTTCCTGACCTCTTCGACCGGTTGGCTTTCTCCGGTCTTGATATCGATGATCGGAAAGCGGGCGGGCAGCACCCGCTCTTTCATCGAACCGAGCTTCGGCACCGCCGAAAGCAGGGCGCGCGTATAGGGATGGTTTCCGCGATGGAAGATATCGTCCGTCGTGCCGGTTTCCACCACGTCGCCGCGGAACATGACGATGGTGCGGTCAGCCACTTCCGCCACCACGCCCATATCATGGGTGATGAACAGGACCGACATGCCCTCCTCTTCCTGCAATTGCTTGATAAGGTCGAGAATCTGGCCCTGAATGGTCACGTCGAGCGCCGTCGTCGGCTCGTCTGCAATCAGGAGCTTTGGTTTCGAGGCAAGTGCCATGGCGATCATAACGCGCTGGCGCATGCCGCCGGAAAACTGGTGCGGATAATCGTCGAACCGGTTCTTCGCATTGGGAATGCGGACCTTTTCGAGCAGGCGGATAACTTCGGCTTTTGCAGCGGAGGAGGAAATATCCTGATGTACGGTGAGTGCTTCGGCGATCTGCTTGCCGATCGGGAAGATCGGGTTGAGGCTCGTCATCGGCTCCTGGAAGATCATAGAGATGTCCTTGCCGCGAACCTTGCGCATCTCCTCTTCCGGCAGCGCCAGCAGGTCGCGGCCGCCGAGCATGACCTTGCCCTCGATGCGACTCGTCTTTTTATCGAGAAGCCGCATGATCGACAGCGACGTCACGCTCTTGCCCGAGCCGCTTTCGCCGACGATCGCCACCGTTTCGCGCGGTGCAATCTCGAAACTCATATTGCGCACCACGGATTTCCAGCCGTCATCGACGCGGAAGGAGGTGGTGAGATTCTGAACCGAAAGAACCGGGCTTACCGAACCGCCGGTCTGTTCCATTGATGTCGCCGCCAAAAGCATTCCGATCTCCTGAAAAGCAGAAGGCGGCCATGAAGGCCGCCGGGTGTCTTATGCAGCAAGTGCGGTTTCGGCCATCGAAACCCAGTAGCTGATGCCGTAAGGCAGGGCTTCGTCGTTGAAATCGTAAGCGGCGTTGTGCAGCCCGGCGGTATCGCCGTTGCCGATGAAGATGAAGGCGCCGGGGCGGGCTTCCAGCATGTAGGAAAAATCTTCCGCACCCATATGCGGGTTGGGATTGGTGTTGACGGCGTTCGCACCGGCCACGCCCATCGCCACACCGGTCGCGAATTCGGTTTCGTCACTGTGGTTGAAGGTGACGGGATATCCGCGATGGTATTTCACCTCCACGCTGGCGCCATGCGCCATTGCCGTGGCGGTGGCCACTTCCTTCAGCCGCTTTTCGGCAAAATCGCGGGTTTCCGGCAGCAGGGTCCTCACCGTGCCGGTCAGCGTCACCGAACCCGGAATGACATTGACCGCCGTGCCGCCATGGGTGGTGGCGACGGTGACGACCAGCGATTTCAACGGGTCCGTCTCGCGCGAGACGATGGATTGCAGCGCGATGATGATATGCGCCGAGGTCAGCACCGGATCGATGGAAAGATGCGGCGCGGCCGCGTGGCTGCCCTTGCCGGTGATGACAATCTCGAAACTATCCGCCGCCGCCATGGTGGAACCCTTGCGGATGGCGAATTGGCCGACCGGAATGCCTGGCTCGTTATGCATGCCATAGACCTGCGAAATGCCGAATTTCTCCATCATGCCGTCGTTCAGCATGGCGAGCGCGCCTGCCCCGCCCTCTTCCGCCGGCTGGAAGATGACCGCGACGGAGCCTTTGAAATTGCGGGTCTCGGCCAGATACTGCGCCGCCCCCAGAAGCATGGCCGTGTGCCCGTCATGGCCGCAGGAATGGGCCTTGCCGGGCGTCTTCGAGGCCCAGGGCTTGCCGCTGGTCTCAAGAATCGGCAGCGCGTCCATGTCGGAGCGGAAACCGATGGTCGGACCATCCCCGTGCCGCCCCTTGATGATGCCGACCACGCCGGTCTTGCCGATGCCGGTCTCGACGATATCGCAGCCGAAGGACTTCAGTTTTTCGGCCACGAATTTCGATGTTTCGAAGACATCATAGAGCAGTTCCGGGTGCTCATGCAGATGGCGTCTCCAGCCGGCAACGTCTTCCTGCATTTCAGCCACACGGTTCAATATCGGCATTCTCTTTATTCCCTTTTTTGTTCCCCGCCGGGTTGTCGGAAAACATATTGCGTTTGGAATTTCTCCTTTTGCAAGTGTGAAATTTGCTGAATGAGCGAAAAATAGGCCGGAAGGCGAATGGCTCAAATTTTGTTCATCAATAAGACTTTGGGGCTTGCTTTTCAAAAACACTGACAATAGCATCATCTGGAACGAATGGATATTATTCAGCAAAGTCAAATACTTACAATAAAATACCTTGCGCATGACGACAGGAAAAGCGTCAAACATTCAAATAGATAAAATCCAAAAAAGGGGAAAACATAATGAAGAAGCGCAGCATTCTCTTTGCCAGCACGGTGGCGGCGATGGCCTTGGCAGGATCTGCCGCCCATGCCGAACGCGGCAGTGACGGTGAACTGAAAATCCTGTTCTGGCAGGCTGTATCGACACTCAACCCTTATCTTTCCGGCGGCACCAAAGAGATCTACAGCTCGTCCATGGTGATTGAGCCTCTGGCCCGCTACGACGAAAAGGGCGAGCTGGTGCCGATGCTGGTGAGCGAGATCCCGACGGTCGACAATGGCGGCGTCGCGAAGGATCTGCTCAGCATGACGTGGAAGCTGAAAAGTGACGTCAAATGGTCCGACGGCACGCCGCTTACCGCTGACGACGTCATCTTCACGTGGAAATATTGCACCGCACCCGACGGCGGCTGCGCGCAGGCGGCACAATATGAAGGCGTGAAAAACGTTGAGGCTATCGACGCCCATACCGTCAAGATCAGCTTCACTGAACCCAAGCCCTACCCCTACTCGGCATTTGTCGGCGCACAATCGCCCGTCATCCAGAAGAAGCAGTTCGAAAAATGCGTCGGCGCCGCGGCTCCCGGCTGCACATCCGCCAATTTCGGCCCCATCGGCACCGGCCCCTTTGTGGTCAAGGAGTTCAAGCCGAACGACGTCATCAGCTATGTCGCCAACCCCAATTATCGTGATCCGGCCAAGCCCGCTTTCGCCACGGCGACCCTGAAGGGCGGCGGTGACGCGGCATCCGCTGCGCGTGCCGTGCTTGAAACGGGTGAATTCGACTACGCCTGGAACATGCAGGTGGAGCCGGAAATTCTGGCGACCATGGTGGCCGCCGGCAAGGGCAAGCTGGAAACCGCCTTCGGCACGCAGGTCGAGCGTATCAATCTCAACTGGTACAATGCCGATCCTGCGCTGGGTGACAAGCGCTCCACCAAGGAGGGCGGTCCCCATCCGGCCCTTTCCGACCCGGCCGTGCGCCGTGCGCTCTCGCTCGCCATCGATCGCGACATTATCGATGAGACGGGGTATGGCGAGGCGGGCAAGCCGACCTGCAACATCGTGCCGGCCCCGGCGGCTGTCGCTTCGACGAAAAACGACAGCTGGTGCCTGAAGCAGGATTTGGAAGGCGCAAATAAGCTGCTTGATGATGCGGGCTGGGTGAAGGGCGCCGATGGCATCCGCGCCAAAAACGGCGTGAAGCTTTCCTTCCTCTACCAGACCTCCACCAACTCCGTTCGCCAGGCAGCGCAGGAACTGGTGAAGGACATGTGGTCGCAGATCGGCGTTGCGTCCGAACTGCGCAATGTCAGCGCCTCGGTGTTCTTCGGCGGCGATCCGGCAAGCCCGGATACCTTCCAGAAATTTTATGCCGACGTTGAAATGTACACCAACAATTTCGACGGCACCGACCCGGAAAAATACCTGGCGGAATGGCTGTGCGACAAGATCCCCGCCCCCGCAAACGGCTGGCAGGGTCAGAATATTCCGCGTTATTGCAACCCGGAATTCGACAAGCTGGTGGGCGTCCTTTCCAAGACGACCGATTTCGCCAAGCGTGGGGAAATCGCAAAACAGCTGAACGACATGCTGACGGAAGAAGGCGCACATATTCCGCTGATCCACCGTGGCAACGTCTCCTCGCATTCGCTGACACTCGAAGGCGTTCGCATGAATGCCTGGGATTCGGAACTCTGGAACGTCGCGGACTGGTCCCGCAAAAAGTAACACGCAAATGCGCGGTCGCCCCTGAAAGGGCGGCCGCGCTCGTTTTGCGAGACCCTGACGGTCTGGAGACTTTCCGATGTTTACCTTTACGCTCCGGCGGCTTGCCTTTGCCGTACCGACGTTGCTCGTCATCAGCTTCGTCATCTTCGCCCTGCTCGATCTCGCGCCGAACGATCCGACCGGCGACCTGCCGCTGACCATTCCGCCCGAAGTGCGCGAGCAGATCCGCGCCTCCCTCGGCCTCGACCAGCCTTTCTTCATCCGTTACCTGATGTGGCTGCAGCAATTCTTCATCAACGAGCCGCTGAACCTCTTCGAAAAGCTGACCGGCTGGCAGATCGGCGATGGCAGCCGCATGCGCGTGCTCTCCTGGGCAACGCGCAGCCCGGTGGTCGATCTTGTCATCCAGCGCATGCCGCAGACGCTTTGGGTAGTGGGCCTTGCCTATCTTTTCGGCGCGCTTCTGGCGATCCCGATCGGCGTCATTTCCGCCTACAAGCAATATTCGATCTTCGACCAGATCGGCACTTTCGTCTCGATGGTCGGTTATTCGGTGCCGACCTTCTTCACCGGCGTGCTGCTGGTCGTCATCTTCAGCTCTTACCTGCAATGGTTCCCTTCCGTCTATGACACCAATCTGCAGGTGACGGACTGGGGAAGCTTTGTGGCGCAGATCAAACAGATGTTCCTGCCGGTGCTGGTATTGACCCTCTACAATGTCTCGCAGATCAGCCGCTTCGTGCGCGCCTCAATGCTCGACAATCTGCATCAGGACTATGTGCGCACCGCCCGCGCCAAGGGCGTGAAGGAAAAATCCGTTCTGCTCGTCCACGTGCTGCGCAACAGCCTGATCCCGGTCGTGACGGTGATTGCACTCGGCGTGCCGACGATCTTTTCCGGCGCCATCATCACCGAGCAGATATTCCGCGTGAACGGGCTTGGCCAATTGCTGATAACCGCCGTTCAGGGCGCGGATATTCCGCTGGTGCAGACGCTGACCTTCATTTTTGCGGTGCTTATCGTGCTCTTCAACCTGATTGCCGACGTGCTTTACGGCATTCTCGACCCGAGGATCCGCTATGACTGACGCCACCATTGCAGCGCCGACGGTTGCGGCCACCCCAACACAATCCGCCCTTGCCGATATCTGGAAACAGTTCCGCGTCCACAAGGGCGGGGTGGCCGGGCTTTTTGTCTTCATCTTCATCCTGCTTGCGGTCTATGTCGGCCCCTATATCCACACCGTTGCGCCCAACGCCATAAACGTGAAGGCACGTAACCAGTGGCCGTCGCTGGCGCATCCCTTCGGCACCGATAATCTCGGCAAGGACATGCTGGCGCAGGTTCTGGCCGGTGGGCGCATCTCGCTTGCCGTCGGCATCACTGCCATGCTTTTGGCCCTGTTTCTCGGCACGCTGGTGGGTGTGCTTTCAGGTTATTTCCGGAATCTGGACGGGCCGCTGATGCGGTTGACGGACCTGTTTCTGGCGCTGCCGCTTTTGCCGCTGCTGCTCGTCATCCTGATGCTGTTTCGCGATACGCTGCGCGCCGCCTTCGGGCCGGAAACCGGCATCTTCATCCTGATTGTCTTCGTGATCGGGATCACCAGCTGGATGCATACCGCGCGCATTGTGCGCGGCGATGTGCTGACGATCAAAAGCCAGGAATTCATCATGGCGGCGAAATCGAGCGGCATGCGTGAGTATCGCATCATCCTGCGCCATATCCTGCCGAATGTGCTGAGTTCGATCATGGTCTCGGCCACGCTCGGCATCGCCTCGGCCATCATCACGGAATCGGCGCTGTCCTTCCTCGGCCTCGGTTTCCCGTCCGACTTCCCCACTTGGGGACGGCTGCTGTTCGATGGCGCCAACTTCCTGCAGCTGACGCCCTCGCGTGTGCTGTGGCCGGGACTGGCTATCTCGCTGACGGTTCTGAGCGTCAATTACATTGGTGATGCCGTGCGCGATGCGCTCGACCCACGGGCGCTGAAGAGTTGAGGAGACGCGTTCTCTGCGTCACAACAACCTCTCCACCGTCATCCTCGGGTCAAGCCCGAGGATGACGTCGAGTAAGGCTGCCGACTAGTGATAATTCACCTTTTCCGCATCAAGGATGCTGTCGGCATCCAGCGCGGCAATCGGAATATCGCTGCGCGCGGGAATATCGCCGGAAAGCTGAAGCGCAAGATAACGCCCGCAGCAGACCCGCAGGAACGAGGTGAAATTTCCGAGATCATGCCCGGCATCGATCGATTCATTATAGAGCTTGGCGATAAGCTGCACGCTGTTCATGCCATCCCGCCGCGCGATCTCGTCCAGCGTCGTCCAGAAGAAATTCTCGAGCCGGACGCTGGTGACCATGCCATCGATCCTGAGCGACCGCGTATGGCTTTCCCAAAGCGCCGGGTCTGCCTTGATGAAAAGCTTGCACATGGTTTCCTCCCTCACCACGTCTGAAAGATAGGCGGAAAACGGGGCCGAAAAAAGCCCCCTTTCGCAGGTCTTATTTGCCGAGCACCGCCATGAATTGCGAAAGCCATGCCGGATGTGCCGGCCATGCAGGGGCGGTCACCAGCTTGCCATCGGTAACCGCCGCATCGATGGCGATATCGGCATAGGTGCCGCCGGCAAGCTCGACCTCGGGACGGCAGGCCGGATAGGCCGAGCAGGTGCGGCCCTTCAAAACACCAGCAGCCGCGAGCAGTTGCGCACCGTGGCAGACGGCCGCCACCGGCTTGTCAGCCTCGAAAAAATGTTTCACCGCCGCCAGCACATCGGCATTAAGGCGCAGATATTCCGGCGCACGGCCGCCCGGAATGACCAGCGCATCATAATCCGCAACCTTGATATCGGCGAAGGTGGCGTTGAGCGCGAAATTATGGCCGCGTTTTTCCGAATAGGTCTGGTCGCCCTCGAAATCATGGATGGCCGTAGCGATGGTCTGGCCCGCTTTCTTGCCGGGGCAGACGGCATGGACCGTGTGGCCGACAGCGAGCAACGTCTGGAACGGCACCATGGTCTCGTAATCCTCGGCGAAATCGCCGGCGATCATCAAAATCTTCTTCGGCATGTTTGCTCCTCCCGTTTTCGAATGCCTTTGGGCACTCTAGCAGTGTGGGCCGAAGCACGGGTATTATGGCTATACTACAAGGCCGATAAAGGCGGCATCACCGGCCCCGCGGCGGCTCCGGCCAGCGACGCACACCGCCGCCCCAGGTCTCAAAGGCTCTGGAAAGCTTCAGCACGAACAGATCCTCGTAACGCGGGCCGACGATCTGCAAGCCGATGGGCATACCCGATTTCGAAAAACCGCAATTGATCGAGGATGCGGGCTGTTCCGACATGTTCCACGGCACGGTGAAGGCGATATGTTCGAAGGGCCGTGCGGGATCATTGGTGGGCGAGGCCCAGTCGGCCGGATAGGACACGATGGGATTGACGGGTGAAATCACCGCATCAACGGACTGCATCAACCGGCCGCAAAGCTTACGCATTTCCATGGTCTGGTTGAAACCGAAAACGGCGCGTGCGCCGGAAATATCCGCCCCCTTCTGTGCCCATTCATGAATATATGGAAGGATCGCGGCGCGGCGGTCTGCGCTCAGCGCCGCCATGTCGCCCCAGAATTTCGCGCGCCAGAAGTCGTCCAGCCCATCCAGCATCTCCCGCGTCAGCACCGGCTCGACAGGGATGACAATGGCGCCCGCCGCCTCGAACAGTTTCGCGGCGGAAAGCACGGCGTCGCGCACCTCATCCTCCAACGGCAGGCCGCAGCCGGCATCCAGCATCAGGCCGATCTTCAGGCCCTTCACGTCGATATCGAGGTCCATCCAGTCGATGTCATTCGGCGGCAGCGATGTGCCGTCGCGCCAGTCGGGCCGTGAAAGCGTGGCCATCGCATAGGCCGTATCGATAACGGTGCGGGTCATCGGCCCGGCGCAGCGGCCGGTATAATAGGGATCGACCGGGATGCGGCCCTGGCTCGGCTTGAAACCGAACAATCCCGTCCACCCCGCCGGCAGCCGCACCGAGCCGCCAATATCCGTGCCGATATGCAGCGTGCCATAACCAGCGGCCCCGGCCGAGGCCGCACCGGCGCTGGAGCCGCCGGGGTTCTGTGTCGGGTCCCAAGGATTGCGGCTGAGCTTGTGAAAACTGGAAAGGCCTGAGGAGAGCATGCCGTAATCCGGGCAGGTCGTCTTGGCGTAAAGGATCGCGCCATCCTCGCGGCAGCGGGCCGCCACCGGCGCATCTTCAACCGCAGGCACCAGTTCTACCGCTTTGGTGCCAAGCGGAACGGGATGGCCTTTCGTGGCGATCAATTCCTTGAGCGAGACGGGAATTCCATCAAGGGGCCCGAGCGTTTCACCCTTTTGCCAGCGCTCCGTCGAGGCCAGCGCCTGCCGGCGTGCATCCTCCGGATCATAGGCGTAAAGCGCGTTCACGACCGGCTCGAATGCATCGATACGCGCCTCCACCGCCTGCCAATATTCCGATGGCGAAAGCCTCTTACCCCGGTAAAGCGACAGGATTTCGAGCGTGTTGAGGTCTATGAGATCGGTCATGGCATCGTCTCGTCAGAAAAACAGGAAATATGGGCGACAGCTTTCCAGAGCGGTCAGCTTGTATCGCGCGGGTCCAGCAGGTCGCGCAGGCCGTCGCCGAGAAGGTTGAGACCAAAGACGGCAAGTGCAATCGCAAGGCCGGGCATGATGGCAAGCCAGGGCGCCACGCCAAGATAGGTCTGGGCGTCCGCGAGCATTCGCCCCCAGGTGGCGGCGGGCGGCGGCATGCCGAGACCGAGGAAGGAAAGGCCTGCTTCCGTCAATATCGCAAGGCCGAGCTGGATCGTCACCTGCACGATGATCTGGTTGGAAATATTCGGCACGATATGGAAAAGCGTGATCCGGGCGCGGTTCTGGCCGATGCTTGTAGCGGCGGTGACATATTCCCGCGACCATATCTGCAGCGCCGCCCCCAGCGTCAGCCGGGCGAAGACAGGCACCATGAAGGTGGCGATGGCGATGATGGCGGTAAAGCGCCCCGTGCCGATGAAGGCGCCGAGCATCATAGCCGACAGGATCGGCGGCACCGCAAAGATGATATCGCAGACGCGCATGACCACGGTTTCGGTGAAACCGCGCAGCGCCGCAACCGCAACGCCGATGGCCGTGCCGATAGATGCGCCGATGGCGACGGCAGCGATGGAGGTGGACAGCGAGTTCCACGCACCCGCCATCAGCATGGACAACACGTCGCGGCCGAAATGATCCGTACCGAGGCCGCCATAGACGAATGGCGATTTCAGCTTCTGGACGATCTGCATCTTTGTGGGGGACACCGGTGTCCAGACCAGCGACAGCAGGGCGACTGCGACCAGAAAGATCGTAACGGCGATGCCGACGGCAAAGGCAGGGCGGCGGCGGATCAATCGCATCATCGCGCACCTGCCCGCAGTCTGGGGTCGATGAGGAGATAGGCGATATCGACCACGAAATTCATGATGATCACGAGCGCCGAAAAGAACAGCACGACGGATTGCATGACGACGATATCGCGCTGGGTCAGCGCCTGATAGGCAAGCCGCCCGAGGCCCGGAAGATTGAAGACATTCTCGACAAGCACCGCGCCTGCGATAAGGAAGGTGAATTGCAGGCCGATCATGGTGACAACAGGGATCATCGCGTTCGGCACCGCGTGCCGCCACAGTGCCACCCGCTCGCTCAAACCCTTGGCGCGGGCGGTGCGCACGAAATCCTCGTTCATCACCTCAAGCACGGCGGAGCGGCAGACGCGGGTGAGAACGCCGGCCTGCGACAGCGCCAGCGCGACCGCCGGAAGGATGAGCGCCATAAGACCCGCTGAAAAACTCGGCGTCCAGCCGGGAAATCCGCCCGCCGGCATCCAGCCGAGCGTGGTGGAAAAGACGATGATGAGCAGCAGCCCGACCCAGAAACCGGGCACGGCGATGCCCACATGGGAAAACAGCCCGGCCACAAAATCCAGCGCCCCGTTACGGTTCCGCGCCGCCGCCACGCCGAGTGGAATGGCGATGGCGACAGACAGGCAGACTGCCAGCAGCGCAAGCGGCAGGGTGACGGCCAGCCGCTCGAGGATCAGCCCCGCCACCGGCACGCCATAGGTATAGGATTGCCCGAAATCACCCCGGAATACGCCCGCAAGCCAGTGGAGATAACGCAGCGGCAGCGGCTGATCGAGACCCATCTGCTTCTGCAGCGCGGCGAGCGTATCAGGGCTCGCCGAGGTTCCAAGCATGATCGCCGCGGGATCGCCCGGCAGCAGGCCCATGACGACATAGATGATGAGGGAAACGGCAAACAGCGTGATGACGAGGCTGACGAGACGCCGGATGAGGACGGCTAACATCTGGCATCTTCTCCTTGCTTTGTTTCACCTGCGGTCGAGCGTCCAGTCACCTCTCTCCCGTCATTCCGGCCCCGAGCCGGAATCCAGCCGGCGCGCGTCTGCGCGGCGGAGAGAGCCCTTTCAGCCGAAGGACTTGGGCTGGCTGGATGCCGGATCAAGTCCGGCATGACGGAAGAAACCGGTATCGACAAACGTCACTCTTCCCAATGCACATCCGTCAGCACATTCGAGGGAATGGGTTCGTTTTCCCAAAGCCCCTTCACCTTCTTGTCCCACACGCCGAGCTTCGGCATGACGAAAAGGTAAAGTGCCGGCACATCTTCTGCGAGGATTTTCTGGGCGTCGCCGTAAAGCGCTTCCTGCTGGGCCGCATCCGCCGTCTTTTCAACGTTGCCGACGACCTCGTTGAAGGCCGGGTTCCTGTAATTGAAATAATAGGGATCGCGCGCATAGATATCGATATCCATCGGCTCCGCATGGGCAACGATGGTCATGTCGTAATCCGCGCCCTTCAAGACATCCGCCACCCATTTCGCCGGAAATTCGGTCGTCTCGATGGTCATCGTCACGCCGATTTCGGCAAACATCGCCTGCAGGATTTGCGAGGTCCGCTGGGCATAGGCCATCTGCGGCGCCTTGATGGTGAAGCTGAACCCGTCAGGATAACCCGCTTCGGCAAGCAGCGCCCTCGCCTTGTCGACATCGTAGGGGTGCACTCCTGTCGTATCGATGTAACCGCGGTCATTCGGGGTGTAATGGCTGCCGATGGCCGTGCCGAAGCCGGACCATGCGCCTTCGATGACGGTGCCGCGATCCACCGCCATCATCAGCGCCTGGCGCACGCGCTTGTCATCAAAGGGCTTGCGGGCGTTGTTCATGCCGGCCACGACCTTCAGTTCGGTATTGCCGACGAAGGTGCCAAGGCGTTTGTTGCCCTCAAAGGAGGTCATCAGCTCCGGCGCGCCGAATTCCGGAAAGGCATCGATATCGCCTGACTTCAGCGCCGCCGCCTGCGCCTGCGGGTCGGAGACGAAACGGAAGGTCGCCTTGTCCAGCTTGACCGCCACGGCCTTGTCCCAATAGCCGTCGTTCTTCTGCAGCTCGACCCTGTCGCCCTTGGCCCAGTTCACGAATTTGAACGGGCCGGTGCCGACGGGCGTGGTGCGGTTATTCTCAGCGCTTTTCGGCGCCACCATCACGGATGCCGGCCAGCCGAGCCAATAGAGAAGGCTGCCGGCCGGCTGCTTCAGCTTCAGCACCAGCGTTGCGGCATCCGGGGTCTCGATACTGTCGATGGCGGCGAAGAAGCGCTTCTGCGGATTGACCGAGCTTTCGCCGCGCGCCCGATCCAGCGAAAATTTCGCAACGGAGGAATCGAAGGCCTCGCCGTCATGGAAGGTGACGCCCTTGCGCAGCTTGAATGTATAGGTCTTGCCATCAGGGGAAATTTCCCAGCTTTCGGCAAGCTGCGGCCTAACCTTGCCTTCGCGGTCGATCGTCACCAGACCTTCGAAGATATTCTGCCAGGTGACCTGGCCGATGGCGACGGGGGCGGCAATGGTCGGATCGAGCCCGGCGGGCTCGACGGCCATGCCAAGCGTCAGCGCGGTTTTCGGCGCGGCATCCGCCGCCGTTATCGAAAGCGGCAGCCAAAGCGCCGTGCCCAGTGCGAGGCTCAGCGCGGCGCGGCGCGAAAGCGTTGCCGCCTGCGAAAGATAAATGCGTGGCATCATTGTCCCCTGTCTGGCGGCCGGGGCATTTTTGCCCTTCCAAAGACCACCCGTTGCAAAAAGAGTGTCATGTTGCAGGCGCACACACAATCTCGATTTTTGTGTGCTCCGTGTAGCTGAAATGGCTACACGGAAATGCGGATGGAAATCAACCTTCCGGGCGGAAAGGCCAAACCGTCTCGCTTATCCCGCCGTCGCCTCGCGCATGAAGCGCTCGATGAAATCGGCAAGCTTGGAGGCGGCGAAGGACAATTGCCGGTCGGGAGCAACACAGAGATCGATCTGGGTGTGGATGCCCTTCTTGCCGGAGAGCGGAACGGCGACCATCTGGCCACTGCGAATTTCACGCGCCACCGAAAGCGCCGGCAACAGCGTGGCGGCGGCGTGGCCCAGCACCAGTTCCTTCAGCATTTCCAGCGAGCTGGTGATGAAGACAGGGTCAAGTTCGATGCCCGCATCGGCAAACAGCGTATCGAAGGCCTGACGCGCAGCAAAACTCTTGTCCGGCAGCGCAAGCGGCAGGCCCGCCAGTTCCTTCAGCGAGACTTCCGGCTGGGCGGCGAGCGCGTGGCCAGCGGGGAAGATGACATCATAACTGATGCGGGTGCGCGAACGCACCTTGACGCCTGATAGTTTTGGCGCAAACAGGCTGACGACAAGGTCCGCTTCCGCCGCACCCAGCGCCTCCATCGCCTGCCGGGCGCTGGTAATATGCACCTCGAAACGCAGTTTTGGATATTTCAGGCTGAACTGCGCCAGCACCGGCGCCAGAAGGTTCGCCACCGTGGCGCCATTGGCATAGACCGTGACCCGGCCGCGCTGCAGGCCTTTGAGATCGTCTATCAGCTGGTGCACATGGTCGAGTTCGCGCAGCGTCTTGCCGGCGCGGGCGGCGAGCAGCTCCCCCGCTGCCGTCAGCTTCACGCCCCGGCTGGAGCGCTCCACAAGCGGCGAACCGAAATAATATTCGAGGTTTTCAATCTGCCGGCTCACCGCCGTCGGCGCGACATTCAGGTTTTCCGCAGCGGCGCGCATGGAATTTGTGCGGACGAGTTCGTCGAAATACATCAAGGCGCGCAATTGCATGGGGTGGGTACCTGTTGCGGAAATGCCGGTGTGGCGGTTCACCATATCATCGCAGCGCGATGAGAGAATACTTCGCCCGGGAAGATCACCTGTGGAACGAACGCGCGCCGCCTGTTTCTTCTCCCAGGTGGGGAGAAGGAACGGGCGCACCGTCTCGCCAATCAAACGCGCTTGAAACCCTCGCTCGCCACCAACAGCTGGCGGGTATAATCCGCGCTGAATTCCCGGCTTTCCAGCGCTTCCGCCTCCAGCATTTCCACCACCTTGCCGCTCTTCATCACCGCCAGGCGATCGCACATATGGCTGATGACGCCGAGATCGTGGCTGACCATGACGAAGGTAAGGTTACGATCCTTGCGGGCCTGTTCCAGAAGGTTGAGGATTTCCGCCTGAATGGAGGCATCGAGCGCCGAAGTCGGCTCATCCAGCAGCAGGATTTTAGGCTCGACGATCAGCGCACGGGCAATGGCAATGCGCTGCCGCTGGCCGCCGGAAAGCTGGTGCGAATACCGGAAACGGAAGCCTGAACCGAGGCCGACTTCATCCAATGCGCGGGCAATACGCTGCTCGCGATTGTCGAGACCGTGGATGACCAGCGGTTCAAGCAGCAGCGCATCCACCGTCTGGCGCGGGTGAAGGGAGCCATAAGGGTCCTGAAACACCATCTGCACGTCGCTGTAGAAGCTCTTGTCGCGGTGCTTGCTGGAATAGGAGCGCCCCGCCACCATCAACGAACCTTCGTCGAAATGGTTGAGGCCGGCAATGGCGCGCAGCAGGGTCGACTTGCCGGAACCGGACTCGCCGACGATGCCGAAGGATTCACCCTCGGCCACATCGATGCTGACGCTGTCGAGCGCGATGTAACCGTCGAAATCGACCACCATGTCTCTGATAGAAAGAACTGTGCTCATGCGCGCCACTCCGGCTTGCGTTCCAGAACCGGCAGCGGATGCCGGTGGCCGCCAATTTCCGGCAGGCAGTTCAAAAGCCCCTGCGTATAGGGGTGTTTCGCTTCCTTCAGATTGGCGGAAGAAAGCTCTTCCACCACCTTGCCCGCATACATGACGAGAACGCGGTCACAGAAGGAGGAGACGAGCCTCAGATCATGACTGACGAAGATCAGCCCCATGCCGCGGTCGCGCACCAGCTTGTCGAGAATGTCGAGTACTTCCAGTTGCACCGTGACGTCGAGCGCCGAGGTGGGTTCGTCGGCGATCAACAGTTCCGGGCCGCAGACCAGCATCATGGCAATCATGACGCGCTGGCCCATGCCGCCGGAGACCTCATGCGGATAGAGATCGAAGACGCGCTCGGGATCGCGGATCTGCACCGCTTCGAGCATGGCAAGCGTGCGCTGGCGCGCCTCGCTGCCGCCGATCTTTTCATGGGTGCGCAAGGTTTCCATGATCTGACGGCCGATGGTCATGACCGGGTTCAGCGAATATTTCGGGTCCTGCAGGATCATGGCCATGCGCTTGCCGCGCATGATCCGCCGCTCCTTTGCGGACGCCTTGAGCAGGTCGATATCGCCGAAACGGAGCGCATCGGCCTCGATGCGCGCGCTTTTCGGCGTCAGCCCCATGATGGCGCGGCCCGTCTGCGACTTGCCGGAGCCGGATTCGCCGACGATGCCGAGGCGTTCGCGCCCAAGCGTGAAGGACACACCGCGCACCGCCTCCACCAGCCCGGTGCGGGTGGGGAAAGAAACGCGAAGATTCTGAACGGTCAGAAGCGGCGCACTCATTGGCCCGCCTCCTTGGGATCAAGCGCATCGCGCAACCCATCGCCCAGCAGGTTGAAACCGAGGCTGACGATGAGGATCGCCACGCCGGGCATGGCCGCAACCCACCATTGGTCGAGGATGAAACGACGCCCCGAAGCGATCATCGCGCCCCATTCCGGCAACGGCGGCTGCGCGCCAAGGCCTAGGAAGCCGAGACCTGCGGCGGTGAGGATGATGCCCGCCATATCGAGCGTGACGCGCACGATGAGCGACGACATGCAAAGCGGCATGACGTGTTTCAGGACGATGCGGAAGGGCGAGGCCCCCATGAGCTTCACCGCCGCGATGAAATCGGAATTGCGGAAGGTCATGGTTTCAGCGCGCGCGATACGCGCATAGGGCGGCCATGACGTCACCGCGATGGCGAGCACCGCGTTTTCAATGCCCGGCCCCAGTGCGGCCACCAGCGCCAGCGCCAGAACCAGCTTCGGAAAGGCCAGAAAGATATCGGTGATGCGCATCAGAACGGCATCCACCCAGCCGCCGGCATAACCCGAGACGGTGCCGACGATGAGCCCGATGGGCGCCGCGATGATGGCCACCAGCAGCACCACGAACAGGGTCAGCCGCGAACCGTGGATGAGGCGCGAGAGAATATCGCGCCCCTGATCGTCGGTGCCGAGCAAGTATCCCGCCGTACCGGGCGGCAGAAGCCGGGCATTGCGCAGATCGCCCTGCACCGGATTATGCGGCGCCAGCACATTGGCAAACAGCGCGACGAACAGCAGCGCAACAATGATGCCGAGGCCGAGCAACGCCAGCCGGTTTTCCGAAAACCGCCGCCAGATGACATAAGCACGGCCAAGACGCGCCTGCTTGCGCGAGGCAGGCCGGTCGGAGAGCAGCCATTCGCGGCTGTAGGGTTTGAGTGTATCGGTCGAAATCGTCATCGGCTGCGCGTCCTTGGGTCGAGCGTCCGGTAAAGCAGATCGGAGAAGAGATTGATGCCGACGAAGATGGCGCCGATCACGATCGTGCCGCCAAGAACGGCATTCATATCCGCATTCTGCAGGGAATTGGTGATGTAGAGGCCGAGCCCCGGCCACGCGAAGATGGTTTCGGTCAGCACCGAACCTTCCAGCAGACCGGCGTAAGATAGCGCAATCACGGTCACCAGCGGCACGGCGGCGTTGCGCAGAGCGTGAAACCAGATGATGCGCGTTTCCGAAAGCCCCTTGGCGCGCGCCGCAACGATATATTCCTGGGCGAGCTCATTCAGCATGAACGAACGCGTCATGCGGCTGATATAGGCCAGCGAAAAATAGCCGAGCAGCGAGGCGGGCAGGATGATGTGGCGGAACAGATCCCACAATACGTCCCATTGCCGTTGCCAGATCGCGTCGATCAGGAAGAAACCCGTGACCGGCGTAAAGGTGAATTCGTAGACGATATCCATCCGGCCGGGATAGGCGACCCATTGCAACCTGGCGTAAAACACCAGCAGCGCCAGGAGGCCAAGCCAGAAAATCGGCACGGAATAGCCGATAAGGCCGATGACGCGCACGACCTGGTCGGCAAAGCTGCCGCGCTTGACCGCGGCAAGCACGCCGAGCGGAATGCCAAAAACGGCGCCGATGATGGTGCCAAGCGTGGCAAGCTCTATGGTTGCCGGGAAAACCCGCTTGATATCCTCCATCACCGGGTTGGTGGTGAGGACTGAGATGCCGAAATCACCCGACAGCGCCTGCTTCAGATAGATGAAGAACTGCTGCCAGAGCGGCAGGTTGAGGCCGAGCTGCTCACGCACGCGCTCGACCACATGCGCAGGAGCGCGGTCGCCGACAATCGCCAGTGCGGGATCGATCGGCACAACGCGGCCAATGAAAAATGTGACCGCCATCAGCCCCAGAAAGGTGGTGATGACGGTGACGGCGAAGCCGAGAATGGCCTTCGCGCGGGCGTTGGCACGGCGTTTGCCCTGCCTCGCCCGGCTGTTTGCTTCAACGATGCTCAAGAGACCGATCCTTCCGGATCATTCCTTGGAGATCGTATAGACGTAGTTGGTGTCGAAGCTCGGTCCGAGCTTCAGGCCCTTGAGCTTGTTCGAGTAACCGGCCACTTCGGTCTGCTGGAAGATGATGACGAAGGGACCCTTCGCCAGAACTTCCTTCTGCAGGTTTTCATAGATGGCGGCGCGCTTGGCGCTATCCTTCTCCAAAAGCGCCGACTGGGTTTCCTTGGTCAGATCAGGAACGTCCCAGGCATTGCGCCAGGCGAGCGTCTTGTTCTTGCCCTCATCGGAATTGTCGTAGTTGATGGTGAAGGTTTCCGCATTCGAGTTCGGGTCGAAATAGTCCGAACCCCACTGGCCGATATAGATATCATGGGTGCGGGCGCGGTATTTGGTCAGCGTCTGCTTGCCGTCGCCCGGGATGATTTCGAGCTTGATGCCAGCCTGCGCCAGCGTCTGCTGTACGCTTTCGGCAATGCCGGTTACCGGCTGCGTGTTGCGCACATCCATGGTCACGGTGAAGCCGTCCTTCAGGCCGGCCTTGGCGAGAAGCTCTTTCGCCTTGGCGACGTCGAGCTTGTAGGGGTTCTCATCAAGCGCGCCGAGCTGGCCCTTCGGCAGGAAGGTCTGGTGAACTTCGCCGATGCCCTTGATGATCGTCTCACCGATCGCGTCATAATCGACGAGATATTTGAAGGCTTCGATGACCTCGGGCTTCTTCAGGTTCTCGTTCTTCTGGTTGAGGCTGAAGTAATAGACGGTGCCCTTGGGCGCAGACGTGACGGCGAGGCCTTCCTTCTTGGAAACGGCTTCCATGTCACCGGGCTCAAGGTTGCGGGCAACATCGATATCGCCATTTTCAAGCGCCAGACGCTGGCCGGAGCTTTCCTTCATGTGGCGATAGACCACACGCTTCAGCTTCGGCTTCTCACCGTAATAATTCGGGTTGGCTTCCAGAATGACCGCTTCGTTGGCCTTCCAGCCGAGGATCTTGTAGGGGCCGGAACCCGCATAACCCGTCTTCAGGAACTCGTTGCCGAAATCCGTGTCGTATTTGTAATCGGCGCTCGGCGTTACCGACTTCGCCTTTTCGGTGATGAGCTTCTTGTCGACCACCGAAGCGACGGTCGCGGTCAGCACGTTCAGCACGAAGCTCGGCGCATAGGGTTTGTCGACCGTCAGCACGAAGGTGTTCGCATCCGCAGCCTTCGCCTTTTCGGTGACGTTATCGCTCTTGAGGCCGAACTGCGTCAGCAGGAATGCGGGCGACTTGTCGAGCTTCACGGCGCGTTCAAAGGAGAAGGCGACGTCGTCAGCGGTGACCGGATTGCCGGAGGCGAATTTCAGGCCGGATTTCAGCTTGAACGTATAGGTCAGGCCGTCCTCGGAGGTCGTCCAGCTTTCGGCGAGATCGCCGATAACCTTGGACGTGTCGTTGAGATCGATGGAAACCAGCTTGCTATAGGTGTTGCCGGTGACTTCGGCGGCGGAGAGTTCGAAAGCCTCACCCGGATCGAGCGTGATGATGTCGTCGATGGCGAAACCTTCAACCAGCGTATCGGCCGGCGTGGCGGCAAAAGCGTGCGGCGCAGACAGCATCATCAGCGACAGAGCAGCGCTGGTGCTGAGGATACGCATGGACTTGTTGAGCGATTTGATCATAGGATCTCCCCTTTTGTTATGAGATTGATTTAGTTCGCTTTTATTTGCCTTCAGGCCGGCTCGTGCCAGGCCTGGGATAGGACGCGCAGCCAGTTTTCCCGGCATATTTTAGCAAGTTCTCCATCACCGTAGCCCGCCGATTTCAGCGCCGCAACCAGATTGTGGTTGCCGCTGGCATCGGCAACGCCAACGGGTACCGTCGCACCGTCGAAATCCGATCCCAGCGCCACGCAATCGATGCCCATGCGCTCCACCATGTAGTCGATATGGCGCACCATGTCGGAAAGCGGCGTATCGGCAATGTCGCGCGCATCTGCCCTGAGCATGGTCACGGCATAGTTGAGACCCACCAGACCACGGCTTTCCTTGATGGCATCCATCTGCCTGTCGGTGAGATTGCGGGCGACGGGGGTGAGCGCATGCGCATTGGAATGGCTGGCGATCAAAGGCTGGTTGGTGGTCTTGGCCACATCCCAGAAGCCCTTTTCGGTGATATGCGCGAGATCGATGAGAATGCCGAGCCGGTTGCACTCCTTCACCAGCGCAAAACCGGCATCGGTGAGGCCGGGCGCCGTATCTGGCGACATGGGGTAAGAGAAAGGAACGCCGTGGCCGAAAATATTGTGCCGGCTCCAGACCGGGCCGAGCGACCGCAGGCCGGCGGCGTAAAACACCTCCAGCGCGTCGAGATCGGCGCCGATCGCCTCGCAGCCTTCCATATGCAGCACCGCGGCGAAAATATCCTCGGCAAAGGCCTTGCGAATATCGGCCGTGGAGCGGCACAGCCGCCAGGCGCCGGCACGATCGAGCCTCAGCGCAATCGCCGCCTTCTCCATGGCGATATCCAGCGAAGGCAGCCGCTCCAGCGGAGCGGCGAGCGGCGTGTTGTAGTGGCCGCTTTCATCCGGTTCCTGCAGAATAAGGTCGCCGGAAGGAATATAGATGGCGCAGATGCCGCCGCCGAGGCCGCCTGCCCTTGCCCGGGGGCCATCGATATGACCCTCACGTGTGCCGCTTTTAAATTCGGCCACCGGATCGGCACCGGCCTTGCTGTTGCGCCACAACCGAAGCAGCACATCATTATGACCGTCGAACACTGCATGCATGGGAAGAAATTCCAGTCATCGGAAAGAACAAAACGGGGGCGGGCAGACGCCGGGATGACACCGCGCGAAAGCAAACCGGCGCATTGTTCGCCGACCGCTATTGTCTGTCGGAAGTGATCTTAGGACGATCTCTTCGAGCTTCGCAAGACACAAATTAGGCAGCGGTGAAATTATCACCACTTGCCTTTTGCCGGAATTTGCGCTTCGTCAGACGCGCCAGCCGTCTTCCGCTTTGGTGAGCAGCGGCGTGGCGAAAACGCCCCTCACCCGCTCCGGCCATTCCGGCCCGAAAGCGGCGATTTTTTCCCGCCAGCGATCCGATTGCAGCATGGCCGCACCGATGACAGCGGGCCGGATGCCGGAGGCGGCGAGAAGCGCAAGACCTGATACGATGGAGCTGCCGCTGGAGATCACATCATCCACCAGCGCCACCCGCCTGTTTTCGATGAGCGGCAGCATGCGGGGATCGATATAGAGCCGTTTTTCCTGCCGGGTGGTGATGGAGGACATCGGCACCGACAGTTCCTCCAGATACCAGAATTTGCGCGAGGTGCCGAGCGGCACGTAACGGGAATGGCCGAGATGCCGGGCAACGGCGGCGGCGAGCGTCAAGCCCAGCGTCGGCAGGCCGATAACGACATCCGGATTGAAGGGCGCGAGCTTGGCGGCGAGATCGGCGGCCAGCGCCTCCAGCACCGCGAACGACGCCTGATTGACGATGAGCGATGCCAGCGCGTGCTCCCCATCCGCAAGCGGCCGGACGGGCAGGCAGATCTGCCTTCCATCATCCAGTTCCGCCGGAAAAAAGCTGGAATGCGGACCCGCCGTACCGAAGGTGGCCGGCGGAAGAATATCCTGCCAGAACTCATGCGGCGCGGCGGGAGAATGGGCGGCGGGCGATGCGGATGGCGGCATCGGTTTTCCTTTCAGGATCGGGATCGCGCAAGGCGGACGCGGTTTTCGGCCGCGCCGATCCCGTTCGGCGCATCAGGCATTTCAACAACCGCGAATACGCGGCGGGTTCATTTCATTGGCTTTTTCCGCTAGAACGGAAACAAAGCAACAGGCATTCGGACAAACCCACCTATGACGCGGGTTTTTCCCATATTCAAGGACAAGCTTCCCATGAGACTGCTGGATCGCATCGGCGAGGATCTGCCATTCCTGACGGAGCTTCGTCATGATCTGCACGCGCATCCGGAACTGGGTTTCGAAGAGGAGAGAACCAGCGCCATCGTCGCCGATCTTCTCGAGCGCGCCGGGCTGAAGGTACATCGCGGTCTTGGCGGCACCGGTGTGGTCGGCACGCTGCAGGTGGGTAATGGCACCCGCAGCATTGGCCTGCGCGCCGATATGGATGCGCTTGCCATGCCTGAGGTGCCCGACCGGCCCTATAAATCGAAATTTCCCGGCAAGATGCATGCCTGCGGACATGACGGCCACACCGCCATGCTGCTTGGCGCCGCGCGTTACCTCGCAAAGACCCGCGACTTCTCAGGCACCGTGCATTTCATCTTCCAGCCGGCCGAAGAAGGCCGAGGCGGCGCGAAGAAAATGGTGGAGGACGGGCTTTTCACGCTGTTCCCATGCGATGCGGTCTATGGCCTGCACAATATGCCGGGGCTTGGGCTCGACGAGATGGCCGTGGTGGAAGGCCCACAGCTGGCCTCGTCCGACAGCTGGCGCGTCACCTTCAAGGGCATCGGCACCCATGGCGCCAAGCCGCATCTCGGCCGCGATCCGGTAACGGCGGCGGGCACCTTCCTCGCTTCGCTGCAAACCATCGTCGGCCGCGTCGTCGATCCGCTGCAACCTGCCGTCGTCAGCGCCTGCTCGGTGCAGGCGGGTGACCCCAAGGCGCTCAACGTCATTCCCGATCTCGTCGAAATCGGCGGCACCGCACGCGCCTACGCGCCTGAGGTGCGCAGCCAGCTTGAAACGGAAATCGGCAGGCTCGCCAAGGGTACGGCGGCGATGTTCGGCATCGAGGCAAGCTATGAATTCATCCGCCGCATTCCGCCCGTCATCAACGATGCCGATGCGACGAAACGGGCGCTCCGAGCCGCCAAGACCGTCTTCGGCAACAAATCCCGCACCGCCTTCCCGCCCTCGACCGCCGGCGACGACTTCGCCTTTTTCGCGGGCGAGGCCCCCGGCTGCTACGTCTGGCTCGGCAACGGCCCCGCGGTGGATGGCGCGCTGCACCACAACACCTCCTACGACTTCAACGACGCGGCAATCGTTCCCGGCGTCGCTTTCTGGGCAACACTGGTGGAGCAGGAACTGGCGGCGGAGTAAAAACGGCCGGATGCATCGGCGATGGCCGCTCAGACGCGCAGCGCGCTCGGACCGGCAAGGCTGGCGAAAATTCCGGCAAGCGCGCAGCCGGCGGTGATCGCCATGATGCCGGGCCAGCCGGCATGGATCCAGAACCAGCCACCGATCCAACCGGTGATGCTCGCTCCGCAATAATAAAACAGCAGATAAAGCGCGGAAGCATGGCTTTTGGCGCCTCCCGCATTGGCACCCACACCACTGCTGGCAGCCGAATGCCCAATGAAAAATCCGACGGTTATCGCCGCAATCCCCGCCACGATGAGGATGATGCTTGAGGCGAAGGTCAGCAGGATACCGGCAAGGATGGTGGAAAAGGCAACCACCAGCATGATCCGCCGGCTGAACCGGTCGACCAGAGCACCGCCATAGGAGGAAGCGACGATACCCAGGGCAAAGGTCAGGAAGATCATGCTGACGGCGGTGCGGCCCAATTCGTAAGGCGGCGCGACGAGGCGAAAGGCGCAATAGTTGAAAACGGTGGTGAACACGCTCGTCAGCATCGCGCCAAGGAAATAGAACCGCCGAAGTTCAGGATTTCCAAGATGTTGCGCCCATATTCTCAGATGATTTTTCAGCGGCATGTGCTGCGGCCGGAAATTCCGCGAGGGCGGAAGAAGCAGCAGGAAGCCGATGGCCGCAAGGATGCAGACCGCCCCCAGCGCATACATTGCGACCTGCCAGGACGTATAGGCGGACACCAGCCCCATGCCGACACGCCCGGCCATGGAGCCGAAGGCCGTGCCGCCGACATAAAGCCCCATCGCCTTGCCGAGACTGGAAGGTTCGATCTCCTCGGCAAGATAAGCCATGGCGACGGCGGGAACGCCGCCGAGCACGAACCCTTCCAGCGCGCGGGCGGCAAGCAGCCATGCCCAACCTTCCGTGCTTGCTGCAATGATATTGGCGATAGCGGCCAGCATCATCGAAACGAACATCAGATTTCGGCGGGTGAAGAGCTGGGCAAAAGCACCGCTGAGAAGAATGGCGAAGGCCAGCGTTCCCGTCGTCAGCGACAGGGCGAGCGATGCGGTTGCGGGGTTTATGCCGAATTCCGCCGGAAATTCCGGCAGCAGCGGCTGCACGCAATAAATCAGCGAAAAGCTGGCGAAGCCGGCCAGAAAGAGCGCCCAACTCGCCCGGCGAAACTGGCGGCTTCCCTGCCGGATCCAGAGCACATCCGGCGGCTCCTCCGTCATGACGATCGGCGGGGCGAAATCCTGTTTTTTGAGCTGGCGCATCGGGTTTGTCCTTTTCGCTCCCAGCTATAGCGCAGCTCCGTCTTTCATTCTAATATATGGAATGCGTTCCTGTCATATCTGGATCTAATATCATGGAACTCAGGCACATCCGCTATTTTCTGGCCATCGCCAATGAAGGCAGTTTTACGCGGGCGGCAGAACATCTGGGAATCGCGCAGCCGCCGCTCAGCCAGCAGATAAAGGTTCTGGAACAGGAAATCGGCGTGCGGCTATTCCGGCGTCTCGCGCATGGCGCGGAACTAACGCCGGCGGGTCATGCGTTTCGCATCGCGGTGACCCATATTCCGCATCAGGTGAGCGAAGGTATCCGGCTTGCACGCAGGGCGGCGGCCGGTGAAACCGGTATCCTGAGAATAGGCGTTACCGGCACGGCGGCGCTCAACCCTCTGGTTCCGGCCTGCATCCGCACTTACAGACGCAAATACCCTGACGTAGAACTTCAGGTGATGGAGGCAGCTGCTCTCGCACTGACGCCGGCCCTACTTGAAGATCGGCTGGACGTGGCGCTGCTGCGCCCCTCACAATCCGACCCTGATACGTTGCTCGAGGAAGTGCTCACTGACGAACCGCTTCTGGTCGCCCTGCCGGCATCCCATCCACTCGCGCGGCGCGGAACCGCCATAGACCTGATGGAACTGCGCGACGACCCTTTCATTCTGACGCCACGCAGCATCGGCACCAGCCTTCACGATGCATCGATAAAAGCCTGCGAGGAGGCTGGATTCACGCCGCGTCTCGGGCCGGCTGCACCGCAAATCGTCTCGATATTGTCGCTGGTCGCGGCCGAACTCGGGGTTTCCCTCGTTCCGGAATCCGTCGCACAAGTCAAAATGCACAACATCGTCCTGCTGCCCTCCAGCGGTCCGCCGCCACAGCTTTCCATATCGCTCGCCTATCGGCGCGGAACGACATCGCCCGTGGTGAAGAATTTCGTGATGGCAGCGCGCATTGCCGCGCGTGAAACACAGACGCCTGACGGGCCCAAGGTGGAATAAATCGCAGCCCGCAGATGCGAACCGCCGCTATTCGAGAACCGCAAGCACCGGGCTTTCCATCACCCGTCCCGTAAGCACATCGGCAATGCCCATATCCGTCTGGTGAGGACCGATATTGCAGGCGAGCGTGGCACCGAAACAGGCCTTGAAAACGAGATAGGGCGGTTGCCATTCGACCACCTTGCCGACAGCGGCGCGCAATTCCTCGAAAGCCTGTGCTACGTCTTCAAGCGGCGCATCGGAAACGAGGCCGGAGAGCGCCAGGGGTAGAAGCGCGGTCACCTTACCCTCAGAGGCGACAGCCATGCCGCCGCCTGTCGCAATCACCGCATTGGCGGCCAGCGCCATGTCTTCGGCATTACCGCCGACGACAGTGAGGTTGTGGCTGTCATGCGAGACGGTGGTGGCGAAGGCGCCGTTCCAGCGTCCCCAGCCGGTAAGGAAGCCGGTCCTGGTAATTGGCTCGGCCTTGCCGTGGCGGTGGGTGACGGAAATCATCGTGGCGCCTTCGGGGGGAACGACAAAACCATCCTTCACCTCGGCTTCCGCCTCGCCCCATTGCGTGAAGCGTGGGCGGTCGATGGTGGCAAGGCGCACCCTTGCGCCCTCGCAGGCAACCCTGAAATCATGGGCTGCGCGCAGCGGCAGCTTCATCGAGCCTTCGAGCGCCGTCGCATCGCAGGCTGGAATGTCGACGAGCATATGCCCGGCTTCCGCAACCGCCCTGCCACCGGCCAAGACATGACGGGTTGAAAAACCACTCAAATCCTCGAAGACGACGATATCGGCGCGGCGACCGGCGGCGATGAGGCCGAGATCGGCACGGCCAAGCCTTTGCGCAGCATTCAGTGTTGCGGCGCGCAGCGCCCATTCCGGTTTCAGGCCATAACGGACAAGGCGGCGCACCACATCATCCAGCCCGCCGCCCCGCAACAGATCGTCCGGGAAAACATCGTCAGTGCAGAGCGTCAGCGTCTGCGGCAGGTGGCCGAGCGCATTCAGCGCCTCCACAAATTCCGGCAGCAGATGATCGTGCGAGCCGCGCAGCTCGATGGTCAACCCCGCCCGAAGCTTCGCCATCAGGTCTTCAGCCGAGACCAGCTCGTGATCGGAAGAAACACCGGCCACCATGAAGGCGTTGAGATCGGCGTCCTTCAGGCCGCGCGCATGGCCACAGATCAGCTTTTCCGAGACGAGACCGGCCTGTACGATGCCGCTCATGCGCGGATCGCGGTCGATGACGCCGCGCATGTTCATGATTTCCGCAACCCCGCCAATCTGCGGCCATGACAGGATATCAGCGAGAATTCCGGCATCGAAATCAGCGCCGCCGCGCTCCAGCCCCGGTGCTGATGGCACTGAAGAGGGTGCAAGCAGAATGGCGCGCAGCGGCAGGTTTTCGATGGATTTCGCCGCCCAGCGCACCCCTTCGACACCATGGACATTGCCGAATTCATGCGGGTCCCAGACGATAGTGGTGACGCCGCGGGCAACCACGGCTGCCGCATAGGCAGCGGGCGTTATCATCGAGCTTTCGATGTGCATATGCGTGTCGATCAGGCCGGGCGAGACAAAGGCGCCCAACGCGTCGACGAGCTGCGCAGCATCGCTGCGGCTTGCCGGTTCGTGAACGCTGGCAATTAGCGGACCGACAATGCCGATATCAGCGGCGCGAAGCTCCCCCGTCACCACATCCACCAGCGTTCCGCCGGTAATGAGAACATCGAAAGCCGCATCGCCGCGCGCAGCGGCAACCGCGCGGGCGCGCAGCGCATCGTCGTTGAGATCGACCGGCTCGCGTATCGGGGATTGTGCACTCATCGGGCAGCCTCGCGGCGCAACGCCTCGAGAACCGCAGCCTTTGCCGCTTCGGCATTCACGGTGTCGGCGAAATGCGCGTTGAAGGCGGCAACCTTGTCGGCGCGCGGCTCAACCACCGTTCGCCCGCGCGTTAGCGCCGCGTGAAGCTCGACATCGATCCGCGTATAGCGCCAGCCAAGCAGCTCGGAGGTGAAGCCGACAGCGGCAACGGGATCGTAAAGCGCCATGGCCGGTCTGCCGCGTCTCGTGGCGATGCCGATGAAACCTTCCAGCAGGTCGGCAATCAGGCCGGCGTTTTTGCCGCCAGCATTTCGGATCGGCAGCACATCGGCTGGCGAGGCGGTGACCTTGCGGCAGGCGTCCAGATCGACCATGCGCAGCGGCAGGCCGTGAGAAAGCACGATGGCCAGCGCTTCCGGATCGGCAAAGGCGTTGAATTCGGCAGATGCGGTGTGGTTGCCGCTCGTCACGCCGCCACCCATCCAGGTCAGATCGGAAATTTTCGCGGCAAGATCGGGCCGGGCAAGGCAAAGGGCGGCGATATTGGTAAGCGGGCCGAGCGCGAGGATGCGCTTTTCGCCTGCCCCCTCAAGCCAGCCGCACAGCGCAGTGAAAGCGTCGCTTTGCGGCAGAGCGGGCGCATCCGGCAGGCTACGGCCGACGGTCGGAATGCCGCTGTTACCCAGAATGCATTGTGCGGTTTCGAGCGCGCCAAGGACGGGTTTGGCACGGCCCTGATGGAGGGGCATGGACCAGCCGAAGGCGGCGACCGCGCCTGCGGCGTTGCTGCAGACAACATCCAGCGTCGCATTGCCGAAGACCAGCGAAATGCCGTCTATGGCAAGGCCTGCCGATTGCACCACCATGATGGCGGCGATATCGTCAAAGCCCATATCGGTATCGATCCACACACCCATGATCAGCCAAACACCTTGAGGCTTGCCGCCTTTTCGACCGGAAGGTCGAAGGCGAGCGTATCACCGATCGTATGGGCGGTCAGCGCAGCATCGGTCTCCGCCTTGATGGGACCAAGCAGCGTATCCAGCAGGTACTCACGGGTATTTCCGGCAAAGGATGTGCCGCGCACGGTTCCCTGGAAAGGACCTGAACCAAGGGTGACCATGCGCGGCCGCCAGGCCAGTCCAGATGCTGAAGGGACTGGTCCGGTAAGCGGTGTTGTGCCGTTTTCGGTTTTCAACGCGCCGCCTTCCAGCGCGAAGATGTTTTCAAAGCCGACGAAATCCGCCACGAAGGCGGAAACCGGCGCATTATAGATCTCTTCCGGTGTACCGATCTGCTCAATCTTGCCGCCCTTCATGACGACAATACGGTCGGCCAGTGCGAGCGCCTCGATCTGGTCATGGGTGACGAAGATCATCGTCACACCGGTTTCCTTCTGCACGCGCTGCAATTCGGTGCGCATTTCAAGCCTGAGGCGCGCATCAAGGTTGGAGAGCGGCTCATCGAGCAGCAGCACCTTCGGCTCCATGACCATGGAGCGCGCCAGCGCCACGCGCTGCTGCTGGCCGCCGGAAAGCTCGGCCGGCTTGCGCGATGCGAAGTTCGACAATCCCACGGACTTCAGACCGGAGGCGACCTTGTCATCAAGCGCCTTGCCGTTCATGCCCTTGAGTTTCAGGCCGAATGCGATGTTTTCGTAAACCGTCAGGTGAGGAAACAGCGCATAGGACTGAAACACCAGCCCGACGGCGCGCTTGTTGGCGGCGACGCGGGTGATATCGGCGCCGTCGAGATCGATGCGCCCGCCCGCCACCGGCATCAGCCCGGCAATGGCGCGCATCGTGGTGGTCTTGCCACAGCCGGAAGGACCGAGCAGCGCGAGAAGTTCACCCTTGCGGATATCGAGGTCGAGATCCTTGACGGCGATGCTGTTGCCGTAGGCGAGCGAGACTTTTTGGAGCGAAAGGTAATTTGCGTCAGACATAACGGGAGAACCCCAGAAAACGTTCGGCCAGGAAGACGATGCCGATGGAAAGGAAGGCGAGCAGCGATGAGAGTGCAGCGACAGACGGATCGAAGACGATTTCCATGTAGCCCAGCATGTCGATGGGCAGCGTGCGCACGCCCGGACCCGACAGGAACAGCGACACGGGCACCTGATTGAAACTCGTCACGAAACCGAGGATGAAGGCCGACAGGATGCCGCCGCGAATATTGGGCAGCACCACACGGAAAAATGCGCCAAACCGCGACGAGCCGAGCAGCACCGCCGCCTCCTCGATATCCGAACGCAGATTGTTGAGGCTGGCCGAAACCACCCGTACCGCATAGGGCAGGATGAGCGCCGTGTGCGCGAGAAACAGGGCAAGCGTGATGCCGATGCCGAAGGGAACGACGAAATAGCGCAGCAGCGCCAGACCGACGATGATACCCGGCACGATGATCGGCGCCGAAACGATCGTGCGCACGGTTTCCGCAAAGGGCAGCTTGTAGCGCGACATGGCGTAGGAAGCGGGAATACCGAGGACGAGCGCCGTGAATGTGCCGCCAATGGCGAGGAACATCGACATCGCGAAGCTTTCACGGAAACTTTCGACGGTGAAGACCTTCGCGATCCATTTCAGTGAAAAGCCCTGCGGCGGAAAGGCGAGCGTGTCGCCGGCCGAAAACGAGGCCGCAACGATGATGAGGAACGGCCCGATCAGAAAGCCGACAACGAGCAGGAGCGTGAGCGGAATGAAGAGCTGCCGGGTCATTTCTTGTTCCTTGCGGTGGCGATGCGCTTCAGCAGGATATTGGCGGCAAAGCTCATGACGATCAGGATGAAGGCGATGACGCTGGCGGCGACGAAATTGTTGGAGACCGTCACCTGCTGATAGAGCAGGGTTTCCAGCATCAGCACCTTGGAGCCGCCGAGAATGGCCGGCGTGATATAGGCCGTGAGCGAACCGGTGAAGACCAGCGTGCCGCCGACAACAAGCCCCTCCTTGGTGAGCGGCAGGATGACCTTCCAGAACACCTGCAGCCAGTTTGCGCCGAGAACGCGGGCGGCTGCGATCGTATCCTTGGGCATATTCTCCAGCGCACTGATGAGGGAAATGATCATCAATGGCAGGAACAATTGCAGAAGGCCGATGAAAACAGCCGTTTCGGAAAACAGTATACGGATCGGCGCATCGCTCAGTCCTACCGCCTGAAGCGCCTGATTGACGATGCCGGTTCTGCCGAGAATGACGATCCAGGCATAGGTGCGGGCAACCGGCGAGATCATCAGCGGCAAGACGACCAGATTGACGACATGTCCTTTCGCGCCCTGCGACAGATTGACGATGGCGAAAGCCGCCGCATAACCCACCACCGCAGATACAATGGTGACGAGCGCGCCAAGCTTCAGGGTGCGCAGGAAAACCGCCCTGTTCAGCGGATCGGAGAAGAAATCGGCGTAAGCGGACAATGTCCAGCCGTCAGTGGTGTGAAAGCCTTCCGACAGGAGCATGAAGACCGGCACAAGAAAGACCGCCGCCGCGAAAATAGCGGCGGGCAATGCAAGCGCCAGCGCTTCGGCCCGGTTCTGAAACATCGCTTTATTCCCCGAACGGCCCGCGGCCGATTGTTACTGCAAGCGGTCATGGCCAGCTTGCGGAATTGAGAGGTGGAAAAGCGGTCAGGGGACGACCAAACCGCTTTTCCGGGAATGGAGCCGCCCTTTCGGACGTTTTAAATGCCCCATTCCAAACCTTGATAAGGACTTACTGGCCGACCTTGGCGTTCCACTCCGACAGCCACTTGTCACGGTTGTCGAGCGTCACGGCGGAAGGAATGAGCTGCAGGCTTTTTGCGGTTTCGTCGCCATAGGTGATGTTGTTCGCCACCTCGTCGGACACCTTGACTTCCTTGTTGGTCGGGCTGTCCACGAGCTTTTCGGCCAGCGCCTTCTGAACGTCGGTCGAGAGCCAGAAATCCATGAACTGCAGCGCCAGATCTTCGTTCTTCGTGCCCTTCGGCACCACGAGCACGTTCATGCCGCCGGTCTGGCCTTCCTTGGGGGTTGCCCAGGCAAGCGGCAGATCGAGCTTGGTAAAGGGCGCCCAGGAGAAGCGGCCGATGGGGGCGGCCCAGATTTCTTCCTGCTGCATGAGCTGCACCAGCTGCGACGATTTCACGTAGAACGTGACGAGATCGTCCTTCTTTTCGCCCACGGCTTCGATAGCGCCGGAGAGATCAGGCGTATCCTTGCCGATGGCCTTGCCCAGCATGTAAAGCGCCGGCGGGCCCTGATTGGTAGTGACATTCGGGAAAGCGACGTGGTCAACGATACCGTCCTTCAAAAGATCGGCCCAGCTATCGATCTTCATCTTGTCTGTGCGGTAAACGATTGACGTGGCGTAGAAATTGACGCCGACGCTCATGCCGTCGCCATTCGGATCCTTGGCGATGTCATAGAGCTTGCCGATATTCGGCACCTTGGCGGCATCGATCTTCTGGATCAGGTCCTTGCGGGTGGCGGAGAGCGCATCCGCCATGGAGACGATGGCGAGATCGACCACCGGATTGGCCTTGTTGGCCTCCATCTTGGCCAGCCGCTCGACACTGTTGCCGGTCTCGACGACCAGCTTGCAGCCGCATTGCTTCTCGAACGGCGTATAGACCAATTCCTTGAATTCGTCCTGCGCGAAGGCGTAGACCGAGATCGTCAGCGTCTTGTCCTGCGCCTGCGCGGCGCCCATCGTCAGCATCAGGGCGGTGCCCGATGCAAGAATGATTTTTTTCATGGTGTGAGTTCTCCTGCTGTCGTGTTTTTGGCTTCAATCGCATCATGCTTTTTTTCGCCGGTGGAGCCGCGCATGATCAGCGCCATCGGTACTTTCGTTATATCCGCGGTGACATCGACGGCGACGCCGCCTTCGCCGGCACCGTCAATCGCCCGCAGCAACGCCCCGACGGCAAGATCGGCGATACGGCCCATATCCATCCGCATCGTCGTCAAAGGCGGGGTGACCACGGCCGAAAAAATGAGATCGTCGAAGCCGGTGACACTGGCCTCCTCCGGCACATCGATGCCCTCGCGCTGCAATTCGGTGAGCGCGCGCAACGCATGCAGGTCGGAAACGGCGGCAAAGGCGGTAAAACCCTCGGCAACTTTTTCGGCAAGCCCGAGCCGGCAGCCCGCGCCGCCGGTCTTTTCGATGCCGTCTATCCAGAGCGTCTGTGTCATGCAGGCCTTGCCGAGACCGTCGCGGATACCGCCGAGGCGGTCGTTCTGCACATTGGAATCCCGGTTCTTGCCCACCAGCGCCACCTTGCGATGGCCAAGACCCGCCAGATATTCGCCAACCTGCCGGCCGCCATCCCAATGGTCGGCGGCGACCGTGTTGCCAGGCGTCGAGGGGCTGTCGATCACCGCGACAGGGCAATCGACATCGGCGATGCGCGTGCCACGGCGAGGAACGATGACCATGCCGTCCACCCCACGCTCGATCAGCCGGTTGATGGCATCCGTCTGCATGGCGATCTCACCGCGCGAGTCGGCAATCAGCACGCCGTAACCGGCATTAACGGCCGCCTTTTCGATGGCCTGCGCGATCTGCGGGAAGAGAGGATTGGCGATATCGGGCAGAACCAGCCCGAGAACACCGCTTTTGCCGGTGCGCAGCGCCCTGCCCGCCGAACTCGGCACATAACCAAGTTCGCTTGCGGTCTTGCGGATGCGCTCCACCAGTTCAGGCGAAACACGACCCTTGCCGGAGAGCGCATTGGACACGGTTGCCACCGACACGCCGAGTGCCGCTGCTATCGCGCTCAGATTGGTGGCAGGCCGTGAAGACGCCATGATGGTCCGAAGGGGCTGATTAAACGTTTAATCACGATAGTCCAGCTAAGCTCTCCTGTCGAGTCCGCAAGACGGCAAAACACGGCGAAAACCTGGGCATAAAGTCTAAATGCCCGAAAAAAAGTGCGATTATTTTTATGAGGCTGTCATGCTCGCCGCACGATAGGCCTCAACCTGCCGCACCAGCCAGTCGCGAAACAGCACGACCGGAACGTGATTGGCGCGCGAGAGCGGCGCTACCGCATAATAGGAGCTTGGACTTTTGGCCTGATGATCGAAGGCTTTTACCAGTTGCTTCGATTTCAGCTCGTTATCGATCAGGAAAAGCGGCATCAGCGCCACGCCGAGGCCGGCTATACAGGCCTGCGCCACGCTGGAAAACTGCTCGAAGCGCATGCCTTGCGGCAAGGCAAGCGACAGGCCGAGGCTTTCGAACCAATGGCCCCACGCTCCCGGCCGCGAGGCCATGTGCAGCAACGGCAGGGCGGCGATGTCCTCTCCCTTTTCGACGGGATGAGCGCTGAGGAATTGCGGGCTGCACACCGGCGCAACCATTTCATGCATCAGAAAGGTGCTTTCCGCCCCCGGCCAGTCCGCCTGGCCGATATGGATCGCCATATCCAGCTGCTCGCGCTCGAAATCGAATTGCCCGATGCGGGTGGCGAAATTGATGGTGATTTCGGGGTGGTTTGCGACGAAATCCGGGATACGCGGCAAAAGCCAGCGGGTGCCGAAGGTGGGCAGCATGGCAAGGTTCAGCGTATTGCCATGCGTTTTGGTCATGATCTGCAGCGATGCAGACCGTATCTCGCCGAGGGCGGAGGCAATCGATTTCGCATAAGCGCGCCCCTCGGTCGTCAACGCCACGCCGCGCGCGCCGCGTTCGAACAGGCGCACGCCAAGCTGTTCTTCCAGTGACATAACCTGCCGGCTGATCGCCCCTTGCGTGAGGGCGAGCTCCTCCGCGGCAGCGGAAAAGCTGCCGAGCCGGGCAACGGAATCAAAGGCGGCAAGCGCACTGGTGGACGGCAGGAGTTTGCGGCTGAGAGACGTCATGAGCCATTACTATATGTAATGCAAAAATGAGTAAACATGGCTTGTGCGGGCGGGCTTCGATACGAATAATCCGGCCAGCAAATCCGGAGGCATAAAGTGAGCGAACACGCAGCATTCAATTGGCAGGACCCTTTTCTGCTCGAAGACCAACTGACCGATGACGAGCGGATGATCCGCGACGCCGCCGCCGCCTTCGGCAAGTCGGAACTTTTGCCGCGTGTCTCCGAGGCCTATCTTTCTGAGACCACCGAACCGGAACTGTTCCGCCTGATGGGCCGGACCGGCCTTCTCGGCATTACGCTTCCGGAAGAATATGGCGCGGCCAATGCGAGCTACGTCGCCTATGGCCTCGTCGCCCGCGAGGTGGAGCGGATCGACAGCGGTTACCGCTCGATGATGAGCGTGCAGTCCTCGCTCGTCATCCACCCGATCTTCGCTTATGGCTCGGACGAGCAGAAGAAGAAATACCTGCCCGGCCTCGTTTCCGGCGAATTGATCGGCTGTTTCGGCCTGACCGAGCCGGATGCCGGCTCCGATCCCGGCGGCATGAAGACCCGTGCTGAAAAGATCGCCGGCGGCTATCGCCTGCGCGGTTCGAAGATGTGGATTTCCAACGCGCCGATCGCCGATGTCTTCGTCGTCTGGGCGAAATCGGAAGCCCATGACAACCAGATCAGGGGCTTCGTGCTGGAAAAGGGCATGAAGGGTCTTTCCGCCCCGAAGATCGGCGGCAAGCTTTCGCTGCGCGCCTCCATTACTGGCGAAATCGTCATGGATGGTGTGGAAGTGGGCGAAGACGCGCTGTTGCCCAATGTTTCAGGCCTGAAAGGCCCGTTCGGCTGCCTCAACCGCGCCCGTTACGGCATTTCCTGGGGTGTGATGGGTGCTGCCGAAGATTGCTGGTTCCGCGCCCTGCAATATGGTCTCGACCGCAAGCAGTTCGGCAAGCCGCTGGCCGGCATGCAGCTTTACCAGAAGAAGCTCGCCGACATGCAGACCGAGATCGCTCTCGGCCTTCAGGCTTCCTTGCGCGTCGGCCGGCTGATGGACGAGCATAAAATGGCGCCGGAAATGATCTCCATCATCAAGCGCAACAATTGCGGCAAGGCGCTGGATATCGCCCGCCAGGCCCGCGACATGCATGGCGGTAACGGCATCCAGATCGAATACCATGTGATGCGCCACGCCCAGAACCTCGAAACGGTCAATACCTATGAGGGCACGCACGACGTCCACGCGCTTATCCTCGGCCGGGCGCAGACGGGCATTCAGGCGTTTTTCTGAGGCTTTCTCGGCGTCGAGGAGTTAGGTTTTACAGAGGCCTGAAACCTCTCCTTCGTCATGCTCGGGCCTGTCCCGAGCATCTGCAACCGATTGATCTAACGCTACGTGGTTGGATCCTCGGGACAAGCCCGAGGATGACGGCGAGTGTGAAGGATTCTGCATCAAAAAAAGGCCTTCGAAGATCGCTTCGAAGGCCTTTTGCTTTTCAACTCAGGTGACGGCTCAGAACGTGCCGCGCACGCCGATGCCGAACATGCGCGGTTCGGTCATGCTGGCCTCGATGCCGCCAATGCCGCGGTTTTCCTTCATCAGCGTCGGGGCGCGCTCATCGAAGACGTTCTTGACGTAGGCGTAGAACTCAAGCTCGTCCTGGAACTTGTAGCTCGCCCGCACATCCGCGATCGTATAGGGATCGATCGCATAAACGGCCTTGTTGTCCGTGTCGGAATAATAACCGTCGAGATGGCGCACCTGGCCTGAAACGGTGAACTTGTCCGTCACATCCCAGCTTGCGCCGATGGTGAAGCTGTAACCCGGCGACTTGGCGAATTCCTTGCCGACATAGGCGGCGTTGCTGGAAATCTCGTCGATTTTCGTCTTCAGCAGACCGGCGCTGGCCTTCAGCGTCAGATTGTCGAGAACCCGGTAATCAGCCCCGATTTCCAGACCGTAAGCATGAGCCTCTTCGGCATTGACGGTGTAGGATTCGCTGATACCCGTGGAGACGACGACCGGCACGTTAAACTGGGCGTTCTTCATGTCCATGTAGAACAGGTTGCCGTTCACCGTCAGCGTATCGTCCAGCAGGCTGGCGCGGGTGAAGAGCTCGTAGTTCCAGATTGTTTCCTTGTCGAAGCTCCGCCATTTGCTGGTGGTCAGGTCGAATGCGACGCCGCCGGGGTTATAACCACGGCTGACGAGGCCGCCGACTGTCCAGTCGTCGTTGATGGCATAGGCCAGCGACGCCTTGGGCAGGATTTCCGAGAAGGTTTCGTCATAATTGACCGAGCTTCTGCTGGTGGCGCTCAGCGTCCGGTAACCGGCGCGCTGGATCTGGTCCTGCTGGTAGCGCAGGCCGCCCGTCAGGGTCCACTGGTCGGTCAGGCGATAGCTCAACTCGCTGAAGAGGCCGAGATTATCTTTGGTGTCGTTGAAGCGCGATGTTCCGCGCAGATAAAGCACCTCGTCGGCTTTCGTATGCGCGTAATAAATGCCCGCGACACCGCTCAGCACATCCTCTTGATCGCCAAAGGTGACGCGCGTTTCGTGCGAGGTGTTCTTGAGATCGACATCCGCATCGCCGTTATTTGCAATACCAACCCGGCGTTTGGCGGTGGAGGCGGAAAACTGCGTCTGGTTGAACAGTTTCACGCCGTTCTCGAAATCGTAATTGATATCGAGAATGCCGGTATTGGTGTACTGCCTGAAATTCGGCATCGTGGTGGTGATGTGGTTGAGATCCTCGAAGGGACGCGACGCCGCCTCCTGGCTCGGCCGGTTCGAAGCATTATAGGAATAGGTCAGCTTCGTCGAAAGGCCGGGGATTTCCGACGGCTCCCACAGCAGCTTGAAGCGGCCGTTGAATTCCTTGAAATCCTGATCGGTGCCGTCATGGGCAAATGCGGAATTGATATAATCGATGAAGGTATCGCGGCCGGAATAATCGATCGCCATGCGCGCCGCCAGCTCATCCTCGATCAACGGTCCGGAAAAGGCAAATGACGCCCGCTTCTGGTGATAATTGCCTATTTCGGCCTGATAGGAAGCCTCAGGCGTAAAGGTCGGGTCCTTGGTGTTGACGAGGATCGCGCCGGCGATGGCGTTGGCGCCCTGCGAGGTGGTCTGCGGGCCGCGGAAGACCTCGATGCTGTCGACATCCCAGATGGAGCTCGCGCCATAGATGAACTCGTTATAACCGAGATAATGGCCGTCGACATTGATCGTGGCGCGCGGCACCGTGCCGGTGAAGAAGGCGATGGAGCCGGTATTCGGTCCCTGTGTATCCTGTCCGCGGATGATGGGAGCGCTGACATTATCGGTATAAACGATGTTCGGGATATCCTTGATCGCTTCCGACACGGTCGGGTCGCCGGTCTTTTCCTTCCTGATTTCCTCGGCGGTTTTGACCGAAACGGACGAAGCCGTGTTCTTCATGTCGCGCGCCACTTTTTCACCGGTCACGACGATCGGTTTCAACACGGTCGTGCCCGCCGCCTCAGCCTGCTGATCCTGACCGAGAACCGGCGTCACAAACATCGTCGCCAGCGTCAGAGCGCTGACCCCGCTCATCAAACGACCGCTAGAGCTAAACCCCATCACACACCCCTAAAAAACATGAGTATTAAAGTCATATTCAAGTAACGGAAGCGTTATCCGTTTCGCAATAGAGAATGCGTTCTGTATTGCGGACAAAAAGGCTTCCGTAACGGGATGTGCCATATTTACAACAAAGTTTAATCAGCGCCTCGTCGGCAATCACGGCGTTGCGAATGAAAGCCACTGAAAAGTCCGCAGAAATCGATTCCGATTTTCACCCGGATGCGTTAGGCATTTCTCGATACACGGGGGAACAAGCTTGAACGCCATGGATGACGAAGCGGACGAAGCGCCCGAAAACGAGGGCGAAAAGCGCTCGGCGCTTATTCAATCCGTATCGATCGCGGCGCGTTTTCTCAACCTTCTCGCCAGATCGGATACGGCGCTTGCGCTTAGCGAACTGGCCAAACGCGCCGGCACCGGCCGTTCCACCGCCCATCGTTATATGCAGAGCCTGGTGCGGGAGGGACTGGTGACGCAGGACCCCGCAAGCGGCAGTTACGATCTTGGACCGGCGGCGCTGGGGATCGGCATCAGTGCGCTCCGGCGAATCAATCCGGTCGAAACCGCCGGTCGCCAGATGAAAGCGCTCGCCGCCCAAATCGGCGCCAGTTGCGGCGTGGCGATCTGGACCGAACGCGGCCCGACCGTGGTGCGATGGGCAAGAAGCGCCAGTTTTTCCATCAGCACCGTGGCGCTCGGCGATGTTCTGCCGCTGGATAACAGCGCCTGCGGGCTGGTCTTCCAGTCTTACCTGCCGCCGGAGAGGATAGCCGCGGTGCGCAAGCTGCAACCGGCGGCCTTTCGTGGCTCCCGCCCGGATGCCAGAGTTCTGGAAACCATTCGCGAGGTGGGTGGTGCGGAACTCAATGAACATCTGTTCTCCGCCCTGACGGGCAAGGCCGCGCCGGTCTTTGACGCCCAGGGCGAACTCTGTTGCGTCGTCACCACCGTATCCTTCGTGGCCAACGCCGAGGCCGAACAGCATTTTTCCCGACTGATCGAGGCGGCCAGACAGGCGACGGCCGAATCCGGCGGCGCATAAGCCTATTCGGCCAGATGTTCCGCGAAGGTGCAGCCGGAATAGGCCGTGCGGAACAGCCCGGCATCGGCGAGTTTCGGCAGCAACCGCTCCAGCACCAGCCGCATGGATGCCACCGAACCGCCGGGCACCGCGACAAAACCGTCACAGGCGCCGGCCGCCGCCCATTCGCGGATGGTCTCGAAAGCATCGTCAACCGTGCCGATGATCTGCCAATGGCCGGAACCCATCACCTCTGGCCGTCGCAGCAAATCGGCGACGCTCAGCGTCTCCCGTTCGATCAGCCGGCGCAGCAGATTTGCGTGGGTACGGCTTCTCGGTGTCTCCGGTGGCGGCGGCAGGTCAGATGCAGTCACGACCCGCTGCAATTGCCAGTCCGAAAGATCGAGGCCGGTCATATCGCGGATGGAGGCAACGGCGCGGCCGCGGTTGGCGCGGGCATGGGTTTCCGCAAAGAGCTCCAGCGCCTCCTTGCCGCTATCCGCCAGATAAAGGCTGAGGCCCGGCATCAGCTTCACACCGTCGGGGTTGCGGCCATGGCCCTCAGCACGCCGCCGCAAATCCGCCCGGAGCTCGATGGCAGCCTGCATATCCGGCGTTGAGGCAAAGACGGCGTCCGCCACCGACGAGGCGAAATCACGGCCTTCGGGCGAAGCGCCCGCCTGCACCAGCGGAATACGGCTGGCATGGGCCGGCAGGTTGAGCGGGCCTTTGACACTGAAATGCCTGCCCTCATGCGCGACCGGATGCACCAGCGAGGAATCGGCGAACCGCCCGCTTTCCCTGTCGAGTTTAAGAGCTTCGTTTGGAAAACTCGCCCAGAGCTGCTGTACGACCTGCGTGAATTCGGCGGCGCGCTCATAGCGCTCCTGCGGTGAAGGCATCTCTCTCAGGCCGAAATTTTCGTGCCCCTCCAGCGCCGTAACGATGTTCCACCCCGCCCTGCCGCTGCTCAGCCAGTTCAGCGACTGTATCTGGCGGGCGACCACATAGGGCGGCAGAAACGTGGTCGATACGGTGGATAACAGGCCGACATGGCTGGTTTCCCGGGCGATGGCGGAAAGAAGCATGGTTGGGTCCATGCTGGCAAATCCGCCGCCGGTTTCCAGCCCCTCGGTGCGCAGGAAAAGCGTATCCGGCCTAAACACGAAATCCACATGCGCGGCCTCCGCACGCTGCGCCAGATCGACGAAATAATCGCTGGAAAACACCCCGTTTATACCGCTGTCGGCACGCCGCCACGCCTCGCCGCTGAGCCAGGTTGGGGCCAGCGACATGCCGACATGAAGCTTGGTCGCGACTGACATGATGCACCTCGACTGAAATAACCGGTAAGAAATTCACGCCCTGAATCGGCAAATTTCGATTTGTGGAGAGTTTTACTATAGTTTAGTGTCGCTTCAAGACCACACCATCGCCCTTGCCGGAAAGAAACACGTTTTCTGCTAGTTCGATGTTTAAATTCAAATAGTTATAACGGCCGTGCGGCGTCTCGACGCATGGCCGCATGAATAACAGGAGTTGTATCCGGTGCTTGACGCCACGGACCTTCACGCCAGTTATGGCCATGTTCCCGTCTTGAGAGGACTGTCCGCCCGCTTCCGAGCCGGTCGCGTTACCGCGCTGGTCGGCCCCAATGGCTGCGGCAAGTCGACGCTGTTGAAGACCATCATGGGTTTCCTGCCTTTGTCATCAGGCAGGATAAGCCTGGGCGAGCGTTTGATCGGCGAGATCGGACGCCGGGACCTCGCCCGCCGCATCGCCTATCTGCCGCAGGAATGCCATTGCCCTGACTATATGACGCTTGGCGAGCTGATCGAGCTTGCCGGTTACGCCCGTTACGGTCTTGCAGGCGGCCCGACCGAACGCGACCGGGCGCTTTTTGCCGAGGCGCTGAAGACCGTCGGGCTGGAAGACAAGGCGAAAGCACAGGTCAACACGCTGTCCGGCGGCCAGCGCCAGCGCGCCTTCATCGCCATGGTGCTGGCGCAGGACACGGACGTGATCCTGATGGACGAGCCGGTCAACCATCTCGACATGAAGTACCAATATGCCGTTCTCGGCCTCGTGCGCGAACTGAGCGACAGGCACGGCAAGACGGTTATCGTCGTGCTGCACGATCTCAACCTCGCCGCCACTTTCGCCGATGATGTCATCATGCTGAAGGCCGGGCGGGTTCTGGCGTCCGGGCCGGTGACGAGTACGGTCACATCAGCCAATGTCGCCGAGGTCTTCGATCTCGAAGCCGATATCTTCTCCCGTCAGGGACGGCTCATCTGCGTGCCCCGGCTGGAGCGGCAGGAACAGGCCATTCCGGCATGACCTCTAAAATAACGCTGATTTTTGCCGCCGCGCTGCTGCTGGCCGCCATCCTCATCTTCAATCTGGTGGTGATGGCTGCCGAGATGCCGCTTGCCGAAATCGCGGCGACGCTCTGGCGTGGCGAGGCCGATACCTATCAGCAGTCGGTGCTTCTCTATCAGCAAATCCCGCGGTCGCTGATTGCGATTTATGTGGGCGCCACCACCGCCGTCAGCGGCTGCGTGCTGCAGGGGCTTGTCCGCAATCCCCTCGCCTCGCCCTCCACGCTGGGGCTGAATGCCGGGGCGACGCTTTTTGTGATCGCCGGCGCACTGGTGTTCGATTTCTCTCCCGAGGTGCAGGGGCTTGTGGCGCTCGCGGGCGCCGGTTTCGGCTTTGCCGCCTGCTTTTTCGTCGCGCGCCTCGCCGGACGATCAAACGATCCGCGCGGCCTGTCGCTCATCCTTTCCGGCGCGCTGGTTTCGATGCTGCTGATCGGCGTGACGAATGCCCTGCTTCTCTCCAACCCCACGCGGCGCGCCGAATTCCTGAGCTGGGTGGGTGGCAATATCAACCACGTCTATGCCGAGCGCCTGTTCGATTTCTGGTGGATCGGCGCCATTGCGCTGGTGATATTGTGGGCGGTCGCCCGGCCGCTGACGCTTGTTCTGCTGGGCGCGGAAAAGGCCGCTTCCGCCGGTGTGAATGTCACGCGCATTTCCCGGATCGCGCTTTTTGCCACCATGCTGGCCTCAGGCTCGGCGGTGGCGATCTGCGGCCCGATCGGTTTCGTCGGCCTCATCGTGCCGCATATGATCAGGCCGCTGGTGGGTGTGAATTTCACGCTCGCCTTGCCGGCGTCCGCCCTTGTCGGGGCAGGCCTCTGCGTGCTGGCCGATCTTGGCGCGCAAACCCTGTTTGCGCCCTATGTGGTCAATACCGGGCTGTTCATGGACCTGCTTGGAGGCCTCGTTTTCATCGTCATCGTCAAACGCTTCTATCTTTCGCCCTCGGCAAGGGGGCTTTCATGAAGCGGCATTTCGCCACCGACGGCAAAGCGGTGCTGCGGCTGCCAAGCGGCCTGCAGATCGGCATCGGCAATCTGAAAGCCGGCCTTGTCTTGATTGCGCTGGTGCTGGTGCTCGCCGCCCTGTCCGCCAGCCTCGGCAATACCGAAACCGGCCTCATCGATCTACTCCGCGGCCTCGCCGGCGGGCATCTCAGCGACGATCAGGCCTATGCGCTGTGGACGGTGCGGCTGCCGCGCATCCTGCTCGGTTTCATGGCCGGCTGGAGCGTGGCGCTGGCAGGCGCGATGCTGCAATCCGTCGCCCGCAATCCGCTGGCCGATCCCGGGCTCTTCGGACTGAGCCAGGGGTCAATGACCACCATCATGCTGCTTCTGGTGCTGGTGCCGGCCGCCGCCAAGACCCTGGTGGCGCTTGCGGCTATCGGCGGCGGTCTTGCCGTGGCCTTTCTTCTCATCGCGCTCGTCGGGCGCGAACGCTCGAGCGGTCTAGCCATATTGCTGATGGGGATCGCAATCGAATCAGCGCTTTCCTCCGTCTCATCGGTGCTTCTGCTCTATACGCCGGCCGAAACCTCGCTGGCCCTGGCGGACTGGATGGCGGGTTCGCTGTTTCAGGCAAGCTGGCCGACCATCCTCGTTTTCGCGCCCCTCTTCGGTGCAAGTCTTTTGGGTATTTTTCTCATCGGCCGGGCGCTCGCCGTTTTCGATCTCGGCAATGAAATGGCCATGGCGCTTGGCGAAACGGTCAGGCATTCGCGCCCGCTCGTCATTGTTTTTGCGGTGATCCTCAGCGCCGCTTCCGTCACGGCTGTCGGTCCTTTGACTTTTCTCGGCGTCATCGCCCCACATCTCGCCACCTTCGTTTCGCCGGCAGTCGGCCGCGCCAGACTTTTCCTCTCGGGTCTCACCGGCGGTATTCTGGTGGTAACCGCCGATACGCTGTCGCGCGGGCTGGTGGCCGATACGCCGATGCCGATCGGCCTTGCGCTGACGCTGATCGGCGTGCCGCTTTTCATCCTCACGCTGCGCCTGCAGGCGCTGCGCAGAACCAACAGCCACTGAAGATATCGAATAAAGGGAATGCCATGCGAATTGCCATCCTCATCGCCGCCATTCTGGCCGCCGGAACAAGCCTCGCCGCCGAGCGCAGTGTAACCGATGCCGCCGGCCGCAGCGTCTCCGTTCCGGAAAAGCCGCGACGCATCGTCGTCATGCACGAGCCGCTCTTGGGAGTGCCGCTGATGGATCTCGGCGCCAATGTGGTCGGCGCCTATGGCCGCAACAGCGACGGCAAATTCGCAACCGCCGTCGATTTCATCGATACGGTTCTGGGTGAAGGCCACGCAAAACCGAAAGGTTTCGGCGCCGTCGGCCAGATCGACCTTGAAAAGCTGCGGGCGCTGCAACCGGACCTGATCGTTGCCACCGAAATGGACAGTGGCAAGGCCGCGCAGCTTTCCACCGTCGCACCCGTCTATCTGCAAAAGGCAAGCGCCGGCAAAGCCTATGGCTTCAGCGTGGAGGAGGATCTTGCCGCTCTGGTCGGGCGAAGCGACGTCTACGCCGAGCGCCATAAGACCTATGACACCAGGCTTGCCGCGGTCAAAAAGGCGCTGGGCGAAGAGGCGAAAGGCAAGACCTATCTGGCGATCCTGCTGACCGACCAGATCAATGCGGTGGGCGACATGTCCGGCGCGGTGCAGGCGCTGGAGGATCTGGGATATGCCCGGCTGAAAATCGACAGCGCCGCCTCTTCGGGCGGAATGGGCTCGACCCTGGTGATGCCGCTCAGCGCCGATGCCTTCGGCAAGCTCAATCCCGATCTGCTTGTCGTGATGAACAGCTATACCAGCCCCGTCCGCGGCGAGGCAGGAACGCGCGCTGCACTTGAAAAGATCATTCCCGGCTGGGAGCGTTTCGTAAAACCGGCGCGCGAGAAAAGGATCGTCTTCCTCGATTCCACCAGGGTCACGACGCCTTCCATTCCGAGCGCCTTGCACACGTTGGACGAGGTCGAAAGCTGGGCCGGTCGCCGCTGATCAGTCGGCGGCAATGCAGTTTGAATCCGCAGCGATATAAACTTGAGTTTTTGAAGAAAGTTATATTGCGACAGCGGAAACCGCCTGTTATGGTTCGCGCATCTTGACGCAACGACGCCGGATCGCGTGCCGGAAAAATCCCGACGCGCGATTGTCCGGCCCGCCGATCCGGGACTGCGACACCGCCGACCCCATCGGCAATATCCCAGGAAAGACAACAGCATGAGCATGCCAGAAACGATAGGTTCCGCAACACCGGATCGCACTCCCAAACGCCATCGCCACGCCGTCGCGCTGCGCGCGCTCAATGTCGCGCGCGTCGAAAAGCTCAGCCGGTCCATGGTCCGCATCGTCCTGACCGGACCGGAACTGGAGGGCTTTGCGAGCCTCGGTTTTGACGACCACGTCAAGATGTTCTTCCCCCAGCCCGGCGAAACCGAACCGAGCCTGCCGGTGATCGGCCCGAACGGCATTGAATTCCCGGAAGGCGCGCCGCGCCCGCTGGCGCGCGACTACACGCCGCGCAGCTTCGATGCCGAAAAAGGCGAACTCGCCATCGATTTCGCCACCCATCATGACGGCCCCGCCAGCAACTGGGCGAAAGCCGCAAAGGTGGGTGACAAGGCATGGATCGCCGGTCCACGCGGCTCCTTCACCGTTCCCTTCACCTATGACTGGCATCTGCTGATTACCGACGATACCGGCCTTCCCGCGCTGGCGCGGCGGCTGGAGGAAATGCCCGAGGGTACCCGTGTCGTGGCGCTGATCGAGGTCGAGACGGATGCGGATCGGCTGGAACTTACGACGAAGGCGGACGCCTCGATTGTCTGGGTAACGCAAAAGACGGAAAACGGAACCGATCACGATGCATTGGCGGGCGCGCTGCGCAAGCTGGAGCTGCCGAAGGGCGACTTCTTCAGCTGGGTCGCCTGCGAATCGAGGACCGCAAAGGAGGTTCGCGCCCTTCTGGTCGAGGAGTTCGGCGCCAACCCCAAATGGACTCGCGCTTCCGGTTACTGGCGTCGCGGCGCCAGCGGCGTTCACGATCATTTCGATGAATGAACCGGTAATCGCGGCGGGTGCCATGCTGGAAGCGAAAACGATGATGACGGAACTCAAGGCCCTTCTCGCCAGGGTTCTGGATGATGAGGTGCGCGATATCGAACCGGGGGACAACCTGTTCGGCCGCGGGCTTCATTCGCTTGCCCTCATGCGCCTGATGCCGCCGCTTTCACAGCTTGCCGGGACGCGGCTCGATTATGACGATCTGGCCCGGCAGCCCACGCTTGCCGCCTGGCAGGCGCTCATCGAACGGTCGCGCGCGGGACATTGATCCCGCGAGAAAGATCAGCCGCTTTCCCAGGGCGGCCGCCGAATATTTCCAAGGAGAGGACCATGGCAGCAGACAATACACGTGTGCTCGCACGTCGCATCGAAGAAACCTTCGACAAGGGAAACGCAGCCCCGCCGAGCCAATACGAAGAACGGGTCTGGTTCGAGCAGTTTCAGGATCCTGATCAGGTCTTCCGGCAGCTTCTCGCCTATCGCATCGGTGAAGAATGCGATCTGCTGCGCCTGACCTCGGCGCTGAAGACGGTTTGCGAGGTCTGGCCCGAGCTGCGTGCGCGCTTTGCCTTCGGCGAGGACGGCACTCTTGCCAAGAGCATCGAAGCCCCGTCCGCATCCATCGTGCAATTGCTGCATGTTCCCTCGGCAGACGAGGCCCTCACCTTGCTGCACGCCCTCCAGGCAAGACCCTTCGATGCCGAAACCGACCCGCCGTTTCAGGCCGTCGTGCTTTTGAGCGAAGGAGAAATCCTGCTGGCATTTCTGGTCCACGGCTTGCTCCGCGAAGTCCTCTCGCCACAGATCCTGCTGGAAGGTATCACGGCGGCCTATGCCGGTGAGACGCCAAAGCCGCTTTCGCCGCGCGCGGTCGAAAACGGCAGCGTCGACCCACTTCCGCTCAGCTGGCTGCAACGGCCGGCCTCCGGCTCGACCGTCGTGGCGCTGCGGCAAAACGGGATCGACAGGCCGGCGAGCCACAGCCACGGTGTCGATCTTCCCGCACCCCTGCTCGGCCTCAACAGTTCCACGGCGGGGAATGCGCTTCTCGCCCGCGCCGGCTCGCGTTTCGCCCTTTTCCTCACAAAAAACGGTGGTCCAGAGACCGTAACCCTGCGCCTGCAGCCCGGCGTTGCCATGCCGATTTCAGCTGAAGCCGCAGCACGGGTAGCGATCTCCCGCGGCCAATCGCCCGAACAGGCTGAAAAGGCCGTGCTGGCGGGGCTGGAACAGCGAAACGACAATGAAGGTGGAACGGCCACCTTCACGCTGCAGGCGCTTGCGACACCCGTTCAGGCCATATCGGAGCATGGCCTCCAGTTTGAGCACCTGCCCCTGCCCTCCCTGCAATCCGGTCTCGGCCTGACCCTTGCTACCGGTCCGACCTCAACTGGCGATATCCGCCTAGAACTGACGGGTGGCAAGGAGACATCGCCACATGCGACGGCCTTCCTGCTGGAGCGCTTCGTCAGCCATCTTGAAGGCGGCGCGGATTTTTCCGGCATCGTCCCTCAAAACGCCGCGGCAGCATCGGAACAGGCAGCCCTTTCGCCCGCCGCTTCCGGTCAGAACGACGACACCGCCGCGACAATCCTTACCGAATTCCGTGAAGCGCTCGTCTCGCCCGACATGGGACCGGATGACGATTTCTTCGATTTCGGCGGCCATTCGCTGATCGCCACCCGTATCATCGGGCGTCTTCTCGCCAATCACGGCATCGAGCTGCGCTTCAACGATCTCTTCAGCTACCCGACCGCCGCCTCGCTCGCAAAACAGGCGACCCGGCTTGAAACCGCCGCACCTGCGCAGGCCGAGGCTACGGCGAACGGCTCTCTGACTGCGCCGCTCTCGCTGGCGCAGATGTCGCTCTGGAAGGCCTATGCCGCCTTCGGTTTCGGCGAAATCTTCAACATTCCCTTCGCGCTCGATTTCCGCGATCCCGTGGATGAGAATGCCTTCGAATGTGCCTTCCTCGATATCATCGAGCGCCATCCCGGCCTGCGGACCCATTTCTACGTCGAAAACGATACGGTTCTGCAGAAGATCGTGCCGATGCATGATCTGCCCGGTTACAAATGGTTCTGGACCAGCGAGGAAAGCCAAGGTGTCGACCGGCACGCGGAGGCCGGCTGGCGATTCGATCTTGCGCGTGAACTGCCGATGCGCCTACGCTTCCTGCGGGATGCGCAGACCGGCCGCCAGGTGCTTTCCTTCCTCTTCCATCACATCGTGCTGGACGAATGGTCGGTGAACCTGATGATGGACGAGCTGACCGAGGCCTACAGGGCAAGGGCTGCGGGCAAGGCCCCGGTCTTTGCGACCAGGCCGGCGCCCTTCCATGAATTTGCGAGAAAACAGGTCGCGTCAGGTGTGAATGCCGGCCATCTTGCCTACTGGACGGACATGCTGCGGGATGCGCCGAAAGGCCTTACCCTCAACGGACAGGATGGCACGCCGCACGAGGCGTCGCAGGATGAAGCCCCGGCAGGCGGCTGGATCGAGTTCAAGCTGGAAAAACATGTCAGCGACGGGCTTTACGCCATTGCCAGGCAGAACAGCGCCTCGCTGTTCAACGTGGTCTATGCCGCAATTGCCGCATCGCTGCGCCATCTCGGCGGGTTGAGCGATCTTGTGGTCGGCACCTCGGCTTCGGGCCGCACGGACAGCGGTTATTTCGATACGATCGGTTATTTCACCACTGTCGTCGCCCATCGTGTGCGTTTCGGCGAGACCATGACCATCGGCGAACTGATTTCTTCGGTGAAGAACACCATCAACGGTTCGCTGGAACACAGCGAAATCCCGATCGATCTCGTCGAGGAAGCGCTGGGCATGACGCCGGGCCGTGATCATCTGTTCGAGGTCTTCATCCAGATCCACGCCAAGAACAAGCTGAACGGCACCCTCGCCGGGCCGGATGGCAAGCCGGTGGAGTTCCGCCAGATCGACCCTGACAAGCACGAATCCATGCTGGGACTGCAATTCGAGGTGATGGAAGAGACGATAGGCGGCGAGCGCTCCATTCGCGTGCTGATGAGCTATCGCTCCGATCGTTACGGCCCTGACGATGTCGAGCGGCTGCGCAACACCACCAGCGGTGTCTTCAGCCGTTTTGCCGAAGCCGGCGCTTCGAGCCGCGTGCTGACGACACTCGCCTGAACCGGACTTGGGCAAGGAAAATCCGGCTTCGCCTGGCGGAGCCGGGTTATTTTTACCTATGAGTGCTGCTGAGAATGTATTGGCGCGCACCCTGCATCCGCACGCCGTTACCCCGGGCGTGGTCCGGGGTCCAGTGCGATCAAGTCCTGATCGCCAAAAAGTCCTTTCACGGCGCAGACGCGCCGTGGCTGGATGCCGGATCTAGTCCGGCATGACGGAACACGGATTTTTCGTCATTATCGATAACGCATGTCCAGCCTCACACCCCGAAGCCGGCCTGGCATCCGCCCACAGTCCCCCCTCAGACCGCCAGACGGAATGCCGTGGACGCCTCCGCCGCCGCAAGCGTCAGCGCCTCCTCGCGCAGCATGGCATCGAGGAACAATGGCAGTTCCTCACGGTAGCGGGCGAAATCCTCCTCTTGCGTCAGCGCCGAATCCGCATCGATATGCAGGTTCAGTTCGCTGCCGTCATCTTCGCCGCGGAAGGTAAGATTGAACCCGTCGCCGGGACCATTGGCAAGAATGTGCCTGATAACGACGAGCCCGGCAAAGACCGGTGCGCTGAAGGGAAGGACATTGATGAGCGGCGAGAAGAAGAAGCGCCGGCCCTTAGGGATTTCCCGATCGGCGGCGATCTGCTCGATGCGGTAGCGGCCATGCAGACGCTGCTTGCGCAGATTGGTGGCGTTGCGCCTCAGAAATGCACCGAGGCTTTCGCCCGACTCGATGGTGAGATGGAAGGGGAGGATATTGACAAGCATCGCCGGCATATGCGCGCCGACGCTGCCCCAGCGGCTCATGAAAGGCAGCCACAAGGTCAGCACATTGCGATCCGGACGCGGCAGGACACGGTGGAGATAAAGGCCTGAGAGCAGCACCAGAAGATCCGGCCAGCCGATCTCCATTGCACCCGCCACCTGCTGCAACCGCGTGCTGAACCCCTGCGGCAAGGCCGCATCGGCATGCAGGCCGCCGCCGCCATAGTCCTCGCAATCCTTGTCCAGCACCGGCAGATCGGCGGGTGCGGCGAGATAGGCCGCCCAGAAATCACGGTCCTTCTCGAAACGCTGGCTTTGCTTATAGGCATCCTCTTCGGCAAGGAAATCACCGAAGGGGTGGAAATCCGGACCCGCTTCGCCCTTGCCGCAATAGTGCCCGTAAAGCTGTCCGCAGCGCTGCTCGACCAGCGTCAGGCCATAACCATCCACGACGATATGATGGGCGCGGATGTACCAGAGATAGCGGTCATCCGCGATGCGATAGAGCAGCTGCGCAGAGAGCCTGTCGGTTCTGAGATCGAGCCTTGCTTCCACATCCGCGTTCATGCGCCGCAGCGCCTCTTCCAGGGGAGCGGGACTGGTGCGCAGGTCGATTAGTTCCACCACCGGGGCATGGCTTGGATCGCAGCATTGCTGCGGTGTCTCGCCATCGTCGCCGATACGAAAACGGATCGACAGGACTTCGGACTCGCGCACGGTGCGTGTAATTGCCTGAAGGAGCGCGCTTTCGTTCACCGCACCGGAAAGATCGATGTAATGGGCGACGGTGGAAACCGGCTCGTCGGGATGGAAGGAAAACTCCTCCCAGAAATCGAGTTGCGGCTGCGTCAGTGGAAGCCAGTCGCCGGCAGGATCGATATGCGCCATCTGTTTTTCCTTGAACAATTCCTGTTATCGGGCGCGAAATCCCGCCCGAAATGATTTGGGTTCACGCCGCCCGGGCGGCCAAAAGCGAGGTCACCTGTCTGGCATTGCGGCACCGCAGAAGCTGCTGCGGCGTCAGTTCCACGCCGAAGGCAGTGCGGATTTCAGCCGAAACGATCTTCAGATGCGAAGGCAAAAGACCGAGCGCCAGCAGGTCGCTGTTCGCATCCACATTCGCCGGTTTTTTACCCAGCACGCCAAGATAGATATCCAGCACCCGGCGGTCGCCCTGATCGGCGGCGGGAGCCACAGGGGCGGAGATTTTTGCCGGTTCCACACCACCCGTCGCGCCGGTCAGCAATTCGCGGGCGCGACGGCGATCCGGCTTGCCATTGGCCGAGAGCGGCAGATCGTCGACCTTGAGAAACCGGCCGGGCACATGCGATTCCGGCAGATGGCCCCGGGCAAAATTGCGCAGATCGGCGGTGGAGAGCTCGAGGCCGGACGAAACGACGTAGAGCACACCGATGGCCGCCTCGCCCTTTTGCTCGACACCGTAATCCACCACCAGAACGCGCTGGATGGAAGGATGGCGGATCAGCTCGTTTTCCACATCCGGCAGCGAAACGCGCACGCCGCGCACCTTGACGTAGCCATTGACGCGGCTTGCAAACATGATCTTGCCATCCGGCCGGTAGCGGCCACGGTCTCCGGTGCGGAAGGCGCGCACCGGCTTTCCCTCGGGATCGTTGACCGTCACGAAATCCGTCTGGGTAATCGCGCCATCTTCGAGATAGCCGATCGCCACATTCACGCCCGCCGTGTGGATGCGGCCAACGACACCGGCCGGGCAATGCTCGCCCTGATCGTTAAGGACGAAATATCGATTGGCGGGCAGCGGGTGGCCATAGGGCACGGCCGCGATATCTTCCGCAACGATCTCGTGCCAGATGCTCCAGATCGTCGTTTCCGTCGGCCCGCCGAGCGATATCAGCCGCAGATCGGACTTCAGCCTGCGAAGCTCTTCGATAATCACGGGCTTGATGTAATCGCCGCCCTGCGCCACGAGCCGGAGCGAAGAGAGCTGGTCACCACGGCGGCAGGAGAGAAGCATTTCGAGGATGGCCGGCACCGAGCACCAGAGCGTGACGCCATGTTCAGCCACCAACTCATTCCAGCGCACCGCATCCTTTTCCTCGCCGGGTTCCGGCAGCACCAGCGTCGCCCCGGCGACAAGCGCGCCGAAAACATCGAAGACGGACATGTCGTGATGCAGCGGGGTGACTGACATGAACACGTCACCCTCCGTCACCGCCCATTCCGCAAGCGTGCTGCCGATGACATTGGCCGTGGCGCGGTTGGAAAGCACGACGCATTTCGGTTTGCCTGTCGTGCCCGACGTGTAGAGATAATAGGCAGGCTCCTCGCTTCCGGAGAGTGCTGCTACGTCAGCCATGGTAACTGGCGCACCAGCCGGTGCGGGCACGGACAGAAGCTCCGCCGGATCGACAGCGTCGAAACCTTGCGGGACGCTGCGGGCGACGATGACGGCCGGGCGGCAATTGGTCAGCAGGTAGCGCAGGCGATCTTCCGGCGAGCCGGCATCGACCGGCGCCCAGACCGCTCCCATAAATGCTGCGGCGAGCGTGATGGCCGTATGTTCGGGACTGCGCGGCAGGCATACGGCCACGACATCGCCCCGGCCGATGCCGCGCGCCTTGAGGCCCGCCATCGCCCCTGCCACCATCTGACCGAGTTCGCCATAAGCGATGCGCCGTTTGCCGCTGACAAGTGCCGTGCGTGCTGGGTCACCCTCGAAAAGATGGCCGGCAATCCGCTCCAGAAATGGCGGGCAGACGAAGCTGCGCTCGTCACCATTCAGCCTGTAATGGGACAGGTCGACAATATCGCGTCTATTGAAGGAGAAAGCGCCGCTATCCGCGATCCCGGCAATCGCACGCTCGATGGCTGCGAGAATATCCGCCACCATCGCCGCATCGATCGCCTGCTCCGCATAGTCTATATCGAGGACAAGATCGCCCTGCGGATTCTGCGAAAAGCGGAAATCCATCGCCACCTGCGGCGTCTGCGTAAGCCCACCCACCCATCGCATCTCCGATTCGGGTGAGAGCGTCGGCCAGGTAAGGCCGTTGGTAATCACGACGGGCAAAGCAAGCCCGCCCGGATTGGCATTCAGAAGCACGCGATTGAGATCGATGCCCGAAAAAGCCAGATGGTTCAGCCCATCAAGCACATCCGTCTGCAGGCCTGCCGCCCGCTCCGCAAAGCTGCCCTTGGCTGCATCCCATTGGACGGCGATGAAGCTCGAGCGGTTGGCGAAGGCCCCTTCCACCTGCGGCGCAACGGGAATGCCGACGACAAGAGCGCCCTCATTGAGCCAGAGTGAGAGCACATCGAGGATCACCGCCGTCAGCGCCGAATTCTTGAACAGCCGCTCTTTCGCGCCGATCCGCGAAAAGGCGATGAAGCGCTGCTTTTCGACGAGCAGGCTCTGGCGGCTGTAACGCGATGCGGGAATGGTTTCGAGCGGTGCTTTCCACGGCAGTTGCGAGGGCACCTCGGCATCTTTCAGCTTGTCCGCCCAATAGGCAGCGTCCCCGGCGCGGGCCGCCGCGATGTCCTCCTTCGGCGTTCCGATCGTGGCGGCGGTTTCTGGCGGCAGGACGCCATCGAAGAGTTCCGCCGCAAGGCTGGCAATGGCCCGCCCATCAAGGATAAGCGCGTCGAAACGCAGGAAGACGACAACTTTATGCCCCGCCGTCCCGGTATCCGGCATATGGAAGATCGTGACCTGCCATGGCGAGGCTGCGAGATCGAAATGTGCATGGGAAAAATCCCGTTGCGCCGCCTCGATCCTTGCCTCGGCTTCCGGAACAGACAGGGCCGAAAGATCGACACGATCGAGATTGATCTTCGGCTCGTCGGAGACGATCTGCACCAGACGCCGCTCATCGATGCGGGTACGCAGGCTTTCATGTCTCCCGACCATTGCGGCAAGGCGCGACTGCAACAGTTCCGGGTCGATATTGCCGCGATATTCGCGGAACTCCTGCATCGCCACACCGCTGAGCGGCAGATGGGTGCCGCGCCCGAGCAGATAGGCCTGTTGCAGGGGTGAGAGTGGACGTTCCATGGGTTTTCCTTTTGCCTCGGCTGCCGCTTCCGGCTGCCGTGCGACCAATCGCTTCACCCTTGCAGAAGTAAGATCGGGGCTTTCCGCGAGCCGGCGGAGAAGAGCGACGTAGGTTTCGAACAAAGCGCGCAGCCAGCTCTCCGGCAGCGCATCGAGCCGCACGTCCCAGTTGATCAGCAGGCCGCCATCCACAGCCGCCACCTGCGCATCCAGCGCGACGCCCGGCCCCTGCGAGACGGTGTGGACCATCGGGCCGAACAACCGCCCGACGCGTTCCGAAAACAGCTCTCCGCCCGGAAGATCGACTCCGGCGGTAAAGACTACCGGCGAGGTCTGCAAATCACCGCGCTGGCGGGAAAGATCGCGCATGACGCTGACGCCCGGATAGGACTGGTGCGCGAGAAGGCCGTTCATTTCATCGAACAGCCGGCCGAGCAGCGCCTCGACGCTTTCTTCAGGCCTGATTTCCACGCCGAGCACGAGCACTTTGGAAAATTCGCCGACGATCTCATCGACCCCTTCCACCAACGGCGCGCGCCAGAAACCCGGCACGGAAAGCCGGAATTTCTCCGCCCCCGCCGCCTGCGACAGAGCCACCGCGAAAACGCCGAGCAGAAGGGTCGATGGCGTCACGGAGCAGCGCCGCGCCGTCCGCTCCAGACTGCCGCGCTCAGCCGCTGAAAGCAGCGTGGCGAGCCGGTCCGTGTGAACGGCGCGCGAGGGGTCATCGGGCAGAAACGGCAGCGGCGGAGCGTCCGGAACATCGGCAAGCCGTTGCCGCCACCATAAACGGTCCCTTTCGCGCCGGCCCCTCAAGTCAGGATCGGACGCAAGCCGTTCCGCCCAGTCGAAAAACGACGGGGGGACTGATTCGAACGTCTGTGTTTTGTCTACGCCTGCCGCCGTCTCGTAGAAGCGGGCAAGGTCTTCCATCACGATCCGCACGCTGGCCGGATCGATGGCCAGCATATCGGTGTCCACATGCAGACGGCAACGCCCTTCCGGCAACAGGCTGAGCGAAATCGCCGCCGGTGCGGCAGCACGAAGATCAGCCCCGCGATGGCTCCACTTCTCGCGTTTCGTCTCAAGACGGCGCGCAAGCGCCTCCGAATCAAGCGCGGTCATGTCCTCCACATCAAGGCGGAGCGGCCGGCCGACAGGATCGACGGACTGACGCCCTTCCGCGTCGATACGGAGGCTCAGCATGGGATGACGCCGGCAGAGACTTTCGACGGCAACGGCCAGTTTTTCCGCATCCACCGCCTGCCCCTCGAATTCGAGGTAAAGATGGGGCGTAACTTTCCCGAGTATTCCATCCGCCTCGCGGCCGACCCAATAGGCCACCTGCATCGGGGTTAAATTTAGCATGTGAGTTTGAACCGGTTGACAAAACATGATTAGCATACTCAAGTATAAGCCATCGTCAACCACTCGCACAGGAGGCATCCCATGAAAACGGGAGCACTCAGGACGAATGACGTCGAATCCGACGAAATTACTGAATTTAATAGAGAATTTCTGTTTACTTCCGGCAGCGGGCAATTACGCGCCAGGGGCATTCGCGAAAGGATCGCGATTCCCGCCCGTGGCGGCGAAGACATATCGAGCCCGCTGCAGCAGGCACTGGCCGGCGCCTTCGAGCGTGCGCGCCGGGACGGCGAGCAGAACCCCATCGCCATCGGCGCAATCCCCTTCGATGTCAGTGAACCTTCATGCCTGTATATTCCATACAACCATGAATGGAATTCAAGGGATGCCGCGCCGATCGTCGCCGATTCGGCCATGCCGGCGCTTATCGGTCAGAACAGCCTGCCGGACGAGACCGGTTTCAAGCGTGCCGTCGAGCATGCCATCGTCAATTTCCGTCATTCCGAAGTCCGCAAGGCGGTGCTTTCGGTCATGCGCGAACTGACTTTCGCCTCCGAGGTGGATGTCGAAAGATTGCTGGCGAGCCTCGCCAAGCAGAACCGCGAAGGTTACCAGTTCCGCATTCCGCTTCCCGATGGCGGCGACCTGATCGGCGTCAGCCCGGAACTCCTGATCCGCAAGCAGGGCGAGAAAATCATCTCGAACCCGCTGGCGGGATCCGCAAAACGCATGGTTGATCCGGCGGCGGACAAAGCCAATGCGGATCGGCTCTCGGCATCCGAAAAGGACCATTACGAGCACAGCCTGGTGATCGAGGATATCCGCTCGCTGCTTTCACCGGTCTGCGTCGAACTCGATGTTCCTGAAAAACCCTCCCTCATCAACACCGCTGCACTCTGGCATCTTTCAACGCGTATCGAAGGCCGCCTTGCCGATCCCGAGACCAATGCGCTGCAGCTTGCTTGCCTGCTGCACCCCACACCGGCCGTCTGCGGCTTCCCCACCGAGCGCGCCCATCGCCTCATCCGCTTCGTCGAGCCTTTCGAGCGCGGGCTCTTCACCGGCATGGTCGGCTGGACGGATTCTGAAGGCAATGGCGAATGGGTGGTGACCATCCGTTGCGGCACCGTGCAGCGGGAAACAGTGCGGCTCTTCGCCGGCGCCGGCATCGTGGAGGCCTCGGAGCCCGAATCCGAATGGGCCGAGGTGCAGACCAAACTCAAGACCATGCTGAACGCCTGCGGTCTTTCTGCCTAATTTTCCCAGGAACGAACCATGACAATCGAATTTGAACGCTGGCCCGAGGATTTCGTTCGCCGATACCGCGAACGCGGCTACTGGACCGACCGGCCGCTGAGCGGCATCCTCACCGAACAGGTGGAGCGCCGGCCGGATGCGACGGCGCTGATCTGCGGCGACCGCCGCTTCAGCTATGCCGATCTCGACCGGCAATCCTCCAATCTTGCCGGACATCTCTCCGTCGCGGGCGTTGGCAAAGGTGACACTGCGCTAGTGCAATTGCCTAACATCGCCGAGTTTTATCTCGTCTTTTTCGCGCTGATGAAAATCGGCGCAGCCCCCGTCAACGCACTTTTCAGCCATCGCCGGCTGGAAATGACCTCCTATGCGGAGCAGATTGCACCGAAGCTGGTGATTGCCTCGCGCAGCCACGAGCTTTTCGCCGATGACGCATTTGTGGAGACGCTGAAAGCAGTCTCCCCGAAGCTTGCGGTGACCCTGCTGCTCGGCGAAGCGGATCCGCAGCGCAGCCTTGAGCGGATGCTTGCCAATTCCGCCGAAAACCCGCCCGCCTACGCCCCTTCGGCGTCAGACGAGGTGGCGTTGTTCCAGCTTTCCGGCGGCAGCACCGGAACCCCGAAACTGATCCCGAGGACGCACAACGACTATGATTACAGCGCCCGGGCCAGCGCGGAGATTTGCGAACTCTCGCCTGAGACCCGTTTCCTTTGCGCCATTCCGGTGGCGCATAATTACCCGATGAGCTCGCCCGGCGCGCTCGGCGTTTTCCACGCCGGCGGCACCGTGGTCATGGCCGCCAATCCGGAGCCGCTTGCCTGCTTCGATCTCATCGAAAAACACGAGATCGACATGGTGCCGCTGGTGCCGCCGGCCGTGGCGCTGTGGCTGCAGGCTGCACCCGCCCATCGTGAACGGCTGAAATCCCTCAAGCTCCTGCAGGTCGGCGGCGCAAGCTTTGCCGAAGCCCTGGCCCGCCAGGTGCCAGAAGTGCTGGGCTGCGACCTGCAGCAGGTATTCGGCATGGCGGAAGGGCTGGTGAACTACACCCGCGCCGGTGATCCCGACCATATCGTTTTCACCACGCAAGGGAGGCCGATCAGCCCGGATGACGAGATCCGCATCGTCGACGAGGACGGCAACGACGTGCCCGAGGGCGAAGCCGGCATGCTGGCGACCCGTGGCCCCTATACGTTCCGGGGCTATTACCGCGCGCCCGAACATAGCGCCCGGGTCTTCGACAGGGATGGGTTCTATTATTCCGGCGATGTCGTGCAGCGCACGCCCGAAGGTTATCTCCGGGTCGTCGGCCGGGTGAAGGACCAGATCAATCGCGGTGGCGAAAAGGTCGCTTCGGAGGAGGTCGAAAACCTTATCCTGCGGCATCCGGACGTCACCCATGCAGCACTCGTGGCGATGCACGACGAGCTTCTAGGTGAGAAAAGCTGCGTCTTCGTCGTTTCACGCAATCCCGCGCTCAAGGCGCCGGCCATCCGCCAGCATCTCGCCGGTCTCGGCGTCGCCGATTACAAGTTGCCGGATCGCGTCCGTTTCATCGAGGCCATGCCGCTCACCGCCGTTGGCAAGATCGACAAGAAACGTCTGCGCGACCTGCTTGTGACACCCGCCGCCATCAGCGCCTGACACGCGGCACAAACAAAGGGGGACGCTCAAAAAGAGCGTCCCGAAACCCGAGATTAAGCGCCCCTGGCGCAGCAAACCACCGAGGTCATCATGACAATCCCCAGCATTTCCGACTATCCGATGCCGGTCGCCGCAAGCTTTCCGGCCAACAAGACAAAATGGCAGCCCGATGCGAAACGCGCCGTACTCCTCATCCACGACATGCAGCGTTATTTCCTGCGGTTTTATGAGGCCGAAGGCAAGCTGATGACCACCCTCATCGACAATCTCGCAAAGGTGAAGGCTTGGGCGGTTCAGAACGGCGTACCTGTTATCTATACCGCCCAGCCGCATGACCAGCCGCCTGGCGACCGTGCGCTCCTCAATGATATGTGGGGACCGGGCCTCACCGTCGTCGACCCCGAACTGCAGAAGGTCGTGGATAAGCTCGCCCCGACGCCTGACGACGTGGTGCTGACCAAATGGCGCTACAGCGCCTTCCAGCGTTCCGACCTTACTGAGCGCATGAAGGGCTGGGGCCGCGACCAGATCATCGTCGGTGGCGTTTACGCCCATATCGGCTGCATGATGACGGCGGTGGAAGCCTTCATGAAGGATATTCAGCCCTTCATGATCGGTGACGGCGTTGCCGATTTCTCGGAAGCCGAACACCGCATGGCGCTGCAATATGTGGCGACACGCTGCGGCGTGGTGATCGACACCGCAAGCCTTGTCGGCGCGGGAGAAGCCACCGATATCAGCGAATGGCTGAAAGCCCGCGTCCTGCAAATGGTGGAGGATGAAAGCGATATCGACCCCGACGAGAACCTGATCTTCTACGGGCTGGATTCGCTGCAGGTGATGAAGCTTGCCGGCGAGCTGAAGGAACGCGGTGTCACCGTCGGTTTTGACGAGCTTGCGCGTGTACCCACACTTTCCGCCTGGTGGGCGCTGATCGAAGAAAAGCGGCTCGCAGCCTGAGCGGACGAAAAAGATGACGCAACAGAGATTTACCGGGCGGCGTGTGCTGGTGACGGGCACGGCCCAGGGCATCGGCCGCCGCATCGCCGAACGTTTCATCGAGGAAGGGGCCGAGGTCATCGGCCTCGACCTTCTGGCAAGAACGACGGAAGCGCCCTTCCGCCAGATCGCACTCGACATCACCGACGCGAGGGCGGTGGAGAAGGCCTGCAAGGCAATCGAAAGCGAATGGGGCGGGCTCGATATCCTGGTCAACGCCGCCGGCATCTTGCGGCTCGGCGACAGCGAAAGCCTGACGCCTGCGGACTGGAAAGCCTGCATGGACGTCAATGCAGCGGGACCGTTTTATATGCTGCGGCAATGGAGCAGCATCTTCAAACGGCAGCGGCGCGGTGCGATCGTCAATGTCGGCTCCAATGCCGCCGTCGTGCCGCGCATCGGCATGATGGCCTATTGCGCCTCCAAGGCGGCGCTGGTCAGCCTCAGCCATTGCGCCGCCCTTGAGCTTGCACCCTATGGCGTGCGCTGCAACGTCGTTTCACCGGGCTCCACCGATACGCCGATGCTTGCCGGCATGTTGAGCGATCCCGCCGGCAAGGAACGGCTGGTCGCCGGCCTGCCCGAGCAGTTCAAGCTCGGCATTCCGCTCGGCAAGATCGCAAGGCCTGATGATATCGCCGATACGGTGCTGTTTCTCGCCTCCGATCAGGCCGGGCATGTGACGATGCAGCAGATCGTGGTTGATGGCGGCGCCACGCTTGCGGCTTAAATTCGCGCCGTTGGATTGAAGGTGAAGAATATGGCCGTCGCAACGGCGTTTCATCGCGAAGCCGTCTCCGGCGATCCACCGGAGGCCATCTGGCCTTGGCCGGACGACAGCGGCGATTGCCATTGCCTCACCCTTCGTTACAGCGCCGAAGAAGGCGGCGGCGGCGATGTCCCTCCCTTGCCGCCGCAGCTTTTAAACGCCGCGCAGAGACGCAAGGCGGAATTCATCGCCGGCCGCAGATGCGCGGCGGAAGCCACGCGCCGCCTCACCGGCTACGCCGTCTTTCCCGGTATGGGTGAGGATCGCGCCCCGATCTGGCCCGAGGGCATCATCGGTGCGATTTCCCACAGCCATGGGCGGGCGATTGCGCTCGCCGGCTCTTCCCAGCGATTTCGCGGCATCGGCATCGATATCGAAAGGCTGCTGACCGAAGAGGAGGCCCGCGATATCGCCCCGCAGGCCTTGACCGCGAATGAGCGCCACAACCTCGGCAACGATATCGATCCCTTCATGACCGGGTTGATTTTTTCGGCCAAGGAAAGCCTGTTCAAGGCGCTTTATCCGACAGTGAAACGGCTGTTCTTTTTCGAGGCGGCCGAATTATCCGGCTTTGACGCAAACGGCTCCGCATCATTGCGCCTGACGGCCGACCTCGGCGAAGACTGGCGCCGCGGAACGGAGGTTCCCTTCCGCTTCTGCCGCTTCGAAGGCCTGCTGCTCACTCGCATCCTTCTCCCGCATTGAGGGAAAAATAGTAGATTCATAACTGAGAAGATCATATTTTAAACCCGTCTTCCCGTCATCCGAGTGAAACACTCGGAAGGTACGCAGCCTGTTGGAATGATTCCAAACATTGAACGGTGGAGACAGACTATGACCGACATCGATACGAGCAAATTGTCCTGGGACGAGTGGGACGAACTGCAGAACCCGCCGCCGGCCGAAACCGATTTCGACCGCGTGGTTGAAACCGCGATTTCCCGCCGCGGCTTTCTCGGCGGCGTGCTGGCCTTCGGTTCGGCCGCGGCCGCCATGGGCACGCTCGGCAACCTGTTGAGCAGCACTTCGGCGGAGGCGCAGGAAGCCGCCGCCGGCCGTTTCCCGTTCAAGCCGGTTGCCGCCGCAACCGACCACACCATCCATGTCCCGGAAGGCTATAACTGGAAGCCGCTGGCGAAATGGGGCCAGCCGCTGTTCTCCAACGTTCCCGATCTCGACCCCGCCAAGGGCGTCAGCGTTGAAAATTCCGACAAGGTCTTCGGCGAAAACACCGACGGTATGGAACTTTTCGTGGTCGGCAGCCATCAGCTGATCGCCGTCAACCACGAATATGTGAACCCGGAAACCAACCTGCCGCACGCTGAAAAAGGCAACCCGAAGACGGCCGACGATGTGAAGATCCTGCAGAACATGCAGGGCGTCACCGTCATGGAAGTTGCGGAAGACAAGGACGGCTGGAAGATCGTTCTCGACAGCCCCTTCAACCGCCGTATCCACCACAACACACCAATGAAGCTTTCCGGCCCGGCTGCAGGCTCCGATCTCGTCAAGACCGCCGCCGACCCTGATGGTATCGACTGTCTCGGGACCTTCAACAATTGCGGCGCCGGCCGCACACCGTGGGGCACCTACCTCACCTGCGAAGAGAACTTCAACGGCTATTTCGGCACCACCGACGCCACCTTCAAGCTGCCTGATGATTACAAGCGTTATGGCATCGTGGCCGAGACGCGTTATGCCTATGAGAAGTTTGACGAGCGTTTCGACGTCGCCAAGAACCCCAACGAACCGCGCCGCGCCGGTTATGTGGTCGAGATCGATCCTTCGGACGCCAAGTCCACCCCGATCAAGCGCACCGCGCTTGGCCGCATCAAGCATGAAAACGCCGCCGTGGTGATTGCCCGTGACGGCCGTGTCGTTGTTTACATGGGTGACGACGAGCGTGGCGAATTCCTCTATAAATTCGTCTCCAACGGCATCTACGTGCCGGGCGGCGACACCTCCAAGCTGCTTGACGAAGGCACGCTTTACGTCGCCAAGTTCTCCGATGACGGCGCCGGCGAGTGGCTGGCCCTGACCCCTGAAACCACGGGCATGAAGATCGACGAAATCTGCGTCTTCACCCGACAGGCCGCTTCCAAGGTCGGTGCAACGACGATGGACCGCCCGGAATGGGTCGCCATCAACCCGGTCGCCATCGAAGCCTATTGCGCGCTGACCAACAACAGCCGCCGCGGCGAAATGAAGGACGGCAAGCTGCGCGCCAATGCCGGCGGCGATGCCATGGCGACCAATGCCGCCAACCCGCGCGAGAAGAACGAATACGGCCAGATCGTGCGCTGGTATCCGGAAAATGACGACCATGCGGACGGCAAGTTCAAGTGGGACCTGTTCTGCATGGCCGGCAACCCCACCGTCCACAAGGACGCCTATGCGGGTTCTTCGAACATCAACGAAGGCAACATGTTCAACTCGCCTGACGGCATGATGTTCGATAGCACTGGTCTGCTCTGGATCCAGACCGACGGCGAGGATAGCAATGAAGGCAACTTCGCCGGCCAGGGCAACAACCAGATGCTGGCGGGCGACCCGGCCACCGGCCGCATCGAGCGCTTCCTGACTGCCCCGAAGGGTTCCGAAGTCACCGGCCAGACCTGGTCCGGCGACAAGCGCACCCACTTCGTCGGCATCCAGCACCCCGACGCCCCCTTCCCGGATGGGGAAGGCAAGCTGCCACGCTCGGCCCTCATCGCCATCAAGCGCGACGACAATGTGAAGATCGGCTGACGCATGGCTGAAGCAAACCCGGCCGCGGCTAACCCCCGGTCCGGTTTAATAAATGGAAACGCCGTGCATCCGGAAGGCTGCACGGCGTTTTGTTTTGCCAGACAGATCAGAAAACGTTCCGATGCACATCCGTCATCGCGCGCCTCAGGTCGTCCACAGCAGAGGCCGTCGGGCCCGGTTGGTCGTCTAGTGCCGGCGGCATTTTCCAGCCGGGGTCGATGCCTTCCATATTCGGCAATTCATGGGCGATGCCCTTGTGGCAATCGATGCAGGTGGCCTTGCCCGTCAGCAGATATCTGGAATGGATATCGGCGGCGCGCTGCGTCTGTTTGGTAAAATCCATGGCGGCGGAAGAATGGCAGTTGCGGCATTCCAGGCTGTCATTGGCCTTCAGGCGCGACCATTCGTGCTGGGCAAGCTCCAGCCGCTTGTCGAGGAACTTCTTGCGCGTATCGATGGTGCCGAAAATCTTGCCCCAGACCTCCTTGGAGGCCTGCATCTTGCGGGCGATCTTGTCCGTCCATTCATGCGGCACATGGCAATCCGGACAGGAGGCGCGCACGCCGGAACGGTTGGAGAAATGCACCGTCCGCGTCAGTTCCTCATAAACATTCGCGCGCATCTCATGACAGGAAATGCAGAAGGCTTCCTTGTTGGTCATCTCAAGCGCGGTGTTGAAGGCGCCCCAGAATATCACCCCGCCGACGAAGCCGCCAAGCGTCAGGAAGGCAAGGCTGAGCGTACCGGCCGGCGTCGTCAGAATAGCCCAGAGCCAGGCGAGAAGTTTTTTCACTCGGGCGATCATCATTCGCTACCCGCCGGTTTGACGCCCATTTCGCTCATGTCCTGAAACGTGTTGGGCACGAGCGGTCGCGTATCAGCCTGCGGCACATGGCAGGCTGTGCAGAAATAACGGCGCGGCGAAACATCCGCCAGCATCTGGCCTTCGCGCGTCATGTAATGCGTCACGCTGATCATCGGCGCGCCGGAATCCTGCGTGAATTCGCGCTTATGACAGGACAGGCAACGGTTGGCATTGACCGAAAGCTGGTAGCCGTCGATGGAATGGGGAATGACCGGCGGCTGTTCCGGATAGGCGCGCATGCGCCTGAAGTCGTCGATCACCCATTTCGGCAGAGGTTTGGCGGGCTCGGTGCGCATGGCGTCACCGCGCGGGCCGGACAATTCCGGCACCATCTGCGCAGCGGCACCCGTCGCCACCGCGACCACCAGAAGCGTGGCGACCATCCATCCGTGTTTCCTGATCATGCGACTGGCTCTATCTTGACTGCGCATTTCTTGAAATCCGTCTGCTTGGAGATGGGATCGGTTGCGTCGAGCGTCACCTTGTTGATGAGCTGGCTGGCATCGAACCAGGGAACGAAGATGACACCGGGCGGCATGCGGTTGCGTCCGCGCGTTTCCACGCGGGAGCGGATTTCGCCGCGGCGCGAGACGATGCGGATTTCCGCTCCCTGATTGAGCCCGCGCTTGCGCGCATCATCGGCATTCATGAAACAGCGGGCGCCGGGGAAAGCCTTGTAGAGTTCCGGCACGCGCATGGTCATGGAACCGGAATGCCAGTGCTCCAGCACGCGGCCCGTCACCAGCCAGGTATCGAATTCGTCGTCGGGGGATTCGGCCGGCGGCTCATAGGGCACGGCGATGATGACCGCCTTGCCGTCCTTGTTGCCGTAGAATTTCACGCCCTCGCCGGGTTTGACATAGGGGTCGTAACCCTCGCGGTAACGCCACAGCGTTTCCTTGCCGTCCACCACAGGCCAGCGCATGCCGCGCACCTCGTGATAGGCATCGTAAGGCGCAAGATCATGGCCGTGGCCGCGCCCGAAGGCGGCATATTCCTCGAAGAGGCCCTTCTGCAGATAGAAACCGAAATCCTTGGATTCCTGGTTCTGGTAATCCGCGTTGATCTCGCTCAGCGGGAACTTGCCGACATCGCTGTCCTTGAAGAGAACCTCATAAAGCGTCTTGCCGCGATAGGCGGGATTGGCGTCGAGTATCTCCGCCGGCCACACTTCATCGGTGGTGAAGCGCTTGGAAAATTCCACCAGCTGCCAGAGATCGGAACGCGCCTCACCCGAGGCCTCGACCAGCTGGTGCCAGACATGGGTGCGCCGCTCGGCATTGCCATAGGCCCCTTCCTTTTCCACCCACATGGCGGCGGGCAGAATGAGGTCGGCGCTCATGGCCGTGATGGTCGGATAGGCATCCGAGACCACGATGAAGTTTTCGGGATTTCGATAGCCCTGATAGGTCTCGTTCTTGGTGTTGGGACCTGCCTGTACGTTGTTATTGACCTGCACCCAGTAAAAATTCAGCTTGCCGTCGTGCAGCATGCGGTCCTGCTGCACGGCGTGATAACCCGGCTTTTCCGGGATAATGCCGTGCGGGATGCGCCAGATTTCTTCCGCATGTTTGCGGTGTTCGGGGTTGGTCACCGTCATGTCGGCCGGCAGGCGATGGGCGAAGGTTCCGACCTCACGCGCCGTGCCGCAGGCCGAGGGCTGGCCGGTGAGCGAGAACGGGCTGTTGCCCGGCTCGGAAATCTTTCCCGTCAGCAGATGAATGTTATAGACCATCTGGTTGGCCCAGACGCCGCGAACATGCTGGTTGAACCCCATGGTCCAGAGCGACATGACCTTGCGTTTCGGGTCGGCATAAAGCTCGGCCAGTTCTTCCAGAAAACCGGCTTCCACGCCGGTCATGGCGGCGGTTTTTTCCAGCGTGTATTCGGAGACGAACTCCTTGAAGGTCTCGAAATCGATCGCTTCCGTCTTGGTCGGATCAGCGGAATTGGCGGCATTCACCTCCACCGGGTTGTCCGGCCGCAGGCCGTAACCGATATCGGTGACGCCGCGCACGAATTTCGTGTGGTTCTTCACGAAATCCTCGTTGACGCGTCCGGTCTTGATAATGTGGTTGGCGATATAATTGAGGATGACGAGATCCGTACCCGGCTTGAAGACCATCGGGATATCGGCAAGGTCCATGCTGCGATGGGTGAAGGTCGAAAGCACCGCCACCTTCACATGGTCGAACCCCAGGCGCCGGTCGGCGATACGCGTCCACAAAATGGGGTGCATTTCCGCCATGTTCGAACCCCAGAGCACAAAGGCATCGGCATGTTCGAAATCGTCGTAACAGCCCATCGGCTCATCCATGCCGAAGGTGCGCATGAAGGCATAGGCAGCAGACGCCATGCAGTGACGGGCATTGGGATCGAGATTGTTGGAGCGGAAGCCGGCGCGCATCAGCTTGGTCGCGGCATAACCCTCGAAGATCGTCCACTGGCCGGAACCGAACATGCCCACCGCCGTCGGTCCCTTTTCCTTCAGCACCCGCTTGCACTGCGCGGCCATCACGTCGAAGGCCTCGTCCCAGCTTACCGGCTCGAACTCGCCATCCTTGGCGTAGACGCCGTTCTTCTTGCGCAGCAACGGGGTCTGCAGGCGGTCCTTGCCATACATGATCTTGGACAGGAAATAGCCCTTGATGCAGTTGAGGCCACGATTGACCTCCGCCTGCATGTCGCCATGGGTGGCGACGACCTTGCCTTCCTTGACGCCGACCATGACGCCGCAGCCCGTGCCGCAGAAACGACAGGGCGCCTTCGACCATTTGATCTGCAAGGCGGAAACGCCGCCCGGCACCGGCTGTGCGGCCGCCGGAAGCGCAATGCCCGCCGTTGCCGCCGCAATGCCGGCGGCATGCGCCTTCAATAGATCACGCCGCGTCAGTTCGCTGCTCATCGCCGCCTGTCTCCTCTGTATCGACGTGTTCGAAAACCATGTTGGCGGCAATCACACCGTCGAGTGTCGAAATATAAGTGAGCGTATCGCCCAGCATGCCGGTGCTCGTGCCATCGATGACGATGACGATCTTGCCGTTGCCCTCGCCATGAACCTCGACATTATCGAGCGTTAAAAGCGTTGCGAGCACGGCGTCGCGCATCTGCGGCATCACCGCCACCACGGCGCTTGAAACATGATACCGCCCTGTATTTTCAAGCATATTGCATCTCCGTGGCTGTTTCCTTGATCTCGATCACACCGGCCGGGCAGACGGACACGCAGGCCCCGCAGCCGGTGCAGGCTTGTTCGATAAGTTCAGGCACGAAGGGACCGCCGCGGCGCGGGCGAAACCGGATGGCCTCGGTCGGGCAGGCATCGCGGCAGGCCTGGCAATCAATATTGCCGAAGGCGAGACAGCCTTTACCGATCGCCATGACATGATCGAAGCGTTGGGCAGCAGGGACGGCAAACACCGGTTCCGGACAGGCTTCGGCGCATTTGCCGCAAAAGGTGCATTCCCCGACGGAAAAATCCACCGAAGGCAAACCGCCCACCATGGCAATGATGCCGGTGGGACAGGCTTCGACACATTTTGCGCAACCGCTACAAGCGGTGAGGTCGCTCAACGCGACCCCGGGGGGACAGATGCGTGGTCTATGTTTTTGCCCGCCGCGCAGCAAATCGCGCCGGCTGAGGGAGGCTTCCATCATCATGGCGCCCTCAATGACCGGGCGGCCCCGGAGGGCCGTAAATGATCTGGAACATCCAGACGATAAAGCCATAAGCCCCGACAAATCCGACCGCCAGAACGGGCCAAATTCCAAAGGCCAGAACGGCGAAGGTCACAAGTTCCCTCGTCCGGCCAGGCTTTTCATCTGTGTGTTGAGGCGCGACTATTTTAGGCATATTCGCGTTTCCTATTCGTTTCGAGTCATCATCGGCTAAAAGACGGAAATATTCAACCACTTGATTTTATTGATTATTTATCAAAACTAACATTCATCAAGACGACTCACCTAAGTCACTGATTTCGCATTGTGCTTTTGCTGAAAAAATAAACAGTCGACGTAAAAACGGTTGAATGCGCCTGCTGCGGGAATCTCGCTCTCATCCGCAGGCTCCCGTATCGTCCATTCCCGGCGCGCGCATGAAGGGCAGAAAACCCTGCAGCCAGATGCCGAAACTCGCCGCCCAGAGCATTGCACTGAGACCATGATGATAGGGTGACAGGATCGCGGCGAAATCGAACTCAGACAGGATGCGGATCAGCCCGGCCGCCACCATCAGGGCCGCCGCCGCATGGGCCTGCCAAGGCAGAGACGCCAGATTGCGGCCCGTGTGCCGAAGCCCGGCGATGATGAAAACCGCCATGACAGCGCATCCAAGCGCCCCGACAGACAGGAGATGCAGCCCTGCGGCGGGCGTGACGGAAAAACCGAGCCGTGTCGCCCCGAGCGCCAGAAATCCCGCGCCGGCAAAGGCGTTGCCAAGGCCGAGCAGCAGCACCTCGGTCCTGAAGACCGCACGCCCGATGAACCATTCGGCCAGCCGGTCGAAAAACGCCGCACCGGCCGCAAGCGCTAGCCAGGCGCAGACATCGCTTTGCGGAAAGGCGAGCCTCGCCGCCATATAAATCGTCACCATGGCGCCCGCCATGTGCTGGCGGCCGGGATGCGGCCGGTAAGGCGTGGTCTCTCCGCTTGGATCGAGCGCCAGATTGATGACGACCACATTGATGCGGGCTGCCGAGAGCGAAAACAGCACGATGAAGATGCACAGCGCCACTTCCAGGCAGCGGGATGCGAATGCGAGATCGCCGGCCCACCAGCCATAACGCACACCCGCTTCCGTCGCCGCGAAAAGAAGAAGCCAGATGAGAAATGTCAGGTGCTTCACCGTGCGCCGCGCCAGCATTGCCCTGCCGATGAGGGCAGAGAGCGCCAGCAGAAAAGCCATATCAAAAAAGCCGGCCAGCAGGCTCCACGCATCAGCCCCCAAGACACCGATGATGCGGCCCGGCAGCCAGAGGCAGGCAAGATGGACCAGCGCTCTCCCCTGCGCCGGTTTCGTATCCGTCCATTCCGGCGCCGCCGACCCGAGGAAACCCGCAAGCGCCATGCCATAGGTGCCAAAAATCATCTCATGGGCGTGCCATTGCGAGGCAGGCACGGCATCGGCGAAAGGCAGGCCATAACCGCCGATAACCACCCACAAAAACGGCCAGACCGCGCCATGCATGGCGGCCAGAGGAAAAAACAGCCGCAGGGCTTCGGAAAGGATCGGCGGCGGCCTCATCTGACCCGCTCCCTCGCCGAAAACAGTTCGGCAAAGGCCGGGCTCTCGGCCAGGCGTTCCGCTTCATCGAACACCGCCCGCGCCATGCGCCCGCCCGGCGAGCCGGAAGGCTTGTGAGCGGCAACCACGCGGCCGTCCATGCCTGAAAGCACGATCAGCCTGTCGGCCACCATCAGCGCTTCATGAAGATCATGGGTGACAAGAAGGGTGGAGAAACCGCGCCTGCGGGCGGTACCCACCAGAAGCTCCTGCAAATGGCGTCGCAGGCCGACATCGACGGCGCTGAAAGGTTCGTCCAGAAACAGCATGTCCGGCTCCACCGCCAGCGCCCGCGCCACACCGGCGCGCTGGCGCATGCCGCCGGAAAGCTCGACCGGATATTTGCCGAAATCCGCTTCTTCCAGCCCAACTTCGAGCGCAAAACACCCAGCCCTTTCACGGCGTTCCCGTTTCGGCATGCCGGTGGCCGCAAGGCCGTAGGCTATATTGTCGATCAGCGTCATCCATGGCAGCAGCCGCGGTTCCTGAAAGACCAGACCCTGCCGGCGATATCGACGATGCACGCGGCCGCGAACGGGATCGATGATGCCAGCCGCGATCTGCAGGATCGTCGTCTTGCCGCTGCCGGAAGGGCCAAGCAGCGCCACGGTTTCCCCCAGCGCTATGCTCAGGTCGAAATTCTCGAACAGGCTGCGACCTAAAAAGGCGTGGCCGACATGTTCAAAACGCAGGTTGGAATGATCGCTCATCGTTTGACACGCCATGGCAGCCCGGCGGCGCGCCAGCGTTCCAGCGCTTCGCGCAGCAGATGCAGCAGGCCGTAATCGGTGAGCAGCGCCAGCGCGACGGTGATGGTGAGCCAGGCGCTGACCTGCGCGATATCGAACAGCGCGCGTGCGGTGGCCAGTTCGCCGCCAATGCCGCCGGAATTCGACAGAAGCTCGGCCATGACAGTGACTTTCCACGCACTGCCGGCCGTCGTGGTCCAGGCGGGAAAGAGATAGGAAAGCACATGCGGCATGGTGACGGTGCGCAACCGGTAAAACCATGGAGCACCGAAGGCCTGCGCCATCACCTCCAGCTGACGATCCCGCTTGGCGACACCTTCCAATGCACCGGCAAAGGAAACGGGAGCCGATGCGATGACAACGGTCATGACGGCAGTGCCGCCGGAGGAACCGAACCAGATCAGCGCCAGCACGATCCAGCCTATGGGCGGAACGCCGAGCAGGACGGTGACAACAGGCTTCATCAGCCGCATGGCCGCGAAGGAGTAACCCGCCATCACGCCGGCGACGGTGCCGATGCCCGCCGCAATGGTGAAACCGGTCAGGGCCCTGACCGCGCTCTGCGACAGGATCGCGAAGAAATCCGGCCTCGCCGCAAGCACTCCGATAGCCGCGAAGGTCTCACCCGGCGAAGGCAGGATGAAGGAGCCATAAATTTCATGCCCGGCCTGCCAGGCGGCGAGAAAGCAGAAAATACCCGAAAGCCCCGCCCAGCCCGCCCAGAGATAGCGGCCCATCCAGCCAAGACTTTCGAGAATGCGGTTCATGCCTGCTACACCAGATAAAAACCGTCATCCGGCCGCCGACCGCCGATGATCGCGGGGCCGGCCTTAGCGAGTTCATCGTAAAACGCCTCAAGATCGGTACGCGCAGCACTCGCCTTCAGCGCACATAGATGGCTAGTCGGGAAGGAGGCAGCGATGATGTCAGGCGGAAAGCCCAGGGCTTCGGCGACGGCATCGGCCGCCGTCTTCGGGTCGGCGATGGCGCTGGCGAGCGCCGCCTCCATGGCGGCCTGTAGAGCCTCTATGCCGGACTTGCCGAGCTTTTGCTGAACCTGCGACGTCAAGGCGAGACCGGCCTGCGGGATTTCGGCCTTGCCGGCCACCTTCGCCCATTCCTGCTGGATATCGATGGTGCGGTGGACGGTCATGAAAAACGACTTCGCCTTGATCAGCACAGCGGTTGCGGCCGGTTCGCTGAGCAGCGCCGCATCCACCCTGCCCGTCAGCAGCAATTGCACAGCTTCCGGCGGCGAGGCGGCATATTCCAGCTTGATGTCGCCGGACTTCAAGCCGTTTTCGGCAACAAGGCGATGCAGCACGAAATCGGGCATATCATTCTTGAACGGCAAAGCGAGCGTCTTGCCGGAAAGGCTTTTCAGGGAGTTCAGCGTCTCGTCTTTCGAAACGATATAGAGCAGACCCGTGGTCAGCACGTTGAGCAGCCCGAGGCCGAGGCCGCGATTATGGAGATTGGCGGCGCCATAACTCGGCATCACCACCGCCCCCATGGAGCCGGAGGCAACGGCCGCGCGCATTTCATCCGGCGTTTTCCAGGCCTTGAAGACGGCTTCAGGCGCAACGTCCTTCAGGAACCCGCCTTTTACGGCATGGGCCAGCACGGCGGACGGCGCGGCGGGAGGCCCGTAAAAGGTGAGCGGTGTCTCGGCTTTCAGAATATGCGGTGCGGCAAGCGTCGCCACCGTGAAACCGGAAAGGGCCGAAAGAGCCTGACGACGGGTGAGATGATGGGCCATGGTCCTGATCCTTGTTCGCGCCGGAAGCGCCCCGATGCCGCACAACCAGCCTTGCGGCCCGGAGCGTCACCAACCCGGAAATGACATTTTGCAAGCGGGTGCTCTTTGCGCAGGATCAAACAGCACCGGAAGCAAGGGGCTATTTGCATGTTTTAAGAGACCGGGCCTCTCGCAGAATGCGCGAACCCTCCTGCGCGGCGGCGGCGATATCGAGAAACATCAGGCTCGCCGTTTCGACGACGCCTTCATCGACCGTATCGTCCTCGGCAAAATCCGACAGCATATCGGCTAGAAGCCCGATCTTGCGCCGCTCCTCGCGGGCGGCGGCAAGGAGCTTGACGACATTGCGCTGGCGCTCGAAATCCTCAAGCTCGCGCAGCGCCTCGTGCACCTTGTCACGGCAGTCGCAATCGAGCGCGCTTTGCAAAACCACGTTACGCACGAGATGGATCGCCGCCGCGATATCCGCCCCGCCCGGCGCTGCCGCAGACTGTGGTTGCGCGTTTTTTCCGTTCGTCGTCATGCATTCACCCCATGCGCCGTGTTGCGGGCGCGGGCGATCCAGGCCGCCCCTTCCTGCCCGTGGTGAAAACCATTGGAAAAAGGCACGTCCGGATAGATTTGGCTGAGACGGGCAAGACCATCTTCCGCACCCCGCCTGCCGGTCAGAACGTCGTCATGGATCTGCGCCACCGCCACCATGTCGCAATCCTGCGGCGAGAGGCGGAAGCGGGCGATGCCGGCAGCGGCCAGATCCTGCAATTCGCCAAGCAGCGACTGGCAGGTGTGCGACACTGTCTGCACTCCGTTCAGCGCCAGAAATGATTGCCGGTCAAGCGTGCGGACCGGCAATCCATCCGGATCGTCGCCGCAGACGAACTGGCAATTATCCTTGATATTGCCCCTGGCGCGGGCATGGGCGCAGCGCGCCGAAATGGCGAGCGGCAGGCGGCCGAAGGCGAAGATTTCGAAGTCCACATCAGGCGTCTCCGCCACGATGCGCTCCACCGAGATCATCGGCAGTTCCGGCGGCAGGCAGATGGCGCTTGCCCCGCGCGAGGAGAGCAGCCGCGCGGTCGCGGCATTATAGACATTCACCATCGGCCCGACGACGTGCGGCGCGCCATGCAGCATGCCAAGGGCGGAAAGGTCATTCGCCTCGACGGGATAGGGACTATCGGCGATCAGGCCGCGCAGCTGGCGGCTTTCCCGTTCCAGCGTCACCAGTGAAAGCGTCGAGAGGACCACCTGTTTTCCGGCGTTCTCCAGCCGCTCGATCACCTCTGCCAGATGCGGCTCGGTGAAATGAAACCGTTTGGAACAGACGGTCTCGCCGAGATAGACATGGCTGACGGGCGCCTCATCGGCGATGCGGAAATAGAAATCTCGCCATTTCTCGCCCTGCCAGAGATAAAGGACCGGGCCGAGCGCCAGAGTGGCCTTTGCGGGTTTTACCATCGCCTTCATCTCCAGCGTTTCTCATAAGCGCCAACGGTGGTGCGCTGGCCTTCACTTAAGAGCCGCAGGCGTGAGAGCAGCCTGCCGCGCTCTTCGGCACCGGCGGAAAGCGCCCGGTGCAGGGTGGAAACCACTTCCGCCACATAGGCCTTGCCGCGCTGGCGACCCTCGATCTTCAGCGCGCTGACCCCCGCCTCGCGCAGCGCATCGATCTGGTCCATCACGTCAAGCGATACCGGATCCTCGAAGGCATAGGACTTGTCATCGGCAATCTCGAAACGGCCCTTGCACAGCGTCGGGTAACCCGCCGCCTCCCCCGCCGGAAAGCGGTTGATGGTGTAATCACCGAGTTCCGACACCAGCTCCTGCCCATCCTGCCGGTAATGCACATGGCTTGCCGGCGAGCAGACGCCGTTCATGTTGGGTGATTTGCCTGTGGCATAGGAGGACAGCGAGCACCGCCCTTCTGCCATGACGCAGAGACCGCCGAACACGAAGATTTCGATTTCGCAGCGGATTTGCCGCGCCAGCCGGGCGATGTCGGAAATCGTCAGGGTGCGCGGCAGCACCACCCGTTTCGCGCCGAAGGCATCGACGAGAAAATTGACCGCATCGGCATTGGAGGCGGAGGCCTGTACCGAGACGTGGATGCGCTGCTGCGGATGGTTTTCCGCCACATGCGCCATCAGGCCGAAATCGGCGAGGATAAGCGCGTCAGCCCCCGCCTTCACGGCATCGGCCGCGCCGCGATACCAGATATCCTCATTACCGGCGCGCATGAAGGTGTTGAGCGCCACAAAGGTCTGGACACCGCGTTTCTTCGCGTAAGTGATGGCGTCGGCCAGCTCTTCGCGGGAAAAATTGAGGCCGGGAAAATTGCGGGCGTTGGTTTCATCACGAAAGCCGCAATAGACGGCGTCCGCCCCGGCATCCACGGCCTCACGAAAGGCGGCGGGCGTTCCCGCAGGACAGATCAGTTCCATGCCTGCTCTCCCCGCGTTTCGGACAGAACGTGGCCGCGCAGACGGTTCGCGACACGCGTTACCACGGGCGCGAAAGGCCCGGCAAATGCACCGAGGTCACGCGGCAGATCGATACCGCTGTCATCAAGCGCATTGCGCAGCGCCAGCATCGCCTCCATGTCGCCGGTGACGCTCAGATCACGCGAAAAGAACAGCGCATCGGCATCCTGCCGCCCCTCCATCAGCGCAAGCAGCATGAAAAGCGGTCCCTCGACCGCCGCGTCCGTCTTGGGCAGGCGGCCCTTTCGGCTGACGGTGATGGCAGGACTTGCGGGTTCGACCATGAAGGCGAAGGGGAGATCGACAGGCAGAAAAGCGTAGCGCTTGTTGCGATGTTCGCCGAGCCGGACGAACATATTCGGATGCCGCTTCATGATCTGCGCCAGCATCGCCGCCGTCGCTCGCTGCACCACGGCAATCGGCAGAAAATTCAAGGGGGTGGCGATGGCGGCGGGAAAAGGTCTCATGAAGGGTCCTGTCGGCTCTGTTGCGGGCGGCAACCTAACCGTGGCGCACGGATGGCGGTTTGAGCGAACGCAAAGACAGGGTAATTTTCCGGCGTGAAACCGTGAAAAGCGCTATAGATCACGGACTTGCCAAGCGAAGGAGGTCGCCCATGTCCGATATAAGGGTCAAACGGGTTTACGAACCCGCCAGCGACGATGACGGCACGCGCGTTCTGGTGGACCGGCTCTGGCCGCGCGGCATGCGTAAGGAAGATGCAAAACTGTCGCTATGGCTGAAGGCGATCGCGCCCAGCAACGAATTGCGAAAGAACTTCTCCCATATGCCATCGCGCTTTGCCGAATTCACCCGGCACTATCATGAGGAACTGGCGGCCAACCCCGATGCCGTGGCCCAGATGAAGGAGCTGATGGCGAAAGGCCGGGTCACACTGCTTTATGCCGCCCACGATACCGAACACAACCACGCCCTCGTTCTCGCCGACTATCTTCGTTCGCACTGAACCCGCATTTGCGGCAGCGCAAGGACATGCCCCACTGCCACCGGCAAACAAGCGGCATGAGAGACGAACCGACAGACACAAAGACAGAAGAGAAACCCGCCCGCGCTGCCGATCTGCGCGGTTTCGTCCGGCTGCTGGAAGAGCGTGGGCAGCTGCGGCGAATCCGCCAGCCGGTCTCGCTGGTGCACGAGATCACCGAAATCCACCACCGCGTGCTCGCCGAGGGCGGGCCGGCGCTGCTGTTCGAGCAACCCGTCGACCACGAGGGCAAGGTGCGGGAGATGCCGCTGCTTGCCAATCTGTTCGGCACGCGTCAACGCATCGAATGGGGGCTCGGGCTGGAAACGGGCGGCCTGCCCACGCTTGGCGCGAAGCTGGCAGAATTGCGCGAGCCGCGGCCGCCGAAAACCATGGCAGAGGCCTGGAGCAAGCTGCCTTTGCTCCGGGCAGCACTTTCCATGCGGCCACGCAACGTCTCCCGCGCGCCGGTGCAGGAAAGGGTGCTGACGGGAGATGCAGTCGACCTTGCCCACCTGCCGGTGCAATGGTGCTGGCCGGGCGAACCGGCCCCGCTCATCACCTGGCCGCTGGTCATCACCCGTTCGCCTGATGATCCCGACGATATCAATGTCGGCATCTACCGCATGCAGACGCTTGGGCCGGACAGGGTGATCATGCGCTGGCTGGCTCATCGTGGCGGGGCACATCACCACCGGCTGTGGCAGGCGCGCGGGCTGGATATGCCCATCACCATCGCCATCGGCATTGATCCCGCCACCATTCTCGCCGCCGTCATGCCGCTTCCCGAACATATCAGCGAGCTTGGCTTTTCCGGCCTGCTGCGCGGCATGAAAAGCCGCATCGCCAGAGCCTTGACCGTGCCGATGCCGGTGCCCGCCAATGCCGAGATCGTGCTGGAAGGCACCGTCTCAGTAAAGGAAACGGCGCTGGAAGGCCCTTACGGCGACCATACCGGCTATTATAATTCCGTCGAAGCCTTTCCGGTCATGACGCTATCGGCAATCACCATGCGCCGCAATCCGATCTATCTTTCCACCTATACCGGCCGGCCGCCGGATGAACCCTCGGTTCTCGGCGAAGCCATGCTCGAGATTTTCCTGCCGCTCGTCAAAAGACAATTTGCGGAAATCGTTGATCTGTGGATGCCGCCGGAGGCCTGTTCCTATCGCGTGATGGTCGCTTCGATCGACAAACGATATCCGGGGCAGGCAAAACGGGTGATGATGGGCCTTTGGTCGATGCTGCCGCAGTTCAGCTATGTAAAACTCATCATTCTGGTCGATCCCGATATTGATGTGCGCAACTGGGCGGATGTGGTCTGGGCGCTCTCCACCCGTTTCGACGCCTCGCGCGATACAACGATCATCGACGACACGCCGATTGATTATCTCGACTTCGCCTCGCCGAAAGCCGGGCTCGGCGGCAAGATGGGGCTGGATGCCACCCGCAAGCTGCCGCCGGAGACGGAGCGTGAATGGGGCCGCGTGCTATCAATGACACCTGACGTGATCGCGAAAGTCGATGTGATGTGGCGTGATCTCGGCCTTGGAGAACGGCCATGACCCCGTGTCGTGTGGTGGTGGGCGTCAGTGGCGCATCGGGTGCCGGCATAGCCCTGCGCATCGTTGAACGCCTCGCCGGGATGAAAAGCGTCGAAATCCATCTTGTCCTGTCGCAATCGGCCAGACGCACCGTGCTGCATGAGGAAGGTGCGCAAGCCATGGGGCGGATGTTGTCGCTCGCCAGTGTCAATCACGCCGTCGATGACATCGGCGCGGCAATTGCCAGCGGCTCTTTCCCGACAGCCGGCATGATCGTTGCACCCTGCTCCATGCGCACACTTGCGGCCATTGCAACCGGGTTTTCGGACAATCTTCTCACCCGCGCCGCCGATGTGCATCTGAAGGAGCGCCGGAAGCTGATCCTGATGACACGCGAGACGCCGCTGCATCTCATCCATCTGCGCAACATGTGCGCTGTGACGGAAGCGGGCGCCACCGTCATGCCGCCGGTTCCGGCCTTTTACAACAGACCGCAAAGCATCGCCGATATTGTCGACCAGATGGCCGCTCGCGCCATTGATCAGCTCGGTATCGCTTCCGCGCCGCAGGCTACTATATGGCAGCCACATGTTGTGAAAGCGCCCTGAGCGATCAGAGATAGGCCATAGGGTCCGCGCCGAAGAGCGCAGCATGGCCACCTGCCAGCAGCCACCAGATCGTCAACGCCGTCAGCGCCGCAGCAAGCAGCATCGGCCCGTCCACGGCGAGGCGCGTTTTGCCGGAGAGGATTGCTGCGAAGGGAACCGTTGCGCTGCCGGCAGCCGTCGCGCCCCACGCGTCGCCCAGTCTTTTCCGGGCGCGTTTTTCGGTCATGGCCATTCCACCGAACGAAAACAACGCAAAACCGCCGAACAGGATGACCGAGCGCAGGTCGCCATTCGGCACGACATGGCCAAGCGACCAGAACAGAAAACCGACAAGCACCGGGTGCCGCGTGATGCGCACGATTGCCCCCGGCTCCTGCCCCTGCCGCACGGAAATGGAGAGCGGATTGACGCTGAAGAGGCCTGCCAGCACGAAAAACAGACCAGTCGGAGCAGCGAGAAACGTGACGTGCGCCTGCCAGGGCGCGACATCCCAGAGCGGAATGTAATCGACGGACAGCGCGGCGTAAAAAACCCAGGCCAGCGTCAGAAGCGAGACGACCGAATAAGCGCCGAAATAAGCGGGCCCGCCGATGGCCGCAATCAGCCGGCCGCGCACGGCCGGCACGGCGGGAATGGAATGCAGCGCCACGAAAAGCGAAAGAGCGGCGACAAGTTCAAGCATCCGACTGCCTTCTCATTGGTTCAGGAACAGCACCGACGCAATCGCCACGGAGGCAAGAACGGCGGAAACCGCGCCCATGCGCTGTAATACTCCCATACGGTACAACAGTACCGCAAAGCCAATGATAACAGGGGTTGCGACAATCAGCCCGACCTGTGCGTCGTTCATGGGAAGCTCCATTTTCCAGAGTTGCGCTTTGTCAGGACAATAGGGCTTTGCGCGCTCCCTTCTTTGACCGACCGCAAAGAAGCGGGGTTTGAGGACGCCTAAGCGTGGCTTGCTGTTTTACAATTACGGACAAGGCCATGGCGATCAATACGGAAGAGGAAAGCGGAAATCTGCTCCTGTGGATTCTGGTCTGGAGCGAACTTGCCGCCTTCGGCGCGCTGATCGGGGCGTTCATCATCGCCTTCGCTCTCAATCCCGAGGGATTTGCCGCCGCACGCCAGCATCTGCAGCCGCAGCTTGCCGGTCTCAATACGCTGATATTGCTGGCAAGCGGCTGGCAGGCGGCCGTTGCGGCCAGCCGCTACACCGCGCTGCCGGGCAAAAGGCGGGCGCTTGTCCTTGCCGGCCTGCTGGGCTTCGCTTTCGTTGGTGTGAAGCTCTATGAATATTCCACCGAAATCGCCTTCGCCTCCGATCCCGCCTATGGCGCATTCTTTGAGCTTTATTTCCTGCTCACCGGCTTCCATCTGCTGCATGTCATCTTCGTCGCAATCCTGCTGTTCATCGTGGCCTGCTGGCCGAAAAACGAGAACATCACGCTGGTGACGACGCTGTGGCATGTCATCGATCTGGTCTGGATCGTCATCTTTCCCGTCGTTTATCTGGTTTGACATCATGATCCATCGCACCTCCCGCCAGCTTGCAAGAAGCTTCGCAGCACTCGCCATTCTCGTTCTCGCCGGCACGGCCGTCGTCATATCGTGGAAGGCGGCGTTTCTGCCGCCGGTCGCAGCCGCCTGCCTGATGCTGCTTTTCGCGCTCTTGAAATCCAGACGCGTCATCGACGACTTTCTGGGCTTTCGGAAAGAGCGCGGCCCGCTGCGCGCCGCCCTTCTGGCATGGCCCGCCATCTTCGCCGCCGCCGCGCTTTTGCGGGCGTTTCTCCAGGGCATTTTGTCACTCTGAAAAGCCCGGCGGCACCACCTCTCCCATTGTTTGCCAAAAGGCAAAGAACGCCCGCGGCCAACGGCTAGAAAGGGTTCAGGCCCCACCGCATTCCGCCAGCCAGCTGGCAAATCCCGGCATGAGGGTTCGATCAAGCCAGTCCGCATAAGCGGTCTTCCGGATGGAAAGGACCATTGGCATGGCAGAACGCCTGACCAAAACAGGAGCGCGAAACGTCTTTTACGGCGGCTCCATCTTCTTCTTTGTCATATTCGTCGGGCTGACCGCCCATAGCCATTATTACATGCGCACCACCTCGACGGATGAAAGCACGCTGACGGAAAGCGTCGCACGCGGCAAACACGTGTGGGAGAAAAATTCCTGCATCAACTGTCACACGCTGCTCGGCGAAGGCGCCTATTTCGCGCCTGAACTCGGCAACGTCTGGAAGCGCTATGGCGGCGTGGAAGACAAGCAAGCGGCGCGCGATTCCATCAAGGGCTGGATGGCCGCCCAGCCGACCGGCATCGAGGGCCGACGCCAGATGCCGCAGTTCAATCTCACCGAACAGGAGCTCGATGATCTCGTCGACTTCCTCGAATGGACGAGCCGGATCAAGACGCAGAACTGGCCGCCGAACGAGGCGGGTTGAGGTGGACGGCAAGGAGATGACGAGATGAAATACCAGACACAAAAAGTCGCCATGCTGTATTTTTACGGCGCAATCGGGCTGTTCGTGGCGCAGATCCTGTTCGGCGTCGTCGCCGCCACGATCTACGTACTGCCCAACACGCTTTCAGAGCTTCTGCCCTTCAATATCGTGCGCATGATCCACACCAACGCCCTTGTGGTGTGGCTGCTGATGGGCTTCATGGGCTCGACCTTCTACCTGCTGCCGGAAGAGACGGAAACGGAGCTTTACAGCCCGAAACTCGCCATCGCGCAGTTCTGGATCTTTCTGGTGGCCGCAGCCGTTGCGGTGGTCGGATATATGTTCCGCATCCACGAAGGCCGCGAATTCCTCGAGCAGCCCTTCGCCATCAAGGTCGGCATCGTCCTCGTCGTCCTGATGTTCCTGTTCAACATCACCATGACGGCGCTGAAGGGCCGCAAGACCACTGTTATCAACATCCTGCTCTTCGGTCTCTGGGGTCTGGCTATCTTCTTCCTCTTCGCCTTCTACAACCCCATGAACCTGGCGCTCGACAAGATGTACTGGTGGTACGTCATCCATCTGTGGGTGGAAGGCGTGTGGGAACTGATCATGGCCTCGATCCTCGCCTTCCTGATGATCAAGCTCAACGGCATCGACCGCGAAGTGGTGGAAAAATGGCTCTATGTCATCGTCGGCCTTGCCCTCTTCTCGGGCATTCTCGGCACCGGACACCACTATTACTGGATCGGCGCGCCGGGTTACTGGCAGTGGATCGGCTCGCTCTTCTCGACGCTCGAAGTGGCCCCCTTCTTCACCATGGTCATCTTCACCTTCGTCATGACCTGGAAGGCCGGCCGCAAGCATGAGAACCGCGCGGCACTGCTCTGGTCGATCGGCTGCTCGGTCATGGCCTTCTTCGGTGCCGGCGTCTGGGGCTTCCTGCATACGCTGTCGTCGGTGAATTACTATAGCCACGGCACGCAGCTCACCGCAGCCCACGGACACCTCGCCTTCTTCGGCGCCTATGTGATGCTGAACCTCGCCATGATGGCCTATGCCGTGCCGGAAATGCGAAAGCGCGCGCCTTACAATCAGTGGCTTTCGATGACGAGCTTCTGGGTGATGTGCACGGCCATGTCGGTGATGACCTTCGCGCTGACCTTTGCCGGCGTGGTGCAGATCCAGCTACAGCGCGTCATGGGCGAAAGCTTCATGGATGTGCAGGACCATCTGGCGATCTTCTACTGGATCCGCCTCGGCTCGGGTTTCGCGGTTCTCATTTCGGCGGCCATGTTCATCTGGGCAATCCTGGTCCCGGGCAAAGAAAAACAGGGTGACGTTGCCCGCCTCGTGCAGCCCGCCGAATGAGAAAACGGACCGGCTCTCCTTTTCCCCCGGAGAGCCGGTTCCTTACCATCAAACATGGAGATGACCATGAATACCCTCTTCCGCCCGACACCGCCGCCCCTGCCGGATGCCCCCTTCTACACGCCGCTCGGCAATGAATGCGTGCTGTTCGAAAGCGCCTGGGTGCGGCAATTACCGCTTCTGCTGAAAGGCCCGACAGGCTGCGGCAAAACCCGTTTCGTCAGCCATATGGCGGCGAAACTCGGCCTGCCGCTTTCGACAGTTTCATGCCACGACGACCTTGCCGCCGCCGACCTGACCGGCCGTTACCTGCTGAAAGGCGGTGAAACCGTGTGGATGGACGGCCCGCTGACACGCTCGGTGCGCCAGGGCGGCATATGTTACCTCGACGAGATCGTCGAGGCGCGCAAGGATGTGGCCGTAGTGCTGCATCCGCTTACCGACGACCGCCGCATCCTGCCGCTGGAGCGCACCGGCGAGGTTCTGGAAGCGCCCTCCGGCTTCATGCTCGTCGTGTCCTACAATCCCGGCTACCAGAACCTTCTGAAAAGCCTGAAGCCCAGCACCCGCCAGCGTTTCGTCGCCATCGAATTCGATTTCCTGCCGAAGGAGCAGGAGATTGCCGTCGTTTCGCATGAAAGCGGGCTGGATGCGCGCGATGTCGAGCCGCTCGTCGATCTCGCCCACCGGCTGCGCGGCTTGAAAGGCCACGATCTGGAAGAGGGCGTCTCCACCCGCCTGCTCGTTTATTGCGCCAGCCTCATCGATACCGGCCTTCCCGCCCGCCAGGCCGTGCGCGCGGCGATGATCGAGCCGCTGACCGACGAGCCTGACGTAAAGGCCGCGCTGCATGAAGTCGCGGATGCGATCATCCGATAGGGCGCATTTATATCCATCTCGGAATGCGCGGCGAGGCCCGCGCATTCCGGCTCGATGCCATGAGGATAAACCATGCTGGACTTTCTGGAACTGGAAGAAACCGTCGGCCGCGCCTGGCACAGGCTGATCGGCGAAACCGGCACATGGCTGCGCTTTCCGGATCATGCCGTGAAGCTGGAGGATATGCAGGCCGTGCTGGCCATCTGTTTCCGCGGTTTTGGCGGTGAACATGCGGTGCAGATCGCCCCGGCCCGCGCCCGCACCTCCACGCACCGGCTGAGGCTTCGCCAACGCATGGGCCTTGGCGAAGAAAAATTGGCCCAGCCCGGCCGTGATCATGCCACGCTGATGCTGCCGCCGGTGCTCGATCTGTTTCCCGACCGCCGCCTCAACCGCGATCTTTATCTCTGGCTCGCTGCCGCCATGGCGCTGATGCCGATTCAACCGGTCGTGGCCGCCGACCCGCTGCGCAACGATCTTGTCCGGCTCGACCGCGCCGCAGAACTGGCGGAAGCCGTCATCCATGCCTTCCCCGGAATGAAGACCCGTTATCGCCGGCTTTGCGCTGCCCTGCTCGCGGTGCGCCAGAAGCGGCCGCTGCCGCAGGCCGAGCAGCAGGTGGAACAACGGGTGCTCTCCATGCTGGCGGAAGCGGCGGGGATCGAGGGCCACACACCACCCGCCGGCTTCCCGGCCAAGGCGCCGCCGCGCTACCTGCCCATCCTGCCGGTTCCGCTCTGGCCGGACACGCTGCTGCGCGAAACCTCCGAGGCGCGGCAGGGCGAAGACCAGCCGGCGGCGAGCGCCGCGCCGCAGGGGGCGGAAGCGGCCCGCCATATCGCCGTGCGTGAAAAGGCGGAGAACCGGCAGACCGAGCGAAGCCCCTTCATCCTCAACCGTTTCGAAAAAATCCTTGCCATGGCCGAGATGGTCAATGTCGACCGTCCCGGTGACGACAGCGACGATGCCGACGGCAGTGCGGCCGACGAGTTGGACGACATGACGCTGGGAGAAAGAAAGGGACGGCCTTCCGCCCGCTTCCGCTTCGATCTCGACCTGCCGCCCGAAGCGCTGGATCATACGCCGCTGACGGCGGAACTGACCTATCCCGAATGGGATTATCGCAGTGGCACCTACCTCGCCGACCATTGCCGGGTCATCGCCTCCCCTGCGAAGGGTGCCGAGACGGCGTCGGAACCCGACCCGGACACCAAGAGCCTTATCCGCCGGGTCAGGCGGCAGTTCGAGGTGCTGAGGCCACGTCACGAGATGCTGCGAGCCCAGCTTGACGGCAACGATCTCGATCTTGACGCGGTGGTGCGCGCCAGAAGCGACATCGCCGCCGGCGGACAGGGCAGCGACCGCATTCATATGGCAAGCCGCCCGCAGGCGCATGATCTTGCCGTGACGATCCTCGTCGACGTATCGCTGTCGACCGACGCCTGGTTCGACAATCGCCGAGTGCTGGACGTGGAAAAGGAAGCGCTGCTGGTGCTTGCCCACGGGCTTTCCGCCTGCGGCGACAGTCACTCGATCCTGACCTTCACCTCACGCCGCCGCTCCTGGGTGCGAGTGGAGACAGTGAAGGATTTCGATGAACCGATGGGCCACACTATCGAGCGTCGCATCGCGGCGCTGAAGCCCGGCTTCTACACCCGCATCGGTCCCGCCATCCGCCACGCCAGCGCCAAGCTGCATGAAAGACCGGAGCGCCGCAAGCTGCTTCTGTTGCTGACGGATGGCAAGCCGAATGATGTCGATCATTATGAAGGTCGCTTCGCCATCGAGGACAGCCGCCGCGCCGTTTCCGAGGCAAGGCGCTCGGGCGTCAGCGTCTTCGGGGTGACTGTCGACAGCAAGGCGCAATCCTATATTCCGGCCATGTTCGGCCAGAACGGTTATGCCATCGTCAGCAGGATAGCGAAGCTGCCATCGGCGCTGCCGGCAATCTATCGCAGCCTTGCCGGCTGAAGCGTGTCGCGCAAACAGACCTGACGAATCTCAGGTTTATTTGCGCGGCGACAATGTCTCCCAACCGCACGGCGGATAGGTTTTTCCAGTCCGCCGGCCGGCCGCACCGCCGGACATAGTTTCATCCGCGGCCGTGGAGCCAGCCTATGTCCGAAGCCCAAACTGCAACCAATATCGATGTGCGCATCATTCCGCACCGCGAACGCCATCCGCGCATTTTCGGCGCGCTTAGCGCATTGGCTCAAGGGCAATCGCTGCAGATCACCAGCGATCACGATCCCCGTCCGCTGCTTTACCAGCTTGCCACCAATTTCCCCGGTGAATTCGGCTGGGAATATCTCGAACAGGGTCCGGAAGTCTGGCGTCTCGATATCAGCCGGCTGGAAGAACAGGCCGAAGGCTCCGAGGACGATATGTCCGGTTGCGAATGCTGCTGCGGATCCGAGCATTGACCCCAGCGCCTGCGGCATGGTGAAAAGACCTCTGGCGGACGGCTCGTGCCGCCGCCAGCCGACTAACGAGGTGAAGCAATGACGGAAATGATCAGGGAACTCGATGTCCGGCCGCTTTTGCAGAGCGGCGGCGAGCCCTTTCCGGCAATCATGGAAGCCGTGGCCGGGCTTGCGCCGGGTGAGGCGCTGCGATTATTGGCCACCTTCCGGCCCGTTCCGCTGTTCAAGGTGATGGCCGAGCGCGGTTTTAACCATCAGGTCCGGGAAATCGGCGGCGGCGACTGGGAAGTGCTGTTTACGCCGCAATCCAGTGAAGCCGAGCAGATTTCCGTTTCACCGGCGCTTGCGGGCAACGCAGAGGAGCCGCAGATATGGCCCGACCCGGTCACCTATCTCGATCTCAGCGACGAGGCGACCGAGGGTCAGACGAGCCGTACGCTTGCCGCACTTGACCGTCTTCCCCCGGGTGCCGTGATCTTCGTGCTGATGCCGCAGGAACCGACCTTCCTCTACCCGGAGCTTCTGGCCCGGGGCCATCAATGGGCCGGTAATTTCGACGAGGCGCGCACGGCGTTTCGCATCTTCATCCGCGCCGGGGCCGGTGCACATTAAACCATCGGGTATCCTCGATAGCGAAACGCCCCGGAAATTGCTTCCGGGGCGTTTCGTTTTGGCGGTTTAGCAACGAACCCGACTACGCTTTCAGCGGTTTGCGCTCACGCATCAGTATCGGCCCGTATTCAACGCAGAAGAGACCGAAACCCACGATCCAGAGAAGCGCCGAGCAGGCGTAAAGATGCATCATGGCGCCGGGGAAGAACTCGGCTGTAGGTCTCAGCAGCGCGCAGGTGATCAGCGCCACATAAGCGGCAATAGTGACCCTGCTGGCCGCAAGCTTGCGTCCGGTGTGGCCAAGGCTTGCTCTCGTCATGACCGCAAGCATCATGCAGCCGATGACGCCGACAGTGAAGATGTGCAGGACGGACCGCGTGTCCATGACATCGAGAGCCGCCAGCGCAATGGCGATGAAACCGGCGGGGATGAAGGCATAGGCCACATGCAGCACTACTAGCACCTGCTCAGGCCAGGTTGTCCAGCCGCGCCAGCGGATGAGACGCACGGCGTGCATGAAAGCTGCCAGAAGTGCCGTGGGCACGGCCACCATGCTCTCGGGCTCTACCGTCCAGACGGCCAGCGCCGCGATGCCGGTGAGGATGGCGGCGGTGTCGAAGCCATTATAGGGCACGGGGAAATCCGTGCGGCCGAAACGGTTCAGCCAGTTGCGGGTAAAACTCGGCACGATCCGGCCGCCGACGATAATGACGAGCACGGTGTAGGCCGAAACGGCAAGGCGGGTCGCCATCTGGCTCAGGTCGCCTTCGATCGCCGCCACATGGAAAATGATATTGGCGACGGAAAGCGCCAATAGCCCGCCCAGCACTTTGAGGTCCTTCCACTTGCGCCCGGCAATGACCTCGCGCGCGCAGATCGTGAGAAGTGCCGGCAGGAAAAGTCCGTCAACGGCTGCGGCGGTGACCACGCCCACCGTGTCCGGCACGAGCAGGAAAATCCGGCCCGCGCACCAGAGCGCAAACAGCCAGACCAGCGGTTTGCCCGACACCGGCAGCCGCCCCGTCCAGTTCGGCACAGCCGTCAGTAGAAAGCCGGCCAGCACCGCCGAAGCGAAACCAAACAGCATCTCATGGGCATGCCAGTTCGGCGCACCGTAATCTCCGCCGATGTCGACAAGGCCGGAAAGGGCTGCGATCCACAACACCATCGCCACGATGGCCCAGATGGCGCCGCCGAGGAAAAATGGCCGGAAGCCGTAAGAAAAGATAACCGGGCCGGTGCGTGCCAGCCCCCTTGGAATGCCGCCCTTTGGCCGGCTGCGCCCTTCGGTGAGAACGGTTTGGCTACCACTCATTATAATGCTCCTCGTTTGGTCTTGACATATGTCTAGACGCAAGCCCGTCTCGCTTCTTTGCGAACAGGCAAAGAGGAGGTGTGACGCCTCCGCATGAAGCCGTAACCGCCTGCCAAAATGTCGCAGGTGGCCCGACGCGCAGTTTGCTCCATCTCAAATTGTATTTCCGCCCCTCCGCTACAAATGCTGTGACAGAGCGAAACATGCTCTGCCCTAAGAGGGACAGGAGAAATATGATGACGGAAACCTTCCACATCACACGGCGTAATATTCTCGCAGGCGCAGCATTTGCAGGGGCTGTAGCCCCCATGGTCATACCATCGGCGGCGAGCGCGGCAGAGGAAAAGAAGGCCGCAGCCAAGCCATTGACGAGCGCGGAGATTGCAGCGCTTCCTCGCGTAAAGGTTGATCTCGTCAAGCCGCCCTTCGTGCACGCCCATACGCAGAAAGCCGAAGGCGGACCGAAGATCGTCGAGTTCACCTTGACGATCAAGGAACAGAAAATGGTCCTCGACGACAAGGGCACCGAGGTCCACGCCATGACGTTCAACGGCTCGGTTCCCGGCCCCTTGATGGTGGTGCATCAGGACGACTATGTCGAACTGACCCTCATCAACCCCGATACCAATGAGCTGCAGCACAATATCGATTTCCACTCGGCCACCGGCGCGCTCGGCGGCGGCGGGCTCACCATCGTCAACCCCGGTGAAAAGGCGATCCTGCGGTTCAAGGCCACCAAGGCCGGCGTCTTCGTCTATCACTGCGCACCTCCCGGCATGGTGCCGTGGCACGTTACCTCGGGCATGAATGGCGCGATCATGGTGCTGCCGCGCGAGGGCCTGACGGACGGCCACGGCAAGGAGCTTGTTTATGACAAGGTCTATTATGTCGGCGAACAGGACTTCTACATCCCCCGCGACGAGAACGGCAGTTTCAAGAAATATGAAAGCGCCGGCGACGCCATGGCCGATACGCTGGAAGTCATGCGCAAGCTGACGCCAAGCCACATCGTCTTTAACGGCGCAGTCGGCGCCCTGACGGGGGAACACGCCCTTCAGGCCGCCGTGGGCGAAAAGGTGCTGATCGTGCATTCGCAGGCGAACCGCGATACCCGCCCGCACCTCATCGGCGGCCATGGCGATTATGTCTGGGCGACGGGCAAATTCCGCAACCCGCCGGATCTCGACCAGGAAACCTGGTTCATCCCCGGCGGCACGGCGGGCGCGGCCTTCTATACCTTCGAGCAGCCCGGCATCTATGCCTATGTCAACCACAACCTCATTGAAGCCTTCGAGCTGGGCGCGGCGGCCCACTTCAAGGTGACGGGTGAGTGGAACAATAGCCTGATGCAAGCGGTGCTCGCTCCGTCGAGCATCTAACGCGCCCGGAAGCGCGCCGCCGCCAACAGAGTGCGGCGCGCTTCCTTTCTGCTCTCTACGGCCTGAAGGCAGGCCCGAACTTTGGCGTTCCCAAAACGCAGGCAGGTTCCCATGGGCATTCCCGGCAACAGCCATTTTCCAAATGCCGTCTCGCTCCTTTTGCCGCTCTCGCTTGCCACGCTGCTGGCAACGGCGATCGGTTTCCAGTCGGGGATCATCCGCAGCGGCACTGATCCGCGCGCAGCCATGGCGCCGCCGCAGGTCGTTACCGTGCCTGCTGGCAGTTTCACCTACCGGGCGGAAGGCGAATATTTCCGCAATGGTTATGCCGTCGATGGGCCGATGGTCGACGTAACGATGCGGCAAAATCTGACGATCATGAAATATCAGGTGTCGAGCGCGGATTATGCGCGCTGCGTCGCCGAAGGCGGCTGCCAGCAGCCGGAACCCGGCTTTGCCGCTGCGGTCGGCGGCGAGATACCGGCAACCGGCATCAGCCAGGATGATGCCCATGCCTATGCCGCATGGCTGAGCGAGCGGACGGGCACCACCTGGCGCCTGCCGAGTGATACTGAACTGGCCTTTGCCGCCGGCTCGCTTTTTCCGGACGAGACGCTTGGCGTAGCTGCCGATAGTGAAAACCCGGCCTTGCGCTGGCTGGCGGATTATGAGCGGCAGACCAGCCGCAAGGCCTCGGGCAATCCCGTTCCGCAATCCTATGGCAGCTTCGGCGAAAACGAATATGGCCTTGCCGATTTCGGCGGCAATGTCTGGGAATGGACCTCGAGCTGCAGCCGGCGTGTGACGCTTGGCAAGGATGGCGAAATGCTGGATACCGTCGCCTCCTGCGGTATTCCCGTCGCTTCGGGAAAACACCGTGCGGCGATGAGCGCCTTCGTCAAAAACCCGAAAAGCGGCGGCTGCGCGGTCGGCGTGCCGCCTGATAATCTCGGTTTCCGGCTCGTGAAGGATACGCGCTGGTATGCACCGCTTCTCGAAAAGCTTCGCGCAGCCGCTCTCATTTCTTGATAATCGTCAATTAAAACAATTAGTTGATTTATATCATTTGATCTTCTTCCACCGGTGATAGTGCTGTATTGTGAAGATACAGAAAAGGCCGATACCCGATTGCCCATTGCGGGAACCGTGGCGGCGGCCGACCACCGGAGAGGGTGCAAGTGAAGATTGACCGAAGCGTCATCCGGTCGCTGGCCTTGTTTGCCAAGATGGCCGACGATGAGCTGGACGGACTGCTGACCCACGCCACATCCCGGCTAGTGCCGGCGGGCGAAGCCATTTTCGAGCAGGGCCGGCCGGCCACGCATTTCTTCCTGCTCATCCACGGCCGCCTGAAGGTAACGCAGGTGACCCATGACGGTCAGCAGATCATCGTGCGCGTGGTGCATCCCGGCGATCTCTTCGGTTTCGCAAGGGCGCTGCAGCGGGCCGATTATCCCGGTACCGCAACGACGGCTGCCGAAAGCGTGATCCTGTCCTGGCAAACCGATCTCTGGCCGCAATTCGTCGAGCAGAACCCGCATCTTGCCGTCTCAGCCATGCAGACAATCGGCCAGCGTCTCGAGGAAGCCCATACGCGCATCCGCGAAATGTCGACGCAGGAAGTGGAGCGCCGGGTGGCCCATGCCGTGCTGCGCCTTTCGCAGCAGGCGGGCCGCAAGGAGCTGGACGGCATCCGCATCGACTTCCCGATTTCGCGTCAGGATATCGCCGAAATGACCGGCACGACGCTGCACACCGTTTCGCGCATTCTCAGCAGCTGGGAGACCAAGGGGCTGGTGCAGGGCGGGCGGCAGAAGCTTCTGGTCTGCAATCTGCCGGGCCTTGCCCAGCTGGCGGAAGGCGAAGCCAGCCAGGTGTAGAGTGGAGGCGCCTGCCTCCATGTGCTTGGCCTTCGCCAAGGGCGGGCCTCGACCGGGTAGCCCCCGGCTCTCACTCAACCGGCTTTGAGGCCGCGCTTTCAATATAGGCGATGAGATTGTCCAGATCTTCCGGCTTGCTGATGCCGGCCAGCGCCATCTTGTTTCCGGGTATTTTCTTTTTTGGCGCGCTCAGGAAATCCCGCAATTCCTCCGGCGTCCAGACGAGACCGTCCTCGCCCGCTTTTTTCATCGCACTCGAATAAGTATAGTCAGGCACGCCGCCCGCCGCACGGCCAATGATGCCGTTAAGCTGTGGGCCGACCCTGTTTTTCGCGCCCCCGCCTATGGCGTGACAGGCGGAACAGCGCTTGAAGACCGCCTCCCCCTTGGCAACATCGCCCTCCGAAAGAGCGGGAACGGTGCTTGCGGTCAGCATAGCCGCCGCGATGATGAGTGTCTTGCGCATCATGTCATCCTTGTCTTGCCGTATGAATGCGGCCCGCCCGCAAATGCGGACGGGCCAACAGCTCTCTCTTCAGGTCGTGCCCCAGGCAGGCGTGCCCCTCTTGTAGGAAATGCGGTCTTCGAAACCACCGGGAATCTCGTCGTAGACGAGAACTTCCGTGGCCCCGATCTTCGAGGTGAAGAAGCCGAGCAGCGTCAGTTGCTTGACCAGCGTGAAGGCGTGCGGTTTCGCCGGTGTCTGTTCAGCCTTGGCCTGCTTGTCCAGCGCCGAAAGCAGCGCCTGTCGCTCTCCCGCCGTCAGCTCCAGAAAGGCCTTCTTGTGTTCGGTCTGGCTGCGCTTCTCGATGTCCGAAATTGCCGAAAGGAAGAGCGCCCGCTGCTCGTCGGTGTAGCAATCGGCTGCATAGACGGCCATGAATGCACCCACTTCGGCATCCTTCGCACCGGGCGTGGAAGTGCGGGGAATGATGGTCTCCGCCACTTCGTCCAGAAAGCGGATTTCCTCCGGTGTAAAGACATGGCCAGCGCCGGCAGGCTTGGCAGCATTTTCCGCGGCCGTCAGGACATCCGCGCCGATCAGCGGAAGGCCGGTGGCAATGGCTATCAGTTTCAGCAGTTCGCGTCTGTTCATCATAGGTTCCCCTTCTTGCGTTCGGAAACGGCAAATTCGGCGGCACGCGCCGTCAGCGCCATGTAGGTCAAAGACGGGTTGACGCAGGAAGCCGAGGTCATGCAGGCACCATCAGTCACGAAGACGTTCTGTGCATCCCAGACCTGGTTGTTGCCGTTGAGGACGGAGGTTTTCGGGTCGCGCCCCATGCGGGCCGTTCCCATTTCGTGAATGCCCATGCCGGGTGCATAGCTGCCCCTGGAGGGTTTGACGTTCTTGATGCCGACCGCCTCGAACATCTCGACGGCGTCATTGACCATGTCTTCGCGCATGTCGAGTTCGTTCTGCTTCATCTCGACATTCATGGAGAGGACCGGAAGGCCCCATTTGTCCTTCTTCTCATGATCGAGCTTCACGCGGTTCTCATGGTAGGGCAGCATTTCGCCGAAAGCGGTCATGCCGATGGTCCAGCCGCCCGGCTCGGTCAGCGCTTCCTTGTAATCGGCTCCGATATTGAGCTCGGCGATTTCCCGTTCCCAGCGCGAACGGCTGGCCGAGCCCTGATACCCGAAACCACGCAGATATTTGCGCTTGTCGTCGCCGGTATTGCGGAAACGCGGAATGTAGAAACCCGCGGGACGGCGGCCCTTGAAGTAGAAGTCCTCGAAACCTTCCACCTGGCCTGTCGCGCCCATGCGGAAATGGTGGTCCATCACGTTGTGGCCGAGTTCGCCTGAGCTGCTGCCAAGCCCGCCTTCCCAGACATCGGTGGCCGAATTCATCAGCACCCAGGTCGAGTTCAGCGTCGAGGCGTTCAGGAAAATGATGTCGGCGGTGTATTCATAGGTCAGGTTGGTTTCTGCATCGATGATCTCGACGCCGCGCGCCTTCTTCCTGTCCTTGTCGTAGAGGATTTCCTTGACGATGGAGAAAGGCCGCAAAGTGAGATTGCCGGTGGCGACCGCCGCAGGCAGGGTGGATGCCTGCGTGCTGAAATAGCCGCCGAAGGGACAGCCCAGCCGGCACTTGTTGCGGAACTGACAGCGCGTGCGCTCCTGATCGGGAAGTTCCTGGGTAATGTTGGCGCAGCGCGAATTGATGAGGTGGCGCGTGCCCTTGAACGCCTTCTTCAGCCGGCTGGCCACATCCTGCTCCACGAAATTGAGCGGAATGGGCGGCAGGAATTCGCCGTCAGGGAGAATGTCCAGCCCCTCGCGGCTGCCGGAAATGCCGGCGAAGCGCTCGACATAATCATACCAGGGGGAGACGTCTTCATAACGGATCGGCCAGTCGACGGCGATGCCTTCTTTCGCATTGGCCTCGAAATCGGTCTGCGACCAGCGATAGGTCTGACGGCCCCAGAGCAGCGAGCGGCCGCCGACATGATAACCGCGGAACCAGTCGAACCGCTTTTCCTCGACATAGGGCGTTTCCTGCTCATCGGCCCACATGCCGAGCGTTGCCTCTTCCAGCAGATAATCGCGGCTGAGAACGGGATATTTCGCCTTCATTTCCTGCGTGGCGCGGTTGCGATGGGGGTAATCCCAAGCTTCCTTGTCGGCATTCTGATAGTCGGTGATGTGCTCGATGTTGCGGCCGCGCTCCAGCATCAGGACCTTCAGGCCCTTTTGCGTGAGTTCCTTTGCGGCCCAGCCTCCACTGATGCCCGAGCCGACAACAATCGCATCATAATGATTGTTTGCCATGATAACTCCTCCGATGTGAGCTTGGAAAAAACGACAGGACAAAACGCTTCCCGTCGCGACGCGGCGGAAACTGGTTATGTGTCTGTCGAACCTCATGCGCCCCGGCGAACCGGCCGCCGGGGAGCGGTTCTGGTTTTACTGGCAGTGTTTACTGAATGGTCGGCAGGCGTTCGCTCAGGAACGCATTGCCCTTGGTCACGACGGCTTCGGCATCGAGCGGAAGGTCGTGCTCAAGGATGAACCATTTTGCGCCGGCCTGTTTTGCCGCCGGCAGGATCGTCTTCCAGTCGAGAGTGCCGGTGCCGAGTGTGGCGAAGCCGCGCTCGTTTTCCGCCGTTCCCGCAGGCGCATTGTCCTTGGCATGGATGGCAAAAACCTTGCCCTTCAATGTGCCGAGGAACTCTGCCGGATCATTGCCGCTGCGCGCCACCCAGGCGACGTCGACTTCGGCCTGCAGTTTCGGGCCTGCCGCATCGAGCAGCAGTTCAAGCGCCGTCTTGCCGTCGAACTTGACCATTTCAAAGTCGTGATTGTGGTAGGCCATGGAGAGGCCTGCCGCAGACAGTTTGTCCGCATATCCGCCGAGCTCCTTGCCCAAGGCGGTCCAGCCTGCGGCGTCCTTCGGACGGTCTTCCGGCTTCAGGAAAGGCACGGTCACGACCGGATTGCCGACGGCCTTCTGCTCCGTGATGACCTCGTCGAGATTGCCGCGCAGCTTGTCGATCGGCACGTGCGAAGAAATGACCTTGATCTTGTGCTTTTCGAGAAGCGTGTTCAGTTCGCTGGCGCTGACCTTCTGCATGTCCACCGTTTCCACGGCGGAAACGCCTGCGCGGTTGAGGATGGCAAGCTGCTCTTCCAGCGTTCCGGAATTGCGCAGGGTATACATCTGCGCGGCGATCGGCAGCGTCTTGCTGTCATCGGCAAAAACCGGATTTGCGAAACCGGCCGCCAGTCCGACGACGAATGCCATGCCTGCAAGTTTTGACTTGAACGTTTTCAAACGCGTAACTCCCTTTCCGTTTGATCAATGTGACGACACGCCCACCCTTCCCTGTCTCCTTGACCGGGCAGGTGCCGGGCACAGCCTCCGGTGCCCTGCGTCGTCTCCTCCGATAGGCTGCGACCTAGATGTCGATTTTGACCCAGGTCGAGGTCTGGCTGGAGCGAACGGCGGCATCGATGAATGCGAGACCCGCAAGGCCGTCCTCCATGCCGGGGTAAATCACCTCCCCGGCGGCTGTTTTTCCCTCCCTTTTGGCGATGATTGCATCTGCGGCTTCGCGGTAGATCGTCGCAAAACCCTCGAGATATCCTTCCGGGTGCCCTGACGGCACGCGGCTGACGCGGTTGGCGGCAGCTCCCGCGCCCGCACCGTTGCGGGTGATCAGCCGCTTCGGCTCCCCATAAGGCGTGAACCACAGCTCATCCGGCACCCGGTGGTGCCATTCAAGCCCGCCTTTATTGCCATAGACCCGGAGCGACAGGGCGTTTTCATTACCGACCGCGATCTGGCTTGCCCAGAGCATGCCCTTGGCGCCGCTTTCATAACGCAAGAGAATATTGGCGCTGTCATCCAGCTGCCGGCCCGGCACGAAGGAGGTCAGATCCGCATAAAGGCTGCTGGGGATTTCGCCCGTGACGAAGGCGGCAGCGTTGAAAGCGTGCGTGCCGATATCGCCGATTGCCCCGCCCGCGCCGGAGCGGCTGGGGTCCGTGCGCCATTCCGCGCCCTTCGCCCCGGTCTTTTCAACCGCTTCGGTCAGCCAGTCCTGCGCATATTCGGCCTGGACGTGACGCAGCTTGCCGATATCGCCACTGGCAATCATCTCCCGCATCTGCCGCAGCATGGCATAGCCGGTGTAATTATGCGTCAGAATGAACAGCCTGTCGGATGCCCCGACGATTTTGGCCAGTTCCTTCGCCTCCTCCAGTGTCGCGGTCACCGGCTTGTCGCAGATGACGTGGATCCCGGCCTCGAGAAAGGCCTTGGACGGGGCGAAATGAAGGTGGTTGGGGGTCACGATGGCGACCGCCTCGATTCCGTCTTCACGACCGGCCTCAACCGCCGCCATCTCCTCGAACGAGGCATAGGAGCGCTCCGGCGCGATGCCGAGCAGCGTTGCCGAAGCGGCAGCACGCGTCGCATCGGAGGAAAGTGCGCCGGCCACGAGTTCGTAACGGTCATCCAGCCGGGCGGCGATGCGGTGCACTGCGCCGATGAAAGCGCCCTGACCGCCGCCGACCATTCCGAGACGGATGCGGCGGCCATCGAATTTTTTTGTAACGGAGGACATGGCTATCCCTTTCAAAGTCCGAGAAGGCGGCGATTGGCGGCATCATCGACGCCGCTTTTGGCGAAATCGTCGAAAGCCCGCTCGGTCACGCGGATGATGTGGTTTTCAATGAAGGCTACGCCCTCACGCGCGCCGTCTTCCGGGTGCTTCAGCGCGCATTCCCATTCCAGCACCGCCCAGCCGTCGAAGTCATATTGGGTGAGCTTGGAAAAGACTGCGCCGAAATCCACGTGCCCGTCGCCCAGCGAACGGAAACGCCCCGGCCGGTCGACCCAGCTCTGATAACCGCCATAGACGCCCGAGCGGCCCGTCGGATTGAACTCGGCATCCTTGACGTGAAAGGCGCGGATACGCTCGTGATAGATGTCGATGAAATCGAGATAATCCATTGCCTGCAGCACGAAATGCGAGGGATCGTAGAGGATGTTGGCGCGTGCATGATTGCCGGTGGCGTCAAGAAAACGCTCGAAGGTGACGCCGTCGTGCAGATCCTCACCCGGATGCAGTTCATAGCAGAGATCGACACCATTCTCCTCGAAAGCATCGAGAATGGGTGTCCAGCGCTTGCCGAGTTCAGCAAAGGCCATTTCGACAAGACCAGCCGGACGCTGCGGCCACGGATAAACGAACGGCCATGCGAGCGCACCGGAGAAAGTCGCATGGCTTTTGAGGCCAAGATGCTGCGACGCCTTCGCCGCACACTTCAGCTGGTTGACCGCCCATTCCCGCCGCGCCTGCGGTTTGCCGCGCAGTTCGGCCGGTGCAAAACCGTCGAACATTTCATCATAGGCCGGGTGAACGGCCACAAGCTGACCCTGAATATGGGTCGAAAGCTCCGTGATTTCGACGCCAATCTCGGCCAGACGGCCCTTGATATCGTCGCAATAGCCCTTGGAGGCGGCGGCTTTCTCGAGATCGAAGAGCTTGGGATCGGTCGGCACCTGAATGCCCTTGTAACCGAGGGAAGCCGCCCATTGGCCGAGATTGTCGAGCGTGTCGAAGGGAGCTTTATCCCCGACAAATTGCGCGAGGAAAATCGCCGGGCCTCTGATCGTCTTCATGTCCTTACACTCCTTGCATTCACAATTCCGACTGGCCGCTACCGGTGCGGCGGGTGGCAGGGCGCGACCGAGCCGCGCACCACCAGTTCCGTATCCAGCACGATGGTTTCGGCCGTGCGTTTGCCGTTCAGCCGGTCCACCATCAGCGCCATGGCCTTACGGCCCATCTCCTGCCGGGGCTGGCGCACCGTCGTCAGCGGCGGTTCGAAGGCATTGGCGAAGATGATGTCGTCGAAGCCGATGACGGAGACATCGGACGGAACCGACAGGTCCCTGCCCCGCAACTCGCTGATCGCGCCGATCGCCATCTGGTCGCTCGATGCAAAGATCGCGGTGAAGGCAATGCCATTTTCAAGAAGACCTGCAATAGCCTGACGGCCGGCCTCGATGCTGTAATCGCCCGTCACAACAAGTTCGTCGGCATAAGCAATATCGGCCTCGGCAAGTGCATCACGGTAACCGTCGAAACGTTCCTGCGCCAGACTTTCCGGCACGGGACCGGCCAGATGCACTATCCTTTTGTGTCCGGCCTCTATGAGGTGGCGCATGGCGTTGATGGAGGCGGCGCGGTTATCGACCTTGACGGTCGGCAGCGCGAGGCCGGGCACCGTTTCCGACGCGATGACGATGGGCGGCAGCGCATCGCCCTGATCGAGAAGCTCGGACGGGAACTGGCCAGTCATCAGGATCAGGCCGTCGGCATGTTTCTGCCGCACCATGTCGATATGGGTCGCCACACGGTGCTCGTCGTTGCGGGCGTCACCCATCAGCACCTTGAAACCCGCTTCGCCGGCCGCTTCCTCAACGCCCTTGTAGATTTCGAGATAAAACGGGTTACCGATATCGCGAACGAGAAGGATGACGGTGTTGTTGGATTGACGCCGGAAGCTCGCCGCCTGCGCATTGGGAACGAAGTTCGCCTGCCGGACGGCGTCGAAAACCTTCTTCCGGGTTTCCGGGCGAACCTTGTCGGGTTGCTGCAGCGCCCGCGATACGGTCGCGATCGAAACGCCCGCGAGAGCTGCAACTTCCCTGATATTCGAACCTTGGTCTTTGCTCATCTGTCACACACGCAACTGCTTTTGGCGGCCATAAAGCAGCATCAGCGCTAGCAACGTGACACCGAATATGATCTGCCGTGCCCATACATCGAGGTTGAGCGTTATCAGTACGCTTTGCAGAATGGTGAGCGCAACTGCCCCGGCCATGGTTCCGACATATCCGCCCGCACCGCCCGCAAGCGAGGTGCCTCCGATGACAACAGCGATGATCGACGGAAGCACATATTGGTCACCGACGGAGATGAAGGACGTGCCTGTGTAACCGATGACGCAGACCCCGGTCAGCCCGGCAAACAGGCCGGAAAGGCCATAAAGTAGCGTGCGGATCAGGGAGACGGGCAATCCGGTGAGCGTCGCCGCTCTCTCATTCGAGCCGATGGCATAGATGGCGAAACCGAAGGCCGTGCGGCGCAGCACGAACAGCATGATCGCGGCGATGCCCAGCCAGACGAAGAGCACGCCGGGAATGCCGAAGACGAGCGGGCGGTTGATGAAGCCCGCCAGCAGCGGTGCCGCCGCACCTGATGGAACGCCCTGCGAATAAACCACCAGACCGCCCTGAATGACCGCCGTCATGCCGAGCGTCATCACCAGCGGCGGAATACGCACGAAGGTGATGCCGAGGCCGTTGATGAGGCCGATCAGGAAAGGAATGCCGCCCGCAACGAGAATGGCAAGCGGAATGCCGGCATTCTGGCCGTTCATCATGTTGCCGGCAAGGACCGCGCCGAGCGAGATCATCGCACCAACGGAAAGATCGATGCCTTCGCGTCCGCCGAGGATGACGAGGTTCTGCCCCGCCGCGACGATGCCGAGAATGGCGGCGATCGTCAGCAACCGCACGATCTGCGAGCCCTGTGCAAAACCGGGCGAGAGCAATTCCCCGACCAGCAAAAGGAAGGCGGACGCGCCAATGGCAATGGTCAGAGGATCGGTGAGAAGGGTTTTGAGTTGCAAGCCGGGATTGGTCATATCAACGCCTCGTCACCAGAACACCGCCGGCAAGAGCCGTCAGCACGATCAACCCCTGCACCAGTGTCTGGTACTCAAAGGGCAAGCCCGCAAAGAAAATCACATTACCGATCATGCCGAGCACCAGCGCGCCGGCAATCGACCCGGTCGAACTGCCGAAGCCGCCGGAAAGTGCGGTGCCGCCCAAGACCACCGCCGAGATGGAAGAGAGCGCGAGACTTGCGCCCAGAAGCGGATCGCCCGAGGCCGTCTCGCCGGTGAGGCAGAGCGCTGCCAGCGCCGAAAACAGCCCGGAGATCATGTAGGCGCCAATGCGGATGCCGGAGAGGCGCAGGCCCGTCTGGAAGGCTCCGGTGCGATTGCCGCCGACCGCCAGGAGATGCGTGTTAAACGGAATGCGCGATACGATCAGCGTGAAGGCGATGCCGGCCACGAGCACCCACAGCACGAAGGGCACGCCGATGAAGCTGCCGGAATAGGTCTGCCAAAAGGCTTCCGGCACCGGAAGACCCGCCTGCGGCAGCACCCAGATCGCCGTCCCGGCGAAGATGATGCCTGTCGCAAAAGTCGTGACAATCGGCTGGAAACGCAGGCCGGAGATGAAGAGGCCATTGACCAGTCCACAGAGCAGCCCGACAGCCGCACCCGCCGCCATGCCGGCAAAGACGGCGCCCGTCGTACCACCCAGCGCCGCGATGACACTGACGGTGACGACATTGGCGAGCGCCACGATGCTGCCGACCGACAAATCGATATCTCCCGCCAGAATGACATAGGTCTGGCCGATGGCCACCAGGATCAGGGGCAGAAATGTGGTCAGGTTCGACTGCAGCACGGAGGGCTGAACGAAAGACGGCTGCAGAAACGTGTTGACGGCAACGAGAACGGCCAGAACCACGAGGGTGATGATCCAGGGTTGCCTGCGCAGAAAACCGGAAGAGCTCATGCGGCGTCTCCATAAGCGGCGCGGGTCATGTTTACGGATGTCATGTCGGCTCCGGTCAGTTCCGCGGAGATGCGCCCGCCATTGAAGACGAGAATGCGGTCGGCATATTCGAGGATTTCCGCATCTTCCGAGGAATAGAGAAGAATGGTCGCGCCGGCATCGGCCTGCTGCCGCATCAGCGCGAAGAGATCGGCCTTCGCGCCGAGATCGATGCCCTTGGTCGGATCATCGAGCAGCAGCAGTTTTGGTGCGGTGGCAAGCCAGCGGGAAATGAAGATCTTCTGCTGGTTGCCGCCGGACAGCGTGCCGATCGGCATATCCAGGCCGGCGAACTTCGTCTTCATGTCATCCGCGACCTTCTGCACGCGCGGCTTCAGCGTCGCGGGCCGGACCAGCCGCATCTTTTCGCGCACCATGAGGGCCGCGACGAGATTTTCAAAGATCGACCGGCCCTGAAGCGACGCGTCACGCCCGCGGTCACCCGAGACATAGGCAAAACCACTATGAACGGCCTGAGAAGGCTTGCCGATGGTGATGTCACTGCCCTCGAACCGGATTTGCCCCGTTGCAAACGGGCTGGCGCCAAACAAGCCCTTCAGCAAGGCCGATTGTCCCTGCCCCTGCAGACCGGCCAGACCGACGATTTCGCCCGGATAGGCTTCAAGACTGACGCCACGCACGCCCTCGCCCGCAACATCCGTTACCTTGAGGCTGGGGACTGCGGCGGCACGCCCCTGCTGGCGAGCCGGTGCTGCGCGGACATCGCCGACCATATCGTGCACGACGGCCTCGCGGCTGGTGGTGGCCGTATCCAGTTCGGAAATCGTCGCGCCATTGCGCATCACGGTGATGCGGTCGCAGACGGCAAAGACCTCATCGAGACGGTGGGAAATCATGATGGTGGAGACGCCGTCGGCCTTCTTGGCCCGAAGTATCTCAAAAAAGCGCTGCGACTGGCGGCCATCGAGCGCCGCCGTCGCCTCGTCCATGATCATCAGGCTGGCATTCTGGGCGAATACCTTGAGGATTTCGACTAGCTGGCGCTGATCCGGCGGCAGCGTGCCGACGATCGCATCCGGCTCCAGCCCTTCGCCAGCCACGCCTTCAAACAGCGCGATCAGTCTGCCCGCTTCGGCCTTCAGCGCCTTGCTGTCGACAAAGACGCCGCGTTTCGGCTCACGCCCTAGGAAAATATTATCAGCGACGGAAAGCTGCGGAATGAGGCTCAGTTCCTGATAAAACAGCGCGACACCGGCATTTTCGGCGTCCCGCGGGCTTTTGAAGCGCACGTCCTCACCGTTGAACCTGATGGTGCCGCTGGTCGGCGCGACCGCGCCCGCAACGATCTTGCAGAGCGTGCTCTTGCCGCAGCCATTGGCGCCCAGGAGCGCGTGAATTTCACCGCGGCCCACGGTCAGCCTGCCGTCCGAAAGCGCACGCACGGCGCCAAAATTCTTCGTTATGCCGGCCGCTTCCAAAGCGTTCGCCATCGCATGTCCCCGAATTGTGTCTGTCGCAGGCGGATGGCCAAGGCCCGGTCCGCGCTCGAATTTCTGGTTCGGGCCGGCGTTCGCCGCCGGCCCGAGACGGATATTACTTGAAGAACTCGCCCGCCTGTTCCGGCGTCACGGTTGCCGTAACGGACCAGTAGCCGGGTTTGCCTTCTGCAGTCTTGATGTTGTCGGCAAGATTGTCGTTGCTGACGAAGGGGATCGGAATGTAGATGGCGTTGCCATAGGTGCCGCCAAAAATGCCGTCCTTGAATTCCTTGCCCTGCAGCTTCAGGACAGCAACGTTGAGCGCGCTGGCCATGACGCCGGGAGGATTGACCGAAGCGCCGGAATTGAACTTTTCCTTTTCCCAACGGGTCATGAAGTCCTTGCGGATCTCACCGGTTGCGGCAATGTCCTTGGTCTTGCCGGCGGCTTCGATGGCGCGCCATGCGCCGTCTGCCATGCCGTCCTGAACCCAGACGCCGCTAATATCGGGATAGGTTGCAAGCAGGTTCTGCATGGCCTGCTGGCCCTGCGCCTGATCCCAGCTCGCATTGGCTTCGTTCAGCACCTTGATGTCAGGGTATTTCTTGAACACTTCGCGGTAACCGGCGACGCGGGCTTCGTTGGCGGGGTTGCCGGCGATGCCGTTGATGGCGACGACACTTCCCTTGCCCTTCAACGCATCAGCAAGCCATTGTGCGGACTGGGCCGCCCATGCCTTCTGGTCGATGCCGACATAGATCGCATCCTTGGAAGACACTTCCGCATCGGTGGCGATGACGAGAATGTTGCGCGCCTTGGCCTGCGCAAAGATCGGGTCGAAGGCCGTCGGGCTGCCGGGATTGATGAGGATCGCATCAACGCCCTGGTTCATGAAGTTGCGGATGTGACCGATCTGCCCCTGCACATCGACATTGCCGCTCTGAACGACGACTTCGACCTTGACGCCCTTTTCGCCCCACGCTTTTGCGGCAGCCTGAGCCTCTTCGATCATCTGCGTGCGCCATTCGCTGCCGACGAAGGAATTGGAAAGACCGATCTTGAAGCTCTGCTCCTGGGCGTGCGCGGACGTGCCGGCCGCCAGCACCAAAGCGGCGGCAGCCATCAAATGTCTAAACATGAAATTTGCTCCTCCAAGCTCGGTTTTCAACTGATGAAACCGTTTACATCGGTGAATGTAACCGGTTTCATAACTGAGTCAATCCCGAGAATGATTTTTGTTGCGGCGTGCAGAAAGAAGGAAAATGACGGTTGGAAGCGTTCGAAAACCCATATGGAAGAGCGGGATAACCACGCGAGAACGGTCGTGTCATCGGGTTTTCGAGAGGCATATAACCGTTTCCGATCGGGCAGATTTTCACTCGGCTGTGGACAAGCGGGGAATTCCCACATCAAATCGCCGCTCGAGACCAGTCAGGAGAACAACCATGGAAATACTGCGCGCGGGAACACGAGCGTCCGGTAAAGGCCCGGATGCCTGGTTCACCGGTTCGGTCCGTATCGATCCGCTCTTTAACCCCTTCGATGCCGAACGGGTGCAGGGTGCTCAGGTGACTTTCGAACCCGGCGCCCGCACCGCCTGGCACACCCATCCCCTCGGCCAGACCCTGATCGTAGTATCCGGCCTTGGCCGCGCGCAGCGTGAGGGCGGGCCGGTGGAGGAGATTCGCCCCGGTGATATCGTCTGGTTTGAACCGGGTGAACGACACTGGCACGGCGCCGCACCTGATGTGGCGATGACCCATATTGCGCTTCAGGAGGTCAAGGACGGCAAGGCGGTAGGCTGGATGGAGCATGTGACGGATGAGCAATACGGCGCATGACGCTGCTCCGCAGATCTGGCGGATGAACGGCCCGTAGCAGCGTGCGGGAGCGCCGGCATCCGCAGCCAATCCGCTGCGCCTGCGAGCCGGATAAGCCTGTTTGCGGGTCTGCTTCTGGTTTTGCTGCGGATCATCCGAGGTTGGAAGTGACGGACGAATTTCCTGCTCAACTTGATGGCCTGCATCACAGTACCTTCGATTATTTCTGGTCCGGCAGCCATCCTGAGAGCGGCCTTCCGAGGGACAGCATGGGATCGGAGGGTCGGCCGATCCACGACATCACGTCCATATCGGGTGTTGGCTTCGGATTTCTTACACTGATCGTCGGCGTTTACCGTTCCTGGATCACAAGGCAGGCGGCGGTCGACCGGGCAAACCGCATGCTGCGATCTCTCGGCGCGGTGAAACTATTTCACGGTGCCTTTCCGCATTTTGTCCATACGTCTGGCGGCAAGACAATCCCATTTGCAAAGTTCGACGACGGCGGCGATCTCGTCGAGACTGCGCTTCTGGTTCAGGCGCTGATCTGCGCCCGCGAGTTCTTTGGTGAGCAATCATCAGGCGAAATCGATCTGCGCCGGTCCGTTAACGACATCGTGGAGGCGGTGGTGTGGGACTGGTTTACGTAGGGAAAGCCTGGGCCCCTTTTCTAGCATTGGAGCCCCCGGTTCGGCTGGGCGAAGGAACGAGGCACTGGTGTGTTATGTGCTTGCGGCGGAATCAGCCACACACGCGATAGACACGGCATCTTACCACTCCGTTTGGGCGCGCAAGGGCGAAATCAGGAACGGCGAGACTTATCTCGGTGTCAGGTTGCCGCATGCCGAGCCTTTTGGAGGTCCGCTCTTCCTGTCGTAGTTTTCGTTCTGCACTCTCGATCCGCGCGGTCTGGGTGATGCCTATTGCAGCGATTTCTTCATCTGCCGCTGACGGATGAATCGCGGCTTATACAGATTGCGTCGGAACTGGTGAATAATCCGTCCGATCGCAGTACGATGGCGCAGTGGGCAACGCGAGTGGCAATGAGCAAGAATTCGCTCGCACGTCTCTTTCAGCGGGAGACCGGCCTTACCTTTGGCCGTTGGCGCCAACAGTTGCAATTAATCGTCGCAATCCGAAGCCTTGGCAGCAGGGGCGACAGTAAAGGACGTTTCGGGCGACCTCGGATATGAATCGGTGTCGGCGTTCATTACCATGTTCAAGAAGGCTCTCGGAACGTCAACATCAAGATATCTAAGAAACTTCGACCGCTAAAAGTCACGAAAACGGACGGGCAGTCCAGAGGAGATAGAGCATGTTCACCCACGTCATGATCGGCAGCAACGACCTGGAGCGCGCGAGAGATTTCTACAATGCCACCTTCGTCGCTCTGGGCGGCAAGCCTGGCGAGATGGACGCCAGAGGCCGACTGATCTACGCCCATGAAGGAGGACGACTGATGATCACGACACCCATTGACGGCAAACCGGCGACCGCTGCCAACGGTGGAACAATCGGTATCGCGGCCACGACCCCCGACCATGTCCTGGCGTGGCATGCCGCAGGTGTCGCACACGGCGGAACGGCAATCGAGAGCCCGCCCACGGCACGTCCGAACGGGGTGTTCGTTGCATATCTTCGCGACCCCGACGGAAATAAACTGACTGCAAGGACGCCTCAGACGAAATGAGGCAGACAGCCCCGTACACGGTTGGTTTCATGAAATAGAGTCAATCGGTGGTGGGTCCTGATGGGAATTTAATGGGCCAGTCGATCGCGCAAGCGGGGCGTAATCCAATCCAGGAAGCATCGAACCTTCGTTGGCAATGGATCGGCTGGTCCGTAGACGACATTCACGGGTAGCGGTTCCGGCGCAAATTCCACAAGTACTTCCTGCAGGGCGCCAGAACGTAACTGGTCTGCAATCTGGTAGGAGAGCACGCGGATGATGCCGATACCCGATACGGCCGCCTGAATTGCGGCCTCTGTCGTGTTGACCGCAAGCCTTGGGCGGGGTTCGACATTGAAGGTCACCCCGTCGCGGCGGTAACGCACTTCAGGCGCGGTCGCGAAGCCCTGAAAGCTTATACCGTCGTGCCGGACGAGGTCGTCGGGGTCAAGCGGAACGCCCCGCCGGGTGAGATAGTCAGGGCTGGCGCACACGACCCGGCGGACTGCGCCAACACGTGTTACGATCAGCGCGCTATCGGTGAGATGTCCAATGCGAAGGGCGACATCAACATGTTCATCCGACAGACTTATCTGGCGGTCCGTCAGCGTCAGCCGCATATCGATTTCGGGTTGCTCCTTGAGGAATTCCAGTGCAAGTGGCAAAACGTGACGCTCGCCGAAAGTAATTGGCGCGGTTACATGCAGCCCTCCGCGCAGCGCGCCGTAGTCGCCGCTGGCCTGCCGCTCTGCCGCCTCCAGTTCCTCCAAAATACGCCGTGACGCGGCGACGTAATTTCGTCCTTCATCCGTCAAGGTCAGGCCGCGGCGCGTCCGCAGCATCAGACGGGCGCCAAGGTGCTTTTCGAGGTCGGCGACCTTGCGGCTGACGGTGGCGAGCGGGGCCTGCAAACGCCGTGCCCCCGCCGAGAGGCTGCCGGCGTCGACCACCGCGAGCAGGACTGACATCGCTTCGAACCGATCCATTCTATCCTTCCGTAAAATGAGAGGGAATCTCCCGGAATCGTAGGATACCGTATCGGTTTTGGATATCCTAGTTTTCATGATGTCGAGGGGCCTTCCCTCATTGCCAGAATAAGGAGAAAGACGTCATGCCCAATCTTTCGCGTCGTGCCTTTGCCAGCGCTCTTCCTTTTGGCCTCCTCGGGGGCGGACTGATCCATGGCGCGCAGGCCCTTGCCGCAACACCGGAACCGGTTACGACGCTGGCCAGCGTAACGCCGCTGGCGCAGATCCGCGTCGGCCGCTTTACGGTGACCGCGCTGACGGACGGCCATGCAGATATGCCCTACACCTTTTTTCCCGGCCGTGACCCGGCCGAGGTGGAACGGCAGGCAGTCGCCCAGTTCACCGCCAGGCCAAGCGGCGTGCGGTTTCTGTTCAACCAGTATCTTGTCGACGATGGCCAACGTCGCATCCTGATTGATGCAGGCGCAGCGGGCTCCATCGGGCAAACCGGCAATCTGCCGCAAGCCCTCGCCAGGCTTGGTCTGCAGCTTGATCAGATCGATGCGGTCATCGTGACGCACATGCATCAGGACCACATGGGCGGCCTGATCGCCGGCGGCAAGAACAATTACCCGAATGCGGAGGTCTATATCGATCGGCGCGACGTCAGGCATTGGACCGACCCCGCCAAGCGCAGCGGCGCACCCGAATTCCTCCAGACGAGCTTCCAGATGGCGGAAGAAGTGGTGCGCCTCTACCCCAGACTTCAGGCGATCGATGGAGAGCGTGAAATTGTACCCGGCGTAACGATTGTCGACCTGACCGGCCACACGCCCGGCCATATCGGCGTTCGGGTGGAAGATGAGGGAAAGAGCCTTATCATGGTCTCAGACATGATCTTCCCGGTCGTACATCCAGGAGCGACCGACGTGTTCTTTCTGTTCGAGCAGGACCAGGCAGCCGCCAAGGCAATGCGTGATCGCTTTTTCCCTCGCGCCGCGTCGGAAGGCGCACTGATTGCCGCCACGCACATGCCGTTTCCGGGGTTAGGCCATGTCGTTGCCGACCGTGGACAAATCCGTTGGCAGGTTGCGGATTGGGCTTTGCAAGACTGAGGCCGGTTTCGGCCGCCTGGAGAGGCAGATGGAAAATGAGAAAATATCTTGATATTGCAACAACGTCCTCCGTGGCGGCCGCACAGGATCACTATGGAAGTGCCGAGCGATGGGCGCGCATTGCCGCGCGCGGCGGCGCCGATGAGACGCCCGGAAGCCAGCGCCTCGGCCCCGCAGAAGCAGCCTTCATTCGGGAACGCGACGGTTTTTATCTCGCCAGTGTTTCAGAAACGGGCTGGCCTTACGTCCAGTACCGGGGCGGGCCGGCCGGCTTCCTCACCACACTCGACCCGACACTGCTCGGCTTTGCCGACTTTCGCGGTAACCGGCAATATATCACGACAGGCAATGTGCAGGTGAACGATCGCGTCTCGCTGTTTCTGATGGATTACGCGCATCAGCGCCGCCTGAAGATTTTCGCCCGTATGCGGATCATCGACGCAGCAGATAATCCATTGCTGGCAAAGAGGTTGACCATGCCAGACTATCCTGCCCGGGTGGAACGTCTTGTCCTCATCGCCGTGGAGGCATTCGACTGGAACTGCCCCCAGCATATAACGCCGCGCTTCACACTTGCCGAGCTGGAACGTTGGCGCATGGACTGACCAACGCCCCGTTTTCAGGGCTTCGGGAACTTTGTCGAGCCGACGGGGACGGGACATAACCCGCTTCGTCCATCCCCGCGTGCATGTAGGACGATCTGGTCAGGATTGGACTCATTGGTTTTCCGGAGTTCATGCTGCAGCCTTTGTTACGAACGGGAATTCTCTACCGTTCCCCGGACATTCGAGGGCGCATTTGTTGCCTCGTGCGACATTGAATATTGGTCATGCGCGTCTCGCCCAAGACGTTTTCAAGCGACTGTCTAAATACTGAGATAAATATTGACGATTGAGACATTGATGTGGTCTATTCTTCTTTTCGTCGTCAGGTCAAAAAGGGGAACAAAATGACCATTGACACTGCGTATCGTGAGGAAGTGACTTCATCGAGTCCGAGTGAAGTGGATGGAAAGGCCAAGAAGGCGATGCTGGGCGCCGCTATCGGTTATGCGATGGACGGGTTCGATCTGCTGATCCTCGGGTTTATGTTGAAAGCAATTTCGAGCGACCTCTCCCTGAGCCCGGGTCAGGCGGCATCGCTCGTTACCGCGACGCTCATTGGCGCCGTCATCGGGGGCGTTCTGTTTGGCATGCTCTCCGACAGACTGGGCCGTGTCAAAGTTCTGACCTGGACCATCGTACTTTTTGCCGTCTTCACTGGACTTTGCGCCCTTGCACAGGGCTATTGGGACCTTCTTTTCTACCGGACGATGGCCGGCCTCGGCCTTGGCGGTGAGTTCGGCATCGGGATGGCCTTGGTGGCCGAGGCCTGGCCGGCAAACAAACGCGCCAGAGCGTCATCCTATGTCGGTCTGGGGTGGCAACTTGGTGTCCTGGCAGCGGCGATTGTGACGCCAATGCTCTTGCCTGTGATCGGGTGGCGGGGGATGTTCGCGATCGGGATTTTCCCGGCTGTCGTTGCCTACTTCATTCGAAACTCCTTGCACGAGCCCGAGGTTTTTGTCGCAAACAAAGCCGGAAAATCTACCAAATCCTCGCTGCGACTTCTTGTAAAAGACTGGGACACCACAAAACTCAGTATCGGGATGGCTATTCTCTGCTCGGTTCAGAATTTCGGCTATTACGGCGTGATGATCTGGCTCCCGAATTATCTTGCTACCCGGTTTGGCTTTGCACTGACACAATCGGCGATCTGGACGACCGTGACGATTGCGGGGATGGCACTGGGCATTTTTATGTTTGGTCACATTGCAGACCGGATCGGTCGTCGTCCTGCCTTCTTCGGGTACATGTTCATGGCCGCTGTTATGGTCGTGATCTACTCGCAACTGACCGACCCATACGAATTGCTGGTGGCAGGTGCAGTTATGGGATTCTTCGTCAACGGAATGCTTGGCGGTTACGGCGCCCTTATCAGCGAGCTTTTTCCGACCGCGGCCCGCGCTACCGCACAAAATGTCCTCTTTAATGTCGGACGCGGTGTCGGTGGATTTGGTCCCGTCGTGGTTGGCACTATTGCTTCGTTCTACGGATTTGAACTGGCGATCGCGCTGTTGGCGACGTTGTATATTCTCGACATGGTCGCCATGTGGCTCCTGATCCCGGAACGGCGCGGACGTGAGCTTTCCTGACGATTGAGCGAGCATCAACGGCTGCAAATTCGACACCCTGCCGCAGAACGCGGCAGGGTGAACCCGACTGGCAAGCGGAGCGAAATGTTGAAATGATGCCGCCCATGCGGCGTTTTCGGCGCAACAGGAAGATGCATTGATTTTTCGCAGCATAATTTCCGCCTGCCCGTCACTGCAAGGTTCAACGGTCGTCCCATCGAGCGATTGCTTGGCGGTATTTTATCGGGGGGGGTCTAGAAGTTTAGATTTGTATAAATACCATGCAGGCATTGTGGCATGTTGCCCCGATCCTTCCGGTATGCGAACGGTATCGCTCATGTATTAGTCTTTGAAAGTTGGCGGCGGCATCAGGATGACTGACGAAACTGCATATGATGATGTAATTCGGATCGACGAGATTGGTGCGCGATTGCAGGCCTATCGTATCGGTCACGGTCTTTCGCCGGAGGAAATGGCGAAACGTCTCGGCATTTCCCGTGCCGCCCTTTATCGCGCGGAGAAAGGGGAGATTCTCAAGATAGAGCTGCTCGTCAGCATCACCAAGGTGTTGGGCGTTTCTATCCAGAGCCTCCTTGGCGTTGACATCGAATATATTGACACCGCCGGCTCCTTCTTTGAGCGCATGCGTCAGCTCGAGGAGAAGAGCGAGCAGATCATTGGTTTTTTTGGCCCGATCTCTTATCTGCTGACCTCCGAAGTCTACGATGAGATGCTTCAGGAGGTCTTCCTCGATACAGCTCCCATGGATGACGCGACCAAAGACGCAATCCGCCGGTTGATCGATACGTTGAAGGGACGAAAGAAAAACTACCGATTGCGCCGGCCTTTGCTCGTTAGCCTGATCGCCTCCTCAGATCTTGAGCGTTTCCTTCTCCATGGCCTGATTGGTCGCCAGGATTTGCCGGAAGAAGTTCAGAGGCGCCGCCGTGTCATGGCATGCCGGGAAGTGCGCCACATCAGCAGCCTGTTTCGAAAGCAGCCCCTGGGGGTGCAACTGGGGATTCTTCCGCAATCCGTCCCCTCTACCAGCTTCCAGATTTTTCGTCAGGCCGATCACTCGGTGTTGGCTATCAGTCCGTTCCGTTTGGGAGAGCAGCCAAATATTCGCGTCGGGGTCGGTCTGATAACCACCTCCCAGGACGGCGTGCGACTGCATGAGGACATTTCACGTCAAATGTGGGAGCAGGCGCTGAAGGCGACCGAAGCGGCGGACTTCATTGATAATCTGATAGCCAAATACGGTGTGGACGACGACCGGTAGGGTCGAGTGGAACCTCCGGTCTTTCGACGACGCCGCGTCCCGCGCGGCTTACTGTCGCGGAGTAGTTTGCATCAGCCATTTTGACTGACATCAGCCACTGTAGTTCTCCGGCGGCTGATGGTCTGTGGACAGATCCGGTAACTGCCGGAGCGCGCAGTTAACGGGAGAAGCCGTCCCCAAATGGAGACGGCCTCCAGGGTCAGTTCAGCACAGCCGTGACCGCCTGGACGGGATCCTCGGCGTTATAGATCGCGCGCCCGACGATGGAATAGGTGCCCCCGGCTTGCATAACCTCGTTGTGCTTGCCGCCCTGGGCTCCGACGCCGCAGCAAACGATGACCGGGTCGGGACCAATAATGTCTCTGATTTCTGCGATCCTGTTGGGTCTGTTGCCAGGTGCCTGGGTGCCGTAGACCCCCATGTCAGCTGCAAGCCGGGCCATGTCGTTGGCAATTGGAGCGGTAAATAATTTCCCACCCGGATTCGTCAGTTCCAACTGGACAATGATGCCCACGTTATCGCCGGCGGCCTCCATGCATTCCGAAATCCCGTCGGGACCGACAAAGCCGTGCACCATTACGGCTGAACCGCCGTTGTCCGCCACGATTTTCACGATCTGGGCACTCGTATGCGGAACGTCGGCGACCTTGAGGTCAGCAAAGACAGGCTTCCCGTAACGGTCTGCCAGTTTGCGGATCGTTGCAGCGCCCTCCCGCATTACCAGAGGGTTACAGACCTTGATAACATCGACATATTCACTGATGACATCGAGTACCCGGGCATTCTCATCGAAAGAGGGCAAATCCGCCGCGAATATAAGACCGGTGCGTTTTTCTCCCAGAAACTTGCTCATTGTTGCAACTCCATTCTCGTGATCAGATCGTGAAAAAATGCAAGGCCGGATTGCGCGTCGATCAGCCGCGAGAGCGAGAATTCGCATTCCGCGTTCAGCGTGAGCAATTCTCCGTCCGGGCCGTGCGCCACCAGTGCGGCGGGCTGCCTCAGTCGCAAGGTTCGCCAGCGGTGCTCAAGCAGCAGCGTGGCGATCTCGTCGAGTGTCGTCGACCTTAGATGGCCTACCAGGTGGACACGGTCGGGCTCCTCTGCGCAGGGGCGTGGTTCTTCGATTACAAGGCGATCGGATCGATATAGCGTCATGGCCGACCCGTCTCCTCTGCGACAAAGTCCGCAAATATCTGCACAGCCTCTACAGCGCTACGGATCTCGTCTTCACGAGTGAACCGGCTGATGCTGAAGCGGAGGGTGCCGACGTTTCCCAGACCTAGTTCTTCGTGAATTGTCGGGGCGCAGTGAAGCCCTCCCCTAGCGATTATGTCCTGGCTGCGCAGAAAGGGAATCCAGTCAGCTTCCGGTGAGCCCGGCAGCTTGCAGGCGACAACGCCTGAACGCTTCTGATAGGGTCGCCGCCCGAGAGGCTGGATGCCGGGAACCGACTGAAGTCCGCTCCAGAGCATCTCGGTGAGGTTTTCGATCCGACGGCGAATGTCGTGAGCACCGTCATTCTGCTCTTCAAGTGCGGCGCCCAGTGCAAGTATCGCCGGTAAATTCGGTGTGCCAACCTCGACGAAATTCCCGCCAGTATCGCCGAGCGCGAGTTCAGCTGAATTGCTGCCGGTACCGCCAAGAATAAACGGAACAAGCCTGCGGCGCGCTACAAGCACGGCCGCACCAGGCATTGAATGCAGATGCTTGTGAGCCGGAAATACGATGAAGTCAGCGTCATCCAGATCGTCAATGGGGCAAAAGCCGACCGATTGTGACGCATCCACGAGCACAGCCGCTTTCGGAAATCGCGAGCGGATGCGCCTGATGAGCGTCGTCACATCATAAACAGAACCGGTGACGTTACTGGTGTGGGTCAGGCAAACCAGTTTTGGCTCGTCAATGACGTCGAGGAAGGAAAAGTCGGGTTCCTCGTGAAGATCATGAACCCGAGCAACCTGCCAACTGACGCCCGGTATTCCGTTGAGTGTTCTCAGAACCGCGTTGTGCGACCGGTTGTCGGTGACGCAATGGTCTCCCAGACCGACATATCCCCGGATTACGGCATTAAGCGCCAGCGTCGCATCCGAAAGGAAGAAGAGATGCGTGTGGTCCACGCCCAGCAGCGAGGCTATGCGCCCCCGCACCAGTTCGATTTGCGGCTCAGCGCTGTGACGCACATCCGATGGTATCGATTGCAGCGCCGCGGAATAGGCCTCTACCGCAGAGATGGCCTTTGGATATCCTGTGGTGGCATTGTTAAGGTAGACTGACATGATACACCGGCTGCGGAGAGGTGAAGGAGGGAACAGCTGACTGTGAAAAACGGTCCTGTAGATCACGCTCACAGTTGCGGCAGTTGACGCACAGCGCCGGATATTCCTTCCATATGTGCGGCATAGGGATGCGATCCAGCGCCCAAGCGGTGACGCACACGGATGAATGGAAAAGCGGCACGAGGCCCTGTGCCTTTACGGCGGCGACGAAGGTATTGAAATCGTCATCCAGCGGGCGCGCAGTGAGACTGGCATGCACAGGATGAGTATAGGCCGAATCCTGCTGCTGCGTCGTTGTGTAGAGCATCCCGACACAGATCGCATCGGGTCGTTCCGCTTCCAGAACCTGGAGGACATGATCCAGGTCCTTCAGCGTGGCAGGCAGGAATGGCTTCAGATACATGCAGACGAACACACCGTGCTTGCGCGCCAAGGCGAAATTACGAATTCGATCGGCGACAGGGGCAGCCCGTGGCTCGATTTTGCCGGCCTTGGCGAGTGACGAGAAAGAGGTGAAGAGCACGACCTGATTAGGGTAGGCATGGGTGCTGATCACCTCCAGCGCAGCCTCCGGAACCTTTTCCTTCGTCGGAATCTGCACCGGATTGCCAAGCGAGAGCACTGCGCGCAGCACACAGAGAACCTTCTCTGTCGATCGTTCGTCCTTGAAGGGTTCGGAATCCGGGCAGAGCGAGACAATCGTGCCGTTGCGACCCGGCCGGAAATAGGGGGACTGAAGCAAGGCTTCGGCGCTGTTGGAAAGTGCGGCATCATCGACGAACACCTGGGGTCCCGCCGGGGAGATGATATAGCAATAGGAACAACCGCTACCGCAGCCCCGCGTCGTGATATTGATGAACACCCGGTCGCCCGGCTCATCGCCCTGATTGAGAAAATGGATGTGGTCTGGAAAAGGCATTCGCAACTCCTACGAGGCAGATGACCGACTAGCGGTCTGCAAGCGGTTCTTGGATCAGGCGAATAATGGCAAAGATGCCCTCAGAGCCCGCTCGATGCGTGCGGACAGGTCGGACCAGTCAATCTCCGCGTGGGAAAGACAGAAGAAGGATGGGTGCCCCTGAAGGAGCAATATGCCGTGATCGGCAAAGATGCGGGGTATCTTCGCCCGCAGACCGAGATTGTTTTCTATGTCTTCGCTGAAGCGTAATTCAAACAGCGATCCCCCGAGTATCAGCTCGACATAGATCTGGTCTCCAAGGCCGACGTTTGCTGCAGCGTTGGTGAATACATTGACGAAGCGCTCGGAAATTTCTCCAAACATCGAATATCCATGCAGCTCTTCCATGAGCTGATGCGTCGCCGAGGCGGCGAAAACGCCCAAAAGCTCCTTGCAATAGGTTCCGCTTATCTTCGCCTCGAGGTAATCACTGGACATGGATGGCGGGCCGACAAGCAAAGAGACCGGGGCGCCGTTTCCGATTGCCTTGCCAAGCACGACGTAGTCCGCGTCAAGACCGACTGCGGCGAGCGCTCCCATAGGTGAGACCCGTCCTGCGGTTTTTGTTTCATCCGCCACGACCTGAACACCACGATCGCGGCAGAGTGCAATCGCTTCGGAGAGATCCGCCGGCGACATCAATGACAACTGATAGGCGTCAAATAACAACGCGGCATAGGTATCGGGCGCATCGTCAAGAATCTGTCTCAGGCTGTCAATCCGCAGATCAATCCAGTTGACCACGGGTTCGCTCTCGCTCATCCCGCGAGTGAAAGAATTGGGGCGGATTTCACTGCGGTGCGGCGATGAAAGCCGCTCGTGCCATCGTGGACTGTTGCCGATCTGTGCGTCGTGCCAGCCTATATAGCCGCATCGGATCAGACCTTTACGGCCGGTTTTCTTGCACGCCAGCCGAGCGGCTGCAGTCATGGCGTCAGAGGAGTGCTTGAAGTAGCCGACGCTGTGATTTTGATAGGCCTCAGGCAGAAAGGCTTCGAGAAAATCGACGTGTTGTCCGGCATAACCCGGGAAGTGTATTGCGCCAGCCGCTTTCTGCCGGAAAATACTTGTGAAATCAGGCCGCGCATGACCCAGCACAACCGGCCCAAAACCCAGGATGAAGTCGTAATAATTGCGGCCCTTGGTATCTGTAACGAGCGCACCGCTGCCCTCCCTGAAGAGGATTTCCTCCCCGTTTGACAGAAAAAATTGACAAACACCCGATGTTGCAAGCCTTACCATGTCACTCCCTCAATGTGAGTAAATCTCTTGTCGCGTCATCAGGCGAAACTTGCCTGGCGGACGCGCGGTAAATGTTCAGCGAGAATCTTGCGGAAGGTGCGAGATCCGCGGCGCTGAATGCGTGCGGATCAACCAGATGGAAGCCACTATTTTTTGCCGGTTCGGTAACGGTCAGGGGACCGGAGCGCCAGCGGCAGATATAAGACACGACAATCCACTTCGCAGATGCTCCCGACGCTCCTTCCCGTTCATGCTGGAGGCGCATGTGAGAAAACCGCTCGATTTCAATTATGGCCGCTGTTCCGACTTCTTCTGCAATTTCCCGGTGCAATGCGTCCCGAAATCGCTCTGAGTCGTGGCATTGCCCCCCAATCCCCTCAAGGAGGCCAATATTGTCGCGGCACATCGGTCCCCTCTTGATGAGAACCACTTGCCCTTCATCGTTCAGAACAAGTCCTTCAACGGCAAAATTGGTTGTATTGATATCGATGCCCAGCCGTGAGCGGGCCACAAAGAGTTCAGCAATATCCGTGGGTTCCGGGAAGGATAAAAGTGTAGGCATCAGCGCCCCTGCTCTTGCAGCAAGCGAGCTGAACGGGCAAAGCCCGCGATTGTCTCGCGAAGCCGGTCTCTGTCAGGTCCTGCCGAAAGGATTGACCGGGAGACTGTTGGGATTACACGCGATGCACTTGACCCGAACATTTTATGCGCGTCCTGCATCGTTGCCCCCTGTGCGCCGATACCCGGAGAAAGGAAGAGGGATCGGGGCATCGCATCCAGAAGTGTTGCGCTTTCGGCTCCGCCCGTAGCGCCGACGACTGCGCCAACCGGCCCGATATCGCCCTCATTTTCCAGGGCGTCGTTCCAGGCCGTGATGGATGTTGCGACATCAAGAGCGACGCTGCGCCCCTGCGTCATGGCGGATTGAACGGATGCGCCCTCTGGATTGGACGAGCGGACCACCACAAATACCGCCGTCTCCGTCGAAGCCGCTCGCCGAAACAGGGGCGATAGCGCCGAGGGTCCCAGATAAGGACTGGCGGTGACTGCGTCGGCACCGAAGGCGCTTTCGGGCCCAAGCCATGCGCTCGCATAAGCTTCCATGCTCGAACCAATATCGCCGCGCTTTGCATCAGCGATAACCAGCAGGTCCCGCGACTTCGCCTCGCTTATGAAACGAGCAAGCAATTGCATGCCTTCGGGCCCAAAGGATTCAAAGAAAGCCACTTGCGGCTTAACGATGCCGGCCAGCCCGTCAAGGGCGTCAAGAAGCACGCGACAGAGCTGTGCCGCTCCCTGTGCATCGGGCGCAAGCCCCCACGATTGAAGAACCGTGGTTGACGGGTCGAACCCGACGCAGAGTGGTGACACCTTTTGAGCGGTTCGCATAAAGCGCGAGGAAAAGTTGGCGGATGACATGAATACCCTTTTTCGTCATTTCGTCTTAATAATGAGATTATGTTCATAAAAAACTCAAGCCAAAATTGTTGTTTTTAAATCCGAACACCGAATGGTGCTTGCGGGCTTTATATCTAAGTAAATGTTAAATATAGATATTATTGAAAGTTTTATTTTCCGCCTGACGGCATTTTTGGCGCCGTCAACGCTATATTTAGCATCTTGCTTGTCTCAATAAATGTACTAATGTCAAAAAACATCACGATCAAGTTCGCCATCGAGCGACGGCTGCGGAGGAAGTGCGGCTCTTTCGCCATTCCGCCCCGTGGATCAGGGAGATCGAAGAGCAGCCCTTTGGAAGCAGGCGTCCGAAAACATTCGCATCGGTGTTTGAGCAAAGAACAGGAGCGGGCATTGGCAAGAATTGTAATACTCAACCGGGTTGATCCGGAGCGCGTCCGGTACAATCAGGTAATCGACCACGATATGCATGAGGTGACCTATATCGGTCAGTTCCTCGACGGGGTGTCGCCTGCGCGAGCACGGATCATCACCGCCAAACTGTCCGACCTTGATCCGGATGCGCTACCGGCGCTGATAGAAGAGGCATGCGCGAATTGCGACTGCCTGGTTGCACGCGGTGAGCGTGACCTCATTCTCGCCGCCCAAATCCGTGAACGGTTCAATATTCCCGGCGACACGGTCGCAAAGGTGCTCCCGATCCGCGACAAACTGACAATGCGAATGTCAGTCCGTGGATCAACCGTCAGGCAGCCCGCATTCTGGTCGCTTGCACAATACAAGCGCGCGAGTGGCCGGATACCGCTCCATCAGACACTGGTGCTCAAGCCGCGACTGGATGCAGCCAGCAACGGTATCTGGATCGGTTCACGAAATGAACTTGATGCCCGCGTCGAAACCCTTCGTGAGACAGACTGGCTCGTCGAAGAATATATCCCCGGCGACATCCTTCATCTTGACGGGCTTTTGCAGGGGGGAAAGCTGGACATCCTGCAAGCGTCGAAATACGTCAATACGTGTTTTTCCTATGCGGCTGGCTCAGCCCTCGGCTCAACGCAAATCGAAAATCCCGAATGGGCGAGCACGGCTGTAACGGAGCTTTCCCGCCTGCTCAACTATTCCGACGGCGGGTTTCATCTCGAAATGATTGTTGACGGCAATGGTCAACCACATTTTCTGGAATTCGCAGGGCGCATCGGCGGCGCCTATATCGCCGAAGCCTTCGAGTTAAAGACCGGAGTCAATCTCCACCACGCGGATTTGCGTTGCGCGATTGGCGAAACTGCAAACGTTGTCCTCGGCCGGGGCGCCCAAGACATGTTCGGGTGGTTCCTCTTTCCTTATGGCGCGAACCTCGATTGCGGCTCGGTCAGGCAGACCTTTGACGACCAGTTCGTCCGGTGCCTGATCAACGCGCAACCCACCAGACCGGACGTTCCTTCCTATAGCGAAATCCATTCGCCGTTTTGCGGGATCGTGCGGAAACCGTCGTCTTGCGAGGACGTCATTCATGAAATTGTCCGTCACGTGACCGCAGTACCCGTGGCCAGCGCATCCTGAACCGGGAGAAATTTATGACGAACGAAAAATCGATATCCCCTCAAACACAAACCTGGGAAAAGCGGTTCGCGGACCGAGCCAGGAACATGCATGCATCGGAAATTCGGGATCTGTTTGCTTTGCTGGGAAATCCCGATATCATTTCCTTCGCGGGTGGATTTCCTGACGCTGATCTTTTTGCCTCTCCGCAGTTTCTTGACGGCTATCAGAAATACCTTCGGGATTGCCCGCAGGTCTCCCTGCAATACTGCGCCAGTGAAGGCTATCTGCCGCTACGACGCTGGATCGCCGGTTTCATGCACCGACAGGGCGTCATCTGCAGTTCAGACAACATCCTGATTACGTCGGGAGCGCAGCAGGCCATCGAATTTCTTTCTCGTCTCTTTCTCGAAAAAGGCAGCTCTGTTGCGATCTCAAAGCCGAGCTACCTCGGTGCGCTGCAAATCTTCGACGCTTATGAACCCGACTACCGCTTTTTCGACGCGAAAGGGAAAGCTGCAGGGCGCCCGAGCCCAGACACCGACGACGCCAGTCCATTGAAGCTCATCTATGCCAATCCGGACTTCTCGAACCCGACGGGTGAAACGATGGGAACATGCGCGCGGCGTCGGCTGCTTGCCCTTGCACGCGATAATGACATCCCCCTGGTCGAGGACGCGGCCTACAGCGCGTTACGATACGAAGGAAGCACGCTTCCTTCAATCATGCAGCTCGATATCGAGGAATGTGGCTCGATCGAAAACTCTCTTGTTGTCTATTGCGGCAGTTTCTCCAAGACAATGACTCCCGGCATGCGGATCGGCTGGATATGTGCTGCAACCCCCCTCATCCAGAAGCTGGTGTTGCTGAAGCAGTCCAGCGACCTCAACAGTTCAACGATCAACCAGATGGTAATGCACCGCGTTGCAGCTGAAATGTTTGACGAGCGTGTGCTTGCCTCGCGGCAGGCCTATCGGCAGAGACGCGACAATCTGATCAGTGCGCTCGAGCAATACATGCCCGACAAGGTCTGCTGGCAGAAACCGGAGGGCGGGATGTTCGTCTGGCTGACGCTGCCGGACGGTCTCGACGCCAATGCTCTGCTTGCCAAGGCTATTGCTCTCGAAGGCGTCGCTTTTGTTCCTGGTCGCCCCTTCCACCCCGATGGTTCGGGCCGGAATACGCTTCGCCTCTGCTTCACCTCCTGCCCACCGGAGCGCGCGCGGGAAGGCATCAAGCGACTGAGCCGCCTGATCATCGATGAAATGGCGGATCTCCGTTCAGTCGCGCCGCCGGAAATGGTACCGGTTCCCGGTCTCTGAGAGAGATTTTTCAAGCCTTGTGTGCTGTATGCGGGGCGTTGCAGTGCAGTCTGGCGCTTGCCGTGATTTCTGACGGTTGGGAAGCGTACTGTCCCGCACGAGGGCGGCGGGAGAACCATGCCGCCAGGGCGGGAGACCAGGCGCGCGAAGGCATGGATATCATGCCTCTCGACTTTCAGGCCGCTCCTCCAGACGGGGTCGCTGCGTCTCAGGTACGTTTGTCTACAGAAAATGCGGGCAGGACGCCGCGGTTGTGTATGACGAACGTTGGGAGCGAGAGGCGTTTTCCGGGAAGTGCTTCAAATGCGCAAACCGGTGGCGCCGGCAGGCGCGGGGCGTCTTGTCGTCACGTCTGAAGCGGGCGCAACCAGCTGCCATATCTCACGGAACACCTCTTCCCTTTCCGCTTGGGCCGCCACGATGTTCAGCTCGGGTGCCAGGCTCCTGAAGTTATCCATAACGCGGTTGATGGTCTCGATTGAATTTTCTTCGTGCTTCAGCTTGTCGCCATCGCGCGCCAGCAGCCGTTCCCTGACAATCTCTGCTTTGACGTCGAGATAGATCGCACAGTCTGGCCGGGGAATCCCCTGATTGATCGTCCGGATGAACTCCGGGTCGATCCCCCTGCTCCGAAAAAAGGCGACAGAAGAGAATACATAGCGGTCGCTGATGACTGTCTGGCCACGCGCAAGTGCAGGTATTATGACGTTGCTGCAGTGCCGCACCCTGTCTGCTGCCGCAAACAATGCGAGTGCGCGGACGGTTTCCGGCGTGCCGCCACTGTTCAGGAACTGCTGGACAAGTTCGCTCTGGCGATACCAGTCCGATGGCTGTCGGGTCAGGACGACATTATGGCCGAGTTCAGCGAGCCGTCTGTGCAGAAGTTCGATCTGTGTCGTTTTGCCTGCGCCGTCGAAGCCCTCGACTGCGATTAACCTTCCAGGCCAGCGTGTTTGCGCCCAGGTGAAGGAATGAGTTTTAGTCATGCGCGTCTCTTTCCGTGGTTGCTTGCCCGACGGCTGCGCCGGCAAAATTGGTGGTGAGATAAATTGCTGCTGCAATTACGACGACACCCAGGCCCCAGAAGACATAATGGGTTCGTACGCTTTCCACCCCCGTCAGCGCCGGCATTGAAAATACTATCAGTCCAAAGGCGCTGGTGACCGCCTGGGTATATGTGCGAACCCTGCCGATCGTTTCCATGTCAGCCAGCTCGATCATTCGCCCGTCGCACAGGATCTTCGAGAACGAGAATGCAAAGCCCATCAGAAGATACAGACCCGCGACCGACATGGAGTTCAGTGAAAACGATACGGTGGCGGTGAAAAGCCCCAGGGCGACGATGGAAAGATACTCGAAGCCACCCAGGCCGGACCGTCTCAACAAACGCGCGACGCAGGCCGCGGCGGCGATGCCGCCGACTGACCAAAGTGCATCAATCAGCCCATATAGCTCGCTGCCGCCGTCAAGTTCGTTTTGCACCAGAAGCGGGAGCATAACATTCGACAACTGACCGACAGAAGTGCTTAAGCCAATCAGAAGAGCCAGCCGGCCAAGTTCCGGCTTGCGCAGGAAGAACCGATAGCCTTCCCCCATCTGCGCTACATAGCTTTTCCGCGCACTGACCGGTGGATTTGCGTCCGGCAGGCCGAGCAGGCAGACTACGACGAGAGCGCATAGAGCGGAACCGACGATGAAACCCGCATGGATCGGCAGCCACATCAGAACGACCCCTCCAAGGCCCGCCCCTGCAATCATCGATCCCTGCCGCAGACCGTTGGCAATTGCATTTGTACGCTTAATGTCGCCCTTGTCGACGATGGACTTCTGAATAGCGTCGAGGGCTCCGCCCTGGACAAGCGCCGCTGCGGCAATGCAGGCGGCGATGAGAAGAAGCATCCCATAGGACGGCGCGTAACCGAGCAAATGTGCAAACCAGGGCGTTGCCATCGCACATCCGAACAACGTCTGTCCGAATATCGCCAACCGTTTTCTGCTGCGCCGGTCGATCAAGGCTCCGACACTTGGTGCCAGGATTACGTTCATGAGATGACCAACCAGAAAAGCTATGCCCACGAGAGCTACCGATCCCCCGATCAGTGCCGATGACCATCCGAGGGTAATCACCCAGAGGCCTCGGGTGACGCCAGCAAGCGTTATCGCCGTAAAATATCGGGAAATCAAAGGCGCGCGCCTCCTCATATTCTGGAAAAGTCTCAAAATTGATATATTATGGAGATTGATCACGCAATATATATTTTGAAACTTCGGCAGCCTCGCGCCGCGGCTTCCCTCGATACGTCGAAGATACGGCGTTTTGACGGAAAATTGCTGCAATATTGCATTTTACGGCATGTTCCGACGTTACTTTGAACCTCTTGCGCGCCCATCCCACGGTTGTGGCGGATGATTGACAATGAGAAAAGTATAAATAATGATACGTTATTCGCAATCGTAGCCCTAGCAGGTGTCAAATGAATCTTATGCCGGCCACGCCATCGACATTCTCGTTTTTAAACGGCCACCTGCGGATTGATCGCGATGAAATACTGGCCCGCTGCCGACCAGCTGAGGGCGATATCGTCGTTTTGTCGGGGACGCTGGTGGAGGGTATCGGGAACAAGCACTCTGATATCGACGTCTACGTCATATGCGACGAGCTTCCGCCGGTCAGGCACACTGGCGATCACAGTTTCTTCATTGAGCAGAACGGCGGATTGCGCACTTTCGTCGACTACATTCGTGAAGATGGCGTGGCTTTTGACGTCGAATATTATACCCGAGCCGAGGTCGAGGCGATGAAGGATGATGTTCTGGCGCTTTACCAGCTGGCGCGTCGGGGAACAAAGACCTTGCGCAAAAAGCTTCCCCTTTCGTCCGAAGATGCGCTGCACAAGATGCAGGTCGGCATCACGGTCACGGGCAACAGCGAATTTGTGCAACTGTTTCCGACAGACTTCTGGGAAAAACTCTCCTTCGTCCAATACCGTAATCGGACCGGTGGCTATCCCGAATTCAAGGATTTGATGGGGACATGGGGTTCCGGCGACTTCGATACCAGCTTCCTCGTCTGTACCATGTTTTTGATGGATCAGGCGGCCGGACTTTGCCATCTCGCCGGGAGCACCAACGCCAAGCCCAAATGGGTCATGCAAAACCTCAAGCGCCTGCCGGAACCGTTGCGTCCCCTGGGTCAGGAAGTTATCGCCTGGTACGGCTCCGCAGGCAGTGCAATATCCGACAGGAAGGCAGCAGTGCTTGCAGCCTGTGAATTGATGACCAAAATCTATGAGGCGAATACAGCGCTCCTAAACGCCAGCGGCGATATTTTCTACTCGGCTGAAGAAGCTCTGCGCCTGACGCAGGAGGAATTCATGCGAGAACCTTTCCACGACCCGCAAACGGTCCTGGAGTTCGAATTCCGGCGGCTGCTTTTCAACACCGGCACGCGTTCGGTGCGGGAATTCCTCGTCCAGAACGTATGACTGGCAACAGAAACGCGACGATCGGGGAAAAGGCGTTATAGCCACAAGCCGGCACGCCGGATGCTGCATCGGTATGCGATCAGCACCAACGGTCCATAAAAATGTCATCACCATCGGACGCCAGCGTCGCAGTCGACCGGACCACGGCGCCAGACTGCTGTTTCAGGCGGCTTCTGACTGAACTTGCAAATGGCGGGACAAACGCGGATGTGAGAGTCCGCAGCAACGGACCGTGTCTGGTGATTGGAGCCGGCTGGTCTTGTCCGCTATCAGTTCACCCGCCCACGCATGGGTGCACATCGTCGGTGGTTATCGTTTCGCCGACCCTTCGTATATCCCGGCAGTCAGAATCCGCGAAGGAAGACGGCAGAACACCGTGTGCTTCAGGATGACTGGAACCTGCCAACCAGGCGGCGTCTCATCAATTCGACAGCCTCATAAAAGGCCCAGCCGATCAGTGACAGAAGCATGACCATGCCGATGACAACGGATGTGTCACTGTTTTCCTGACCCGACGACAGAAGATAGCCGATCCCTTCATTTGCGCCCATCAGTTCGCCGATGACAGCTGCCGTTATGGCAAGCGTTGTGGCGACTGCCATGCCTGCGAGGACCGACGGTAATGCAGTTGGCAATTCAATGTGGCGGAACCGCTGCCATGGGCTTAACCTGAGCACCGTTGCGAGATCACGGAAGCTGCTTTCCCCATAGCGCAGGCCGGTCATCATGCCGGACATGACCGGAAAGAACGTGACGATCGCGATCAGAACGATCTTCGGAGCCGGCCCGATACCCAGCCACAAAAGCAAAAGCGGGGCGATTGCAATCTTTGGAGCTGTCTGCAGGAGCAGAACGAGCGGCGTGGCAAAACGTTCGACCCGGGGCAGCCGGACAAAGACTGCGCCGGCGAAGACGCCGGCAAGCGTGCCGAGCATGAACCCCGCGACAATTTCAGACAGCGTCACCCACATATGCCGGCCGAGGCTGGCGTTTTTGTACAGGAAACCGAACCTGTGGAATACTTCGACGGGCCCCGGCAAAAGAAACGCCGGCACGTCGAAGAGATAGATGATTGCCGTCCACAGAAAGAAGGTTGCGGTCAGACCCGCCACGCCACGCAGAAGCATCCTTATTGGCCGATCGAATAGGGGTCGATAACGAAATCGGCGGCCTTGGGAGGAGTGTCGATCACCTTGTATTGCGCCAGGATGTCGGCATTCTTCTGCCAGCCCGCCATGTCGGCCGCGCCAAGACCCATTTTCCTGGTAAGGGTGCTCTGCCAGACGGAGGGCACGAATGTCTGTTCAAAAGCCGTGGTCAACATGGGCTTTTGATCCCTGGGCCAGGTTGGCGCGTATTTTTCAAGCGCGATATCAAGTGCCTCAGACACGTGGCCGTCTATTACCCATTGGTACGACTGGGTGATTGCAGTGGTGAAGCGCCTGGCAAGATCGGCGTTTTCCGAAAGTTTGCTGTCGCTGGTAACAACCACATTGCCAAAGGAGGGCAGGAAGTCGTTGGACAGAATCATGGTGACCTTGGTACTTTCGGCTTCCAGATTGTATTTTCGCAGTTCGGAAAAGACTATGGCATCGACCTGATCAGCCTGCAGCGACTGGACGATCGCTCCTGTCGCCACGACTTCGACGGAAACGTCGTCAAGTGTCAGGCTGGCGCGTTGCAAACCAACCTGAAGCTGGAGGTAGTTCGGGCTGGCAAGGCTGGTGACGGCGACCCTCTTGCCTTTCAGGTCCGCGTAAGATCTGATTCCGCTCTCTTCCTTCGCCAACAGCGCGCCGATGCCGCGCTGATATGTGGTGTGGATCACCTTGACCGGTAGACCGTTAGCCACAGCGGCAACGACCGCATCACCATTCGGAAAGCCAAAATCGACATTCCCGGCAGCAATGTTGGTGAGAATGTCAGCCGCAGCGGCGTAAATGAATTCAACCTTGATTCCGTTTTTTTCGAAAATCCCTTTCTCCACGCCTGCGTAAAGGGGGGCGTAAAACGGTGCGGCAGCACCGTCGATCTGAAGTATCACCTTGTCTGCAGCGCTCGCCGTCATGGCAACAAGTGGCGAAATTGAAACAGCAATAAGACCGGCCGCGGCCGCGCTGGAAATTTTGAACATCGTTTGACCCCTCGGTTGTTTACGGTCTGGAGAAAGCGCGTCCCGCAATGCGCAGAAGATTTCGCTGGGTGGGCTCGTAATCGTCGAGCCATTCATCTGTGTCGCGATTTCCGTGAATTCCGAGGAGGCAACCGGTTTCAAGTCCGATTGCATTTCCGACTGTCAAAAGGATCTCGCTTTCCATTTCGACGCCAATCGCACCCAGAGCCTGGAAGTGGCCGACGAAATTTCCACACACGTCCCGACCGTCGTCGACAGGCCGGTAGCGGCGGTCCTGGCCCAGATAATAGCTGTCGGTCGACGCGACCATGCCGGTGCGACAGGTGATGCCAAGTTCGGAGGCCGCATCGACCAGGCCGGTGACGATACGCGAGGACGCCTTGGCCTTGCCGCCAGCCATGCGGTAGGTGCACGCAGAGCCGGTATCGCCTACAGCCTGGTTTACTGCGACGAAAGAGCCGGGCGCATATTGCGCCGCCAGCGCCGACATGCCCCCGATGCGCACTACCTTCCTGGCGCCGAGCATGGCAAGTTCCACCAGGGCGATTTCAGTCGAGGGACCGCCAATGCCGGTGGAGCATATGGTCAGTCTCCGGCCCTCGTAGGTGCCGGTTATGACTGCAAACTCCCGCTTGCGACCGAAATCGGTCACGTCCTCCATCATGTCGGCGAGCAAATGGACACGGTCCGGATCGCCAGGCGTTAGAACATTTTCTGCAATGTCGCCAGGCCCGCAGGGCAGATGCGGCGGCCTGCCGTTGTTCCAGGGAAAGGCGGCGCTTGTCATTTCCTCGTCCCCTTCCACGAGAGAAGCCGGTTTTCCAGCGAGGACAAGACGACATGCATCACAAGACCGAGTGCGACGGTCAGCAGAACGGCAGCAAAGAGCAGCGGCGTCTTGTAGGTAGCGGCGGCATAGGTCATCAGGTATCCAAGTCCGAGCTTTCCCGACATCCACTCGGCCAGCACCGCACCAACCAGCGCCTGGACCGCGCCGATCTTCAGGCCGACGAAGATCTCCGGCAGTGCCGACGGAAATTCGATCTGCACAAATCGCTGGATTTTGCCGAGACCCAGAAGTGTCGCTAGGTCCCTCATTTTTGGATCGAGCGTTCGGAACCCTGACAGGGCACCAATAAAGACCGGGAAGAACACAAGCGAGAAGACAAGGATGATTTTGGACAGAACCCCAAAGCCGAACCACACGATGAAGAGGGGCGCGAGCGCAATTTTAGGTGCTGTCTGAAGGATAACGAGCGGGCCGTCCAGCCAGACCGAGAGTGTCGGAAAACGCGTCATCGCGTAGGCCAGAGCGATGCCGGCGATCAGGCCCAGGAAGAGCCCGAGCACGATGTTCTGGATGGTGAAGCCGAGATGCAGCCAGAGATCACCGTTGCTCGCAATGGCGACCAGTGCACCCCAGGTGCGCGCCGGAGAGGGCAGAAGATAGGCAGGCATTGCCATCGGACCAGTAGCAAGCCACCAGAGTGCAAGCAGCGCTGCCAGTGACAGGATATAGTCGATACAGGCGCTGAAGTGCCTCGCCATTATTGCGGCTTCCCGTCACGGGTTTCGCCAGGCGTACGTAAATCGCGGCGAAGCCGGGCGACGAGTGAGTGGTAGGCGGGGTCGAGTTTGGTTTCTTCGCCGCGTGGTCGCGCGAGATTGACCTCATGGATAGATTTCAGTTTGCCCGGGCGCGCGGTCATCACCATGACCCGGTCAGCGAGATAGACGGCTTCTTCGACGCTGTGGGTAACCAGCAGGATCGTTTTTCCGGTGGCCTGCCAGATCCGCAGCAGTTCGTCGTTCAGCGTGTCTCGTGTCAGTAGATCGACCGCGGAGAACGGCTCGTCCATCAACAGGATCGGTGGATCATCCGATAACGAACGGGCGATTGCCGCGCGCTGGCGCATTCCACCTGACAGTTCGCGCGGCAAAGCGCCCTCGAAGCCGAAAAGGCCTACCATTTTGATCAAATCGAGTGCAATCCTGTCCGCCGCAGCGCGAGAAACCCCGGCGGTGTCGAGGGGAAACCGGACGTTTTCGAGGGTCGTTTTCCAGGGAAGAAGAACCGGCTCCTGAAAAACGAAACCTACCGGACGCTTATGGCCGGCAGTGTCGAGCCTTATAGTGCCGCCGCTTGGGTGGTCAAGACCGGAAATCAGGCGGAGGAGCGTCGATTTCCCGCAGCCTGAAGGCCCAACGATCGCGATGAATTCGCCTGGCCTGACGTCAATGGTTAACGGCTCCAGCGCAGTCACCGTCCCGTGGTCAGCGACAAACGTCTTATGGATGCCTGCGATATCGATCATCGGCCCGGATTGCGTCACCCTCATTTCTCCGTATCCCGAACAAGAAACCGGCGTCGCCCGACTGCCTTCCCTGTCTGTCAGTTTTAGTCGCGTGAATAGAAAGGTTTCACAAAAAGTTTCACAAAGCAAGCCAAGTTCTCAAAGATGAGACTTATACCAATAACGTGTTTTTGACCGAAGTAATTCCGGCGTCGGCGGCTCACAGCGCGTCCCCGCTCGACAGATTTGTACCGAAGTCGCCGGTAAACCCGCCGCAGCCTGATTATTAATGCGATAAATCTCAATTTTGAGAATCTTGTTGACTTTTTATGCGTTGAGGGACATGTTTTGTTTTTGAACGCAGGAGTGCACATGACACTTTGTTGCCTTATCGCCCGACGCTGATCTGGGTTTTGGTCGCACGATGACGGTGTTTTCCGTCTGCGTACTTTCCTCTCCGTCTATGCTTGCCTCAACAGCGGACTTGGCCCCTGGAGGATAGCCCTTTTTTCCCCGGATTCACGACATGTCAGCCAGTCTTTGTGCTTTTCCAGCTTCTGCTCCTCTTCCACCCCGTCGATCCATTCATGAGGTCGAGACGATCATAAAACGACACGAGCCGGTAAACGGCCAGTACCGCCTGGTGGTGCTCTCGGCCCCGGATTCAGTCCTCGATTGCCGGCCGGGCCAGTTCTTTCACATTCTTTGCCCTCAGACGGATCGATTCCAGCCATTTTTCCGTCGACCGATGAGCATCTACTCGTATGACCTGGAAGAAGGAGAGCTTGCCTTCCTCTATAAGGTGGCTGGTGCCGGCACCCGTGCGCTGTCTGAACTAAAGGCAGGCGACACGCTCGATATCGTCGGCCCAATTGGCCAGGGTTTCGAATTAAAGGCTGAATGGCAACGGCCTCTTCTTCTAGCGCGGGGTGTAGGGCTGGCGACCCTTGCGCCGCTTGCCAGGGAATGTGCGTACACGGGGCGGCGACTGACCGCGATTTGCAGCGCGCGCTCTCCCGAGCTTCTTATGTCTACAGATCTTTTTCGCGCTTATGGCGCGGAAGTCATCACCGTTACCGATCTGGAAAGCAATTCAGGCGTGGAGAGCCTGACACCGCTAATCGATAAGCTGGTCGAAAGCCACCAGGTCGATTCTCTCTTCACCTGCGGGTCGGCCCGCCTGATGCGCATGGTGCAGGACATCGCTACCAGGCATGCTATTGGGGGTCAGGTTGCACTGGAGCAGCACATGGCGTGCGGCATTGGCATGTGCCAGGCCTGTGTACGACCCTTCAAGCGCTCGGCAGAGGCAGTCAATCTCAGGGTCTGCCGTGAAGGTCCTGTCTTTGACCTCGATGAGGTGCTGTGATGACGGATCTTTCCACGCGGATCGGAACTCTGTCGCTAAAGAACCCGATCATGCCGGCGTCCGGTACATTCTCCGAAGAATTGGCGGATGTTTTCGACCTTGACTGCATTGGTGCGCATGTGACCAAGACCATCACCCGAGAAAGGCGTTCAGGCAACCCTGTGCCGCGTGTCTGTGAGATCCGTGGTGCAATGCTGAACTCGATCGGGATACCAAGCAAGGGCGCGGAGTGGTTTGTCAGGAACACAATTCCTTTCTACACGCAGTATGAGGCGCCTCTTGTCGTCAGCATATCCGCGGGAACGGCCGACGATTTTGCCCGGTTCTCCGAGGAGATCAGCATTCCAGGTGTTGACGCGATCGAGGTCAATATTTCCTGTCCCAATATTGAAGATCACGGCAAGGCCTTCGCCATGCGTCCCGGTTCGACCGAAAACGTGATTCGGAAAATCCGTGACGCAACGGATCTGCCTCTCTGGGCAAAGCTGTCGCCCAATACAGGTGAAGTGGTGGAGGTGGCGCAGGCGGCCGAAGCGGCAGGTGCCAACGCACTCGTCGCGGCCAATACCATGCTAGCCATGGCCATTGACAGCCGCACCGGCGAGATCCGGCTTGGGAATGTTATGGGCGGCCTGTCCGGCCCGGCCATAAAACCAATCACGCTGCGCATGACGTATCAATGCGCTAACGCGGTTTCCATCCCTGTAATCGGTTGCGGGGGCATCTCTACGGTTGATGACGTCATCGAATATCTGATGGCCGGCGCACGTGCCGTGCAGGTGGGCACCGCCACTTTCATCAGCCCCAATACCATGCCGCGTCTTGTCCGTGAGCTCGAAACTGCGCTCATTGCCCGCGGCCTCGCCAGTGTGGATGCATTAATCGGCACTGCAAAACTTGCCAGAGAAACAATCGCTCTTGCGGAGTATCCCTGATGTCTGCAAGCCTTGCGAACACGGACGAAATCAACGACCTGTCCAGCACAGCCGTCCATCTGTTCAGGCAGGTCGCCAAACAATCCGCTGATCTCGAAGGCGTCAGTCGACCCGCGTTCTCCGATGTCGAAACTGGTACGCTGCAGTTCCTGATGGATTTTGCCCGTGCTGAAGGGCTGGCCGCTGTGTGGGATCAAGGTCGCAACGTCGTATTCTCGCTACCCGAACATCAGACGGCCGATCGCTTTATATTATGTGGTTCACATGTCGACAGCGTTCCTCGCGGAGGGAATTTCGACGGACTGGCCGGGGTTCTGTCAGGTATCATGTGCCTGGTTCGTGCCAGGCGAGAGGGCAACAGCTTCTCCCAGCCGGTAAAGGTCATTGCCATGCGCGGCGAGGAAAGCGCATGGTTTGGTCCCTGCTACGTGGGGTCCAAAGCTCTTCTTGGCGTACTTTCACCGGAGGAACTTGCCGCAAGACATCGAGGTGACGGACGGACGCTTTCCAACCATATGGAAGCCGCAGGCATCGACATGGAGCCGATCCGCGCCGGCAGACCGATTATCGACGCGAAACGTGTGAGCGCCTATCTCGAGGTCCACATCGAGCAGGGTCCTGTTTTGGTAGAGCGCAATCTGCCGACCGGGATCGTGTCGGGTATACGCGGTAATTTTCGTTACAGAAAAATCGCCTGTTATGGCGAGGCGGGTCATTCCGGGGCGGTTCCCCTCGCCTATAGACATGACGCGGTGCTCGCCATGGCGGAACTCCTCAACGTTCTTGATGCCGCCTGGCATGAATTTGTCGCCGCCGGCCGTGATCTCGTCATAACCAGTGGCATGGTTTCGACAGATCAACAGAAACATGCATTGACCCGGATCCCCGATTTTATAGAGTTCAGTCTGGATATTCGCAGCCAGGATAGCGGGATGCTTAACAGCATGCATTCGTTTGTTCTTGCCCAGATCGCTCGTATCGAGCGCGAGCGCGCGGTTCGTTTCGACACCGGTGAAGCTTTATGGACGAGCCCGGCGATCTGCGATGAGAAACTCATCGCTCATCTGGAGGAGGCCACGAGGGCGACAGGTTCACCCGTTTGCCTGCTTGCATCAGGCGGCGGCCATGATGCGGCGGTGTTCTCGGAAGCGGGAATTCCATCCGGTATGATCTTTATCCGCAATCGCAACGGATCTCATAATCCGCAAGAAGCGATGACAATGGAGGACTTCGACGTCGCGACGGACATCCTCTATCAGTTTCTGGTCAACCCGGTTGCATTACCTTCGAGGGAGCCCTCCCCTCGGGAAAAAGAAAAGGCGAAGAAACCCATGTTTAAAATGATTACCGATATCATCCGGGAAAAAGGTAACGGCTCTCGGGCTTATCACAGCGCCGCAACCGTGGCCCGGAAGGCCGCGCTGGCGGATCCCGAGCGGGCTGCTGGCTATTTCATTCTTGCGGTGGCAGCCCAGGAGTTTGCCGATCTGCATTATGGCGAGGCCACGCAGGCGGATGTTTTTGACCGCGAACTGGACCGCTTCCAGAATGCCGTAGACACGCTTGACCTGGCATTTGGGGGCTCGGACGCAGACCAGAAGCTGAAGGCCATATCAATGATGGCAATACATTTTATTGCTGGGGAGCAAGGCCAGCAGCTTTAAAAATGCCACCTCGCTATTGCGCCTTAAAGATCGCCGCGTTGATGGATGATGTCGCCGAGCAAATGGCGCGTGAAGGCGTTGAAGCAGCCGTGAAGGGCCATAGCGCCACCCTCGCCGACGACGAAAGATATAAGGAAGACCAGTATAAATTCAATCCTTTCGGCGTCGCCAGCATTGGCGGCTACAAGCTTTAACGCCCCTGCGCAGCGGCCTATGCGGCGGGGGCGGGATCGCTCTCGCCGGCCACCAGAAGCATGGGCCATACGCAATGGCGGGCCTGACCGGGATAAAAGGGCGCGTAGGCCGGCATGGTCGATAATAGCGTCTGGGCGACCGTCACGCCGAGATCATGCAGGGACATGCGGAAACTGGTGAGGCGAGGCTCCAGAAACTGGCCGCGCGGGCCATCGCGAAAGCCGATGACGGCAAGATCGCCCCCCGGTTTCAGGCCCGCTTCCGCCAGCCGGCGATAAAGACCGACCGCCATCAGCTCGTAAATCAGCACGATCGCCGTTGGCCGGGGCCGCATCTGCAGCCATTCGCTGGCGGCGTGATACCCCCCCTGCTCGCTCGATTTCGCCCGGATGACCAGAGAGGAATCATAGGCGATGCCATTGCCTTCCAACGCGCGCCTGTATCCCTCCAGAAAAATGTAACCGAGATTGATGTCGCTGTCGGGCACGGCAACCGCGATCGAGCGATGCCCGGCAGCGGCGAGACGGTCCACGGCGCTTTTCGCGACCCCTTCGAAATCGAGGTCGATCCAGGCGTGACTGTCGCTGGAAGCGGTCCGTCCGAGCGATACGAAAGGCAGGCGGGTCTGCTTCAGGAAATCCACACGCTTGTCGGTCCGCCGGGTCGCGGAAATGATCATCGCATCCACCATGCGGCGCGCCACCATGCGCTTCAAATATTCATCCGGATCCTCGTCCCCCGGGCAAGGGAGAACGATGAGATCGAGATTATGCTCGGAAAACACGCTTTGCAGACCATCCGTCACACCCAGAAAGAAGTTGTCGGAGTTTTCAACAGTCTGCGCGTCGCTGCCGGTCATCAGGCCGATGACATTGGTGGTTCCCTGCCGCAGGCTGCGGCCGGACTGGTTGGCGACATAACCCAGCTTTTCCGCCGCTTCGAGAACACGCCGCCGCGTCTCTTCGTTCACATCCGGCTTGCCGTTCAGGGCACGGGAAACAGTGCCTATCGATATCTCGAGATAATCGGCAAGCTGACGAATTCCTTTCATGCACTCCCCTCCCAGGCCCGGCGCGCAATCGACGCGCCCCTTAACGGTCTTGACATATCTAACATCATTGGCATAGTCTCGTAAACGTTTACGACGCTCTGCGCAAAGAGGAGTTTGCCAAGAGCCCGGGGAGATGAGATGACTTTTAGTGCCGTTTTATGCGGGTGCGGAGCCATGGCCAAAGGCTGGTTGCGCGCCATTCAATCAACGCCGGAAATCGCCAGTGCGATCAAGATCGCCGGTCTGGTGGATCTGAACGAGAACACGGCCCGCGCGCTGGCCGAAGAATTCGCCCTCACCGACGCGGTCATCGGCACGGATCTCCGCAGGGTTCTCGCTGAAACCAAGGCCGACATCCTTTTTGATATCGTCATCCCGCAGGCGCGTTTCGCCGTGGTTGAGGCCGGTCTAGAGGCCGGGTGCCATGTGCTCAGCGAAAAGCCGCTTGCCGCCTCGATGGAGGAAGCCGCAACGCTGGTGGAACTGGCGAAGAAATCAGGCAAAATTCATGCTGTGGTGCAAAACCGGCGGTTTGTGGCCGGTATCCGGCGGCTGCGCCGCGCGCTGGAAGACGGCGTTATCGGCGATCTGACGGCCATCCATTGCGATTTCTTCCTTGGGCCGCATTTTGGCGGCTTCCGCGAGGAAATGAAGAACGTCCTGCTTCTCGACATGGCGATCCACACCTTCGATGCAGCCCGTTTCGTCGCCAATGAAAAACCCCTCTCCGTCTTTTGCGTGGAGAAGAACCCGGCCGGTTCCTGGTATGCCCATGGGGCAAGCGCCAACGCCATTTTCGAGTTTTCCAACGATGTCGTCTTCACCTATCGCGGCTCGTGGTGCGCCGAAGGCGAGCGGACCAGCTGGGAAGCGCGCTGGCGGCTGATCGGCTCCAAGGGCATGATCCTGTGGGACGGGGAAGACAATTTCTCCGCCTCGGTGGCCGGCGACGAACAGGGGCTTCTGCGTGGCTTTAAGACCGTAAACGTTTCCGAAGCCGTTTCCGAGAAGGACACGCGCGGCCATGCCAGCGTCATTCTCTCGTTCCTCGAATCCATCCGCACCGGCCAGATGCCGGAGACAGCCTCCTTCGACAACATCAACAGCCTTGCCATGGTGATCGGCGCGATTGAAAGCGCCCGCCTCGGCCAGCGTGTTTCAATTGCAGCATAAGGACTGAAAGACGTGAGCAATCCGGCAACATCCATCCGCATCGGCACCATGGTCAGCGCCACCAAGGGCCAGGCGGCCGAACGTATCGGCCAGATCGCCGATCTCGGCTTTGAAAGCTTCGAGCCGTTCTTCTGGCAGACCACCAACGGTCAGGACCTTGCCGAGCTCGGCAAGCGCTGCCTTGACGCGATCGGCGAGCGCGACATCACCATCAGCACGCTCGGCATGTTCGGCAATCCGCTGGAAGAAACCGAGATCGACCTTGAGACATTGCAGGGCTGGAAAGACTGCATCGACAATGCCCACCATTTCGGCGCGACCTGCGTTGCGGGTTTCACCGGCCGGCTTCGCGGCAAACCGCTGCCGGAAAGCCTTCCCCGATATAAGGAAATCTGGAGCGAGCTTGCAAAACGCGCCGCCGACAAGGGCGTGAAGATCGCCTTTGAAAACTGCGCCATGGATGGCAACTGGCAGACCGGCGACTGGAACATCGCGCACAACCCTGATGCCTGGGAACTGATGTTCAACGAAACGCCGGATGACCATATCGGCATCGAATGGGAACCCTGCCATCAGATGGTCTATCTGATCGACCCGCTGCCGCAAATCCGAAAATGGGCGGACAAGATTTTCCACGTACACGGCAAGGACGCGACAATCCGCTGGGACGTCATTCGCGAGCACGGCATTTTCGGCAAGGAAAAATTCGTCTTCATGCGCACGCCGGGCTTCGGCGACAGCAACTGGACGGACATTGTTTCCGAACTGCGCCTCGCCGGCTGGTCCGGCTCCATCGACATCGAAGGCTGGCATGATCCGGTCTATCGCGATGCGCTGGAAATGACGGGCCAGGTGCATGGCCTGAACTATCTGAAAAAATGCCGCGGCGGCGATTTCGTCGTCGACCCGACATAACGGCAACCTTTTGGGAGAAGGTTTCCGAAAATTGCAGAGAGACGATAACCAAGAGGAGGAGATTATGGGTATCGCGAAATGCATGATGGCCGGCGCAATTTTGCTGGCGAGCGTATCAGCCGGCGCAATCACCGCGCAGGCCGAGGATGTGACGTTGACCCTCTGGTCGCTGGATCGAGATATCCAGCCGGCGCCGAACCTTATCAAAGAGTTCAATGCGCTCAATAACGGCATCAAGATCGAATACCGGCAATTGCAGTTCGATGATGTGGTGAGCGAATCCATGCGCGCTTATTCGACCGGCAATGCGCCCGACATCATCGCCATCGACAACCCCAACCACGCCATGTTCGCCGCACGCGGGGCCTTTCTCGATGTGACCGACATGATCGCCAACTCTGAAGTCATCAAGACGGAGAATTATTTTCCGGGGCCGCTGAAATCGGTGATGTGGGACGGCAAATATTTCGGCGTGCCGAAGGCGACGAATACGATTGCGCTTTATTATAACAAGGACCTGTTCAAGGCCGCAGGGCTCGACGCGGCAAAACCGCCGCAGACCTGGGATGAGCTGGTGGGCGCGGCCCGCAAGCTGACCAATCCCGCAAAGAACGTCTATGGCATCAGTTTCAGCGCCAAGGCGAATGAGGAAGGCACCTTCCAGTTCCTGCCCTGGGCGCAGATGGCGGGCGCGACGTACAAGAACATCAATACCGAGGGCGCCGTCAAAGCGCTCGAAACATGGAAGCTGATGCTGGACGAAAAGCTGGCATCTCCCGATACACTGACGCGCAGCCAGTGGGATTCCACCGCCACCTTCAACGCCGGCAATGCCGCCATGGTCATTTCTGGCCCATGGGAAATCGACCGCATGCTGAAGGACGCCAAGTTCGACTGGGGCGTGGCCCTGCTGCCGGTGCCCACACCCGATGCGCCCCGATCTTCGGCCATGGGCGACTATAACTGGGCGATCTTCTCCAAGACCAAACATCCGGAAGAGGCCTTCAAGGCAATCGAATTCTTCGCCTCGAAGGACAAGGATATGTTCAAAAACTTCGGCCAATTGCCGGCGCGTTCGGATATTCCGGTTCCGCCAACCGGCAATGCGTTGAAGGATGAAGCGCTAAAAACCTTCGTGGAACAGCTGAAATATGCGCAGCCGCGTGGCCCCTCACCCGAATGGCCGAAGATTTCCAAGGCGATACAGGACGCCATTCAGGGCGCCCTGTCGGGTCAGATGACGCCGAAGGCTGCGCTTGATCAGGCCGCTGAAAAGATAAAGCTGGTCGAAGGCTGATCTATCTGGGCGGGCGGGCCGGTTTCCCCGGCCTCCACCCAAGGGTTCCTCCCGGTGGGGCTGCCTGTCGCGACAAGCGGCGGCGGCCCCGACTGGAGCTTTTGAGGATGTTTCATGAAAAAACTGTTTTCCAGCGTCAGTGACGGTCGCGGTTTCGACATCGTCCTTGTCGCCTTTCCTTTGGGCTTCCTGTTCGTCATGGCCGGGCTGCCGCTCATCTACAATATTGTCATGAGCTTTCAGGAAGTCGACATGTTCAGTCTGGGCACCTTCGTGCGCCCCTTCGTCGGCTTCAAGAACTATGTCGACCTGTTCCGGCAGCCGGAAACATTGCCGATCCTTTTCAACACGGTCACCTTCGTCGTGGCCTCGATTGCCGGGCAGTTCGCGATCGGCTTTGGCCTGGCGCTGTTCTTCTGGGTCAATTTTCCCGGCGCCACCTGGCTGCGCGGCCTGTTCCTCGTCTCCTGGGTCATGCCCGGCCTCGTCGTCGGCGCCATCTGGAACTGGATTCTCTCGGGCGATTTCGGCGTCTTGAATTTCTTCCTGCGGGAAAGCGGCCTGGTATCGGGCAATATCTTCTGGCGCTCGGATGCGAATTTTTCGCTCTGGGCCGTCGTCATCGCCAATATCTGGCTCGGCACCTCCTTCAACATGATCCTGCTGTCAGTCGGCCTCGCCTCCATTCCCGGCGACCTCTACGAAGCCGCGGAACTGGATGGAGCCAATGCCTGGCAGCGCTTCTACACCATCACCCTGCCAATGATGCGCTCCACCATCGGCGCGATCGTCTCGCTCGGCCTGATCTTCACGCTGCAGCAATTCGATCTTTTCGCCGCCATTACCGATGGCGGACCGAACAACAGTTCCAACGTGGCGCAATATTGGGCCTGGGACCTGTCCTTCCGGCAATATGATTTCGGCAAGGGTGCGACGATATCCGTCATCATGATCGTTTTCGTCATGCTGGCCTCCATCGTTTATGTGCGCTCCACACGGCATGAGGTGCGCGGATGAGCATCACCAACCGCGATCGGCTGATGCTGGTAATCGCCATCATTCTCGCCATCATCTACCTCTTCCCGCTTTACTGGATGTATCTGACCTCGCTCAAAAGCGGCTCGGAAATGTTCGCCAATCCGCCCTCCTTCTGGCCCAGCGATCCGCAATGGCAAACCTATGCCTATGTCTGGAACAGCCGCAACATGGGGCGCTACCTGTGGAATTCGGTGCTGATCGCTTCCAGCGCAGTGCTGCTGATCACCGTTCTCGGCGTCGGCTGCGCCTATGTTCTGGCGCGGTATCGCAATGTCTGGGTGGATATCGGCCTGTTCCTCATCCTCATGCTGCAGGTTCTGCCGGCATCGCTGATGATCACGCCAATCTTCGTCGGTTTCTCGCAATTCGGATTGCTGGATTATCCGCGGCTATCGGTCATCCTCGCCATTGCGGCAAAAAGCATGCCCTTCTTTGTCGTCCTGGTGCGCGCCACCTTCATGGCCGTGCCGCAGGAGCTGGAAGAGGCGGCGCTGGTGGATGGCAATTCCCGGGTCGGGGCCTTCTTCAACATCGTGCTGCCGCTTGCCAGGAACGGTATCCTCGTCAGCGCCATCCTCATCTTCATGCAGGCCTTCGGCGAATTCGTCTATTCGAAATCCATCATCCAGGCGGCCGAATTGCAGCCCGCCAGCGTCGGCCTCAACTCCTTCATGGGCCCCAACACCAGCGAATGGAACAACATCATGGCCTATGCGACCATGTATGTGACGCCCATTCTCGCCCTCTTCATTCTCTTGCAGCGCCGCATCGTATCCGGCCTGACCTCGGGAGCGCTCAAATGACCCTTCAGATCGAACTATCAGGCGTCAACAAATATTACGGCGCCTTCCATGCGCTGAAGAACATCAACCTTTCCATCAAGAAGGGCACCTTCGTGGCACTTGTCGGCCCATCCGGCTGCGGCAAGTCTACCCTTCTGCGCTCACTCGCGGGCCTGGAGACCATATCGGCCGGCGACATGCGTATTGCCGGCACCCTCATGAACGGCGTGCCGCCACGCAAGCGCGATGTGGCCATGGTGTTTCAGTCCTATGCGCTCTACCCGCATATGACTGTCGAAGAAAACCTCACCTATTCGCTACGCATGCGTGGCGTGGCCAAGGCCGAGGCCCGCAGGGCGGCGGAAGAGGTTGCGGCCACGACCGGACTCTCCAAGCTGATGAAGCGTTATCCCCGCGAACTCTCCGGCGGCCAGCGCCAGCGTGTGGCCATGAGCCGGGCGATCATCCGCAATCCGCAGGCCTTCCTGTTCGATGAGCCGCTCTCCAACCTCGATGCGGCCCTGCGCGTCCATATGCGCAAGGAAATCCGCGCCCTTCACGACCGCCTGCATGCAACTTCAGTCTACGTCACCCACGACCAGATCGAGGCAATGACCATGGCTGATCATGTCGTCGTCATGCGTGACGGCGTCATCGAACAGCAGGGCACGCCGCTGGAACTTTACGACCGCCCGGTCAATCGTTTCGTTGCGGGTTTCATCGGCTCACCGGCCATGAATTTCATTCCGGCGACAGTCAGTCCGGACGGCGCTTCGCTTCTACTGCAGTTCGGCGAAGGTGAGCCGCAGCAATCCATAAGGGCGCCAGCCACCCTGCCGCCCGGCAAACATGTGATCGTCGGCATCCGGCCGGAACATATCCGGCCGGCAGCGGCAGAGGGGGCGGCATTGGCATTGCCGGTTTCAGCCGTGGAAACAACCGGTTCGGCCACCTTCCTCACAACAGGAACATCCACCGAACTGGTCATCGCGGTACAGGGACGCAGCGCAGTCAAGGCTGGCGAGATCATTGGCCTCGATATCAACCCGGCCGATATGCACCTCTTCGACGAGGCAACGGGCATTGGCCTTGCGAGACAATAATCCATATCCGTAGAAGGGCTATGCTCGCGGGCCGCATGACGGCCCGCTGTCCTTGCCGGGGGCGCCAAACCTGTTCTTACCCGGTCCTGCTCTTGCTGTGAGTGGTTTCAGCGCGATTTGAAGATATCGAACAAGCTACGGCGCGCTGTCGCGGAGGTGGCGGTAGCCCGACCAGCCTCGCGGGAGGCGATTGCCGGCGCAGCGGGCCCTTCTATATCCACCCAGCGACCGGCATGATCGGTGGATTGGCGTTTCAGATAGGTATAGGCCGTTTCGTCCCAGCGCAAAACCTTCGCCTTCATATTGTCGAGAATGAAATCTCCCCGATCGGTTCTGACTGTCAGGATGGCGTGGCCCTCTCCCCGTTCGTCCCGCACCACTGTTATCAGGAGATTTGAAACAGCAAAACCGGACTGCATCAGGCGCCTGCGCTTCTCCAGCGCAAGGTCTTCGCAGTCGCCCGCACCCTTGTAGGGATATTCCCAATAATCCTCATAACTCCAAACCTCCATGTCGGTGCGCTGGTCGATCTCGACGTTAACGGCATTGTTCACCGAAACAATCGTTGCCCAGGCATCGGGGGTGAGGGTGAGGGGCGGCGTGGCCGTCACCGGCTGACATTCAACCGAATGCCGCTGGCAGAAGTCATAGTGGCCGACAGGCTGCGACGTGATCTTGCCAGTCTGCATGAAAGGAGACGCCTGAACCGGCGCAGCCAGGCAGGTCGCAATCAGAATGCAACAGGCTTGCAGCAATTTGATGGGAAGGGTCATGGTCGTCTCCTGACGACAGACCTATCGGCGGCGATTTGCGTTCACATGAAACAAAAAGCTCGATTTTTAACGAACCGGGAATTTCGGTCTCGATCGTGCTGGAGACGAGCGCGCAAATGACATCGATCAGAACGCGCATCAAACGGCCCCCAACGGTAAAGTGAGCGATGCGAACTTGTCAGCTATGGCCAGCCTGCCTATGAAGGAGCCCTCGCCGCGATAACAATCCACGTTACAGAGAACGCTGCATGAGCCTGTTTGCGAAGACTTCCCGCGCAGCCGCCGTCATCCTGGCGCTGGCCTCCCTTCCTTCCTATGCGCTGGCGCAGCAGGTGACCGTCGTTCCCCCCGGGAACAGCTCCGCCGAGCAGCCGGAAATCCCCAGAGCCTCGGCGATCCGCACCAGGGCCTCGTACACGACCTACGACGAAAAGTTTCGGAAGACGGTCGATCTTTTAAACAGCGAGCCCGCCCTTCTCGGCAAGATCAAGAAGGCCGCAGCGGCCTACGGGATTGACCCCATCCATATCGTCGGCGCCATCGTCGGGGAACATACGTTCAACGTCTCGGCCGTGGATCGCCTGCAGACCTACTACATCAAGGCCATTTCCTACGCCGAACTCGATATAAAGTTCAGCTATGACGGTGTTTCCCTGAAGACATTTCTGCAGCGGCCGGAATTCCGGCCCTGTGAAACGCTTGCCACCACGTCGGAACAATGGAGTTGCCGTGATACCGTCTGGGACGAGAGTTTCCGCGGCAAGGTGGTGGATGGTGTGAGCTATGAGGCCATCTCCTTCCAGCGCGCTTTCTTCCAGCCCTTTTATGCCGGGCAGACCTTCGGCCTTGGCCAGATCAGCCCGTTGACGGCCCTGCAGGTGACCGATCTCGTCAACAGGACGAGCGGCCTGCCGAAACTGTCGGCGGACAGGCCGAAAGATATCTACCGTGACGTTATGGATCCCGACCGCAGCATCATCTACATCGCCGCCATCCTCAGGGATTCCATCGATGCCTACAGGGAAAAAGGCTTCGACATTTCCGGCAATCCCGGCATCACTGCCACGCTTTACAATGTCGGCCAGCCAAGGCGTCGCGCCGAACGTCTGCGGGCTGCCGTGGATGCAGGGGCAAAAAAACTGCTGCCGGTCGAAAACTATTATGGATGGCTGATCAACGAGCGCCTCGACGTCCTGAAAAGCATTCTCGACGGCAAGGCCATCGACCAGCGGACGACCTCTGATATCGGCGGGAAAAAGCAATAACGGCTTTTTATCGTCAAACAATCAGGCAACCGCCCAGATTGCGCATCGCGCGTATTTCTCGGGAAATAACCGCTTATTTGCGCGCAAAGATTGCTCAAACGCATCGTCATGGCATCAAAAAACCGAAAATCGCTTTTCCAGCGGCCGAAAATTTGTTAGGTCGACCGGCACAAGAATTTACTGATAGTGGGATAAATCAACCCGATGCCTGACGAAGGCGACAGTACAGACGGTAGTCGACACCGAACGAGGCTGGCTCGCGTAACGCGAAGCCAGCCTCGGATCTTCTTGTTTTCATCAACGCGACGACTTCCAGCCTCGGATGTGCAATCCGGGGCTTTGCGCGTTTGCACCCATTCCCATAAAGGCTCCTGAACATGGAATTCCTCGCAGATCCGAACATCTGGATCGGCCTCGTCACCCTTATCGTTCTCGAAGTCGTCCTCGGCATCGACAATCTCGTTTTCATCGCGATCCTTGCCGACAAGCTGCCGCCGCACCAGCGCCACAGGGCCCGGATCGTCGGCCTGTCGCTGGCGCTCATCATGCGCCTCCTGCTGCTGTTTTCCATCTCCTGGATCGTCACGCTGACACGGCCGCTTTTCACCGTCGCCGATTTTTCCTTCTCGGGGCGCGATCTCATCCTCATTCTCGGCGGCGCCTTCCTGCTCGCCAAGGGAACCATGGAGCTGCACGAACGGCTGGAAGGTGATCAGAAGCCGAAACAGGGCAAGGTAGTGCATGCGGTCTTCTGGCAGGTCATCGTGCAGATCGTCGTGCTCGATGCCGTGTTCTCGCTTGACAGCGTCATCACCGCTGTCGGCATGGTCAATAATCTCTGGGTGATGATTACCGCTGTCTGCGTGGCCATGGCCGTGATGATGGCAGCATCCAGGCCGCTGATGGCTTTCGTGTCGAAACATCCGACCGTGGTCATTCTCTGCCTCGGTTTTCTCCTGATGATCGGCTTCAGCCTGATTGTCGAGGGTTTCGGCTTCCATCTGCCCAAGGGTTATCTTTACGCCGCCATCGGCTTTTCCGTGCTTATCGAGGCGGCGAACCAGCTTGGCAGGCGCAACCGTGAAAAGCGCATCACCGCCGGCGATATGCGTGAGCGCACCTCCGACGCCATTCTGCGGCTTCTGGGCGGCCGGGTTGGCGAACAACCATCCCTCGGTGAGACTGCCGACGTCATCGCCGCGCAGGCAGCGCAAAGCGATCTGTTCAAATCCGAGGAAAAGGACATGATCCGCGGGGTGCTCACGCTGGCCGAGCGTCCCGTCGTCTCAATCATGACGCCACGAACGGAGATCGACTGGCTCGATGTCGACGCCGACCACGACACGCTGAGACACCGCCTGCTGGAACTCGACCATTCCCGATTGATGCTGGCGCAGGGCAAGCTGGATTCATTCCTCGGCGTCGCCGCGACAAGGGATCTGCTGCGTGATCTTCTGCACGACGGAAAACTGAACCTTGAGCGCTCGCTGCGTGAGCCCCTCGTGGTGCATGAAAGCGCCACGGCGCTGCAGGTCATGGAACAGCTGCGAAAATCGCCCCTGCAGATGGCCGTCATCATCGATGAATATGGCACGTTGCAGGGCATAGCAACGCCGACGGATATTCTCGAGGCGATTGCGGGCGAGTTTCCGGATGAGGGCGAGGAAGCGCAGATTTCCGAACGGGCGGAGGATGGTTCCTGGCTGCTGGATGGCGCTGTGGACGTCAGAAGGGTATCCTATCTCCTGGATATCAATCTGGTGGACGAGGCCGACCGCTACTCCACAATCGCGGGCTACATCCTCTGGCGTCTCAATCGCCTTCCCGAAGTCGGCGAACATATTGCGGGCGACGGGTTCGAGTTCGAGATCGTCTCGTGCTCCGACAGAAACATCGAAAAGATCCGGGCGTGGAACACCACCCTCTCCGATGGATGATCCGGGCGCGGGAGGCGGCCGGCAGGAGCGCCTCCCGTCCAAATGTTTCGAATGGAATAGGCGACGCCATATAGCCTGTGATATCAGACCATGGTTCGCAACGGGGGAGTTGAATGGCGAGAGGGTTCGTGACAGCCGAAGAGGTGGCGAAAAAGGCCGGGGTCTCGCGTTCCGCCGTCTCGCGCACCTTCACACCCGGCGGCAGCGTATCGAAGGCCGTGCGGCGCAAGGTGCTCAAAGCCGCACAGGAACTCGGCTACCGCGTCAACCGTCTGGCGCAGGGTCTCAACAATGACCGCTCCAATCTCATCGGTGTCGTCGGCGCCAATCTCAGTTCTCCCTTCATTTCAAAGCAGCTCGATCTGCTCAGCATCGGGCTTCTGCGCCGTGGGCTGCAATGCCTGTTGCTGAATGCGGCGGATGCCCGCAAGGACATTGCGCCGCTGATCGAGCGTCTCTTCGAGTTTCGCGCCCAGGCCATCGTCGTTCTCTCCGGTGAACCGCCGGCGTCGATTGTCGATGAATGCATCGCCAACGGCGTGCGCCTCATCCTCATCAATCAGCGTCTTGATCGCACCGACACGAACATGGTGCTGAGCGACGATTCCCGCGGCGCCGATCTTGCCGCCATGCGGCTTGTCGAAGCGAAATGCAAAAAGGTCGCGGTCATTTCCAGCGGCAGCCAGACGCCGGCACAGTTGCGCCGTGCCGGCGCCTTCACCCAGCGCATGAGCATCGAAGGCGTCGAGGTCGTGCCATGGTCCGGCGGGCCGACGAGCTATGACAGCGGTTATCAGGCCGGCCGCGAGTTGCTCACGGACAAGACAATAGACGGCGCCTTCTGCGTGACCGATCTGCTGGCACTTGGTTTCATGGATGCCGCCCGGCTGGAAATGGGCCGCCGGGTGCCGGAAGATATCTCGATTGTCGGTTTCGACGACATTCCGCAGGCCGGCTGGAAAAGCTACCAGCTGACAACCATTGCCCAGTCCTTCGACGCGCTGACCGAGAAGGTCTTGACCGCGCTCGATAGCGATGAGCCGGAAACCCGGCTTCAGGTCGTGCCCGTTTCCATGGTCGAGCGCATCACCGCGCGCTAGACCAAATCTCCTTCCGGGCAAAACTCTTCAGTTCAAACCGCAACGCGTTCATGGTGCGGCGCAAGCCGAAGCTCCAGATCGCGCGGGCTGCCTTCGGCACGCTCAAGAAACAGGCCGAGTGCTCCGAAGAAGATTTCGAGAAAGCTCTCCACCGAGCCATCGTGATGATCCGGCTTACGACCAAAGCGTTCCGCCAGCGTTCGATAAAGGGAAAGCCGTTGCGGCGCGATATGCGGCAGCGAAAGACCTGCGCCCTGGCGTAGGCAATACCAATCGGCAATCAGCTCGAACATCGGCAGGTCTGAGGACAGGATAGCATCATCAGGCGAGGATCGGTCTTCGCCTTCAAGTAGGTCGAGAACGTCCCGAACGCTTTTGTCGGCGATTGCCCTGACGACAGCGGCCGGCCATTCCTTGGCGAAATAGCGATGCCTGATCAGCGCCCTGTTGTGACCCAGCAGAAAATCACCGTAATTGCCCGCCGCGAAAGCCCGGTCGTCTTCCTCACCCGCCAGTGCTGTTTCCTGCGCGTAACCGCTGCAAATGCGGCCATTGACCGGCAGGGCAGCCATCTCCACCGTCTCGACAAGGATTTCCTGCCGCGACGGGTGGACGACCTTGAAGGCGGGCGGAAAGGCGACGAGCGACGGCACGGCGATATTGGTGAGCGAGTTTTCGCCTTCCCCGCGACGGGTCACGCCTTCCACGTGCAGGTGCCCGCTGAAATGGACGGCAAGCCCGGCCTGCCGCAGCGCATCCTCCACCGCCCTGCGCGGCGTGCGGCGCACGACATTGGTTTTTCCGAACAGGGCGCTTTCCGCACCGCTTGCGCCATCGAAAGGATCGAGCGCCGGATAGTGGGAAAAGCCAAGCAATGTCTTGCCGAGCGCCTGCGCCCTGCGGCGCACATCGGCGATCCAGTCAATGATGAAAGGCTTGCAGCGCAAAAGCGCGTTCCAGCCGCCGGAGGTGCTGTCCGTAAAAGCCGCGTCCTCACCCCTTTCAAACTCACCATCGAGTGGTTCGAAAATATTGGCGTCGATCATCAGGAGCCACAGGCCCGGCTCGGGCTCGACCAGATAGGAAGCATCCATCAGGCGATAGACATTGCGACCATCGGGTGAGCGCACCTCGTACATCCGGTCTTCCGCCGCATCGGAAAGACCGAAGGGGGTTTCCCAATGCAGATAATCCGGCTGACGGAAATAACCGAAGGCCGCCATCGGGCCAAGACCCGCCGGATAACCCTCGCAATACATGCGATCGCTGATAATGACGCGCTCGCCGGCCCGCCGTACATCGCTTGAAACGGAAAGGCACCTGCCATTCTCCGTCAGAAATTCCTTGGTGTGGTGCCGGCCAAGCGGGCCGAAAATATCGTGATTTCCGGGCAGTGCGTAAAAGGCAGTGCCGTGGGCATGGCTGTGGCGCTGCAGAATGCCCTTCAGCGTCTCCGTCGTTTCCCGCTGGCCGTCATCGGTATAATCGCCAAGCAGCACCACATGGCGAATGCCGCGCTGGCGCACGTCTTCGAGCGCCGCATGCAGCGCATCGGTGCTTTCGTTGAAAACCCGGGTGGATTCGCGTGTATCGGACCAACTGCGCATGGTGATGCGCTGGCCATCAATCTCGATGCCGGGAAACCCGAAATCGGCTGCCGTGTCATGAAAATGCACGTCGGCGATGACGGCAACCGAGGGAAGCGTGCGTGTCAGCATGAGTGAGCAGTCTTTCTGCCCTCGACCATGTCGATCCATTCGGAAGCACGGCGAGCGGCGGCATAAAGCATCGGTTTCGGTGTCTCGAACCATTCATCCGGCCGCAATTCCCGTCTCGTGCGGATCACGGCCAGTGCATCGTCGAGGGTGGGATAGAGATCCGGCCGCTGCTTGTGCAGGAAAAGCGCCACCAGCGAAACGGAGCGGCTGCGGCCGCCGCGGCAATTGACGAGCACATTGCCGCTATCGGCAAAGGGATAGGTTTCCCGCTTCGGCATGGTCTGGCGAAGCGCGCCGTCGAGAATGTAATAGGCGCCCAGCATCATGGTGTCGGGGCTACCCTCGCCATCAATAAGGCCGAGCTTGTAATAACGAATGTCGCCATAACCTACCGCGCGCCTGTCGCCCTCTTCTGCCGTGGCCTGCACGAGATTGATATCCAGATTGACGGCGCAATTGACGACGATGGTGATGCCATGCCGGCGCAGGAGCCCGAGATCACCCGCACCATCGCTGCCGCCAATGTAAAGCGCAGCATTGTGCGGGCCCAGCCCTTCCGCAATCAGGCTGATTGCTGGCCGGGCATAAACGGGTCCATCCATTTCATTCCTCCACATGCACGGAGCCCCCTTTAAAGGGTCTCCGTCATAAATCATCCCGCCGCAGCTACCGCGCGGCAAGGACTATGTTCGACGCCTGGCTGACGCCTTTGGCAACACCGGCGGCTGCGGCCAGCACCGGCCCGCCATCCCGCAAGCTGCCGATTTCCAGAAATGGGCACACGTCGCCGCCAGCTTCGCTGACGAGTAGCAGGCCCGCAAGACAATCCCATGAATTCATATGCAATTCGAGATAGCCGTCGGAACGGCCATCGGCCACATAGGCGAGCGCCAGAGCACCGGAGCCGGCGCGGCGGACATTCGCGCCCATATCGAGCAGCTTCGTGACCACATCGAGATAGGTGGCGTTCGCGACCCGGGTGGACCAGCCCATCTCGATCGAAGCCGCATCGAAACGCTCCGTTTCCGCCGTCCGGATCGGCTCCCCGTTACGTGTCGCACCTTCGCCGCGGCGGGCGAGATAAAGCTCGCCGAGGGCGGGGTTATAGATCGCTCCGATTTCTGTCCGTCCGTTTTCGACATATGCGATAGAGATGCAGAAATGCGGAATGCCACGGGCAAAATTGGCGGTGCCGTCAATAGGATCCACCACCCAGACGCGCTCTCCGATCTCGCCGCCGCCTTCTTCGCCGAAAAAACTGTCATCCGGGAAAGCAGCCGAGATCGCGCCGCGAATATGCGCTTCGGAAGCCGCATCCGTCACCGTCAGAAAATCCTGCGGCCCCTTCATCGAAAAACTGCGCGTGGCCTCGCCCTCAAAACCTTTCAGCACCAGCTCCCCGGCGGACAGGATAACGCTGCGGCACAGTTCGGCTCGCGCCGCCAAGGTGTCGGGATAGTGGATTAAATCCATGTGCAAGAACCATTCCTCGAATTTTGAACACGCGTTCATAATGCACGCGCGCTCAAGCTTTTCAAGAGAATCTAAAAGGGAACTCATGAATATCGAGGGAGAGAAGCCTCATTCTACCAGATCAATAGATTTTCCACGGCGCATGGCAAGAAGCGAAGGGTTTTCTCACCCATCGGACATACCAATCCAGGAAACGCTTAATAACGAAAATAATGAAATGTTGCGAAATGCAGCGCCTGCATCTTGCGGTTGATACAGTTTTATGTCGGTTAACCCTGTGCATTTCCAACGATGTAACGGGAATTAAGTTACAAATGCCGCTCTGTACTTGAAGAGCCATAAATGAAATTACTGACCGCCACACAAAAATTGCAGGACTTCGTGTCCGTTCGGTCCGACAATCCTGATCTGCTGAAAGCGCAGTACCGTGCTTTCACCCGACAGATGCCGATGATGTATTTCATTCTGCTCTCAAGTACATGGGCGCTTGCCGTAACGCATATGCAGGTGGCGCCGCTCTGGCTCACCATTGGAATTCCCGGTCTCTTCACCCTCGGCTGCACGCTGAGAGTCACCTTCTGGTGGAGGACGCGTGGTATAGATCCCGCACCCAAGGTGGCACATGCAGCCCTTCAGCGTACCAATCGTCTGGCTGCCGGCATCGCCATGGCATTCACGCTCTGGTCTTTTTTGCTGGTGCCCTATGGGGATGCCTATACGCGATCCCACGTCGCCTTCTATATGGCGATTACCGTCATTTCCTGCATTTTCTGTCTGATGTATGTTCGCTCGGCCGCTTTCATGGTGACGGTCATCGTCAATGGCGCCTTCATCGCCTTCTTTCTGGCGTCGCGGCAACCGACATTTGTCGCCATCGCCATCAACGTGCTGCTGGTCTGCACCGGCATGATGTCCATCCTGCTGACCAACTACCGCAATTTTGAGCGCATGGTCATTTCACAGCAGCGCACGGAAGCGCTCAGCAATGAAAACCTGCTGCTTGCCAATATTGACAGCCTGACGGAACTGCCCAACCGCCGCGCCTTCTTCGCCCACCTTGAAGCCGAGCTCGAAAAGGCGAGGACCAACGGAACCCGGCTGGCGCTGGGCGTCATCGATCTGGACGGGTTCAAGCCGGTCAACGACCTTTATGGACACTCCGTGGGAGACAGGCTGTTGATCAATGTCAGCAAGCGCCTCACCGCCAATCTGAAGGCCAGCAAGGCGTTTCGACTGGGCGGCGACGAATTTGCCATTGTCGCGCCTATCATACCTGATGATGCGCAACTCGTGGCAAATGCCAATGCGATCTCCGAGCAGCTGAGGGCGCCTTACCATATGCCTGAGGGAACGGTGCATGTTTCCGCATCCATGGGAATAGCGGTCTTTCCACACCTCGCCTCCACGCTCGAGCAGCTTTTCGACAGGGCTGACTATGCCCTCTACCATGCCAAGAAAACCCGGCGTGGCGATGCCGTTCTGTTCGATGCGGAGCACGAAAAGCAGATCAATATTGAAGCCCGCGTCGAGCACCTGCTCAAACAGCGGGATATGGAAAACGAGCTTTCGGTCGTGTTCCAGCCGATCGTCGATATACGCGACGGAAGGACGGCAGGGTTTGAAGCGCTGGCGCGCTGGCATAGCCCGGTTCTCGGGCATGTGCCGCCTTGCCAGTTCTTCCCCATCGCGGAACGGGCCGGCATCGTCGGTTCGCTGACGCGGCCGCTTCTCAAAATGGCGCTCGCCTCCGCCGCCACATGGGAACCCTCCCTGCGCCTGTCGTTCAACCTTTCGGCCCAGGACCTCAATTCCCATGAGGGCGTGCTTTCCCTGCTCGGCATCATCGAAAACAGCAGCTTCGATGCACGACGGCTGGACCTTGAAATTACCGAGACGGCTTTTGCCCATGATTTCGAACAGGTGAGGCAATCGGTCGAAATGCTGCGCCGCCTCGGCTGCGGCATATCGCTGGACGATTTCGGCACCGGCTATTCCAGCCTGACGCGACTGCATGCATTGCCGCTGACCAAGATCAAGATCGACCGCAGCTTCGTCACGGACCTGCACGAAAAACCGGCCAGCTACAAAATCGTGAAATCCCTCCTCACCCTCAGTCGCGACATGGGACTGGAATGCGTGGTGGAAGGGGTGGAAACACCAGCCGAGCTAACCGCACTCGAAGGCCTCGGCGCCACGCTGGTGCAGGGCTACATCTATGCGCCGCCGCTTCGGGAAGAGGATGTCGGTGCGTTTCTTTCGGGCCAGGCGAGTCCCAAACATCGCACCAAATCCATAGCTCTCAAAAATCCAAACAAGGCTTGGTGGTAAGCTCCGATGCGCTCCCAAGTAAAACTTCCCCAGCGCCGGAATAGACATCACCGATGAGCCAACCTGGGTCAGGGATACATCAAGCGCCAAAGAGATGATACGTGCCTCATCAAGGACATGCAGCCGTATTGCAGCGTCCCGGTGGCGGCCCATGTGTCTCGGCATTGTGGTTCGCCGCTGTAGTTGTCGGGGGGAGGCTCATGCCATTTCCCTCCCGGTCCACATTGCTGCGATTTTAGAAGGCCTCAGGCAGACCCAGCCGCATCAATAACATTCGAAGCCTTCGGAAGCTCGCAACTCAGAGATCTGGGTGTTCTATCCGCTCCCAAGCCGCACCATCGAAGCGGAAAACATCTTTCGATGCGACGACCCAAAGCACGTTTTCGATCACCTGCGCAAAAAACGGACCATTGTCGATAGATTCGTTATCATCACGATTGCTCAAGCGCGGAAGAGGAGGATCAAATCTGCCAAAACGTCCTGTCTTGGGATCATACTCATAAAGACCGCCGGGACGAACGCTCGCCGCCATGACGAGTTTTTCCCGATACGGAGTGATCATGTGAAAGAGATTATGCTGCTGCCGTAATGCGACAGGCGAAAATCCCCGTGTGTGACTTCCGTGTATGAGAACACCTTCTCTCCCACATACCCAGACACTGTCAGGATTCTCGATGTAAATTCCGGTCAAAGCGGCCACCGGAATTGGAATTTTCAGTTCGTGCAACTCATGACCATCCCAGAAACAAAGGACCGGTTTGGTACCAGGCCCCTCCTCCCCGCAAAGATAGATGGCTTCTTCCGACAAACCGTTTATGTCAAAGAACAGTATATCGCGGGAGGCTGGATTGAGGGCCGACCGAGTGACCCATTCCTGCCATTCCGGAGAAAGAAATTCCGGCTCTTTTTCAGGCTTTGCTTCCTCCTGCGCATTTGGGTTCAGCAACAATTTATCGGTCAGGAGACGCCAATCATTGTTCCCCTTGCGAACATAGATTTGCCCCCCCTCTCCGCAGGCATATAGGTGTTGCCCGATCTCGCGGATGCGAGTGAGACGCCCGTAGCCTTTCGAATCGTCACTCCAACTACCGGCTCCCTGAATTTTCTCTTGAAAATTCTCCTTCCAGTAGGTGTGATAAACGTCACCCTCCGACGACAGCAAAACGAAATAACCATCTGGCGTAGCGTGCTCAGCGCTATGATACACAGTCATGCTTTGAATATGGAAACCGAAGTCGGAATACGTCCAGTCCTGCGGCGGCACGTCGTCACGATCATACCGATAAAATCGGCCATCAGGATCGAAAGGTTCAGCATTGTCTCTCGTTGCGACAACGGCGAGCGTTTTGCCCGACCTCGCATATGCTCTCGTGAAATCGATAGGCAGCTTGGTTTTCATGGTTTTCTGGTCGCTCCTTCAACAGCTCCAGACTTCAAAGCCGATATGGTTTCTTCAGGAAGGGGAGGATATTGTTTAGCTCGTAAAAGCTGGAACGGATTTTTTCCAGCATATTGGGTCGTCAGGGCTGCCATAATCTCTTTTGCACAATCGGGCCTCACGCTTATCATAGCCTGGGCTGACGCCTGAACTACTTTATGTAAGGGTGCCGTAAAAGGTGGCGTTGAATTTCTACCCGCATTTTCGATCGCCTTGTCCGCCAGATGACCACCCCAGTGCTCGGTTTGCTCTACCCGGGCATTCCCAATAACACATATAGCCATACCATCATTAAGGCTGGGCATATTCGGAATGCGCTTATCGGCATCCTCTCTCGCGCCATAACGAAGCGTCCAGTCCGGAACTATATGGTGAGCCTGCATGCCGTACTGACCGCAGACGCTCTTCATCTTGGCGTAACGGTCGACCTGACACTTCTTGCGGTATTCGTCCCGATCGGAGACACGTACGGTTTCGCTCTGGGGTAATGCCTGTGGCCGGCTTTCTGGTTCCTCACGCACTCGCTGCCGATGTCGACGGAGCTCCTCCATCGCCCAATCCCGCATCTCCCAGCTGTCATGTCCGGCGTCGACACCCTCGTCGAACATTTCTTTGATCCGCCGCTCCTGATCGTCCCGTGGGACGACGTCAGACAGATTTGCACCATTATCGGGGATAAGGACGCTTGATAATATCCCGATGACATTTAGGCGGCGGGCCCAAATGCCCACCCTCGCGAGACGGCCAACTTTTGCAAGATCGCTCACAACCCTGTGAGGCGGGGTACGATACCACTGAGGCGCTCGGGCGGGTCCCGGGGTTATCACCCTTCCCGGACCACGAGGAACAGTCTGGGGGACAGTCGGCCTTGTCGCCGGCATTCCTCCGCGAAGTGCTTGCGCAGAGTTTTGAGCTGCCCCAGTCGTCGCTGCGGCAGCCGATCCCGCATAAGCGTATTTCTCACCCGCTTTAAACGGCTCGGGCGACGCATCGCTCATAACCCGGCCTTCGTCCGACCCGTCCTGCCATCTAAGCGACCCCCGCACCGGATCATCATCCTTGGGAGGATCATAGGTCTGCGTGCTGCGGACGAAGATCGCCTCACCCTGGGTATTCCTGCTGTTCATATAAAAACGATCGAGGTGGCGAATGACATGCGAGCCTTCAGCAAGCACCTGATCAGCGTGCCCGATGGGTTCGCAGATGCTTTCCACCGTGCCGGATTTTACCCCCTTACGGTTACCGGGCGCGTCGCCGTGCACATGTGTCGTACACGAACGCATCACCATTGCCTTTTTGCCGGTGAACCGAACAGACGGCGTATAGTTTTTATCATGGCCGCAAAAATCCACGACCGGATAGGGAATAGGCACCACCGACGAGCCAACCGGTGTCAGGCATACATCAGGTGCCAAAGAGACGATACGCGCCTCATCGATGTCACGCAGTCCCTCACGCGGTGTCCCCGTCGTCCATGTGCCGGGATATTGGGGCTCTCCGATATAATTGTCGCGGGGGATGCTCATGCTGTCTCCCTCTCGGTTAAAGCCGCTTCGGTTTCGGGCGACTTCAGACGAACGCGCGTCAGGGTAAGTTTTGTTTCACCGGCATCGGGAAGAGGAAACCTGATGCGCCAGGTCAGAAGCACCCGTCCGTCATTGCGCCAGTCGAATTGCACACCATCAAGCTTCAGCACATGCCATTCATCGCGATCTTCGCGAGAGCAATGGACACCGAGGGTAAGGCCAGGCAACGAGCCTTTCGCGACCGGATGCTCAGAACTCAGGTTAACCAGCTCGTAGTTCTCGTCACCCTTGAGGTGAGGCGTCGCGATGAGATCAGGATGGGCCGCCTGCCAGAAGCGTGGATCAAAATCACGCGGCAAGAGGGGGTGCCTCTCCTCCCGCCAACCATCATCATAGGTTCCGGAATATTGCTGACGGAACTGCCACCAAGGCGAAACGAGCCCAAATCCCTGCGGTTCCGGCGTGCTCCGCCAATCGGAATGCTCACCGACGGCAGCGATCTGCGGAGCTGGAACAGGCCCGGCGTCGGCAGGCATCTCAAGATTGACGATGCCGCACCCAAGCGGGTTTCGGCGCTCCACGTCAATCGGTGTTTCCGTCCCCGCGTCACCTGCGCCAGGGATCGCGCCGCCATAAGCGTTGCGCCAGCATATGGCCACGCTTCTAGCCGGTTCAGGATCGCTCAGTTTCCAATCCGCTATGACACGTTTGGCTTCCCTGGCGGAAAAACCTGCCCATTTCTCCTTAACGACAGGCTGCCAGAAGCGTCTGCCGAAAACCTCGATTTGCTTGAAAATTCCGCCAACGCGGATGGAGGCACGCCAGGATTTCTCCGGCTCGCCGCTCGCAGACCACGCATTCCCGAGAAAGGTTATATCCGTCCCGGGCTTGTCCGGGGTAAGATCGCTTTGGCGCAGGAGGACGGTCTGGTGCGGATCGCCCTCATAGGCGTCCTCCCATTGAAAACTTTCCTGCTCGGCTGCGATATCCAGAGAACCGCCCTGGGCATGCATGAATGTTGCACGCACGGAGACGATACAATCGAGCCCTCCTTCGGCATCGAACTGACGGAAAGCCATGGCGGGAAACGGCAGGCGGTTCTGAAGTTCCAAGACCCGGCCTCCGTCAGTTCAGATCGATCGGCTTGCCGCGAAGCTGAAAATGATCCGTCGCCACGAAGTTGAAGGTCTTGCCAAGAATGATGACCTCGCCATTCGCCTTCATGATGAATTTGGAATCGCCGCATTCGATGACGAACTCTTCACCGACTGCAATCTTCTTGAACTTTCCGACGCTTTCCAGCGACGTCTGGCCGACATTCGTAACCTTGCTGACCCCGATCTGCTCAGCCCGCGCCACCCCGACGCTGTCGGATTTGAATGTGCTGACGATCGTGTTCATGATGCCCGGCAGCGGAAACAATCCCGAAGCATCGGAACCGACGCCCGAGCCGGAACCGGCAAGCGCCGTACCGGCGTCCGCACGCGGACTTGGACCGGAGACAACACCTTCGCGTGCGGAAAGACCGCCCGCACCGAGGAAACCTAGCGCCGATGAGGCAAGCGTGGTAGCGAAGGCCGCGAGACCCGGGCCGCCGCCGCCGGCGATCCGGGCGGCTTGCGAAAGCAACCCGGCCGTCTGCCCGGAGAGCGCCTGTACGCCGGCCATGGCCATCATCGCCATCGGCCCCGTGCCGCCGACGACGGTGTTTACCGAGCCTCCGATCTCGTGTTTCTGGTTGCCGGAAACTTCCACCGCGCGGTTGCCGCCAACCGAGGCGACCTCGTGGCGGTCGATGCGCTTGGTCCGGTCATTCAATACCCGCGTCGTCTGGTCCTTCTGGGCGTGGAAGAACTGGTTCTCCTTGCCGGCCTCATCCTCAAAGGTGATTTCGTTGAAACCGTCGCCCTTGTGGCTGTTGGAACGCAGCACCATGCGCGTCTTGTTGGCCGGCAGGTCGTAAGGCACGGAATTGGCCGGATTGTTGACCACGCCAATGACCAGCGGCTTGTCCGGATCGCCATCGACAAAAGCGACCATCACTTCCATGCCGATGCGCGGGATAACCTGCGCACCCCATGTACCGCCGCCCCATGCCTGACTGACCCGCACCCAGCACGTATCCGTGCCATCCTTCTTCGCCTTGCGATCCCACGGGAACCACAGCTTGATACGGCCATACTGGTCAGGATGGATTTCTTCGCCTTCAGGGCCGGCGACGATCGCCACCTGCGTGCCTTCGATGCGCGGGCGTTTTGTTGACCGGTGCGGCGTCAGCGGCACACGGGCCGGAATTGCCTCAAAGTGATTGCGATATTCCGGCTCGTTACTGTTTGTCTCATAAGAGAGATCAACGATGCTGTGGCTTGCCCTGATGATCACATGTTCTTCGTAAGCATGCTCTGGATGGGCAACCTCGAAAGGCGTGAAACGGCGACCGGCCTCCAGAATGCGCGTGGTCGACGAACCGAATACCCGGTCGTGGTCGGCCTCGATCGCCTGGGTGCGCAGTTTCTGCGCCCGCTCGGCCTCTTCCACCGTCCTGATGCGGGCCGGATATTCGTAAAGCTCGCGCTTCGTCGCATCCGGCATCTGCACCAGCGACGGCGTCATCGTACCCGGCACCATGCCCGGCGTCTCGAAATTCCAGTCCGCACCCGCGCGCTGGCCCGGGACATAGGAGAAACGCCGTGCCCAGTCGTTGATGTGGTTGCGATCCGACGAACCCTGCGCCAGACGCACCGTCCCCTCCCCCTGGGCGGCCGGCGACGGCCCAAGCCAGCCACTGGCGCTATCGGCCACATGCAGCTTGTGGGAACCATCCTCATGGCTGAACCAGTAGAACAGGCCGTCCTCTTCAAAGCGGCGCAAAAGATAGTCGAGGTCCGTCTCGTTAAACTGGACGCTGTAGTGCTGTGCGGGTGGCGGAGAAATGATGCCCGACGTATCGGGTGCGGGAATGCCGTGTTCGGAAAACAGCGTCTCGACGACCTCGACCGCCGTCCTGTCCATCCAGATACGGCAATCCGAGCGGCGCGACAGAAGCCACATTTGCGGGCGGAGGGTCATGGCGTAAGAGCGCAAACCGCGTGTGATCGGCGGGCCTTCATGCAGCTCCGTCACCAGGCCGTTGAACGGGCGGCGAACACCGCCGCCATCCCCCTCGCCCTGGCTGATCTCGACCGAGATATCGACCAGCCGACCGATCAGTTCCTCGGGCTTGACCGCTTCTTTCTTGGCTCGCACGGTCAGGCGGATGTCGAAGAGCTGCGACACGCCTTCCTCGACCGTCAGGCGCTCTGGCAGAAGCTGATCTTCGCCCAACGGAGACTTCACCCTGAGAACGCGGCTCGCCTGGACGAAATCGGAAAACGAAGGCTGGTCGGTCATGGGACACTCCTAATCAGGACCCGCGGCTGGACTGCAGGGGCCAGAACCAGATCGTTTCCGAATTGTAGTAGCAGGCAGATGCGCATTGGGTGGCTTCCGAGCCGCCCCGCACAAGATCGATATGACCGCCGCCGGTGTAGCCGGGGATATTGTTGAACGCCACGACGCCATTGCGCGCGCCGATGCCGTTACGCGCCGTCGCGGGCGTGAAAGGCTCGGGCTCGCCGAGATAGCTCGTCCGCTTCATCAGGTTGGCGAGGCGGCGCATGTTCACCTCTATGCCCTTTCCGGCATAGGGGCCTTTCTGGATGCGGTGCGAGGCAGGCACGATGTTGATGCCCGACTTCACGAAAGCGATGCTGACGCGAATGGCGCAGGTATTGTGATAGTTCGGATTGCCGATGAAATCATCCCAGCCGATTTCCGTGAACAGATCACGCTGGCTGATATAGTTCGGGTGCGACGGGTCGCTGCTCGGATAGTTCTTATAGAGAGTGTCAAAGTTAACACGCATGGTTCGTCCCACTAGTTACTTTTCTGCTCACAGGGAAAGGAGACCTTGAGCGCCTCCCGCACGAGAGTGGCTGCCTGTTCATCCAGTTTTTCCGCAGGAAGATCGCCGAGATAGGTGTAGATCCGGTCGGTGAGTTCATGGGGCGCCACGGCGCCCGCACCACACCAGTCCGATCCGCTTGTCAGATCGGCCACACCGGCGATATAGGCGCTCGATTTTGCAACGGAAACCAGCCGCCGCATTTCCGGATCAGACACCTCAGGGGCAAGTTTGCCCTCGATGGCCTGCTTGAGTTCGGTACCGGAGAATATCCATGTCCGTTCCTCGGCACCGGCCGGTGAAAGACCGGACAGAGCCAGAACAACCGGCACGGAAGCAAAAAACGCATATAGGGAGCGCATGATTAACCCGCCTCGTCCAACGTGGATGAGAAACATCACGACGTGAGCTGCAAAACTGCAATGAAAACGTTCCGGTGCCGGCCGAGGCCGGCACCGGGTCGCGTCGCTATCAAGCGGCCTTCGTCGTCGCCAGATCGTAAGAGGCGATCATCGGAGACTGCGGCGAGTTGTTGTCGTCGAACGGCGTGTACTTCACTTCCATCTTGGTGAAGTTGAGCTTGATGGTTTCCACCGGACGATCACCGCTGGAATCCACCGAGTAGCTGGCGATGAGTGTGTTCGTCAGCAGGTACTCGATATAGGTGTTGCCCGGATTGCCCGTGGTCACCAGATGGATGGTTGCGAGCTTGCCAGTGCGGCCGGCGCAGGCTTCCTGGAAAAGCTTGGTGGAAGAAGAATCGCTGACCTTGGTCAGAATGACTTCCGAAATAGTCGGTTCGGATGCTTCGCGGTTTGCAGCAGAACCAGCAGATGTGTTCATGTTGCGTGCCACGTTCCAGTGAATGGCTTCGATGTCCATCCACTTGCGGTGCTCCTCATGCGTGGCGTCGCCCTGGATACCGTCAATCTGCAGATAAATTGGCATGCTGTAAGCTCCTGTAGCTGAAATGACCTCTTGCTTCGAGGCCGCGTTACCCTTCGTTTAATGCCGCATGCGTCGGGTAGCCCCTTCCGACGCGGCAACTTTATCCACCCCACCCTCTTCGGTTGCGGCGAATTCATCTGGCTCCCCAGCCACTTCGGCACGAATACCGAACCGATTTTCATCAAAATCGACAACGATCTTGCCCACCCGTTCTCCCGCGATCACCTTCTCAAGGAAGAAGCTGGAAAGAGGCGGCAGGAGATCCTTGCCGATCATGATTTCGATGGCGCGTGCGCCAATTTCACTTGCACCGGCGCGCGCCACCAACGCGTCGCGCGCGGCATCGGACAGGGTCAGGTCGGCGCCATATGTTGCCAGAACACGCTCCCTGATCTTGCCGATCTGCATGTCCACGATCCTTGCAAGCTCTTCCGCACCGAGCGGCATGAACGGCAGGATGATCGTGCGCCCGAGGAAAGCGGGCTTGAACTGTTTGGTCAGCTCCGGCATCAGCAGCGCTTCCAGCGCCTCGCCTTCCGGCATCGTATCCGGATCGGCCGAAAGTGCGGTCAGCAGTTCCGATCCGGTATTGGCCGTCATGAAGATCGTGGTGTTCTTGAAATCGACATCGCGGCCTTCGCCATCGCGAAGCACACCCTTGTCGAACACCTGGTAGAAAATATCCTGAACGCCGGGATGGGCCTTGTCGATCTCGTCGAGCAGGAGAACGCCGAACGGCCGGCGGCGCACCGCTTCCGTCAACACCCCGCCTTCACCGAAACCGACATAGCCCGGCGGCGAGCCGAGAAGCAGCGAAACCTTGTGCTCCTCCTTGAACTCCGACATGTTGATCGTCGTCAGATGGCTGTTGCCGCCATAGAGCAGATCGGCCAGCGACAGCGCCGTCTCGGTCTTGCCCGTTCCCGACATGCCGACGAGAAAGAACACGGCCGGCGGGCGGCGAGGATCGGACAATCCGGCGCGCGCGGTTCGCATGGCATCGGCAATCCGGCCGATTGCGGCATCTTGCCCCACGACCCGCTGGCGCATGCGCGCATCCAGAGTGCGGGCGCTTTCGATCTGGTCGGCCAGAAGTTTACCGAGCGGAATTCCCGTCCACCGCGATACGACGGACGCAATCGCTTCACGATCAACCACCGTCGGCACAAGTCTTTCAGCATTTGCCGGCCTGGTCTCAGCCGCACGCCGCAGGGGCGACACATTCGATGCACCGGTTTCAACCGACTGTTCTTCGCTGAGTTCAGCCATTTCCGCATCGTAACGGCTGCGCAGATCGTCAATCCCTCTCTCGAGCTTTTCGACTTCGTCGCGTATCGATTGGATACGGCCCTCAATCTCTTCGTCCTGCGGTTCACGCAGAAGCCAGTTCAACTCATCGGACAGAAGACGCCGCTCACTTTCCATCGCGCGCAGCCGTTCCGGCAGGGTCTGCCGCGCCAGCGAAACGGCAGCCGCGGCCGTATCGAGAAGGCTGACGGCCTTGTCCGGCAATTGCCGCGCCGGCATGTAACGCGCGGATAATTGCACCGCCGCCACGATCGCCTCGTCACGAACGACAACGTTGTGATGGCTGACGAAGCTGTCGGCGACACCGCGCAACATGCGTATCGCGGTTGTCTCATCAGGCTCGCGCACATGCACGGGCTGGAAACGACGCGTCAGCGCCGCATCCTTTTCGAAATATTTCTTGTATTCGCTCCAGGTCGTCGCCGCGACGGTGCGCACTTCACCCCGCGCCAAAGCTGGCTTGAGAATATTGGCCGCATCGCCCTGGCCAGCCGCACCACCTGCGCCGACAAGGCCGTGCGCCTCGTCGATGAACAGGATAACCGGTTCGGCCGAGCGCTTTACGGCATCGATCACACCATGAAGACGGCGCTCGAACTCACCCTTCACACCGGCGCCGGCCTGCAGCAGCGAAATATCGAGGTTCAGCAGGCGGACGTTGCGCAATTTTTCCGGCACGTTCCCGGAAGCGATCTCCAGCGCCAGCGCTTCCGCAACCGCCGTTTTACCGACACCGGCCTCGCCCACGAGAATGGGATTGTTCTGACGACGACGTGTAAGAATATCAACGAGTTGGCGCAGTTCATCGTCGCGCCCAATCACCGGATCGACCTTACCGTTCCGGGCATCGGCGGTCATGTCCTGGGTGTAAAGGCGAAGAAAATCGTTCTGGCCGGCGGCTGGCGCTGTACCCGCCGTCGTGGAAGGAACGCCGTTCCCGGCGGTCTCTTCAACGTAACTGCGAAGGCGCTCGAGAGCCGCGCGATCCATCGTCTTCAGCGACGGAAAAGCGGAGCGGACGAAAGAGCGGAGCGAGGTTTCCTCGTCCATCGCCAGAAGCAGGTCGCAGAGCGTCACGCGGTCGCGTCCGGCCTCCAGCGAAGCAAGAACCCATGCCTCGCGGCCCGCCGTCAGAATGTTCTGGGAGAGCGACAAGGCCTCGCCGTCGCCAATCACGGCCTCTTCCAGGCTGCGGCCGATTTCTGCCCGCAACACCGGAAGTGGAATTTTTAATTCCTCGAATGTTTTCGCATAGATGCCGGCATCTACAACCGCCAGCAGCCAATGCGGGATATCCACGTACCTGTGCCCCATACGCACCGCGACAGAAGCCGCAGCTTCAAGGGTGACGCGCAGGTCAGGCTCAAGCGCTTCAACGAGGCGATTGAGATCGATATGCGACATGCAATGAGCCTCCTGCCCGGGTTCATTCCACAACGTGACGTGGAATAACTATGATGATGAAACCGGGTTGTCCACCCCGAAGTTTATTTTTTATCGGGTTAGATTAGACACTAGACGCCACAATTTAGACACATTTTGAATAAGTCTGTCTGATCAATAGCCTCACGTAAGGGAAGTAACTACAAAAAATCCATTACTATTTTCTGGGGATAGACTACCTTTGGATACGAAGCATGTTAAAACAGATGTAGAACTTTTAGGGAATTGCGGAGATAATATCCGCAATGATTCAAGAACGCGCGAACTATACTATAGAATTAAGGATGAAAGAAACCAGGCACGCACAGAAGAGCGCGCCACCTCCCCTCAGGATAACTTAAAGATCTCCAGTAGCTGGGACAGTGTCAGCAATCTTGGATTGCAGATTATATATTCCGAAAGCAAGGACATAGAAATATTGGCGTGGCTTTCCGAAGCAAGCCTGCGGTTGCGCGGCTTTCCTGGACTGCGCGAAATCTATGAGCTTTGTAATGATCTTTTTTACAACCACTGGGACTCATTGCGCTCGATCAGCGACGATAATGATGAGGAAAAATTTGCACCTTTTGCGGGATTGAACGGCATCGGCACTGAAGGAACACTTGTTCAGCCGCTCCGGCTTGCACCGCTGATCCCCGGAGGGAAATTTGGCGAGCACAGCCTCTGGGATTTCCAGCTGGCGCAGCGGCCAACCGAGAGCAAACGGCGCGAAGAACTGTATCGGCTGGCATCAGAAGCGGGCGTTGCCGCCATGTCTTCCCATCTGGCCGAGGTCAACGCCTGTCTCTCCAGCTTCGACGCCATCATGGCGGTTCTTTCCGAACGCTGCGGCCAGTTCGCGCCACCCAGTTCCAATATCCGTAACACGCTCATCGAAGCCGCCGCCGCCATCCGCACGCTGGGCGGGCGCGAAAAGGAGCCGGCCCCGGTTGAGCAGGCGGCGACCGCTGTTGCGGACACTGACGAGGGCGGGCAACCGGCGGTGCGGATATCCGCAGCCTCGCCGGAAGGCATATCTTCACGCGACGAGGCCTTTGAAACTCTTCTTTCGGTTGCGCGTTACTTTCGCCGGACCGAGCCGCACTCGCCGATCTCGCTCTCCATCGAAACGCTGGTTCGCAGGGGGCGCATGGATTTTTCGGAACTGCTGGCAGAGCTTCTGCCCGAAACGCAGGCCCGAAACGCAGTTCTGACGGCCGCCGGGATCAAGCCCGGCGGAGAAAACGGAAAATAACGGGCAAGGGACGGGAGACGCCGTCCCCTAACAGTCAGCCATGCCAAGGGGCATCAAGGAGGTTGAAATGGCAAGTGTACATGAAAAGCTGGAGCGGGTTCGCAAGCCCCGCGTTCACATCAAATACGAAGTCGAAACCGAAGGCGCGATGGTGGTCAAGGAACTGCCCTTCGTCGTCGGCGTGCTGGGTGATTTCTCCGGCAATCCCACCCAGCCGCTGAAGCCGTTCGGCGAGCGCAAGTTCGTTCAGATCGACCGCGACAATTTCGATGAGGTGATGCGCCGCATGACCCCCGGCCTCAACATTTCCGTTGCCAACACGCTGCAGAAAGACGGAACGGACATGCAGGTCAACCTGAAATTCGAAAGCATGGACGATTTCGAACCCGGTGCCGTCGTGCAGCAGGTTCCTGCCCTGAAGGCGCTTCTGGACGCCCGCAACGAGCTTCGCGACCTGCTTTCCAAGGCTGACCGTTCTGAAGATCTGGAACGCATGCTGGAAGATATTCTGCAGAACAAGACCGATCTCGCAACGCTGGTTTCCGAACTCAAGGAAAAGAACGGCGCGAGCAAATAATCGCCTGTGCGGAGGAAAACCTCCCCGAACGGCCCCCATTGCGGGGCTTCAACTGTTCAAGCGGCATTTTTCAAAGCCGCATGTGGAAGGACTGAAACATGAGCGCTGAAAGCCTGCTGAAAAATGAAGCACAGGCAACGACCGCCGAAGATCATGGACTGCTGTCCAAGGTGGTTGCCGCAACCCGCCAGACCGAACCGGACCGCGCGCAAAATCTTCTGCGCACGCTGACCGACCAGGCGCTGAAGGGAACGGTCAAATACGACCGCAACCTCACCGTCACCCTCAACCACGCCATTGCCGAATTGGACCGGACGATTTCCGAACAGCTTGCCGCCATCATGCAGGCGCCGGAATTCGCGAAGCTCGAAGGCACCTGGCGCGGGCTCAACTATCTCGTCAAGAATTCCGAGACGAGCGTCAACCTCAAGATCCGCGTCATGAATTCCGGCAAGCGGGAACTCGCGCGCGATCTGGAAAAGGCCGTGGAATTCGATCAGTCGCGCCTCTTCAAGGCGATCTACGAAGACGAATTCGGCACCCCCGGCGGCGAGCCGCTCGGCGCGATCATCGGCGACTATGAATTCGACAACTCCTTCGATGACGTGCAGCTGCTGCAGGGCGTCTCGTCGATTGCGGCGGCGGCTTTCGCACCGTTCATCTCGGCGGCAAGCCCGCATATGTTCGGCTTCGAGGATTACCGCGATCTCGCCCGTCCGCGCGATTTGGAGAAAATCTTCGATACGGTGGAATATGCCAAGTGGCGCAGCTTCCGCGAGAGCGACGATTCCCGTTTCGTGACACTCGCTTTGCCGCGTGTGCTGGCGCGCATGCCCTATGGCCCCAAAACCAACCCAATCGATGATTTCGCCTATGACGAAACCAAGGGTGCGGTGAATGGCGACCTGCAGCATGACGAATATTGCTGGATGAACGCCGCCTATGTCATGGGCACCAAGCTGACCGACGCTTTTGCGAAAAGCGGCTGGTGCACGGCGATCCGTGGCGCGGAAAATGGCGGCCGGGTGGAAAATCTGCCCATGCACGTCTTCTCCAGCGATGACGGCGATCTCGACCTCAAATGCCCGACGGAAGTGGGCATTACCGACCGCCGCGACGCCGAACTCGGCAAGCTCGGTTTCCTGCCGCTCTGCCACTACAAGAACACGGATTATGCGGTGTTCTTCGGTGCCCAGACCGCGCATAAGCCGAAGCTTTACGACAAGCCGGAAGCAACGGCCAACGCCGCCGTTTCGGCCCGCCTGCCCTACATCATGGCCACGTCGCGTTTTGCGCATTATCTCAAAGTGATGGGACGCGACAAGATCGGCTCTTTCATGGAAGCGTCGGATTGCGAAGTCTGGCTCAATCGCTGGATTGCCAACTACGTCAACGCCAATGACGAAGCGGGCGAGGAAAGCCGGGCGAAATATCCGCTGCGCGATGCCAAGGTGACCGTGCAGGAAGTGCCGGGCAAACCCGGCGCCTATAATGCGGTCGCATGGATGCGGCCCTGGTTGCAGATGGAAGAACTGACGACGTCGCTACGCATGGTTGCCCGTATTCCGTCCAAGAACTGAACCCGGACCGGGGTGGTCCGGCCACCCCGGCCCCGTTCTTCACCCGGAGCCCGCTCATGGCGCATCAGTCCTTTCCGGACGCCCGTATTTTTGCCGACCAGCTCATCGCCCTCATCGACGATGCGCTGACCGGCCAGGTGAACGCCATTCTCCATCACCCTGATTTTCAGGCGATGGAAGCGAGATGGCGTGGGCTTGCCATGGTCGTGCGCGAGGCTGGCCGCGGCACTGACGTCAAGGTGAAGCTGCTGAATGCCAGTTGGCGCGACCTTGCCCGCAACACGGAACGCGCCACCGATTTCGACCAGAGCCATCTTTTCGAAGTTGTCTATAACCGCGAATTCGGCATGCCGGGTGGCGAACCGGTCGGTCTTTTGATCGGCGACTACGAATTTTCCCCTGACGATCTCGAGGGTGCCGATTCCATCACGACGCTGTCGCAGATCGGCATGGTGGCTGCGGCCGCCTTCTGCCCCTTCGTGGCGGCGGCCTCGCCTTCGGCCGTCGGCCTGCAGGACTTCTCGGAGCTCAGCCGGGTCCACGATTTTTCCTGGCTGAAACAGGAGAAATCGAGACTGCGCTGGAACGCGCTTCGTGCACGTGACGATTCCCGCTTTGTCGGCCTTGTCGCGCCGCGGGTTTTGCTGCGCTCGCCCTACAGGCCCTATGCGCGCGGACGCGATGACGGATTTCCGTTTCGCGAGCATGTGGCGGAAAGCGGCGAGACCCTGCTTTGGGGCAACGCCGCCTTCGCTTTTGCCACGGTGGTGGTGCGCAATTTCGTCGATTCCGGCTGGTTTGCGGATTTGCGCGGTGTAACGCAGGACGCCGTGGATGGCGGCATGCTTTCTTCCCGGCAATTGCCGCCGCTCGATCTCGGCATCGAGAGCAACGGCCTTTCCGCGCAGCCGCCCGTCGAGGTACAGCTGACGACCGGGCAGGAACAGCAATTTTCCGATCTCGGCATCGTGCCCGTCTCCACCACCTATCTCTCCGGCATGGCGATCTTCAACGCCAACCAGTCCCTGCATGCGCCCGGCCACTATTCCAGCGAAGCGGCAAGACAGAACGCCCGCCTCGCGGCCATGCTGCAATATGTGCTGTGCGCCTCCCGGTTCTCGCATTACCTCAAGGTCATCATGCGCGACGATATCGGCCAGCTGAGCGATGCCTCGACGATAGAACGCAAGCTGGAAAGCTGGCTTTCCTCCTACACGCTCGGCAATGACGATGCGGAAGCGACGCTGCGCACGCGCTACCCGCTGCGCTCTGCCGGGATCAACGTCTTCGAGGTTCCCGGCAAGCCCGGAACATTCTCCTGCACCGTGCGCCTTCAGCCGCATTTCCAGCTCGATGACGTCTCCACGAGCTTCCACCTCATTGCCGAAACCATGATGCCGCCGGCGGCCGCATCCCGATCTTCGGCCGAGCCGCAAAGGATATCCGCATGACGCTGCGCGACGACATTTCCCGCCTTCTCGATGATGACCGGCTGCAAGAGGCGATCGGGCTTGCGCGCGAACACGTCAAAACCAGGCCCACCGACAAGGATGGTCGCCATTTCTACATCGACCTGCTGGTCCTCGCCGGCGACTATGAGAAGGCCGATGCGCAATGCAATCTGGCCGCAACATTCTCGCCGCAGGAAAGCGTTGGTTTTTCCCTCTTCCGCCACCAGCTGCGCGCTATGGCCGCACGCAATGCATGGTTCGAAACCGGCGCGGTGCCGGATTTCCCCGGCGGTCCGTCAGAACTCGATCAGCTGGCCATCCGGGCGAATATCGCCGCACGCAGCGGTGACGCGGATGCTGCCGGAACCGCGCTGGCTGAACTCGACGAAAAACGTGGCAATGTGGCGATCGGCCATAATGACAAGAACGCCGGCGATATCCGCGATCTGGACGACCGGATTCCGCACGCGCTGGAAGTGCTGACCAATGGCGGCCGCTATCTGTGGATCGATTATGGCCGCATCGAAAGCCTCACCATCGACCCCATGAGCCGCCCGCGTGACCTCGCTTTCCGCGGGGCCGAACTGACGTTGCGCGACGGCGCGGTCGCATCCGTGCTGCTTCCGGCCATCTATCACGGCGCAAAGGACGATGTCGGCCTTCTCCTTGGCCGGGAAACGCGCTGGAGCGAAGAGGACCAGCCGCTGGCGACCGGGCAAGGCCAGCGCTGCCTGCTGATTGGCGACGATGTCGTGCCGTTCCACGAGATCGGTTCTCTTTCCGCCGCATCCGACGATGAAAGGCAGATCGCCCGTGGTTGATCCGCTCGAGCAATATCGCGCACGACAGAGAACGCTGTCACGCTCCGTTCTGGACCGGCTGCTCGATGACGCGCCGGATGCCGAAACGGACGCGCTCGTCAGCCTGAAGGATCAGGCGCGCGAAATGCGTGAGGTGATCCGCCGCGATCTCGAGGCATTGCTCAATACCCGCCGTAACCCCGCCGGCCCGCCGGCGGCGCTGAAGGAACTGTCCGATGCGCTGGTGAGCTACGGCGTGGACGGTATTCTCTCGGCCAATCTGGTGACGGATGCCTCCAAGGCGCGGCTCGCGCGCAGCATCGAACGGCGGATTTCCCTGTTCGAAACCCGCCTTGCCGACGTGCATGTGACAATCCTGAAAAACCGCACGGATGGCGACCGGGCGCTTCGCATGCGCATACAGGCAAGTTTCCGCCTTCAGGAAGGTATGCCGCCGATCAGCTTCGAATCCCGGATCGATCCGTCCACGCAGCGTTTCCTGGTGGAGGCGACGAATGGCTGACGGCTTTCTCGAAAAATACAATGACGAACTTTTTGCCCTGAGAAAACGCGCATCGCGTTTCGCGGCGGCGTTCCCGAAAATCGCCGGCAGGCTGCGCATGACGGGAGATGTCGCCGACGATCCGCATGTCGAGCGGCTGATCCAGAGCTTCGCCTACTCCGCCGCCCGTGTGCGCCAGAAACTGGACGACGAATTTCCCGAACTGTCGGACAGCCTGCTGGAAACGCTCTATCCGCACTATCTTGCGCCCATCCCGTCCATGAGCGTGGTGCAGTTCACCCCGAGCACGGCGCTCGCAACCGTGCAGACGCTCCCAAGGCACAGTGAAATCCTCGCCGAACCCGTCGGCGGTGAAAGCTGCCGTTTTCGCACCACGCAGGCGGTGGAGATCGCGCCGCTGCAAATCGCAGCCGCAACCTTGTCCGGCCAGCCGATCGACGCGCCGTTTTCGGCCTCCTTCGCCGGCGCCGCCAGCTGCCTGCGGCTTTCGCTGCGCAGCACGGCGCCGCGCGGCGGCACTTTCCCGGAAATGGGACTGACAAAGCTTCAGATTTTCCTGTCCGCCGCCTGGCAGCAGGCCACGGCGCTTTACGAGCTTTTGACCAATCATTGCGTGGGCATGGCGCTTGCCCGTCACGCCGAGGACAAGGAAGCCGTTTTCCTGCCCGCCGGCAATCTCAGGCCATCCGGCTATACGCGCGATCAGGCGATGTTGCCCTATCCCGCCAACAGTTTTGACGGCTACCGGCTTCTCACCGAATTCTTCGCGCTGCCGCAGAAGTTTCTCTTTCTCGATATCGACGGACTGCAGAAATGGAGCGGCGGCGATTGCGAGCTTTACATCTATCTGGATGCGGCGGACACGCAGCTTGAGCGCATGGTGTCGGTCCGGGATTTTGTGCTGAACGCCTCGCCGGTTATCAACCTGTTCAAACAAAGCTGCGAACCGCTCAGCCTCGATGGCACGCGCACGGAATACCGCCTGCTGCCGGATGCACGGCGGCAGCGGACCCGCGAAATCTACGCCGTCGAAAACGTCCAGCTGACCAGCCGCTCCGGGCAGACCGAAAAGACCTCCCCGTTCTTCGGCCGCACACAGCGCAATAACGGCGCCAACGTGTTCTGGCAGATACAGCGCCGGTTCGATGACGATGGTTCTTCCGATACGGACATCGCCTTCGTGGATCAGAAGCGCGGACCGCTGGGACCGCTCGACATGGTAGCGAGCATCGACACGCTGTGCATCAATCGCGAGCTGCCAAGCCAGCTCCCCTTTGGCGGGGGACACCCCTTCCTGCAGCTTTCGACCGGCAACGAGGCTGTAAAATCCATCCATGCGCTGATGCCGCCGACAGCGGCGATCCGTGTCAACGAGCGTTCGGCGCGTGAATGGCGGCTGATCTCGCATCTCCTCCTCAACCATCTGTCCCTCACCGACAGCGGCGGCGCACCGCTGAAGGACATTCTGTCGCTTTATTCCTTCAGGGACAGCCCGGAAACCCGGCAGCTCGTGGAGGCGATCAGCAATGTCGAGGCGCAGAATTCCCATGCCCGGATCGGCTCGGCCATGGTGCCGGGAACGGACATCACCGTGGAGTTCGACCCCGCGCTGATCGCGCGACCCGCCGCATTTGTTTTCGCCAATGTCCTCAACCATTTCTTCGGGCTCTACACCTCGATCAACAGTTTCACGCGGCTGACGGCGACGATGCGCGGCCACTCCAAACCGATTGCCCGCTGGCCTGCCCGTGCGGCCGACCGGCCGCTGCTCTAGGAGACCGGGATGGAACAGCAAACGCCAACCATGAAAGACCGGCAGGCGGCGCTTCTCAGCGACGATCCCGGCCGTTTTGAGCCCGCCACTGCGTTTCGCGTCGCCCAACTCGTTTCCGCGGATGACGGGATCGTCATCGGTGCCCATGGCGGAACACAACCGACCCCGCTGGCGATCAGCGGTTTCAACCACAAACGCGGCCAGGCCGAACTGAAATCCGCTTTCGCGCCCATCGTCGGGCCGCTCGGTTCGCTGCCGCCGGCCTATGGCGAATTGCTGCAGCGGGAGGAACGCAATCGCTCCGGCGCGCTGGCAAGCTTCTTCAATCTGTTCGCGGCAAGGTTCAGCGAATTATTCGTATCCGCGACGGAAAAATACCGCCTCGCAAGGGGCCTGCGCTGGTCGGTCGAGCAGCGGGAGAATGGTTTCCATAAAACCCTGCTCGCGCTCACCGGTTTTCGCACTGCAGGTCTGGTCGAGAAGGCAGGCGTGAGCGAAGATGCGCTCCTGCGTTTCAGCGGCCTTTTGGCCGGCCGCAATCGCAACGTTTCCGCCCTGACATCAATGCTTTGCGAATTCACGGGACTTCCGGTCAATGTCGAACAGTTTCGCCGGCGGTGGGTGGCTTTGCCGCTTCATGAACAAAGCCAGCTCGGGCAGGCATCCGGACTGAGGCTCGGACAGAACGCGACGGCGGGAAGCGCTGTCGAAGATATGAGCGGCGGTTTCCGGGTCGTGATCGGTCCTGTCGCCTATGCGGATTATCTGGCCCTGACGCCCGGATCGAAGCGGCTTGCGGAGATATTTTCGCTGACGCGCCTGTTCGTTGGAAGCGCATTGCATTTCGATGTGCAGGTGATCCTGAAAAAGGAGGACATTCCCTTTTGCCGCCTCGGCCAGTCCGATGCTCCCGCCCGTCTCGGCTGGAACAGCTGGGCTCGTGTGGCGCCCGCCCAAAAAGACAGCGCCGATGCTGTGGTGACCGAGCCGGAAGGCTCGGCGATTTCCGCGTGAGGGCATGGATATGAAGCTTGCACTCAGGGGCACACAAAATATCGGAGCCGCAAGAGCCAATCCATGGAGCTTTGAGCGCGGCCGCCGCGTCATCGGCCGATCTGGCGATTGCGACTGGCAGATCGACGACAATGAGCGGCGCGTTTCCAAGCAGCACTGCACGCTCAGCCGCGATGGTGAAGGTTTTACGATCCTTGACCAGAGCGCGAACGGCACGCTGGTCGATGGCCGCCTGCTGCTCGAAGGTGAAAGCGCGCGTCTCCGGGACGGTTCGCAAATCAATATTGGCGGGCAGATTTTTCAGGTTGCCATCAGCGGTGATGCCGAGCTGGATTTTTCCGATCCCGACGCATCCCTGCGTATGAGTGACGAGCCGCTGACCATTTCGGCGATCCTTGCCGACATCGCCCCGAACGGCCGTTCGGCCGGCGGTGTGATGGGCAACACCGCTTCGCCCGATGACTGGTCCGAAACATGGCGCGAGGGCGCGAACCGGAAGGCAAAATCCATTTCGCGAAATGTCGAGATAGGCTGGAGCGAGCCGCCCTCGGCGCGCGGAATCGGCACCGTTCTGCCTGACAACTGGGACGAGGAGCCGGTTGCGAGCAGCGAGCACGAACATACCGACGCACTGAACACGCCGGTCATGATCTCACGCCCGGTTTCGGCCGTAAGTAGCGAAGATTTTGACAGTGTTTTTCCGGAGGCAAGCGAAGAGCTGACCCTGGAGAAAGCATCAACTGCTGATGTTTCGACCGCCCAGGAGATCGGCGATCTTCTGACCGCGCTGGAGCGGGAAAGCGCCGATTGTCTGGCCATTCTCGACATTGAAAGCGAGCGCGCCGGCCACGGTTCGTCAGCCTCCCTGACCGAGCGGGTGGAAATGCTCATCCGCCAGCAGCGGCGTCTCGCCGCCTCTCTTGAAACCTTGATCCATAACTGCACGCAAAAGCTCGAGCCAAGGCTTTTCGAAACCTCCGTCGATGCCGGCAACGATCTCCGGGCGAAAATCGGCCGCAGGGACTGGCAGGGCCTGATCATGAAGACCGATTACTGGTCCACGTACAAAAAGCAATTTGAGGAAAACGGCCGTCCATTACCGATCAGACAGTTCCTGCAGCGGGCAGCGCGCGGTGAGACCGCGCCTACACCGGAACCTGACGCGATTGCGGCCGATGCAAAGGGGGTAAACAACCACAATGAGACATGAGAACCGTGTTGCCTGGAGCGAGGGCATGTTTCTTCGCGTCCAGCATTTTCAGCAATCCGACCGCTGGACCGAACGCCTTGTGCGCAACACCACGCGCAACCTCTCGCCTTACCCCTGGGGCATCGCCGAAATCGGCGTGGACCGCAGCGCATTGTCGATAGGGCAATTCGCCCTGTCGAACCTGCGTGGCGTCCTTCCCGATGGAACGCCCTTCGAAGCGCCTGAAGATTCCGACTTGCCGCCGCCACTCGATCTCGACGAAAGCGTGAAGAACGCCTTCATCTATCTCGCCCTGCCGGCCCGGCAGCCGGGCAAGGCGGACATGTCCGCCAGCGGCCGCAAAGATGCGAATAATGTGCGCTTCACCGCTTCCAGCTATGAGGTCTCCGACACCAATATCGAGACGGATTTCGTGGCCCCCATCGATGTCGGCCGTCTTAGCCTGAAATTCCTCAAGACCGGCGACGATCTTTCCGGTTATGATCTCATCGGGCTGGCACGGGTCATCGAGGTCCGCTCCGACCGCGCGGTCATTCTGGACCCGGATTTCATTCCTCCGAGCCTCAGCTGCGCGGCGGCACCCCGCCTCAACGAATTGCTGACGGAACTTCTCGGGATCGTGCGCCACCGTGCGCAGGCGATTGCCGAACGCATCGGCGACCCGACGATCCGGGGAACCGCGGAAGTGGGCGATTATTTCCTGCTGCAGATCCTCAACCGCGCCGATCCGCTGCTGGCGCACCGCTGCGCCAACGCCACGCGTTTTCACCCCATCCGCTTTTACGAAGACTGCATCCAGCTTGCCGGCGAACTCGCCACCTTCACCACGGACAAAAAACGGGCGACGGATTTCCCGCCCTATCGGCACGAAGATTTGAAGGCCACCTTCGGTGCGGTTTTTGATGATCTGCGCACATCGTTGTCAGCGGTTCTGGAACAGGCGGCTGTGGCAATCGAACTGGTGGAACGCCGCCACGGCGTCCGCGTCGGCACCATCCACGACCGCACGCTTCTGCGCGATGCCGGTTTCGTGCTTGCCGTGCGCGCGGACATAGCCGCCGAGGACATTCGCCGCCGTCTGCCGGCTCAGATCAAGGTTGGGCCGGTGGAGCGGATTTCCGAACTGGTCAACGTGGCGCTGCCGGGCATTCCCGTGCGCTCCCTGCCGGTTCTGCCGCGGCAATTGCCCTATCGATCCGGCACTGTCTATTTCGAGATCGACACGCAATCACCACTCTGGAAGCAGCTTGATACATCAGGCGCTATCGCCCTGCATCTGGCAGGCGAGTTTCCCGGGCTTGAGATGGAAATGTGGGCGTTACGCGAATGAGCAAGGAAAAGCCCTCCTCCTGGCAGGATTTGCCGACGGTGGTCGAAATCACCGAAGAAAGCCGCCGACGCAACCAGAACGCTCGCAACATGGCGGCGATCCTGGAAGACATTGTCGAGGCCGACGAGCCGGCCGGGCGACCCAAGGGAAGCGCTGCCGCCATGCCGGTCGATCAGCTGCTCTCCGGTTTTCATTTCGGCGGCGGCGATGTGCCGACGCTCGTGCAATCGGCCGCCCCCCTTCTCAACCTCGCGCATCTCCTGCGCTTCAGCGATGCCGAGCCGGATTCCGACCAGCTTCGCCGCGCCTGCGTTGAAGCGATCACCCGCTACGAGCGCGACCTCGCTTCCGCCCGCATCAGCCCCGAGCGGGCAAGGGCGGCGCATTATGTCGTCTGCGCCACGGTGGATGATGTCGTTCTGAGCAAGCCCTGGGGCGTGCGGGCAGGCTGGGCGCGCTCCGGCCTCGTCTCCACCTTCCACAATGATGTCACCGGCGGCGACCGGGTTTTCGACATTCTCGACCATTTCCACCAGTCGCCCGGCGCCAACAAGGATCTGCTGCTGCTGATCTATCTGTGCCTGTCGCTGGCTTTCGAAGGACGCACCCGCGTTTCGCCAAAGGGTACGCTGGAGCTCTCGCGCATCCGCGACAGCCTCTACAAGACGCTGATCGGCCAATACGGCACTTTCGAGCGGGAGCTTTCGCCACACTGGAAAGGCGTCGATGCACGGCATACGCCATTGCGCACGATGGCAGCGTTGTGGACCTTGCTGTCCCTGATGGCGCTTGCCTTTGCGCTTGGTTATCTCTTCTTCACGCTGTCGCTCAACAACGCCTCCGATGTCACCTTCGAGAGGCTCGCCCATCTGCCGCCGAACGAAACACCGAGCGTGCTGATCGCAAGCCCGCCGCCACAACCGCCGGCGCAGGTCGAAACGCCCAAGGTCGTGGAACCGCCGAAGACGGAGCCGCGGCAACCATCCCGGCTTGAAAAGCTGATGGCCTTCCTTCAGCCGGAAGTCGAAAAGAAGCTTGTCACGCTTGCGGATGTGAACGGTCGGCTGCGCGTCCGCATCAACAATTCGGGCCTGTTCTCCACCGGCAGCGCCGATGTCAGCCCGCAGTTCCGCGACCTCATCCAGCGCATCGGCGGCGCGCTTGCGGCTGAGAAATTCCGCGCCGTTGTCATCGGTTATACCGACACCGTGCCGATCAAGACGGTGGAGTTTCCATCGAACTGGCACCTTTCCGAAGCGCGCGCCAAGGCGGTCGGGGACATTCTTTCCCAATTCACCGGCCCGGAAGCGATCCTGACCGAAGGCCGGGCCGACAGCGACCCCATCGCCGACAACAAGACGGAGGAAGGCCGCCAGATAAACCGCAGAACGGAAATCATGGTCCTGACCAATCCCGATGAAAAACTGAGCGACGCCGGCATTCTCTCGCCGACCATCCAGAACAGTTCGGGACAGCAGCCGCAAGAGGCCCAGCCATGAATCCATTGAGCTATTTTTATACGATCCGATCCTATGTCGAGAGCTATGCGGCTCTCATCGGCCGCCGTTTCCTGTCGCTGTTATGGGCGGTCGCGCTCTGTATCGTCATCTGGTTTTACGGCTATCTGGTCGCGCTGGGCGATTTCAAGCCTTTGGGAACGACACAGGCCCGGCTCATCGCCATCGGCATCATTCTGGCGATATGGCTGGTCTATATCGTCGTCACCTTTTATCGCGGTCGCAAGCAGGACAAGGAACTTGTCGACAGTATCGAGCGCGAAGCCCTGGCCAACCGCCAGGCCGAAGTCGGCGAAATCCAGACGCGCCTCAAGGAAGCGCTGGCGCTGCTGCGGCGGGTCACGAAAAAGCGCTTCGGTTATATTTACGACCTGCCCTGGTACGTGATCTTCGGCGCACCGGGCTCCGGCAAGACGACAGCGCTCACCAATTCCGGCCTGCAATTTCCGCTTGGCGATGCGCTTGGCGAAAACGCGGTAAAGGGCATCGGCGGCACGCGTAACTGCAACTGGTGGTTCGCCGACGAGGCGATATTGATCGACACCGCCGGCCGTTACACCACGCAGGACGACCTTGATGGCTCATCGAAGGCTGGCTGGGAAGGATTCCTCGGCCTTCTGAGACGTTATCGCCGCTCGCAGCCGATCAATGGCGCGCTGGTGACATTGTCGATCCCCGATCTTCTGACCCGCGACCCCGAGGAGCAAAGGCAGGAACTGCGCTCCATTCGCCGGCGGCTTTCGGAACTGGATGAATATCTTCACGCCCGCGTTCCGGTCTACATCGTCCTTACCAAGGCCGATCTGCTGCATGGTTTCGTGGAATTCTTCGACGGTTTCAACAAGACCGATCGCCAGCAGGTATGGGGCACCACCTTCAAGCTGGATGAGAGCTACTCCGCCGAGAACCTGCCGCAACGCCTGACGGAAGAATTCGAACTGCTGCAACAGCGCGTCGATGCGATGCTGATCGAGCGCCTGCAGCAGGAGCAGAATGCCGAAACGCGCGGGCGCATCTTCCGCTTTCCCGCCGAACTCGCGCGGCTGAAAGACCGGCTCCATGAGGCGCTGAGCGAACTTTGCGCAAGTTCTCCCCTCATCGAAGCCCCACTTTTGCGTGGCGTTTATCTCGCTTCGGGAACGCAGCCGGAAACGGAAAGATCGCCCGCAGCGTCCAGAGCCCGCCGAAGCTATTTCCTGTCGCGGCTGTTCAAGGACGTCATCTTCCCAGAAGCCGCACTGGTGATGCGCGACAAGCGCCTTTCCGGACGGCAATTGCTGGTGCGGCGCATCGCCTATGGCGTATCCGCCATTGCAGTCGCCATTGTCTTCACCGGCTGGATTTTCACCTATTTCGCCAATACGCAGGCGCTGGCGGAAGCCGATCGCAAACTTGGCGCTTATGAACAGCTCGTTCAGGGCATTCCCGTGCGCGATGTTTCCGACGCCGATTTTCTCCGCATCCTTCCGGCGCTCGACAATCTGCGCGATGTCAATTCCGGCTTTGCCCGCGAGAGAGTGTGGAACGTCAGCTTCGGCCTCGATCAGGAAGACAAGATCGCCGGACGGCAGCGCGACGCCTATCAGCGCGCGCTCAACGCCCTGCTCCTGCCACGCATGATCGTGCAGCTGCAGAAGCAGCTGAAGGACGAAAAGGATGTCACGCGCACCTTCAATTCACTGAAGCTCTATGGAATGCTCGGCGGCATGGGTGCGCTGGACCCCGATTTCCTGACCGTGCAGACGCATCAGATGTTCGCATCCCTCTACCCCGGCGACGGACGAGCGGCGGCGAGAGAAGCGCTCGACCAGCACGCGAAAGCGCTGGCGAATGGCGTACTCGCCCCGATCGAGCTCGATGCGCGGCTCATCGCCACCGCCCGCGAAACCATCCGCGACCAGGCTGTCGGCACGCGTGCCTATGATATTCTCGCCGGTCTTCCGCAGGCGCGGGAACTGATGGAATGGACACCCGCCACGGCTTTCGGCCCGCTTGGCGAGCGTGCCTTCGAGCGCCGCAGCAAGGTGCCGATGGCGGAAGGCATCGAAGGTCTTTTCACGGCGGAAGGATATCGCAGCGTCGTCATTCCACAGGTGGCCCATGCGGCGCGCATCGCACTTTCCGAAGGGTGGGTGCGCGGTTCCGATGATGCACTCCGTGGCGCAACGGTCGAGCAGGTGGCGCAGGCTGCACTGCAAATCTATTTCGACCGTTTCGAGAAAAAATGGGCCGATACGCTGGCCGACCTTCGGGTCAAATCGTCCCAGACCCTTGGCGACGCGGTGGAAACGACCCGCGCACTTGCCAATGAGCGCAATATCGTGGTGGAAGCTGCCAGATCGATCGCGGATGCGACCGATCTACGTCCCGGAGCAAACCCGGCCACCCTCGCCTCCACCGCGGAAGGCGACGCAACCGCAGCCGTTCTGGCCGCCACGGTGAACGCGGCCGATCCCTATGCGAGACTGCGGGACATGCTGGCGGCGAAAGGCGCGGCCGCAGCAGGCGAGCAGGCCAATGGCGGCAAGGCCGGGGGTTCGCCATCGGAACAGTTGCTCGCGCATTTCAAGATGCTGAACGAGCAGCTTGCCCGCTCGGCAACCACCTCCGACGAAGTCGCCAAGGTGTTCGACGTGGATAGCCAGCTTACCAAAGCAAATCAGGATCTGTTGCAGCAGGCCCGCGATTTGCCGGCGCCGCTGGATGTGTGGGTGGCGGGCGTGGCGGCGGATGTCGGTTCGCTTGCGGTCAAATCCGCACGCAGCCGCATTGCCGAACTCTGGGCAGCCGATGCGGCATCCCTGTGCTCTTCCATCGTGACGGGCCGTTATCCTTTTGACAGGTCATCCTCCCGCGATGTCGCCATCGCGGATTTCACCCGTCTCTTCGGGCCAACGGGTGTTTTCCAGAGCTTCTTCAAACAGCGACTGGAGCCGTTTGTCGACAGGACAACCAACCCCTGGAGCTGGAAAGGCACCTTCGGCGCCGCAGGCATTCCCAGCAGCGCCATTGCCCAGTTCGAAAATGCCGACAAGATTTCGCGCGCCTTCTTCCCGAATGGCAGCGAGACGCCGGCGGTGTCGATCAATGTCAAACCCGTTTCGCTCACCAATGCCTCCAGTGCCGTCATGCTGGAAATCGAGGGTGAGCGGGTCGTTTATTATCACGGCCCCATTCAGGCGAAATCGATTACCTGGCCGTCGCGCGAAAACACGGCCAGCCTGTCGCGCATCGCTTTCCAGCCGGGCGGCTGGCAGCAGGCGAAGACCGAAAACGGCGACTGGTCGCCATTCCGGCTGTTTGACGGCGCCGACATCGAAAACCAGTCGGGTGATCTGCTGCGGGTGCGATTTGAGAATGGTGCTCAGGCTGCCGAATTCGATATTCAGTTCGGCTCGGTTCTCAACCCATTCAGGCTGGACGCCATCGCCGGCTTTGCCTGCCCCGCGCAGTTTTAGCGGCGGGGCGGCGCAGCGTTTTTTTTACCGGAGGGGATCTATGATGAAAGCAACGACGAAAAGCACCACGGTCAATAACAACTAATGGCCAATCAGGCATCGAGGCCCGCGGAAACCGCAGCGGAAAGCGACCGTATCGGTTTCTTCGGCAAGGTACCCAGCCATGGCGACTTCATCTCCGACGGGCTTGAACGAGAGTTGATCGGGACGTTTGATGACTGGATGAGATCCGGCCTGCACGCCTGCGCGGACACGTTCGCGGGCCGATGGTCCGAAATATTCGCGTCATCGCCTCCCATACGTTTCATCATCGAAAGCGGCATATGGGGAAACTCCGCCTATGCCGGCGTGCTGGTGCCCAGTGCAGACCGGGTGGGGCGAAAATATCCGCTTGCCATCGTTGCCCAGCTCAATAACTTCCGGAAACATCCAAGAACGCTCTATCTCGACGACACCTGGTTCATGGCCGCCGAGGCGCTGGCCGAAACATCCATGACGGGTGATTTCGACATGTCCCGGTTCAACGCCTCCGTCAAAAAACTGCGCCCGCCGAAGCCACGGGAAGAGGATGATGCACCGGACATGGTGCGTAACCGTGTACCGACGAGCCTCTGGTGGCGCATCGATCCCGTCAACCGCCGTGCACGCGGCCTCAAATTTGACGGCAAACCCAAAGCTTCCGATTTCCTGCGCCTCTTCAGCGACATGGCAGGCAAGGGCGATGAGGAAGGTTCAGCACCTGCGCAGGCGCCGGAGAGTGCGAGACAGAAAACCCCACCCACTATTTCGCCCGCGCCCTCAGCCGAACAGCCCACGCCGGTTATCTACAGCTATGCCACGCACCCGGGAACACGGCTCTCCCTGAATGCGGATTCGCTCTTCGTTTCCCAGACGCCTGCCCTCTTCGCCATAGCGGATGGACAGGGGGACACGCACAGCGCCGTGGAAGCGGCGCGTCTGGTCACGAATATTCTTGCCGAGACGCCGGACGCCGAAAATCCCGAAGTGATGGCGCAGCAGATCAGGGGGAAGCTCGGCACGGTCAACAGCCTGCTTCTGTCCCGACAGGCCATGGGCGCCGACGGCAGGCCGATGGCGAGCGTTATCATAGCCTCCATTTTCGGCCGCAGGCTGAGCGTGTTGTGGTCTGGCGACGCGCGTGCCTATCTCCTGAAAAACGGAACCATGCACCAGCTTTCGCGCGATCACGTCGTTGTCGGCATGAAAAAGCAGCTCGCGCAATGTGTCGGCCTTTCCCAGCAATTCCGGCCGGATATCGTCGGGGAAGAGTGGAGTTCGCAGGACAGGCTGCTCCTGTGCAGCTATCCGCTGGTGCAAATCCTGAAGGAGCGCGCCATTGCCGAGATTGTCGGCAACACCCCGATCAAGGACTGCGCCAGCGCCCTGATCCAGGAAGCGCTGATCGAAGACGCACGCGAGAATGTCAGCGCCATCGTGATTGGAAACCGGCTTGAGCAAGGGTAAACAACCGGGCGATGGGCCTGCCTATCCGCAGGTCGCCGAGCGCTTTTCCGATCTGTGGGAAAGCATCCGCCACGATGGCACTGAGGAGAGGTCGGCCGAAGACCGGAAGGATCTGATCGACCAGATCAGGAACGCGCTGGATCGGAAAGTCTCGCATTTTTCCGAGGCAAAACCCGACTGGATTGCCGACAGTTTTTCCCTTGAACGGATTGCCTACGAAAGCGAAAACACGCTGCTGCTGCAAGTGCGGCACCGCGATCTCGGCACCCTTCATGCGCTGAAGACCGTGCCACCAGCGTTGAGAAACGACGCGGCGCTACTGCAAAGATTGCGGGAGGAGGCACAGGTCGGACTGACACTGCGCCATCCGTGCCTGGTGGAAACATCGGCGCTGCTGAGACTGCCCGATGGCCGGCCGGGTCTGTTGCAACCATGGCTGCCGCGGTCATTGGCATCGCTGCGGCCGGTTACCGCATCGCATACGGTCACAATCCTTCGCCGCCTGCTGGAAGGGCTAAGCGCCATGCATGCACGGGGTTATATCCACTGCGATGTCACGCCAGCCAATATTTTTCTGGAGGACGGCGATTTCGAAACAGGTAGGCTTGGCGATTTCGGTATTACGCTGGAGATCGGCCAAAGACATGCGGAACGAGGCATGAGCTTCGCCGCCTCGCGCGAATTTGCGGCGCCGGAACGGATGCGGGACGCAGCGGCAAAGCCGGATCAGGATATATTTTCAGTGGGACGGCTTGCCCGGCGGCTCGCCGGGGCAGACGGGAAGCAGGTCACGCAAAGCTTGGCGGATTTTGCGGACGCCTGTTGCCATGACAATCCCGCTTTGCGTCCGCAATCCGCGATGGAAGCGCTGCAGCTTCTGTAGCGCCCAATCGTCAGTTGCCGCTGCCGGGAAGCGGTGCTGCCGCCGTCGGCACGCTCTTCTGGAACACGGTCAGGAGCTTGGCCGAATCCACCAGCGGCGCGTTGCTGGCATAAAGCACATCACCCTTCTGCATCTGGAAAAGCTGCATGAGGGCAATGCTGGAAGCGTCGCGCATATTGACGTGATAGATTACCGGCCGCATGGTCGTGGCTGTCGCGACCGGGCCTTTCGCGCCCGGTGCCGTTGCAGACGGCACCTGAATAATCTCGTTGCGGAAGACATAGACATTGCGCGCGTCCGCACGGTCATCCAGCAACCCGCCGGCGCGGCCGACAGCCTGCGCCAGGGTGAGTTTTCCGGCTTCGAACTGGAATTCGCCGGCGCTCTTGAAGGCGCCGAGCGCCGTGTAACTCGCCGCATCGCCATCGATCATGATCTGGTCATCCGGCGAAAGTCGGATATTCTGGCGGTCTTCCCGCATGACGCGATCAAGCGGCGCGCTGGCCCTGTGCGAGCCGCGAACAACGGTGACCGTCGCAGCGCCCGGCGCGACAGTCGGGCCGCCGGCCTGATTGAGGGCATCGAGCACCCGCTCCTGCCGGGCGGTGAGCGTTATTTTGCCGGGGTTCTTCACCGCACCGCTGAGCATGACGGCGCTCGTCGGCTTGTCAACGACGGTGACGACGGCCTGCGGGTTCACGGCCGATCCCTTGAGCCCGGCGACGACCTGCGATTGCAGCCCCTCAGGCGTCGAATCCACCACCCGCTGTTTGCCGACGAAGGGAATATTCACCGATCCGCTCTGGTCCACTGTAAAGCGGCCAAGATTGAGCGTCTTGCTTTGCGTCGGGGAGAAAAGTCCGTCTTCTCCCGTATCCAGCACGGTGATGTCGATCACGTCGCCGCGCCGCAATCTCTGGGCGTTGTAACCGGTGTTGCGAAGCGCGGTAAGGCCAGGCCCGGAGGCGCCCTGCAGGCTTCCGGCGGAAACCGTGGCCGCCGGTGCATTCGCCAGTTCGATGACGGGGATTTTTTCGTTGGTTCGTGGGAAAGTCGCAGATCGGATATTGCCTGCGGTCGGTCCGTCAGATGGCTTTGCACATGCGCTCAAAAGCGCCACCAGCAAAACCGCACCCAACTTTTTCATCCCTCATCCCCTCGATGATTCAACCTGACGCAGAGATAACATCCCGACACATCATCGCAACAACTTTAGCGGTTGCAATTTAGCGAAAACTTGTCTTCCAAAGAAAAGGTGTGACCATTCCGCAACCTTTTCGGAAGCGCCCAAAAGCAAACCCCAACAATGTACCGATGAGAAATAGGCAGCGGTCCCGCGCTCGCCAGCATGGGGGATTTTGGATGGAACGGTTTTGCGGTGCGGGAGTTTGTTTTGTGCAAACCCAAGACAGGAGGAAGAACAATGGACCACAGCAATCACGTCCGTCTGGCTGAAACCGAACTCACGCCATCCGTTCTGGAAGGCGCCACCGTTTATGGCGCGGATGATCACAAGGTCGGTAAAGTTGACCATGTGCACGGTGTCGGCGCCAACACGACAGCCATCATCGATGTCGGCGGTTTTCTCGGCATTGGCGCAAAGCCCGTTGCAGTGCCGATCAGCGACCTTGATTTCATGCGCGACGAGGATGGCGACGTCCATGCCGTTACCTCGTGGACCAAGGACCAGCTGAAGGACATGCCCGAACATCGTCACTAAGCCTGTCCCAGCAGACTTCAGAAGCGCCCGGCCATGTGCCGGGCGTTCGTTTATATGGGCCGCTCCCCGCAACACTCCCCTTCGGTCGGCAAATGGAACGCTTGCGCATGTCAGGCATTTTCATGGCGCGCGATAATTGATCGCAAGGCATTCAAGGGGATAACAATTGCACAATCAGGTTCAGGCCAGCCCGCTGAGCATTGACGACGTGACCGTCATCGATGACGAAAAGGTCAAAAAGGCCGTAACGGCCGCAGCCCTTGGCAACGCCATGGAGTGGTTTGATTTCGGCGTTTACGGTTTTGTCGCTTACGCCGTCGGCAAGGTCTTCTTTCCCGAGGCGGCTCCCGCCGTTCAGACCGTGGCGGCACTGGCGACATTTTCGGTGCCGTTTCTCATTCGTCCTCTCGGTGGCATTTTTTTCGGCGCGATGGGTGACAAGTTCGGACGCCAGAAAGTCCTTTCGCTCACCATCATCATTATGGCGGCCAGCACCTTCTGCATCGGCCTCATTCCGGGATATGCGACGATAGGCATCTGGGCGCCCGTCCTCCTGCTGCTCTGCAAGCTCGCACAGGGCTTTTCCGTAGGCGGCGAATATACCGGCGCGGCGATCTTCGTGGCGGAATATGCGCCGGACCGCAAACGCGGCTTCCTCGGCAGCTGGCTCGATTTCGGCTCAATTGCCGGCTTCGTGCTTGGCGCGGGCTTCGTCGTGCTGCTCAGTAGCGCCATGGGGGAAGGAAAGTTCCTAGATTGGGGCTGGCGCATACCCTTCTTCCTTGCCGCACCGCTCGGGCTCATCGGCCTTTATCTCCGCCACGCCGCGGAAGAGACCCCGGCTTTCACCGAACGGCTGCAGCGCGCTGAAGAAGAGGACCGCCAGTCGCTCAAGGAGCGGCCGATGGTGCCGATCGCGGAAATCGCCAGAGAGCATACCCGATCCCTGGCAATCTGCATCGGCATGGTTCTCGTCACCAACGTGACCTATTACATGCTGCTGACCTACATGCCGACCTATCTGTCGAAAACGCTGAATTACAGTGAGGATCACGGCGTTCTCATCATCATCGCTGTCATGGTCGGCATGCTGTTCGTCCAGCCGGCGATCGGCTTGCTGAGCGACCGGATCGGCCGCAGGCCGTTTCTCGCCGTCGGCAGCACGGCGATCCTTTTTTTCTCGCTGCCGGCCTTTCATTTCATTGCCAGCGGTCAGGTGGTGCAGATCTTCTTCGGGCTGCTCATTCTCGCAGTCGCACTCAATTGCCTGATCGGCATCATGGCCTCCACCTTACCCGCCCTCTTCCCGGCCCGCATCCGCTACAGCGCTTTGGCAATCGCCTTTAATATCTCGATCATCGTCGCGGGGCTGACACCAACGGTAACCGCCTGGCTGGTGGAGGTGACCGAAAACATCTACATGCCCGCCTATTACCTCATGGTCGCAGCCGTCTTCGGCATCGTCACGACCTTCTTCCTGAAGGAAACGGCCAACCGGCCGCTCTATGGCGATACGCCGAATGCCTCCAGCCGGAAGGAAGCAAAATCGCTTCTTGCCGAGCAATATCTCCACATCGAAAAAAGTGTCGAGGAGATCGACGAGGAACTCGTCAAGCTGGAGGAGCAGAAGAAAACCCTGCAGGCGAAACGCGAGGAACTCGTTGGCCGCCATCCGGACCTGAACTGACAACTGCGCGTCAAAAAATAAAATGCGCGGCGGTGCATCTTGCACCCCGCGCATCAGGTTTGATGGTTTTCAGCAATGCGCCTTGATATCCGCCGTTGCCTGTCTCAAACGGCGAGGAAACCGCCATCGACGGGCAAGACGGCGCCGGAAATCATCTTGCTGTCGTCCGAGAGCAGCAGCGCGATGCTCTGCGCCACCTCTTCCGCTTCGGCAAAACGGTTAAGCGGATGACGAACCATCATCGGCTGGCTCTTTGCGGGGTCGTTCCAGGCTTCGGCAGCGAGTTCGGTCAACGTGATGGTCGGCGCAACCGCGTTGACGCGGATACCGTGGGGGCCGAGTTCCTTGGCGAGAACGCGTGTTGCGCCTTCAAGCCCTGCCTTGGACGCTGCATAACACAGGTGATCCTGAAAACCGCGATGGCCGGCGATAGACGTGATGTTGACGATGGCGCCACCGCCGCCATTTGCGATGCGGGCGCGGGCAAATTCCTGGCAGGTGACGAGGGCCGCGCGCAGGTTGATGCCCAGCACGGCCTCATAACCCGCATCGCTCATGTCGAGCACGCTTTCCAGCACGTTGATGCCGGCGCTGTTGATCAGGAAATCGCAGGGGCCAGCTTCCGCCATGGCGGCGCGGGTGGCGGCGACATCGGCAAGATCGACACGGATCGAACGTCCGCCGATTTCGCTTTTCAGGCTGTCGAGATCTGATTGCGTGCGGCTGATCGCCACCACTTCCGCACCGCGCGCGGCCATCAGCTGCGCACAGGCGCGGCCGATACCTTTTCCTGCGCCGGTGATGATGACGGATTTTCCGGAAAACTGCATGGAACCCTCGTTATTTGCGGCCGATACGGCCGGATGATCTAAGCTTGTGACGCGTTTCAGGAATGGCTGGCGGAACGAATGGCGCGTGCCGCATTCTGCAGCGCAAGAAACGCGTCGTAACGCCCCTGATGAACCTTTTGAAAATCAGGATCGGGTGTCGCGCAGCTGGCGATACGCGACATCGCTGGCATGGCGGCGATGAGGTCGGGATAGGTTCCCGCAGCAACGGCACCCAGCATAGCCGAACCGAGCAGCACCGGCTCCTCGCATTCGGTCAGTTCAACCGGAAGGCCGGTCGCATCCGCCAGCAATTGCCGGGCAAGCGGATGAGCACCCGCCCCACCGCTGACGCTGATCGTTTCCACAGGCGCGCCGTTGCGGGCCTGCGTCTCGATAATCTGGCGAAGCCCATAACCGAGGCCGAGAAGCCCCGCCACATAAAGCGCGACGAGAGAATCCACGCCCGTCTCCATGCCGTAACCGGCAATGACCGCGCGGGCATGCGGATCGGCGAAGGGCGCGCGGTTACCGAGAAATTCCGGCACCACATGAAAATCCTCGGCGATCTCAGCTGCGGCGGAAACGGAAGCGGCAAGGCCGAGGGCGCGGTCGGCAAGCCAGACCGGCAAGGCTTTGCCATCCTTCTCGGCAAGCGCCTTCGCCTCGGCAGAGGCCGGGTGCAATTGCACCAGGTAATCGATGGCCGCGCCGGCGGCGGACTGACCGCCTTCATTGAGCCATGCGCCGGGAACCATGGCGGAATAATAGGGACCCCAGACGCCAGGCACAAAGGCGGGCTCGGCTGTGGTGGTCATGGTGCAGGAGGAAGTGCCGAAGACATAACCGAGGCATCGCGAGGCGTCGCCACCCGCTGCCACCGTGCCAACGCCGCCGGCATGGGCGTCAATCAGGCCTGCGGCAACGGCGGTGCCTGCAACCAGCCCCATGGCTTTTGCAGCGTCTTCGGTGAGACCCTTGCCCAGCGCCGTGCCGGGGTGAACGACGCTTTCACCGATGCGGCGGAAGCCCTGCTCCGCGAGATCACCAAGCCCGATGCGGGTGAAATAGTCCGCATCCCAACGGTTCTCATGGGCGAGATAGGTCCATTTGCAGGTGACCGTGCAGGCGGAGCGATCAAGCGCGCCGGAAGCCTTCCATGTCAGAAAATCCGTCAGGTCGAAGAAGTGCTCGGCCCGGGCGTAGATTTCCGGCCTGTTTTCGCTGAGCCACAGCAGCTTCGGCGTCTGCATTTCCGGGGAAATACGCCCGCCGACATATTTCAGGACGGCATGCTCGCCCGCATTGATGCGCTCCGCCTGTTCGACCGCGCGGTGATCCATCCAGACGATGATATCACGTTCGGGATGATCGGTAGCGCCGACCGGCAAAGTCTCGTCATCAGCACCACGCACGACAAGCGAACAGGTCGCGTCGAAACCGATGCCGGCAACCTCAGCCGGATTGATACCGGCGCGTGACACGCTTTCCCGCACACTTTCGCAAACGGCCTGCCACACCTCACCACTCGATTGTTCGGCAATGCCCCCATCTTCGCGGTGCATGGTGATCGGGCGCTTGGCGGTGGCGAGAAGCTTGCCCGCGACATCAAAGACACCGGCCCGCGCCGAGCCGGTCCCGACATCGACGCCAACAAGATAGGAAGCCATTTACGATACTCCTCGGAGCGGATCATCCGGTACTTGAACAGATTTTAAGCGGCGGGGGCCGTTTCCGGTTTTCCCGCCGCTCCAGAAGTTTTTAAACGCGGTCGAAGTTGGTCGGCAAGACCAGCATGTCGCGGATGGTGACGGTGCGCTTGCGCGTCAGCATGTAGATGACGGCATCGGCCACTTCGCTCGCATCGATCAGGCTGCCCGATTCCTTGGCCTTGCGGAGGTTTTCCTCCGGCCAATCGGCCAGAAGTGCGGAAACGACCGGGCCGGGAGAAACCTGCGCGACTCGCACGCCGTGCGGGATCATCTGGCGGCGCATGCCCTGCACGAAGCTGGTGATCGCCCATTTCGAGCCCGAATAGACCGGCTCCCAATAGGTCGGGAAATGGCCGGCGATGGAGCAGGTGACAATGATATCGCCGGTCTTGCGCTCGGACATATGCGGCACGACGGCATGAACGTTCTTCATGACGGCGTTGACGTTGAGGTTCAGCATCTTGTCGATGGCTTCGGGCGTCGTCTCCGTGAGATCGCCGCCGATATAGGTGCCTGCGTTGCAATAGAGAATGTCGATATGATCGACCTTCGCAAGTATTTCCGGGATCATGGCGTTGCAGCTGTCGGCATCGAGCAGGTTCGTGACCTGCGGGATGGCGCGGTCGCCAAGCTTGGCCACCAGATCATTCAAGGCTTTCTCGTTCCAGTCGACCATGACCACGGTCGCGCCCTGTTCCAAGAGGGCTTCCGTGGTGGCAAGCCCGATGCCGGATGCGGCGCCGGTGATGACCGCGATCTTGCCTTGCAGCGATTCAGACATTTAGTTCTCCTGCGTTTATGAAGATGTTTCCGGGCCGGCTCAGCGCCACTCGCGCCCGATATAGATGGCCAGTAGGATGATGCCGCCCTTGATGACATCCTGCAGATAGGGGTTGATGCCCATCAGATTGAGGCCGTTATTAAGGATACCGAGCAGCACCGCGCCGATGAGCGTGCCGAGAATGAGACCCCTGCCGCCTGCAATCGCCGTGCCGCCGAGAACGACCGCCGCAATGGCGTCCAGTTCGAAGCCGACACCGGCATTGGGCTGACCGCTCATCAAGCGGCCGGTGAGGATGAGCGCGGCAAAAGCTGCCGTGACGCCCGAGATGCCATAGACCGCAAGCTTGACGCGCTGGGTCTTCACGCCCGAAAGACGGGCCGCCAGCTCGTTTCCGCCAAGTGCATAGACATGACGGCCGAAAGCCGTGCGCTGCAACAGCACCCAGGCGATGGCATAAATAACCACCATGATCACGACAGGCACCGGAACGACGCCGATACGGCCGACGCCGAACCAGGAAATCCAGCTCGGAATACCGCTGACCGGGTAACCGCCGGAATAGATGAGGCCGAGACCGCGCGCCATGCCCATGGTGGCAAGCGTCACGATAATGGCGGGCATCTTGCCCCAGGCGACAAGCGCCCCGTTGAAGATGCCGATGCCGAGACCGATGAACAGGCCAGCTGGCAAAGCAACCGCGGGCGACAGGCCGGTATTCACCATCAGGCCGGCCGACAGCGTGCCGACAAGCGCCATGACCGCACCGACCGATAGGTCGATGCCGCCGGTGAGGATGACGAAGGTCATGCCCACGGCGAGAATGCCGACGACGGAAACCTGCCGCAGCACGTTCATGATGTTGTTGACGCTGAAGAAATTGTCGCTCGCAAGCCCCATCAGGATCGATACGACGATGAGACCTGCCAGAGGCAGAGCAAGTGGCGAACGCAACATGGCGCCGAGACTGAAACCGCCCGTTTTCGCGGCTGTGCCGGTGTTTGCATCAAGCGACATGTTCAACTCTCCCGGTGGTGGCGTTTGTCATTATTGTTTCTGAATTGATGTCTTCGCCCTCGACCGTGGCGACGATGCCGCCGGAACGGAAGACGCAGACCCTGTCGGACATGCCGATCACTTCCGGCAGCTCCGAGGAGATCATGATGATCGAATGGCCCTTGGCGGCGAATTCACGCATGAGCGAATAGATTTCCGCCTTCGCGCCGACATCGATGCCGCGTGTCGGCTCGTCGAAGATCAACACGCGCATGTCATGGTTCAGCCAGCGCGCGATGACGATCTTCTGCTGGTTGCCGCCGGACAGCGTGTCGACGCGGGCAAAAGGCCCCTGCGCCTTCACCTGCACCTGCGCCATGGCCTTCGTCGTGTGCTCCAGTTCCTTTTTGAGATCGAGGAACCAGTGCGCCTTGCGGTATTTGCGGTAATTGTTCAGCGAAATATTCTGCAGGATGGAGAAGCTGGTGATCAGCCCCTCTTCCTTGCGGCTTTCCGGCAAGAGGCCGATGCCGCGCATCAACGCTTCGTCGGGGCCGGAAAAACGCGTGTCCACGCCATCGACCTTGATCTTGCGGCGCGATGCGGAATGCGCGCCGAGCATGGCCAGCACCGTTTCGGTGCGGCCTGAACCGACAAGCCCGGCAAAGCCGAGGATTTCACCCTTGCGCAGCGCAAAGCGCGAGACGGGGCCGCCCTTCTTCAATTGCAGCTCTTCCACTTCAATCACGCTTTCGGCGGAAGGATCGAGCTGCGGCTTCGGCGGGAAATTGGCTTCGATGCGTCGGCCGACCATCATCTCGACGAGACGGTCATTATCGACCTCCGACGTCAGGCAGGAGCCGATCAGTTCGCCATCGCGCAGAACGGTGATGCGGTCGCAGATCTCGAATATTTCCTCAAGGTGGTGCGAAATGAAGATGATCGCCACACCCTGACGACGCAACTCGCGCATGACCTTGAACAGGTGCTCGGTCTCAGACGGGGTGAGCGTCGCGGTCGGCTCGTCAAGAACAAGGATGCGGGCATCCAGCGACAGCGCCTTGGCGATTTCGACAAATTGCTGCTGGGCAACGGAAAGACGATGCACCGGCACGTCGAGCGGCACATCCACGGCCAGCCGGCTCATGATCTCGGCCGCGCGCTTGCGCATCGCGCCCTTGTTGAGAAGGCGCAGCGGCCCGCGGATTTCGCGGGCGAGGAACATGTTTTCCACGGCATTGAGATAGGGGATCAGGCTGAATTCCTGAAACACGATGCCGACGCCGGCGGCAATCGCCTCATCATAATTGGCGAAGCGGCGATCCTTGCCGTCGATGCGGATCGTCCCCTCCGAGGGCTGCAGAATGCCGCACAGGATCTTCATCAAAGTCGACTTGCCGGCGCCGTTTTCGCCTAGAAGCGCATGCACCTCACCGGCGCGCGCCTGAAGGTCGACGCCACGCAGGACTTCGATCTTGCCAAAGCTTTTTCTTATTCCATTCAGTTCCAGCATTTCACCCTCCTCGATGGTCGGGACTGCCCCGCCCCCGCACGAAGCGGGGACGGGACCTGGGAGGAGTTCTTACCAGCTGAACTCGCCGGCGTTTTTGCTGTCAACAACCATGACGTCGATCGGCACTTCCTTCGGCACGACGCGTGCGCCCCACTTCTGGGCGAGCGCCATGGCAAGACCGACACGAACCTGGTCACGCGGGAACTGCGCGGTGGTTTCGATGAAAGGGCCACCGTCGGCAATTGCCTTCACCGCTTCCGGCGCACCGTCTACCGAGGTCAGCTTGATGTCCTTGCCGGAACCCTGGATCGCAGCGAGTGCACCCATCGCACCGCCATCGTTGACCGAGAAGATACCGGCGAGGTTCGGACGCGACTGAATCATGTTTTCGACGACGCCGAGAGCAACGGAGCGGTCCTGACGGCCGTTCTGCGTGTCGACCAGCTTGATGTCTGCGAATTCTGCAAGAGCCGCCTTGCAACCTTCGACGCGCTGCAGGATCGGCACGACCGGAATGCCGTCGAGGATAGCAACCTCACCCTTACCACCGAGGGCTTCACCGAGATATTTGCACGACTGGTAACCCGCGTCGCGGTTCTTCGAGCCGACGAAGGTGTCGACCGGGCCATTGGCGTTGGCGTCGACGGCGACGACAGTCACGCCGGCAGCCTTGGCAGCGTGAACGGCGGCTTCGATGCCGGCGCTATCGGTCGGGTTCAGGAGCAGGATGTCGATCTTCTGCTGAAGCATGTCTTCAACATCGGAAATCTGCTTTGCCACATCGTGGCCGGCATCGGTGACGACGACATCTGCGCCAATGCTTGCGGCGGCTTCCTTCAGGGCTTCCTGCATCGATACGAAATAGGGGTTGTTCAGTTCCTGGAAGGTCATGCCGATCTTCAGCTTTTCCTGCGCCAGCGCCGGAGCGGCCATCATTGCAATTGCGGCTGTCGCCATCAGAAACTTGGATTTCATTTTCATCTCACTTTTCCTCCCGTTTGGAAAGTTGGGGCAACAGGTGCCCGGTTCCGGACAGCCCTCTGCCCGAATTGGTAAAAATCGGCGATGTGTCGCTGGTTTACTCCGCCATGACCGCTGCCTTCTGGGCTGCGAATATGGTTCGGAACCTCGACGGCGACATTCCCTTCAGTTTCAGGAAATGCCGGTTGAAATTCGAAAGGTTGGAAAAGCCCACATCGTAGCAGACCTCCGCCACCTTCACATCCTGATCCGCCAGGAGCATCTGGCAGGCAAGATCGATGCGTAACTGATTGCGATACCGCACCAGCGTCGTTCCCGTGTGGCGCTTGAAGGCGCGGGAAAAGGCGCTCGGGCTCTGACCCACCATGTCGGCGAGATCGATTTCCTCAACCTGCTCGGTCAGATGCTGGCGCAGATGCGACAGAGCACGGTTGATGCCGCTGTCGCCGATGCCGGTCAGATCCAACTCGTAGCTAAGGCTCGCCAGCACCTCCGATGTCGGGGCATTGACCAGGAGATCGAGAATTTCCCAGAAAAGCGCCAGACGCGTCAGTCCCTGCGCTTCGATCAACCGGAGGATCAGCGGGCGGACGCGGTCGCTCGTCTCATCATCGAAAAGAATGCCGCGGCGGCTGCGATCCAGGAGGCCGCGCACCACGTCCATTTCCGACATGGAAGTGCAGGCATCCTCGATAAAGCTCTCCGGAAACTGGATCACGAGGGAACGTGTCGGCACGATTTCGTCCGGCTCGATCTCGCTGATCCAGTTCTGGGGGAGATTGGGACCGGTCATGATGAGCTGACCGGGGCCGAAGCGGCCGACGAAATCACCGATATAAAACGTGCCCGATGTGGCGACGACGAGGTGGATTTCGTATTCGGGATGATAATGCCAGCGCACGGTGCGGAACGGATAGCCATGCCGCCAGGCGGCGAAGGATTCGCCCTTGCGGATGTGCACCAGTTCCAGATCGGGCTGCATCATGGTTCCTCCCATCAGTCGCGTCCGCCGTATTTGCGGACAGGAGCCATTTCCTCTTTATGGCTCGTCCCAGGCGTTGATGAGGAGCATATGGCGGGCGGCTGCGGTACATCCACATCACGCCGAAGAAATTACCGATACTTTTTTGACTCTTTTTTGTCGAAAATTGAAGAGTCGCCCGAAAGGGCTGACCATAAACGCGGCGATGGGGCCGATTTTTCCGCTCAATTTGGCGTGATGCGCTCAAACAACGCGCAACCGGAAGCGATTTTCGTTGAAATTTTGACGTGTAGCCTGCCGGATGCCGGCAAGCTACACTCATACTTTTCCGCAACGTCTCTGCCGCTCAATCATCAGCGGCTGGCTTCGTTCGTTACTGCGGCATCACGATCTGCAGTTTCACATCCGTTTCCAGCGCTTCCACCGCACGGTCGAAACCGGCGATGCTATCTTCGAAGGGGATGGTCGCGGAAATCAGCGGCTTCAGGTCCACCTTGCCGGACGCGATGAGCGCCACGGCGCGGTCATAGACGTTGGCATAGCGGAAAACCGTCTCCACCCGAAGTTCCTTGGCCTGCAGGCCGACAATATCGACCGGAACCGGATCGACGGGCATGCCGACCAGCACGATCGCACCGCCCGGCCGCGCCAGCTTCGCCATGCCAAGCACGGCGGGTGCGGCGCCCGAGCATTCGAAGACGACATCGCAACCCCAGCCGTCGGTCGCAGCCGAAACGGCCTCTGCGAGATTGCGTTCGCGAATGTTGACGGTTTCGATGCCATCATAGGAGCCGATGATATCGAGCTTCGGCTGGGCAAGATCGGCAACGATGACCTTCGCGCAACCGCCGGCAAGTGCTGCGAGCGCCACCATCATGCCGATCGGACCTGCACCCGTTACCACGGCGATATCGCCCGGCTGGATACGCGCCCGCAGCGCCGCCTGCATGCCGATGGCGAAGGGTTCGACCATGGCGCCTTCGGCAAAGGACACGTTTTCGGGCAGCTTGTAGGTGAAGGCGGCAGGATGAATGACCTCAGGCGTCAGGCAGCCATGGATCGGCGGCGTCGCCCAGAAGCGGACAGCCGGATCGACATTATAGATGCCGAGCTTTGCGGCGCGCGATGTCGGATCGGGAATGCCGGGCTCCATGCAGACGCGATCACCAGCCTTCAGGTGTGTTACCTCGGCACCGGTTTCGATCACCGTTCCAGACGCTTCGTGCCCGAGCACCATGGGCGCATTGACGACGAAATGACCGATCTTGCCATGGGTATAATAATGGACATCAGAGCCGCAGATGCCGACCGTATGGGTGCGGATAAGCACATCCTTCGGCCCGAGTTCACCGGATCCTGCTCCACCGGGAATATCAAAATCCCTGAGCGAGAGCTTGCCTTTTTCTTCCAGCACCAGTGCCTTCATCTCATCCTCCGTGGTTTGCGATACGCCTGGCAGCGAGTTCAGCAAGCGTGATGGCGTGCAACATCGGCAAAAGTAAACAGAAATCGGCCGGATCGGCCGGTTTTTCTTCGCGACGGAAAAACTGTATCGAGGAGCCTGCAATTTCTCATCATCCCCAGTGCGGCGCGGCCTTTGAAGGTGAGGAAAGACGGCATGATTCGCCGCCGCATTCCGCGATCTTCACCCGCTCCCAAGCCTGCCGAGCCGGCGAACCAAATCGCTCACATTTTTTCGCCGGGCAAGGCGCTCGCCTGCCGCACCCAGTCGGCAAACTGCGTTTCATCAAACGCACCCTCATGGATATCGAGGTAACGAACCTTCGGATGTTTGGAGGTGCCGGGTGGCAAGGGTTGTAAAGATACGCCGTTGAGAAAGGTCACTTTGATATATTTCGTAAAACAGTGAAGGCTGAGAAACCAGACATCGTCTTCCATGCCGTAAAAGGGCGAATTCCACTTCACGGCCTTACGCACACCGGGCACGAGGCTTTCGATCAGCGCATCGATACGTGCTCCGACCGGACTTTTCCAACCCGGCATGGCGGCAATATAGGCCTGCACCGGGCCGTCGCCATATCCCTTGGCAATCTGCGGATTGCCGCCCGAAAGAAGTGTCGGCGCAGCAGCGTACGGCTCGGTTTGCGCGATTTCGGCAGATTTACCCGGCTTCTTTTCGACCATCTCGGTTCCCTCCCGGTATTACGCGGCTCCTGCTTTTTTTTCCCAAGCCTCGATGCAAGCCTGCCATAAAAAGCGGCCACAGTAAAAAAACTATATTTTATGTGCGTGCTCATGCTTTACGCCTTGGAGAGCATATTTGAGGCCGAAGCGTCGATGTGTCGGCGTGGCTATCAAAACGCTGACGAACTAGACCGTGCCAATCGCCCGGACTTGCACGCCATTCGATCAATCCAAAAAAAGCGCAGGCTGCGGCACCCTGCCCGAGGCCTAGGCGCGGAGGGCGGCGGCTGGAGACTGACGATAGGCGAGCAAAGCCGGTATCGCCGAAAGAACCGCGGCAAAGCCCAGCAGGAACAGTGCAAGACGCAAATCTTCGCGGGTGAAGCCAACCGGCAGGATGACGCCGCTTTTTGCGGTAAAGAGTTGTGCGCCGATATGGGCAGCGCCCAATCCGACCAGAAAACCGATGCCGACACCGAGCACCACCAGTAAAAAAAGCTCCAGCCAGACGATGGCGAATACCGAGCCGCGCGGCGCGCCGAATGCCCGCAATGCGCCGATCTGCCTGCGTCGTTGCCCGACATGGATCACCGTCACCAGCACCAGCGCCGCCGCCACCAACCCCTGCGAACCGGCGGCAACCGCGCTCAGCACCATCTTGGCATCGCCGAGCGTCGCATAGAGACCCGTCAGAACTTCGCCCGGGAAAACGCCAAGCGTATTACCGGTCCGGTATTCCTGCCGCAGGCGATAGGCGTCGGCGATCGTTTTGGGCTTGACGAGAATGGCCGGCAGGCCGGGCGTGCCCTCGCCGAAAGTCTCCACGATTGGCGCATCCGCATCGATGCCGCCTTGATGGTCAGACTCCACATGCGCCGAAGTGGCTGGGCCGAGGGCCAAAGCATGCTTTTGTCGCTGCGAGACCACCAGCTGAACAGCGGCTTCGGCATGATCCGCCTCGCCTTCGGCATGCGTATCACCATCTTCGTGATGTTCTTCGCCTTCATGGGCGTGATCGTGACCGTCCCCGTGGTGATGTTCTTCATCATGCGCGCCCGCATGGCCATCCTCATGCCCTTCATCATGGCCATGATCATGACCGAGACCATGGACGTGCCACACGGCCTGTATCGGCACGAGAATGGCGCGATCCCAGGGCGTGCCGGTGGGCTGCAATTTGCCAACGACTTTATAGGCGATCTCGGTATGGGTGTGGCCGCCGGTCTCGGCGGTGCCGTGCATCGGCTTGATCTCAGCAGCGAGAGACAGATCGACGGCAGCCCCGAGTATGGCTTCGCCTTCCAGCGCGAACATCCTGCCCTCGGCAAAACCTGATGTCGTGTTGCTGACGAGGCTCATCGTCGTGCCGACTATCGGGTATCCGGCAAAGGAATCGCCAAACCCGACAGGTGCCGCCCAAGCAACGCGCGGATCGGCGGCGAGCTTCGTCAGAACAGCGCCGTCCACAAGCGGCAGCGGTGCGGCCTGCAGAAAAATGGAGGAAAGGATCAACTGGGTTTCGCTGCCGGCCGCGCCGATAACGAGATCGAATTTATCGGCGGCACGGGCGCTGCCGAGACGCAGCGAACGCTCCTGCAGCGTGACCGCAACGCCAAGCGCGGTGGCAAGCGCAACCAGGAGAACCACGACGATGCCACCCAGCCAAAGACGGCGCAGGTCGGCAAGGATGAAACCGATCATGCCGCAATCTCCTTCCGCTCGGTATCGGCGACGATACGGCCGCCGCTGAGGGTGAGACGCCGGTCGAGGCGGCCGATAAGATGCTGGTCATGGCTGGCGACGATAAGCGTGCTGCCGGTGCTGGCCGCAACGGAAAGCAGGAGATCACCGACAGCCTCGCCGCTTTCGAGATCGAGGCTTGCGGTCGGTTCGTCGGCAATGATAACGCCGGGACTGCGCAGCAGCGCACGGGCGATAGCGACACGCTGCATTTCACCGCGCGACATGGTCTCAACGTGCTGCCCCGGGCGTTTGAGGCCGACAGTCGCAAACAGGGATTCCGCGCGCTTCATGAGGTCCGCATTTGCCGCACGCGACAGGCGGGCGGGCAGCAGGATATTATCCAGCGCGGACAAGCCGGGAAAAAGATGAAACTCCTGCATGACGAGGCCGATATTGGCGGCCCGCCAGCGGTCGCGACGGCCCTCGGGCAAATCCGCAATGTTCTCTTCCCCCCAGACAACGCGGCCGGCCTGAACACGCTCAAGGCCGGCGATGATGTTGATGAGGGTGCTTTTGCCCGAGCCGGAACCACCCGTCAGCGCAACGCGGCTACCGGCAGCGATTTCCAGACCGTCGAGAACGAGAACCGGCGCTGACAAACCGGGAAAGGATACGGCAAGATCATCTATCTTCAGGGACAGCATGGTCTCAAACCGTCGCGTATTCTGCCTGGCGGATGCGCAGCAGGCTGACAAAGCCGGTATCCGGATCGGTCCAGGAACCCGTTTCCAGCGTGCCGCGCACTTCGATTGTCTGGCTCGGCTGGGTAAAAGTCTGTTTTTCGCCGAGATAAACGACGACGATGTTGTCCGGCCAATCTGCATCCGTGGAGCAGAAGGGGCAGATCGACATGGGGATTTCGGTCAGCACGAAAAACTGCGCTTCGGCCTTCAGCGGCGGCGCCATGAAACCACGCATGGCGATCTCCTTGCCGTTCAACTGCTTGACCTTTTCGGAAAACTCCAGCCCGAGGACGCTAACCTTGCCATAGAGTTCGTCGAAGGTGATGTCGCTGTTCGCCTGCGCGCGCGTGCCGGCGGCCAGCAGCGGCAGACCGGCAATGAGACCCAGGGTCTGACGACGGTTGAAGTGCGCCCGATCAGCCTTGCTCATGACCATTCTCCTTCTTGAAAAGGTCTGCCATCGTCCCTCGTCAGAATGGACGATGAAAGACCTGAAACTATTGTGAGGGCACGCGATAGCGGCGTGCCCTCACAACATTCATATCTTAGTTGGTCTGCTTGGCGCCAAGTGCGAAAGCTTCGGCGAGACCCTTGTAGACGTCGCTCTGTTCCATGTAGCCACGGAAGCCTTCGGCGCCGGGGCCTTCAGCCTGCAGAACGACATCATCCACCGCGTGGACGCCGCTATCCGAGCTTTTCGGAATGATGCCGGGTACGAACACAGCACCGGGAACGTCCTTGTACTGCTCGTTGGCGACATATTCCTTCTTTTCGTTCTGGACGGCCGGTGTGAACGGGCCATCAAGCTTCGGACGGAAGGTCTCGTAATGGTCAGGACCGTTATTGGCGTTCAGGAACAGACGACGGGAAACGTCGACCTTATCAGGATAACCGTCACCGTCCTTGTCTTCATAGTTCGGGAAGCCGGCCTCGGCATAGGTGCCGACCTTTTCGCGCATTTCGGTACCCGGCTTGTCATCATCGACGGTGCCGATGATGGAAACGCCATGCGTATGGTCGCCGGTGACGACGATCAGCGTATCGGGGTTCTTCGCGGCGAATTCACGGGCGACACCGACGGCCTTGTCGAATTCGATCGTGTCGACGACAGCGCGATCCCAGTCAAGCGGATGGGACATCTTGTCGACGTTGGCAGCTTCGACCATCAGGAAGAAGCCGTCCGGGTTCTTCGACAGTTCGCCGAGCGCAACCTTGGTCATTTCAACGAGGCCCGGCTGATCCGGGAACTTCGCCGTGGTGCCCTTCTTGAGGAACTCGCGGTCGAGCGCTGTGTCCATGTTGCCGGTGTGGAACAGGCCGAGGATCTTGCCGGTGTTGGTGCCGGCGGCCGTGGCGAGTTCCGCCTTGCTGGTCGCCAGCGTGTAGCCAGCTTCCTTGAACAAAGCGATATAGTCCTTGTCATCCTTGCGCTTGGAACCCGCCGTCGCCTGCGGCAGGAAATAAGCGGAGCCGCCGCCGAGGAGGACATCCGGCTTCACGTCGAACAGCATGCCGTTGATGTCGGCCTTGTCGCCGCGCTTGCGGGTGTGGGCAACGACGGCAGCCGGCGTGGCGTCCTGCAGTTCGGCGGTTGAGATGATGCCGATCGACTTCTTGGTCTGGCGGCGCAGGGCTTCCGCGATCGTTTCGACCTTCGGATCGTCGAGCGCGGCCGGGGTGCGGTCGGCATAAACGCCAATGGCGTTCACGGCGGTCTTGTGACCGGTCATGTAGGCTGACATGGTGTTGGCGCTGTCGGTGGCGACGGCGTCGGTGGCGGAGGTGCCGATGAAGGCGACCGGCGGCACATCATCCATGTTGAGGCGGCCATTGGCCTTACCCTCGGTCATGCCCTTGGACATGATGCGGGCAGCAGTGCGGTGAGCGACGGACAGGCCGTCGGCGATCAGGAAGATGACGTTCTTGGCTTTTGCCTGGGCCGGCGTGCCATAAACGGTCCAGGTGATCGCCTTGGTTTCGGAACCGGCAGAAACTTCGACCTTGTAGTCACCGGCGCTGGCGAGCGTGACCCCACGCAGGATGACGGCCGATCCAAGGACCTTGTCCTTGTTCTTTTCTTCGGCGACGAACTCGGCATCCTTGCCGAGAGCGGCCTTGTAATCCTGGCCGTTGACGGTGATCTTGACGTCTTCCGGCTTTACGACGGAAGCGAACTCGACTTTGAAATCGAACGGCGAACCGGTCAGGATCGTAGCACGATCAAGCGGATAAACCTCGGCAGCCTGGACGGCGCCGGCAAGAAAGGTCGTGGCGACCAAAGCAGCAACGATTTTGCGCATATTCCCCTCGCGAAACGTGTGAAAACCACACTTTCTCCTAGACCCGCGATATGACAGTTGCATAACTTGCAGGCAGCATATCCGGGCTCATGGGAAATTCGCGGGGGACGGTTTCAGCACGCCGTCCTCCTCCGGTCGCCGCGCGGCGCGGCAACCCTCTATGATGCGTTTCTCTCCGAGGGGGCCAGCGGATATCGAGCCTCGACGAAATTGTCGGGCGTATGCAGAGATGCTGCGGGGCCGAATGATCGGGCTGCCCGGCGCGCATGGGCAACCGTGTAAAGCCCGGTTCAGTCTTTCCTGATCCGCAATCCCTCCAGAAAGGCCCGGAAGCTGCCCACGGCCCGTTTCGAGGTCATTTCGGGGTCGTCGGAATTGGCGATCCACTGAGCGGCGGCGCTGCTTGCCGCGTTGATGAAGCGGGCGCATGCCTCCGCATCGATATCGCCGATGGTGCCTTCTTCCTTCAGGGCATCGAGGCTTCGCGCGACTGCCGAGATGCAGCCGTTTGCATTTGGCCAGCGCGACGGATCGCCGAGCACCGCCGGCCCGTCACGAAACATGATCCGCTGGATTTCCGGTTCGAGAGCCATGCGCACATAGCCGAGATTCTCCTCGACAAAACCTTCCCACCGGGACTCGGCCCTCGAGGAGATGTCACAGAGCCTCTTCGTCATTTCCGCATCGATTTCGGCCACCACCGCCAACAGCAGGCCTTTTTTGTCGCCAAAATGGTGATAGAGCGCGCCGCGGGTGAGACCGGCCTCGGCGGTGAAGTCATCCATCGACGCTTCCGCATAACCGATGCTGCCAAAGGCCTTGCGGCCGGCAGCCAGAAGCTTCGTCCGCGTCTCGGCAATCATTTCACTGCGAGGTTTGCGCATTTTTTCTCCATTTTCCACATACGACGCGTATATTAGTTGACATACGCGCCGTATGCAATTATCTCATTCACATACGCCACGTATGTATGTGGTGAACACCCTCTGAACAAGGTGCATCCCGATGGCTAATCCATACAGAGAAATTTTCCGGGCTCCAGGCGCAAAAGGCTTCTCCGCCGCCGGTTTCTTCGCCCGCCTTCCCATTGCCATGGCCCCGATCGGCATCGTCGCCATGCTTTCGCAAACCCATGGCGAATATTGGCTGGCCGGCGCCGTCTCCGCAACCTTTGCGCTGACCAATGCCGCCGTCTCCCCACAAATCTCCCGGCTGGTGGATCGCAAGGGGCAGAGCAAGGTCCTCATCCCCGCCACCATCGTCTCGGTCATCGCCTTTGCGGCGCTGATTATCGCGACAAACCAGAAATGGCCGGCCTGGACGCTGTTCCTTTCCGCCTTCCTCGCCGCTGCCATGCCGAGCATTCCGGCCATGATGCGCGCCCGCTGGACGGAAATCTTCCGCGACCGGCCGGAACTGAACACCGCATTCGCCTTTGAATCCGCCGCCGACGAACTCGTCTACATTTCAGGCGCCTCGCTTTCCGTCGGCCTGGCAGTCTCGCTCTTTCCGGAAGCGGGCATGATGATCAGCACCACCTTCCTGGCGCTCGGCACCTTCGCTTTCCTTCTGCAACGTTCGACCGAGCCCAAGGTACGCCCGGTTGAAAGCGGTCGCCGGCAGCGTTCGGCCATCTCCCTGCGTCCGGTCCAGATCATCACGCTTGCGCTGATCTTTGTCGGCTCCACTTTCGCCACTGCCGAGGTAAGTGCCGTCGCAATCACCAAGGAACTTGGCCAACCGGAAGCCGCCAGCCTCGTCATCGGCGTCTATGCCATCGGGTCCTTCGTGGTCGGCCTCATTCTCGGCGCGCTCAATCCCAAAATGCCGCTGCAACGCCAACTGCTGATCGCCGTCAGCGTGCTTGCACTCACCGCTCTGCCGCTGCTTGTCGCCAGCACTTCTGTCGCCCTTCTGGCTTTTGCCGTTTTCCTCAGCGGCGTTGCAATCTCTCCGATCTTCATCACCTCATTCGGCCTGATCGAGCGCCGTGTGCCTGAATCGATGCTGACGGAAGGCGTGACCTGGGTGATGACCGGCATCGGTATCGGCATGGCGCTCGGGGCATTTCTCTCCGGCTGGGTCATCGATAATTTCGGCCCGGATAACGGTTTCTGGGTGTCAGTCGCCGCAAGCCTTTCGACCGTTGCCATCATCACGCTCGGTCAGCGCAGCCTCTCCGGAGATCGCGAAAGATCCGGCATAGAGGCCGTGGCGCAGCCCGCCGAATAACAACCTTTACTCGTAGTCTGCCTCATTCATCGCGGTAATTGATATTTGCGCAGGAAAGGTCACAGACCAATCTATAGTACAGCGATTGTTTTACTTTGCTGTCGCCCCGCAAGCATGATACCGGCAACATTGATGGCCGATGATATCATGCCTGCGGGGCGATCCTGCTTATCGACGCCGTCGCTTCGCATATTCTCGAATTCGGCACCGACTGCTGCATCGTTCGACACTATCTGCTGGCCGGAGATGAAGCGGCCTTGCCGCCCGCATCTGCGAGAACCTGCGCGAAAATGCCGTGGGCCATATCTTCCTCCGGGCCGAGAATTGCCGATATGACATCGCCGCACCTTCGGGAATAAAAATATACTGGCTGCCGCGCTCGGCCGTGTCTTCCGCAAAATTTGTTGAATGCGTTTGCGATGCGGCAATGGAGACAGCCGCTTCCACCAATGATTATTTCCTGTGGCTCGCCAATGCATTCTCCCAATGGCAGGGCTTTCGGGACAAATTATCCGTCCTGTCCAAAAAACGTTATCTCAACGCCTGCTACTGGCGGGACGACATGACGACGAACCACTGACGAAGGACACAAATCACGGCTCCGCGCGACCCCGCATTCAACCCATGCGCTCGGACACGTGTTCTCCGGGAGACGCGGGAAAGACAACCGTCCTGTTTCCATTTAGGAAGACCCGGTGATGAATATGGGCGTGGATGGCCCGCGCAAGAACCTGGCTTTCCACATCCCGACCCAGGCTGACATAGTCCATCGCGCTTTGGGCATGGGTTACGCGGATCGTATCCTGCTCGATGATCGGCCCTTCATCGAGATCGGCGGTGACGTAATGGGCGGTCGCGCCGATCAGCCTCACCCCGCGTTCATAGGCCTGTTTATAAGGGTTGGCGCCCTTGAAAGATGGCAGGAAAGAATGATGGATGTTGATGATGCGGCCAGACATTTCCTGACACAGCCGGTCCGACAGGACCTGCATGTAGCGCGCAAGCACCACAAGCTCCGCTCCGGTATCCCGCACCACCTGCAGGATCGCGGCTTCCGCCTCGGGCTTCGTTTCCGGCGTGACGCGAATGTGGTGAAAGGGAATATCCTCGTTCACCACCTGCTTCTGGTAATCGAGGTGATTGGAAATCACCGCGACGATCTCGACCGGCAGCGCGCCGATGCGGGAGCGATACAGCAGATCGTTGAGACAATGACCGAAGCGCGAGACCATGATCACGACCTTCGTCTTTCGCGAAAGGTCATGAATATCATAGTCCATATCGAAATCGGCCGCGACGGGACCAAAGCCGTCGAGCAGCGCATCGCGTCCCGATCCCTGTTCGGAAACGAAGCTCAACCGCATGAAAAAGCGGCCAGTCTCCTGGTCGGTGAATTGCGAACTGTCGTTGATATTGCATCCGGACCGGGCGAGATAACCGGATACGGCGGCGACGATGCCGCTGCGCGCCGGGCACGCGACTGTCATTATATAGGTGCTCAAATCCTGCTCCCCTGGGTCTTTGCCGCGCGGACGGATCGCCCGCGCTTTCGCGCAGATTGCCTATCAACCGCCGGCCGTGGTCAGGACGGCGATTGAGACTAATCGAAGCCCGGCAGGGCCGCTTACGAACCGTAGATCGGGAAGGCCTCGCAAAGTGCAGCAACCTCTCCCCGCACCTCGGCTTCGACCGCGGCATCCCCTTCGGCATTCGCCGCCAGCGCGTCGATGACACGTAAGATCAGCGCGCCGATCTGTTCGAATTCGGCCACGCCGAAACCGCGGGTGGTACCCGCCGAGCTTCCAAGCCTGACGCCCGAAGTGACGAAGGGCTTTTCCGGGTCGTTGGGAATGGCGTTCTTGTTGCAGGTAAGCCCCGCCCGCGCCAGAGCGATTTCGGCAACCTTGCCGGTCACGCCTTTCGGCCGCAGATCGACCAGCACCATGTGGCTGTCGGTGCCACCCGAGACGATGCCCAGACCACCCTTCGTCAGCACCTTTGCCAGCGCCTGCGCATTGGCGATGACCTGGCCGGCATAGTCGGAAAATTCCGGACGCAAGGCCTCGCCGAAAGCCACGGCCTTGGCGGCGATGACGTGCATCAGGGGGCCGCCCTGATTGCCGGGGAAGACGGCCGAGTTCAGCTTCTTCGCCAGATCGGCGTCATTGGTAAGGATCACGCCGCCGCGGGGGCCGCGCAGGGTCTTGTGGGTGGTGGAGGTGACGACATGGGCGTGCGGCACCGGGTTCGGATATTTGCCGCCGGCGATCAGACCGGCATAATGGGCCATGTCGACCATCAGATAAGCGCCGACTTCGTCGGCTATTCTGCGGAAGCCGGCAAAATCGATCTGGCGCGGATAGGCCGATGCGCCCGCCACGATCAGCTTCGGCTTGGTCTCCAGCGCCCGCGCCCGCACCTTCTCCATATCGATCAGATGTGTATCGGCATCGACCTCATAGGAGACGACATCGAACCACTTGCCGGACATCGTCACCGGCGAACCGTGGGTCAGGTGGCCGCCATGGGCAAGTGACATGCCCATGATCCGGTCGCCCGGCTGCAGCAGCGCCAGAAACACCGCCTGATTGGCCTGCGCGCCGGAATGCGGCTGCACATTGGCGAATTCTGCACCGAAGAGCTGCTTCAACCGGTCGATGGCGACCTGTTCGACCTTGTCGACAAATTCGCAGCCGCCGTAATAACGCTTGCCGGGATAGCCCTCGGCATATTTGTTGGTCAGCACCGAGCCTTGAGCCGCCAGAACATCGGCGGAAACGATGTTTTCCGAAGCGATGAGCTCGATCTGCGTTTTCTGGCGGTCGAGTTCCTCGGCGATGGCGTCAGCGATCACCGTGTCCGAAACGGTATTATGTGACAGGCGGTTGAGCATTGTTTTTTCCTCCCAGATCAAGCGATATCAGCCGCAAGTTCCTTGCAGCCGGTTTCAAGCAAATGGCCAAGATGCGACACGAAGCTGTTCCAGATATCCATGCGGAAACGGTTTTCCGCATCGCGCCAGAGCACCACGGTCACGCCGTCGAAAATCGTTCGGCGCGCCTCACCAATAGCAATGGTGTCGATATCGCGGGCGCAGCCCAGCGTCAGCAGTTCGCCAGCCTGTGGCCCCTCGATCGAGAGCGTCACTTCCCGGCCGGAAATATCGACGAGGCTGTGTGGGTGGCTGGCATAGACAGCGCCGCAGGCCGCAATCAGCCTGTCGGCTTCCCCTGTCGGAGCAAGGATCGTCCATTCGTCGGGACCGAGGCGCACGGCCTCGATTTCGCCTGCGGCGGAGCGGGTGCCGATCCGGTCGGGCAAGGCAAGGCCAAGGGCGGCGCTGAGCGGGGTGAGATCACCCCGGGCGCGTAGCGACAGCTGCGTCTGCACCGGCAGGATGCTGACCCGGGCCGCTTTGCTCTCGGCCAAAGTGCCGGAAACGAGGGAGGAAACGCGCATGTTCATTGTCATCTCCGGGTCAGATTTTCAGGCGGGTATTTTCGGGATCGACAAAGACCATCCCGGTGATTTTCGCGGCAATGGTGCGGTCCAGCATGGGGATGTAGACGGTCTCGCCCATCCGCTCATGGCCACCCTCCACCAGAGCCAGCGCGATGGGCTGGCCGGCGGCATCCGAGTGATAGGACGAGGTGACGTGGCCGACCATTTTCATCGGGATCGGCTGTTTCGGATCAAAGACGATCTGCGCGCCCTCTTCCAGCTTCGAGCGGTCTTCGGTCAGAAGGCCGACGAGATGACGGCGATCCTTGGCGACGAGATCGGGGCGGGCAAGGCCACGCTTGCCGACGAAATCCGGCTTGTTCTTGCCCACGGCCCAGCCCATCGCGGCGTCATAGGGCGTGACGGTACCATCGGTATCCTGACCGACGATGATGTAACCCTTTTCGGCACGCAGCACATGCATGGTCTCGGTGCCGTAAGGCGTGATGCCATATTGCTGGCCGGCCTCCCACAGGATTTCCCAGAGCTTGCGGCCGAGCGGTGCAGGGACATTGACCTCGAAGCCGATCTCGCCGGTGAAGCTGACGCGGAACAGCCGCGCCGGCATGCCGGCCACCGTGCACTCCACGCAGGACATATGCGGGAAGGCCTCTTCCGTCAGTTCGACGCCTTCCACCAGCGGCGCGAGCAGCTTTGCCGCGTTCGGGCCGTTCAGCGCAATGGTGGACCATTGTTCGGTCGTCGAGGTCAGCCAGACATTGAGATCCGGCCACTCCGTCTGGAGGTAATCCTCCATCATGTTCAGCACCCGGGCGGCGCCGCCTGTCGTGGTGGTGACGTGGAAACGGTCTTCGGTCATGCGGCCGATGACGCCATCGTCGCGAATGAAGCCGTCATCGCCGAGCAGCAGGCCATAACGGCAACGGCCGGCGGCGAGCTTCGTCCAGGGATTGGTATACATGCGGTTCATGAACTCGACCGCATCAGGCCCGACAACCTCGATCTTGCCGAGCGTCGAGGCGTCGAAAATGCCCACACTCTGGCGCACCGCCCGGCATTCACGGCCGACAGCCGCATCCATGTCTTCGCCCGGTTTAGGGAAATACCAGGCGCGACGCCATTGTCCGACCGGCTCGTAGACCGCGCCATGCGCCTCAGCCCACCCGTCGATCTGCGTCTTGCGCGTTACCTCGAAATGCGCGCCGCGGTGATAACCGGCGAAGGCTCCGAAGGTCGTCGGCGTATAGGGCGGGCGGAAGGTGGTGAGGCCGACCTGCGGCTGGCGTTTGCCGAGTGCTTCCGCCGCGATGTTGAGGCCGTTGATGTTGGACATCTTGCCCTGATCGGTCGCCATGCCGTTGGTGGTGTAGCGCTTGACGTGCTCTATGGAACGCATGCCCTCACGCACGGCGAGCCTCAGATCCTTGGCGGTCACATCGTTCTGGTAATCCACGAAAGCCTTGGCCTTGCCGGCATCACGGTCGCTCGGCAGTTCCGTGTGCGAGACGCCGCTGCCGGTGCGGTCATGTTCCACCACAAGAGCGGAAGGGTTGGCGGCCTTGCCGAGCACTGCTGCAACTTCGCGACCCCGTTCAGCACCGTCCTTCAGCGCCGCTTCGATGCCCCACAGCCCGCGTCCGGCCCCGGCAATCACGCAATCCTCGTTGGTGGCGGCAGGAAGGAAGGTAGTCCGCTCATCATCCCAGGCGATCTTGCCCTGCGTATGGGAAAAGAGATGCAGCGACGGCGTCCAGCCGCCGGACATCAGCACCGCATCGCAGGCGATTTCCTGTCCCGCACCGACCGACGCGCCACTAACCGGATTGACCCGGACTGACTTGACGCGCAGCCGCCCCGACGTCGCCGTGACCGTATGCGACAGCTTGACCGGAATGCCGAGCGCACGCGCCTCGTTCACCAGTTCTTCCCGCACCTTGGCGCGGGTATCGACAATTGCCTGAACGCGTGCGCCCGCGCCGTGAAGATCAAACGCCGCATACCAGGCGCTGTCATGGCTCGTCACCACCACCGGCCGGTTGCCGACCTTGACGCCATAGCGGTTGAGATAGGTCTGGGCGGCACCCGCGAGCATCACGCCCGGCCGGTCGTTGCCGTGGAAAACCAGCGGCTTTTCCAGTGCACCCTGCGCCAATACGACGTGACGCGCCCGAACGCGCCACAGGCGTTCGCGCGGCGTATCCTTCGGCACGGCCTCTAAATGGTCGGTCAACTTTTCGCAAAGGCCGATCATGTTCTGGTGGTAATAGGCGATGGCCGTCGTGCGGGTCATTACCTTGACGCCGCGCTCCTTCAGTGCCGTCAATTCATCCGCCAGCCAGTTCCATACGGGCTTGCCATCGATCTTCGCCTGCGGCTCCGACAGCAGCGTGCCGCCGGCTTCGGCATTTTCATCGACCAGCACGACCTTGAGACCATCGACCGCCGCCGCACGCGCCGCCGCCAGACCAGCCGGACCAGCGCCGACGATCAGCACATCGCAATGCAGGTTGCGCGAGGCATAGATATCCGGGTCTTCCTCGGTGGGGGAAACGCCGAGACCCGCGGCCGCGCGAATGAAGGGCTCATAGACCTTGTTCCAGAAACTCTTCGGCCACATGAAGGTCTTGTAATAGAAACCTGCTGAAAACAGCATATAGGCCATGTCGTTGACAGCGCCGATATCAAATTTCAGGCTCGGATATTTGTTCTGGGAGGTGGTTTCCATCCCGTTCCAGATTTCCTGCACCGTGGCGCGGGTGTTCGGCTCAAAACGTCCTGCGCTGCGGCGGGTGCCGATCAGCGCATTCGGCTCTTCGGAACCCGCCGCCACCGGGCCGCGCGGGCGGTGGTATTTGAACGAGCGGCCCATGAGATGCACGCCATTGGCGAGAAGTGCCGAGGCGACCGTATCGCCCTTCACGCCGCGATAGGTCCTGCCATCGAAGGTAAAGCTGACCGAGCGGGTGGCATCCACACGGCCACGGCCGGAAACGCGATAGGAGTTCATTTCGACACCTCGGAACTGGCTGGTGCACGGGTCAGGGAAGAAAGTTCTGGACGCGGTTCACCCGCACGATAGGTCGTGAGGAAGCGGTCGCTCACCGTGTCACGCACGGCGTTGAAGAAGCGGCCGCAACCATGCAGATGCCGCCAGCGCTCGAAATGCGGGCCTTTCACGTTTTCGCGGATGAACAGGAATTCTTCCCATTGCTCATCGGTCTGCGACGAAGGATCGGCGGCGCGGGTAATATGGGCCTGCCCGGCATAGGTGAATTCGGCTTCGGGCAGCGTTTCATTGCAATAGGGGCAGCGGATCAAAAGCATGGGGTCGGCTCCTCAATGCGCCACCGCGGCGGCGGCGGCCTCGTCGATCAGGCGGCCGGTGCGGAAGCGTTCCAGCGTGAACGGCGCGTTGATCGGGTGCGGTTCGTTTTTGGCAATGGTCCAGGCGAAGGTGTGCGCAGCGCCCGGCGTGGCCTTGAAACCGCCCGTACCCCAGCCGCAATTGACGTAAAGCCCGTCAACCGGCGTCTTGCCGAGAATGGCCGAGCGATCCGGCGTCACATCGACGATACCGCCCCATTTGCGCAGCATCCGCATGCGATTGAAGATCGGGAAGATTTCGACGATGGCCGCAATCGTATGCTCGATCAGCGGCAGGCCGCCGCGCTGCGAATAGGATGTATATTGGTCCGTACCCGAACCGATAACCAGCTCGCCCTTGTCGGACTGGCTGATATAGGCGTGGACCGCATTCGACATGACAACGCAGGGGAAGATCGGCTTGATCGGCTCCGACACCAGCGCCTGCAAAGGATAGCTTTCGAGCGGCAGGCGCACGCCGGCCGTGTCCATAACAACTGAGGTGTGGCCGGCGGCGGAAACCGCGACCTTCTTCGCCTTGATGAAGCCCCTCGCCGTCTCGACACCAGCGACGGAGCCATCGGCATTGCGACGAATGGCGGTGACCGGGCAGTTCTGGATGATATCGACCCCACGGGCGGCAGCGCCGCGCGCATACCCCCAGGCGACGGCGTCGTGGCGCGCAGTGCCGGCACGTTCCTGAAGCGCACCGCCCATGACAGGATAACGCGCATTCGGCACAATGCTGAGCGGCGGGCAATATTCCTTGCATTCTTCCGGGGTGAGCCAGCGATTGTCCACACCGTTCAAACGGTTGGAATGGATATGACGCTTGAAGCTCTGCACATCGTGCACATTATGCGCCAGCATCAGCACGCCGCGCCTTGAATACATGACGTTGTAGTTCAGCTCCTGGCTCAAGTTCTCCCACAGATCGACGGCGTGATCGTAAAGACGGGCGCTCTCGTCATAGAGATAGTTCGAGCGGATGATCGTCGTGTTGCGGCCGGTATTACCGCCGCCGAGCCAACCCTTGTCGATGACGGCGACATTGGTGATGCCGTGCTGGCTGGCCAGATAATAGGCGGCACCCAAACCATGGCCGCCGGCGCCGACGATGACCACGTCATATTCGGCTTTCGGCTGGCTGTCCGGCCACTGCTCGTCCCAGTTCTTGTGGCCGGTCAGGGCATTCCGCAAAAGATTGAAAGCATTAAAACGCGTCATGAGCGGGCCCGATGGTTGGAAAATCTCGTGTCGTAAACGCTATGAGCATTTGCCGCGCCCCGGCTGGACAATCGCGTCTGTTTGCATGAATATTTGCGTCATGACCTCACACCGCGCCAGAAAACGCCTCAGCGTCGCCTTCCTGCTTGCCGACCGCTTCACGCTGTCAGCCTTTGCGAATTTCGTTGATGTGCTGCGTCTTGCCGCCGACGAGGCGGACCGTTCCCGGCCTATCCTGTGTGAGTGGTCGGTGCTCTCGGCAACGCTGGGCAGCGTGCAATCGAGCTGCGGCGTGAAGGTGCAGCCGGATACACGGCTGATGGACGCCGGGCATTACGACTATATCGTCGTTGTCGGCGGCTTGATCAGCGATCACAGCGCCCTGCCGCAGGAAGCGCTGCGGTTCCTGAAAGACCGGGCGGCGGCGGGCATTCCCATCGTCGGGCTCTGCACCGGTGTCTTCATTCTGCATGAAGCGGGCCTGCTTGATGGTTATCGCTGCTGCGTGAGCTGGTTCCACCATCAGGATTTTCTCGACCGTTTCGATACCGTCCAGATGATCTCCGACCAGATTTTCGTCATCGACCGTGACCGGCTGACCTGTTCCGGTGGTCACGGCGCAGCCCATCTGGCGGCTTTCCTCGTCGAGCGCCATGTCGGCCAGTCCGCCGCCATCAAAAGCCTCAACATCATGATGATCGACAGCGCGCTGAGCGGCGAAAAACCCCAGCCCGGCCAGCAGAGCGCGCGAAAGGCCAATGATCCTCTGGTCAAAAAAGCGATCCTGCGGATGCAGCAGAATATCGAGGTTCCGAAAACAGTGCTGGAACTGGCGAACGACCTTGGCCTTGGCCGCCGCAGCCTCGAACGGCGTTTCCTCACCGACCTGAACGCGACGCCGTCCAAGGTCTATCTCGAGCTTCGGCTGGACCGTGCGCTCTCCCTCCTGCGCACCACGCATGACCCGATCACCCAGATTGCGCTCGCCACCGGTTTCTGCGACGCGCCGCATCTTTCTCGCACGCTGCGAACCGAGCGCGGTTTCACGCCCAGCGAATATCGCAAGACGCAGGCCGGCCACACAGCGACTGACGAGGAATTCGCCGTCGGCGTGCTGCTTCCGCAAGCCTGAAATATGTTGCCGCGGCCTAGGAACCCGCAGTCATAAAGGTCAGCCGGGTGAAAGCCGTATAATTGGATTCCGACACCATCAGGGCGGCGAAGACAAGCACGAGGACCGGTGGGAGCAGGATGACGTAGATCAAGACGAGCCGTTCCCAGGCCAGATGCATGAAAATCGCGATGATCAGCCCCGCCTTCAGCAGCATGAATACGATGATCAAAGACCATCGGGGATAGCCCTGAATGCCGAGATAATCGACCATATAGGAGAACGTGCTGAGAACAAAAAGCAGTCCCCAGGCCACCATATAAAGTCTTATCGGATGCTGCTGTGATTGTTCCTGTGCCATGATGCCATCCTCACTCACCACAGATAGAAGAATGCAAAGATGAAGACCCACACCAGATCGACGAAGTGCCAATAAAGCCCCATGATCTCGACGACCTCGTAGTGCCCCTTGCGGCTGGTGAAAAATCCCCGCCTTTCCTGATCGAAATCTCCCCGCCATACCTTGCGCGCGATGATGAGGAGGAACAGCACGCCTATCGAGACATGGGTGCCGTGAAAGCCCGTGATCATGAAGAACGTCGAACCGAATTGCGCCGCACCCCATGGGTTTTCCCAGGGACGCACGCCTTCCTCGATCAGTTTCGTCCATTCGAATGCCTGCATTCCGACGAATGTCGCGCCAAGGAGGGCCGTTACCACCATCAGCGCCGCGGTTTTGCGACGGTCACGGCGGTATCCGAAGTTGACGGCCATGGCCATCGTGCCGCTGCTGCTGATGAGGACGAAGGTCATGATGGCAATCAGGATCAGCGGGATATCCTTGCCGCCAATCGTCAGCGCAAAAACCTCGCTCGGATTGGGCCAGGCGACGGTGGTCGACATGCGCGCGGCCATATAGGCCAGGAGGAAACAGCCGAAAATGAAGATGTCGCTGAGGATGAAGATCCACATCATCGCCTTGCCCCAGGAGACGTTCTTGAACGCCCGCTGGTCCGATGACAGATCGGCGGCAACGCCGCGCATTCCCGTGGGGCGCAGATGCGGATCGCTTGCTGGCCTTTCCATGGATGCGGTCATGATCGACACTCCTTAGAGGATTTCCAGTAAAAGTACGTAGCGTCCGGAAAATCTGATGCTTAGATAAAACTTAGAGCGGCGGGACCTGCTCCGGTTCATCTCCCGCCGCTCTAGCTGACCAATTGACGGCATAGATCGACAAAACTATTCGCCCAGCCGGCGAAGAGCGCAAAAAGGATCAGCCACACCACCAGCATGAAATGCCAGTAGATGGCGCACAGCTCCACGCTCAGGAGCATCCTTGCCAACAAGGGCTCGCTGCGGGCGCGGATTGCGGTGCGTCCAAGCACACAGAGCCCGCCCACTATATGCAGGCCGTGCAGCCCGGTGATCATGTAAAAGAAGCTGTTCGATGGGTTATCCGCCAGCACATAGCCTGCGGAGGTGAGTTGCCACCACGCCAGAAACTGCCCGGCAACGAAGAGAACGGCCGTCGCAAAGGCTGCCGCGAGAGCCATATTCAGCCTGTCGCGGCGACCGGCGCCGGCTTCGGTTTTCGCCCATTGCAGCGCCAGACTACTAGCGGCAAGCGTCGCAGTATTGGCCCATAACAGCCCGGGAATGGGGATGCCCCACCAGTCCGCGCCGCCCATGCGGCCGAGATAGGCGCTGATGAGCAGCGTGAACAGCGCGCCCACGACACCCAGAAAAATGCCGAGCCCAAGTTTCGCTATTGTCGCCGACGATCCCTGCATCTGCGGTGCATCGCCTGCCACCCCCACTTCCAGCCATGGCTTTGAAGTGAGCCGCTGCCCCGCCATCCACCAGGCGATGATGCCGGCAATACCCGCCATGAAGATGAGAATGGCGATCATGACAGGGCCCTCTCCGACGGCCCGGCCGCAGCCGGCTGGTTTTGCGGCAGGAAGTCCTCATCCGCGCCGGGCACGCTGTAGTCATAAGGCCAGCGATAGACGACCGGCAGCTCCTTGCCCCAGTTTCCATGAACGGGCGGGGTCTGCGGCGTTTGCCATTCCAGTGTCGTCGCCCGCCACGGATTGCCGCCCGCCTGTTTGCCCCAGCGAAGGCTCCAGGCGAGATTGAACAGGAACAGCAGTTGTGCGGCGCCAACAACCAGTGCTGCAACGGAGATGAACATGTTCAGCGTGTGTGCCGAGGGCGGAATGAAAGCGGCCTCGCCCAGTTCGTAATAACGGCGCGGCACGCCCATCAGGCCGAGATAATGCATCGGGAAGAAGATGGCGTAAGCGCCGAGAAAGGTGATCCAGAAGTGGATATGCCCCATCGCCACGTTCAGCATGCGGCCCGTGACTTTGGGATACCAATGGTGGATCGCGCCGAAAATCACCATGATCGGCGCGACCCCCATCACCATATGGAAATGCGCGACGACGAACATCGTATCCGAAAGCGGAACGTCTACGACGACATTGCCGAGGAAAAGACCGGTCAATCCGCCATTGATGAATGTGACGATGAAGGCGAGCGCAAACAGCATCGGCAAGTTCAGATGGATATCGCCGCGCCAGAGCGTCAGCACCCAGTTATAGACCTTGATCGCCGTCGGCACGGCGATGATCAGCGTCGTGGTCGCGAAAAAGAAGCCGAAATTCGGGTTCATGCCGCTGACATACATATGATGCGCCCAGACGACGAAGCTCAGCGCCGCGATGATGACGATCGCCCAGACCATCATCCGGTAACCGAAGATGTTCTTGCGTGCATGGGTGCTGATGAGATCCGAGACGATGCCGAAGGCCGGAAGTGCCACGATATAGACTTCCGGATGGCCGAAGAACCAGAACAGATGCTGGAAGAGGATGGGACTGCCGCCCTCCTGTTTCAGCTGTTCGCCCATCTCGACGATGGCGGGCATGAAGAAGCTCGTGCCGAGCAGCCGGTCGAACAACATCATGACGGCGGCAACGAGAAGCGCCGGGAAGGCGAGCAGCGCCATGGCGGTTGCCGTGAATATGCCCCATATCGTCAGGGGCATGCGCATCAACGTCATGCCGCGCGTGCGCCCTTGTAGCACCGTGACGACGTAATTCAGCCCGCCCAGGGTAAAGCCGATGATGAACAGGATCAGCGAGGACAACATCAGGATGATGCCCCAGTCGCGCCCGCCCGGCGTTCCCGATAAAAGCGCCTGCGGCGGATAGAGCGTCCAGCCAGCGCCCGTCGGCCCGCCAGGCGCGAAGAAACCGGCGACCAGCACGAGGACCGCGAGCAGGTAGAGCCAGTAGCTCAGCATGTTCGCATAGGGAAACACCATGTCGCGCGCGCCGAGCATCAGCGGGATCAGATAATTGCCGAAACCGCCGAGAAACAGCGCGGTAAGCAGGTAAATCACCATGATCATGCCGTGCATGGTGATGAACTGATAATAATGTTCCGCGTCGATGAAAGAGAAATAACCGGGAAAGCCGAGTTGCAGGCGCATCAACCAGGATAGCACCAGCGCCACCATGCCGATTGCCGTCGCGGTCAGGAAATATTGAATGGCGATGATCTTGGCATCCTGGCTGAAGACATATTTCGTCCACCAGCTTTTCGGGTGATAAAGCTCGACATCCTCGACCTCAGCGGGCTGGATGACCTGCCCCGCGCCGGATCCAATCTCGACCATCTTCCGTCCTCCCTGTTTCCTCCGACGCGGCTTTTCCGTTCAACGACGCATGGCGCTCATCTGGCTGCCGACTTTTCCGCCAAAGCGAGCGATTTCGAGAAAGTCGGTTGCTGCTGTAGCCAGGCCTGATAGTCAGCCTCGGTATCGACGACGACGGTGCCGCGCATCTGCGGATGGCCGACGCCGCACAATTCCGCGCAGAGAACCTCGAAGGTTCCTGTCCGCGTCGGGGTGAACCAGTAGTAGGTGACCGAACCGGGGATCATGTCCATCTTGGCCCGGAACTCCGGCACGTAGAAATCATGCACCACGTCAACCGCGCGCAGCAGCATCTTCACCGGCCTGCCGGCGGGTAAATGCAACTCGCCGCCTTCAACGATGACATCGTCCATTCCGGCGGGGTCGTTTCTGTTCAAACCGAGCGGATTGTCCGGCGCAATGGCGCGCGTGTCGGCCCGTCCGAGCCGGCCGTCCGCGCCGGGCAGCCGGAAACTCCATTGCCATTGCTGACCGACGACTTCCACCTCGCTGGCGCCATCAGGCACGGTCACGAACTGGTTCCACACGAAGAGGCCCGGCAGGAGCATGGCAGCCACCCCGACCCCGGTTCCTCCAGCAAGCCACCCCTCCAGGCGCTTGTTTTCAGGCTGGTATGCCGCCCGGTTTCCCGTGCGATGCCTGAAACGGAACACGCAATAGGCGACGAACAACACGATGGCCGAAAAAACGAAACCGGTGATCCAGAAGGTGATGATGATCGTATTGTCGATATAGCTCCAGTTGGAGGCAATCGGCGTCCACCACCAAGGGCTCAGCAGGTGGAATACGATCGATCCCACCACCAGCAGAACGAGAACCACAACGACAGCCATCGTCTCCTCCCCTGACACGGCCGCGACTATTTCTACAATCCTATCGCGAAACGTATTAGCATTATCTCATGAACAGTTCGGGCGAGCAATTGCGGCAACAGCAGCAGTTCGCCCCTCATTCGGCCCTATCCTGCCGATCCACCCCGGCGAGAAACAGCTCTTCAGCTCGCATCATTTCGCTACTTGGAGTATTGCTTCAGATAGGCGATGAGATTGGTGATGTCGGTGTCGTCCTTCACCCCGACAAAGGCCATTTTTGTGCCCTTCACCTTCGCCTTGGGGTCGTGCAGATAATCGCGAAATGATGTCTCGTCCCATACCAGCCCGGCCTTGCCCGCATCCTGCATCGCCTGCGAATAGGCGAAATTCGGATGGGTGCCGGCGGCTCTGCCGAACAGGCCGTTCAGTGAAGGTCCGACCTTGTTCTGGTCGGTTTCGGCGACATGACAAATGCCGCATTTTTTGAAAACGGTGGCGCCGGCGGCAGGGTCCCCCTCCTGTGCGTGCGCATCAAGCGGAAGGGTCGTGGCGAAAAGCAGACAGATGGCAAGAAAACGATACGACATGGCATCCTCACGCGCTCCATCGCAATCCCGGCCGCAACGGCTCCCTTAGGAGAGCCGCAACAGCGGGAAGGATGATCGACAGCTAGATTTCCGTTATGGGTTCAAGGCATACGGTTTGGATAAACGGGGACGATCAATTTCCGATAGAGGTGCCAGGTTGCATGTCCGAGGATGGGCATGATGACTGCAAGGCCGACGAAAATCGGGATTGTGCCGACGACGAGCAGCGCCGCGACGATCAACCCCCAAAGCGCAACTGGAACCGGATTGGCGAGCGTGGCGCGTATGCTCGCATCCACCGCCGCGACTGCGCCGACATCCCGGTCAAGCATCAGCGGGAACGCCACCACCGTTGTCGCCAGCACAATGACCGCGAAAACGAAACCGGCAAGATTCCCCCAGATTATCAGGGAAAGTCCCTCCGGGGTGGTCAGCACGTCTGACAGAAAGGTTGAGAGTGAAGCCGGACCGGCCGCATCGAACGTCGTGGTGTAGAGGTGCTGCGCCACAATCAGCCAGAGGGCGAAAAGCACGAACAGCATGACGGCGACCGCGATAATCGACGGCAGGGCCGGAGAGTGTCGAACCTCCAGCGCATGACGCCAGGAGCTATCCAACCCCTGCTCACGTCGTCGGCTGATTTCATAAAGACCGATGGCGGCGATCGGACCGATCAGCGCAAAACCTGACATCAAGGGATAAATCAGCGGCAGCAGATTGGCGCCGGAACTCCACATGACCAGAAAAACACCCGCAATCGGATACATAAGACAGAGAAAGACATAATGGGACGGCTTCTCTTTGAAGTCATCAAGTCCCAACTTCAATGCATCGACAATATCCGCGAAACCAATCTTGCGGACTTCGGGGCGAGTAAATTCACCGGTCGCACCGGCCATGACATGGAATGCCGTCATAGCACTTCTCCTCCTGCGCCATGATCCGGCTGGCGGCGTGGAAACGCCTGGAGACTTTATCCGCGCGTCAAACCGCAACCGGCTAAATTGTAATTTATCAAATCCGGGCGCCTTTGTCGCCTGTTCTTTAAATTAGAGAAATTAGATGCTCGTCGTCAGCGCGACCGGGGGCAACGCCGGTCCTCCGAAGACAATCCCGCCGGGGGGCTCCTCGCACCGGCAAGCTGGCCAGCCATGGAGGAAAACACCTCCACCGGCAGAGGCTGATCCGCTTCTTCATTTTTTTTCTTGAAAGGCGCCTAGCTTGCGAGCGCGAGGACAGAATGCTGATCGGCCGTATCAAAGGCGTGAATGGGGCCCGTCCGAGCATAATTCAAAACGAATTCAGTCTTCGGCGCATCCTTCTCTTTCACCGAGATCATAGATGCGTCCGGTGAGCCAGGCGGGCCAGTCCCGTTCAAAGAAGGATTTCTTGCTTTCATCGAAGACGCGGTTGGGACGCGTCGATGTCGCCATATCCTCACCTTCGAGCCTGACGACGATCTGCTCGCTTCGATGGTCGTCTTTCTCCCTGCGAAAGCGGAATTGATGCAAGGGTCCCGCATTGACGTTCGGAACCAGTTCACCGTCAGCATCGCAGATCGCGCGTGCGCCTCGGCTGCCGCCGCCATCGCGAATGAAGTAATCCAACGCCGTGAGCACGGCCTCGGACGCAATCGCCATCTGTTGCCACTGAACGGCGCGAACCGCCTCGGCAGCCCGTCCGTAAGCAATCCCGTTCGAGCGGATCGTCGCATTGAGCGAACGCGCCCCGGCAAGCGCCTGCGAAACGCTTTCGGCATCGCATATCATCCCCGCCTTATCGCTCATGCGGGACTGGATTTCGGTGCGGATGTTCTTGGCGGACAGGCGACTATCCTCCTTCAGAATGGCGAGAAGGTCATTGATGCCCGCTAATGCCGCCGCCTCAATATTTGCCGATGACGGGGATTTCGCGCGGCGACTTGCGCCGATATGTTCGGCCGCGCGTGTGCCGAATACCTGCCCGGCATTCAGCGCCGCACCACCCGGACGTGTCACACCATGCGTACCTGCGGCCTCGCCGACAGAATAGCAGCCCGTCAGGTTGGTCCGCCCCCAGGTATCGACCATGATGCCGCCGTTCATGTGCTGGTTGTTCACCGCAAATTCCAGCGGCTCGCTGGCGATGTCGATCTTGTAGCGCCGGTAGAGTTCGATCGCGAGCGGGTTCATATGCTTCAACCGGTCGATCGGCCGTTCCTTCATCGCGCCGGCGTTTTCGATGTAGCTGCTGACGTCTGCGTCGAGACGGTCAAGGCTGAACGGAAGATCGCCGGGCACCGCCAGCGGATTGCGATTGAAGTCCATAAAGACCCGCCGCCCGGCCGCCGACTCGCGGAAGATCGCAAGGTCGACCAGACTTGAACCGAAATCGAGCATACGGGTCGAATGGAAGGGCCATTGATAGCCCTTTCGGAAAATGTTGGAGGCCATTTCCTGCGTATTGCGATAGTAGTCCGCCAGAAAATGATGCTCTTTGCCCCCGGCATCCAGCGAATAAATATGCGGGATGGCCTGAACATAGGTTCCCGACAGGTTCCAGGGAAATCCCTCCCGTCGGGTGCCTATACCGAACTGGCTTTCCGTGAGGTTGACGAGGTCTATCCCCGCCTCCAGCGCCAGCCCCAGAGAACCAAAACAGCCATTGGGATAAACGCTGTCGCGATAAAGCTCGCCCGGTCCGCCGGCTGCAAGCACAATCACCGGACACACGAAGAGAGCAATCCCGAACGGGTTGGTATCGCTGCGCTCATGGGGCTGCATGGCGAGGACGCCGACGACCCGTCTTTCGTCATTCAAACCTTCGGTCAGTATTTTGACGACGGTGGTATGATTGTGAAACGGGATATCCAGACGGATCGCTTCATCCGCAAGCACCTTGACCATCAGCCGCGATGTGCGGGGGCCGCAACTGGTCGCCCGGCCGACTTCGTCGTGGTCGGTCTGATATCGCAGCGTCCCGCCCAGCGGGTCCTGCGGCAGGGGCAGCCCGAGGAATTGCAGGGAGGCCATCATGCGCGCCGATCCCACCGCCTCGACATAGGCGGTATCCTCATCCATGGCGCCGCCGCTGCGGATGGCGCGCGCCATTGCCTTGAAGTTGTCGCCCTGATCGGCCGTGTTCGCGGTGTGGAGCGTTTGTTTGTCGGATCCGGAACAGGCGGATGTCCCACCCCACGCGCTCTGGCTGAGGATGACGACGTCATCGCCGCGCCGCTTCATTTCCACCGCAGTCCGCAGCCCGGCGGCACCGGAGCCGACCACGACGCAGCCGGCGCGATGAACCGGGACATCGATGCCACCGAGCACGATCATCTCCTTGGGACCGGGCGCTTTCGGCAAACGCGGCATGTTCACATCCGTGAGCGCGTCAAGAATATGCTGCGGGACGGTCGCGTCCATGAGCGTTGTACTCCTCGTAAATTGCCTTGCAGGCTTCGTCTCGGGTTCGCATCAAGACCGCCTGATCGCGGAATGACTATCGAACCTGCGCGCGCGCCCTTGGACGCGTTTCATTGCGTTCGTGCGAGAAAATCGCCGGTGCAAGGGGGGCAAGTCCTCTTATCAGGTCCGCGCCCTTCTCTCCGACCATGATCGTCGGCGCATTGGTGTTGCACGAGGGAACGCGCGGCATGACGGAGGAATCGCAGACGCGCAGTCCTTCAAGACCGTGTACCTTGAGATCAAGGCCGACGACTGATTCCGGCCCGTTGCCCATCTTGCAGGTGCCGACGGGATGGTGATCGGTCTTGGCATTCGCGCAGCCGTATTCGAAAAGCTCATCATCCGTCATGACCTTGGGGCCGGGCAGACGTTCCGCCATGATGTATGGCTTCAACGCCGCCTGCTGGAATATCTCGCGGGCGATCTTGAGACCTTCCAGTGACATCTTCCGGTCATGGGGATCGGACCAGTAATTGGGATCGATCAACGGCGCGGCGGCCGGATCGGAGGATGACAGCCGCACGGTTCCGCGCGATCTGGGATGAAGATAGGCGGAATTCAGCGTGACCCCGGCGTTTTTCAGCCGCTCCACGCCCGCCTCGATACCCGACCCCAATCCCAGATGGAACTGGATATCCGGCGAGCGCGCGTCCGGGTCCGCATACCAGAAACCGCCCGTTTCAAACAGCGAGGAGGCAACCGGGCCGGTGCGGAACAGAATATATTCAAGCCCCGCCCATATCGTCCGGTGAAGTTTGGCGACGCCGTCATAGGTATGGTCGCCGGTGCATTCGGCAATCACGAAAAGATCGAGATGATCCTGCAGGTTCGAACCGACGCCGGGCAGGTCATGCAGCACCTTCACGCCCACGGATTTCAGATGGTCCGCCGGGCCGATACCCGATTGCTGCAGGAGCTTGGGGGAGCCGATCGCGCCGGAAGAGACGAGGACTTCCCGTTCGGCGCGGATGATTTCCGAGCCGGATTTTCCGACAACCTCGACCCCTATGGCGCGTTTTCCTTCCAGAACGATGCGGGAGACGCGTGCGCCGAGTTTGATCGTCAGGTTCTTGCGATGCCGGATCGGGTTGAGATAGGCGAGTGATGCGGACGACCGGCGCCGGTTGCGCTGCGTGAGCTGATAGAAGCCGACGCCGGCCTGCTGCCGGCCGTTGAAATCGTGATTATAGGGCATGCCGAGTTCCTGGCCTGCTCGAATGTAAGCATCGCAGATGGGCAGGGCCGAAACCGGCATCGAGACGCCAAGCGGTCCGCCATAGGAATGATAGTCGTCGGCGAAACGCTGATTGTCTTCGGCGCGTTTATAATAGGGCAGGATGTCGCGATAGCTCCAGCCTTCACAGCCATCCTCGGAGACCCATGTGTCGTAATCGGCCGCATTGCCGCGCGTATAAAGCTGGGCATTGATCGATGAGCCGCCGCCCAGCACCTTGGCCTGGGTGTACCGCAACACCCTGCCCTTCATGTGCTTTTGCGGCACCGTCTCCCAACCCCAGCTCGCCACGCCTTTGGTCATTTTGGCAAAACCGGCCGGCATGTGGAAAAGCGGATTCCGGTCCCCTCCACCGGCTTCGAGCAGCAGGACGTTGACATCGGGGTCTTCGCTCAAACGGTTTGCAAGCACACATCCTGCGGGGCCGGCACCGGTGATAATATAGTCGAAACGCATCGAACTATCCTGTTACACTTGAGTAATCTGATGGCCGCCATCGGCATAAAGCGGCATCGCGGCCATGAAATGCGGGGTCGTCAGCCTCATGGGGCGAGGTCCTCCGTCGAGATATGATGGGCAACCCTCAGCGCCTGGCTCGCAATGGTGAGCGCCGGATTGACGGCTGCCGACGTCGGCAGAAAGCTGGCATCGACAACGAAAAGATTGCGGTGGTCATGGGAACGGCAGAAGGGGTCGAGCGGTGCAGCCGCCGGGTCGTTGCCCATGCGGATCGTGCCGCACTGATGCGACGGCGTGCGTTTATCGAAAGGTTTCGACAAGACGATCGGGAAACCGACCGATTTGAGGATGCCTTTGAGTTTCGCAACCAGCGCCAGATGAGCGTCCCAGTTGGTTCGCCGCCAGTGGAGAACGATGCGGTTTCCGTCAACCATTATCCGGCTGTCGGGATGAGGAATGTCTTCGCTCATGGCGTAGAAATCGATCGCGTGTCCGGTCAGTTGCCGGAGCAACCATTCCGGCACGCGGGGCATTGCCCCCTTCAAGATCGCCGGAGAAATCTTGCCGAGCAGTTGGACGTTGCCAAGAGGCGGCCCGCCCTCACCGTCGGACAGATAGAAGTCATTGAAGCCGAATGTCTTTTGATAGACGGCCGTGTTGCGGAAGCTTGGCGACACGGCAATTACAGCCGACGAATTGTGGTTCATGAAGTTTCGCCCGACCTGATCGGAGGAATTCGCAAGACCCTTCGGATATCGTTCATCCGCCGAGCGGAGCAGCAGCACGGCCGACTGCACGGCTCCCGCAGACAGGATCACCAGTTTTGCCGTAACCGAGCGGGCCTCGCCGTGCTTTTCATAATGGACGCGCTCGATGTTGCCGCTCTGTCCCGCCTCAAGTCTGGTTAACTTAGCGGAGGTTTCGATTTTGACGTTCGGATATTCGAGAGCTTTTAGGAGCGCCGCAGTCTCCGCATCCATCTTGCCATCGCGAGAATTTGGATGGGCATCCCACGGTGTCCGGCCTTTCGAGAGCCATTTTTCGATATCGATGGCAAGCGGCAGGGAGAAGGGATGCAGGCCTTTCGCCTTCAGGCGTGCCCGGACATCCGCCACCGGCGGCTCGTCCGCAACGGGGGAAAATGAATATGCTGCGGAATGTTCAGGTTCGGTCGGGTCCGCGCCCAGCTCGCCGCGAACCTGATACATCGCCTCCGCCTTGCTGTACCATGGCTCCAGCTCCTCGTAAGGAAACGGCCATGCGGGAGACACGCCTTCCCTGTGCCTGATCTCGCTGAAGTCCTCCTTGCGATAACGGGACAGCACCGCGCCGTAGAATTTCGAATTTCCGCCGACGTTGTAATAATTGCCGGGATTAAACGCAGCGCCATTGGCCTCGTACCAACTCTCCTTGGGGCGAAAATGGCCCTTCTGAAAGATGGCGCGCTGGTCGCGATTGATCGGGCTGTCGGCGATATAATCGCCGGCTTCAAGGATCAGGATGTCAGCGCCTGTCGCCGCAAGCCCGGCGGCAATCGTCGCGCCGCCGATACCGGAGCCGATAATGACAATGTCTGGACTGTTCATCATGCCGATCCACCAAATACTCAGGCAATACGCGCCTGGCTCGTCGGATCGAAGAACACGGCCTTGTCGAGATTGAAGGCAAGACGGGCGTTCTGGCCGGCGTGAATGCGGGCATCGGCGCGCAGGCGGGCAACGACCTCCTTGCCGCCGAGCTTGGTCACGGCGAATGTGTCCGATCCGGCCGGTTCCACGACCTCGATGTGGCATTCTCCCTCGGCAAGCGTTCTGGCGTTCCGGTCCGCCCCTTCCGGGTCTGTCAAAGCCTCGGGTCGAATGCCGAAAATGACCTGCCGGCCCGCATGGGACGCCAGCGCCTCCTTGCCGGCCGCGACGGGAAGACGCATCGGCTCGCCATCGGGTCTCGCAAGGGAAACGGATAGTCCGGACGCATCCTGCTCGATGGTGCCGGTTAAAAGGTTCATGGCGGGCGAGCCCATGAAATCGGCGACGAACATGTTTGCCGGATTGTTGTAAATCTCGGCGGGCGAGCCGAATTGTTGCAGAACGCCGTCCTTCAGTACCGCGATCTTCGTCGCCAGCGTCATCGCCTCGATCTGGTCGTGGGTCACATAGACGATCGTGGTCTTCATGCGCTGGTGAAGCCGCTTGATCTCGGTGCGCATATCGACGCGCAGCTTGGCGTCGAGGTTGGATAGCGGCTCATCGAAAAGAAAGACCTGCGGATCGCGCACCAGCGCACGCCCCATGGCGACGCGCTGCCGTTGACCGCCCGACAATTGGCTCGGCTTACGGTCGAGGAGATGGCCGATCTGGAGAATATCGGCGACCTGCCTGATCGCTTTTTCGCGCTCTTCCTTCGGAACCTTGCGGATCTCCATACCGAAAGCGATGTTCCCGGCAACGGTCATGTTGGGATAGAGCGCGTAGGACTGAAACACCATGGCGATATCGCGCTGCGACGGCGGCAGGCCGGCTACGTTGCGCCCGTTGATCGAGATCGTGCCTGATGTGATGGGTTCCAGCCCGGCAATCGTGTTGAGCAGGGTGGATTTGCCGCAGCCGGAAGGCCCGACAAGCACCAGAAAACCGCCCTCCTCGATGTCGATATTGATGTCCTTTAGAATTTCCAGCGCGCCATAGGACTTGCGCAGATGAGAGATTTCGAGAAACGACATGGTTTATCCTTTCACAGCGCCGGACATGAGACCCCGTACGAAATAGCGGCCGGAGACGATGTAAACGATGAGGGTTGGGAGGGCGGCGAGGATCGCGCCCGCGAAATGGACGTTGTATTCCTTGACCCCCGTGGACGAGGACACGAGATTGTTGAGCGCCACCGTCATCGGGGTCGAAGACGCACCCGAAAACGAGGCGCCGAACAGGAAGTCGTTCCAGATATTGGTGAACTGCCAGATGACCGAGACCACGATGATCGGTCCCGATGACGGCAGCAGGATGCGGCGGAAAATCTGGAAGAAACTCGCGCCGTCGATCTGGGCCGCCCGAACGAGTTCCGTCGGGAAGGCTTCATAGTAGTTGCGGAAATAAAGCGTGGTGAAGCCGAGGCCATAGATCACGTGCACCATGATCAGGCCCCAGATCGAACCGGCCAGACCCAGCGTGCCGAGGATGCGCGCCATGGGGATCAGTACGATCTGGAACGGGATGAAGCATGAAAGCAGCAGCAGACCGAAGAAGACGTTCGAACCGCGAAAGCTCCACTTGGTTAGAACGTAACCGTTCAGTGCGCCAACGATGGTGGAGATCGCTACAGCCGGAACGACCATCAGGATCGAATTGATGAAGAACGGCTTGAGACCTGTCGGCTGAACGCCGATCTGCGCCGTGGACCAGGCGGAGAGCCACGGCTCGACGGTCCACACCTGCGGCAGGTTCAACATGCCGCCCTGCCGGATTTCGTCCAGTGGTTTCAGCGAATTGACCACCATTACGTAGAGCGGCAGCATGTAGTAGATGGCAAAGAATATCAGCGCCAGATAGATCAGTCCGCGCGTCAGATGGCCATGGCTGATTGCATTTTGTTGGTTTGGAGCGCCGCTCATCAGCGTTTTCCTCCGCGAATTTCCGAATAGAGATAGGGCACGATGATCGAGAAGATCATGATGAGCATGATGATCGCCGAGGAGGCGCCAATGCCCATGGAATTGCGCGTGAATGTGTAGGAATACATGAATGTCGCCGGCAGCTCGGTCGCCTGCCCCGGCCCGCCGCCGGTCAACGCGACCACAAGGTCATAGGCTTTGATTGCGAGGTGAGCGAGAACGACGAATGCGGACAGGAAGACCGGGCGCATCAGGGGAATAATGATGCGGCGGTAGGTCATGACGGTCGAAGCGCCGTCGATCTGGGCCGCCTTGATGATTTCATTGTCGACACCGCGAAGGCCGGCCAGAAACATCGCCATGACAAAGCCCGAGGACTGCCAGACCGCTGCGATCACCACGCAGTAGATGGCGTAGTTGCGATCCTTGATCCACGCAAACTGGAAGCTTTCCCATCCCCACAGATGCATGGTGTTCTGCAGACCGATGCCGGGGTCGAGAAACCATTTCCACGCCGTGCCCGTGACGATGAAAGACAGCGCCATGGGATAAAGATAGATCGGCCGCAGGAAACCTTCGCCACGGATTTTCTGGTCCAGTAGGATCGCCAGAAACAGGCCGAGAACCGAGCAGATGATGATGTAAAGCGACGCGAAGATCGCAAGGTTGCTGATCGCCCGCCACCAGTGTGGAAGCGCCCAGAGCCGCTGGTAATTCAGAAGCCCGACGAAATTGTAGGAGGGCAGCATCTTACTGTCCGTCAACGACAGGAAGCCCGTATAGGCGATGAAGCCGTATACGAAAATGATAATGACGACGAAGCTTGGAGCCAGAACAAGCTTCGGTAACAGCTCCTGAAGTCGACTACGACCAGTCATCGCGCAGATATCCTTGATCCTTGAAACAGCGCCCGATGCTTGCCGTTTCCGTCAGTTGGGTAGCCGAAGACGACAGGCTGCCTGCAAGGCGCCCGGACCGGTTCGACTGCGATTTCATGCGAGCATTGGTGCGGTGGGGGGATGCCCCCACCGCATTTTTCCACGTTTACTTTGCGGCTGCGACGGCAGCCGGCAGTTCGACGATTGCTTCATCCGGCGTCAGTTCGCCGTTGAACTCACGGGTAACGACGTCATAGATCGCGTTCTTGACGGCGGCCGGGTTGGCGTGACCGTGGGCCATCGAGCCGAAGAGCTTGCCGCTCTTGTCAGCCTCGGCAAGGTCGGCAATCGCCTTCTTGCCGCAGGCGTCAAAGGCCTCATTCGACACGTCGGACCGGGCCGGAGCCGAACCCTTGACGACATTGAATGCCGACTGGAAGGTCGGGCTTTCGATTGCCGCCGCCATTTCCATCTGCGCTGGCACCTTGTCGGCAGCGACCTTGAACATGGCGAACTGGTCGGAGTTGAAGGTCACCGCACCCTGCGTTTCAGGATAACGGACGCAGACAAAGTCCGTGCCCGGCACCTTCTTCGCCTTGACGAATTCACCCTTCGCCCAGTCGCCCATGAACTGAACGCCGGCCTTGCCTTCGATGACCATGGCGGAAGCAAGGTTCCAGTCGCGACCGGAGAAGTTGTCATCCACGTAGGAGCGAAGCTTCGTCATGCGCTCGAAAGCGGTCTTCATCTTCTCGCCGCCAAGTGCTGCCGGGTCGAGGTCGATGAACGCCTGCTTGTAGAAATCCGTGCCGAGCGACAGCACGACCGCGTCGAAGATCGTTGCGTCCTGCCATGGCTGTCCACCGGCGGCGATAGGCGTGATGCCCTGCGCCTTGAAGTTGTCGAGCATGGCGATCAGTTCGTCCCAGTTCTTGGGCTCCTTGCCGCCGGCCTTGTCGAGCGCCGCCTTGTTGATCCACATCCAGTTGGTCGAATGCACATTCACGGGTGCGGCAATCCAGTGGCCGTCGTATTTCGAGAAGCGCTGCAGGGCTTTCGGAATGACCTTGTCCCAGCCATCCTTGGCCGCCAGTTCATCGAGATTGCCGAGAGCGCCTTCTTTCGCCCAGTCCTGAATGTCGAAACCCAGCATCTGGACTGCGGTCGGCGCGTTGCCGGCGGTAACGCGGGCGCGCAGCACCGTCATCGCTTCGGTGCCGCCGCCGCCGGCGACAGGCATATCGGTCCAGGAAATATTCTTCGCCTCTAGGTCCTTCTTGAGGACGTCGAGCGCGGCAGCCTCGCCGCCGGACGTCCACCAATGCAGGACTTCAACACTCTCCGCCGCCTGTGCGGCGCCGGCCATCATGGACACTGCCAATGCAGTGCCTGTCAGAAATTTGCGCATATGTTCCTCCCATTGTCGCAAATTAAAGCGAGGAATACCCCGCCCCGTCACCCGTCCTCCTCGGACGCAGTCAGTCTAACCGGCTAGAGCGGGATGGCGAAAAGTGTGTGCGGTTTTCGCCTGAAATCCCGCTCTAATTCTATGATCTACGCCGGTTTTTCAGTCCGCGGCATCCACCAGCTGGTTCGGCCGCCGATATGCATGTTCAGGGTCTTTGTTTCCGTATAGTCCTCGACCGCATGGCGGCCGAGTTCCCGGCCGAGGCCGGACTGCTTGTAACCTCCGAACGGCAACTCGCTCGCGCCATCCATGAAAGTGTTCATCCACACCGTACCGGCCCGCACGCGGCGTCCGATCGTCAGGCACGTATCGAAATCGCAGCTCCAGACGCCTGCGGACAGGCCGTAATCGACAGAGTTGGCAATCTCGATGGCTTCTGCGGTTGTCTCAAAGGTCAGAACCGAAAGGACCGGTCCGAAAACCTCTTCACGCGCAACCGCCATTCCAGGCGTGACGTCGGAAAGAATGGTAGGCGACATGAACTGCCCCATTCCCAAGTCCAGTTTTTCTCCCCCATGAGCGATCTGTGCGCCGCTGTTTTTCGCATCTGAAACGTAACCGGAGATTTTTTCAAGATGCTGAGGCGTAATGATCGCGCCGACCTGTGTCGTCGGATCCAGAGGATCGCCCACCTTGACATTTCTGGCAAGTTCGCCGACGCGTTTGACCACATCCGCCGCGATGCTTTTGTGAAGAATGAGACGTGAACCGGCATTGCAGCACTCGCCGGCATTAAAATAGGCCCCGAAGACAGCCGCGTCGATGAATGCATCGAGATCGGCGTCCGGAAATACGATCTGTGGGTTCTTGCCACCCAGTTCGAGCGAGACCTTCTTCAGCGTCTGCGCGGCATTGACCATGGTTAGCTTGCCGACGCCCGTGGAGCCGGTGAAAGAAACCATATCAACTGAGGGATGCGAGGTCATGATCGAACCCACCTCCGCCCCGGTTCCCGTCACGATGTTGACGACACCCTTCGGGACACCCGCTTCCTGCAGGATTTCACCGAGAACAAGCGTCGAGCCGGAACTGAGTTCCGAGGGCTTGACAACCGTGGTGCAGCCCGCCGCCAGCGCAAAAGGCAGTTTCTGACCGACGATCAGGAAAGGGAAATTCCACGGTGTGATGATCGATACGACCCCGATCGCTTCGCGCAGGACAACGCCGAGCGTGCCGTCACCGAGTGTGTTGTAGCTCTCGCCATGCAAATCTCTGGCGAGGGCGGCGGCATAACGCCAGATATCGACGGAACCGGCGATTTCACCGCGCACCTGCGTAATCGGCTTTCCGGCCTCGACGGCGTCCAGATAGGCAAGTTCTTCGGATCGCGCGGCGATGAGGTCCGCAGCCTTCAACAGAATAGCCGAGCGTTCGGACGCGGTCATGCGAGGCCATGGTCCGGTATCGAAAGCCGCGCGTGCCGCAGCTATCGCCCGTTCCGCATCGGCCTTGGTTCCTGATTGAAAACGACTGACGACGGAGCCATGGCCGGGTGCTATCCGCTCGATGGGATCGACATTGCCTTCGACCCAGTGGCCGTCAATGAGCATCTTGAAATCTCTGGCCGTCCGGTCACTCAGCATTTTCGGATTGATCAGAACCGTCATCACCATTCTCCGTTAAATATTGCCGGGCGCTTTGCGCCAAATGCCGCCACGCCTTCTTTCAGGTCGCCGGTCTTGGCAGCCAGGATGGAGCCCAATGCTTCAACCGCCGTGCCGTTGTCTTCACCGCTTGCCGAGGCGATCATCAGTTTGACGATCTCGGACGCGGCCGGGCCACGCGCGGCAACACGCGCCGCATAGTCCTTCGCAGCGATCAGAGCGTTGCCAGTTGTGGTGACGGCATCCACAATCCCAAGCGCCAGCGCCTCCTGCGCGCTGAACACCTCTCCCCCAAGCGCCATCCGGCGCACGGGCTGGGCGCCGAACCGCTTGACCAGCCGCTGCGTGCCCGACCAGCCGGGCACCATTCCGAGGCTGGTTTCCGGCAGACCGATCTTGATCTGCTCCTCGGCAATGCGAATGTCGGCGATACCCGCCAGTTCAAGGCCGCCACCAAGCGCATGGCCGTTCAGCGCGGCAATCAACGGCACCCGCAAGGTCGCAAGACGTTCGAAAACCCGGTGGCCGTGACGAACCCAGCCGTGGCCAAATTCCTGGGGCTGCATACCGCCCCATGCCTTGATGTCGCCGCCAGCCGAAAAGCCCTGCCCTTCGCCTGTCAAAATCGCCACACGGACCGCATTGTTTGCCTCCACCTCATCGGCGGACGCCATCAGCGCGCCGAGCATATCAAGATCGAGAGCATTGCGTTTTTCCGGCCGCGATACCGTCATGATCGCGATGTGGCCGTCGATCTCGACGCGAACCGTGCCATTAGCCATGGAAGGTTCCCTCCAGCACGCGGGCGCTTTTTGTCGGAAGCGCAAGGCCGATATTGGCTTCGGCAAAAAGCGAAGCGTCCATCACCTTGAGATCATCGGCAACAATGAGTTCGAACTCGGACTGATCCAGGATTTGCGTCTGCAAATCGATGCCCGGCGCGATCTCGCTCAACACCACGCCTTCCGGCGTCAGCCTCATGACACAACGCTCGGTGACATAGGTGATGTCCTGGCCCTGTTCGATCGCCCTGCGGCCCGAGAAGGTCACGTGCTCGACCTCATTGACGAGCTTCTTCAGCTTTCCTTCTTTTTCGACAACCAGCTTGCCGTCATTGATCGACAGCTTTGCCCCCGCATTGAACATGCCGGAAAAGACGATTTTCCTCGCCCGGGCCGTGATATCGACGAAGCCCCCAGCACCGGCGGTCACATGCGGACGGAAGGAAAGCTTCGAGACGTTGACGGAACCGTCTTTGCCTATTTCGAGAAATGACAACAACGATGCATCAAAGCCCGCGCCCTGAAAATAGGTGAACTGATAGGGCGACGGCATATAGGCGTCGGCGTTCGAGGCGCAGCCGAATGCGAAATCCAGCAGGGGAACGCCGCCGACCGCCCCCTGCTCGATTACCCAGGTCACCGAGCCATGCAGACCTTCTTCCAGCAGAATTCTCGGCACATTCGCGGAAATGCCGAAACCGAGATTGACGCAGCTGCCAGCCTCAAGCTCCTGAGCCACGCGACGGGCAATCACTTTCTGGATATTGAATTCCGGCACCTCGAATGAATCGAGCGGATGGAAGACCTCTCCCGAAATCGCCGGATCATAGGCCGTCTGTGTCGTCTGCTTTTGATCGGGATCGACCACGACGTAATCCACCAGCATGCCGGGCACCCGCACATCGTGCGGTTTGAGCGAGCCTTGCTTGGTGATGCGTTTCACTTGCGCAATAATGATGCCGCCATTGTTTCGGGCGGCCAGCGCCTGATCGAGGCCTCCGAGATAAGCGCCCTCATGTTCGTAGGAGAGATTGCCGCGCTCATCGGCAGTCGTCGCGCGAATGATCGTCACCTGCGGAATGATCGACGGAAAATAGAGCCAGTCCTCACCCTCGAAAGTGACGCGCTTGACGACCGGCTCGGCCGCTGCCGAAGCATTCATCGCGCAGCCCTGGCGGGCCGGATCGACAAAGGTATCGAGGCCGATCTTCGTAAGGACACCCGGACGCTTTGCCGCCGCCTCGCGATGCATGTCGAACATGATGCCGGATGGGATATTATAGGCCGGAATTTCATCGGCGGTGATCATCTGCCAGATCAGCGGCGGCTCGGCGCTGGATGGACCGGACGGATATGAACCGCCGATGATCCGCTTCAGCAGGCCCTTCTTAGCAATGTGATCGACGCCCTTGATACCGCTCATATCACCGGCGGCAATCGGATGAAGCGTCGTGATGTTCTTCGGATGTCCGGTTGCATCGAAGCGGTCACCGATCGCCTTCAACATCAGATCGGGGCAGCCCAGACCGCTGGACGACGAAACGGAAACGATCGCGCCGTCTGGAATAAGATCCGCTGCCTGCGCTGGAGTGATATGTTTTTTCATGACCGGCTCTCGATCCCTGTTTTGACCCGAACAGCGGATCCGCTTTTCGACGCTTCGACGACGGCAAGCCCGGTCGCCAGCGACCAGATGCCGTCTTCAGCAGTCGCGGAAGGTTTGCCGCCTGAAATGGCCGCGTGAAAGGCTTCAAGCGCGACCTCATAAAGATTGTCGGAGCCCGTTTTGATGTCTTCCTCGCCAGCCTCGGTGCGCAGCACGACAGTGCCGACCGACTTCTGGGTCATCACATTTCTGGCGATCAGGGAGCCTTCGGTGCCATGAACCTCAAAACCGGTCTCGGCATATCTGGTCGTGAAGCCATCGTGGAACTGCGCGATAACACCGTTTTCAAAACGGATGACACCCATGACAGCGTCTTCAAGTCCCTCCCGGCTCATGCCGCCGGCCTGAGAAAACGCGATGACCTCGACCGGATCGGCACCGAGCACAAAGCGGAGTGTGTCGACGTCGTGCACGGTAATGTCGAGGATGACACCGCCGCCCGCAGACGGTTTGTCCAGCCGCCAGCCCTGCAGATGCGGCGGCAGGTAAACCGCATGAAAGACGCGCGCACTCAGCGGCGTTCCGATCCTGCCGGCGGCGATTGCATCGCGCATCGCACGGTGAGTGGGCGCATTCCGGAGATGATGATTTGTCGCCAGAACGACGCTTGCCTCGCGGGCCGCGTTCGCCATCGCATGAGCCTCTTCAAGCGACAGGGCCAGAGGCTTTTCGCAGAGAATGTGTTTTCCCGCCCGGGCAGCGGCAAGCGCCTGCTCGCAATGCAGATCATTCGTCGTTGAAATATAAACCGCATCGATGGCCGGATCGGCAAGGAGCGACGCCAGATCGGACGCGACGTTCGGGATGCCGTTTGCCGCCGCATATTCCGCCCCGCGAACAGGGTTGGAACTCAAAACGGAAACAACCTCACCGCCGGTTTTTCTGATCGCGTCGATCACCCATTCGCGCGCGATCGTACTTGCGCCGATCAATCCCCAACGCACCGTCATGCCAATGTCCTCCCGACTTCATTTCGTTGCGCTCCGCAACTCTCCCGCACAACGAGCCGAACCGCCGTTGTCACGGCCTCCGCATCGGCTTTCTCCGAATTGATCTGTTTGAGAAGCAGTTGCGCCGCTCGCCTGCCAATCCCTTGGGGATCGACGGCGATGGTCGTCAGAGCCGGCACCGTCGTCTTGGCTTCGATGACATCGTCAAAGCCGACGACCGCGAAATCCCGCCCCGCCTCCATTTGCCGGGCGCGCAGCCCGTCGCAAACGCCAAAAGCCACGGCATCGTTGAAGCAGACGGCGGCCGTGACCGGATCGCTTGCTTCGAGCACGCGCCCGATCGCCTCGACACCGCCGGCACGCGAAGGCGCGCAGGGAACAACGGCCGTCTCCTGAAAAGGCAGACCGGCGACAGCCAAGGCGTCCCGAAAGCCGCTGACCCTCTCATGAAACACCGCCGTATCGGGAAAACCGCCCATGAATGCGATGCGGCCATGGCCGAGCGAGGCAAGATGGGCAACCGCCTGCGCCATGCCGGACTGATTGTCCGATGCGACGGACGATACTTTCGCACCGGGCAGGCTGCGGACAACGACCACGACGGGAATGCCGGCGGCAATCAGCGGCTTGAAGTCGAGCGGATCGGTCGCACGGGCTGGCGATACGATCAGCCCGGAGATGCCGTGCTCCCGCATCGAGGCAATCACCTCGCGCTGCCGGTCGATGCTTTCGCTGGTATTGGCAAGAAATTGGACATAGCCGGCCGATTGCACGACCGTATCAACGCCGACGGCTAGCTCCGCAAAGAAGCTGTTCGTCAGATCGTTGACGACGACACCGATGATTTTCGATTTCGCGCTGGTCTGGCGCAGGTTCGCGGCGCCGCGGTTATAGACATAACCAAGTTCGCGCATCGCCGCATTAACCTTGGCCCGCGTCCCCTCATTGACGAGCGGAGACCCCCGCAGCACCAGCGAGACGGTCGATTTCGACACGCCTGCGGCCTGCGCGATATCTATAACGGTCACCCGTCCGCCAGTCATTGAACCCTCCCATGCCGCTCATCAAGATCGAGGCATAATTAATTGGAACGTTCCAATTTTGTCAAGTGACATCACCATGACAAGAGCGAAAACTGTGGAAGGCGTCGCCTAGAATCTCCAATAACGCTTTAATTTCAATGATCTTATGATTGTTTTTCGGTTTTATGATTTTCAAAAAACTCTGTGAAGTTTTGGCTCAATCACTCTTGAAAGATGGAACGTTCCAAATTACGCTGTCATTCCTTCTCAGCAGGAGCGACGTGGATCGGGTTTGCAATGTCGGCGAATGCGAAGGTCGGCAGTACCGCCCAAGCCGGAACAGCGACGCTTGCCCTTCAGCCCTAATGGATCGTAGTTTACCGGCCAACGCCTACGATCGGTAAACGATCAACCCTTATTCCGGAGCAATGAATGACCACCGAAACGCCTTCGCTTGACGCTCTGCGGGCAGAGCTAGCAGCCCTTCAGCTCAACACCTTCAACTACGACTTCGCCTGGAAGCTGGGCAGCCTGATAAGACTGCGGGCAGCGGCACAGGCGCTTCCCGTCGCAATCGAGATAAGGCACGGCGCCGACGTGGTGTTCGCCAGCCTGCTGCCGGGTGCGACTATCGACAATTTTGGATGGACACGCCGCAAATGCGCGGTCGTTCATCGTTTTCACCGCAGTTCGCTTCAGGTCAGGCTCGAAGCCGAACTGAAGGGATACGACTTCAACGCAAAGTTCGGCCTGCCGGTCAGCGATTTCGTTGCCAGCGGCGGTGGATTCCCCCTTATTATCCGCGGCGGCACACTGATTGGCTCGGTGGGTGTCAGCGGACTGCCTGACGTTGAAGACCACAATCTTATTACACTCTGCCTGAAAGAAATGCTCACAGGCTGATTCGACACGAGTATTCGTCACACCGGAAGAAGCCCTCCTTCGATCCCCTATACCGACGCCGCCCTTTCATTCGTCAGGGAAGCGCTCGGCGTGAAGGCGACAAACAGGGGGGCGTCACCCGCCCCGCCAGCCCCGTGCATTGTCTATGGCGCGCGCAAAGCGGGCGTGGTCAGCTGCCCCGACCGATCCGTCAGGCGTGAATATCTCGGCATCGTTTCGCATGGCGGCAACATCGATACCGCACAGTTCCGCCAAGCCGAGCGCCGTCAGCTCGCGCATGGCAGTAACGCAGATGGTTCGGCCGCTGGCTGCGGCCAGAAAACGGGCGAAATAGCGACTGTTCGACAAGCCACCATCGATGGAGATCGTATCGCCTATGGGAGCAACAACCGATGCCGCCTCGATCAGCCGAGCCGTCAGCAGGGCAATGCCCTCCAGCACGGCGCGCACCATGTCACTTCGTCCGGTGGCGTGGTCCATGCCGATGAAAAGCGGCACGGCCTGCCTGTCCCAATAGGGCGCGGCAAGGCCGGAAAGGGCGGGCACGAATACAAGGCCGCGGCGAATGGCCGACGGTCCCTCGAAACCATCGAGCTCGGCACTATCCGCGTATAGGCCGATCTTTTTTGCCCATTCAAGTGCCGCGCCGGCATCGTAGACGCCGCCTTCGATGGCGAAGACGGTGCGCGCGCCCTGCATCTTCCAGCCGATGGTCGGCAGAAGCTCGCCCGCCAACGGACGCACGTTACCGGCAACGGCCAGCAGAAAGGCCCCGGTTCCGAAGGTTATCTTGCAATCGCCGGCCTTGCGGCAGCCATGCCCATAAAGCGCGGCCTGCTGATCGACAATGGAAACGCGGATGGGCGTTGCCTCAACCGCGCCAAAACCGCGATCGACAGGACCGATCAGGGGCAGGCAATCCATCGGCACGCCGTGAAGCGCGCAGAGTTCAGGGCTCCAGTCTCCGGTTGAAAGATCGAGCAGCCCCGTGCGCGACGCCGTCGCAAGGTCCGTGCGGTAAGCGCCCGTCAGCCGGTCCAGAAAGAACGCATCGGTGGTGCCCAGCCGCAAACGCCCTGCGGCCCTTGCCTGCGCCACTGCCGGATTGTGCCTGACCAGCCAGGCCAGTTTGCTGGCCGAAAAATAGGGATCGAGCGGCAGCCCGCAAATCTCTTTCGAACGATTTGTCGCCGAGGGCGGCAGGGCGGCCAGCGCTTCGGTGGTCCGGGCATCTTGCCAGACGATGACCGGCGACAACGCCTCACCGCTCACGGCATCCCACGCCAGACAACTCTCGCCCTGATTGGCGACGGCGATGGCCTCCACCGGTCCGGCGGCAGCCAGCACCGCGCGAATATTGCGCAGCAGTTCTTCCGGATCATGTTCCACATGGCCGGCGGCCGGGTAAAATTGCGCGTGACGCCGGCTGGCCACGACCTCCGCCGTGCCGCTATCGCTCACCACAAGGCACCGGGTCGATGTCGTCCCCTGATCGATCGCCGCAATGCGCATCAATTGGTCTCCCGAAAGTGAAAGGCAATCTGGCTCGCTTCAAACGCAGCGCCGGGAATGGGCACCAGCACACGGCGTTCAGGGCGCCACCGGCCGGTCTTGCTCCACGCTTCCGTTCCGTCGAGACGAAGCGAAAGCCGGCCTTGAACGCGTCTGGTGAAACGAAGCTGAAAATCGCGAAATGCCGGTCTATCGAGTCCACCCGGCCGGAACATGGCTGGAACCGCCAGTTTGAGCGGATCGGCGAAGGCAACGGGAACCCCCGGCGCGTTGCAGGGTTCCCGGGCGAGATCGTCAGCCACCGACGCGCCAACGCGGCGGCCTTCGCGAAACGCCCAGCCGCCCGTTTCCACGGCTCGCAAGACATTCCCGCTGGCGAAGAAAATCGGATTGGCCATCCGTCCGTCCTGATCGATCAGCGGCCCGGCACTGCCTGCCGCAACATCCACGGGGGATGCATTGAGAAGCGCTGCCTCAGGTGTGAATCGCCCGGTGAGCAGAACACCGTCGCATTGAACGGTCAGGATGCGGCCATCCGCCAGACGGATATCGGCCTCCTCGACACGGTCACGCCCGCGAATATCCGTGAGTGTCGCACCACAATGAAAGGGCACCCCGACCAGTCGCGGAAACCAATGAAAAGGCGACCGCGCCAGCGGATGAGGCTCCGGCTCGATCATCGCGACCGGTCGGGCGCGATGGGTGAGGCAGGTCAGGAGTGCGGAAAAGGAAACCAGCTCCGAACCGATGATCAACGGCCGGCGAAAGGGCATGATACCGTGAAAGGCGACATAGGATTGCAGCGTGCCAGTAGTGACCACGCCCACCGGACGGTCGCCGGGCAGAAGCCGCACGGAGCGTGGTTTTTCCCGTGCGCCGGTCGCCAGCACGATGCGTCTAGCCTTCAGCGTCTCGACGCCACGCGCCGATGTCACCAGCAGCGCGCCATCCTGCCCGAGTTCCACCACGGAATGACCGGTGCGGATATCGATACCCGCCTCCTGTGCTTGCCGCTGCAGGTGTTGTGCATAGGCGGGGCCGAAATAGACCCGTCCGAATTCGCGCATGCCGAAGGGCGAATGCAGGCAATGTCGGGTCGCGCCGCCAAGGGCCGGCTCGCGGTCGAGGATCATCACACGGGCGATACCGCGCGCTTTCAGTTCCAGCGCCGCAGCCACGCCCGCCGGGCCGCCGCCAACCACGATTGCATCTGCATTCTCAGCGTTTGGATGCTCTCGTTGAAAGGACTCCACGGCGCTCATCGGTCGTCTCCCTCCCGAACGGCAAGCGGGGTTGCCAGACGGTCGCCCGTCATCGCTGCCAGCCGGGCGTTGCAATAAAAGCCCTGGCAGCGGCCCATGCCGGCCCGCGTGCGTCGCCGCAGCCCGCCGAAATCACCGGGCGGCACCGGGCTTAAAAATGTCGCCTCGATCTCGCGGCGGGTGACGAGTTCGCAATGACAGACGATTTCGCCGTGATCGGCGCGCTGCCAGTCCCGCTCACAGGTTTCGGTCAGGTTGGGCATCGTCACTTCGGGGACTGATGGCGGCGGGGCAAACCTCCTACCGAAACCCTCGTGGAGCGTCAAAGCATGCTGCGCCAGCCCGAGTGCTGCGCTGAGACCCGTGGAACGCACCCCGCCGAGCGTGATGGCGCGCCGCTCGGGCCGCGCGGAAATCCGGTAATGTTTCTTTTCGGAGGCCGGCCGCAGACCGGCATAAACGGCGGTTACAGAAACAGAGGCCAGCGCCGGAACGATCTCCGCGCCGCGCTCCAGCAACGCTTCCAGCGTCGCCGTTTCGACAGTCGCACGCTCGCGGTCGTCCTGCTCTTCCGCCGTCGGCCCGACGAGAACATTGCCGAAGGCGGTGGGGCACACCACGATGCCCTTGGTGATTTCGGTGGGAACAGGCAGAACGATGCGCGGCACATGCCGACGGGCAGCCTTGTCAAGCACGACGAACTGCCCCTTGCGGGGCTTGATGGTGAATTCGGGCGGAAGCCCCAGACGCGCATCGACGATATCGCCGAACAGACCGGCGGTATTGACGACGCTCGTGGCAAGGATAGCGCCCGCCATCGTCTCGATCCGCCACGCACGGTCGAACACACCGGACAGAACCTCCGCGTTTCGCACCAGCCGCGCGCCCAGCGCCACCGCCTGCGTGAGATAGCCAAGCGGGGCGGACCACGGATCAATGATATGTTCGCCCGGAACGTCGAGCGCGGCGACAAGGCGCTCGGACAGGCCCGGCATGGTTTCACGGGCCTGTCCGGCCGTGACGAGCTCAAGTCCGGCAATGCCGTTGCGCCGCCCCTGATCGGCGATTGCCTGCAGTTTTTCCGCCTCGTCCGGGTTCCAGGCGCAGACGAGCGCGCCGGTTTCAACGAGGCTAAGGCCCATCTGCCCATGAATGGAAAGATATTCCGCCCGGCCTGCCTTCACCAGTTCCAGTTCCAGACTGCCTTCCGGCGCATCGAAGCCGGTATGGAGGATGGCGCTGTTGGCCTTGGAGGCGCCGGAGAGGATATCGGGGCCTTTTTCGATGACCACCACCTTCGCACCGGCCAGCGCGAAACGGCGGGCGACCGCGCAACCGACCACACCGGCGCCAATGACGGCAACGTCGAATTCCGTGGAGGGGGTCTGAGCCATGGGCTTCCCTTTGCCTTCGTCCTTCAAAGCGAAATCAACAGGCGCGACGGATCGCACCGATGCAGCAGCGGCGTTCATAAACGAGAGTGAAATTCGCGCCTGTGCCAGTAGGGGCAGCCAGCACCAGCCGGTGGCCCCGCCGACTTTACTTCACGAAAGTCTTGGTCAGGCCCGCAGTGCGGTCGACGATGAGAACGACGGCAAGGGTGAGCACGATCAAAAGAACGGAAATGGCCGCAACAAGCGGATCCGCTTGCGTTTCCACATGCTGATACATGGCGACGGGAAGCGTGGTGATGCGCGGGCCGGTGAGGAACAGCGAAATCACCGCTTCATCGAACGACACGAGAAAGGAAAGTGCGGCCGTCGCCACGACGCCCGGCGCGATCATCGGCATGGTCACGCGTCGGAAGACCGTGAGCGGCGATGCCCCGAGTGTCGAAGCAGCCTCCTCGAAGATCAGCGGCAGGCCCGCAAGCGAGGTGGTGAGGACGCGCAGCGCATAGGGCAGCACGATGATGAGATGCGCGATCACCAGACCAGTGAAGGTGGCGAGCAGGCCGGCGCCAGCGAAGACGATCAGGATCGCGAGGCCGAGCACGATGGTGGGCAGGAGCAGCGGAGCCGTGAAGAAGGCGAGAAGCGCATCCGCGCCGATCACCCGCATGCGCACGATGGCATAGGAGGCAGGCAGCGCGATCAGCATGGACAGCACGGTGACGATGACGGCGAGAAGGGTGCTGGTGCCGAGCGCCGCCATCATCTTGGAATTATGCATGAGTTCCACATACCAGCGCAGGCTCCAGCCGGAGGGCGGAAAGGCCATGTAGCTGTCGGCCGAAAACGAGATCGGCACGACGAGAACCACGGGCGCCAGCAGGAAAAGGAACATGATGAAGGCGACGATTTTCAGCGCCAGCGGAGCGGGACGTTCTTCCATCTTCGATCTCCTTTAAAGAATGGCCCGCAGAAGCCGGGAATAAAGCACCAGCGCCGCACCGAAGATCACGAGGATGATCATCGAAAGCGTCGCAGCGAGTGGCCAGTTGAGCGTCACGATGGCCTGATCGTAGATTTCCGTCGCCAGAAGGAAGACGCGCCCACCGCCGAGCAGCTTGGGGGTGATGAACGAACTGACCGCCAGAACGAAGGAGAGCAGGCAACCGAGCGCGACGCCGGGCATGGTGAGCGGCACGATGATCCGCCAGAACACCTTCCAGGGCGACGCGCCGAGTGTTTCGGCCGCTTCCTCGACACGTGGATCAAGCCTGCCGAAACCGGCAAGCAGCGCCAGGATCATATAGGGCATCAGGATTTCCGTGAGGCCGATGACGACGCCAACCTTGTTGAACAGCAACCGCACGCCGCTTTCGGCGCCGAGTGCGAAGAGGATGTTGTTGATGAGGCCGTCATCAGCAAGGATCGCGATCCAGCCATAGGTGCGCACCACGGCCGAGGTCAAAAGCGGCGAAATGACCAGCACCAGCAGCAGGGTTTTCCAACGGCCCTGCGCCCGGTGAAGGTAAAGGGCGATGGGATAGGAGGCGATGAGCGTGAGAATGGTGATCAGGAGACTGGTCAGGATGCTCTGGCCGATCAGTTCGATATAAAAACCATCGGTCAGCGTGGACGACCAGTTGTCGAGCGTGTGGGCTTCCCCGAGACCGCCGCCGCCGAGGCTTTCACGGAAGGAAAGCAAAAGCAGGTTGAAGACGGGCATCACGAAGGCAAGGCCATTGACCGCGATGATCGGCCCGAGAAGAAGCGTTGCGAGAAACACCATGGAGGATGTGCGGCTGCCGGGAGCCGTGATCATGACCGCCGCCGTCATTGGTCTGCTCCGAAGACCAGCGTGTCCTCCACGCGCCAGATGAGGCTGACCGCACTGCCGGCCGCAACCGGCGTTTCGCCGCCGGAGGTGGCGCGCTCCACCGACAATGTCTGTCCGCCTGCTGAGATCTCGTAGTGGAGGATATCACCGGCATAATAGACGTCACGAACCTCGCCGGTGATGCGGTTGACCGGCGCGCCATCGAAATCTGGCACGGCGTCATCAGCAACCGTCATAACCATGCGGTGCGGCCGCACCATAAGGTCGATCTTGCCATTGTGCGAACCGGGTGCCCGCAATACCGCATCGCCGACCGTGATGTGATCGCCGACCGCGTTTCCGACCAGTCTGTTGGTGCGGCCGACGAAGGAGGCGACGAAAGCCGTTGCCGGACGCTCGTAAAGATCATGCGGGGTGCCGAGCTGTTCCAGACGCCCGCCATTGAGGACGGCGACCTTGTCGCACATGCTGAGCGCCTCGACCTGATCATGCGTGACGAAGATGGAGGTAATGCCGAGCTGCTTCTGGATGCGGCGGATTTCCGAGCGCATCTCGTCGCGCAACTTGGCATCGAGATTGGAAAGAGGCTCATCGAACAGAAGGATGGAGGGCTGGATGACAAGCGCACGCGCCAGTGCGACGCGCTGCTGCTGGCCACCGGAAAGCTGGGCGGGACGGCGGTCCTCGCGCCCTTCCAGGTGGACCATGGCAATCGCCTCGCGGGCACGCCGTTCCGCTTCGGCGGCCGGCACCTTGCGCATTTCAAGTCCGAACATGACGTTCCTGAGGACCGTCATATGCGGGAAGAGCGCATAGCTCTGGAAAACAAGGCCAATGTCGCGCTTATAGGGTGCAAGCTGCGTCACGTCCTTGCCGTTGATCAGGATTGAACCTGACGTCACGGGTGCAAGACCGGCAATCATGCGCAGCGACGTCGACTTGCCGCAACCCGACGGACCGAGGAAGGCAACCAGCTCGCCCTTGGGTATCTCGAGGTTGAGATTATCCACGGCGACCATAGTCTCGTAGCGCTTGGTCAGTGAACGAATCGAGAGAAATCCTGGCTGCATGATGTCTGAAGTTCCCATTCTGGCTTTTTGCCTTTCTCCAGAACATGTCCCACCCCGGCGGGGTCTCGGACATGTCCTGTCCCTTGATCTATGCAATCACGGCGGAAATTCACCTGCGCTGTGCGCGGTGCTTTCCCTAACGCAGGCCCTCGAGCCACCTCACTCCTCCATCGACCCCAACACCGACGGAGGAAATGAGCCGAGGCCCATACCGTTTCCGCACCAGCCCGGAGGGATGCGGAAGTCTTGCCATTTTTCACGCCGGGCGCGAAAGCCTTAGCGGCTGAGCGGGATGACCTTGCGGCGCCAGTCCTGCGTGATCTGGTCGCGAACCTTCGAGAGGCCGATCCAGTCAACCGGGATAACCTTGTCCATCGCCTTGACGACCGTGCGATCACTCACATCGGCAGCGACCGTGGCCTTGGCGTTGGTCGGCGCATAATACATGGCGGCGGTAAAGGCGGCCTGGGCTTCCGGGCTCAGCGCATAGTCAACGAACTTGCGGGCCGCCTCGGACGATGGGCCGCCCTTGACGAGGTTGAGCGTGTTGATCTGCAGGATCGTGCCTTCTTTCGGCAGAACCACCTTCATCTTGCCCTTGGAACCATCGGCATTCACCTGGCTACGGGCGTTCCAGCCCACGCCCAGCGACACCTGGCCATTGACGACATTCGGATAGACTTCCGGCTTCGGTTCCCATGTCTGGATGTTCGGCGCCACTTCCGCCATGGCATTGATGCCGGCGTCGATATTATTGATGAAATCGGTGCCACCATTCATGTGGTCCATGATGATGGTCGTGCCGATACCGACGATGTCAGGGGCGCTGAGCATGGCGACCTTGCCCTTGAAGGCGCTGTCTTTCAGGGCATTCCAGCTGTCCGGTGCGGTCTTGATCGCATCGGTGTTGTAGATGAGAACGAGGTTGTCGAAGGTCACGCCAACGCCGGCGACGCCCTCGAAGCGGGCGTTCGGATAGAGGTCGGCGACATTCTTCGTAACGCTTTCATCGATCTTGTCGAACAGGCCTTCATCCGTGCCGGTCTTGGCGACAGAAACATCCATCAGCGCAATATCGGCCTGCGGCGCAGCCTTCTGGGCGCGCAGCGAGCCGAGCATGGCGGCAGAACCCTGCTGCGGGAAATAATCGACCTTGATGTCAGGGTTGGCGGCCATGAAAGGCTCGATGACGGCCTTGGTGTAACGCTCCTGGAAAAGGCCGCTATAACCGAGGAACGTTACGGTCTGCTGGGCGTGCGCCGGCAGGGCGGCCGCGCCAAGCATGAGAATCCCACTCAGAAGTATCGTTTTCTTCATTGTCCTGTTCTCCTCTATTGTTATTGGGAGTGGCGAACTGATCCGCCACCCGTAAGATTGTGTCAGGCGCTGAGCTTGGCCTGGACGAATTTGTTGGCCCCGGAAATATCAGGCAGCTTCTCGCCGTTGCGCAGGCGTTCCAGAAGCACGAGTTCAGCTTCCTGCATGCCGATGGCGCGCTCCGCCATGGCGCGCGCCTGGCTCGGATGAAGGGCGACGACGCCGCTTTCATCGCACAGGATCGCATCGCCCGGATTGATCACCTGGCCGCCGACACTGATCGGAATGTTGATCGCACCTTCCAGACCAAGAATCTTGGTGGTGATCGGCGACGGGCCGCGGCACCACATGGGCATGTCGACCTTGGTGAACTCAGAGAAGTCAGTCGCCGGGCCATCAACGACGCCGGCTTTGACGCCAGCCATCTTCATCGTGTTGGTGATGACACCGCCCCAGCAGGCGTGGCGGGTATCACCGCAACGGTCGATGAGGACGATATCGCCCGGACGCACGAGTTGCGTCAGGTAGTGGAGCATGGTCGAATCCGCGTTCGGGATACGCAGGGTGACGGCGGTGCCCGCCACGCGCTTGCCCGGAAGAACGGCCCGGATTTCAGGATCGACAAAGCCGGAGTGAAGCACATGACCAATCGTTGCGACTTCGACCTTCTCAAGAAGCTCGATAATGTCGCCGCTGATCTGTTCCGGCATGGGGTTGACGATAAACATCAGGTCTTTCTCCGATCAGAGCACATGGTGGTTTGCCACCGGCACGTTGGCGCGCACCTTGGTCGAATAGTCGAAATCGAGGGCAGCCCCCGCTGTTCCGACAGTGTCAGAGCACTGGGCGACGATATGGCCCCAGGGATCGATGACCATGGAATGACCCCAGCAGGCCTTCTTGCCACCCGCGTGAGCGCCTATCTGGCCGACAGCGAGGAAATAAGTCTGGGTTTCGACGGCGCGGGCACGAGCCAGCACCTCCCAATGGTCCTTGCCTGTCATCAGCGTGAAGGCGGCTGGCAGAACGATGACATCGGCGCCCTTGTCCCGCAGGGCGCGGAACAGTTCCGGGAAGCGGATATCGTAGCAAATTCCGCAACCAACCGTCTTGTCACCGACCTTATAGGTCACGACCTCTTCGCCACGGGCCACGGAATCGGATTCGCGATAGCTGATGCCGTTCGGCGTATCGACGTCGAACAGGTGAATCTTGCGGTACCGGGCAATCTGCTTGCCATCAGGACCGAAAACGAGTGTCGAATTATAGAAGCGGTTGCCTTCCTTCTCGACGATGGAGCCGGCGTGCAGCGTGATCGCGTGCTTCTTTGCTAGCCCCGAAAGCAGCGTATAGATTTCACCACCGGGAAATTCCTCGCCGCTTTCATGCATCTCCTGAGGATTATCTCCAAGAAATGCAAAGTACTCAGGAAGAACAACAAGGTCTGGATTATCCGCCTTGACCGCCTTCTCAATCAAATCGGCAGCAACCTTAAGATTTTCTGCCTTGTCATTCTGGGTATTCATTTGAACAAGTGAGACTTTCACGTTGCTCTCCTCTCATGTTGCGAGGAGAATTAAGAACGGGAACTGTTTTCCTGACAAACGGAAAAACTCTATCGAAACCCATAAGATAAGCTTATGGATTAATCATTTTGCGCCGCAGCATAAAATTTAAGCCGCAGCGATCATCCATTGCGTGGTGGTTTCACTAACGATTTCCGTCGCCATGTCGGCGATGGCTCGGGCGAGCGCATTGTCGCCGCGCTCCTGGTAAACCGTGTGAAAGGTAAGGGGCGGCACCGGCGGCGTGATGTCGAGAATACGCGCTTCGCCCGATTTGATGATGCCGTCCACCAGCACGCGCGGCAGCGCGCCCACGCCAACGGCGGTCGCCACCAGCCGGGTCATGATCGACAGAGAATTGGAATTATAGATGCGGCTGTCGGACAATCCATGGGAATCGAGGAGCGCGCGCAATGCCTGGTGCGGCTGCGACCCGGTCGAGAAGGTAAGCAGCGGAAAATGCGCGATATCTTCGAGCGTGACACCCGTTTCCGGCAGCGGCAGCTCGACAGCGCCGACCCAGCAGGATTCGAAGGTACAGAGCGGTGAGTTGTAGATATCCGCCGCCATGATCGGCCCCATGATAAAACCGACATCCACCTCGCCGTTCTGGATGCGCTGGGAAAGTTTCAGGCTGGTATCGATGGTCAGATCGAGGCTGACACCGGGATATTGTTCGTTCATCCGGCGGATAAGCAGCGGCAGCCAGGCGTACACGATCGTATCCGCAGCACCGATGCGCACGGTGCCCCTCAACGCCTCCCGGTTACTGACGATCTGGCGGAACTCGCCGGTGAGGTTGACGATCTTTTCGGCATGCTGCAACGCCAGACGACCGGCGGGTGTCAGGTTGACGCAGCGCACATCGCGCGTGAACAGCACGACACCGAGCTCACGCTCCAGCGCGGCAATCCGGTTGGAGACCGACGCCTGCGTCGTGTGCAAACGTTCCGCAGCCGCCGAAAAGCTGCTCAATCGTGCTGCCCAGAGGAAAGTTTCGAGGAATCGCGTGTTCATGGGGTCCATCTCCTCGCATGGCTCCGCGATCCAGCTCTGCGTCTCTGGCTTCGTCTTGCCCTTGGCCTTTTTGGTTCAGGAGCCAGTATGTCCGATGCGCGCGCCGATAAGCAAGGGATCAACGCCGGCGCCTCCCTTTCTCATTGGGGTCGCGCCGGCGGTGCCATGCAGCTGCGAATGGAGAGCCCCTTCCGCGTCGAGGCAACAGTGGAACCGTCGCGGCCGCACGCCTTGCTCAATTCAGAAGGGGTCAATCCGCATATTCGGAGAGGACGGGATGCGGGCCGACAGACGCCCGCCATCCCTGCCGGTTCTAGTGTCCGCCCTTTGTGGTCGGCGCCGGCGTGTTGAGAAGCTGCTGCTCCCAGAGATAAGCGATGCCGCTGCCGCCGAAGTGCTGAATGAGAATCTCGGTCAGTTCCTCGACATGCTCGGTGCGCGCCCAATCGCGCTGCCATTCGCCAGCAAGCGCCATCACGGTCATCACGTTCGCGCCGGCAGCGATCATTCGCTGGATGGCAACTTCGTGAGACTCCTTCGAAATCCCGCCCGACGCGTCGGTGATCACGGTCACGTCCCAGCCTTCGCCGGCCGCCTGGATGACGGGCATTGCGACGCAGACCTCGGTCCAAAGGCCCGCGATGATCAGTTGCTTGCGGCCGGTCGCCTTGACGACGTTCACCACATTCTCGTCCTGCCAGGTGTTCACCCAGGTGCGGTCGATGACCTCCTGGCCGGGGAACACGTCGGTGATCTGCTTGAAGAGAAGGCCACCGCGCGCCGCGATCACGCTGGTGAGAACGGTCGGAACATTGAAAGCTTTAGCCAGCTTTGCCAGCGCGGTCGTGAGGTTGACCACAGCTTGCGGATCATGGCTGTTCAGGTTTGCTAACTGATAGGGCTGGTGATCGATCAGAACGAGGACCGAGTCTTCAGGACGGAGAAGCGAATCAAGGCCGTTACGAAAGGTCATGGGTTCATCCTATATTGGTGGTTTATTGAAGCGCGCTTGCGCAAAAGGCATGCACCCCCTTGGGCGTTGCCGCGGGACGAAACTTGTCATTCCCGTTTCTGATGCGGTAGTCCTTGTCCGTGCTAAGCTGTGTCGCAGAATGGGGAACGCTTGAATGGATATCGAAGATATCAGGACATTCGTCGAAGTTGCGGATGCGGGAGGCGTCACAGCGGCCGCGCTGCGGCTCGGTATCTCCAAATCGATGGTCAGCCGGCGGCTGGTGCGGCTTGAAGCGGAGCTTGGTGTCCAGCTTCTGGCCCGATCCACACGCGGTGCTTCCCTGACGGAGGAGGGCGCAACCTTCCGCGACCATGCGGCGAGGATTTCAGCCGAAATCGACGTCGCCAGAGAGACAATCCTTCCGGCTGGTGAGCTCCGTGGCCGCCTGCGGATTGCTGCGCCGCTTTCCTTCGGCCCAACGCATTTCGCGCTGGTGATTGCGCAGATGGCGCGCCGTCATCCTCAACTCCAGATACAGACCTGTTACACCGATCGTTTCGTGGACCTGATTGCAGAAGGATACGATTGTGCGATCCGGGTCGGCACCCTTCCAGACTCCAACCTCGTCGCCAGACGCGTCGGCCCCCTCTACGGCATTTTCGTCGCCAGCCCGGACTATATCGAGGTCCACGGCTCTCCGGAGACACCGGAGGAACTCGTGACCCATCAGGCTCTCATGCAGGGAACGGAAACCTGGCAGGTGATGGATGGCGACAAGGTGATAACTCTTCGCCCGCAGGGACGGTTCAAGGCCGATAACGGGGTCGCTCTTGCCGTCGCCGCAGCAGCCGGATTGGGGGTCGCCGTGCTGCCTTACGATCTCGTCAAAAATTATCTGGCCTCAGGCGAGCTTGTGCAGGTGATGAAACGTCATCCGCCGCCGCCGGCCGGGATATATGTCGTCAGACCGCCGGGGCAACATCCCGTCAGAAAAATCCGGGTTCTCACTGAAATGCTGATCGAATGCTTCGATCACGGCCCGGCGGCGGCGTCCCTCTCCAATGCCGGGGGAAGCCCCCCGGCAGCTGCCTGACCGGCACATTTTTCAGAGCCGTACGTCTGTCACACGGCCACGGGCTTTGGCAGGACCAGATCGCCGACCGTATATGTGTGGAACTCGCTTTTGGAGACGGTATCCAGTTTCCGGAATTTTTCGACGAATTGCGGATCGGAAAAGAACTCGTCGACATTGCCGGTTCCCTGAATGGCCTCGACATTAACGACCGTCTCTCCGTCGGTGCTTTTCGCAAGGCTGCTCCAGAGGAACCCTTCCTTTCGTTCGGCAACATAGTGAACGACATCCTGAATGATGGCGAAGGCTTCGTCCTGCTTTCCCGGATGGGCATGAATGACGTTGACAACAAAGGTCGTGGGAGCGGGCGAGTCCGCAAAAGCTGCGATAGGTTTCGTTTCCATGAATTATCTCCATTTGAAGCTTCGGGCCATTTCAGCCGCGACGACATCTGGATATCGGAAGGAAAATAGCGGATAAACGAGCTGCTATTCTCAACATACCGGACAAAAATTCCTTAATCACGACATCATGGACAAGCTCGGAACCCTCGGCATATTCATTCAGGTGGCGGAAGCGGGAAGCTTCGTGGCCGCCGGGCATCGTCTCGGCATCTCCGGATCCGCCGTCGGAAAAGCCATTGCACGTCTGGAGGAGGAGCTGGGCGTAAGACTGTTCAATCGCTCGACACGCAGCATGGCACTGACGGAGGACGGGAGTTTCTTCCTCGATACCTGCCGGCGCATCCAGTCGGAATATGAGACCGTGCAGGCGCAATTATCGAGATCGCAGGCCGTTCCGCGCGGGCAACTGCGTGTCAGCCTTCCGCTGGCAGGCATGTTGCTGATGCCGACGATATCCGCCTTCATGGAGGCATATCCCGAAATCAGCCTCGACCTTGATTTTACAGACCGTCTGGTTGACGTCATCGAAGAGGGATTCGACGCCGTCATCCGAACCGGCGAGATCAGGGACACACGGCTGATGAGCCGCAAGCTCGGCACGTTCAGGCACAGCATCGTGGCGGCGCCCGGCTACCTGGAGGCGCATGGCCGTCCGGAGATTCCGGAAGATCTTGTCCGGCACCGCTGTCTTCACCATCGCTTCGCCAATTCCGGAAAGCTTGAGCCGTGGCCCCTGGTTCGCGAAGGCCGCGAGATCAGGATCGATCTGCCGGTCGCCACCGTTGCGAGCACGCTGGAACCCCTGATCTACCTTGCGGAACGTTCATTCGGCATAACATGCCTGCCGTCATTCGCCGTGACGTCCGAAGTCGCTGACGGGAAACTGGTATCGCTGCTGGACGACTATATGGCCGACACAGGGACCTTCCGCGTCCTCTGGCCGACCAATCGATATCTTTCTCCAAAAGTCAGAGCATTTGTAGACTATATGGCCGCCAATCTTTTCACCCGGTGATAGCACCAACGGCAAAGGGCATAAAACGATGCGCAAGCGCTCAGTAAGCGCCGCGATAGTGATCCCTGATGAAGACGGGAAGATCGTTTGACGGCGGCGTAAAAGGCACCTGATACATCATGTCGCCGACAAAGCCGCGGTGATAGGTGCCATGATTGACGATATGCAGCACGATCTGCTCGCGGGTCATGACGCCTTCTCCTCCTCCGACAAATTCGAAATGAACGGCTTTCGCGAGATCCCCGTCTGACCAGGTATCGACCATATCGACATACCAGCGGTCCATTTCCTGAACGGCTTCCCATAATTCGCCAATTGCGGGCGTATGGTCGGTGTTGCGGGCGGTGTAGCTGTGTTTCTTTCCTTGTAGATGATGCCTGAAAATATCGTCCACCACATAAACGTGGTTCAGCGTATGCACCATGTTTCCGAACCGCGTCGGCCGCTGCCGAAGGGCTTCACCTTCCGGCAGGTCCATCACGCTTCTGAACGTCAACCCGTTCGCCCAGGCTTTGTAGCGTACCAGCATTTTCAAGGTATCTATTGCCGATGCGGTGGATGCGTGAACGGGGCTGAGCGGCGCAATATCCATGCTGAAACTCCTTCGTATTTTTGAACTTCAAAAACGATGATCGGGTTGATCCGGCGCTGTCGCGCCGGATCAGAAGCATTGTTGCCGGCCAACGATGAGAGGATGATCGGCACCTGTCCCGGATCGATAAATCCGGAGGCGAGGATCAGCGTGCCGTGGCCTTTTCCTGCAGAAGCCGGATAGCGAGATGCTGGAGCAGAATGATCGTCTTGGCATCGCGAATATCGCCGCGGGTGATCATGCGCATAGCCTCAGGCAAGGCGATTTCCAGCACATCGATGTCTTCGCCCTCGTCCGCTGAACCGCCGCCTGCCCCGACCTTATGTTTCTCGGCATATTCGCCATAGAAAAAGGCGAGATATTCCGTGACCGATCCGGGGCTCATATAGATATCGAACAGATGCGTAAGTTCGGAAACCTCATAACCGGTTTCCTCGATCAACTCCGCACGCATTCGCGTCGCCGGGTCTGCGCCTTCCAGCAACCCCGCCGGTGTCTCGATCAGCGATTCCAGACCGCCATTCAGGAGAACCGGCAACCGGAACTGACGGGTCAGCAGGACATTGTCGCTGGCAGGATTGTACAACAGGCATGTCGCCCCGTTGCCGCGATCATATGCCTCCCGGGTCTGCCGTTGCCAGCTTCCGTCCCTCAGCTGGAGTTCATATTCATACTTGGTCAGCCGCCCCCAATCATCGGCCAATACGCGCTCGGAAATAGGGCGGTAAACACTGCTATTCATCAAAGTCACCTCGTTTTCATCTGTCTTTCAAAGGCCGAGTAAACGGCCTTCGACATGCGTGCGCGTTTCGCCGCCGACCCATATCTGGCCGGCATCATCGCGGGTAAGGTAGATACGGCCATGGCGGCCAAGGCGCGTTCCCTGCGCCGCGACATAGTCTTCGCCAACCACGCCCGTTGCGAACAGCCATTGCGCCAATGAGGCGTTGAGGCTTCCGGTGACGGGGTCTTCAACGATGGCGCCCAGATGATCGCTGAAGAAAGCGCGAACCTCAAAAGCGGTCTCGCCGCCTTTCGCATGAGGGCCAACCACACCGATATCGATGTGATGGGTCCAGCTGCGGGCCGGGGTGATGCCAAGCACCTTTTCGGCCGACGCCAGCCTGATCCCCAGCCAGCCCGGACCATTGTCGATCCATGCCGCATCGATGATGTCGCAAGCCTCGATCCCCAAAAACTGCCGCGCATCTTCCAGCTCGGCGGGCGTCGGCGCGCCGGAACGGATAAGCGGCGGAGCTGCAAAAGAAAGCCGTCCATGCGAGCGCCGGATCGTGACCAGCCCGGCGCCGCATTCCTGAACAATCGCCGTTTCTTGCCCGGGCATGCCATTGGCGGAGAGCCAGGCATGGCAGCTGCCCAGTGTGGGATGCCCGGCAAAGGGCAACTCCCTGTCCAGCGAGAATATCCTGACCCGGTAATCAGCCTGCGGATGGGTGGGCCGTAGCAGGAAGGTGGTTTCGGAAAGGTTGAACCACCGCGTCATCAGCTGCATTTCATCCGTCGATAAGGCATCAGCACCGATGACGACCGCCAGCGGATTGCCGGAAAGCGGCCCGGAGCCGAATACATCGATCATATGGATAGCAAAACTCATGACATGGCTCTTTCAGTTGGGATTAATCGGCAACGCGGATGGTGGGACTGTCAGTTCTGCCAGAGAAGCAGTTTCAGCCCGGCGGCGGCAAATACCACGGAAAGCACGGATTCGATCCAGCGCCGCAATCTGGTATAGAGCGCAATCATCGAGGCGGTGGAAAAGAGAAGTGCATAGCTGCCGAACACGATAACGCCGAGAATGGCGCAGCCGCCAATGATCGCCGGCAACATGCCCGCAGGCGCGTCCTCGCGAAACCCCAGCGACATGATCGCTATCCAGGCCATGATGGCCTTCGGGTTTCCGATATGCATGAGAAGACCCTGCCGGTAGAGCGCCCGATAGCGCGGCGTCGCGCGCCCGGTATCCACACTCACAAAGTCGGAGACCGGCTTCATGGCCGACCTGCCCGCTCGAAAAGCCAGATACAGCAGGTAAACGCCGCCGAATATCTTGATGACGAAAAGCGCCTGGGTATAGGCGGCCAGCGCGGCCGACATGCCCGTCGCCGCCAGGATCGCCCAGAACAGCGAGCCGGTGATGACGCCAGCCGTCAAAGCAAGGGCGGGCAGACGGCCGTCACGCATCGCCGTTCCCATGATCGCCATGTTGCTCGGGCCCGGGCTGGCGGTGGCGACGATATAGGTGCCGTAAACGAGGGCGATCTGGCTGGCGATCATTCTGACTTTCTCCGGAAACAGGACAGGCCTCCCCAAGCACTATTGCTGGAGATCTCCGCGATGCACGATGTGGACCTTGTTGCCGTCAGGATCACGTAGATAGGCGCCGAAATAACCCTCTCCATAATGCGGACGCGGCCCCGGACCTCCTTCGTCCGTGCCGCCATGCGCAAGGCCGTCGGCATGGGCCACAGTCACCGCCTCTGTCGACGGCGCCAGAAAGGCAACCATGCCGCCGTTGCCAACCGTTGCCGGTTCGCCATTGAAGGGCTGATAGACATAAAAACGGGGCAACGGGGATTGCGCCCTCACCCAGCAAAGCGCCGCAGGCCCGCCATCAGGGGTCACGGTTCGCCGCTTCAGACCGAGCGGGGCAAGCACGGCGTCATAAAAGCGTTCCGCCCGCTCAAGATCACGCGTTCCGACGGTTACATGGCTGAACATTTGATCCTCTAAGCGCGCCGGCAGGATGGCAGGCCGGCCGCCGTAAAGTGTGGATATCAATCAGCCTCGTCATAGCCTATGTTACACTTGCTGTTTATTGAAATAGTGTAACGTGACACTTTTATCGAAGGTATGAACGTGCTGCTGCAATCCCCCTGGACTCCCCGTCTTGCAGACATTGAGGCGAATGCCGCAGAACGGCTGGTGCTTGCCCTCGCCGATGACATCATCGAGGGGCGGCTGGCGGGCGGTGACCGCCTGCCCGCCCATCGCGATCTCGCGTGGAAACTGGGGGTGGGCCTTGGCACGGTGACAAAAGCCTATTCCGTTCTGGAACGGCGCGGGCTGACACGCAGCGTCAAGGGCCGGGGAACATTCGTGGCGATCCGGGAGGCGCATAACGACCGGCAGATTGACCTCTCGTCCAACGCACCGCCGGCCACGCTCAACGCCCGCATTCTCGCAAAGACGCTGACGGGGATCGCGCGCAGGATCGATGCGGATCATATCAATCTTTATGCCCCGCCCGCGGGGCATCTGGAACACCGCCGCCTTCTGACCCGCTGGCTCGAAACGCAGGGTCTCACCATCGATCCCTCACATCTAGTGCTGACGAGCGGCGCCCGTCAGGCGCTGGCCCTGGCCATCGATCTAGCCTGCGGCCCCAAGGGCCTGCTCCTGACCGAACGGATCACCTATCCCGGCGCCATCGCGCTGGCCCGGCGGAAAGGTTACCGGATGCAGGGCGTCGAAATCGATGCCGAAGGCATGGTGCCGGAAGCGTTGGCGGCGGCGCTGGATGGCACCCCATCGAGTGACTGCACAGCAATCTATCTGACGCCGACCCTGCATAATCCGACAACCGTTACCATGGGGGCGGCGCGGCGGCAGGTCATTGCGGATATTTGCCGCCGGGCGGGGGTATGGATCATCGAGGACGGTGTTTATGCGGCATCCGCGGAAGCCTTGCCGCCGCTGACGTCATTGGCTCCTGAAATCTCGTTTCATGTGAACGGGCTCTCCAAGTCCCTTGGCCCCGGCTTGCAGATCGGCGTCCTTGCTTTACCAGCCGGTCTGCACGAAACCGCCGAAGACCTTCTGCAGGACATGCCGATGGCCCCATCCGCGCTCTCCTGCGCGGTGGTTGAGGACTGGCTGACCTCCGGCATCATCTCTTCGATCCAGCGCGATTTGCGCCACGAGGCCCAACGGCGCTCCAGCCTGGCCGTTTCCCTGCTCGGCACGAACCAGCTTGGCGCGCATCCCGATGCATACAACGTCTGGCTGCCAATGGAACACGACGCCGCCAATCGCTTCGCATTCGCCGCTGCGGCAATGCGCATCAAGTTGACCCCTCCGGAAGCCATGCTTGTTAATCCCGATGATCAGGCGAGCGGCATTCGCCTTTGCCTCGGCGGCCCGTCCTTCGACGATCTCACGGAAGCGCTGAAGCTTCTGGCCGGACTACTGAAACGCGGGGCTTGACGCCATCAGGAAACAAGCAACAGCACGAGATTTGAATGAAAGTGACCGTATATTATGAATGATCACCCGCCTATACCGGACCAGGATGCCTGGAACGCGTGGAGCCCTGCCCAGTTGTCACGGCGACTGGACGGTGTATCGAGGCCATGGTGCGTTGTTGGCGGTTGGGCTCTCGACCTGTGGCTGGGCAGCAAGACACGCGAGCATGATGATCTTGAGTTCACGGTCCTGCGTGAAGATTTGGGCATCTTTCGCCGGAAGCTGGGTTACATGGCGTTCTACACCGTCAACGATGGCGTTATCGAGCCGTTACCGGCGGATCGGGATCCGGCTCCCGAGATTTTCCAGATCTGGTGCTTCGATCGCGCTGCCGGATGCTGGCGCGCCGATATGATGATCGAGCCGGGAACGAATGACACCTGGGTTTACAAGAGAAATCCGGAAATGACGCGGCCCCGTATCGAAATGGTGTCGCTGAGCGCTGACGGCATTCCTCACCTTAATCCCTCCGCCGTGCTTCTGTTCAAGGCGAAGCACAGACGCACCAAGGATGAGGAAGACTTCGCAAGAGCCCAGCCAGGGTTACCTCTTTCGGAACGACAATGGCTCAAAGACTGCCTTAACCGCCTTCACCCGGGTCACGATTGGATACAGGCGCTGTGATCTCAGGCCGCCTTATTGTGGTCTCGTTCGAAATTCGAAAATAGCATTTCAGGTTCGAGGCGACTGAAATGCCCGCGTGATCCGTCGCAGCACCGCGTTCGCGTGATCGCCCGTGACCGCGGAAATCATTACCACATTCAGCTTTGAGAGCTGTGGGAGCAGGCCGTCCCTCACCTCACGCAGACCGGCAGGCGCAACACTTCGCGCCAGCAGTGCGACGCCGATCCCGGCTTCGGCAGCCGCCCCTACCGCCGTTGCCCCAGTTCCAACGAATACCTCCCGCCATGCGATGTCCGCCGCCTCCAGCGCCCGAAGGGCCATGGCCCGCAAATTGCAGGGTTCGGGTTGCAGCACCAGCGGCACCGGCGCGTTCGAAGGCAGATCAAAATCCGCGCTGCAATACCAGCCGAAGCTTTCCTGAAACAGCAGCTCGCCATCCCGGCGGATATCATCATGCCGCAACACGACGATCGCGTCGAGCTCGCCGGCATCGTAGAGTTCAAGCAGGGTCCGGGTGCCGGCCGTGCGCAGATGAAGCGTAACGCTCGTCTCGCGCTCGCTGATCACCCGGAGTATCCGAGGCAGGTCGGCTCCAATCAAATGATGCGTGAAACCGATCGCGAGACGGGTCGGCTCCTGCCCAAAGACATCAAGCGCACGGCGGCCGGCCGCGACATAAGCACGCGCGGGTTCCAGAAAGCGTTCGCCGGCCGTCGTCAAACGCACCCGGCGCGGCGTCCGTTCGACGAGGCGATGCCCCAGCATGTCCTCAAGCCGGCGCAGGCGCAGGGATATAGCGGCCTGTGATGTGTTCATCACCCCTGCAACCCGTGTGAACGACTGCAGTTCGGCAACAAGAAGAAAAGCCTCGACGGCCTCGGGATCCAATGAGCGCATGTTTCGCATAACAAGCTGTTATCGCTGAAATGTGCAAGCCCCTAATTCTATCTGATAGTCGCGAGCGCTATTGCACGAAAACCCATGATAGGAGCTTTTCGTGTCGTCACAGATTTCCTCGCCCACGCCCGCCACCGACAGCCGGATCTGGGCAGTCCTTGCCGTGGCAGTCGCGACGCAAACCGCGGGCTCGTTCGTATCGCAGGGAATTTACATTCTCGTGCCCTTCTGGCGGGAAGCATTCGGTATTTCGCTCGCATCCGCATCACTGGCCGTGACCGTCATGAACGGTGTTCAGATCGTGACGATGTTCACGCTCGGCCGCGCCATCGACATTCACGGCGAGCGCCGCATCGTCGGCATTGCCATGCTCGGCATGGCGCTCGCGATGGCTTGCGCGGCGGCATTCGCAAACAGCCTGCCCGCGCTGCTTTTGTGCATCGCATTTCTCGGCGGCACCTATGCTGCGGTCCAACCGGGCGGCACGCGGGCGATCATGCGCTGGTTCCCCCCCGCCAAACGTGGCATAGCGACAGGGTTTCGGCAGGCCGCGGTTCCTTTCGGAACCATGATCGCAGCCGCCCTCCTGCCATTCATGGCGGTCCGTTACGGCTGGCACGCGGCGGCATGGCTCTGCGCCGGTGTTTCCGTCCTGGGCGCCGTACTCTTCTGGGGCCTCTATCGCGAAGGAGGCGATGTCGCCGCTAAAACCGAGCGCCCGCTTCCCCTGGGAAAACTTATCCACGAGGTCGGGCGGAATTCGAGCTTCTGGCCCGTATTGCGGCTTGGTATCGCCATGTCGGCATTTCAATTCACCCTCACCGCACACATCATCGGCTTCATGGCGGATGGGCTGGGGCTTGGCCTCTTTGCCGCATCGTCCATGTTTGCCGCAACACAGCTTGCCGGCATTCCCGGCCGGATTCTGCTGCCATGGCTCAGTGACCGCTTCCGACCCGGACTGCGCACCCAATCGTTCGGCCTGGTATCCGTTATTGCCGCAGGCGCTGCCGCAATCCTCGCGGCTCTCCCCATCGGCACTGCGCCAACCATTGTCCTCTTCGTGCTCGCCGTGCTCGGAATATTCGGGATCGGGTGGTTTCCGCTTTACCTTCTGCAAATCGCCGAAAGTGCGCCGAAAGGTTCGATAGCATCGACAATTGCCTTCGCTTCCACCATCTGTTTGGGGGTCATGGCAATCGGCCCCTACATATTCGGTCTTCTGGTCGATCATTTCGGCTATGGGGCGGCATGGTCCGCACTGATCATGCCTGTCGTTGTGACAGCGCTGCCCCTGGCAATCTCATCGCCGCGCCTGCCGAAGGCTCAAATCGGCTCCTCATGAAACGGGAGAGGCGCGGCGGCAATCGAGTGACATCTACCGTCTGGGAAACCTATGCGGCCGCCGCCTCGACACCCTGTTCGAAGTCGTGCAGATGAAGGGAGATTTCAAAGCCCCGGCGTTTCAGCCAATGGGCAACAACACGCGCGCGGGCGCCCAGCAGATCATCCACCAGAATGACCCGTGCTCCGCGCACGGCAATGGTGCGATAGGCAACGCCGAGAAGCTGGCCGCCTTCCGAGGAAATCGAACCTTTAAGGTGGGAGGCTGCGAATTCTTCCGGTGTTCTCACATCGAGAAAATAGGTCGTTCGCGCCGTGTCCCGCAGCCATGTCTCGGCCGTGGCGCGATCGATGAACTGCAGGTCGTCTTGCCGGGAGAAGGTCTCCAGACGCGCCTTCGCGATATTTTTCGCATCATCGCTGGCGGGCGGATATGTTTGCGAACGCCCCGTTTCCAGCTCAAACCCGTCATCCGTCCAGCCGCGCGTGCCATCGTGCAAATAGCTGACATCGTTTTCAACACCGGCGTCGATCAATGTCTGCGCCCCGAGGATTGCGCGGGGAAGGCCCGCGCAGGAGACGACAACCCTTTTGTCGGGTGACGGCACGAGGTCGGAAAAACGCAGCAGAAGTTCGGCACCGGGTACGCCGATGGCGCCCGGCACATGCGCCTTTTCATATTCCGCTATTGTGCGGGTGTCGATGACGACAACATCCTCGCCGGCTTCCTGCCACGCCTTCAGTTCACGGGCGAAAACCACTGGCGTGTTCTTTTCGCTTCTCACCTTCTGGACGAAAGGAACGCCGGGAATATCGAATGTCGGCAAGGCGTCAAGGCCGCCCTCGATCCATGCCGGAATTCCGCCGCGCAGAAAGTGAATATCGCTCCAGCCCCTGGCGGCAAGCCGCTCCGCCCCCTGCTCTGCGCTTCCCTTGCCATCATCCACCAGAACGGTTCGCACGACAGGGCGCGGAATGAAACGGTCGATTTCCGCATCCAGCCTTTCAGCCGGAAGGTTGGTCGCAAACAATGGGGAAGCATATCCCACCTCTTCTGTGGGGCGAATGTCGAGAACGGCAAGTTCCTTGCCATCTGTCAGCCACTCGATGAGGCGGTCTTTGGTTACAGCATTTACGGACATTGCATATTCTCCTGACAAATTCTGGTTTCCACATCGGGTTTCAAGCGGTCGGATCGAGCCATAGGTCGCCGAAACTCCAGTTCAGCCCCTGCGCGCCGGTGACGTAGTTCCTGACGCGCCTGTGCGCCACGATCTGGCTTCCCGCCGCCACAAGATCGACGGAGGCGACGTCGTCATGGATGAGATGCTGGAACCTGCTCCAGGTCACCCAGCGCTTCTTCGCATCGGGCTCGATGGCCGCCGCCTCCAGAAGCGCATCCGCCTCCGGATTGGCGTAGTTGGCCGCGTTGGAAAAGGGTAGTCCGATCTTGAAATTCTTGCTCCAATAGGCCCGCTGGATGCCGAGCGACGGATCGAACGTGTTGGAAAGGGATTCCACAACCAGATCAAAGGCGCGGTCCGTGTAGACCGTCTTCAGATAGGTCGGCAGGTCGTATTTGCGGATTTCGACGGCAATGCCGATCTTTTCAAGCTGGCTGCGAAGGACGTCGGCAAAGCCGGGCGTCAGATAGGAATTGTAGGTCAACCGCACGGGAAAACGTTTGCCGTCTTCCTTGCGGGGATATCCCGCCGCATCGAGCAATTTTTCCGCTTCCCTGGGATCATAGGCATGGGCCTTGACGGATGCGTCATACCAGTTCGGCAGGGCGGTGCTGACGGGGCTCGGCGATATCTGCGCATAACCGAAGAGCGCCACATTGACGATTTCATCGAGGTTGATCGCCTTCGCAATGGCCAGGCGGACATCTTTCTTGCGGAAGATTTCATTATCGTAGTTGAAGAACAGCTGCTGCTGCGGCCCCGCATAAGCATAGGTGTTCGTGTCCAGGACGAGATCAGGGTTCTGCTTCAATCGCTCAAGGTCTGCCAGCGGCACCGGGTTGTCGCCAATATCGACTTCCCCCGTCTCCAGCGCCACCGCCCGCGCGGCCGGGTCGGTGATGATGCGCAGAATGATGCGATCGAGATAAGGTTTGCCGGCATCCCAATAGTCGGGGTTTCTATCGAAGATCAGATGACTGCCCGGCGTCCACTCCGTCAGCCTGAAAGGACCGGTGCCAATCGCGGTCTGCAATGTCTGACCATCGGCCGGTTTCAGCTTTTCGAAAATATGCTTCGGCACGATCGGCGATTCCGAACTCGATTGCGCGGCAATCAGAAACGGCGCCGGTTTGGACAGCACGATAATGGCGGTCAGGGGATCCGGCGTCTCCACCGCCTCGACGTTCTGGTAGGTAATGCGGCCGCGCGGATGGGCTTCCTTCAGACGGAAAATCGAAAAGGCAACGTCTTCCGAGGTAAAATCCTCACCGTCATGCCATTTCACATTCGGCCGGAGTTTGAACGTATAGCGCAGGTGATCATCCGAAACGGACCATTCCGTTGCCAGCAAGGGCCGCGGATTGAGGTCGAAATCGAATGTCAGAAGACCTTCAACGATCTTCGGGCCGATCGCCTGCCCCGTGCCTGACGATGTGTTGATGGCGAAAAGTGCGTTGCCGGGATCGACACGATAGAGCAGCTTGAGCGTGCCGCCGGAGACGGGCCGGCTCGCATCGTCACTTGCGGCGAATACCGAACCCGGCAGGGCCGTTCCTGCCGTTGCCAGAAGAAGCATCTTGTTGAACTGGCGGCGTCCTATCGTCATGAAAATCCCCGTTTGAAAACGTCGTTTCGATAGTGAAAGCATCGGGGCAAAGTGGCATGTTCTTAAGAAGAAAATTCTTCTCGACCATCAAAGAAAACATTTCTTGCAGAATTTTATTCCAATACGTATGCAGCCAGGCACCAAAATTTGTGCTGAATAATTGCGCTACCTTGGACCGCCGTTGCGTTTCTTCCCAACATGGCGAGATAAAAGGAAATCTCGACAGCACGACTCCCGGACGTCTTATGGAAATGTTGTTTCCCTGAAAAATCGCCAATGAGTAAGACATTGCTCGGCACAGGCACCGGCAAAGCATATCAAGTGGAAGGCATCTCAACCTTTCCGACCTTCATCCGGGCCTGCCCCCACTCCCAACATTACGGAGCTACACACGATGACCCTCTCCAGTCCGACCACCAAACTGGAAATCCCGCAGCAGCGTGTTGAGGCCCGCTACGGAACACAGGCCGATTTTTCTCCGCCTTTCTGGAATGACACGATCGACGCCTTGCTGAACCATCGCACCGCCCGCGCCTATCTGCCGAAAGCTCTGCCGGAGGGCAGCCTGGAACTTCTGGTCGCAGCCGCACAATCTGCGCCCACATCCTCCAATCTTCAGGCGTGGAGCGTGGTGGCGGTGCAGGACAAGGAGCGCAAGGCACGTCTGGCGGGCTTCACGGGCGGCAACGCCCATATAAAGGATGCACCTGTTTTCCTCATCTGGCTTATCGACCTGAAGCGGCTGCGAACGGTCGCTTCCAACCACGGCAACAGCGGAGAAGGGCTGGATTATCTGGAAAGCTTCCTGATCGGCGCCATCGATGCGGCGCTGGCCGCGCAGAACGCCGTTGCCGCAATCGATTCACTCGGTCTCGGCTCCTGCTACGTTGGCGGCATTCGCAACAGGCCGGAAGACGTATCCCGCGAACTGAACCTGCCTCCCGAAACGATTGCCGTCTTTGGCCTCACCGTGGGTTATCCAGACCCGGCCGTGAAAACCGACGTCAAACCGCGCCTGCCCCAGTCATCCATCTTGTTTCATGAAACCTATTCGGAGGCCGCACGGGATGATCTTGATTCCTATGACGCGGTCTTGAAGACGTTTCAGGAAAAACAGGGCCTGCCGCAAAACGGCTGGACAGCACCCATTTCCCAGCGTGTCGAGAACGCCGCCGCGCTCAAAGGCCGCGCGGAACTGAGCCAGACATTGCGCCGTCTCGGTTTCGGCATCAAATAAACTGTGTTGCAGCTGCCCGCATCGAACGCAGACGCGCGCCTGGCTCGGCGATAACGGACCGCCTGCCAGGGGCAGCGCAATCTCTCCCGAAATCGCCGATTTCGGGAACTGATTTTCTACAAAATTAGTAGATATAGAATGACCGGTCTTCCTTCAAACTGCTCGCAGGCTTTACGATCTGTCCCAGAGTGCTTTTGAACCGTGTGTTACCGCGATCCTCAATTGCTATCCGCACAGAGCGCCGAACCTATCAGCAGCCAAGCTCTCCGGGAAATCCGGAGCGCGAAAAAGACAAGACGAGAAACGACAGATGCCACGTTACGTTATCATCGGCGCCGGTGCGGTGGGCGCGAGCCTTGCAGCGCAGTTCGCACTCTCAGGCATTGACTATGCGCTTTTCGGACGGGGCGCCCAGATCAGCCATATCAGGCAGCATGGCCTCACCTTTCAGCGCCCCTCGGAGACGCGGCAGATCGATTTGAGGGTTTTCGACCTGACAGATATTCCGGAATTGACGCCGGATGATGTCCTCCTGCTCACCGTGAAAGCGCAGGATGCCGTCAGCGCGCTCGCCTTCTGGTCCTGGCAAAGCATCTCGAACACAACGACACCGGCGGCGGCAAATCTTCCGATCGTAACTTTTCAAAATGGACTGGCGACCGAAGCAAATGCCCTGAGAACATTTTCCAGGGTCTATGGCGCAAGCATTCTGACCCCGGCGCGGTTCACCGAAACCGGCAAGGTGGTGGTTGGCGGCGAGCCGCAATTGGGCATCGTGACAGTCGGGCGCTTTCCGCTCGGACAGGATGACGTGACCGCGCAGGTCACGGCAGACCTGAACAGGGCGGGATATCTTGCCGAGCCAAGCGACGATATCCGCCGATGGAAAGCAGCAAAGCTCCTTCACAACGTTCGCAATGCCCTGGAACTGTTCGACGGTCCGGCCGATCTGAACGACAGGATCAGCGCGGCGCTGGTGGATGAGGCGCGACATGTGCTGGAAGCGGCAGGCTACACCCTTGCCTCGCCCTCCGAGCGAAGCCTCGACATCTCGAACTGGCGGGTTGCGCCGAACAGCGGGATTCATCCGGGCCAGCAATCGACCTGGCAGAGCTTCAGGCGCGGAGCCTCGAGCGAAGTGGATTTCCTCAATGGCGAAATCGTTCTGCTGGGCCGGATTCACGGCGTTCCGACGCCCTATAACGAAGCCGTGCAAACGCTTGCCGGAAAGCTGGCACATCAGGGCGGGTTTTCAAAGCCGCTGCCGCTCGATGCGATCACGTCTCTCATCGCCGCCCCGGACCGGGCGGCGCATGCCAGTCCTGCCGTCACTTCATGACCGGCAATCCGTATCAGCGCGACTTTTGAAACGACAGTGTGAAACGATAATGCGAGAAGCCATATCAGACCATATCCTCACCGCCGCTGGCACACTCTTCTATCGCGAGGGCATCCGGGCTGTCGGCATAGATCGTATCATCGAAGAAGCGAATGTGGCGAAGGCGACGCTCTATCGGCATTTCCCGTCGAAGGATCATCTCGTTGCAGCCTATCTGGAGGCGCGTCACGAGCGGGTAATCCATTCGCTCCATAAAGTGCTGGATGCCGACATGACTCCGAAGGAGCAAATCCGGTTGATCTTCGAGCAACTCCACGAAAAGGCCGATAGCCCGGATTTTCGCGGCTGCGCCTTCGCTCTTGCGGTTGCGGAACATGGCGAGTCCGAACGCGTCGTGGTCGTTGCGCGTGCCCATAAGGCGAAGGTCAGGGACGTGTTTGCCGCTGTCCTGGCAAGAGCCGGCAGCACGGTGGAGATTGCCTCTGCCCATCTGTCGCTTCTCTACGAAGGGGCACTGGCAACCGTCGCCGTCAGACGCGATCCCAAAGCAGTGCTGATTGCGCGAGACTGTGCTCTCTCCGTCTTCGACACGGCCGCCGCCTCCACCAATCAACCCAACTGAAAGCAGCAGACAATGACAAAGACGATCGATTATTTTTTCAGCATCGGCTCCCCCTGGGCCTTCATCGGTCTTGAACCGTTTGCTGTGCTGGCGAAAGAACAGGGTGCCACGATCCGCCCTCATGTCATTCCGCTGATCGAGGAGAACGGCGGCATTTATTCACGAAACCGCCCGGAGGCCAGACGCGCCTACTGGATCAGGGATCTGAAGCGCTGGGCGGCATTGCGCGGAAAAGTGCTCAATTTCGACAATCGCGCCGCTCTCTCGGATCCCGCACCCGCCGGCCTGATAGTCGCGGCGGCGATCGAGACAGGCGATGACTGGCTCAAGCTGGCAGCTGCGCTTCAGGAGGCCTTCTGGGTTCGTGGTGAAGACATCGGCAACGCAGATGTCCGAGGGGCCATTGCGACAGCCGCAGGCTTTGATGCTGCAGCGCTCGACAACCACGGCCAAAGCGATGCGGTTGCGGCATTGCAAAAGGCCAGCTTCGAAGCCGCCAGGACAGCCGGCGTGTTCGGCGTGCCAACCTATCGCTATCAGGATGAACTCTACTGGGGGCAGGATAGCCTTCCATTCCTAGAGTGTCATCTCAGGGGCGAAAAGCTCGCCGCCTGATATCACCGCCAGATGGCGGAGACAGTCTGGCGTTCCGCCGGGCGCGCGCTTCGCCTTCAACGTTTGTAAGTCTGCCGTGGCATTCCGCTGCCAGGCTCCCACGGAATCTTCTTATGCCTGACCTGTCCTCTTCTCTCATCCAATCCCTGGGGGACCTCCTCGGGGAGCGTCTTTCAACGTCCCTGACATTGCGCGAGCAGCATGGGCGCGGTGAAGCGCATCATGCAGCCGTGTTTCCCGATGCGGTCGCTTTCGCTGAAACCACCTCCGAAGTATCCGAGATCGTGCGGCTATGCGCAGCGGAAGGGGTGCCCGTCATCGCTTTCGGCGCCGGCACTTCGCTCGAGGGGCATTTGACGGCTGTCAATGGCGGGGTCTCGATCGACCTTTCGCGCATGTCGACGATAACCCGTATCAGCAGTGAAGATCTGGATTGCACGGTTGAGGCCGGCGTCACGCGGGAGCAGTTGAACACATATCTGCGAGACATGGGATTATTCTTTCCCATCGACCCTGGCGCAAACGCCTCGATTGGCGGCATGGCCGCAACCCGCGCTTCGGGCACCAATGCCGTCCGCTACGGAACGATGCGGGAAAATGTGCTCGGGCTGACCGTGGTGCTGCCGACCGGTCAGATCATCAGAACCGGCGGTCGCGCCAGAAAATCTTCCGCCGGATATGATCTGACGCGGTTATTTGTAGGCTCGGAAGGAACGCTGGGGATCATCACCGAAATAACGCTTCGTCTCTACGGAATACCGGAAACCATCTCGGCGGCGCTCTGCTCTTTCGAGAGCGTCGAACAGGCGGTGGCATCAGCCATTCAGGTCGTGCAGCTGGGCATCCCGGTCGCCCGCATGGAGCTTATGGACCGTGGCCTGATCAGGGCCGTCAACGCCTATTCCGGGCTGGACCTGAAGATCGAGGACACGTTGGCTTTCGAGTTTCATGGCTCACCCGCCGGCGTTCAGGAACAGGTCGACATGGTATCCGCCATCGTGGAGGAACATGGCGGCAAGGATTTCGAGTGGGCCAATGCACCCGAAGAACGCAATCGTCTCTGGAAAGCGAGACATAACGCGTTTTACGCCGTCGTATCGCAGAGGCCAAACGCCAAAGGCTGGTCATCGGATGTCTGTGTCCCGGTCTCACAGCTCAGCAATTGCATATTAAAGACCCGCGAACTTCTGAAGGATTGCAGCGTGCCGGCGGCTATCCTCGGCCATGTCGGCGACGGCAATTATCATGTTGTCTTTGCGGTCGATCCCGACAATGCGGAAGAGCTCGGCGAAGTGGCGGCCATCAACAAGAAGATGGTGCAATATGCCCTCTCCATCGGCGGCACCTCGACCGGCGAACACGGCGTCGGCACCGGGAAAATCGCTTATCTGCGCGAGGAACATGGCGACGCGGTTGATCTGATGGCGCTCATCAAACATGCGGTCGACCCTGCCGGCATCATGAATCCGGGGAAAATCCTGCCGAAATAGAATTGCCACGTTGCAATCCATGATCGTGAGGCCACGCGATGAATTCCTTCAAGACTCACAGTTCCCACTGGGGTGCATTCTCCGGACGCTTTGCAAATGGGCGACTGGAGATAGAGCCCCACCCCGGTGACCCGCATCCATCACCGCTTCTGGGCAATCTTCCAGCGATTGCCGACAGCCCCGTTCGCATCAAACGGCCTGCCGTCCGGCGGGGCTGGCTTGAACGCGAGACCGGCCACGCGCAGCGACGCGGCGCTGACGATTACGTCGAGGTCAGCTGGGCCGAAGCGACGAAGCTGGTCGCGGATGAGCTGAAAAGGGTCTATGACGGTCATGGCCCGAGCGCAGTGTTCGGCGGCTCCTATGGCTGGTCGAGTGCCGGCCGGTTTCATCACGCACAAAGCCAGATTCACCGCTTTTTGAACGTCCTTGGCGGATATGTCCGGTCCGTCAACACGTATAGTTCCGGCGCTGCCATGGTCATAATCCCCCATGTGCTTGGACCGTATGACAGCTTCGACCGCAAGAGCGTGACCTGGGACGCGATCGAACGCAGCAGCGAGCTGGTGCTCGCCTTCGGTGGAATGGCGATCAAGAACGCCGATGTCCACGGTGGAGGGATCAGCACGCATTCCGTACGGCAGAAACTGGCCGGCGCGAGCGCTCGCGGTGCGCATTTCATATTCATCAGCCCGTTGGCAGACGATTTTCCGGGTGATTTGAATGCCGAGTGGCTTCCCATTATTCCCGGTACGGACGTGGCGATGATGCTCGGGCTTGCTCATGTCCTCGTCACGGAAGGACTGCACGACCGGGCGTTTCTGGAGCGTTATACGGCTGGATATGACCGGTTCGAGAACTATCTTCTTGGCAGGGAGGACGGCCAGCATAAAAGCCCCGAATGGGCGGCCGCGATCTGCAACATTGACCCGGAGACGATCCGCAAGCTGGCGCGGAAGATGGCCGGTTCCAGAACCCTGATCACGGTCAGCCATTCACTGCAACGGGCCGATTATGGCGAACAGCCGGTGTGGATGGGCATTGTCCTTGCCGCCATGCTCGGCCAGATCGGACTGGATGGCGGCGGATTTTCCTATTCCATCGGCGCGTTGGGCAATATCGGCAAGAGCCTGCTCGCCGTTCCCTTGCCAACGCTGCAGCAATTCAAAAATCCCGTGCCGGACTATATTCCCTGTGCGCGCATCGCCGATATGCTGCTCAATCCCGGCACCGAGTTTCATTACAATGGAAACGCACTCCGCTATCCTGATATCCGGCTTGTCTATTGGGCGGGTGGCAATCCGTTTCACCATCATCAGGATATCAACCGGTTGCGGGCCGCTTTCCGGCGTCCCGAAACGATCATCGTCCACGAGTCCGCCTGGACCTCGACCGCGCGACATGCCGATATCGTGCTGCCCGCCACGACCACGCTTGAGCGTGACGACATCGGCGCCGCCGATCGCGATCCCCTGATGATCGCCATGAAGCGCCTGATCGCCCCTGTCGGCGAAGCACGCGACGATTATGAGATATTCGCCGGGATTGCGCGGAAACTTGGCAGGTTCGATGCCTTTACCGAAAACCGCAACAGCAGAGAATGGCTCGCCTTCCTGTACGAAACGACCCGTCAGGCGCTTGCGGCGGGCGGCCGCGACGCGCCCGATTTTGAAACCTTCTGGGAGCGGGGGGAACTGCTTCTTCCGGTTAAACCCGACGATGGTGGCCCGGCGCGCGCTTTCCTTGAGGGTCCCGGGACGAAGCCGCTGCCGACACCCTCAGGAAAAATCGAGATCTATTCCGAAACGGTCGAGGGTTTCGGTTATGAGGACTGCAAAGGTCATCCGCGCTGGTATCCCCCAAGAATGGAGACGCCCGATGACGCCCGCCTGCATCCCCTGTACCTCGTCTGCAATCAGCCATATCAACGTCTGCACAGCCAGCTGGACTATGGCGATTTCAGCCGTTCGACCAAGATCAGGGATCGGGAGCCTGTCCGCATCCATCCGGCCGATGCCGCGGCCCGCGGAATATCTGACGGCGACGTCGTCAGGCTTTTTAATGCGCGCGGCAGCTGCCTCGCTGGCGCCATCGTCAGTGAGGACGTCATGCCGGGGGTGATGCAGCTTGCCACCGGCGCATGGTTCGAGCCGCAGGATTCCGCTGACGACAATGCCATCTGCATCCATGGCAACCCCAATATCCTGACCCGCGACATCGGCACTTCGAAACTGTCTCAGGGTTCGACCGGCCAGATCGCCAGGGTGGAGATTGAGCTTTTTACCGGTGATTTGCCGCCGGTCAGGATTTTCGAAGCCATGACATTTGCCCTGCGTGACACGGCATCTTCGGCGCCGGGCCATCCTCAATCACCGGCGTGAGACGGCAATTTAAGGGCGTCTGAAACACCAATCCAAACTGTCGGCAAAATGGCGATAAAATAATTCACTAAATCGATAGAAAAAGAACAACCAGTCTTTCTCCCTCACGCCTGACTGCTAGGTTATGGGCAAGATGAACACCGCAACGAGGGACCGCGTCATGACTGGAATATGTAGAAGCGGGCGCGCTCCTCAGCCAAGCAGGCTTCCAGAAGCCGCTCGCTAACCCCGCGACGCCCAACCCGATCATCAATGAACTCCAGCATTCTCCCGCCCGGCTGAAAAGCCGGTGCGGCAACGGTTTGACGTGCGTTGTGCCGATGGCAGCAGCAGTCCGTCCGCAGGAGATGCAGAAATTGCAACGAAAAAAACTTTGAATTTATCAGGATCATACCATGACAAAACGTTCTTTCTCATTCTCCCTGTCGCGTCGCCGGCTGCTTTTCACAGCCTCCTTGGCGGTCTCGGCCTCGCTGTTTTTATCGACATTGGCACCTCTGAGCGCACTGGCGGCAGATACGCCGCGCGATGGCGGTGACATCACGTTTCTGATCGATTCACTGGGCGACACGTGGATCCCCAACAACAGCGCCATCTCCAGTTTCCAGGGCCACATCTGGGGTCATGTTACGGATAAGCTGCTTTACGTCGATGCCGAAGGCAAGGTCAGCCCCTGGCTTGCCGAACGCTGGGAGCAGAACGACACCGCAACGGAATTCACCCTGCACCTCAAAAGCGGCGTGACTTTCTCCGACGGCGAACCGCTTGATGCGAAGGCCGTCGTCGCCAATCTCGACATCTGGTATGCCGGCCGCAAGAACGAGGGGATCAACCCGATCGGCCTTTTCCCCAAGACCTATGATCACGCGGAAGCGGTCGATGCCACGACGGTCAAGGTTTTCTTCAAGAAGCCGACGCTCGGTTTCATTCCGACCCTTGGCTATCACGGTTCCATCCTGATCTCTCCCAAAAGCATCGCCCAGCCTGCAAGCCAGCAGGCAGACCTCAGCAAGACCGCCGGTAGCGGACCTTATGTGGTGGAGTCCTGGAAAGAGGGCGACCATGTCACTCTCGTCAAGCGCAAGGACTATAATTGGGGGCCCGCCGCAGTCGGCCATACCGGACCCGCCTATCTCGATACCATCACCTACAAGCTGGTGTCGGAACCATCCCTTCGCGTCGCTTCGGTTCAGTCCGGTCAGGCGGACGTCGCCTATAACGCCTCGCCCCAGGAACTGAAATCGCTAAAGGAAGAAGGCTTTACCGTCGCGACGCCGCGTTATCTCGGCTTCGTCAACGGCTGGGCGGTCAACACCAAGCTTCAACCCTATGATGATGCGAAGGTGCGTCAGGCACTCCAGGCAGGCATCAATCGCCAGGAAATCATCGACACCGTCTATACGCAGGACTGGAAGCTTGCGACGTCGTTCATCCAGAGCAACGTCCCCGGCGCGACCGATCATAGCGATCTCCTCGCCTACAATCCGGACAGGGCGGAGAAGCTTCTGGACGAAGCCGGATGGGCCAAGGGCGCGGACGGCGTTCGTGTGAAAGACGGCAAGCCGCTGGAATTGACGATCCATTCCAATCCCTATCTGGCAACTTCGAAATCCGTCGATGAACTGATTGCCCAGCAGCTTGGCAGGCTCGGATGGAAGGTCAACATCAGGGCTTATGATGTCGTGACCTATGGCGAGAAGGTCAAATTCGGTGGCGCCGCAGTTCCCGCATATGAAGTCACGCGCAGCTTCATCGATGCCGGCACGGTCGCCAGCATCCTGACCAACGCCAACAATGGCGAGAACTGGTTTGCGCTGGATGAGCGTGATGCAAAGCTCAACGACCTGCGTGACAAAATCGCCGGCGCGGGTTCCGTCGAGGAACGAAAGCCTCTTCTGGACGGCCTGCAAAAATACGTGCTGGAACAGGGCTATTTCATACCACGCACCCAAATCGTCCAGCGCATTTACGTGCAATCGCCGAAGCTGAAGGGCGAAGTCTATAACGGCGTCGCTTACGCCAGCTACTACACAGCGTTCATTGCCGAATGAGGCCAGCGCCCACCAAGTAACGTCAAGGAGGTGACGGCATGAGCAATGCCTACCTAACCTACGCCGCAAAGCGGCTCGGCCAGGCGATCGTCGTCATCCTTCTGGCCTATGTCTTCACGTTCGTGGTCGTCAGCGTCCTGCCTGGCGACCCGATCACCAGCGTTCTGCGCAACCCGCAGAACGGTTTCACCGAGCAGGAAATCGCCGAAATCATTGCTGCACAGGGGCTGGACAGGCCGATCATCGTGCAGCTCTGGCACTCCCTGTCGGCATTCCTGACGGGCGATCTCGGCATCTCCATGCGCTCCAATCGACCCGTCTCGACCCTGATCGCCGAGGTGCTGCCATCGACGCTGGTACTGGCCTCCGCCGGGCTCACGGTTGCGTTGATCCTCGCCTTCGCCGTTGCCTATGGCACACAGGTCGTGCCGAAACGATATGGGCAGGGGCTGCTGCGGGCATTCCCTTCGCTGTTCCTGTCGACGCCCAATTTCGTCATCGGCCTGTTTCTGATCCACCTTTTCGGGTTTCAGCTCCGGCTGTTCCGGGTCATCGAGCCCGACAGCTTCTGGGCGACGCTGTTTGCGGCGATCACCATCGGCATACCGTTTTCCGCGCAGATCGCGGAAGTGCTGATCGCCAATCTCGATCATGAAGCGGAACAGGATTACGCGGCGGTTGCCCGCAGCCGCGGCATCGGGCCGAAACGGCTTTTCACTACACATCTGCTCAAGCCCGCTTCGCTACCGGTGGTGACCGTTATCGCCCTTACCGTGGGCGAGCTTCTGGGCAACTCGCTGATCACGGAAACCGTGTTCGGCCGTACCGGTATCGGCAGTCTCGTCCAGCGCTCCGTCAGCACGCAGGACCTGCCCGTCCTGCAGGCCATCGTCTCGCTTGGAGCCGTGGTGTTCGTCGTCGTCAACCTCATCGCCGATCTTCTCTATCCGCTGCTCGATCCACGGGTGAAAATTATCGTTGGCCGAAAACGCCGCCTGGCGACCATCGACGACACGTCACTTGGCCTTGAAACGGGGGCCAAACCATGAGCCTTGTCTCCAGCCCGGTTTCCGGCAGCAATCCGTTCGAGAAGCTGAGAGCTCTCAACCTTACTCCAACGGTTGCCCTTTCCCTCCTCGTCATCGCAATCGTCGTCGCCTGGTCGATTGCGCCGCAACTGTTCACCAGCCAGAGCCCGATCAACGGTGTCCCGGCCGACAAGCTTCTTGCGCCCAGTTTTGCGCACTGGTTCGGCACCGATCATCTCGGGCGTGATCTCTATACAAGGGTCGTTTATGGCACAGCCTCATCCGTATCGAGCGCTTTGGTCGCTGTCGTCATCGGTGTCTTCATCGGTGGTGTGATCGGTTTGCTCGCCGGATTTTTCGGCGGCTGGGTGGATATCGTCTTTGCGCGTTTTGTCGACGTGCTGCTCTCCATCCCGAAGTTCCTGCTCGCGGTCATCATCGTCACGGCCATCGGCTTCGAAACGATCAATGCGGCGATTGCGACAGGCATATCAGCCATTGCCTTCTTCGCCCGCGTGGCGCGCTCTGAGGTCATCAAGACACGTCAGGCGACCTTTGTGGAAGCATCTTTTCTCTCGGGTGGTTCGCGCGGCTACATCGTTCTCAGACACGTCCTTCCAAATGCGTCCCGCTCAATGCTGCCGCTTGCCGTGCTGCAATTCGGCGAGTCCATTCTGGTGATCGCCAGCCTCGCCTTCCTCGGCTACGGCGACCCTCCACCTTCTTCCGACTGGGGCCTGCTGATTTCAATCGGCAAGGACTACCTCAAATGGCCCTGGCTCGTTTATGCGCCCGCGTTCGTTACGATCGTGACCGTCCTCTCTGTCAACAGGATCAGCCGATGGCTTCGCAAATCGCACTGAAAACAGCGCCAATCCTTCCCGAGTTCGTGGCTGCGTCTCCACAACACGCGATACCCCTTCTCAAGGTCGAAAATCTTGCCGTGTCCTACGGACGGCAGGAGGTCGTCCATAATGTCGGCTTCGAAATCGGACGTGGCGAAAGCCTCGCCCTCATCGGAGAATCCGGTTCTGGAAAATCGACCATCGCGAAAGCCGTGCTGAGGCTTCTCCCCACCGGCGCAAACGCCACAGGGCAGGTTATTTTCGACAGGCAGAACATTCTCGCATTGCCAGAACGCCGCTTCAGGCCGTTTCGCGGCCGTGAAATCGGCTTCGTGCCGCAGGATCCCGGCAACTCTCTCAATCCTGTGAGAACAATCGGCTCCCAGGCGCTGGAAGCGGCAGCGCTGATGGAACAGACCAATCCAGCGATCCGCAGGACACTTATTCTCGAAACCTTCGCCAAGGTGGGTCTCGACAATCCGCAACGGGTTTACGATTCCTATCCGCACCAGTTGTCCGGAGGGATGCTGCAGCGCGTGCTGATCGCTCTGGCAATATTGCCACGCCCTGCACTCCTGGTGGCGGACGAACCGACCTCGGCACTCGACGTAACGATCCAGAAGCGCATCCTCGATCTCCTCTCCCGTCTTCGGGATGAGCTGAACATCAGCCTCCTTCTTATTACCCACGATCTCGCAATAGCGGCCGAAAGGGCGGATAATCTCGTCGTGCTGAAGAACGGCGTCATGCAGGAGAAAGGCAGGACGTCCGCGGTTTTTTCCTCCCCTTCCTCACCCTATGCCAAAAAACTCCATGGCGACGTCCCCGCGCTCAACCCGGAGCGCTATGCCAAATTCCGCGATCCGGGGTTCAGCCTCCTTGATGGCGACAAGTCGCCAAAGATCGCCGTCAGCGGCGTCACCAAACGCTTCATTGTCGATGGCAAAACCCTGACTGCGGTGGACGATATTTCGTTTACGGTTCCGGCGGGCACGACTCATGCCCTCGTCGGCGAATCCGGCTCCGGCAAGACGACGACGATCCGCCTGCTGCTGGGGCTCGAAGAGCCGGAAAGCGGCACGATTACGGTTGCCGACGAGACCGTCACGAACAAAAACCGCGCTTCGCTGCGGTCCGTATGGCGGCATCTTCAACTGGTTTACCAGAACCCGTTTACGTCCCTCGACCCGACGTGGAAGGTGGGGCAGCTTGTTCGTGAACCACTCGACCGCTTCGAGATCGGGACGCCGAAAGAGCGATCCGAACGCGTACAGGAAGCTCTCGCGAATGTCGGCTTGAGCGAGCACCTCCTGGAGCGTAAACCGTCGGCCCTGTCCGGCGGGCAGCGTCAGCGTGTGGCAATCGCCCGTTCGCTGGTCCTCAAGCCTGATGTGATCGTGCTGGACGAACCCACATCCGCACTCGATGTCAGCGTTCAGGCGGATATCGTCGAGGTTCTGCTGTCGCTACAGGCGAAGCTCGGCCTGACCTATGTTTTCGTTTCGCACGACCTCGCCCTCGTCCGGCAACTTGCGCACAGCGTTTCGGTGATGCAGCGGGGACGCATTGTCGAACATGGAGCCGTCACCGAGATATTCGCCAATCCGAGACACGAATATACCGCGTCGCTGCTGAACTCCATCCCGTCGGGCATTGCCGGAACGGTTCGCGCTCCCGCTGTCCAGCGCGCTCTGCGGAAGGAGCAACTCGCATGAATATTGCAGCAGCTTCCCGCGACCTTCCCGCGTTGTTTCGACCGAAACAGCGGCTGGGTTTCAATACGCGCGTGTCGTTCAACGACGATGACGGTCCGGCACAGGGGCTGCGACAGGGCATAGAGCTGTTCAGGCAGGCGGAAAGGCTGGGTTATCAGTCAGGCTGGGCCTATCAGCGTCACTTCGACCACTATCTTTCTTCCCCGTTACCCTTCTTTGCGGCAGTCGGCCAGCATACGCGGCACATCACGCTTGGCTCCGCCGTCATCCCGATGCGTTATCAGGACCCCATCCTCCTGGCTGAGGCGGCGGGAACAACCGACCTCTTGATCGACGGTCGGCTTGAACTTGCCATTTCGACCGGGACCAACGGCGCGTTCGATGCCGTTTTCGGAACCGTCGATACCGATGCCCGCACAGAGGCAAAGCGACGCCAGTCGCGTTTCCTCGCCGCCATTGCCGGTGATGTTTTGCACACTGTTACCGAGCGGGACATTGGTGCACCTCCGGGAGCCGAGTTGCGGGTGACCCCTCATAGCCCAACCTTGCGCAGCCGTATCCGACAAGGCTCCGCCAGCCTCGATTCAGCAATACAGGCCGCCGAACTTGGGATTGGCCTGATTTCCGGGACCGTCCTTCACGATCAGGCAGAAGGCGAGACTTTCGGTCAATATCAGGCGCGGATCATTGATGCCTATCGCACCCACTGGCTCCGCATCTGGAAGACGACGCCACCCCCGGTCGCTGTTGCCGCTTCCATTCTCGTTGGCACCACCCCGGAGCTGCGTGAGAAATACGCGGCTTACGACCTTGAGCGTCGCACGGTGGGAATTGCCGCCTCACGCCCGAAGGGTGCGCTGGCCCCTGCCGGCCCGCCTGTTGGCGCGCAGATTTCCCCGGTCTTTCAAGGTACACCGGAAGAAGTCATAGAGGCGGTGTTGGGTGATCCAGGACTGGCGGCCGCAGATGAGCTCGTTCTTTTTCTGCCTCCCGCTTTCGGACTGTCCGAAAACATACGACTGCTCACCGATCTTGCGACGACGGTTGCTCCATCTCTGGGGTGGAAACCTGCTCCCGATCACGAAGGGCCGGAACGGGCGGCAATCTAAGGTTCTAGACCATCAGGATAGTCAGGCAATATTTTCTACATATTCCATAGAAATAGAAAGACCTGTCTTCCTCATATGCCACACCGGCTTTAGCTTTTACCCGACACTCAGAAACACCAAGGAGCTCCCATGGCTGCGGAATTCATCAGCGTCAGCTTTCCCAACGAGTCCAATGATCTGAACCCCATCCCTGATGCTCCGGTTGATCCGCTGTTCCTGGAACGTTATGCGCGTGCACTGGACGACTACGGGTTCAACTACACGCTCATTCCCTATTCCTCCTCTTCGTTCGATCCCTTCACGCTGGGCGCCACCGTGCTTGCGCATACGAAGAACATCAAGATCATCGTCGCGCTCCGGCCCAACACCGTTTATCCGACGGTTGCGGCCAAGTCCCTCGCCACGCTCGACCAATTGAGCGGCGGTCGCGTCGTCGTCCACTTCATCGCAGGCGGAAGCGACGAGGAGCAGGCGCGCGAAGGAGATTTCCTCAACAAGGAAGAGCGTTACGAACGCCAGGAAGAATATATCCGCATTCTCCGCCTTGCCTGGAGTTCAACCGAGCCCTTCGATTTCGACGGCAAATATTACCAGTTCAAGCAGTTTCGCAGCGCCGTGCGTCCCACCAACGGTCTTATCCCGATTTCGCTCGGCGGTTCGTCGGATGCCGCCTATCGTATCGGTGGCTCGCTGTGCGACATTTTCGGGCTCTGGGGCGAGCCGCTGGCTGAAACCAAGCAGCAGATTGACCGCATCTATGCCGAAGCCGCAAAAGCAGGCCGAACCGATCGCCCGCGCATCTGGGTTACCTTCCGGCCAATCGTGGCTGAAACAGACGAACTGGCCTGGGATAAGGCGCACAGGGTTCTCGACCGTCTGAACGAGAACCGTCAGAGGGGCCTTTCGCGCGCGCCGGTCAACGCAACACCCCCCGCCAATATCGGCTCCCAGCGCCTGCTCGATATCGCCAAACGCGGCGATGTCCATGACCGCGCGCTCTGGTATCCGACCGTCACCGCGACCAATGCAAGCGGCGCAACAACCGCTCTGGTCGGATCGCCGCGCACAATCGCCGACTCCATTCTCGACTATATTGATCTCGGCGCCGATCTGATTTCGATCCGTGGATATGACAATTACAATGATGCCGTCGACTACGGACGATACATCCTGCCTCTCGTCCGCGAGGGCATTCGCGAACGTGAAGAGGCAAAGAAGAAGGCAGCCGCCTGATCACGGCAGTCCGGCCAGGCCGTCGGACCTGCCCACCTCTTCCTCCAAGACCGGGATCATCCATGCCCGCAACGGATGATCCCGCCTCTCGACCTTCCAGAAAGCCGTTATCCGCATGTCTTACGATCCCACCGCACTTGACGCCGCTGTGTACGCCCTTTCCGAAGCCGCACCGGAGGCGGATCAGACCGGTCAGTTTCCCTGGACCGGCATTCGCGCCGTTCATCAAGCCGGACTTCTGGAGAGCACCGTGGCCACGCGTTACGGCGGCCCGGGAGGAACCTTGAGCACCGCGGCCCATATTCTGGCGGCCCTTGGACGCGGCGATCCCTCGGTGGCGCTCATCAGCGCAATGACGATCTTCACCCACCTGGGACAGGCGACGAAGGATCATTGGCCCGACGGTCTTTACAGGGACCTTCTTTCCAAAGCCAAAGATCGGCCACTGCTGCTGAACGCCGCCCGTGTGGAGCCGGAACTGGGCTCGCCGGCGCGCGGCGGATTGCCGGCCACGCGTGCGCGCCGGACGGCAAATGGCTGGTCGATCACGGGCCGCAAGCGCTTCGTGACGGGCGCGCACGGCCTCACCCATTTTCTCGTCTGGGCGCACACCGACGAGGCTCAGGCGCGGGTCGGCACGTTTGTCGTGCCTAACGGCCTGCCCGGCATCAGGATTATCGAGAACTGGAAGAGCCTCGGAATGCGGGCGACAGGTTCGCACGATGTCGAATATACCGAGGTTGAAATCCCGGCAGAAAATGTGCTGGAACTCGTTGATCCCTCCGTTGCCCAGCAGGATAATCGCAGCCATGCGGCAATGACGCTTGCGCTGACCGCAATCTATCTCGGCGCAGCCGAAGCGGCTCAGGAAGCCTTCATCCGCTTCGCGCACGAACGTGTGCCCGCCAATCTGGGCCATCCCATTGCGCGGACAGAACGTTTTGTCACGCTTTCGGGTGAGATCGACCTTCTGGTCTCCGGCGCCCGGCAGATCATCTTCGGCGCGCTCACAGGCCATATTGGCGATGCCGAACACCTGATAAGGGCCCGGCTCCTCGCCGGCAGGCAGATCCGCGAAGCTGTGCAACTGGCTGTTCGTGGCATCGGCAATCCCGGCCTCAACGCCGATCTTGGTCTGGAGCGGCATTTCCGCGATATCCAGTCGGTTCTCGTCCATGCACCCCAGGAAGATACGTCCGTCGCCATTCTCGGACGTGCCGCCTTTGAGCGCTGGAAAACAGGCGAGAATGACCGATCGACACATCCGGCCGGCCTTTCAATCCTGAAGACGGCTTAAGACGCGTTGGCGCAAACCGCCCTTCCCCAAGATCACTCGAAAGAACGTCAATGAGCAACAATCTGATCGTCGGTTTCTCCGGCAACACATCGCGCCCATCCAGCACGAAGCGCTTTGTCGAAAATGTCAGCGAAGCGCTGGCCGGACAACTGGGCCTGCAGCATCAGGTTTTCGACATCGAGGATCTCGGGGCATCATTGAGCTCGGCACGATCCGTGGCGGATCTCGATGGTGATGTGCGGCGGATTGTTCAAACGATCATCGATGCCGAAGCTCTGGTGATCGGCTCACCGACCTACAAGGGCAGCTATACCGGCCTCTTTAAACACGTCATCGATCTTCTCGACCCCGCCGACCTCAGAGGCAAGCCGATCATCCTGACGGCGACAGGCGGCGGAGACCGGCATTCACTTGTGGTGGAGCATCAGCTCAGACCGCTATTTGCATTTTTCGAAGCCTTCGTGGCACCCACCGCAATCTACACCTCCGGCCGGGACTTCATAGAAGGCGAGCTTTCGCCTGCCATAAGCGCGCGGGTAAATCAGGCAATCGCAGAAGCTGCTTTGCTTGTTAAAGCACGGTTTGAAAGAGTAACAATCGCCGCAGAATAATTGGACGATGCGCCCGGGATATCCTCACAGAGACTGACAGCGCTGACAACGTCGGCTGGTTCGATCCACCGACGTCGTCCGGCATGGCATTGCTTTTGATCCCTGTGACGAATGGCGGGTTGAGATAGCGTCCGGCAAAGGATATCAGGTGCCTCAATCTCAGGCGGATATTCCGCAAGCAACAAGGCGCATCCTGACATGATCCCGGACTTCCTCGTCACCCATTCCGGTGGCTTCCACGCCGACGAACTCCTATCCAGCGTCGTGCTCACCCGGCTTTTCCCGCAGGCCCGCCTCATCCGCAGCAGGGCGTCCGAATGGATTACGCCCGGCGCGAACCGCATCATCTACGACGTCGGAGGTGCTTATGACCCAACGGCGGGAATATTTGATCACCACCAGCGCGGCGCACCACTACGGGACGACGGTCAACCCTATAGCTCGTTCGGCCTGATCTGGAAGCATTTCGGCCGCGACTATCTTGCCGCCTCCGGCGTTCCTGAAGACCATATCGAAGCCATTCACACCTCTTTCGATACCAGCTTCGTGCTGCCGGTCGATCTGGTCGACAATGGCGCACTGAGCCCTTCTATCGCCGGGCAGCTCGCTGGGCTGACTTTGCCCGTCCTGCTGGAAACTCTGAAACCTGTTTTCGACGAGACCGATCCCGAAGCGGATAATCGCAGTTTCCACGCGGCGCTGGCCGTTGCCCACAGCTTCGTGGAGGCAAAGATTGCCAACAGCGCTGCAAAATTGCGGGCCGAAGCGCTTGTGAACAGGGCTATCGTGGATGCCGGTGAGGGACATATTCTGGAACTGCCGGTGGGAATGCCGTTTCGACCCGCCATCATGAAGGCAGGCGCCGACCATCTGCTCTTTGTCGTTCACCCGCGCAACAACGACTGGTGTCTGACCGGTATCCGCCGCGCGGATGAGGGCTTTGAGCTGCGTGCCGACCTGCCGGCAGCTTGGGCCGGCCTGACCGACAAAGATCTCGAAGCGGTTTGCGGCGTCGAAGGCGCGACCTTTTGCCATAACGGCCGGTTTGTCGCAGCGGCCAGAACCCGCGATGCTGCACTGGCCATGGCGGAGCTGGCGGTAAAGGAAGCAATCGCAGCAAAGCAGTGATGTGGAGCCGGCCGTGTGGCCGGCCGCATCTTGTGGCGGCGCGAGCCTCCATTGCTGAAAAAAATCAGCCGGTAACAGTGTCAGTTGCCGGCGTATCCTGCTGCGGCCATCGCTGTAGTGCTTCACGGCCGGGCTGGGTCAAACCATAGACTCCTCGGTCCTGCCGTTCGAACCAGCCGTAAACATTCGAAAGCAGGATCTTTCCGGCATCCGGTACGCTGGATCTGACTTCACGCACCCGCATCGGCCCTGATGCCAGCGCCAGGGCACAGCCGAGCGCCTGCTGGCGGTACGCGGTCATGATCGGCGCGCGCGTGCTGCCACCTGCCGTCGGATCGCCGCGTCGCCTCTGGTGTTCGCGCATCAGCCGCGACCGCCGTTTCGGATTGGTTCGCGGCATCGGTGATATGGAACCAACGATCACGCTGACCTCACCGGTATCGGAAATGCCGAGCATACCGATACCGAGCCTGCGGCAAAGATCGCGGTAACGTCTGTCGGCCTCGCGGCCTTTGCCCCTGGCTGAAACCCGAGCCGCGATCCAGACCTCGTCCGCAATGGCTGCGCGATCGACAGCCTGCAAGATGAGTTCCAGATTGAAGCTCAGTTTCAGCTCGCAAATCACGACAACAGGCGGATCGTCATCGCTCAAGCCGACGAGGTCGCAACCGCCAACCTCGCCCTTGACGGCGTAGCCCGCCTTTTCGAGAAAGCCCTTGATGGGCAGATAAAGCGACGTTTCCATGTGCCTGCAGGTTCAAGTGAAGTTCCCCCCAGATACATCGATCCACCTGCACAGGACAACCTTTATAGCCGCTGGCGCGCTCGGTTACAGATTGTCGGCTACCTGTCGTCAGGCCTGATCCAGGGCAAGGGTCAGGTCGGCGACAAGATCATCGGGATGTTCGATGCCGATTGACAGCCGGATCGTGGAATCCAGCACACCGATGCGCTGGCGGACATCGGCAGGAACTCCCGAATGCGTCATCGTCGCGGGGTGAGAAGCAAGAGACTCCGTACCGCCGAGACTTACCGCGAGTTTGAATATGTTGAGCGCATTCAGGAATTTGAAAGAGGCAGCCTGCCCGCCGACGATGTCGAACGAGAAGGTCGATCCCGCACCGGAGCATTGTGCGGCAAACACCTTGCCAACCGCGGATGCCGGATCGCTGAACGGCAGGTAATGGATTTTTTCGACCTTGGGATGCGCGTTCAGGAATTCCGCCACGACCTTGGCGTTGCTGTTCGCCCGCTCCATCCGGATTTGCAGCGTCTCAAGGGAGCGTCCGAGCATCCAGCATGAATGCGGATCGAGCTGCGTGCCGATTGCCCCACGCAACGCCTTCACCTGCTTCATGACATCCTTCCGGCCGAGCGCCGCCCCGGCTATGAGGTCGGAATGCCCGCCAACGTACTTCGTTAGTGAATAGAGCGAGATATCGGCGCCATGCTCGATGGGTCGCTGGAATACGGGCCCAAGAAGCGTATTGTCGCAGGCGATGATCGGCCTGTGCCCCTGCTTTTCGCCGATAACATCGGCAACCCGGCCTATCATCGCGACGTCGACAATGCTGTTTGTCGGATTGGCCGGGGTCTCGATGAGGATGACAGACACCCTGCCTTTCGCCATCGCCTCCTCTGCAGCTGATATCACCGAGGTCTCGCTGACACCGTCGGCGAAACCCACTGCCGAGACGCCGAAATTATGGAAGGTCTTCGCCAGCAGCGTCTCCGTGCCGCCATACAGGGGCTGGGAGTGGAGCACGGTGTCACCCGGCCGGACGAAGGCGAAAAGCGTCGTCGAAATGGCGGACATGCCCGAGGAGAAGAGAGCGCAGCTCTCCGTCCGTTCGTAAACGGCAAGACGATCCTCGACAATCTCGCTGTTCGGATGGTTGAAACGCGAATAGACGAGGCCTGCGCCCCTGCCCTCCGGCGGCTCCTTGCGCCCGGAGACGTAGTCGAAGAAGTCGCGCCCGTCTTCTGCCGATTTGAAGACGAAGGTCGATGTCAGGAACACGGGAGGCTTTACGGCGCCCTCCGACAATTCTGGATCATACCCATAATTGAGCATCTGGGTTTCAGGATGGAGAGCGTGGTTGCCGATATGGGTTTTGGATGGATGCGGCGCGGTCATTTCCGATGATCCCTCAGCTGGCGTTGAATTACCTGCAGATTACACGCAGTGAAACCAAAATATCTTGCATTCTGAAGCGTCGGACTATCTCATTAAGCAATATATTGCGGAGAATGGTCATTTATGTCGCAGAAAATTGCAGACCCGATCGACAGCAGGATACTCAAGGAACTGTCTGCCGATGCGCGGATCACGAACAACGAACTTGCCGAGCGAGTCGGACTTTCGGCATCGGCGTGCCTGCGACGGCTTCGACGCCTGGAAGAGATAGGCGCGATCAAAGGATATTCCGCCATCATCGATCCGGCAATCGAGGGGTGGACGATGACTGCCCTTGCCTCCATCCGCCTCAGCCGTCAGCACGATGACGAAATCCGCATGTTCGAGGCGGCCGTTCTTGACTGGGACGAGGTTCTCGAATGTCATCTCGTCACGGGTCCGAGGGATTACATGCTCAAGGTCATGTGCGGTGGGCTGGAGGATTACGAGCGCTTCATCAAGGACAAGATTGCAAAGCTGAAATGCGTCGACACCATCGAGACCAGCTTCGTCATGAACACGATCAAGGCGCGGCGTATCTGAGCTTCAAGGCCGGCGGAGCCGGCGCAAGATATTCACGGGCGTCCGGCCGACGGCATGGCTGTTCCGGCCCACTCTCGTCAGCGCTCATTGTTCCTGATTGCTTCAAGCCAGATACTGACGGCGACCGCTCCCGCATCGAGATGTCCGACAGCCCGCTCGCCAAGATAGCTCGCGCGCCCGAGCCTCGGCTTCATGGAGGCCGTCGCCTCGGCGCCGGCAACGCCTGCCGCCACCGCGGATCGCCAGGCTTCCGCGGCCGAAGCTCCACCTGCGAGTTTATCCCGGAAGGTTTCTGCCGCCGGATGAAGCGCATCTATCATCGTGCGGTCCCCCGGCCTCGCACCACCGAGTTCAGACACCGCGGCAACGGCTGCAACGAATGCTTCCGCCATCTGCTGGGCCGTCGGCTTTTCGATGCCGGCAAGATGGCGCGAGGCGCGCATCAGGCCCGTGGCGTAAAAGGGGCCAGAGCTTCCGCCGATTGCCTTGCGCATCGCGTTTGCCATCGCCATCAATCCTCCGGAGACATCTGCGAAGCTCTCCATGGGCAGCGCCAGGATTGCTTCGGCGCCCCGCACCATGCTTGTTCCGAGGTCACCGTCGCCCGTAACACTGTCCAGCTGCGTCAACTTGGGCTCCGCGGCGATCAGGGCTCCGGCAACCAATTCTGCGGCGGCACGCAATCGCTCACCGGCTGCCGTTATCGTGTTTTCCGCAGTCGCGCTCTTCTCGACGCCTGCCGAAGGCAGGACCCGCGTGCGGTTCACCGCACCGCCGCGCAGCCATGCACCGGCATCGGTTGGCGCATCCATGAGGCTCAGCGTTGCATCGTCCACATGCATGACGGACAGGGAAAAGCCCGGCATGTCGAGAGCGGAGAGGAAGGTGCCTGCCCAGGCCCGCTCGACCACGACGCCCTTCGCCTCCAGGCGTGCGACCGCTGATCGCGCCACGATCGCAAGCTCCATCGGCGGCGTTGATCCCAGTCCGTTGACCAGAAGCGTCACCCGGTCTCCGCTCTTCAGCCTGCCATCGGCTTCGATCGTTTCGAGGACCAGCTTCACCAGTTCGTCCGCCGATGCGACAGGCATCCGCCGCACGCCCTGCTCGCCATGGATTCCGAGCCCGACCTCGATTTCAGCTTCGCCAAGGACGAAGCCCGGCCTGCCGACAGCAGGGAGGGTGCAGGAACCCAGCGATACTCCCATGGAGGACAATTTTTCGGCGGCTTCCCGCGCGATCCGGGCCACCGCCTGAAGGGGAAGTCCCTGCTCCGCGGCAGCGCCTGCGACCTTGTGAACCAGTACCGTACCTGCAATACCCCGGCGGCGATCGGCCGGAACCGTGTCCTTCAACGCGACGTCATCGGCAACGACCACGATCTCGACCGGAATTCCTTCAGCCCTTGCCAGCTCGGCCGCCAATCCGAAATTCAGCCGGTCGCCCGTATAATTCTTGACGATAACCAGAGCGCCGGCGGGGCCGGCTGCAGCCTTGATACCGGCAAGAACCGCATCGGTGCTGGGCGAAGTGAAGACATCGCCTGCCACCGCCACGGTCAGCATGCCCGCACCGACATAGCCGGCATGGGCTGGCTCGTGTCCACTGCCTCCACCCGACAGGACCGCCACCTTCCGCTTTTCCGTTTCCGGAAGACCAGACCGGATCACAACATTCTCATCTGCTAGCAGGACCGTCGCAGGGCTAAGCGCCACCACCCCTTCAAGCATGTCCCGCACAACGGTGGCTGGATCGTTGATGAGCTTCTTCATGCCTTACTCCTCGATGCAGTTCTCAACTGACGGTGGACGCAAACACGCCCTGCTGATCGTGAACAAGCACGATCTCCCGGCCAATTTCAAGTTCCGGGCATTCGAAACGCAGGTACATTTCCGCCATTGCCTCTCGCGGCGGACGCGCTATCATGATTGTGCTGTGGGGCGGTAAGCTTTGGGAGGAGCGATACGTGAGACGGATGTGGCCAGACGAATTTGCCTTTCTGCTTGATGGTGCGGAAGAGGTTGACCTGCATGTTCCACCGGCGGCAAGCGACGATGGCTCGCCTGGAAAAGCCACCTCCAGAAAAGCCTTGAAAGTCCGGATCAGCCAGGAGGATTTTGAGAAGATCTGGAGCCTGGCAGAGGCCCGCTATCGGCTGAATGGCAGCTTCTCGGGCAAGGCGATCACGCTGATTACCAACAACCCCCACTATCAGAAATGGCATCCCTCCGACGGCGGCAGCGTCGAGAGCGTCTCCGATAGCGGTCAGAAATACACGACGCGCTATGTGATCGTGCACTTTCTCCTGGATGATGTCAGCGAACCTGTCGAAGCCTGAAGTCCTCCGAGTCGGAGGAGCCACCGCCAATGTGTTATTGCGGCGCGCCGGATGATAGTCCTCGGCTATTGTTGGATAGCGTGGCGTAAATCTTCCGTTGACAACAAAAGAGCCCGCATGAAGCGGGCTAATTTGGTTGCGGGGGCAGGATTTGAACCTGCGGCCTTCAGGTTATGAGCCTGACG
>NZ_JARVRC010000006.1:0-662387 GCF_030209895.1 Agrobacterium sp. CFBP2214 | reverse complement strand
TTGGGGCTACGCAACTGGTCAAAGCCTCTTGCAACGCAAACTTCCGAAGGTGTTACGGGCCGGAATATTTTTGCGGTTGCCGCATGTGGTGTCTTTGCGACGATCGCGGCTTCGGCCGTGCTGTTTTATCGGTCCATGGAGGATACCAGGGCCAACAATCTCGAGCGTATGCGGCAGATCGCCCATGCCGAAGCGCTAGTGACCGAAAAGAATATCGGCGGTACCATTCACATCGTCAACAGCCTCGCCTCCGTTCTGGAATCGATGAAACAGTCAGGTGATGCCGACCGGGGCAAGGCCGATCAGATCATTCACCAGATGCTGGCCAATAACCCCGATATCCTTGGCCTCTGGACCGGATGGGAGCCCAATGCGTTTGACGGTAAGGACGCGGATTTCGCCAACAGGGAAGGCCATGACGCGACCGGCCGGTACATACCCTATTGGGTACGCAGCGGCGGCAAAATAAGCAATACCGCTTTGACCGACTATGCCACCGCAGGCCCGGGCGATTATTATCAATTGCCCTTTACCCTGAAGAAAACGGTCGTCATCGAACCCTATTCTTATGCAATCGACGGCAAGGAGGTTCTGATCACCTCTATCGCCAAGCCGGTTATGGTCGATGGCAAACCTCTGGGCGTTGCTGGCCTCGACCTGTCGCTTGATGAAACAGGCAAGGCGCTTTCGACCGTGCGGCCCATGGGAACGGGTTTCGTCAGTCTCGTCAGCGGCGGCGGCAAGATCATCAGCCACCCGGATGCGGCGATCATGGGAAAAAGCCTTGCGGATGGCGGTGCGCAGACCGCTGGCTGGGATCAGCTGATTGCAAATCCCGGTGCGGAGCGGGAGATTACCACACAGGACGGAACGAAGTCCTTCGCCATCGCCTTGCCCGTCATGCTTACCCAGGACATGAAATGGTACGCAATCATCTCGGTGCCGGAAGAAACAGTGCTTGCGCAGCTGCATGCGATGATGCGTGACGCCGCTGTGACGATCGTGACGGCCACCGTGCTGCTGGCGCTGGCGGGATGGTTCATCGCGCGGCGGTTCATCGGGCGCATCGCCAACATCATCGATGAGACCGCCCAGATTGCGCAGGGAAATCTTCAGCTGACACTGAAGGATATCGAGACAAGGGACGAGATCGGCGATCTTGCCCGCTCGCTTGACGTTCTGCGCGAAAACAATCGACAAAAGGCCTCGCTGGAACAGCAGGCGGAGAGCAACCGCGCGCTTGGCGAAGAAGAGCGCACGGTCCGGGAACGCAGGGCCGCCGATGAGGCGAGCAGCATCCGCTTTGCCGTCGACAGCCTGGCCTATGCGCTGGCAAAGCTCGCCGACGGCGATGTGTCCTGTCGAATAGACGATCCCTTTGTCGAGCAGCTCGATGCGGTGCGGAGCGACTTCAACGGCTCGGCCGGGAAATTGCAGGACGCGCTTCTGCGGGTATCGGAAAATGCCTCTGGCATCGATGCCGGCGCCAATGAAATCAAGGCGGCGTCCGATGATCTGGCGCGGCGAACGGAGCAGCAGGCGGCGGCCGTTGAAGAAACCGCTGCCGCCCTTGAGGAGATCACGATAACGGTAAAGGACGCCGCGAACCGTGCACATGAGGCGGGCCGGCTCGTTTCCCGCACGCGCATCGGCGCGGAACGGTCGGGTGAGGTCGTACGGCAGGCCGTGCTGGCGATGGAGCGGATAGAGAAATCGTCAAACGAGATTTCCAGCATCATCGGCGTGATCGACGAGATCGCCTTCCAGACGAATTTGCTGGCGTTGAATGCCGGGGTGGAAGCGGCGCGTGCCGGAGAGGCGGGCAAGGGTTTTGCCGTGGTGGCGCAGGAAGTGCGTGAGCTTGCCCAACGCTCCGCCGCCGCGGCGAAGGAAATCAAGTCGCTGATCACAAAGTCGAACCAGCAGGTCGAAGACGGCGTGCATCTTGTCGGCGACACCGGCAAGGCGCTCGATGTCATCGTTGCCGAAGTGCAGGAGATCAACCAGCACGTCGCCGCGATCGTGGAATCCGCGCAGGAACAGTCGTCCGGCCTCCAACAGATCAACGTTGCCGTCAACCAGATGGATCAGGACACGCAGAAAAATGCGGCAATGGTCGAGGAGATGACTGCCGCAAGCCACACCCTGGCAACAGAGGTCGATGCGCTGAACCGGCTGCTCGGCCAGTTCGAACTCGGTCAGGGAACGGGTGTCCATCGGGGTTCTCTCAGGGCGGCCTGATTGGACGCCTTCGCCATCGGCGCTGTTGGGGCCGGCGGGGAAATGGAAGATGGACTTTGTCTGCAAATTGAGCATCTTATTCCTGCAAGCAGTAATGGGATGATCAACAGCAGATGGATATCAGGCGCCTGAAATCGTTTATCACGATTGTCGACATGGGTAGCATAACCAGGGCGGCCGATGTGCTGCATATTGCCCAGCCGGCGCTTAGCCAGCAACTGGCGAGTATCGAGGAGCATTTCCGCCAGAAACTGCTGACCCGAAGCCAGCAGGGCGTGGTCATGACCGATGCCGGCAAGGTCGTCTACAGGCATGCGCAGGTCATTCTGCGACAGATGGAGCAGGCGCAGGCGGAGGCGCTGGAAGCGGGCGCGGTGCTTTCCGGCAAGGTGTCGGTGGGGCTTGCGCCTTTCAGCAGCGCCGCCACGCTCTCGCTGCGTCTGATGGAAGAAACCAAGCGGCTTCATCCCGGCATTCTGCTGCACATCACGGAAAGCGTCAGCCAGCCCTATAGCCAGATGATCATGAATGGCCGTTTGGAAATGGGCCTGATTCACGGCACCGGGCCGATCAGGGGCGTCAAGTTCACGCCGCTGTTGCGTGAGGAATTCGTGCTGGTCGTGCATCGCAGCTTCGGCGTGGAACCGGGTGACGCGCCGATCACGGTGGCGGATCTGGCGTTTCTGCCCTTCCTTCTACCGCCGACCTATAATTTCGTACGCCGCGCCATCAATCTCGCTTTCACCCGCAGCCGCAAGGATCTGATCGTCATGGCGGAGCTGGAATCGGTAAGAACCATCGCGCGCGGCGTGGATGCCGGGCTTGGCGCGACCATAACGCCCAAGGCCATCGCCGATCGTATCGTGGCGGAATCCAATGAGGAAATCGTTGTAAGGCAGATCGCCAGCCCGATGATCGAGGAAACGCTGTCCTTCTGCGTATCGGACAATACGCCGCTCTCCGAGCCTGCGCTGGCCGTCAAGGAGATATTGCTGCAACTGGCGGAGACCCTGAAATAAAAGGGTCAGGCCGGTTTTAAAACTACGCGCGGCACAGTCATTCTGCACCGCGCAGAAAAGATTAAAGCATTGATTCCTTGCGGCAATTCACCAGTAGTTCGGCCACCGAAAGGTTGTTCGGCAGGCAAAGCAGGGTTTGCACCATTTCAGCGAGATCCTCCGGCTGGGTCATATCCTCGCGGCTGACTTCCGTTTCGCCTGCTGTCATGTCGGTCGCGATGTAACCTGGGCAGAGGGCGGTGGCGCGCACGCCGCTGTCCCATAATTCCTGGCGGATGCCGTGGGTGAGGGCGACGACGGCGAATTTCGTCATTGCATAACCGACATTGGAGCCAACGCGGCGTCCCGCCAGCGAGGCGACATTTATGACCCTGCCCTTTCCGGACTTGACGAGATGGGGAATGGCGGCGCGTGTTACCCTCAGGGGCCCCTTGACGTTGATGCGCCACATCTGGTCGAGGCTTTCTTCGCCCGCATCCATGACCCGGACCTTCGGGTTGATGCCGGCGCAATTTACCAGACCGTCGATCCGGCCATATCTTGTTGCGACGGCTTCAACCCAGGCCTCGGCCGAGCCCGCCTCTTCCGCATCGTATCGATCAGCCGAAAGCCCGTCCTTTACCGCAACAGCGGCCGGATTTCGCGCTCCCGCCGCGACGGTGAAACCGGCTTCGTGAAGCCTCTTGGCGATCGCAAGGCCAAGGCCTCGCGATGCGCCGGAAACCATGATGACACGGCCACTTCCTCCCAACATGCTGCTCTCCCTATTTCATTCCATTGCAGAATTCGGCGATGCGGGCGCAGCCTTCGGCCAGGTTCTCCATGCTGGTGGCATAAGAAAGCCGGAAGAAGGGGCTCAAGCCATAGGCCGCACCCTGCACAGTCGCAACGTGATGTTCGGCGAGAAGCGCCATGACGAAATCGGTGTCGTTCTCGATCTTCTTGCCGCCCTTTGTCGTCTTGCCGATCAGCGCCCCAATGTTCGGGAAGATATAGAAGGCGCCTTCCGGCTTGTGGCAGCGGATGCCGTCGATTTCGGCGAGCTTGTCGAGCACGAAATCGCGGCGCGTCTTGTAGATATCGGCGCGTTCCTTCAGCAGATCCTGCGGGCCGTCGAGAACCGCGACGGCGGCAGCCTGTACGATGGTTGCGACACCGCCGCTGTTCTGGGTGTTGACGTTGCTGATGGCCTTGATGAGGTCCTTCGGGCCGCCGCAGAAGCCGAGACGCCAGCCGGTCATGGCATAGGCTTTCGATGCGCCGTTGACGGTCAGAACCCGATCATAGAGCCGCGGTTCGACTTCGGCGATGGTGCAGAATTCGAAGTCGTCATAGATCAGATGTTCATACATGTCGTCAGTCATGATCCAGACATGCGGATGCCGCAGCATGACTTCGGCGATCTCTTTCATTTCCGCTCGCGAGCAGGCGGCGCCGGTGGGGTTGTTTGGGAAGTTGAAAAGCAGCCATTTGGTTTTCGGGGTGATGGCGGCTTCGAGATCTTCGGCCCGCAGGCGGAAACCGTTATTTTCGGGGCAAACCACCGGCACCGGCACGGCGCCCGAAAACTTGACGATATCGGCATAGCTGATCCAGGACGGCGCGGGGATGACGACTTCGTCGCCTGGGTCGCAGGTGGCCATGATGGCGTTGAAGATGATCTGCTTGCCGCCGCCCGCCACCAGAATCTGGCTTGGATCGTAGTCGAGATTGTTATCACGCTTGAACTTCCGCTGGATGGCGGCGCGCAGGGCAGGCGTTCCGTCGGCGGGCGGATATTTCGTATCGCCGGCAACGGCGGCCGCGTGCGCCGCTTCAACCGCGTGGGCAGGGGTCGGGAAATCCGGCTCGCCGGACGACAGGCTGATGACCTTGATGCCCTGAGCCGCGAGGTCGCGGGCTTTCTGGGTCATGGCAAGCGAGGCTGAAACGGTGACGTTGTTGAGGCGTTGGGCGATAGCGGGCATGGATCATTTCCGATTGTAACGGTGAAGGCAGGCATCTTCGTGGTGCCAGTGCATGACAAAGAGGTTACGGGAAATTTCCGCCGTTTCCCCAATACGACTTCGATGTGAGGTCATACGGGATTTTGATGCATCGCTCTGAGAGGGCGCAGGTCCATACTCGTATGCGATGACCTAAGAGCAATAAACTATTATGCAGCGCGTCGGCTTAGCCCCTAAGCTCCTGACAACAACAAGGGAACGACGCATCGGACAATATTACCCAAAGAGGTAACCGGCGCGAAAATGCAGAAACATGCGACAGGGGCCGGCAAAAGACCGGATACCTCGACAGGGAGCACACCCAGCAAATTCTAGTCATAGGGCCTGGACGATTTCGTTCGGCTCAACGCGATGCCTCGTGCCGTATTCAACGCGACGGGAGTATAGATGTCGGATATTGCGATCATGGAACCACATGCCCCGCCACGCCGTGGAGTTTCCGGCTGGAAAGCCATCGAGCGCCGGCTGTTTTCGCCCGGCATACTCATCCTGCCGCTTCTGATCTTTCTCACGATCTTTTTCTTCTGGCCGGCAATTCGGTTGATGACCTTCAGCGTCATGACGCAGAACTCGCAGGGGTTGATCGGTGCCCCCTTCACGTTTGCACACTATGTGAGGTTTTTCGAGGTCGATCTTTACCAGAAAGTGCTCTGGGCGACGATCCGCATCAGCCTGATCACTTCGGCTCTCGCGGCTATACTCGCCTATCCGGTCGCGACCGTTCTCGTGCGCGGCAATATCGTCACGACCCGCATCATCACGCTGATCGTCATCGCACCGCTGGCCGTCAGCGTCGTGGTTCGCGCTTACGGCTGGCAGCTCATTCTGGGCAATGGTCCGACCGGTCTCTTGAACTACATCCTGATGAATCTGGGCATCATAGATAGCCCGTTGACGCTGCTTTTTTCGGACGCCGCCGTCATCATCGGCTCTCTGCACATCTTCTTCCCGATGATGGTGCTGCCGCTGTCGTCCGCGCTTGGCAAGATTGATCCGAATCTGCAGCAGGCCGCCCGCACGCTCGGTGCGCCCGCGTGGAAAGTTTTCCTGCGGATCACTTTCCCGCTCAGCCTTCCCGGCCTCGTGGCGGGTTTCACGCTGGTGTTCTCGCTCGCCTCCGCATCCTATGTCATTCCCGCTTTGATCGGCGGTCCCGGCTCGCAAATGCTCGGCAACATGGTCGAACAGCAGGTTCTCGCGGTCTATGACTGGCCGTTCGGCGCCACCATCGCCACCATCCTCGTCTTCATCGTCATTCTGATCAACGCCGTCTCGATGAGGTTGCTCGGCGGGCGTCGTATCAAGGCAAGTGCATCATGAACAACAAGCTGACCGGCACACCCGCCATCGTCCTTTATGCGATCACCGCTGCCATGATGGTCTTCATTCTGGCTCCGATCGTCCTTGTCGTCGCCATCTCGTTTTCCGACAGCTATTTCGTCACCTTCCCGCCGCAGGGTTTCACCTTCCGCTGGTATGCGGCGGTAATGCAGAACGAGGAATTCACCGCCGGCCTCACCTTCAGTGCGGCGCTTGCGGTGGCGACCACCATTCTGTCGCTGGCACTTGGCGTTCCCGCAGCCTTCGCGCTCTCCCGGGGTAAATTCATCGGCCGCTCGCTGATGAAGGGGCTACTGCTTTCGCCGCTGATCTTTCCCGTGCTGGTGACCGGCCTTGCGCTGCTGCAGCTCTTTTCCGGCTACGGCTGGATGGATACCAAGCTGAAGCTTCTCATCGCCCATACCGTGGTGACGTCGCCCTATGTGATCCGCACGGTGCTGACCAGCCTCCAGCTCGTCAATGTCAGCCTCGAGGAAGCGGCGCGCACGCTTGGCGCCACCCGCTGGAAAACCTTCACGCGGGTGATCTTTCCGCAGATCGCGCCCGGTGTCGCCTCCGGCTCGATCTTCTGCTTCATGGTTTCTTTTGACAATTATCCCGTTTCGATGTGGCTGGCCGATTCCGCGAACCTGCCCGTGCCCATCGTTCTCTATCGCCAGATCGGTACGGTCTTTGATCCTTCGGTCGCGACCATGTCCACCATCATCATCGTTCTGGCGGTTACCGTCGTGCTCGTCCTCGACAGGCTGGTTGGTCTGCGCCGGGCAATGGCAATGTAAATCAACAACAAGAGGGGTACCGGAAATGACAGACAAGACCATCATCATGAAACGGCGCAGTTTCCTCACAGTCACCGCAGGCGCGCTCGCCACACCCTATTTTTATACCGCGGCTTCCGCGCAGGACCGCACCATGTATGTCGGCGTCTATAATTCGGCACAGGGCGGGCTGATCAAGAAGGAAGTGATCCCGGCCTTCGAAAAGGAATATAAGTGCCGGGTCCTGACGACTGAAGGCGCAACGCTTGCCAATATCGCCACGCTGCGCGCCACCCGCGAAAATCCGCAATATAGCGTGATGTCGATGGACGATGTCGGCGTTCCCCAGGCCAAGGAGGAAGGCCTGATCGAGCAATTGCCGATCGACGAAATCCCCAACCTCAAGAACGTCTATTCCCGTTATCTTTTCGAAGACAATTTCGGCGTCGGTTTTGCAATTTCGATTGCCGGCCTGTTCTACAATCCGACAACGGGCAAGCCGTTCGAAAGTTACGAACAGATGTTCGACAAGAAATATGCCCGCCGGATGCTTCTGAATACGCCGAAGAATACCCAGAGCGTTCTGATGCTGATGGTGGCGGCCGCACTTGCGACCGGCAAACCGCTGAAAGAAGCGCAATATGCCACCGATGCAGGCTGGGCGAAACTTGCCGACCTGAAGCCGAACGTCCTTTCCATCTATGATGCGGAAGCGCAGACCATGATGGTTGCGCAGGGCCAGGCGGATTTCGGCGGCATCGAATATTCCAAGGCCGTTTATCCACACACCAAAAAGGGCGTGCCGCTGGACATGACCTTCCCGAAGGAAGGCGCTTTCACCGGCATCAACTCCATCGCGCTGGTCAAGGGCGGGCCGCACCGCGATCTCGCTCTCGCCTATATCAACCGCATCCTCGACCCCGGCGTGCAGAAGATGCTGTCTGAAGCCACGCTCAGCGCCCCCTCCGTCAAGGGCATCGAGTTCGGCGCGGATACGGCGAAATTCCTTGCCTATCCGGAAGCGAAGATGGAATCGCTGAACCTCTTCACGCCGGACTGGAAATACATCATTCCGCGCCGCGCGCAGTGGCTCGAAAAATACAACCAGACCTTTAACGGCTGAGGGAACGCAGATGAAATCCGTAGAAGTCCGCCTGGAAAGACTGACCAAGCATTACAGCGGTCAGGTCGTTGCCGTCGATGATGTTTCGCTTACCGTCAAGGCAGGGGAAATCCTGGCGCTTCTCGGTCCGAGCGGATGCGGGAAAACGACCTGCCTTCGCATGATTGCGGGGCTCGTCGATCCCACCTCGGGTGAAATCGTGGTCGGCGGCAAGCCGACCACGCGCACCCCGGTTCATCGCCGCAATGTCGGTATGCTGTTTCAGAACTACGCCCTGTTTCCCCATATGACCGTTGCCGAAAACGTCGCCTTCGGTCTCGAGATGCGGGGCGTTTCCAAGGCCGATCGGGAAGGGCGTGTGAAGCAGGCGCTCGATCTCGTTCAGCTGCACGCCTTCGGCGACCGGCTGCCGGCGCAGCTTTCCGGCGGCCAGCAGCAGCGTGTCGCACTGGCGCGCGCTCTGGTGATCGAACCTTCGATGCTGCTGCTGGACGAGCCGCTTGGGGCGCTCGACAAAGGCCTTCGGGAAAGCATGCAGGTTGAAATCCGCAGCCTGCAGCAGCGGCTTGGCCTCACCACCATCATGGTGACGCATGATCAGGACGAGGCCCTGACCATGGCGGACCAGATCGCCGTGATGCGGGACGGCAATCTCGAGCAGATCGCGCCGGCAGGTGAAATCTACCAGAAGCCGCTGACGCGCTTCGTTGCCGGCTTCATCGGCGCCTCGAACTTCTTCGAGGCGAGTGTGGTGGAACGCAACGGTCGCGCCGCACGGCTTGTGACCGGTGCCGGGGTGCGGCTGGATGTGGATGACATGGGTACGGTCCAGGGCGACAAGGTTGTTGTCACGGTTCGCCCGGAGGCGATCTCGGTTTCGCCGCTTGCGGCCGACGCGGGTGAAAACGCCAGCAATTCCACGACGGCAAAAGTGGAGCAGGTCGTCTATCGCGGTTTTATGCTGCACTACTACCTGCGGCTGGATAGTGGCGAGCCGATGATCGCCTACAGGCAGACCCAGACGGAAGGGTTCACCAATGCCGTCAGCGTGGACGGCGACCGGGTGAAACTGAGCTGGACAAACGACAGCAATCACGTGATCCAGCTGAATTGATACTTCCTCTGCCGGATCGGTTCACCGGTTCGGCCGACGAAAAATACCTGAAAATGTAATGGCACCGTGCTCCAGAAATGATGCACGGTGCCGTAATTGTTTGATTGTCAATGATAAGAGGAAAGCGGGCCGCCCTCAGACGACTACTTCGCGGGCCGGAACGACGCTGCCCCCGCAGGCTTCCACTTCGCTGCGCACCGTGCGAGCAAGCTCCAGCGAACCGGGTGTATCGCTGTGAACGAGGATCGATCTGGCGCGAACGGGGATGATCTCGCCCTCGATTGTCGTGACGGTGCCTTTTTCCAGAAACTGGCGCACGCGCGCGCGCACTTTCGTCTCTTCCTTGATGACGGAATTGGGCAGCTTGCGCGGCACGAGCTGCCCCTTCACATCATAGGCCCGGTCGGCGAGGAAAAGATTGAGCACCTTCAGCCCGCAATCCAGCGCGGCCTTTTCGATCAGCATGTCCGGCATCGAAAAGACGATGAGATTGGGATCAACCGCTTTGATCTTTTTCATGATCCGTTCGGCAAGGGCCGCGTCGCGGTTGATCATGTTGCCCATGGCAGCATGGAAGCTGATGTGAGAAAGCGCGACATCCTGCGCCCTCACAATCGCCGATAGCGCGCCGAGCTGGTAGAGAACCTGCTGTTCCATTTCTTCCGCGTCGACGGGAATTTCGCGGCGGCCAAAGCCGAGACGGTCGGCAAGGCCCGGATGCGCGCCGACGCCGACGCCGTTCTGTTTGGCCAGACGCACCATGCGCGCCATCATTTCCGGATCGCCCGCATGGAATCCGCAGGCGATATTTGCCGAAGAGACGACTTCCATAAGTTTCTCGTCGTCGCAGACCTTATAGACGCCGAAACCTTCGCCCATATCGGAATTAACATCGATCTTCATGGTCCCTCTCCTTGTTTTTCAGGATTATCGTTTTGCGAGCGTGCCGAGTGCGGCGGTGACCAGCGGCAGGGTCTTGCGGATATCCGCGAAATAGGCGTCGATCGCCTGTTCGACTTCCAGCGCCTCACGCACCGTCGCCTGCACGAAGCGGATGCGGCTGCCGATGCGCGCCTGTCCGAGCCGCCACAGATCGCTGTCGATGATGCCGGCCATCTTGGGATAACCGCCGGCCGTATTGGCGTCGCTCATCTGGATGATCGGCTCGCCGCTTGGCGGCACCTGAACCACCCCGGGAATGACGCCGTAAGAACGCAGCTCCACCGGGGCCGAAAGTGTCATCGGCGTTCCGGCAAGCCGGTAACCGGTGCGGTCGCTCTGTGAGGTGATTTTCCAGGCCTCCGACCAGAAACGTTCGGCGCCTTCGCCGAAAAGATCGTGTTCGGCGGCCGGAATGGCTCTCAGCAGCAATTCGCCATTGTCGGACACCGGAAACATGTCCGGCATCGCATCGGCAAGCGCCATGACACCAAGACCGTTTGAGGGCAGCGGCGAGGCCTCGGATGGCAGAACGGCAAGCCTGTCGCCGGTCGCGAGATGGCGTCCTTCGTGGCCGCCGAAGGAACCGCGAAGCGAGGTGCTGCGCGATCCCATCACCACCGGAACGTCGATGCCGCCCTGAAGGCAGAGATAGGCACGCGCATTCTTCTGCGGTGTCGAAAGCTCGAGTATTTGACCTTTTTCAGCCCGAGTGCACCAGTAGGGTGGCAGATCCGCACCATCAAGCCGTGCCGCGCAATCTGCGCCGGTCACGGCGAAGGTCAGTGCCTCTTCGAACTCGATGCGGAAAGGGAAGGTCTGGATTTCAATCGCGGCGGCGTCTTCGCCGTTGCCGACGAGGATATTGCCGACCCTGAGCGCAATGGGATCCATCGCGCCCGTGGCGGTGATGCCGATATTGCGGTAACCCGCGCGGCCAAGATCCTGGACGGTGTTCAGCGGTCCGCAGGCAAGAATATGGATCATAGTTCGATCCTTTCAGGAAGGAAACGAACCCGGTCGCCGGGCGCAAGCACCGCCGGCTGCTCGGCCGCGGCGTCGAACATGGTGATTTCGGTGAAACCCAGCGAATTCCAGCCATTAGGCCCGGTCAGGACCGAGATGCCAGACTGCATACCGCCGATCGTCACCATGCCTTTCAGCATGCGCAGCGACGGGACTTTTTTGCGTGGCATGAAAATGCGTGGATCGAGACCGCCGAGATAACCAAAGCCCGGCGCGCTGCCGACGGCGAAAACCGTATAGGTCTGCTCGAAGTGCAGGCGCACGACTTCCTTGTCCGATAGGCCTGAATAATCGCAGATCGCGGCAAGATCGATGGCGTGCTCGCCGCCATAGGTCGTCGGCACCTCGATGGTCTTGCCGAGAAGATCGAGTTCCGCGGTTCTTTGCCAGATATCGAGAAGTTCATCCTGCAAACACCCGGCATCATCGGGCGTGCCGCGCAGCACGATCAGGAGGTTGGTCATGCCGGGTATCAGTTCCAGCACATCGGGGCGGTCCTTCAGCGCGCGTGTCAGCGCCCAGATGCGCCGCTGTGCAGGCAGGTCCAGCTCGCCGGGCGCTTCGATCAGAAAGGTCTTGTTGCCGATCATCGAGATTTTCGGCAGGCCCAGATGAGCGGGGGAAAGGTGGGGCGTTTTCAGCGGGAGGTTGCTCATTGACGTCACCATCATGCTTCGGTCCTGAGAAGGGTGGAGCCATATCCGACAAGCGCACGGGCTTCTGCCACCACTTCGGTGACGGTGCCGGCTTTGTCGGCGATCACCGGAACGATCACGGGTCCGACTGTCACGAATGCAACGATTTCGCCATTCACTACCGATTTTCCTGTCTGGATCGGGCTGTCGGGGCGCTGCGGATGCGCTGGGGTGAAGATGCCGGCAATCGGTGCGCGGGCAAGGATGTCTCCGGTCTTTGCCGGCGCCTTGGCCGTCTCGGCGGGGCGCGGTGCGGCAGGAGCCTGGCCCCCTGCCATGGCGACGATCTTCAGTGACCCATCCGGCGTCTCTATTTCGATGGCGGATACGTTGTTGCGCTCAAGGTAAGCGGCAAGATCGGCAATGATGCCAGGCTCGCTGTAGCGGGATATCGAAACAGACTGTCGCTTCATTTTGAACTCCGCGCTGCAAGCCAGTGTTCGAGGTAATGGATGTCAGTGCCGCCTTCGGAGAAGGCCGGGTCTTCCAATATTTCCCGATGCAGCGGCAGGTTGGTGGAGACGCCTTCGATGCGTATTTCGCCAAGCACGCGGCGCATGCGCATGATCGCCTGTTCGCGCGTCGGCGCATGGACGATGAGCTTGGCGATCAGCGAATCGTAATGGGCGGAAACCCGATAGCCCGCTGTTACATGGGTATCGACCCGCACGCCGGGGCCGCCCGGCAAGTGGAGAGCCGTGATCAGACCGGGGCAGGGAATGAAACTGTAGGGATCTTCGGCATTGATACGGCACTCGATCGAGTGTCCCTCGCAGACGATGTCCTCCTGCGAAATTTCCAGCGGATAGCCGAGAGCGACGAGAAGCTGCTGGCGCACCAGATCCACGCCCGAGGTCATTTCCGTGACCGGATGTTCGACCTGCAGACGGGTGTTCATCTCGATAAAGTAGAATTCGCCGTTTTCATAAAGAAACTCGAAGGTGCCGACGCCGCGATAACCGATCTGGCGGCACGCTTCAACGCAGCGATTGCCGACAAAGGCCGCAACATCAGGCGGGATGCCGATGGCCGGACCTTCCTCGACGACTTTCTGGTGCCGGCGCTGCATCGAGCAATCGCGCAGGCCAACCCAGACGCCGCCGCCCTGACCATCGCAGAGAACCTGAATTTCGACATGGCGAGGATGTTCGAGGAATTTTTCGATATAGAGTTCCGGCGTTCCGAAGGCGCGGCTTGCCTCTTCGCGCGTAACGAGAACGGCGTCGTGAAGGGTGGAGGCATCATGAACGACGCGCATGCCACGTCCACCGCCGCCGCCGGCTGCCTTGACGATGACGGGATAGCCGATCTCAGTGGCGATTTTCGAAACCTCCGCCATGTCATCCGGCAGGGCGGAATCGGGGCCGGGAACGCAGGGCACGCCGGCCTCCATCATCGCCCGTTTTGCCGCGATCTTGTCGCCCATGGTGCGGATGGCGTCGGCACGTGGGCCGATGAAAACCGCGCCCGCTTCCTCAACCGCTTCCGAAAACGATGCCCTTTCGGAGAGAAAACCATAACCGGGATGAACAGCGCCTGCGCCCGTCAGCTTCATGGCAAGCAGGATAGCCGGCACGTTGAGATAGCTCTGGCCGGGAGAAGCCGGGCCGATGCAGATGGCGGTATCGGCCGCCTTCAGATAATCCGCATCCTTGTCCGCTTCCGAATAGACCATGATGGTCTTCAGGCCGAGTTCACGGCAGGCGCGCTGCACGCGGAGTGCGATTTCGCCGCGATTGGCGATGAGGACGCTGTCGAATGCCCTTTGCCCGGCTCCTTCCTTTGGAAGTGTTGCATCCATCATTCGAACTCCAGCACTGGCTGTCCAAGTTCGACGTCTTCGCCGTCATTGGCGATGAATCTGGCGATCCTGCCGCTTCGTTCGGCTCTCACGGTGTTGAACACTTTCATCGCTTCGATGATGAAGAGTTCCTGCCCTTCCCTAACCTCGTCTCCGGCTTCAGCGAAGGGTGCCGAGCCCGGGCTCGGAGCGCGGTGGAAAAGACCGAATGAGGGTGCCGCGACGATGCCGGAGGGCGCCGGTGCCGCTGTGGCGGATGCCGGTGCCTGTTCTTCGGCGCGGGGTGCCTCGTCGGGTGCCGCTTCCGCCAACGGAATGGTGCGGGGCTGCGATGATGTCGCGTGCTGTGAAACGGCATTGTTTTCGCGAATGATCCGGACCGTGGTTCCCTCCTGGCTCACGGTCAATTCGGACACTCGCGAAGAGCCGACAAACTCGATCAGTTTCTTGATCTTTTCCAGATCCATATTGGTTTCCAACGTCTTTTTTGTCCCCACGGCGGCAGGCAAGCGGAGCGGAATCCGCACCCTGTCCATCAGCAACAGCTACCATGGAGGCGGGATTGATGGGGTCAGACGAAGTTTCTATGGACACGGGTTTGAGGTTTGATATCCCGCCGCCGCGTGGTGAAACGGTTCGAAGACGTCCGAAGGAACGAACCATGGATTCCCGCAAAGGCATTCTCCTCAAAATCTCTGCAGCGCTCGCTCTTGTGCTGATGGGCGCCTGCATCAGCGGTCTCAGGGGTGAAATACCCATCGGGCAGGTCGTTTTTTTCAGGTCGGCGGTGGCCATGCTACCGCTCTGTCTGTGGATGGCCGTGCAGGGAGGATTTCGGAAACAGGTGGCGACCAGCCACATTGGCGGGCATCTGGTGAGGAGTTTTTCCGGAACCGGCGGCATGGTCTTCAGCTATCTGGCGCTGGCTTACATTCCGCTCGCTGATGCGACGGCCATCAGCTATGCCACGCCACTTTTTACCGTCATTCTGGCGGTCTTTCTTCTGAAGGAGGTCGTGAGGATTTATCGCTGGACGGCGGTGGTCTTCGGGCTGTGCGGCATCGTGCTTATCCTGTCGCCGCATTTTTCCTTCGATGTTTCGGATGTCGCCTCCGGTTCGGGTGTCGCCATGCTCGGTGGTCTGTTCGGTCTGGCAGCGGCTTTTTTCTCTGCGATATCGATGATCCAGATCCGGCATCTGACGCAGACGGAAAATACCGGTGCGATCATTTTCTATTTCACACTGCTCACAACAGTCATCGGTTTTGCCAGTATCGGCATGGGCTGGACAATGCCGACCGCGTGGCAATGGACCCTGCTGATCGGTACCGGTCTCATTGGCGGGATCGCGCAGATACTGGTGACGCTGAGCCTGCGTTATGCCGAGGCTTCACTGCTGGCGCCGTTCGATTACACGACGATGATCTGGGCGCTGCTGATCGGATATACCTTCATGGATCAGGTTCCGGCCCTGACGACCATTCTCGGCGCCTCGATCGTGGTTGCCGCCGGCTTGTTCACGTTGTGGCGGGAAAGGCGGCTGCACAAAAAGCGCCTTACCGATGAGCTTACCTTGTCGGCTCCCTGACGGCCTGTTTCGTCAGCCGGTTTTCGCGCCACATGGCGAACAGCCCGGCGGCGATGACCGTCAAAGCGCCTATGATAGTCGCACCTGTCGGCACTTCGGCCATGAAGAGATAACCGAGGGCGATCGCCCAGATCATCGTCGTGTAATCGAACGGCGCCAGCAGGGAGGCCTGGGCATGGCGCAGGCTGAGCGTCATGGTGATCTGGCCGATGCCGCCGGCAAGCCCGCCGCCGGCGAGCAGCAGAAACTGGTTGAAATCCGGCATCTTCCATCCAAATCCAAGCGTGGCGAAGCCGGCGACGACACCCGTCAGCGTATAGATGAGCACGATGCGCGACGGCTTTTCGATGCTGTTCAGGTGGCGGACGGCGATGGAGGAAAAGGCCGCGCAAAGCGCACCGGTCAGCGCCAGCGCCGTTCCGATCATCGCAATGCTGTCGATCTGGGTAGGGCCTGACACGGCGTCAAACACCGGGTTGGGTGAGAGCGTGATGAAGACGCCGATGAAGCCCGTCAGCACGGCGGACCAGCGATATATCCGCACTTTTTCGCGCAAAAGCAGCGCGGCCAGCATGATGGTGAAAAGCGGTGTCGTGTAGCTCAGCACCGTGACATTCACCAGCGGCAGATAGGCGAGCGCCAGAAAGCCGAAGAACATGCCGCCCAATCCAGCCGAGCTGCCCGCAAGCAGGCGGCCTATATTCTTGGCGGCCGGCACGGTTATCCGCTCGGATGAGGCGATGAACCAGAGACAGAGGGGAATGAGGGCAAAAAATCCCCGGCAGAAGACGACTTCGCCGACCGGGATCGCTCCGCCCAAACCCTTCACGCAGGCGGACATGACTGTGAATGCCAGCATGGCCACCAGCTTGAGCAAAATACCTGTCTTAGGATCCATCCCGCTCCCCATCGCAGCAAAGACCGTGTCATGGGGAAGAGGCGGAGAATAGCCATGGTTGCTGGCCATAAGAATCTTGTCTTACCCCATCATGCGCAGCTTGCCCCTTTGAAAAGCGGTGGAACCACTCGATGGTGCTTTTGCCCTAGGCTCCGGCGGCGATTTGGTGTCATGATCGCATCTCGAACCGGTGGGAGGTTTAAGCCGACATGTTGGATTTGCGCAGGCTGCGATATCTGGTCGCGATTGCTGATTGCGGCTCCATGTCGGCGGCGGCGCGGCAATTGGGGATCGCCCAGCCGGCGCTCAGTCACCACATCACGGAACTGGAGCGGCTGGTGGGTTTCCCCGTGCTGCACAGGCTGGCGCGCGGCGTGAAGGCGACGGAGAAGGGTGAAATACTCCTTATTCATGCCCGGGAGATTACCGAGAAGGTCCGGCAGGCGGAGGCGGAAATCCGGGCCATGGCCTATCTGGATGAGCGGGTGATCCGGCTGAGCCTTATTCCTTCCTGGGCCACGGCCTTTGCACCGAACATCATCAGTGAGGTTGCCGCTTCTATGCCAAAGGTTTCGCTGCGGCTGATAGAGGCGCGCAATGACGAATCTCTGCGCCTCATTCGTCTCGGCAAGGTGGATATGGCTGTCGCGCTGGTCGGCGCGGAGGACAAGGCCGATGATCTTATCATCAAGGAGAGCCTTTTTGCGGTGTCTTCCCGACCCATCGGTCGGTCGATGCCGCTCGAGGCTGTGGCGGGGCTCAACCTTATCCTGCCGCCGAAGGACAACCCGCTGCGCGTATCGATCGACGAGGCCGCCGCCCGCGCCGGCATCACGCTGAACGTGACCATGGAGATCGACGGGCAGGATACAATCAAACGCGCCGTCAGCGCCGGTATTGGCGCGACGATTCTGTCATGGAATTCGGTGCAGCAGGAACAGGAGGCCGGTCAGCTTCAGGCCGCTCATATTACCGATCCCGTCATTTATCGCTCCATCCATTTGCTGAGGAACAGGGAGGTGGACGAGCGGACGTTCAGGCTGTTCCGAGACCTGTTGCGGGCCGTCGCAAGACGCGAGTCGGCATTCAACCCATAAACGATTTGTATGGGTAAGTTGAAAACTCGGTATTTGTATTGTTGATGGCTTCTTCCTAGCCTCCCCGGTGAAAGTATATCGGGGAGGAAAAGATATGCGTTTGAAGACATCTCTGTTCGGCATGTTGGCGGCTGCGGGAGTTCTGGCTGCCGGAGGGGCGGCGGCGGAATATCCGGAGCGGCCGGTGACGCTCGTCATCGGTTATCCGGCCGGCGGCGGCACCGATATACAGTCGCGGGCGCTGGTGCCCTATCTCGAAAAATATCTCGGCACATCGGTCGTGGTGGAAAACCGCGAAGGTGCTGGCGGGCTGATCGGCGCGACCTATATCGCCAATGCGAAACCTGACGGATACACGATCGGGGCGTTGAATTTCCCCTCCATGTATTCGCCGATCGTGCAGGGCAATGCCAGCTATAAGCAGGACGCCTTCACGCCGCTCGCCAACCAGATCGGCGGCGATCTGGCGTTGACGGTCAACAAGGTATCGCCGATCAAGACAGCCAAGGAATTCGTTGAAGCGGCCAAGGCGAACCCGGTCGTCGTTGGCGTGACGGGTATCGGTCATCCAAGCCAGATCACCGCCCTGCTGTTCGAGGAAGCGGCGGGCGTGAAGCTCAATTTCGTCCCCTTTAATGGGGGCGGACCGGCACGGCTCGCCATGCTCGGTAACCACGTCACACTCGGTTTCATGAACTTGAACGAGGTTTTTGCAGACAATCGTTCGGGTGCACTTCGTGTTCTGGCGACATCAGGCACTGAGCGTTCGCCGCTCTCGCCAGATGTGCCGACCTTCAAGGAAGCCGGTTACGACGTTCAGTTCAGCCTTCTTGCAGGTTTTGGTGCACCGAAAGGCCTGCCGGCGGATGTCGAGGCCAAGCTGGTCGATGCATTCCAGAAGGCGCTGAAGGACCCGGATTATCTTGCCGAGGCCAAAAAGCGCGAACTGACCATGCTGCCGCTGACCCAGGCGGAATTTGCCGAGGCACTCAAGAAGGGCAACGCCAATCTGGCCGAGCTCTGGAAAAGCAAGCCCTGGACGAAATAAGTGGCGCTTCTCTCACCACTAACCGAAATGACGCTTGGGCCTGTGCGTGGCCCGGGCATGACCCACTGTTGAAAGGAATCCGGCCAATGGCCCATGTCATCCGCAATTTCCAGCGCCCCTCAAGGGCTGATATTGAGGCGATCAGCAAATTCAGCCCCGCAACCATTCACGAGGCGCAGGGCAAGCTTGGCGCTCTCGATTATCGCATCAAGCCGATCAAGCCCGGCCTGAAAATCTGCGGCCCGGCAATCACGGCAAAATGCCATATCGGCGATAATCTGATGATTTTCGAAGCCATTAATCTCGCAAAGCCCGGCGACGTGCTGGTCATCGATGGCGGTGACAATCCAAATCAGGGCGGCTTTGGCGATGTGCTGGCCGCCGCCTGTATCGGCAAGGGCATTGTCGGCTTCGTGGTCAGCGCCGCGGTGCGTGACGGCAAGGGGCTGCGCGAAATCGGTTTTCCGGTTTTCTCGCTCGGGCTTTGCATGAAGGGCACGTCCAAGGACACGCTCGGCACCATCAACCATCCGGTCGTGGTGGGCGGTGAACTGATCAGCCCCGGCGATATCGTCTGCGGCGACGATGACGGCGTTGTCGTCGTGCGTGAGAAGGATATCGCGAAACTCGTCAAGGCCTGCCAGGAGCGCGACGACCACGAGAACCACATGATGGAACTGCACCGTCAGGGCAAGATGGATATCGAGGATCGTTACGACATGATGCGCTCGAAGGGGTGCGTCTGGGCGGATTGAGCCGGATATTCGATATTTGGATACGCCGTGTCGGGAGACACGGCGTATTCCTCAATGAGGAGGGGAGAAAACATGGCCGAACACAAAAATAGCTCGAAACTGACGGCGAATATTCTGTCCGGGGTCTTCTTTCTGGTGGCCGCCGCCGGGCTTTATTACGGCGCGCGGCCGCTGAGCATGGGCACCAATTTCCAGCCCGGGCCGGGCTACATGCCAACGGTCATCGCGGCATTGATGTTCGCGCTCGGTATCGCACTGCTCTTGCAGGATCTGTTGGGAAAGACACCGTCCGAAGCCTGGGCGGCTCCGAAGATGCGTCCGTTTCTGGCAGTGGCCGGCATTGCCGCTTTTGCGCTGCTGATCGAGCCATTGGGCTTCATCGCTGCCGCTTTTGTGCTGATCCTGCTCGCCTGCATCGCCTATGGCAGAATCCGGCCGGTTGAGGTGCTGCTGCTTTCCGCGGTGCTCATCCTCGCCTGCATCCTCATTTTCGTCGTCGGCCTCGGACAGAGGATACCCCTGCTGCCATGACCGATCTTCTTGCCAATATCGCCCTCGGTTTCGGTGTTGCTGTCACGCCGGTCAACCTTTTCTATTGCCTGCTGGGTGTCACACTCGGCACGATGATCGGCATCCTGCCGGGCATCGGCCCTTCCGCGACCGTCGCGCTGCTTTTGCCCATCACCTATACGATGCCGGACACGGCGGCGTTGATCATGCTTGCGGGCATTTTCTATGGTGCACAATATGGCGGTTCGACTACGGCGATCCTCGTCAATCTGCCGGGCGAATCCTCATCCGTCGTCACCTGCATCGATGGTTATGCCATGGCCCGGCAGGGCAGGGCGGGGGTGGCGCTGGCCACTGCGGCGCTCGGGTCGTTTTTTGCCGGCACGGTGGCGACCATTCTGATCGTCGTGGTCGCAAAGCCACTCTCCGCCATTGCGCTTGCCTTCGGGCCGGCTGACTATTTCAGTCTGGTGATCTTCGGGCTTCTGTTTGCCGTGTTCCTGTCCAGCGGATCGCCGGTCAAGGCGATCGGCATGGTCGCCTTCGGCATTGCACTGAGCCTCGTCGGCATCGATCCGACATCGGGTGAGCAGCGTTTCACCTTCGGCATGGCGGAACTGTTCGACGGCATCGATTTCGTCGTGCTGGCCATCGGGCTGCTCGGTGTCAGCGAAATCCTTTTTAACCTGCAGCAAGGTGTGGAGCGTGATGCAGGAACAACAAAGACCGGATCGCTGATGCCGACCCGGCAGGATTTCAAACAGGCATTTCCGGCCGTCCTGCGCGGCACGGCGCTCGGCTCCTTCCTCGGCGTACTGCCCGGCGGCGGTGCGATCATGAGTTCTTTCGCCAGCTACGCGCTGGAGCGCAAGATCGCCAAGGATCCATCCCGGTTCGGCAAGGGTGCGATCGAAGGGCTGGCGGGGCCGGAAAGCGCCAATAATGCTGGCGCGCAGACCTCCTTCATCCCGCTTCTGACGCTTGGCATTCCCGCCAACGGCCTGATGGCGCTGATGGTCGGGGCGATGATGATCCAGGGCATCACCCCGGGACCGGAGGTCATGCAGTCGCGGCCCGATCTCTTCTGGGGGCTGATCGCCAGCATGTGGGTGGGCAATCTGCTGCTCCTGGTACTGAACCTGCCGCTGATCGGCATCTGGGTTCGGCTTCTCGGCATTCCATACCGCTTCTTGTGCCCCGCCATTTTGATGTTTTGCGCCATCGGGGCCTATGGGCTTTCCTACAGCGTTGTGGACGTTCTGTTCTGCGCGGTCTTCGGCATCGTCGGCTTCTTGCTGCGCAAGATCGGCTGCGAGCCGGCGCCTCTGGTTTTGGGCTTCGTTCTCGGTCCGCTTCTGGAACAGAACATGCGCCTCGGGCTGCTGATTTCGCAGGGCAGTTTCTCAACATTCGTCACCCATCCGATCAGCGCCACGCTGCTCGCTTTGTCCGGCATGGTCGTCATCATGATGGCGATGCCGGCGATCATGCGCCGCCGCGAGGTGGTGTTTCAGGGTGATGACGACTGACAATCAATCGAGCCGGTGCCGCCGGCCAAGCAAAGGTGAAATAATGCATATTCTGATAATCGGCGCGGCCGGAATGATCGGCCGCAAATTGACGCAACGCCTTGCTTCCGACAGAACGCTTGATGGTGCGAAGATTACCGAAATGACGCTGACGGATGTTTTCGAACCGGCCGCGCCGAAAGGCTTCGGCGGTGCACTGACCATCGAGCGCAGTGATCTGTCGAATGCCGGCGTGGCCGAAAAGCTGGTCGCAAAACGGCCGGATGTTATCTTCAACCTCGCCGCTGTGGTTTCGGGCGAGGCGGAAGCGGATTTCGAGAAAGGCTATCGCATCAATCTCGATGGCGGGCGCTCATTGTTCGAAGCCATTCGTCTGGAGCATCAGAAGGACGGATATCGGCCGCGCGTGGTCTTCTGCTCATCGCTTGCCGTGTTCGGCTCGCCATTCCCGAAGGTGATCGGCGACGAGTTCCTGACGGCGCCGTTGACGAGCTATGGCACGCAGAAGGCGATCGTGGAGCTGTTGCTTTCGGACTATAGTCGCCGCGGTTTCTTTGATGGCGTCAGCATCCGTCTGCCCACCATCTGCATCCGCCCCGGCAAACCGAATGCGGCCGCCTCCGGCTTCTTCTCCAATATCCTGCGCGAACCGCTGGTGGGTCAGGAAGCGGTGCTGCCCGTTGCCGACACCGTCCGCCACTGGTTCGCCAGCCCGCGCTCGGCGGTTGCCTTCCTGCTGCGCGCCGCGACGGTGGATCTCTCCGGGCTTGGCGTTCGCCGCAATCTCATCATGCCGGGGCTTTCGGCCACGGTCGAAGATGAAATCGAGGCGCTGCGCGCCTTTGCCGGGCAAAAGGCTGTAGCGCTTATCAAGCGCGTTCCCGACGAGCGGATCATCCGGATCGTCGACGGCTGGGCCGAGGATTACGATCCGCAACTAGCGCTGTCGCTCGGCTTCAGGGCGGAAGCCTCCTTCGCCGAAATCATTCAGGCGCATGTGGAAGATGAGCTGGAGGGGAAAGCAGCATGAGTGATGGAAAGATCGCGCTCGTCACGGGTGGAGGAACAGGGGTCGGCAAGGCGATTGCCAAAGCGCTCCTGGAAGATGGTTACAAGGTCGCGATAACGGGCCGGCGGCGGGAGGTTCTCGACACTGCCGCCGCCGAATGGAGCGAACATAAAGACTGTGTTCTGGCCGTCGCGGCTGATATTTCCGCTCCGGCCGATGTCGAGCGGCTGTTTGCGGAAATCATCGGGCGTTTCGGTCGCCTCGATCTTCTGGTCAATAATGCCGGCATGTCCGCACCGGCGGTGCATATCGAAGATGTGCCGTTCGAAACCTGGAATGCCGTGGTCGGGGCTAACCTCACAGGGGCTTTTCTCTGCACCCAGGCGGCGTTTCGCCAGATGAAGGCGCAGTCGCCGCAGGGTGGCCGCATCATCAATAATGGCTCGATTTCCGCCACCACGCCGCGGCCGCGGTCTGCGCCATATACTGCGACCAAACATGCGATCACCGGACTTACAAAATCCGCCGCGCTGGATGGCCGGCGGTTCAACATTGCCTGCGGACAGATCGATATCGGCAATGCCAGCACCGAAATGACGCGTGCCATGGCAACCGGCGTGCTGCAGGCGGATGGCAGCACCGCCATCGAACCGACCATCGATGCGGGCATCGTTGCCAAGGCCGTGGTGCATATGGCCTCGCTGCCGCTCGAGGCGAACGTGCTGACCATGACGGTGATGGCGAGCGGCATGCCTTTCGTCGGTCGCGGGTAAGGAGCGCGCATGAAGCCCGATCTTCTGCAAACCTATCCGCTTCAGCCGCAGATCGAAGCCGAACTGCAAAAGCGCTTCAGGGTCTATCGCTGGCACGAAATATCCGACAAGCAGGCGTTTCTCCAGGCGGAGGCAGCGTCGATAAAGGCTGTCGTCACCGGCGGCCATATCGGCCTCACCCTTGAGCTTGCCGCCTGTCTGCCCGCTCTCGAAATCGTTGCCATCAATGGCGTCGGCTTCGACAAGGTCGATCTCGACCAGGCCCGCGCGCGCGGTTTCAGGGTGACGAACACGCCTGACGTGCTGACGGAGGATGTGGCCGATCTTGCCATCGGTCTCTCTGTCATGCTGCTGCGCCAGCTTGTGCGCGCCGATCATCATGTCCGCTCCGGGGAGTGGAAAAGAGGCGAAATGCCGCTGGGTAACAAGGCCTCGCGGCGGCGTTACGGCATTTACGGGCTTGGCCGCATAGGCCGCGCCATTGCGGTGCGGCTGGAAGCTTTCAATGCGGAGATTTCCTATTTCAGCCGGCAGAAACAGGACGTGGCCTATGAGTATCATTCGACGGCCATGTCGCTCGCGAGGGACTGCGACGTCCTGATTGTCGCGGCGGCGGCAACGCCGGAGACAAAACACGCGATCAACCGCGAGGTGCTGGAGGCGCTGGGACCGGACGGTGTTCTCGTCAACGTCGCCAGAGGGTCTCTGGTGGATGAAAAGGCGCTGGTTGATGTTCTTGTGGCAGGCGGGCTGAAGGGTGCAGCGCTCGATGTCTTCGAGAACGAACCGCATGTTCCCGAGGCGCTGATCGGCATGCGCAATGTCGTTCTCGCTCCGCATATCGGCGCTGCGACGCATGAGACGCGGCTTGAGATGGGCGCTCTGGTTCTCGCCAATCTGGATGCACATTTCGCGGGACGGGACCTGCCGACCGCAGTGGTCTAGAATGTGCTGGTGGCTGGCATCGGCAACGTACGCCCCATCGGCCGGGTTGCCGCATCGCCGAATTTGGCGCATTCGCCATCCATACAAGTTGCTTATTACTCCAAAAAAAATCGGTCTTAGGCAAGCGACGAAAGCTTCACTACTGTTTGCTCAACGATAGGGGACAAACATGCCATTCTCAGACTACAAGACCGCACTCGTAACCGGCGCATCTTCCGGAATTGGCGCCGCTGTCGTCGAGCGACTTTGCCGTGAAGGGCTGGAAGTGCATGCGGTTGCCAGAAGTGTGGACGCCCTCAACCAGCTGGCGAAGCGCACGGGCTGTTTCGCACATGCCATAGATGTGACAGACCGGGCGGCGCTCGCGAAGCTCACCAGTGAGGTGGCGTTCGATGTTCTCGTGAACAATGCCGGTGTCGACCGCCCGAAGAAATTTCTGGAAGCGGATGAGAGTGATATCGATCTCCTGATCGACGTCAACCTGCGCGCCGTGCTGCATCTCTGCCGCATGGTGGTGCCGGGCATGGTGGCGCGCGATCGCGGCCATGTCATCAACATCTCCTCGATTGCCGGCAATTATAATTTCGGTGGCAATTCCACCTATCACGCCAGCAAGGCAGGCGTGGCGATGCTGTCCAACCAGCTGCGCATCGATGCTTTCGGTAAACGCGTGCGGGTGACGGAAATCTGCCCTGGCCGCGTCGCAACCGACATCTTCAACCATGTTCATGGCGATGATCCGAGCATTCGCGAACGTTTCATCGATGGTTTCGAGCTGCCGCAGGCCTCCGATATCGCCGATGCGATCGCGTTTGCCATCGCTGCGCCCGTGGCCATGAATATTGGCCACATGGAAATTACCCCGACGCTTCAGGTCATGGGCGGTCTGCAGACGGCCAAGCCCCAAACGGTTGAAAATCGACCAACTGAAAATAAGGCTGCGGCGGGTGGAGCCGGAGGAAGAGTCGCGTGAGCGGTTTTGACCTCTGGGCAATTCTGAACAATGCGGACTACGTCTCGATGTTTTTGCATGGCATCCAGATGACGTTCATCATCTATGCCGGCTCATGGCTGCTTGCCATGTCGCTCGCCATCGTGCTGCTTGCCATCCGCCTGTCGCCTTTCCGCTTCGGTGATCCGCTGGTGGCGGCCTATGTGTCCTATCACCGCAACGTGCCGACGCTGGTGCAGCTGATGCTGTGGTATTTCGGCGTGTTCACGCTGCTGCCGAGCGGACTGGCCAGCTGGCTTTCGAGCCATAATGCCGAAGCGATCTTCGCCATTATCGGTCTCGGTCTTTGTCAGGCTGCATATTTCAGCGAGGATCTGCGCTCCGGCGTTCGTTCGATCAATCCCGGCCAGATGGAGGCCGCACGTGCGCTCGGGCATAGCTATGTCTCGGCCATGCGTTTCGTCATCATGCCGCAGGGCGTTCGCAATGCGCTGCCGCCGCTGATCAATCACAGCACGTCCCTCTTCAAGAACAGCAGTCTCGGCGTTCTGATCGGTGCACCGGAACTGACACATGCCGTCAAGGAAGTTGAGAATCTGAGTTTCCGGACGTTTGAGGTCTATCTGGCCGCCACCGTGCTTTATCTGTTCTTCTCGCTGCTGATCATGGGTCTTGGAGCCTATATCTCCATGCGAGCCGATCCTCTCCGGAGGGCACGGGCATGATCCACGACATGATCGCAATCATCCAGGATTACTGGCTGCTGCTCCTCATCGGCCAATATCCCAACGGGCCGCTCGGCGGGCTTGCCAACACGCTTATCCTGTCGGCGCTCAGCATCGCGCTCGCCTTTCCCGTCAGCATCCTGATGGCGCTGGCGCGGCTGTCGAAATGGCGGCTCCTGCGCTGGCCGGTCACCGCCTTGGTCTATTTCACCCGCGGCGTGCCGCTGCTGATGCTCATTCTCTGGAGCTATTTTCTCGTTCCGCTCTGGACCGGCGCCGACGTGCCGAGCTTTGTCACCATGCTGACCACGCTCGTCATCTATCAGGGCGCTTTCATGAGCGAAGTCGTGCGCGCCGGCATCGTATCGCTGGGCACGGGGCAGATGGATGCGGCGCGGGCGCTCGGCCACGGCTATTTCAGCGCGATGCGTTACATCATCCTGCCGCAGGCGCTCTACAACATGATTCCGAGCCTGATATCGACCTTCGTATCCACCATCAAGGACACGACCCTCGGCTACGTCATCAATGTGCCTGACCTGACCTTTGCGGCGAACCAGGTGAACAACCAGCTCCTGACCCAGCCCTTCCAGGTCTTCCTCATTCTGGCGCTGGTCTATTACATCATCTGCTGGTCGCTCACCCAAGTCGCCAATCTTCTCGAGCGCCGCATCGCCCGCCGGCGCGCCGGCCCGCGCGGCAAGCTTGCCGTTGACACCGCACCGGCCCCCGCCAATATCGTTACGGAGCAGCTATGACCGCGCCAGTTTCCGCCACTCAGGACTACACCATCACGCTTTCGCAGGTCTGCAAAAGCTATGGCGATTATCAGGTGCTCAAGGATGTCAACGAAAACGTCACCCGTGGCGAGGTCGTGGTCATCTGTGGGCCGTCGGGTTCCGGCAAGTCCACCCTTATCCGCACGATCAACCGTCTGGAGGAGATCAGCAGCGGCTCGATCATGCTGGATGGCAGGAACATCCATGCCCAGATGCGCGCCAAGGAGCTGAATGCGCTGCGCAGCCGGGTGGGCTTCGTCTTCCAGAGCTTCAACCTCTTCCCGCATCTTTCGGTGGTGGAAAATGTCTCCATGTCGCCGATCCGGGTGAAGGGTGTTTCCCCGGCGGTTGCGCATGAAAAGGCGCTGAAGCTTCTCGATCGCGTCGGCCTTGCCGACAAGGCCGGTTCCTATCCCGCCCAGCTTTCCGGCGGCCAGCAGCAGCGCGTCGCCATTGCGCGGGCGCTCGCCATGGAGCCGCCGGTCATGCTGTTCGACGAGCCGACCTCAGCGCTCGATCCGGAAATGGTCGGTGAGGTGCTCGCCGTCATGAAGAGCCTCGCTGCCGAAGGCATGACCATGCTCTGCGTCACCCATGAAATGGGCTTTGCCCGTGAAGTGGCCGACCGCATCTGGTTCATCGATGCCGGGCGCATTCTCGAAACCGCGAAACCGGACGAGTTTTTCAAAAATCCGCAACATCCGCGTGCCCAGCGGTTTCTTGCCGATCTGAGACACTAGGACCCAACCTCTATAATAACAGGGAGAACTGAAATGAACTGGAAGTGCATTACTCTTACCGCCATATTGGCGACCTCGGCTGCGGTCATTCCGGCCAAGGCGGATCAACTCGATACGATCATTGCAAACAAGACGCTGCGTTGCGCGACATTCGCCGACGTCCCGCCTTTCGCCTCGCCGGACCCGAAGACGCGTGAAATGGCAGGCTTCGACGTCGATTTGTGCGGCGCTATCGCTAAGGAACTGGGCGTCAAGGCCGAGATCAAGCCGGTGTCGGTCGAAGCGCGCGTTCCAGAAGTCAAGCTCGGCCGCGTCGATCTCTCGGTGGCGAACCTTGCCTATACCCAGAGCCGCGCGGAACAGATCCAGTTCAGCGATCCCTATTATCTGGCTAAGGAAATGCTGATCGTTCCGGTCGACGACCCCGGCACCAAGAAGTCCGATTTCGTCGGCCAGCGCATCGCTTCCAGCAAGGGCTCGACGTCGGAACTCTCCGTCAAGCTCAACAAGTCCGAGCCGCTGACGTTCCAGGATACGGCGTCCGCCTATCTCGCCGTGCAGCAGGGCAAGGCGCGCGGCATCGTTGGCAACACCATGACGATGACCAAGTTCGTCAACGAATCCAAGACCAAGGGCAAGCAGATGCGCATGATCGAAGAGCCGATGCTCTTCCAGCCGATCGGCATTGGCATGGCCAAGGACAATCCGGCGCTGACGGCCAAGATCAACGAGATTCTCCGCAAGCTCGATGCGGATGGCGAGATCAACCGTATCTGGGACAAGTGGCTCGGCCCGAACACCGAATACAAGATGACGCGCACCGACAAGGTCGTGCCTCTTTCCGAATTGAAGTTCGATCCGATCCCCTGAGCTTCGGCTCAGCCTCGGCCATCATTCCATCCATTCAACACCATCATCGGTCGGCGAGACGTTCTCGCCGACGGTTTCAACGTGGGAGGTTTTCATGATCCACATTAAAGATATCGCGCAGCGTCCGGCCAAGGCGGATGTCGAAGCCCTAGCCAAATTCTCTCCCGCCACGATTCATGAGGCGCAGGGACGTCGCGGCGCATTGTCATCCCGGCTGAAGCCGGTCGATTATCGCATGAAGCTCTGCGGTCCGGCCTTCACGGTCAAATGTGCGCCGCGCGACAACATCATGCTGCAGCTTGCCATCAACTATGCCAAGCCGGGCGACATCATCGTCGTTTCCGCCGGCGAATATGAAGAAGCCGGTTCGTTCGGCGACGTTCTCGCCAATGCCTGCCTCGCAAAGGGTATTGGCGGCCTGGTGACCGATACCGGCGTGCGCGACACGCTGCAGCTGCGAGACCTCGGTTTCCCGGTCTTCTCGCTCAGCGTCTGCATCAAGGGCACGGTTAAGGAGACCATTGCCGCGGTCAATGATCAGGTGATCGTCGGCGGTGAGATCATCAATCCGGGCGATATTATCGTCGGTGATGCCGATGGTCTCGTCGTTGTCAGACGCGATGAAGCGCAGGAAGCGGCCAAGCTTTCGCAGGCCCGCGAAGATGCCGAGGCCGGTTACATCGAAGCCTACAAGCAGGGCAAGTCGGTGATCGAGGTCAGCAAGCTCGAGGCTGTGCTGAAAGCCAAGGGCCTCGTGGTCGATATCTGAGAAGTCCGGGGAATGGCCTGGCGGCATTAGCCGCCATGCCGAACCCTCATGGGAGGAGAGACTATGAAAGCGGTTGTCATCCACGCGGCGAAGGATCTGCGGATCGAGGAACGGCCGGACGAACAGCCCGGCCCGGGACAGGTCGAGGTCGCCATCGAGGCGGGCGGCATCTGCGGCTCCGACCTGCATTATTACAATCACGGCGGTTTCGGCACCGTGCGCGTGCGTGAGCCGATGATCCTTGGCCATGAGGTGGCCGGTACCATCAAGGCTTTGGGAGAGGGGGTTTCCGGTCTGGCTGTTGGCGACCGTGTTGCCGTATCGCCGAGCCGGCCCTGCAACCATTGCGAATTCTGCCTGAAGGGTCAGCAGAACCAGTGCCTGAACATGCGCTTTTATGGCTCCGCCATGCCCATGCCGCATATTCAGGGTGCATTCCGCCAACGCCTCGTCGCCGAAGCATACCAGTGCCACAAGGTGCGGGATGGCGTCTCCATCCATGAAGCGGCCATGGCCGAACCCTTCGCGGTAACGCTGCACGGCGTCAACCGCGCCGGCGCATTGACCGACAAACGTGTTCTGGTCACCGGCTGTGGGCCGATCGGTGCGTTGGCGATCATTGCCGCCCGTGCTCATGGGGCTCGGGAAATCGTCGCGACCGACATCATGGATGCGGTTCTGCAAAAGGCGCTCGCCATCGGCGCCGACCGCGTCATCAATGTGGCGAGCGACCCGGATGCGCTCTCCGCCTATTCGGCAAACAAGGGTTATTTCGACGTTCAGTTCGAGGCGTCCGGAAATGAAAGAGCCGTCCGTTCGGGTCTCGAAGCGCTGAAACCCCGCTCTACCGTGGTTCAGCTTGGCCTCGGCGGCGATGTGTCCATTCCGCAGAATATGGTGGTTGCCAAGGAAATCGAGATGAAGGGCACGTTCCGGTTCCATGAGGAATTCGGACTTGCCGTCGATTTCATCAACCAGCGCCGTGTCGACCTGAAGCCCCTGCTGACCGGAACCTTTCCATTGGAAGAAGCGGTTGCGGCATTTGAGGCCGCGGGTGACAGAAGCAGGTCGATGAAGGTTCAACTCGCCTTTTAACGGGCGCCGTTCCCTGATTTCGAAACGGCCGCAGGAAGATTTCGATTGCGGCCGTTTACGCGCGGTTGAAAGATCATTCGGGCCGTGGCCGGACGAAGCGCTGTTCCAGCACCTCGCTTCCCCATTGGCTGCCCGGATGTTCCTCGACACATGCGAAACCATGGGCTTCGTAAAGGTATCGCGCGGCCAAAAGGCCGTTGAATGTCCAGAGGTGGGTTTCGGCAAACCCTCTTTCATCAACGAAGGCCAACGCAGTCTCCAGCAGCCTGCGTCCCACACCGCCACCGCGTACGCCGTCATCAACGATGAACCAGCGCAGATGCGCAATATCCGCTCCGAGATCTTCACCATCGATAGCGACGGAGCCGATGATCTCCTGTCCACGCATTGCGACCCAGATCGCATTCTTCGGGCTTTCGAGCCGGTTGCAGAAAGCCGCGAGGCCTTCGGCCACGACGGATTCGAAACGCTGGCCGAAACCGGATGTCCGGGCGTAATAAAGCGCATGCATCTGCGTGATACGGGCAATGATACCCGGCCTGTACCCCTCCTGGATCTCTATGGAGGGAGCAACGGTATCGGTCCGGTCTCCCAGCGCATCGGCGTAAAGACGGAGCCCTTGGAGGATCGTGTGGGCATCCGCCGACGTAAGCTGCGTCAGGGCGTCAGAGACCTGCCGGTTCGCAAAGCCGTGAATGGCGCCCACCTTCTCCTGCCCTTTCCCCGTCAGACGCAACCGCTTGATACGGCTATCCTCCTCATCCGTTTCTTCGCGAACATCGCCGGAAAGCACGAGCTTGCGCAGCATGCGGCTGACACTCGATTTTTCAAGCCGCAGCAGCTTTCCCAGATCCCGCGCCGTGATGTTGGGGCATGTCTCGATCTCGATCAGTGCATGCACGGCGGAGGGCGGCAGATCGGTGCCGGCAAAATCTCCGCCCATGAAGCCGAGTTCGCGGACGAGCCGGCGCGAGGTGGAGCGGATATCGCTTACGGGGACAGGTTGCTGGGACACGGTTGATCCATTATGGTTGCATCATGCAACCATAATCACATTCTGCTTCGCTTGCCAAGATTGCTGCCAACGTAAAAGGCTGGCTTTCTCAGCAAAAGCGGGCAATCTGCTCTCCCGGTCGCCGACAATGGTGGCTAAACCGATATCATCGGCAAGATGGATGGTCGCTGAGACCGTACGGTGGAATTTCCCGGCCGCGTTCGCGGCAGTTGATTATCCGGCTATGGAGCAGGCATGCCCGACACGCCCCGATTTTTCCGTTATGCGGTTTTAGCCGCCATGTTTCCCGTGGCCGTCCTCGGCCTGGTGGCGACTCCGAACGAATATCGCGCCATCGGCATGAAGGCTGTCGATTGCGATGGCCCCATATCCGTTCTGATTGCCGCCGTGCCGGCGCTTGCGGTCTATGCAATTATCGGCTGGATGTTTCTCTCCGGAGCCAAACGCCATCGGTCGCTGATTTCAGCCTGTTTTTGTGGACTTGTGTGCCTGGCGCTCGTCTGGAATATCGGCATGGCGCTTCAGGAGCAGCGACGAAACGCGGCTGAAATGGCATGCGGTCTCAGTGGTCGATTGTGACCGCGCTCCGCTCAAGTCCTTCTGTAACCGTCCTGCCTGCTCAACGGAACCGAAGGTTTCGGCGTGTAAGCTGATCGACGGAGGTGCAGCCCATCAGCTTCATGCCGCGCTCGATTTCGATACGCATCAGCTCAAGCGCCCGTTCCACGCCCGGTTGCCCGGCGGCGGCAAGGGGGAAAAGGTAATAGCGGCCGAGCCCCACGGCTTTCGCGCCGAGAGACAGTGCTTTCAGAACATGGGTGCCGCGCTGCACGCCGCCATCCATCATCACGTCGATCCGGTCGCCGACCGCATCGACGATCTCGGCCAGTTGATCGAAGGCGCTGCGGGAGCCATCGAGCTGGCGCCCGCCGTGATTGGAAAGCACAATGCCGCTGCAGCCGATTTCCACGGCGCGTCTGGCGTCATCCACCGACATGATGCCTTTAAGGCAGAACGGCCCGCCCCATTCACGCACCATCTGCGCCACATCGTCCCAGTTCATCGAAGGGTCGAGCATGTCGGTGAAATAGCGGCTGATGGAAAGAGCGCCGCCGTCCATTTTGATGTGGTCATCGAGCTGCGGCAGGCTGAAGCGCTCATGTGTCAGGTAATTGATGCCCCAGGCCGGCTTGATGGCGAATTGCGCGATGCCGGAAAGATTGAGCTTGAACGGAATGGCAAAGCCGGTACGCTTGTCGCGCTCGCGGTTGCCGCCCGTGATGCTGTCGACGGTCAGCATCATCGTCTCAACGCCGGCGCTCTTGGCGCGCGCCATCATATCGCGGTTGAGGCCGCGGTCCTTGTGGAAATAGAACTGATAGACCTGCGGGCCGCCGCTGATCCGGCGCGCTTCTTCCAGGCTCGTGGTGCCGAGCGAAGAGACGCCGAACATCGTGCCGTATTTCCCTGCCGCTGCCGCAACCGCCCGTTCCCCTTGATGATGGAAAAGGCGTTGCAGCGCCGTCGGGGAACAATAGACCGGCATGGAGAGCTTCTGCCCCATGACGGTGACCGACATATCCACATCTGCCACGCCCCGCAGCACATCGGGAACGAGATCGCATTTTTCGAAGGCGGCCGTGTTTCTCCGATACGTCACCTCGTCATCGGCAGCACCGTCTATGTAATTGAAGATCGGTCCGGGAAGACGCTGTTTGGCCATGCGGCGAAAATCGTGGAAATTATAGCAGTCTTTGAGTTGCATCTGTTACCCGACCGGTCCGGTTTGAAAGCTTGCAAAAGAGTGTCGGAAACCTATACCGGAGATTTAGGGCGGGCAATCATGCCGTGGACGATTTCCGCAGGCTCAAAGCGATGGATGCCGCGAGGTCGGAACGGCAAGAGCTGTTCTGCAGCGAGAAGCTTCGCTGAAAGCCAGAGAACCGACATCCACATTTCCGTGCCCTGCAGCCCGGCCGGGTGCCCCTCTGCGAAGGCAAAGCCCTTGGTTCTTTGCCAGCGCCCCTCATTTCGGCTCAGAATTTCGCGGGCGATCTCCTTTGCTTCGTCCTGCCGGTGATCCGTCTGTTGCAGGCACAGAAGAAGCGGATGGATCGTATCGAGCAGGTTGCAGGCATTAAAATCCGCGCCATGGAAACCGCCATAGGCGCGATAGTTGGCGATAACGGAGTCAATTGCTGCTTCCGGATAGGGAAGGGGCAGGCCAAATTGTGCGTAAGAGCCGCGGGTAAGCCGGTAAAAGCCGTTGACCGGTTGCAGCAGGCCCTGTGCGGCAGTCGGCTCACCCCAAAGCCCGGTGGTTTTATCCACATTCATCGCCAGCCAGCCGAAGAGAACGGTGAGGCTGTCGCCGGATGTGAAATAGCGCCTGTTGAAATAAAGCGCGGTGGCGATGGCATCTATGGTGGCGCCGCAATGCCATGCCCGGCTTTGCCATGGCAACTCTTCCAGCAGGAGGACGAGTTCGTCGGCGCGCAGACGCTCCACGAAAGCGATCGGCTGTTTCGGCGCAGCACCGAAACATTCAAGCGCATATCCGACAGCCAGAATATTATAGAGGACGGCAGGGTCCTTCTCGGGAGGCGTCGAGGGGCGGTGGTCACCGGCGAAAAACAGTCCGGTTTCCTGATCCTGCAGGGCCTGAAGGCTGGCCACGGTTTTTACGGCGTCGAAAGCGATACCTTCCTGTCCGAAGGCCGCCGCGATCTCTATGGCATCGCACAGATGCCTGATGCTTTCGACCTCATGTCCGGATGCATCGGCGGAACGATAGATGCCATCCGCGCCATAGGAGCGGATGGCGGCAAGCCAGTCGCCGGCAATCTCCTGGCCGAGTTTTTGCAGCAGGTGATCGGGCTCCGTCAGCTTCGGTGCGGCCGCTTTTCCTCCGCGGTATCGCAGAACCCGGGCGGGAACGCCGCCTGCAATTGCCATGGCGGGAATGTCTTTCGCCACCACCGCGCCTGCGGCGATAACAGCGCCGCGTCCTATCTTCACGCCATCAAGCACAACCGCATTGGCGCCGATCCAGACGTCGTCACCGATCTCTATCCCGAGCGAGGTCAGCGGTTGGCGATAGATCGGAGTTTCAATGTCGTCGAAACCATGGTTGAAGCCGACGATGCTGACATGTGAGGCGATACGCACGCCGTTGCCGATCGTCACCTTGCCGGAAAGACAGGCATAGGGATTGATCGAGACATTTTCACCCAGTTCGATATTGCCGCGCACGATTGCATAACCGGCGACCCACGACTGCGCACCCATCAATAACCTGTCCGTATGCACCTCGGCCTTGTCGGCAATGTAAACGCCCTGCCCGAAAACGGCGTTGGCGGAGCGCTCAAGGCCGCGCAGCCGCGCCTGATGGTCGGGGCTGTCGATATCCTCCTGCTTCCGCTCCCAGGTCAGGATGTTCAGCCGATCCGGCCTTTGGGAGACACCCGGTGTGTCGTCGGTCATCTCCGTCAGCCTGCGCGGTTTTCATCGAGAGCATGGGCGGGAACGCGCCGTCCTTTCCGCTTGAACATCTTTTCCAGCCCTGCAAGATCAGGAATATCGGGAAGGGCAGCCAATGCAGCCTCTGCCTCTTTGCCGACCGGCAGTGCCATGGCCGCCGTCACCAGCAGCGTTTCGCCGGAGGCGACGGTGCCGCGCAATTGCGGAACAAGGGTTCTGGCGTGGATAAGGTTGGTATTGGCGATTGCCTGATGGCATAGGCCTTCGCGCCGAATACCGGCCGAAAGATCGGCGATGATGCTGGTGTCAGTCTGTCCGTAACAGACGGCGCGACCTTCGCCCGCCTCGGTGCGGTCGCTATTGAAATTGGCCCGCTCTATGGCAAATCCGCCTTCTGATGTTTGCAAGGGGCGTGGGGTGCGGATGCGGTGCAGCCTTATGTGCCAGGGGTTTTGCGGCACGAGCCAGGTCTCGATCTCGACATCCGCCCATGGCCGCCAGCGGGAATAGAGGCAGTCTTTGGCAATCAACGCCTCTTCCATCGCCTCGCGGGTGCGGAAGTGCACCCCATCGTCGGAAAGGCCGAGCATGCCGTCGAAACTCGCGGCGGCAAAATGCCGGTCATCCGCTTCGATATTGAAGGCATAACGGGTGGAATAGACGAATTTCGAGTATTTTTCCTGCGCGCCGCGCATCCTGTCGTGCTGCTGTCCGGAGGATAGAACCACGATATTGCCGGGTGTATGAAAGGCCACCATGCCCGGCTCCGGTAAGGCAACCGGTTCGCTAAACGCCTGCGGTTCGGCTTCTTCCGCAGCCCAGAAGGGATGATCGGCGGGCAGCGCCAGCGGCAGGAAAAATTTAAGCGCCCAATAGGGCGAACAGGGAGAATTATAGCTCTCGCTTATCAGAAGGTTTGGATAGGCGTATCCAACTGACAGGACGCCATCGCGATCGGCGATAGGCCGCTTCGACCACCAGCGGATATGGCGCATGTAGTAGCCCTTTATCTCCGGCCACGGCAGCGCTTCCAAACCTGAAAAGGCGAGAGCGCCCCAGAAACCGCCTGCAGCAAAACGATAGGTCTGGCTGCGCCCGAAGGCGAGCGAGGCTCCGTCCGGCCCGAACCAGTGGCGCATGTCGCGGGCGAAGATGTGCGAGCGTTCCAGCAACCGTGTTTTTCGCGCGTCGTCCCCTTTCGCCAGCACGGTATAGATCAGACCGTAAAAATGCATGGCGAAGGGAATATAATGATCGACCCGGCGCACGGGCCCGTCTCGATACCAGCCATTGCCGATATCGAAAGCCTCGAGCTCATCGAGATAGGTCTGGGTCTTAGCGCGGTCGAATTCCACACCCACCTTTTCCAGTCCGAGATCGATCAGGACGCGGAAGAATTTCCAGTTATTGTCGACGAATTCCCGCTCGCGGGCGGCCAGCAGATAGGCGGCGACAGCCTGTTTGTCCGTTTCGGCGAGTGGCTCCCAGATATGCTCGGGAACCATGGCGAGCGCAAATCCTATGGCCGCCAGTTCGACCAGCCGCTGATGACGGTCGGCGGTATCGCCCCAATATTCGGGGTGAGCCGGGTTGGCGCCATTGGCCAGTCCACGCCGATAGAGATCCCAATGCGGAAAGTCATAACCACCGGCGGCAAGCGGGACGATGCCCCATAATGGCCGGGCAAAACCCTCCAGTTCCGCCGCAGGAAAATCGAAAATCGCCCCGGTTGCACCGAGCCGTACACGCGCGCCGCCGGGCGAAAAACAGGCAAGCAGCGGGTTGAAGAGATCGATCACCGCCTTTGCGAGATCGTCCCTGCTGAGCAGCGGATTGTGAAAGAGCGGATTGGCTGTGGCGGTCTCGTGAGGCACGGTTATGAATGTCCGGAATTCATGATCAAAGGAAGGGCCGCGGGCTTATCGCCCACGGCCCCCGCGATAATTATTTGATGGCTTTGACGCCGTCATTCATGTCCTTGATGCCGTCATCGATGGAGATATTGTCGGTCATCAGCGCGTCATGCACGCGGTTCAGAACGACCTCGATCTTGGCCGCATTCGGATTGACCGCCATTTCCAGATAGGCCTTGCCCGCCTGCAGCGCGTCCTTGCTGTTCTGATCCTGCGGAAAGCCCGGCAGCGCTGCGATCTTCTGAGCCACATCGTCGGTTCTGAGCGCGGGGAAAGTGCCGGTGGAGGCGATGATCGCCGCACCCTCAGGCCCGGTGACGAACTGAATAAAATCCAGCGCCGCTTCCTTGTGGCCGGAATTGGTATTCACCGACAGTCCGGCGATCTGCGCGGCCGTTGCGCCTGCCGCCACGCCATCCGGGTGGGGGAATTTCACGATACCCCAATTGACGCTTTTCGACTCGCCCGATTTCACCTTGGCGATCTGGGTTCCGACGAACCATGTGCCCATCGGCAACATGCCGATCGTTCCGTTGAAGAACAGGGCGGAATAATGGGTGTTGGATGTTTTCAGCGAGGCATAGGACGGTATCGCGCCGCTCTTTTGCAGGGCAAGTGCCCGCTCATACCAGGGTTTCAGGAATTCATAATTGCCGTCCACCAGCGTGTGCTTGCCATCCTGAATGCCGGGCAGTTGCACCGTCGAACGCCAGGTGTGCAGCAGCGCGCCATAAACGCGGTTGGCGCCCATGCCGCCTTTCAGCTTGCCCGCGATTTCATCGAATTGCGCCCAGCTCATGTCATTGGTGGGGTAAGGCACGCCCGCCTTGTCGAAAATATCCTTGTTGTAATAGACCACCCAGAAATCCGAGCGGAACGGCAAAGCATAAATCTTGCCATCGATGGTCAGTTCCTCGATCAGGCCGCCATAGGGGGCCGTCTCGATCTTCTGGTCCTTGATGAAACCACTGAGATCGGTGATGTTGCCGGCGCGCACCAGATTGGCGTAGCCGGGCACATCCTTGATGGTGACGACGTCGATATCCTTGGAGCCGCCGGTCAGCTGCGTGGATATCATCTGCGTATAGTCCTGCGAGCCGAGGTCCACCACCTCGAACGTCACATTCGGATGCTTCTGCTTGTAGGCCTCCATCAAAGGCTTGAAATAAGCGCCCTTATCCAGATCCCACAACGCCCATTTAAGCGTGACGGGTGCATCACCCGCAGCAAGCGCGGTTCCTCCCATGCCGATCGCAATGCCGAGACCGGCGGTTGCGAAAGCAAATGCACGTCTGGTTGTCGTAAACTCCATAGCCCGTTTCTCCTTCCCTGACTGATGTCGTTTTGATTTTGGTCTGCCTTAAGCGCCGCTCCCCGCCGGTTCGGGCATCCGCACACGCGTTTTCGCGGCGGCGTTTCTCGCCGCGAAGCACAGGGCGAACATGCCGAGCGAAAAATTGATGGTGGCCGGCATGAACACGGACACCGGATAAAAGAGGATATGTGCGAGCCAGAGCGCTGCGACGAAACCCAGCGCCGCCAGCATCGGCAACGGTTTCGTGAGTGCAAGAAGTGCCGCCTGCCGCAGGGTTTCCGAAAGCGGCAGGTCCTGCCTGGCCAGAACAACACTGGCATAGGCGCTGAGGAGGATGAGGAATAGAGTTACCGCAAGGCTGATCGCAAATGGCAGGCTGTAAGCGAGCTGAAGCCGCGCGGCCCCGGCATAGCTGACAGTCGCATAAGTACCGGCGCTCACCAGCAATGCGCTCAAGACCACAAGCGCGGTGCCGCGCAGGGCGAATTTTGGCAGGGCTTCGAGAAAGTCGCGCAGCAGATAGGTATTTTTGTCGTCCGCAAAGGAAACACAGATGCGGGCCATGGCGAACATCGCCGCCGGCATCGTCACCACCGGCAGACTGGCGATGAGGAACAGGAGATTGAGCTTCACCATCTCCCACCATTCGCGTTTGAGGATATCCAGGAAGAGCGCAAGGCCCGTCAGCGGTCGGGCGTTTTTGTCGATCCCGGCTCCTTCCTTCGTCCATAACCCTTCCAGCCATTGCATCGCGTTTCTCCCGGCCGCGTCAGTAAAGGATCGATCGTTCGGTCACAGGATCGAAAAGCTGCGCATTCGTCAGATCGGCCACCAGTTCGACGGGATCACCGATCTTGGCCCTGAAACGCGGCGAGACGCGCGCAACGAGGTTTCTGCCGCCGGAGACGAGGTTGAGATGCACTTCCGATCCCATTGGCTCCGCCAGTTCCACGGCGGCCGCAAAGGGAGAAACATTGCTGGCATCGATATCCGCGGGGGCGAATTCGTGGAAATTTTCCGGTCGGATGCCGAGAATGATGTCCTTTCCCTCGTAAGGTCGCAGACGCCCGGCATCGATATCGGTTGGCAGCGGTAGGGGAGTACCGTTGAACAGGGCGGTGAAACGGTCGCCGTCACGGCGCAGCGTCACGGGGAGCATGTTCATCTGCGGCGCGCCGATGAAGCCCGCGACGAACATGTTGATCGGCCGGTCGTAGAGGTTTTGCGGCGTATCCACCTGCTGGATATGGCCGTCCTTCATCACCACGATGCGATCCGCCATGGTCATGGCTTCCACCTGATCATGGGTCACGTAAATGAAGGTGGCGTCCAGCCGCTTGTGCAGCTTGGAAATTTCCGACCGCATGGTGCCGCGCAGCTTGGCGTCCAGATTGGAAAGCGGTTCGTCGAGCAGGAAAACTTCCGGATTGCGCACCATCGCCCGGCCGAGAGCGACACGCTGGCGCTGGCCGCCGGACAGCGCCTTGGGCTTGCGGTTCAGCAGATGGGTGATGTCGAGAATTTTCGCCGCTTCCTTGACCTTGGTATCGATGAGATCGCGCGGCGCTTTCCTAAGTTCCAGGCCGAAGGCCATGTTCTTGTAGACGGTCATATGCGGATAAAGCGCATAATTCTGGAACACCATGGCGATATCGCGATCCTTGGATGGCACGTCATTCATCACGTCTTCGCCGATGCGCAACTCGCCGCCGGAAATTTCCTCCAGCCCGGCGATCATCCTGAGCGTGGTGGATTTTCCACATCCGGAAGGGCCGACCAGAATAATGAATTCCTTGTCGGCAATATCCAGATCGATATCGTGAACGACCTTGAGTGCGCCGAAGGTTTTGTTGAGTTTTTTCAGGGAAATGCTAGCCATCTGTTCCTCGCGCTCACCAATAGGAAGACCAGTTGCGCGAAAGCCGGATCAGCGCTTCCAGATAATAATAATCGCCCCATGAGACGCACTCATCGACGCCTTCGCCCCGGCAGGTATTATGGGGCGTCTTCTTGGAATAGGTGCCGTGCAGAAGCTGCCCGTTGGAGATCGCGGGATCGCGAACCGAATAGATATCGGCAAGGCTTTTCACCATGCGCCTCGCCAGATTGCGGTATTCTTCTGCCTTTTCCGGCGTCTCCAGCTCCGCCATTTCCAGGAGGCCGCAGGCGACGATGGCCGCTGCCGAACTGTCGCGCGGCTCTCCATCGCCATCGCCATCGGCAAAGATCAGGTCCCAGTAGGGCACGAGATCGTCGGGCAGGCGTTTGAGATAGAAAGCGAGAAGCCGCTCGAACGTGTCGCGATACGCGGGCAGCCGCTCGTAACGATAGGAGATGGCCATGCCGGCGATGCCCCAGGCCTGTCCACGGGCCCAGTAGCTCTCGTCGCTATAACCCTGCTTCGTGACGCCGCGCACCGGCGCGCCGGTTTCCGGGTCCATGTAAAATGTATGATAGGTGGAATCGTCAGGCCGGACGGAATGGGCAAGTGTGGTGCGGGCATGGGCGAGTGCGACGGTCCGGTAGTCTTCCCGGCCCGTTTCGCGGCTAGCCCAATAAAGCAGCGGCAGGTTCAAAAGGCAGTCGATGATGTAGCGATATTCGTTGGGGTTGTCCCTGCGGCCCCAGGCCTGAATGAATTGCCCGACGGGCTGGAACCGCTCCATCAGCTGATCGGCCGCCATAAGCGCCGCGCGCCTGCCGTCTTCGTCTCCCACCAGTTTCCATGCGGCGATGCAGGAGGGCGAATAGAGAAAACCCATATCGTGATGGTCGGTCTCGATGCGGTTTTCGATACGGTGCAGGAAGCTCTGCACCTGTATTTGCGCCGCATGCTGAAAGGTCCTGTCGCCGGTATGTTCGAAGGCGAGCCATATCTGGCCCGGCCAGAAACCGGCGGTCCATTGGTCGTTGGCGACTGCCGGGTAAAAATTCTTCACGCTCGAATGGTTCTGCGCCGCGTAGGTGAATTGCGGCAGATTGCGCCTGACCTGCGCGATGGCGGCCGTCAGCGCAGCATCGATTTCCGCTATGGTGATCGGGGTTGGAAGGGACGTGGTCAAATCGAGCATGAAATCACCCCTTGAGGCCAGTGGAAGCGACGCCTTCGACGAAGAAGCGCTGCAATGCCAGGAAAACGACGAGAACCGGGATGAGGGCGACGACCGAGGCGGCCATGATCAACCCGTATTCGGCCGAATATTGCGAAATGAACATGCGCAGGCCGATCTGGATGGTCTTCAGCTCGGTTTTGGTGAGATAGATCATCGGCCCGAGAAAATCGTTCCAGGTTGTGACGAAGGTGAAGATCGTCAATGTGGAAAGCGCCGGTTTGGAAAGCGGCAGCATGATCTTCGCCCAGATCTGGTACTCGTTCATGCCGTCGATGCGGGCCGCCTCGCATAGCTCGTTCGGGATCGACATGTAGAACTGCCGCATCAGGAAGACGCCAAAGGCAGTGAAGGCCTGCAGGAAAATCAAAGCGAGATGGGTATTGTTGAGGCCGAATTCGCGCATCAGCAGGAATTGCGGCACCATATAGACCTGCCAGGGCATGGCGATGGTGGCGATATAGCCGAGAAACAACGTGTTCTTGTAGGGAAAATGCAGCTTGGCAAAGGCATAGGCCGCAAAGCTCGATGTCAGCAATTGCAGCAGCGTGACGATGATCGTCAGCTTCGACGTGTTGTAGATGAACAGCGCCAGCGGGATCTTCGTCCAGATTTCCACGTAGTTCTCCCAGCGCGGCTGAGAGGGTATCCATTCGATCGGGAAGGCGAAGACATCACGGCTGAGCTTCAGCGATGCCGACAGCATCCATGCGAAGGGCAAAAGCATGACGATGGTGACGACGATGACGGTCAGATAGATGCCGATCGTCGCGGTGGGGATTTTACGGCCCATGATGCGCATGGATCAATCCTCCCGCTGCCGTTTGAACTGGACGATGGTGACGACAAGGACCAGGAAAAACAGGACGAGGGCGATCATGCTGGAATAGCCGAGATCCCAGGAAATGAAGGCCTCATTGTAGATGTGGTAGACGAGAACGAGCGTCGAGGTGCCGGGGCCGCCCTGCGTGATCATGTAGACCTGATCGAAAACCTTGAAGGACTGGATCGTCAGCATGACGGTGACGAAGAAGGTCGTCGGCGCAAGCTGGGGCAGGGTGACGTGGATGAATTTCTGCCAGGCATTGGCGCCATCCAGCCCTGCTGCTTCATAAAGCTCCGAATTGATGCCCTGCAACCCGGCGAGATAGATGACCATGTAATAGCCCATGCTCTTCCACACACCGAAGAGAATGACCGTGACCATGGCCCAATGCCGGTCGGCCGCCCATCCCGGCATGTCGGCGGGATCGAGGCCGAGCGTATAGAGCAGCATGTTGACCGGACCCATCTCCGGATTGAAAATCATGTTCCAGACGACGGCCACGGCGACCAGCGATGCGACATAGGGAAAGAACATCGCCGTGCGGAAGAAATTGCGGCCGAGGATTTTCTGGTTGAGCAGGATTGCTAGCCCCAGTGCGCAGGCGAGTGTCGCCGGCACCGAGGCGACGGTATAGATGACGGTGTTCCAGAAGGCCGCGATGAAGGCCCGGTCCTCGAAAAGCCGCCAGAAATTATCGAGACCGGCGAAACGCATCGCATTGGAACCATCCCAATGCATGAAGGCCAGCGCGAAGGCGAAGATAATTGGTCCGAGCGTAAAAATCGCAAAACCGAGAAAATTGGGCGCAATGAAGGAATACGCGACGAGCGCATTTTCGATCCTGCGTCGCCGCTTGGAAACGACGCGGACTTTTTTCCTGCGATACGGAGCCGCCTGCTTGTCGGACATGGTCGCAGTTGCGATTGCCACAGCCTACCTCCCATTGCTGCCGTTTCACCGCATCATCGGTATCGGCTGCTGCGTTTTCCATTACGGCCAAGGTCTTCACCCTGCCGCCTCCCGCGCTCTGGATAACACAATATCGATATTGGTCAAACAACTTTGCATAAAGTCAGACAAATTTTCTGGTTTTTCAAAAATACGTATGATAGGAGCCGCATATCGGACTATGGAACGCGCGGGAGGTTCAGGGCGTGTTTGTCGAAATGATGCGGTTCTTGCCCGATCGGCTCGCCGATTTTGGTGTGGAGTTGACGGCACAGAACATACAGTCTTCAGTATCGGGCGCGGTTTCCCGCAGGCTCATCGAGGCGGCGGAGCAGGCTCTTGGCGAGCCCTGGTCAGTCATTCTGGCAGGCGATTACCGGGACTTTAGCCGAAGCGGCAATCGTGATCGTTTCGAAGGGCTCTATTTTTCCCGGCGTCAGAAGCTGAATGCATTGGTTCTGGGGGAGTGCGCCGAGGGTCAGGGCCGCTTTCTGGATGCCATCATCGACGGCCTCTGGCTGATATGCGAGGAAAGCGGCTGGCAATTGCCCGCCCACAATTCCTATGTTCGCGGCGGGCCGCGCGACCCGCTGCCCGATCGGGAAAACCCGGTAATCGATCTTTTCGCGGCTGAAACGGGCGCCAATCTGGCGCTGTGCCTGCACATGCTTGCACCGGAACTGGCGCGGGCAAATGCAAATCTCGTTTCGCGGGTCTACGCCGAGATCGACCAGCGTATCACGCGGCCTTATCTCGCCCGGCATTTCTGGTGGATGGGCAATGGTGACGAGCGGATGAACAACTGGACGGCCTGGATCACTCAGAATGTTCTTCTCTCGACCATGCTATCTCCCACTGACCAGCCGACGAGACGTTCGGTCGTCGAAAAGGCGCTCAAGAGTCTAGATGCCTTTCAGAAGGATTATGCAGAAGACGGCGCCTGCGAAGAGGGCGTTCTTTATTACGGTCATGCAGCACTTTGTATGTTCGGGGCGATGAGCATTCTCGAAACCTCCGCGCCCGGCTCCATGGCGCCGCTCTTTCATGCGCCGAAGCTTCGCAACATGGCCGAATTCATCGTCAACATGCATGTGGCGGGGGACAAGTTTTTCAACTTCGCCGATGCGCCGGCGAAGATCGAGACATCCGGCGTGCGGGAATATCTTTTCGGCAAGGCCGTTTCTTCGCCGTCACTCCAGACTTTCGCTACCGCCTGCTGGAACCGCTCGCCGGACCGGCTTATGCACAAGGAGTGGAACCTCTGGTATCGTGTCCAGGCGGTTCTGGCCACACAGGAATTGTCTGCGCTCACTGCCGCCGACCCCGCAAAGACCGACATCGTCTATCCCGGCATCGGTCTGGCGATTGCCCGCGACGGGGTTTTCGATCTTGCCGTGAAGGCGGGCAATAATGGCGAGAGCCATAACCACAACGATGTCGGCAGCTTCACGCTTTATAAGAACGGCAGGCCGTTCATCATCGATGTCGGGGTGGAAACCTACACTGCAAAAACCTTCTCGCCGCAGCGCTATGACATCTGGACGATGCAGTCGGCCTTTCACAATCTGCCGACTTTCGGCGGCGTCATGCAGGTCGCCGGGGCAGAGTTTGCAGCTGCAGATTTTGTGACCAGGTTTTCTGAAGAAGAGGCGGAATTTTCTCTCGATATGGCCGGGGCTTATCCCAGCGTCGCGGGTGTTGAACATTATCGTCGCCGTGTCCGACTGCTGCGCGGCCGCCATGTGGAAGTCCTTGACGATTATCAGGGTGGCCGGGAGGCGGTTCTGTCGCTGATGGTCGCCGAAAAACCTGCCCTCATGCCGGGTGGCCTGGTCTTTGCGGGGCTGGGAGAGATAGCCTGCGAAGGCGCAGAAGAACCTGTCATCGAAGCCATAACAATCAACGATGCCCGCCTTCGCCAGTCCTGGTCGCAGGAAATCTATCGCATTCTCATTCCCATCAAAGCCGGACGTCTGTGCCTGACGATCAGTTAAGGAAGTGCCGATGAAGCTCACACTCAAGGTCGTCAATGCGGCGGGAGATGTTCTGGCGGAAGCCGGAGCGGAGGATGAAGCTTTGCTGGTCTATCGCGCAGAATATTGCGAGGGAGACAGGCTTGTCGTCGCGGTCTCGCAGCCAGGCCACATCTGGCTCGCGCTCGATGCCGGCATGCCGCCGACGCTGGTTTTCTTGCACGGGAACGAGTTCATCCTGCCTGTTCCTTCCGCTGCAAAGCGCAAATCCTATCCGCCGCAGGCCTTCAGCGGTAACCTTCACCGGATCGCTGCCCGCCGCACACTTGCTGGCGAGATTGGAGTTCGCAGGAATCTGGCCCTGAACCCGTTTGATGATCATGAAAACACCTCGCTGTTTCCGCATGTCTATGCGAGCACCGAAACGCGTGGGGAGGCGGCCTTTGCAGCCCGCAACGTCATTGATGGCGAAAAGGCGAGCGCCGGTCATGGTTTCTGGCCCTATACCAGCTGGGGCATCAACCGCGATCCCGAAGCCTCGTTGACGCTCGTATTCGGCCGCGCAGTCCTCATCGACCAGCTGACCTTTTATCTGAGAGCGGATTTCCCCCATGATGCCTGGTGGGAAAAGGCGAGCGTCACTTTTTCCGACGGTGAAAGCGCGAGCTTTTCCCTGCAAAAAACCGGGGCTGCCCAGAGTTTTCCGGTCGTGCCGCGCCGGGTGGAGTGGATCCGTCTCCATGATCTCAAGAAAGCAGACGATCCTTCGCCCTTTCCCGCACTGACGCAGATCGAGGTCTGGGGTGCGGATCTGCGGGAAGCACCGTAGTTCCTGATCGCGCCTTTCAGAGCATAGAGCGACGACGCAGTTTACCGGAAATCCCTTAGCTGTGCGCGATGCCGCGCAGGTCTCGCATCATGTCGCGGTAGCGGTGCTGGCTGCCGCGCAGATGCGCCTGCATCGCAAGCTTCGCGGCCTGTTCGTTTCGGTCGGATATGGCGATGACGATGGCTTCATGCTCCTTGTGGATCAATCGCCGGTAAGCTGTTTGGTCGTTCTCCACGGTTTCGGAAACCACGCGCGATTGTGGAATCACGGCCTGGCCGTGCAGTTCGAGAAACTGTGTGAAGAGCGGATTGTTGGTGGCGGCCGCAATGGCCAGATGCAGCGCGAGATCGGCTTCGCGAATGGATCGGTTTTCTTCGATACATTGCAGAAGCCGGGCGTGACAGTCGAAAATCGCCTCCTCCTGTGATGGCGAGCGGCGAAGGGCGGCGAGCCCCGCCGCTTCGATTTCGAGCGGCGTCCTGATTTCCAGCACTTCCAGATCGGAAGAGAGGCGGGCGCGGTCGATACCGGGCGTGGGTGACGCTTCCTTTTCACGCTTCAGCACGAAAATGCCTGCCCCCTGGCGAACTTCCACCAGCCCGTCGCAGCGTAGCGCCGTGACCGCCTCGCGCACAACGGTGCGGCTGACACCATGGGTTTCCGTCATCTCGATTTCGCTGGGCAAGCGGTCACCGGGTCCGTATTGCCCTGATGCAATCGCGTTTCTCAAACTGAGGCTAACTCTGCTGACCAGAGAACCGGAGGATTTGCTGCGCTGTTTTTGCTGTTCAGGCACGTCGGTCACCATGCATTAAAATCGAGGCAGGCGTGGAGCCTGTCAAATATGTATGATGAATTTCAATAAAACTCAATGATCATACCAATTTTACCCGCTTTCCTGCAGAAGTCGGGCAAGATGGCATTAAAATCTTCCCGACTCTGGCAGGAGACGCTAGGCTGGGCCGGCAAACTGCTCCGTGGAAACGGCATGCAACGCCCTGCCGGTTCTGAAAAAGCTCTCGATATTGCCGATCGTGGTGTCCGCGATGTTCGTGAGGGCTTCCTGCGTGAAGAAGCCCTGATGGCCGGTCACCAGGACATTGGGGAAGGTCAGCAATCGGGCGAAAACGTCATCGCGCAGCACGTCGTTGGAAAGGTCCTCGAAAAAGAGATCGGCTTCTTCTTCATAGACATCGATGCCGAGGCTGCCGATCGTGCCGTCTTTCAGACCCGCAATCGCGGCCTGCGTGTCGATGATGGCGCCGCGGCTGGTATTGACGAGCATCACGCCCTTTTTCAGCAGCGGCAGTGTCTCCCTGCGAATGAGGTGACGGGTCTCCGGTGTGAGTGGGCACATCAGCGCCAGAATGTCCGATGTCTGGAACAGTTCCTCGCGCATGACATATTCCATGCCCAGCGCCTCGCAATCGGGATTTGGCCGGAGATCGTGGCCGACGAGACGGCAGCCGAAACCGACCACAATGCGCGCGAAAATCGCCCCAATCTTGCCCGTACCCACAATGCCGACGGTCTTGCCGTGAAGATCGAAGCCAAGCAGCCCATCGAGGGCGAAGTTTCCTTCACGGACACGGTTATAGGCGCGGTGAATCTTGCGGTTGAGCGACAGGATGAGCGCCATGGTGTGTTCGGCAACCGCATAGGGCGAATAGGCCGGGACGCGCGCAACGGTCAGGCCGAGCTTTTCGGCAGTGGCGAGGTCGACCTGATTGAAACCGGCGCAACGTAGAGCAATGAGCCGAACACCCATTTCCGCCAGCTTCTCAAGCACCGGTCGCGACAGGTCGTCATTCACGAAGGCGCAGATCGCCGTCGCTCCCTCCGCCAGCGCCACGGTCTCGGGAGAGAGGCGTGCTTCGCAATATTGCATCCGCATGCCAGGGCGGGCGGCGGCGTCAAGGAACTGCCTGTCATAGGGTTTGGCGCTGTAGACCACGATCCGCATCTGTTTCTCCAGTCTCCAAACGAAAGCTGCCGTTACAGGGCGGTGGATCCGGCAGGTGGCCTAGCTGCGAAGGCCCGGCGCTTCCTGTCCCGTGCTTTCGACATATTCGGTATAGCCGCCGCCATATTGGTGGATACCATCAGGCGTCAGTTCTAGCACCCTGTTCGAGAGCGCAGCCAGGAAATGGCGATCGTGCGAAACGAAGAGCATCGTGCCTTCATAACCCGACAGGGCCTTGATCAGCATTTCCTTGGTGTCGAGATCAAGGTGGTTCGTCGGCTCGTCCAGCACGAGGAAGTTCGGCGGATCGAACAGCATGGCGGCCATGACGAGACGGGCTTTTTCACCGCCGGAAAGAACACGGCAGCGTTTTTCCACGTCGTCGCCGGAAAAGCCGAAACAGCCAGCAAGGGCGCGCAACGGCGCTTGACCCGCCTTCGGAAAACGCTCCTCCAGCCATTCGAGAATGGTGCTGTCGCCATCCAGCACATCCATGGCATGCTGGGCGAAATAGCCAAGCTTGACGCTGGCGCCGAGGGTGACATTGCCGGAATCCGGTTCCGCCGTGCCGGTCACCAGTTTCAGCAGCGTCGACTTTCCAGCGCCGTTGACGCCCATGATGCACCAGCGCTCCTTGCGCCGCACCATGAAGTCCAGCTCACCATAGATCGTGCGGCTGCCATAGGCCTTGTTGACCTTCTTCAGCGCCACGACATCCTCGCCGGAGCGAGGCGCCGGCGCGAATTCGAAAGCAACTGTCTGACGCCGTTTTGGCGGCTCGACGCGGTCGATCTTCTCGAGTTTCTTCACACGGCTCTGCACCTGCGAAGCGTGAGAAGCGCGGGCCTTGAAGCGTTCGATGAACTTGATTTCCTTGGCGAGCATGGCCTGCTGGCGTTCGAACTGCGCCTGCTGCTGCTTTTCGTTCTGCGCGCGCTGCTGTTCGTAAAAGCCGTAATCACCGGAATAGGTGGTGAGGTTGCCGGCATCGATTTCGATGATCTTGGTGACGATGCGGTTCATGAATTCGCGGTCATGCGAGGTCATCAGCAGCGCGCCGTCATAATTCTTCAGGAAGTCCTCGAGCCAGATCAGGCTTTCAAGATCGAGATGGTTCGAGGGTTCGTCGAGCAGCATCACATCCGGGCGCATCAGAAGAATGCGGGCAAGCGCCACGCGCATCTTCCAGCCGCCGGAAAGCTTGGAAACATCGCCGTCCATCATCTCCTGGCTGAAGCTCAGCCCGTCCAGCACCTCGCGGGCGCGGCCTTCCAGTGCGTAGCCGTCCAGCTCCTCATAACGCGCCTGCACTTCGCCGTAGCGTTCGATGATGGCGTCCATCTCGTCCATCCGGTCGGGATCGGACATGGCTGCTTCCAATTCGCGAAGTTCGGCTGCCACTTCACTGACCGGGCCTGCGCCTTCCATGACTTCGGCGACGGCAGAGCGGCCGGACATTTCACCGACATCCTGATCGAAATAACCGACCGTCATGCCCTTCTCGACAACGACCTGGCCCTCATCGGGCTGCTCTTCACCCGTTATCATCCGGAACAGCGTGGTCTTTCCGGCGCCGTTCGGACCGACAAGACCGATCTTCTCGCCGCGATTGAGCGCGGCGGAGGCCTCGATGTAGAGAATGCGGTGACTGTTCGACTTGCTGATATTTTCGATGCGGATCATGACAGGGCCTGTGAATGGGAGCGGCCCTCCTATGCCACGGGCCGCCGCCGCTGTCACCTGCCGTGCGTGTCTTGCCAGCCATGCAGTCTGGCAACATCAGCCCCGAAGCAATATCGCCCCGGGGATTTCCTTGTGCGCTTGTCAGTTGGTCAGCGTGGCCATGCTGCCGGCTGCCTTGCGGGCGATTTCACCAAATGCGGTGACGATCTGCTCCATGTTTTCAGGGGCGTAATAATTGTCGATGCTGGATGCGCAATATTGCAGCAGCGACTTACCCTTGTCCGGCGCCATGAAAGCGACGCTGAAAATCTTGATCCCATCTTTCTTGGCAGTCTCGCAGGTGGTGCGTACCGACTGGTCGATGCTCGAATTCCACGCGGCGCTGTTTCCCGTCATTTCACCGTCGGTCATGAGAACGATATAGCGCTCGAAGGATTCACTCCCCTTCGTTTTATGTGCTTTCGCTTCATCCGGGTTGGCTTTTTTAAGGGCGTTATATGCGGCGTTCAGGCTGCTGCGGGCGTCGGTGCCGCCGGACGGAAATTCCGGGATTTGTTTGTCGACATAGCTGGCAACGCTGCTGGTGCCCCAGCTGATGGTCTGCGCGGTATAGGTCTCATGGGTATAGACCGACGCACCCGTGCGAACGAGCTCGGAACCGCCGTTGGCGGTATAGGTCGGATCGGCCTTGTTCAACGTCGCGACCAGGAACCCGACGGCGGTTTTGAGCGATGTGGCCTTGTTGACATAGCAGGGCGATGTCTTGCCCAGATTGGGATATTTGATCCAGTTGTCAGCCGTATAGTTCTGGCATGACGTTTTTTTCGTATCGATGGTATCCGTCTTGAATGACATCGAACCGGAACGGTCAAGCGCCAGATACATGGAGATCGGTGCGCCCTTGTTGACGGTGCTCTTTGCGGTACCGGTTACCGAAAGATCGAGTGTTTTTGCGCCAATGAACCCCAGCAGTGGGTTGAGCTGTACCCGGTGGTTGATCGTCGTCTCGACGGTGTAGGTCTTGCCGCGGGCATTTTCCGTCGTCGTGATAGCGGTTGGAGAGTTCTGCTCCAGTTCCTTTTTCTCTTCCACGGTCAGGTTCTTTTCCATCTGGGCCGCAATGAAGTTCTTGGCGATTGCCCTGATCTGCTCGTCCGTCAGGTCGCCCATTTTCAAACGGGCCTCGGTCGCCGCCGCAAGGGCTGCAGAATCCGCGGTATTCTGCAGATCGGCTTTCACCTGCATCACATTCGCCAACTCCATGCCGGCGCCGGCAAAACCCAGCAGGACCGGCAGCAGAATGGCCGTCATCATGCCGAAATTGCCGCTCTTATCGGCAAGGAAACGGCGCTTCAATTTGTGAGGTGCGGAGGCGGTCATAGTGGTGCTCACCGATTAGAATATTCGATTGAGCGCAGGAAACCCGCAAACGATGTAGAATCCGCTAACGTGATCGGTTCAATTTTACGCAGCGTTCAATTTGGTGCAGTTTTCAAAGTATTTTCAAGAATTGTTTCGCGCGATGGCCGCAATAATACACATCGTATCATTACTGGACGGGGATGACGTCGACGGCCTGTTTTATCTGCTGGTTGCCATAGCTCTTCAAGACACCGATGACCGGGGCGACATCGGAATAATCCCGGCCATAACCGACGACGATGTGGTCGCTTCCCGCGACGATATCATTGGTGGGATCGAGCTCCAGATAACCGGCTGCCTCGCCGCACCAGATGCGAACCCAGGCATGCATGGCATCGGCGCCTTCCAGCCGTTCCTTGCCCGGTGGAGGAATGGTACGCAGGAAGCCGCTGACATATCCGGCGGGAATGCCGAGGCTGCGCAGCGCCATGATCATGATATGCGAAAAATCCTGGCACACGCCGCGCTTCAGCTTGAAGGCTTCCGATGGCGTCGTATCCACCGTCGTCGCCTCGCCATCATAGGTGAAATCCCTGTGGATGCGTTTGCATAGAGAGCGCGCGATTTCGCGAATGGTCATTCCGGGTTTCAGCAGCTCCCGGGCATAGGCGGATATCGCCGCGTCCATTCCAATCCTCGGGCTCGCGCCAATGAAATGGTGCGGCGACTGGGAATCGAGCGACCAGACATCGGCAAGCTCCTGCGGCAGGCGGTAAAGTTCTGGAGAGAAATCCGCTGTCAGCGCCGGTGCCTCCACCATCACGCGGGCCTGCATGCGGATGTCGAGTTTTTCATGCGGCGCGCGCAGATGCACCGAGGTCGCCGATTGATGAAAGAAATCATCGAAGGCGACACGTTCTTCCGGCGTCGGCGAAACATCGATGGAACCGGCGACAAGCCGCTGCCGGCCGGGAATGGAGAGCGGCAGAACGCGGATGATGTGGCGCGCGCCGTGGGCCGGTGTGTCGTAGGTGTAACCCATATGCAGGGAAAGGTCGTAGAGCATAGGATTATCCGAGATAGGTTCGGGCAAGAACATCGGAGAGATGTTCCATATCGGTTTCGAGCTGACGATAGATCGCGCCGTTCATGTTTTCAGGCGTCATGACCGCCAGCCCGGAATGCAGGCGCATCGCCTCGCGGTAGAAGGGCGACATCTGGCCATTGACGAAGGCGTTCGGAAGCTGCTCCACCTCGGTGCGGATCTCGTTCAGCTGGAACAGGATCGAACGGGGATTGAGCGGGTCGAGCGCCAGAAGATCGGTCACGGTCAGGCCGGCCGTGCTGACATTGTAGCGGCGGCGATGGGTCATGACGCTGTCACCGATTTCGAGCAGCATGTCATAGGAACCGTCAGGCGCATCCGGGCCGGTCATATGGCCGAGAAGACGTGTCATATGCAGGCCACGTTCGAGATAACGGCCGATCGACAGGAAACGCCAGCCGGTAAAGCGATACATGTTTTCGTGCACGAGACCGGCAAAGCCCGCAAGTTTGCGCAAGAGGATCGTCATGGCATGGGTGGCATCATCGCCGGGGGCCACTTTCGCGTGGAAGCGGCGGGCAGTCTTGGCAAGATCGTTCAGCGCCAGCCATCCGTCAGGCGAAAAGCGGTCGCGGATATTGCTGGCGGAATAAAGCGCGCTGTTGATGTTGTTCAACAGGCTTTCCGGCACGGCATCGTTCATCTCCACGTCCAGCGCTTCGAGATAATGCGTCACATGGGCGAGCAGCGGCTGGCGTGGATCAGCGGATTCGGCATAACGTCCATGCCAGGCGCGCAGGATGCGCAGGGCGCCTTCCGAGCGTTCGATATAACGGCCAAGCCAGAAGAGATTGTCGGCCGCACGGCTTGGCAGGCTTCCGGGCATGTTGCGGGTGAAGCTCTCCTCTGCGGGCAGAAGCGTGGTGCGTTCCACCGGCTTGTCGCTGACGATCCAGACATCCGCCGCGCTTCCGCCAGATTGCATGGCGATTGCGGAAACGTCGTCGCCGCTTCCAATCCGTGCGAAGCCACCCGGCATGATCTGCCAGCCATCCTGGGTGCGGGCGGCAAAAACGCGAAGGCTCATCGGGCGCGGCACGAGCTTGTTGCCGATATAGGCCGGGGTGGTTGAAAGCTTTACCACTTCCTGCCCGACCAGCCTGTGGCCGTCGGAGGCAAGCCAGTCGCTGATCGATTCCTTTGCCGTTTCCCGCAGCGAAGAGCCGAGCACGGATTGGCCGTTATCGTCAAAGAAAGGCATCCGCGAATAGGCCGGGCCGATGACCATGCCTTCGATATTGCCGGCAACATGGCGGCGCTCGGCCTCCTGCCCGCACCACCAGGTGGCGATGGAGGGCAGCTTCAGTTCCTCGCCCAGAATGTGGCGGCAGATGCGCGGCATGAAGGCGAGCAGCGCCCGCGTTTCGAGAATGCCGCTGCCAAGTGCGTTGACGATGGTCAGCGCTTCATTGCGCAGCGCCTGCACCATGCCCGGCGTGCCGATATGGGATTGCTGGTTGAGTTCCAGCGGATCGGAATAGGAAGCGTCCAGACGCCGCCAGAGAACGCCGACGGGTTTGAGCCCCGCCACGGTTCTGACCATGACGCGGCCGTTGACGACGGAGAGGTCCTCGCCCTCCAGCAGCATGAAGCCGAGATAACGGGCGATATAGGCGTGTTCGAAATAGGTCTCGTTGGCGGGGCCGGGCGTCAGCACCGCGATGCGGTCGTCAGGGTGTTTCCGGTGCGCCTGCAGCGTATCGCGGAAAGCGCCGAAAAACGACGCCAGACGGTGCACATGGGTTTCCGCGTAGATGTCGGACAATGCGCGGGTGGTCGCCACCCGGTTTTCAAGCGCGAAACCCGCACCGGAAGGCGCCTGCGTCCGGTCGGCCAGCACCCACCAGTTTCCATCGGGGCCGCGGCCGATTTCAAACGAGCAGAAATGCAGATAATGGCCGCTTGCCGGTTTTACGCCGACCATGGGCCGCAGATATTCCGGATTGGAAGCGATCAGTGCCGGCGGCACGTAACCTTCCTTCACCAACCGGTTTTCGCCGTAGAAATCGGCGACCATGGCTTCCAGAAGATCGGCGCGTTGTTTCAGCCCTTCGGAAAGGACGGCCCATTCCCTGTCGTCGATCAGCACGGGAATATGGGAGATCGGCCAGTTTCTTTCGCTGCTGCCCTTGCCGTAATCGCGGTAGAACACGCCGGCATCGCGCAGATAACGGTCTGTGCGGGCAAAACGCTCGTGCAGTTCCCGTTCAGACATGCGCGACAGGGCATCGAGCAGGTTTTTCCAGACCGGCCTCACCTTGCCGTTGGTATCGAGCATTTCGTCAGCGACGCCCGGCAAGGGGGAATATTCAAGCCCGCGCGGTTGCGCGCTCGTTTCCGTTTTGCGTTCCGTTGCCGGGGCTTTGGACAATTTACACTCCGTAAGGCCGACGCAGATCGAGCGTCAGCGGAAATTCTGGCGACACGGTTTCCGCCTGTAGCGGATATTGCCCTGCCGTATGCCCCCATGGTTCGAAACGGGCGAGGCGGCGTGCCTCGGCCTCATTGCCGTTGACGGGAAAGGTCTCGTAATTGCGCCCGCCCGGATGAGCAACATGGTAGATGCATCCGCCGATCGATCGCCTCGACCATGTATCATAAATGTCAAAGGTCAAGGGTGAATTGACGGGCAGAACGGGATGCAGGCCGGAGGCGGGCTGCCATGCCTTGAAGCGGACGCCGGCCACCGCAACGCTGCGGTTTTCCGTCGGCGTCAGCGGAACGGCGCGGCCGTTGCACGCCACGGTGTAGCGGGCGGGATTGGAGGTCTCCAGCCGCACCTGCAGGCGCTCGACGGAGCTGTCGACAAAACGCACGGTGCCGCCAATGGCGCCCTGTTCGCCCATCACATGCCAGGGTTCCAGCGCCTGGCGCAGTTCCAGCTTCGCGCCCTCATATTCCACCTCGCCGAAGAAGGGGAAACGGAACTCCTGCTGGGCGGTGAACCATTCCGGTTTCACGTCGAAGCCGTTTTCCCTGAGATCGGCGAGCACATCCAGAAAATCCGCCCAGATATGATGCGGCAGCATGAAACGATCGGCGAGCGCTGTGCCCCAGCGCACGAATTTGCCGGCGACCGGGTTTTTCCAGAAGCGGGCAATGAGGGCACGCACCAGCAATTGCTGGGCAAGCGACATGCGTGCGTTCGGCGGCATTTCAAAGCCGCGGAATTCCACAAGGCCGAGGCGGCCGGTCGGCCCGTCAGGCGAAAACAGCTTGTCGATGCAGATTTCGGCGCGGTGAGTATTGCCCGTCACGTCTGTCAGCAGGTTGCGGAACAGGCGGTCGACCAGCCACGGCAGCGGCGGCACGCCCTCGCCGGGTGCGGGCACCTGCGCAATCGCGATTTCCAGCTCGTAGAGACTGTCATGGCGCGCCTCGTCGATGCGCGGCGCCTGGCTTGTCGGGCCGATGAACAGGCCGGAAAAGAGGTAGGAGAGCGACGGATGTCGCTGCCAGTGCAGGACGAGACTCTTCAGAAGGTCAGGACGGCGCAGGAAAGGGCTGTCATTGGGGTTAGCGCCGCCCACGACCACATGGTTGCCACCGCCGGTGCCGGTGTGGCGGCCGTCGATCATGAACTTGTCGGCGCCGAGACGCGACTGGCGCGCTTCTTCATAAACGGCGGTGGTGATATCGACACAGTCCTTCCAGCCCGCGGCGGGGTGGATGTTGACTTCGATGACACCGGGATCGGGCGCGACGCGGATGACATTGATACGCTCGTCATGGGGCGGCGCATAACCTTCGATATGGACGGGTAATCCAAGATTGGCTGCTGCCGCTTCCGCAGCGGCGATCAGTTCCAGATAATCCTCGATGCGCTCGACCGGTGGCATGAAGACGCAGAGCCGGCCATCGCGCGGCTCGACGGACAGGGCAGTGCGCACCGCGCCGCCGATTTCGCCGAGCGTCTGCTCTATGCGCTCCTGTCCCGCCCCCTCGCTCGCCTGGAAGGAAGCCTCAGGCATGGCGCGGCCCGATGGCGTCAGGACATCGGGAAGCGGACCTCTCGGGATCGAAGGGTCGGCCTCATGAATATAGGGATAGGCGGATGGCGGCACATGAGGCAGGGTGCCGAGCGGCAAGCGGTAACCCACCGGGCTATCACCGGGAACGAGGAATATTTTACCGCGTCGTGTTTTCCATTTTTCGCTGATCCAGCGCTTGCCGGCGGCGCGTGCATTCCACGCCTGAACGGGAAGAATATAGCCGGTCGGTGTCGTCAGTCCCCGCTCGAAGACGCGGGCAATGCGGTTTCGCTCTTCCGGATCTTTCAGTTTGGAATTGGACGGGTCGACATTGTCGGGAAGGCTGCCTTCCTTGATGATCCATTCGGCTGGATCCTCATAGGCCGGCAGCACCAGTTCCGGCTCGATGCCGAGGTGGTTGGCTATGCCGTCCAGCAATTTCTGCGCATCCTCCGCCCTGACGCCCGTATTGGCGCCCTCTTCGGCGATCAGCGCCGGGTTCTGCCAGATCGGCAGGCCGTCCTTTCGCCAATAGAGCGAGAAGGTCCAGCGGGGCAGGCTTTCGCCCGGATACCATTTTCCCTGTCCGTAATGCAAAAAGCCGCCCGGTGCGAAACGCTCACGCAGGCGGCGGATCAGGGCGTCGGCCTTTTCACGCTTCGTCGGCCCGACCGCGCCGGTGTTCCACTCGTCGGATTCGAAATCGTCGATGGAAACAAAGGTCGGCTCGCCGCCCATCGTCAGCCGGACATCATGGCTATTCAGAACCTCGTCGACCTCCTGGCCGAGCGCATTGAGTTCCTCCCAGCTTTCATCCGAAAAAGGTTTGGTGATGCGCGGCGTTTCGGCAACCCGGCGGACCTGCATATCGAAGGCGAATTCCGTGTTGGCATGGCCGAAATAGCCGCCGGAAATCGGTGCGGCATTGCGATAATGTGGCGTTGCCGCCAGCGGAATATGGCTTTCGCCGGTCAGAAGACCTGAGGTGGGGTCGAGGCCGATCCAGCCTGCGCCGGGCATATAGACTTCCGCCCAGGCGTGAAGATCGGTGAAATCCACCTCGGTGCCGGATGGGCCGTCCAGCGCCTTGAGGTCTGGTGTCAGCTGGATGAGGTATCCCGACACGAAGCGGGAGGCGAGGCCAAGGTGCCTCAGAACCTGCACGAGCAGCCAGCTGGTATCGCGGCACGACCCCTTGCCGGAGGCAAGCGTTTCTTCCGGCGTCTGGACGCCGGGTTCCATGCGGATGACGTAGCCGATCTCCTGTTGCAGGCGGGCATTGAGGCCAACGACCATGTCCACAGTCGGTTGCCCCGGTGTGCGGTCGACGGTGGCCATGAAGGCGGCGAGCAGTGGGCCGGTCGGTTCCGGCTTCATGTAGATGGAGAGATCGTCACGCAATTCCTGCGGATAATCGAAGGGCCACTTTGTCGCTTCTTCCTCCACGAAGAAATCAAACGGATTGTAAACCGTCATATCGGCGACAAGATCGACCTCGATCTTAAACTCCGTGGCCGGTTCGGGAAAAACGAAACGGGCGAGGTAATTGCCGTAGGGGTCCTGCTGAAGGTTCACGAAGTGATTGGAGGGTGAAACCTTGAGCGAATGGCTGATGACGCGGGTTCTGGAGTGCGAGGCGGGCTTTAGTCTTATGATCTGTGGTCCAAGGCGAACCGGGTTGTCGTATTTATAATGCGTCAGATGATAAATGCTCGCTTTGATCGCCATTAATCTGCCTTGCCCGGTTTTTCCGGTTTATGCGGTTTGTCCGCCCCTCTGAAATTATTCGGATTTTGTGCAATGCAGGAAAAGAAAGCAAGGATCATTTCCGGGGGCAATCGCATTGTTGGTTGAGACCACGATGTTTGCCCGAACGAAGAATTGCCCGGGCTTTTCAATCACCGTCGCGGAGATTTCGCCGGGATTGTGGACAAGGTTAAACAGCATGTTATTGCTTGGCATCGCAAGGCGCAGAATCGCGATCCGCTTTCTTTGCCGACTGACGTTTCGGAATGGAATGAATGGCAACAACCGTGACCGACGATCAGCGCAAGAGCGCGGCTAATCTTTCGGGTTTCGATCTCGATTTTCCCGCCCAGCTGCGGATGATGGGGCGCGCCTTCTGGACATCGCCGGTGCGCACCCGGCTGATATTGCTGTCGATCGCGCTGCTCACGGTGATATTGCTTACCGCCTATGGGCAGATCAGGCTCAATGAATGGAATGCGCCGTTTTACAATGCCCTGGAACGGCGCGATCTTGATGCATTCATTCATCAGCTCGAGGTCTTCGCCATCATCGCGGGACTGCTGCTGCTGCTCAACGTCATCCAGACCTGGCTGAACCAGATGACGGCGCTGAACATGCGCGAAGGTCTTGCCAAGGATATGGTGGATCAATGGCTGAAACCGGGTCGCGCCGCCCGTCTTGCAGGTTTCGGCACGATCGCCATCAACCCCGACCAGCGCCTGCATGACGATGTCCGCAACCTTGCGGAAAGCAGTACGGCGCTTTCTATCGGTCTCGTGAACGCGACGATCCTGCTCGTCAGCTTTATCGGCGTCCTCTGGTCGCTCTCGGCCGGTTTTACCATCACCATCAGCGGCGATACCTATGCTATCCCCGGCTATATGGTCTGGGCGGCGATCTTTTATGCCGGTTCCGCCTCGCTTCTCAGCAATCTCGTCGGTTATCGGCTGGTCGGGCTGAATGCCGAACGTTATTCCAAAGAAGCGGAACTGCGTTTTTCATTGATGCGGGCGAGCGAAAATCTTGCCGCCATTGCCCTTGCGCGCGGTGAGAAGAACGAAAGGCGTCGGATCGGTATCGATATTGACGCGGTGCTCGGCGTCATCCGGGGCCTTGCCATGGCGCTGACGCATCTCACATGGGTCTCGGCAGGGTATGGCTGGCTGGCGGTGGTGGCGCCGATCCTGATCGCGGCGCCGGTTTATTTTTCCGGCAACCTCACCTTCGGTGGGCTGATGATGGCCGTCGGCGCCTTCAACCAGGTCAATACGGCGCTGCGCTGGTATATCGACAATTTCGGCCCTATCGCCAGCTGGAAGGCGACATTGCAGCGCGTTTCCGTCTTCCGGAATGCCCTTATCCAGATGGACAGCGTTGAACAGCACGGCCTGACGATTGATCTGCAACGCAGCGCGGAGAATGAGAGGGTTCGTTTGCAGTCGGTCACGATCTGCCGTGATGCGGGCGGACAGGATATGGAGCGTGGGTTCAGGTTGCGCGAGGCCGAGATCGAGGTCGGGCCGGGCGGACGGCTGATGATAAACGGCGAGCAGGGCGTGAACAGGCGGCTGCTGTTTGCGGCCATGGCGGGGCTCTGGCCCTGGGGGCAGGGCAGGATCGAGATGCCCGAACAATCCGACACGCTTTTCATCGCCCAGCACGGCTATCTGCCGTCGGGTTCACTGCGCGAAATCCTCGCCTATCCGCGCGCGCCGCACCGGTTTACGGATGCGGATTATCTCGCGGTGCTCACCGCATGCGGGCTTGGAGAAATGGCCTCGCGTCTCGATGAGAATATCCGTTGGGACAAGAAACTCGATTCGGATGAGCAGGCCAGCATCCGTGTTGCCAATGCCCTGCTTTTGAAGCCGAAATTCCTCGTGATCGACGATTTGCTGGAAGGGCTGGAAAAACAGACGCAGGATACGCTGGCGGAGGTTTTGAACGGGATCGGCGGCGCGGCGATCATCTATATCGGCCGGTCGGAAACATTCCTGTCGATCCTAACGCCTCAAGTGGCCCATCTCGACCACACCTTTCCGAAGGAAAATACTTCCAGGCCCGATAGTGCTCCGCAGTAGATCGTCGGGCCCTGAGCCTGATGGGAGCGGATCAGAGCCGCAAATGCCAGCTGTCTGAAGCGAGCCGTTGCTGTTTGACGAGGCTTATCGCGGATTCCGGCTCCACCTGTGAGCGCAGGGCAAGTGTGCCTGTTGCCAGGCTGATGGCCACGACGCTTGCGACCGCCAGGACGATACGGTCGTAGCGCTGCTGTATTGTGTTGTTTCCACTCCAGTCATAGGCCATTCGCACGCCCTCGCGTTTTTTGGAATCGTGCCCCATCATGGTTAACCGAAGCTTACGATGGCCCTGTGATTCCTTGCTGTTTTGGAAGGGCTGCCGCGAAAAATCGGCTATTGGCGGATAGGGCGCCGTTGTTTAAGTCCGGCAGCGGGAGGTTTGTGAAAGGATTTTGAGACATGGACCAGCAACCGCCCGCCGACATGGAACTCACGCTCAGAACGCTTGCAATGCCCGCCGACGCCAACCCGGCCGGTGATATTTTCGGCGGCTGGGTCATGTCGCAGATGGACCTTGCCGCTTTCGTTCGCGCCAATGATGTGGCCGGCGGCCGCACCGTCACCGTGGCAGTCAATGAGATCGTCTTCAAGAAGCCGGTCAAGATCGGCGATACATTGTGCGTCTATACCAGGATCGAAAAGATCGGCCGCACCTCCGTCACGCTCAAGATCGAAGCCTGGACCCGCAGGCATTATCAGGATTCACGCGAAAAGGTGACGGAGGCCGTCTTCATCATGGTCGCGGTGGATGACAATGGTGAGCCGCGCCCCGTCCGCAAAGAGGCTTGAAGGTCGCCGTCTTTTCAAAGCAACGACAAAGCGCCTACCAAAGGAATAAAGAGCACAGGCGCTTTGGCCTTCCGCGCCATTCGATATCTCTCCGCTCAATACTTTCGAAATATCGAATTTATTTATCAATTTTTGCGATCAAGATATGGAATAGGACGGGGATCAGGCTTTGACCATTCCAGGTGTTGTTATTGTCGGCGGCGCTCACGGCACGCTTGCCCTTGCGCGCAGCCTCGGCGTCCTGAATGTGCCCGTCTATTATCTCACCCACGATTCCCCCTTGCCGGGCTGGTCGCGCTTCGTGCGGGAAACAATTCGCTGGGCTGGCCCGCATGATGCCGGGGCGATCGCGTTCCTGCGTCAAATGGCCGAGAAGCACGGTTTGAAGGGCTGTCTGCTGGTGCCGTCCGGCGATGGTGAGGTCCAGCTCATTTCGCAGCACCGTGAGGAGCTTTCCGCTCTTTACAAAATCGTTCTGCCGGATTGGGCGGCTCTGCAATGGCTGTGTGAAAAACCGCTGCTTTACAAGCGTGCGGCGGAGCTTGGTGTCAGCATTCCCCGGACCTATGCATTGACATCGGACGCCGACATCGATGCGCTGGATGTGATGTTTCCCGTCATTCTCAAGCCCAACATGGGGGGCGGTGATACCACGATTGCCCGGGCGAAAGTGATCCGGGCGGATGATCGCCAGGCGCTGAAGACTGCTTTCGCCGATGCGAGTGGAGAGATCGGCGCTGGCAACGTCGTTGTGCAGGAACTCATTCCCGGCGGCGGAGAAAGTCAGTTTTCCTACGCGGCACTGTGGCTCAATGGAGAGCCGATGGCCGAATTCACGGCTCGGCGCGCCCGGCAATATCCCGTCGATTTCGGTTATACCAGCACCCGTGTCGAGGTTGTCGATAATGGGCAAGCGATCGATGCGGCTCGAAAAATGCTGAAATCCGCAGGCCATAGCGGGCTTGTCGAGGTCGAGTTCAAGCTCGACGGCCGGGATGGCGAGTTGAAACTTCTCGATGTCAATCCGCGCCCATGGTCGTGGTTCGGCCTCTGTTCGGCCGCGGGCGTCGATCTTGGTGCTTTGCTGTGGCGGGTCGCGAATGACGAGCAGACTGGCCAGCCCGTCAGCGCGCGGCAGGGCGTTTCCTGGTCTTATCTTGTCCGCGATACCGTTGCGGCTTTCACTCTGGCCCGGAGGGGTGAGACGAGGATTGGAGACTATTTCGCCTCTTTGGGCAAAATCCGCAGCTGGGCCTCTTTTGCGCTGAACGATCCCTTGCCGGGCCTGATCGATCTGCCATTGACGGTCTTGCGGGTCATAAAAAAACGCATCCTTCCCGGTCTGGCGTCAGGGCAATCGAAAACGGGATTTTTACCGCCGCTCAAACGCCTCGGAAAATATGGGGCCATAAGGGCGGGGCTGGAAGTGAGTTCTTTCCCGCCTGTCCGGTCGGCGTTTCCGTCCTTGGCGGGGCGTGGTGTGATTTTTACACTTCACCATGTGCGCCCGGGCAGGGCTGTTTCGGCCTTTGCACCGAACGTTCAATTGTCAGTTACGCCGCAATTTCTGGAAGAGGCGATACAGGCCGCGCTCGAATGTGGCCTCGTTCCGGTCCATCTGCACGATCTGCCGGCTCTGCTTGCCGATAACCACGAAGGTCGGTCGTTCTGCGCCTTCACGCTTGATGATGGCTATCGCAACAATGCCGATCATGCAGCGCCGATCTTCCGCAAATATGCCGTGCCTTACACGATTTTCATCACGCCGGGTTTTGTCGAGCGAACACGCAGCCTTTGGTGGGAAACCGCCGCTGCCCTGACGCAGAAGGCCGCGTCTTTCGAATTCGATTTCGGGGCGGGGCCGGAGCAGGTGGCATGCGCCAACCCTTCGCAGAAAGCGGAGGCATTCACGCGGCTTGAAGATTTCGTCCAGAACTTTTCGGAAGACGAGGCGGTGGAAAGAATTGACCGTGCGGCGAGGCAACATGGCGTCGATCCCATCGCGATCGTGGACGAACTCGTCATGGATACGGATGAGCTCAGGACGCTGTCGGAAGATCCTCTGGTTCATTTTGGTGCCCATACCATGACGCATGTGAATATGCGCAAGGTCGATGCGGCGCGCCTGGCTTATGAGATCGCAGAATCGGCACGTCGGGTGGAAGCCTATGTCGGCCATCGGCCACGGTCCTTTTCCTATCCCTATGGCTGGGTAAGGGCGGTGGGAGAACGCGAAGCGAAAGCTGTTCAAGACGCGGGATTTTCCGCGGCCGTGACCACGCAGGCCGGCGTTATTGGTCCCCACAGCCTCGAAAAGCCGACGCAGCTGCCACGGGTATCGCTGAACGGACGCTTTCAGAAAAAACGTTTTGTCAAAGCGCTCATCTCGGGCCTGCCCTTCCGGTTCATCTAGCAACCTCGGCGGTTTGTCATCTTTGCCCCGTCCAGCCATGTGTCGCTGCGGTCCGCATTTGACATCGCCTGCCACTATTTCCGAATTCTGCAGTCGCTCTGCGGGTCTCTTCGCGGCCGTTTGGTCAATTCGAAACGCCGTGCTGCGATTTTTGTTATTCACATTCCATTATCTATTGATTATAAATCAATTTATCGATGTAAAACATTACAACTTTTATAAAGGTCTCGTTGGTGCTGCTGATTTTTGCCGATGATCTGACCGGAGCGCTCGACGCCGCCGCCCCCTTCGCCGGGCGTGGGTTGGCGACCGAGGTTGCGATCGGGCTTGACGGTGTGCGTGCAGCGCTCGCGGATGCGCCTGCCGTCCTCAGCGTCAATCTCGGCTGTCGCGATGGCAAGGCAGATGAAGCCTGCCGCCGCACGCAGGAACTGTTGGCGCTGGTTCCGGCCGGTACAATTTTGTTCAAGAAGATCGATTCCCGCCTGAAGGGGCATATTGCAGCGGAAATGGATGCGATTTCCTATCGCCACGCGCTTGTCGCGCCCGCCATTCCGGACTTTGACCGTGTCGTTGTTGACGGAGCCGTTTCCGGCTTTGGCGTCGAAATTGCCATTCCTGTTTATGACAGACTGGGCGGACACGCCGGCCGCTGCACGGTACCCGATACGCGATCGAAGGGCGATATCAGGGAAGCTCTCGCCGCCGCGCAGACGGAGGGGGCCGATCTTCTGGTCGGCGCGCGTGGGCTTGCCGAGGCGCTGGCTGAGGCGATGACGGGCCAGACTGTCCCTGAGGCGGCGGCCGTTCCAGCCGGCAAGGGGCTTTTTGTCATCGGGTCCCGCGATCCGATCACGGTGGAGCAGATTGACGTACTTGGGAGTGTTGGGCCTGTCTCGATCGTTGAGGCGCCGAATGGTATTGTGCCCAGTCATGCCGACGAGGGTGCCGGCCTGACGCTGGTTCAAGCAACGCAGGGTGCGGAAAATCTGTCGCCGCTTGCGGTTTCAGACCGGCTGGCGGAAGGCGTCGTGCCGCATTTTACCGACAGGGCGGCAAGACTGCTGTTATCTGGTGGAGCCACGGCCGAAGCCGTGCTGCGAGCCATGGGCATTTCGCGCTTGCGTCTTGCCGGCGAATGCCTGCCGGGTCTCGGCGTCGGCTGGTCCGGAGACCAATGCATCATTGCGAAGTCCGGCGGTTTTGGGCAAGCTGACACGTTGAAACGGATCGCGAAAATGATGCTTGGCGACAATGACGCTGGAGAGAGCTGACCAGATGGGGCTGATGAAAGAAACGGCGCGCAAGGCACTTCCGGACATTATTTTCGAGAGAATGCACCGGGCGATCAAATCCGGCGCCTACAAGCCGGATGAGCGGCTGCCGACCGAACATGAACTCGCCATGGAATTCGAAGTATCGCGACCGGTGGTGCGTGAAGCACTCCGGCGGCTGCGCGAGCAGGGTTTCATCTATTCCCGCAGAGGCTCCGGCAGCTATGTCAGGGCCTTTGGTCTGCGTGAACCGCTCGGCTTCGGGCAGCTCGAAAACGTTGCTGATCTTCTCAACTGTTACGAATTCAGGCTGACGCTGGAGCCGGCGGCGGCCGCAGCAGCGGCATTGCGGCACGATGGCGAAAGGCTTGCGGCGATCAGGAAGGCGCTCGAACTGATGCGGGACGCGACCAATCGCCAGTCTCACCGCGAGGATGCCGATTATCAGTTCCACCTTGCCATCGCGCGGGCGGCGCGAAACAGTTATTTCTCCACCGCGATGGAAGCGCTGAAAGACCATATTGCAGTGGGAATGAAGTTCCACGGCATGTCGGTGAAGCGGGAGGCATCCGGTCTGACGCGTGTTTTTGCCGAGCATGAGGCAATCGCTAAGGCGATCGCCGATGGGGATGCAGAGGCGGCACGCCAGCTTATGCTCCAGCACCTGACCGGATCGCGCGACCGCCTGTTTGAGTCTTCGCATACGGATTAAGCGGAAGGCCGATGCGCGTGTCCGCGTACCGGATTTTTGCTCAGAAGGCGTGGCGGTAAATCCCGAGCACGTCTTCGACGCTCATATCGACGGGGTTATTGTCCATCAGCCGGCGGATGGCGTGCGCATCCTCAGCGTAGCGGGGAAGATCGGCTTCAGTCGCGCCGTGCCGTGCGAGCGACATTTCGATGCCGAGCCCGGCACAGAAATCCGTCGCCGCCTTGCGCAGATCATCAGGCGAAAGGTGTTCGCGGAGCCCGAGCGCTCCCGCTACTTCTGCGGTTTTCGCCGAAACCGCAGGCTGGTTGAAGGCCAGAACATGCGGGAAGACGATGGCGTTCGCCAGCCCGTGCGGCAGGTTGAGAAGCGTGCCGAGCGGATAGGCAATGGCGTGACCGGCCGCCGTATTGACCGGGCCGAGACAGATGCCGCCATAATAGGAAGCGAGCATCATGCCTTCTCGCGCTTCGGTATCCGCGCCATCGCGGACGGCGCGCGCCAGATATTTGCCCACCAGCGCAAAGCCCATGCGGGCGAAACCGTCGATCATCGGATGGGCCTTGCGGTTGGTGAAGGCTTCAACGCAATGGGCCATGGCATCCACCCCCGTGGCCGCTGTAACCGCTGAAGGCACGGAATAGGTGAGTTCCGGATCGAGTACGGCGAAATCCGCAATCAGATAAGGGCTTTCGACCGCGATCTTGTTGCCTTTGACGGGATCTGTGATGAGCGAACGGATGCCAGCCTCCGAACCGGTGCCGGCGGTGGTGGCGATCTGCACCAACCGCGTGTCGCGCCCGACAACCCTGTTCGGCCCCGCCACATCCTCAAGCGTCTGACCGGAATTCCAGAGTGCCGCGACCAGTTTCGCTACATCCATCACCGAACCACCGCCGAGGCCGATAACGAGATCCGGTTTGGCGGCGCGGGTCGCGGCAAGGGCGGCATCGAGCGTTGTGGTGTCCGGCTCGCCGGGAATGGCATCGAATATGGTGAAAGGGCCTTGCAATTGCAGCCGGTCGGCAAATTTCGCGGTCAGCGGTGTGGCGATAATAAGGGTCGAGGTGGTTTTTCCCGCCCAGGCGCCGACCTGTGAAATGGTGCCTGCGCCAACGGCGAGCCGGCGTGGCTGGTAGATGAGAATGGGAGCTGTAGACATTGTACTCATCCCTTCTGTTCCTTGCCCGCCACGAGCTTGCGCGCATAGGCAATGGCCGCATTCATGTTGCCGTGATTGGCGATGCCTTTGCCGGCGATATCGAAGGCCGTGCCATGGTCGACGGAGGTGCGGTCTATCGGCAGATCGACGGAAACGTTGACGGCGGTATCGAAAGCAACAAGCTTGATCGGGATATGGCCCTGATCGTGATATTGCGCGACGACAAGATCGAAAGCGCCGGAATAAGCCCGGTGAAACACCGTGTCGGCGGAAATCGGCCCCTGCACCTCGATGCCTTCGGCACGGGCGGCGGCGACCGCCGGTGCGATCTGGTCGTCATCCTCAGTGCCGAACAGCCCGTTTTCACCACAATGCGGATTGATGCCGGCAACCGCGATGCGCGGCCGCTCGTAACCGATGCGCTTAAGATGCGCGTTGCCGGCGCGGATGGTCGCCAGTACCCGCTCCGTCGTTGCCCGGCGAATGGCCTCCTGCAGGGAAACATGGGTCGAGACGTGAATGACTTTCAGCCGTTCCGAGGCGAGGAGCATATAGGCCGCCGAGGAGCCGGTCAGGCTGCGCAACATGCCGGTGTGCCCATCATAATGGTGGCCGGCGAGATTCAAGGCTTCCTTGTTGATCGGCGCGGTGACGATGCAGCCGATTGCGCCCGCTTCGGCATCGCGAACCGCCTTTTCGATGAAACGGAAAGCGGCGCCTCCAGCCACCGGCGACAATGTACCCCAGGGCAGTGGCGCGCCTTCCACGGGCAGGTCGACGACATGCTGAGAGAGATCGATATCAACGCCAAGCGCATCCCGCGCCGCTTCCAGCGTGGCGAGATTTCCGTAAATCCGCGTCGCCGCGCGATCCGGCGCGGACATTTCCGCCAGCGCCCGCACAGTGATTTCTGGGCCGACGCCGCAGGGGTCGCCCATGGTGATGCCAATGATATTGCTCATCTTTGTCTCCCGTCGTTCTCGTCAGCCCAGCCGGGCGCCAGCCGGACATATTTGATTGCGCGGCGATGATAGGTGTAGCTCGCATGCAGCGTACCGTCCGGCGCTTCCAGAAGCCATGGATAGGACATTTCCTGATTGCGGCCATCCGTCGAATCGTTCGACAGGCAGGTGCCCGGTCCGTCTTCGATCAGAATCCGGGTGGCAAAACTGCGCCCGTCATCATTGGAGAGGCAGATCGAAACCGGCGCGCGCGGCACGCCCCAGACCGGCACACAGCCACCGCTTGGATCGGCATCCGGCCTGTCGTCTTCCTCTCCCAATTCGTCATAAAGCGAGGCGCGGCGATCGCTCGACTGCGCGGCGTTGACGGGGTTGCAGATCATTGCCAGCCTGCCATCGCCGAGCCTGATCACGGCAATGGAGGAATTATTGTTTGGCACGTCGGTCGGCTGCGGCTTTGACCATGAGCGGCCGCCATCGGCGCTTTCCGTGCGGTAAACGAAATCGGCCTGACGACGGCGGAAGAAGGCGGCGTAGTGGCCATTCGTCACCGCGACCGGGCTCATATGCACGCAGCCGGTCGATTTCTGTAATTCCTGCAATTGCCAAGTCGCGCCATTGTCTGTGGATATGCCGAGCGCCGCCGTATCGTGGCTGCCGTTCCATTTCTGGCCGGGACGCTGGACGCAACGGAAGATTGGCAGCAGCCATGCGCCGTCATCCCGAATACGCAGCGGCGCGCGGATGAAGCAGCCCTGCGGGAGATCGAGAAACCGTCCTTCCTCGGAGACGAGCTTTTCCGGTGCTGTCGGGTCGCGTGTGACCCGCGCCATGCGAATGCGGCACTCATCTTGGTTGCCGGAGGGCTGGGCTGTGTGAAACAGCCAGAGAACGCCATCCGGTGCGGTGAAAAGAACCGGGTTCTGTTCGGAATGGGCGGGGTCATGGCTCAGGCGCTGCGGCGGACCCCAGCGGGTCGCACCTGCCGTCAACACGGATGCGAAGATCGAAATATCCGATTTTCCCTCCAATGTGCCGCCAAACCAGGCGCAGAGCAGGGTGCCGTCATCCAGAAGGTGCAGGAAGCTCGCATGGTTCTGGATCATGGGTGATGGCAGGAATGCTTCCTGCCGGTTTTCCGACGCGGCATGCATGGCTCCGGTCATGGCGTGAGCGATGTCATCAGGGGTCATCGTGGTCTCCTCTTGTCCTGATGAAAATGGCATATTCAAAAAGTTGTCAAGTTTATTTGATGAAAAAAGACGCGTAGTTGGTTTTGGTTTACGAAATTAACTACATGTTTTTAAATGATAAAATCAACAGATTTGACCTGAATAAAAACTGCTTTTGAAAAATAAATTGACAAAAAATTCGATAACGTCGATGCTCTGTTTACGGATGGAGGAGACGATCATCCGCACGCCATGCTCCTCAATGCAGGAGACGGGGCTTTTAGAACGTCCCTTGCGGTGCGCCGCCATGTTGCTGAATTTCTGATCTGGGAGGAGAACGGAATGAAGAAGTCATTGATTGCGGGCGCCCTTGTCTTGGGTTCCCTCAGCGCCGCGGTTGCGCCGGCGCTTGCGGCATCGGGGCCGATCAAGATCGTGCTGGCGGAAGAGGCGGACCTGCTTGAGCCCTGCATGGCCACCCGCTCCAATATCGGTCGCATCATCATGGAAAATGTCAGCGAGACGCTGACCGAGCTCGATGTGCGCGGCAAGAAGGGCGTTCAGCCGCGCCTTGCCGAGAAGTGGGAGCAGAATGCCGACGGAAGTTGGCGTTTCCACCTGCGTGAAGGCGTGAAGTTTTCCGACGGCACGACATTTGACGCCAAGGATGTGAAGCACAGCTTCGAACGCATCATGAGCGACAAGAACGCCTGCGAGTCCCGCCGTTATTTCGGTGGCATGACCGTGACCCCGTCGATCGTCGACGACCACACGATCGACTTCAAGACTGAACCGGCGCAGCCCATTCTGCCGTTGTTGATGTCGCTCGTTACCATCGTTCCCGAAGAAACCAAGATGGAATTCATTCGCGAACCTGTGGGCACTGGGCCCTACAAGCTGACCAACTGGACGCCGGGCCAGCAGATCGTTCTCACCGCGCGCGACGATTATTGGGGCTCCAAGCCGCAGGTGACGGAAGCGACCTATCTTTTCCGCGCCGATCCTTCGGTTCGCGCCGCCATGGTGCAAACCGGCGAAGCCGATCTTTCGCCTTCCATTTCCCAGCTCGACGCCACCAATGCAAAGACCGACTTTTCCTATCTCGACAGCGAGACGGTCTATATGCGTCTCGATCACAATATAGCGCCGCTGAACGATGTGCGGGTGCGCCGCGCGCTCAACCTTGCCATCGACCGGCAGGCCTTCCTCGGTACACTGGTTCCGGAAGGTGCCGTGCTGGCCACCGCGCTCGTTCCGCCGACCACGCTTGGCTGGAACCCTGACGTCAAGGTCTTCCCTTATGACCCCGATGGCGCAAAGAAGCTGCTCGAGGAAGCCAAGGCTGCCGGCGTTAAGGTGGATACGCCGATCACCATCATCGCGCGCACGGCGAATTTCCCTAATGTCACCGAGATCATGGAAGCAATCCAGCAGCAATTGCAGGAAGTCGGCTTCAAGATAGACCTGAAATTCGTGGAAGTGGCCGAGCACGAAAGCTATTATTCCAAGCCCTTCAAGGAAGGCCGCGGTCCGCAGATTGTCGCCGCCATGCACGACAATTCAAAGGGCGACCCGTCCTTCACCATGTTCTTCAAATATGCCACCAAGGGCACGCAGTCTGGCTTCTCGGACAAGAAGGTGGATGATCTGATCGAACGTGCATCCGCAGCCGTGGGTGACGAACGCGCCAAGCTCTGGTCGGAACTCATCGCTTATCTGCATGACGACGTGGTGGCTGATGTGCTGCTGTTCCACATGGTCGGCTTCTCCCGCGTCTCGGAACGGCTGGACTTCAAGCCCACCATTGCAACGAACTCGATGCTGCAGCTTTCGGAAATTGGCATCAAATAAGACCCCGCGTCTTGTCAATTGAGAAGCGGCGGCGCAGCGAAAGCTACGCTGCCGCATTGAAAAACCGGAGGCAACCATGCTGAGCTTCATCCGAAAACGTTCCGTTGCGAGCCTGATCTCCCTGATCGGCCTCATCGTTATGGTTTTCTTCCTGTCCCGCCTGACGGGGGACCCGGCCGCGCTGTTTCTGCCGGTGGAGGCTTCGGAGGAGTTGAAGCAGCAGTTTCGGGCGCTGCACGGGCTGAATGATCCGCTGATGGTGCAGTTTCTGCGTTATGCGGGCGATGTGATGACGGGGGATCTGGGAGAATCGCTCAGAAAAGCCCGCCCGGCACTGGATGTTGTGCTGGAGGCTTTCGTCTGGACGCTGTGGCTTGCGGTCATCACCATGTCGCTGGTCACAACCGCCGCAATCGTCGTGGGTTCGCTTGCGGCTTTCCGCTCCGGCGGCTTTTTCGACCGCATGGCCTCGAGCATCTCGCTCATCGGTGCATCCGTGCCGGATTTCTGGCTGGCGATCGTTGCCATCGTCGTCTTCTCCGTTAATCTTGCCTGGCTGCCCACGTCAGGCACGGGCTCCGTGCTGCACTGGATATTGCCGATCGCGGTCCTGTTCGTGCGCCCCTTCGGTATTATCGTGCAGGTGGTGCGCGGCTCGATGATCGGCGCTTTGTCCTCGGCCTATGTCAAAACGGCGCGCGCCAAGGGCGTGAAGTCGGGTCCGATCATTTTCATCCATGCCTTGCGAAACGCCATGCTGCCGGTCATCACCGTCATTGGCGACCAGGCGGCAAGCCTTCTCAACGGTGCGGTCATCGTCGAAACCATCTTCGGCTTTCCCGGTGTCGGCAAGCTGATGATCGATTCCATTCTTCAGCGCGATTTCAACGTCGTTTTGTCCGCCATTCTCGTGACCGCGCTGGCGATCTTCCTGATGAATCTTCTGATCGATATCGCCTATGCGCTCCTCGATCCGCGTATCCGGCACTGAGGAGGCCCTTCAGCCATGAGCCTTTCCAACGCCGACACCGAGATCATAGCCGAACCCTCCTTCGCAACGCGCATGCTGCGCATGTTGTGGGCGGATAAATTCGCGCTCTGTGCCGCGGTCTTCCTTATCATCGTCGTTATCCTCGCTTTTGTCGGCCCGGCATGGCTCGGTGATCTCGCGACGAAACAGAACCTGCGCGGACGCAATCTCGCCCCGTTCGACTGGCAGCGCGAGTGGTATTTCTGGCTGGGGGCGGATGCGCTCGGCCGTTCGCTTCTCGCGCGCATCGTCGCCGCCACGCAAAATACGATGATGATTGCGGCCGGCGCAGTGCTTCTTTCCGCCATAACCGGCACCGTGCTCGGCCTGATTGCCGGTTTTTCCTCAAGCCGTGTCGGCCAGATCATCATGCGGCTCGCGGATGTGATCATGTCGTTCCCGTCGCTCTTGATCGCGGTCATCGTGCTTTATCTGCTCGGCTCCTCCATCCTCAACCTGATGCTGGTTCTCGCCATCACCCGCATTCCCGTTTACATCCGCACCACAAGGGCCGAGGTGCTGGAGGTGCGCGAACGCATGTTCGTGCAGGCAGCGCGTGTGATGGGCGCATCAGGCAAACGCATTCTGTTCCGCCACATCCTGCCCGTCGTGCTGCCAACACTGACGACGCTCGCAACGCTGGATTTCGCCTATGTGATGCTGGCGGAAAGTGCTCTCTCCTTCCTCGGAATTGGCATTCAGCCGCCGGAAATCACCTGGGGCCTGATGATTTCGCAGGGGCGGCAATATCTCACCAATGCCTGGTGGCTGTCGTTCTGGCCGGGGCTCGCCATCATCCTCACCACCCTGTCGCTCAACCTGCTTTCCAACTGGCTGCGTATCGCGCTTGATCCCGTGCAGCGCTGGCGGCTGGAAATGAAAGGCCGCAAGCATGGCTGACCATCTTCTCGACGTGCGCAACCTTTCCGTGGAGTTCCACACCGCAAGCGGTATCGTCCATGCGGTGAAGGATGTCTCCTACCATATCGACCGCGGCGAAACGCTGGCTATCCTCGGCGAAAGCGGTTCGGGCAAGTCGGTATCATCGTCGGCCATCATGAACCTTATCGACATGCCGCCCGGGCATATCAGCAGCGGCCAGATACTGCTCGACGGTCAGGACCTTCTGACAATGCCGGTTGAAGCGCGCCGCGAGATTAACGGCCGGCGTATAGCCATGATCTTTCAGGACCCGCTCAGCCATCTCAATCCCGTCTATACCGTCGGCTGGCAGATCCGCGAGGCGATGACCACCCATGGCATGGACAAGGCAAAGGCCGAAGCGGAGGCGAGGCGGCTGGTCGCGCGCGTCGGCATTCCCGATCCCGACCGGGCGCTCAAGAAATATCCGCACGAATTTTCCGGCGGCCAGCGCCAGCGTGTGATGATCGCCATGGCGCTTGCGCTTCGGCCTGATCTCCTGATCGCCGACGAGCCGACCACCGCGCTTGACGTGACGGTGCAGGCAGAAGTGCTTTCGCTGCTCAAGGAATTGCAGCGGGAGACCGGCATGGCCGTGCTCATCATCACCCATGATCTCGGCGTTGTCGCCGAAATTGCTGATCGGGTGGTAGTGATGGAAAAGGGCGTTCTGGTTGAGGCCGGCACGGTTCGTGAGGTCTATCGCAATCCGCAGCACCCCTATACCCGCAAGCTCATCAGCGCCGCACCCGGCAGAGGCGAAATGCACGAGCCGCAGGCGGCGGGCGAAGCGCTGCTCAGCGTGCGCGACGTGCGCAAGCGTTACGGCGCCTTCGAGGCGCTGAAGGGTGTTTCCTTCGATCTCATGGCCGGGGAAACCATTGCCGTTGTCGGCGAAAGCGGCTCCGGCAAATCGACGCTCGCGCGCATTCTCCTTCGGCTCGACGAGCCGGATGCGGGCAGCGCCTCGTGGAAAGGTCGCGATCTCTTCAAGCTTTCGCCTGCGGAACTCTTTGCGCTCCGGCGTGATCTGCAGATGGTGTTTCAGGATCCCACCCAGTCGCTCAATCCCCGTATGACGGTGTTCCAGCTTATTTCCGAGGCCTGGGTCATCCATCCCGATATATTACCCAAGGCGAAATGGCGCGAACGGGTCGCGGAATTGCTGCATCAGGTCGGCCTTTCGCCGGAACATATGCGCCGTTATCCGCATCAGTTCTCCGGCGGCCAGCGGCAGAGGATTGCCATTGCCCGTGCGCTGGCGCTGGAGCCGAAGCTCATCATCTGCGACGAGGCGGTCTCGGCGCTCGACGTTTCGGTTCAGGCGCAGGTTATTGCGCTTCTGGACAAGCTTCGCCGCGAGATGGGCCTTTCTTTCATCTTCATCGCTCATGACCTGCCCGTGGTCCGGGATTTTGCCGATCACGTCATGGTCATGCAGCGGGGAGAGGTGGTGGAGTTCGGCACGGTTCGGCAGGTTTTCGAGGCGCCGCGCGAGGCCTATACGCGTGCGCTCCTTTCGGCCAGCCTCGATCCCGACCCCGATATGCAGCCTACGCGTCGTCCGGCCGGTGCCGATCACACTATTGGAAATCCAAGCGGAGTTCTTTCATGACCAAACAAGCCTTCGTCGCGCTCGTCACCTGTTTCAACGAAGACGAAACCATCAATTACGAGGCGACACGCGCGCAGGTGCGCCGCCAGGTGGCGGCCGGCAACAACATCATGTGCGCCGGTACCAATGGCGATTTCACCGCGCTGACGCATGAGGAAAAAATCCGGCTGACGGAAGAGGTGGTGGATGAAGTTGCCGGCCGTGCCAAAGTCATCGTGAATGCGGGCATGCCCGCCACGTTTGAGACCCTGCAATTGACCAAAGCCTTTGACCGTATCGGCGTCGACGGCATCGCCGTCATCACGCCCTTCTTCATCGCCTGCACGCAGGATGGGCTGATCCGCCATTTCTCGACGGTGGCTGACGCCGTCAAAACGCCGGTCTATCTCTACGACATTCCCGCCCGAACCCAGAACCACATAGAGCCGGAAACCGCCCGCAAACTCGCCGCCCACGGCAATATCGCCGGCATCAAGGATTCCGGCGGTGCACAGCAGACGCTCGAAGCTTATCTTCAGGTGGCGAAGGAGATGCCAGGTTTCGAGGTCTATTCCGGCCCGGATCACCTCGTTCTCTGGTCGTTGCAGAACGGTGCCGCAGGCTGCATTTCCGGCCTCGGCAACGCATTGCCGGATGTGCTCGCCGGCATTCTCAGTGCTTTCAACGCCGGTGACATCGCTGAGGCCGAACGCCAGCAGGCAATCTACGCCGACTTCCGCACCGATCTCTACGCACTCGGTTTCGCACCGGCCATGGTCAAACGCTCGCTTTATCTTCAGGACTCTTCCGTCGGCGCCAGCCGCCAACCGGCCCTTCTGCCGGATAAAGAGCAGGATGCCAGAATCGTGGAAATCTTGCGGCTTTATCGACGGCTCTGACGTCGCTATCGAATATGACGCGCACCGCCGCAGTTCGTGCGTGTCACCCCCAAAACATCCGCCAAAACAGCCACAAGCCTAAGCATTTCCCCAACCTCATCCATGACGAATAATTTGTGACACAAACACGAAATTCCCCTTGTCAGTCACGCCATTGATGTTTAAGAGGAGCGCGCAACGCAAGCGTTCGCGCATGCGGAGAGGTGGCAGAGTGGTCGAATGCACCGCACTCGAAATGCGGCATACCTGCAAGGGTATCGTGGGTTCGAATCCCACCCTCTCCGCCATTTACGAATAATTCCCATGTCGTCTCGATTAGAAGGTCTTCGAGGAGGCGGCTATCGGGGCGGCAATGCCCGCGTTTTTTGCGCCGAGGCTTCCTGCTAAGCGAATGACGCATTTTCCTGCAATGCATCCACATTTGAAAGAATAGTAGCGGTTAGCGGCGGTGATTTCAGTAGATCCCGCGAGATGTCCGGATCAGGAATGGCTGCTGTGACCAAAGCGTTTAGTCGATCGAACCAGACACCTTCGTTTGCGGAAAATAAGCTATAAATGGCCTCGTTCTTTGTTTTGCAACCAAGATTTTTATAGTTCTCAGAGCAATATTTTGCAGCGGCACACATCAAATGCCAACGCAACTTAGAGTATCTGCCATCAAATTTCTTATTGGAAATAAGCATCTTTAGGCGATAGTGAGCAAAGCAAGCGGTGTAATAGGTTTCTTCTGGTGATCCCGGCTTGAAGACGTCGTTTAACAGTTCGCCCGTCAATCGATTTGGATAACGGCTTGCCAAATCCGGACGCATCATTGTGATCGCAGCGTAGCACCTCGCCGTCTCTCGCACGTCAAATACCCTAACAGGCACAACATTTTCCGGTGCGTATTGCCCCTTTCTGCGCTCAAAATATAAGCGGTTCGTTTCAGAAGCACCTCGAGCATTAAAATATTGCTCAAGTTTTCTCAGTACATCAAGAGTCGATATAAATTGCGCATCTTCGACTTTTGACTGTCTGTTTGTTGCTCTTACTATGTCATCGATTACAGAGGGCTCATCTGCTTCAATAAGCTTCACCATGAGGCTAACACTCGCGTCGACCTTTTCATCTAGCGAGATCAAAACGTTAGAAGTCTGGCAGCCATTGACGATTTGAAAATCGCGTATGAAGATTTCCTGGCCTGCTGGTCGTACGCTGGACGCGACGATCGTTATTCCGTTATTCATCAAGCCAAAGCGCGACTTTTTGTCTGCTTCATCAAGGGTACTGGCAATTTCAGAATTGACGTCTGCATCAACCCCAAGGAAGTCTCTAACATTTTCTTCGAAGAGTTTTTTTCTCGGTGTTCCGTCTGCGCTTTTTAAGACGGTGTCTATGAAGTTTCGGGCCTGAACTGTCGCAACATAGGCGTTGTTTATATTTGGTGCAGCAGGAAAGGGTGCGTATCCGATAGTTGGGAGCCGCGCTTCGACTGGTCCATCAGCAGAGAGCCAAAGATCGTGAATAAAGTCTCTGTGATCTTTGACATATCGCGTGTCATGGGCATAGCCCAGCTTCTTTAGTGAGTTTTCTCCTATCGAAAATGCCGCATTTATCTCAGGAGCATCCGTATCCGGTGCCGCTGTCAAAAAATAGACGTGTAGATCAGGGAGGCCATTTTTTATTCGGCCTATGTTATCGAACACAGTTTTGAACATCGATCGAAATTCTGCAAGATGCGGTGCATGTGGCTGTGCAGGTTCATCCGAGAGAAGATCAACCACGGCGGCTATAAAGGAGTCTACCTCCATCTTGCTCCAAGAGGTTGATGATTTTACCTGTGTAAACACAACCGATACAGAATACTCGCGCCTTGAGCCGTCAAATATCTCGCTTAATTCGTCAAGAGACATTACGGCACGATCGTCAAGGTAAAGAAAAGCTCCGTCGATGCCCGGATCAGCGCCATCGTAGACAAGATCAGAAATTTCAACACTATCGCCAGTATATTTTGAGAAAATGCAATAATTTGCAAATGCTTCGAAATTCTTGCTGTCCGAATATGGCGCGCCGAAGTTCTGACAAAAGGTGTTGAAATATGATTTTGTTACAAATGCATAGTGCAGTGTCCTCATTGCGCAACGATTCAATTTAAGTTTATGCAGCATATGATTTTAGCGCAAGGGTTGTAAATATCGGGAGTGAGTAAAAATCTTGCCGTTTTGCGGGGAATCGCGTTGTCCCCGGAAGACAGAATGGACGTAACAAAGGCTATTTGCGGCTTGATATTAGAACCCATTCTCAGCGAGAAACGCCCTGCTGGCCGCCAGATCATCCAGAATGCCGCCGGCATTGCGCGGATCGCGCTCCTGTTCGATGGTGATATAGCCGCCATAGCCGAGTTCCGTCAAAAGGCTGCGGATGGTCGGATAATCGATTGAGCCGCGACCGATCGGGCACATGACGCCTTTGGCGCAGGCGTCGAAGAAGCGGATACGTTCTCCTATAACCGCGTCAAAAACCGCGGCGTCGATATCCTTGAAATGAATATAATCGACACGATCCCAATAGCGGCGAAGCGTGGCGACGGGATCCATGCCGGAATAGGCCATATGGCCGGTATCGAGGCAGAGGCCAGCCAGATCTGCGGGAATGTCCTCAACGATCTGCTGCAACTCATCGGCAAATTCGATGTAGCCGCCGGCATGGGGATGGATGGTGGCGCGCACGCCGTATTTTTCACGGGCGAGCGTTGCGATGGCGCGGATGTTTTCCACCATGCCGTTCCAGGCGTTTCCATCGAGGCGCGGCGCGCGGTCGGAATGGCCGGCGGCATAGTCCCGCTCGTCATGTCCCCAGTCCATCACCGTCAGATAGGGGGCGGGAAAACGCTGGCCGGCATGGGTTTCGGGTTTTGGCAGGCGGGTGATCAACGCACAGATCTCGTCGGTCTGGCGCAACAGGTTGCGGCGGTTTTCCGGTGAGACCAGATCGTCGAAGATCGTACCGGCGACGATCTTCAGGCCGCGCTCATTGAGCGCCTGTGAAACACGCTTGAGATCGAGCGGCAAATAACCGTAGGGGCCGAGTTCCAGACCGCCGAAACCGGCGGCCTTCGCCTCGCCCAGCACCTTTTCCCAATGGGGTAGATGGGGATTTTTGACGTCGTCGACGCCCCAGCAGCAGGGAGCGGTGGTGATGGTGATCTGGTTGGTCATGGCATCCTCGTGGCGCAATTGACGCCGGGCCGCCTTCTGCGGCCCGGAGCAGGTTTCAGCGGCTGATGGTGGCTTGCAGGGCGTCGATGGAGGACTGGATGCCTGCCTCGGTGGACATGGTGAAATCTTCCATTTCGAGGCTCACCCAGCCATTGTAACCGGCCATGCGCACGACGGAGAAGAACTCCTTCCACCATTGCAGGTCGCGGCCGGCGCCTACCGCCACATAGTTCCAGCTGCGGTTGGCGACGTCAGTCACCTCCTTCAGCTCCAGCAGACCGTTCACATCCGCCAGGCCGCGTTCGATGCGGGTGTCCTTGCCATGGCAATGGTGGATTGCACCGCCCAGCGCACGGGCCGACGCGATGGGATCAGCCCCCATCCACATCAGATGCGACGGATCGAGATTCATGCCCACCGTCGGGCCGACTTCGTTGCGCAGGCGGAGCAGGGTTTCCGGGTTCCAGACAAGCATGGCCGAGAAATTCTCGAGCGCATATTTTTCGACGCCAGCTTCTTTCGCGAGCTTCACGAGCCCATGCCAGAGGGGGAAAGCGCGATCTTCCCACTGGTAACGGTCGCGCTCTGGCATCTCGTTCGGCCAGCTCTTGGTGTAGACAAGCCAGTTCGGCACGGTATCGCCGGGCGCCGCCTCCGGCAGGCCGGACATGGTGACGATCTTCGTCACACCGATTTCACCGGCGAGCCGAACGGTGTCCTCCATTTCCTTCAAGTGGCGCTTGCCCATATCGCCGGGATCGAGCGGGTTGGCGGAGCAATTGAGGGCGGCGATTTCGAGGCCGCGAGCCTCGATTTCCTTGAGCTTGGATTTGAGAAGCCCCTTGTTCGCCAGAAGTTCGTCCGCCCGGAAATGCGGGCCACTGGACCATCCGCCTCCGGTCATCTCGATGCCTTCGACGCCAAGCGCGACGCATTTGTCGAGCATATCTGTGAAGGACAGGTTCGCCATGACATCAGTACAAATCGCGAGTTTCATTGTGTTGTCTTTCCGAAAAATATGGGGACGCGCGTGAGGAGGAGGACGGGAGAGTGGTCCGGCGCGCCCCCGAACTGGTTATGCGAAGTCGACCCAGGCGGCGCCGGCATCGGCCGAGCGGACGCAGTTTTCCAGCCAGCGAACGCCTTCGGTGCCGGCCGTGATGCCGGGATAATGGTGGGTTTTCAGAAAGGCCCTGTCACCGCGATTTGCTGCGTCGATCGCCTGGGCGATCCAGAGGTAGATGTTCGACCAGCTGTCACCGAGGCCTTCGGTATGCAGCGCGCCCATACGATCGATGGCGAGGCTTTCCTGTTCCAGATAAGGCATGCCGTGGTGCAGGATGCGGCCGGGTTCGCCCTGAACCTCGTAGATCAGTTGGTCGGGGTGGGAATCAGACCATTCAAGCGAGGCCTTGGAGCCAACGAAGCGGTAACGCTGCGATCCCATATTGCCGGCATTGACGGAGGAGACCCAGAGGCGGCCGCGTGCGCCATTGTCATAGTGCATCAGAACGGTGGCGTGGTCTTCCAGCGGGGCGCGGGTGGGGATGAAGGCCTTACGGTCGCAGAGCAGCCGTTCCACCTTCATATGCGGCAGCACGACTTCCGAGAGATAATAAAGATGCGTGCCGATATCGCCCAGCACGAAGGTCGGGCCGGCGGTACGGGGATTGGTGCGCCATTTGACGGCCTCGCCCGCGCCCACATCGTCACCGGCATTGAAGCCGTGGGTATATTGCAGGTCAACGATACGGATGTCGCCCAGCATTCCCTTTTTGACCATGGCCGCCATCTGGTGGACGAGTGGATGGCCGGTAAAGCCATAGGTGACGCCGACGATCAGGCCCTTCTGTTCGGCGAGCCGCGCCACTTCATCGCATTCCGCCACGGTGAAGAACAGCGGTTTCTCGCAGACGACATGCAGCCCGGCTTCGAGGCAGGCCTTGGTGATCTCATAATGGGTGAAATTGGGGGTGGCGATGGAGACGACGTCCACGCCGTCTTCACGGGCGGTTTCACCCGCGATCAGCGCCTTGTAATCCGCATAGCAGCGCTCCGCCGCCACGCCGAGATTGACGCCGAAATCGCGGCCCCTTTCGGCATCGAGATCGAAGGCGCCCGCGACGAGCTGGTAGTTGCCGTCGCGCAATGCGCCGGTGCGGTGTTTGTAACCTACCTGTCCCGTGCGTCCGCCGCCCACCATGGCCCAGCGCAGCGGGCGTGAAATCAGTCTTTCTCCGTTGATCATGTCAATCGCCTTTCAATTTGATGTTCCGAATGGTCTGTCGCGTGAGGCAAGGCCTGCCTCGTCATCAGCGCCGGTTTGCCGCGTTATTTCTTGAAATAGAGGTCGATATAGTCCTGCATCTTGGCTCGCATGAACTTGCTCGATTCATCCGCCCTGTCCTCCCAGGCGAAGACGCAGGAGGTCATGATGCCGTCGAAACCGATTTCGGAGAGCGTGCCGAAGAAGTCGTCCCACGGCACTTCGCCCTGGCCGATATTCAGATGCTGATGCACTCGCGCCTGCGTGCCGGGCGGGTTGAGAATGTAGCGAAGCCCGGAACTGGCCTTGTGGTTGAAGGTATCGCCAACATGCACATGCGCCAGCACATCCCTGGCTTCCCGCAGCATCGCCTTGGTGTCGTCGCCGAAATAGAAGGTATGCGGCGCGCAATAGAGGAATTTGACGTTCTTCGAATTGACGGTGCGGATGATGTCGAGCGCCGGCTGCAGCGTCTCGCACCAGTCTTCCGGATGCGGCTCGACATGCAGGCTGATACCTTCGCGTTCGAAGATCGGCACCAGCTCTTCCATCGAGCGCCACCAGGCATCCTCGCAGGCCTCGATCATCGAGCCGGTATGGCAGCAATAACAGGAGCCCTTGTCGGGATGCGGTCCACGGCCGAATTCGGAGTTCATCGTGTCGACCTCCAGTTCGATGGCGATCTCGATGGCGCGTTTCCAGTGTTTGACCGCCGCCTGCCGTTCGGTCTCGTCATTGGAGGCCCAGCGATACATTGGCAGCAGCGAGGCGATGCCGACATCGGCCTCCTTCAAAGCCTTCTTGAAGGACCGGATGCGCTCGGGAAACACACGCGGCGCCTTGAACCATTCGAGGAAATCGGCGCGCGGGCTGAGCTCGATCCAGTCGAAGCCGAGTTCCTTCACTTTGGCTGGGAGGGCTTCGAGGCTGCTAAAACGGTGCATGTGGGGGTCGATGGCGATTTTCATCGGTCTTGATCCTTCTCAATGTTTCAATTGGATGGCGGCGGCGGATGGTCGTCATGACCGGCCATGTAATTTTCCACCTCTGCGCTTAGATCGGCGAGCGCTTCACCACCGGCCATCAGATCAGTGATTTCCTCGCGGGATTTCTCGCCCTTGCGGAAGTTGGCGGCGACCGCGCCACGGATAAGCACGGCGAAATGGTCGCCGACGGCGATGGCATGGGTGACCTGATGGGTGATGAAGATCACCGCTATCCCGCGCTTGCGCGCTGCCAGCACAATGCGCAGAACGTGGGACGCCTGTTTCACGCCCAGCGCTGCCGTCGGCTCGTCAAGGATGAGAACACGTGCGCCAAAATGCACCGCGCGGGCGATGGCGAGCGATTGCCGTTCGCCGCCGGAGAGCCCGCCGATCAGGCGGTCGCCGTCATCGATGCGGGTGATACCGAATTCCTGCACGGCCTTGACGGCGATTTCATTGGCTTTCTTGCGGTCGTAAATCCGGAAGGGCCAGAAACCTTTGGTCGGTTCGGCGCCAACGAAGAAGGAGCGGCCGATGCTCATCAACGGAAAGGTTCCGCCGAACTGATGAACAGTGGAAATCCCCATGCGCTGTGAGTCGCGCGGCCCGTCGAAATTGATCGGCTTTCCATCCATCAACAATTCGCCTGAGCTGGGCTGGTATACGCCAGCCAGCGTCTTGATCAGCGTGGATTTTCCAGCGCCATTGTCTCCCAGCAGGCACAGCACCTCGCCCGCGCGCACCTTCAGCGAGATATCGTGCAGAACATCGATGGGGCCGAAGGATTTATTGACACTCTTAAGTTCGAGAATGGGTGTCGTCATCGTCCGTCCTCACTTCTTCTTCGGTGAATAGGTGAGCGCCATGACGCGGAAGGTGTTGTTCATCAGCACCGCCAAGAGCAGCATGACGCCGATGATGAGGCTTGACCAGTTGCGGTCGAAGGCGGTGAAATAAATACCCTGATTGACGATGGCGAAGGTGATGGTGCCGAGAAAAATGCCGATCACCGAACCGAAGCCGCCGGTCAGCAACACCCCGCCCACGACGACCGCGATGATGGAGTTGAAGATGAAGGTCATGCCTGCCGAGACTTGGGCGACATTGAACAATATGGCCTGACAGACACCGACGAAGGAGGCGCTGACAGAGGAAAGGACGAAAAGCGTCACCGTCAACTTGTCGGTGGGAATACCGGCGTTGCGAGCGCTCACGCGGTCGCCGCCCATGGCGAAGATCCAGTTTCCGAAGGGCGAATAATGGACATAGAAGACATAGATCGCCGTCAGCAGCAGCCACCAGACGATGCTGACCTGAAAACTGCCGCCGATGAACTGTCCGAACAGGAATTTGGCGATTGGACCGGATTGGGCCGGACTTAGCGCCACACTGGTCGTTCCGGTCAGCAGCACCGAAAAACCGAGGATCAGACCCTGCACGGCAAAGAGCGTGCCGAGCGTCACGATCAGGGATGGCACCACGGTTCTTATGACCAGAAAGCCATTGATCAGCCCGACTAGTACACCAAGGCAAAGCGCGCCGATGATACCGAGCCAGATCGGCATGCCGTAATAACCGGAGATAATGGCGACCGTCAGCGCGCCGGCCGGGATCATTGCGCCGATGGAAATATCCAGCTCGCCGGAAATCATCAGTAACCCGACGGGAATGGCGACGATACCAAGATTGGCAGCGACATTCAGCCAGCTTGCGGCGCCGGCGGGTTTCAGAAATTCGATGCTGCCGAAGACAACAAAAAAGGCAAGAACAAAAACAAGGCCGAGAAAGGCGCCCGATTCCGGACGGCGCAAAAGGTCGCCCAACGAGAGATTTTTCACGTCGTTCACTCCACTATTAGTCAAAGGTTTCGAGGCGGTGTCCTTTACCCGTCAGGTCCCGATCCCCGGTACGGCGGGGGTCGGGGCAGGGCGTGTCTCACCGCTCAGCGCGCACCCTTGGCGACGCCGGCAAGCGTGGCTTCGATGTTGGATTTGTCGACAATGCTCGGTCCGGTCAGCAGCGGGGCGGTCGGCAGATCGGTGCCGAAATCGATGGCCGAGGCCAGAAGCGTCACCGCCAGCAGCGATTGCAGATAGGGCTGCTGGTCAATTGCGAAACCCTGCGTTCCGTCCTTGATGCGGTCGAGGCCGGACTGGTTGAGATCGAAAGTGCCGAGCAGGGCGGTTTCGGTTTTGCCGGCCTGCATGACGCCGATGGCGGCCGAATCCGCGTCACCTGCCGAAATGGTAAGGACGCCGTCGATCTTGCCGTCCTGAAGCAGCGTGGCCTTAATCGCTTCGGCGACGGCGGTGGCATCGCCGAAGCTGGTGGCGGGAAGCGGCAGCTGCTTGCCGGTGCCGCCGGCCTTGGTGATGCCGTCAAGGACCCCTTTGCATCGTGCTTCGAGATTGGCGGCGCCAGGAACGGTGTTGACACAGATAACGTTCTTTTTGCCCTGCCTGGCGAAATATTCGCCGCCGGCCACACCGGCCAGATATTCATCGGAGCCGACATAATTGATCGCGCCAAGTTCCCTGGCCTTCTCGTGCCCCCCGGCATTCATGAGAATGACCTTGATGCCGGCATTGATGGCTTCCCGGATCGCTGGGTCCTCGCCTTCCGGAACCCAGTTCGGAATGACGAGGCCGTCGACCTTCTGACTGATGGCGGTCTGGATCAGCTGCACCACATCGGGTGCAAAGTTGTCGTAGGTTTGCAGGCGGAGATAGTTGACCTTGCCACCATTCGCCTCGACCACGAGGCGTGCGTCGTCGACACCTTTTTTGATGAGGTTCCAGAACGCATCGTCATTCTTGCCGCCGACAACGGCGATATTGGCCGCAAACGCACCGGATGCCATCACAAGCGACGCAGCGCCCGCGACCAGAAATTTCCTGAAAAATGCCATTGTTTCCTCCCTGCCCATTCTCCCAACGGGCCCTCATGATGGGATGATTTATATCTTTCATTTTCATAAGAATGGAATTTGTATTTCATTTAATGTTGCATTTCGTATCATTATATGTCATTCAGGAATGATAGGATTGTGAGGCGCCATGAACCGACCGACCATCACCGATCTTGCGAAGGCCGCGGGCGTCAGCATCTCCACGGCGAACCGGCTGCTGCACGGTTCGACCGCCGTGCGACAGGATACGATCGACCAGATTCTCAAGGCGGCGGAGGAAATCGGTTTTTATGGTCTCGGCACCATCAAGGACCGTCGTCGCGAGGCTATGCCTCACCACAGGCTCGGCTTTCTGATGCAGCAATCCCACCGGCCGCTCTATCGGCTTTGGGCGGAAGGGATCATTGCCGCCGCACGCCAGCGGCCGGATAGCATTATCGAGCCGGACGTTGTTTTCGAGGACGATCTTTCGCCGGAGGCCGTCTCCGCCAATCTCCTGAAGATGGGGCAATCCTGCAGCGCAATCGCGGTGGTGACGGCCGACCACCCGCTTGTCAGCCAGGCGATCGACGAACTGCGGGGCAGGGGCGTTCCCGTGGTGACTTATGTGTCCGATCTGTCCGCGGCGAGCCGGGCGGGCTTTGTCGGGACCGATAGCTGGAAACGCGGCCGCACGGCGGCGTGGTTCCTTAGCCAGACGGTGAAGGGCGAGGGAACGGTCGTGCCGCTGATTGGCAGCAATCGTTACCAGTGTCAGGATGTTTCTGATGCGAGTTTTCGCTCCTATATGCGGGAGAACACCCCCGAACTTCAGGTCGCGGAAACGCTGCTGACCCACGAGGAGCCGGAAAATGCCTATGTCATCGTTCGGGACATGATTGCTGCCGAACACGGGCTCAGGGGGATTTATGTCAATGGCGGCGGCATATCTGGTGTTCTGCGCGCACTTCGAGAACTGCCTGTCGAGCGGCAGCGCGGCATAAAAATCATCTGTAACGATATCGGCCCGGAAACGCGCAAGGGCCTCAACGAAGGGCTGATCACCGCATCGCTGCCGCTTCCCCTCGACAGGATGCCGCAGCAGTTGATCGACGTAATGTTACGGCGCATCGAAAACGGTGGTTCGTCCTCCGTCGAACAGCGGATTGTGCCCTTCGAAATCCTGACACCCGAAAGCATCTGGACCTAGCTCGGCATGCTCACCGGAATTTGGAGGCTCATCCGGGCAAGATCGTCCACGGGCTTTCGGCAAAAGCGCACAGCATGATGACTGGACGGAGCGTCGCCTCGAGGCGGCTCCGCACCATGTCGCCAGCGCGATTGCGGAAACCGTTCTCATCGCCCACAAGACCGGCAGAGAGTAACCTCTTCCACATCCTGTTCAGCCAGATTTCTACCGCAGCAGTCAACCCGCGTCGGCGCGTATCCCTGCATGCGTGGTCTGCAGTATTTCCCGCGCAGCAGCCACCAAGTTGTTGAGCGGCCGGTCGTCACGGTAAAAGGGCACTGTCGTCCGGATACGCTGGTGGAGCGTATCGGTGCCGGGTGCACGGCCGGCTTTGTCTGGCTGCATGTCGTAAGCCTGCGCCGCGCTCATGATCTCGATCGCCAGAATGGTTTCCAGATTGCCGATAATCGAAAGTGTCTTGTCGGCAGCGGCGGTGGCATGAGTGAGTATGTCCTCCTGCAGAGCGGAGGTGATGCCGCCATCGAGGCTGGCGGGAACGGCAAGGCGGCGATTTTCTGCGGCAAGCGCTGCGGCCGTGTACTGGATGATCATGAAACCGGAACAGACACCGTCACTTTCTGCCAGAAAGGCAGGCAGCCCGCTGACAAGCGGGTTGACGAGCCGGTCGATACGGCGCTCGGAAATCGCGGCAAGTTCGGCTGCGGCCGTTGCCAGCCCATCCATGGCAAGCCCGAGTGCCGCGCCAACTGCATGGGCCTGGGAATGGACCTCGGGCGCCTGCGGCGTGCCGGTGACAACAGGATTATCCGTGACGCTCGCAAGCTCGCGGTTCACGACGTCGGCGATCTGCGCGACGCTATCCCGAACGGCGCCGTGCACCTGCGGCACGGCGCGCAGGCTGAGCGGATCCTGCGTGCGCGATCCGGCCGACCGGGCAAGAAGCGGGCTTCCGGCCAGGAGTTGGCGCAGGTTCGCGCCGACGGTCTGGATGCCGGGCGAGGCGCGTAGCGCAAGCGGCTCTGCGGCGAAGGGGTCCGCCTGTGCGCCAAGATTTTCATAGCTCATAGCAGCTGCCGCATCGGCCCAGTCGATAAGGGAAGTGGTGCGGGCAAGTGCGAGGCTGGCGAGACCGGTGGCGCAGGGTGTGCCGTTGACGAGACTCAGCCCTTCCTTTGCCTGCAGGACCATGGGTTCGAGGCCGAGCTTTTCCAGCCCTTGTCTGCCGCTGATCAATTCGCTCCCGTGGCGGGCCTGGCCCTCGCCGATCAGTAGGAGGCCTATGGCCGCGGCATGGGTGAGGTAACCCACCGACCCCTTCGAGGGAATGACGGGAAGAATATCGCCATTCAGCAGGGCCAGCAGCGCTTCAACCGTTTTGACCTGCACGCCGGAGTAACCATGCGCGAAGTTGTTGATCTGGGCAGCCATGATGGCGCGCGTTTCTTCGCGCCCGAGCGGTTCTCCGACGCCGCAGGAATGGCTGAGCAGGATGTTTCGGGAGAGGGCCTGCTGTTGCGGACTATCCACGATCACATCGCAGAGCGCACCGACACCCGTATTGATGCCATAACCGCGCACGCGTTTTTCAACGAGCGCATCGACGATGGCGCGGGCCTTGGCGATGCGCCGCCACGCCGTATCCGACAGGGAAAGCGTCGCACCCTTTGCGACGGCGGCGATCTCTTGCCAGGTAAGGGGACGATCAATGGTGACCGTATCAGCCATGCTGGGCTTCCCCCGCACCTGCGCGGCGCTCCACGAAACGGGCGACATAGTCGTTTGCGGGGCTGTTGAGGATCTGGTCCGGTGTTCCCACCTGCACCAGTTTTCCGTCCTTCAGGATCGCGATCTGCGCCCCGATGCGGAGCGCCTCGTCAAGATCGTGGGTGATGAAGACGATGGTCTTGTGCAGGTTCTTTTCGAGCTGCAGCAACTGGTCCTGCATGTCGGCGCGGATCAGCGGATCGAGCGCCGAAAAGGCCTCGTCCATCAGGATGACGTCGGTATCGGCCGCCAGCGCGCGGGCGAGACCCACGCGCTGTTTCATGCCGCCGGAAAGCTGGTGGGGAAACTTGTCCTCGTAGCCTGAAAGGCCGACAGTCTCGATCCACTTCATGCCGATGGGTCGTGCGTCGGCCTTGGTCAGCCCGCGCACGCGCTGGCCATAAACGACGTTCTGCAAGACGGTGCGGTGCGGCATCAGGCCGAAATTCTGGAACACCATGCTGACGCGCCGGTTGCGGAAATCCCGCAGCTCCTTCGCCTTGAGGGCGAGAACATTGTCGTCTCCGACGAGAATCTCGCCGCTCGTCGGCTCGATAAGACGGTTGATGTGGCGCACCAGCGTCGACTTGCCGGAGCCGGAGAGGCCCATGATCACGAAAATGCGGCCGCCCGCTATATCGAGGCTGACATTGTCGAGGCCGACGCTGCATCCCGTCTTCGCCAGGATTTCGCTCTTTTCCGCGCCCTGCTGCGCCATGGCGAGCGCAGCCTTCCAGTTGCCGCCGAAGATCTTGGACACGTTGCGGATATGGATATCAGTCATTGCCCATTTCCTTCCGGCTGGATCGGCCAAAACCCTGGGTGATACGATCGAGCACGATTGCGAGAATAACGATGCCGAGACCCGCTTCGAGGCCCTTACCGACATCAAGCGTCTGGATGCCGTTCAGCACCTGTTCGCCAAGACCGCGCGCACCGATCATCGAGGCGACGACGACCATGGAAAGCGCCATCATGATCGTCTGGTTGAGACCGGCCATGATCGTGGGTGTGGCAAGCGGCAATTCGACGCCGAAAAGGATCTGTCTCGGGCTGCCGCCAAAGGCGGTCGCCGCCTCCACCACTTCCCGGTCCACCTGCCGGATGCCGAGATCGGTCAGGCGGATCAACGGCGGCACGGCATAAACGATGGTGGCAAGTACGGCCGGGACTTTGCCGAGGCCGAACAGCATGATGGCGGGGATGAGATACACGAAGCTCGGCATGGTCTGCATGACATCGAGGATCGGCAGGGTGATACGCCGGGCCCATTCGCTTTTGGCAAGCAGGATACCCATTGGCACGCCGATGACGATGGAGATGACGCTGGCAATCAGCATCAGCGCCAGCGTCTGCATCGTCAGGTCCCAGAGACCGAGCGCACCGACGATGAAAAGCATCACCGCCACCATGATGACGAGCGAAATCTTTTTCGCCGCGAACCAGGCGAGCACCAGGAAGACCAGAAAAATGACCCACCACGGCAGACCGCGCAGCGCCCATTCCACGAAGAGGATCGCCTGCAGGATCGTCTGTGAGATCGCCTTGAAAAGGTAGCCGTAGTTTACCACCAGCGAGCGCACGATCTCATTGATCGGGCCGCGGATGGAAATATGGAAAACTTCAGGAAACATTGGTGTCGTCCTCGCGCCTGCCGACCCCATTTCCGGGAGGCCGGCCCCTGTCCTGACGGGAAAATGCGCGCCGGAAGTCCGGCGCGCCTGCGATGTTTACTTGACGGCGGCTTCGATACGCGCCTTGGCGTCCGCAGAAACCCAGCTGCTCCAGATATCGGCCTTGGTCTGAAGGAAGGTCTTGGCGGCGGCTGTCGCATCGACCTGCTTGTCGGTCATGTAGGCGAGGCTGGCGTTGATTTCCGTCAGCGGGAAGGTTGCCTTTTCAAGGATAGCGATGATCTCAGGCGCTTCCTTGGCAAAGGTGCTGTTCACGCCATAGGCCACCTCGACGGAGGGGAAGGCGCAACCGGCGTCGCGCTTTCCATCCGCGCTTGTCAGTTCCTTCCAGCAGGCGTCGCTATAGGCCGGCTCCTGCAGCTGGACGAGCTTGTATTTGCCCATGATTGCCGTGGGGCTCCAGTAGTAGAACAGCATCGGCTCGCCCTGGAGATAGGCGGCGGCAATTGCGGCATCGAGCGCAGTGCCGGTGCCCGGGCGGAAGTTCACATAGTTTGCTTCCAGCTTGTATGCCTGCAGCTTGGCGGTGTTGACGCCTTCGCAGGTCCAGCCCGACGGGCAATTGAGGAAGCGGCCCTTGGTAGGCTCTTCCGGGTCCTTGAACAGTTCGACGATCTTCGGATCGGAAAGCTGGTCGACGCTCTTCAGGTCCGGAGCTTTGGCTTCGATGCCTTTTGCGGGGTCGCCCTTGATCAGATATTCCGGCACGAACCAGCCTTCGGCGGCGCCGACGAAGGTCTTGCCAACTGACGTGACCTGGCCTGCTTCCGCAGCCTTGTTCCAGACGTCGGAGCGGCCGATCCATTCTTCAGCGAAGATCTGCACGTCATTATTGGCGGTTGCCTGTTCCAGCGTCACGGAGTTGCCGGGAATGGAATCGACCTTGCAATCATAGCCCTTGGAAAGGATTTCCTTCATGACTTCGGTGATGAAAGCGCCGCTTTCCCAGTCGATGCCGGCGAAGGTGATGGTCTTTCCTGCGCTGCAATAGCCTTCCGCCTTGGCCGCGCCTGCGGACGCTCCCATGATGAGCGCGGTGGTGGCCAGCGCGATTTTCAGTTTTGAATTCAGCATTGCATTCCCCTTTTGGTTTGATGATTGGCAATTTGCTGGCATGCGTGAACCGGGCGCGCCCTGGGCAGGTGTTTGCCCCTGAGCCCGGTGGTCATTGATGCATTTCATATCCCGTCAAAATCGGCGGCCGGGCGCTCGTCGAATCAATATGGAATTCGATGTTCACCTCGAAGCGGCGTGCCGGAAGTTCACTATACAACTTTGGGAAATTCGCATGGGGTGCGCGTATCGGCGACTTTGGGTCGAACGCGCCTGCGGCTGGCCGGTTCTGAAAAGGATGAGCTTTCAGCGCATATTGCCCAAGCGAGCCTTCAAATACAGCTTTAGCTCCGGCATGGCAGCTGCTGCCCTTGCGCTGAGCGGGCATTTGAATATCGCTCCGACCGTCGGCGGGAGACTTGCGGCTGCCAGAGATCGAGTCTTCGCTCGCCATTATTTTCCCCTCAAGTTGTATATGTAACTTCACATATTTGCGAAAGACAAGCAAGATAGGATGTGATAATTTTGTGCTTGCGCGGATTCTGGCTGCGTTTTGTGCAGTCGCCCGATTTTTAGGAGTTTTAATGCTGCCCGTCATCGAAAGCGAGTTTTCTGTCTCGGGCGATCGCTCCTCCCTGCCGCTGTATGAGCGGGTGAAGGAACAGATCAAGGAAAAGATCGCCAGCGGAGAGTGGTTGACGAACCACAGGATACCCTCAGAAAACGAGATGGTCGACATGCTGGGTGTCAGCCGCATGACGGCAAACCGCGCCTTGCGGGAGCTGGCAACCGAGGGGGTGATTGTTCGCGTGCAGGGGCGCGGGTCTTTCGTCGCTCCTAAAAAGCGAAGCGCCGGCATGATGGGCGTGCGTAACATCGCCGACGAGATCAAGGAGCGCGGTTCAACCCATCGGCCAAGCCTGATCCTCGCCCAGACGGAAGTTTGCGGTCCGGATCTCGCAACGGCGCTCGAGATCGCCGTGGGAGCGAAAGTTTTCCACTCCATCATCGTGCACCATGAAGATGACGTGCCGATCCAGCTCGAAGATCGCTTCGTCAATGCGGAGATCGCTCCGGATTATCTGATGCAGGATTTCAATACGCTCACGCCGAATGCCTATCTGACGGCGGCGGCACCTATTTCCCGGACCGAGCAGTTCATCGAGGCGGCGTCGCCACAGCCCTGGGAATGCAAGCTGATGGCCATCAGCCGAAACGAGCCCTGCCTTCTCGTGCGCCGCAGAACCTGGTCGTCGAGCCGTGCCGTCACGTCCGTGCGGCTGCTCTATCCCGGTTCCCGATACCGGCTTGAAAGTCAGGAATAGAGGTCTGCGGCCGCGTGCAGTGATGCCTATGCCAGCAGCCCGCGCATGATCAGTTCGAGATGAATCTTCAGAACGGCCTGCCTGTCTAAAATGCGCCGGTCGTTGAAAATCAGCCGAAACACCAATGTTCCAACCATGGGCGACATCACGACCTTGGCGAGTTCGGGGGGATTGGCCCTGAACCTTTTTTTCGCCACGCCTTCCTCGAGGATCGTATTGATGCGCTCGAAGACCGGCGCCATCAACGTGTCATGATGCTGGTCGATGAGATCGGGGAATTTTGCGCCTTCCGCAAGGATGAGGCGGAACAGTTCCCGCATTTTCTTGTTGTCGACGAGTGCGTCGAACATGAATTCCAGTAACAGGCGCAGCTCCTCGACGGGGTCGTCGGATGTATGCGCATAGGCCTTGAACGCTTCCTGGAATGGCTGGGAGGCGTGCTTGACCATTGCCTCGAAGAGCGCCTCCTTGGTTTCGAAATAGACGTAAACCGTCCCTTTCGTCACACCCACCCGTTCCGCGATGTCTTCTACCCGTGTCGCGGTAAATCCCCTTTTGGTGAATTCCTCGAATGCGGCATCGAGAATTTGCAACGGACGTTGTATCTTCTGTTCAGCACGTGTCAGTTTTGCTTTCGCCATGGCCCCGGATCCCTTTGTTTTTTCGGCGCGTGCCCTTCTGTCCGTCGCGATAGGCGGAAATGAGAGATGGTTTGCCTATAGCACCGGCGCAAAAACCGGAATGGATTTTTGTGAAGGCGCGCATGCTTCAATATGCCGGAACATTGCCGATGCGCCCGCAAGGATATGCCGGACGAAGTGGAATGATCATTCGGGAGGCTGGCCCGATGTTCCGGACAGATCCCGATCGGCGGCATAAGAATTTCATTGACTATTCAGTCAGTCAAATATTATAGGATGAGGCGAAGATCAAGAGGTCACCATGAAAACCATCCTTATCGCGGCGGCGCTTGGCGGCATTTTCGCCCTGTCGTCCTGCAGCAATGAAGAGCCGCCTGCGGAAAAGCCGCTGCGCACCGTCGGCGTGGTCGCGGCTGAGAAGAAGCCCGTCGATCGCGGCAGCGTCATAACGGGTGAAGTGAGAGCAAGGGTCCAGACGGACCTGTCTTTCCGGGTCAGCGGCAAGATCACCGAGCGGCTGGTGGATGTGGGTACACGGGTCAAGACCGGGCAATTGCTTGCCCGCATGGATCCTGAAGAGCAAAAGGCCGATCTCGATGTTGCGCTCGCCAACCTGCAATCCGCAGAAGCGCAGCAGACGCAGGCGCAATTGACGTTCGACCGTCAGCAAAGCCTGTTCAGGACGCAGGTGACCTCGCGTTCAGCGGTCGACAAGGCCCAGGAAACCCTGCTGACGACGCAGGGCGCGGTGAGATCGGCGCAGGCGCAGCTCGACACGGCACGGGATGCCTTGTCCTACACCGAACTCAGGGCCGATGCGGACGGCGTGATCACGGCGCGCAACGTCGAAGTCGGCCAGGTGGCGCAGGCCGCCCAGCTTGTCTTCACGCTGGCGCATGACGGACCGCGCGATGCGGTCTTCGATGTCTATGAATCCCTGTTTCTCGAGCGCGACATCGACAATCTCGTCAATGTCAGCCTCCTGTCGGATCCCACCCGCAGCGTTGCGGCGCCAGTGCGGGAGATTTCTCCGACGATCGACCCCGACAATGGAACGATCAGGGTCAAGGTGGGTCTGAACGGTGATCTGACCATGCCGCTCGGGGCGCCTGTATCCGGCCATTTCCGCTTCAAGCAGGTCGATGCGATTGAGCTTCCGTGGTCGGCGATGACGTCGCAGGACGGCTTTCCCGCCGTCTGGGTGGTCGATCCGCAATCCTCGGAAATCGCCATGCGGCGCGTCGAGGTCGCTGACTACGAGACCGGTCAATTCGTCATCGCGCAAGGACTTAATCCCGGCGATCTCGTCGTCACCGTCGGGACCAAATTTCTCCGCACCGGTGAAAAAGTCGCCTATGAAAAGGGGCAGGCACAATAATGTCCAGTATATACAGAAGCTTGTTTTTGGTGGCTGTGGCGATTGCGGTCTCCTCCTGCGAGGAGAAGCAGGAAGCCGCCGCCGAGGCGCCGCGTCCGGTACTTTCCGTCGTCGTGGAAGAGAAGCCCGCCGATGCGCTGCGGCTGACCGGCACGGTGGAATCGCGTATTCAGACCGATCTCGGTTTTCGTGTTCTCGGTCGGATCATCGCCCGCAATGTCGATGTGGCCGATCTGGTCAAGAAAGGCGATGTGGTCGCGTCGATCGATCCGCTGGCGCTCGAGCTTGCGGTGAAGAGTGCGCAATCCGATCTTTCCAATGCGGAAGCGCAGCTGGCCAACGCGGTCACGACGGAACAGCGTCAGCGCGTGCTGGCTGAAGCCCGCAGCGGCACGGAAGCCGCACTGGAAGAAGCCGAACAGGCAACACGCACCGCCAACGCCGCCGTCGCCAAGGCCCGCGCCAATCTGGACAAGGCCGAGGAGCAGCTGGGTTATGCGCAGCTGCATGCGGAATTTGACGGCGTGGTGACGGCAACCTCAGGCGAAATCGGTCAGGTTGTTTCGGCCGGCCAAACGGTCGTGACGATTGCCCGGCCGGAAGTGCGCGATGTGGTGGTCGATGTTCCGCAATTTGCGGCGCAGCGGCTCGAGATCGGTTCCGCCTTCGAGATCGCCCTGCAGCTTGACCCGAAAATCCGCACCACCGGCGTGGTGCGCGAGATCGCTCCGGAAGCCGAAACGGCAACGCGCACGCGCCGCACGAAGATCAGCCTGCAGGATGCGCCGCCGGCATTCAGGCTGGGTTCCGTCGTCACGGCCTCGGTGCTTGCCGCATCCGAACCGCAGATCATGCTTCCCGCATCAGCCCTGCTGAAAACAGATAGTGGGTGGGGTGTCTGGATCGTCAATGCCGACAAGGCAACGGTGACGTTGCGCCCTGTCACGATAGAAGGTGAGCCGACTGAGGGCGGCAGCGTGCGTATCACCGACGGCGTCAAGCCCGGCGAGCGCGTCGCTAGCGCCGGTGTTCACAAGCTCAAGGATGGACAGGCCATCAGGATCGATCAGGAGGTCCGTCAGTGAAGAAATTCAATCTCTCCGACTGGGCGCTCGAACACCGTTCGCTCGTCTGGTACTTCATGCTGGTCTTCGTTCTCGCCGGCGTTTTCTCCTATCTCAACCTCGGCCGTGAGGAAGATCCGAACTTCACCATCAAGACGATGGTGATCAGCGCGCAATGGCCCGGTGCTTCCGCGGAGGAAGTGGCCCGGCAGGTGACCGACCGGATCGAGAAGAAGCTCGAGGAGCTCGACAATCTCGACCATCTGCGCAGCCAGACGGTGGCTGGCCGCACCACAATCTTCGTGGAACTGGTGCCGGAAACCAAGGCACGCAATGTCGAACCGACCTGGGTGCGGGTGCGCAACATGATCGGCGACATCAAAGGGGAGTTTCCCTCCGGCGTGGTCGGCCCCTTCTTCAATGACCGTTTCGGAGATGTCTATGGCAATATCTACGCCTTCACCAGCGATGGTCTCAGCCAGCGGCAATTGCGCGATTTGGTGGAGGATGCCCGTGCAAAGGTGCTGACCGTCGACAATATCGGCAAGGTCGATGTCATCGGCGCGCAGGACGAGACGATCTATCTGGAGTTCTCCACGCGGCAGATCGCAGCCCTCGGCATCGATCAACAGTCGATCATCAAGACGCTGCAATCCCAGAACGCCGTCACGCAATCCGGCTTCGTTAATGCCGGGCCTGAGCGTGTGGCGCTGCGCGTCAGCGGCCAGTTCACCTCTGAAGACAGCCTGCGGTCCATCAATCTGCGGGTCAACAACCGGTTCTTCCCACTGACGGAAGTGGCGACGATCAGGCGCGGTTATGTCGATCCGCCATCATCGCTGTTCCGTTTTAACGGCCAGCCGGCTATCGGCCTTGCGATCGGCATGAAAACCGGCGCGAACCTGCTGCATTTCGGCGAGGCGCTGGATGCACAGATGAAGCGTGTGGTGGCGGATCTGCCTGTTGGTGTCGATGTGCATCGTGTATCCGATCAGCCGGCCGTGGTCGATGAAGCGGTCTCCGGCTTCACTTCGGCGCTGTTCGAGGCGATTGCAATCGTTCTCGTCATAAGCTTCATCAGCCTTGGCCTCAGAGCCGGCATGGTGGTTGCCGTTTCCATTCCGCTCGTGCTGGCGATCACCTTCGTCTACATGGAATACACAGGCATTTCGCTGCAACGTATCTCGCTCGGCGCCCTTATCATTGCGCTCGGGCTTCTCGTCGACGATGCGATGATTGCCGTCGAGATGATGGTCGCGCGGCTCGAGGTCGGAGACGATCTCAGAAAAGCGGCGACCTATGTTTACACCTCCACCGCTTTCCCGATGCTGACGGGCACGCTGGTCACCGTGGCAGGCTTCATTCCGGTCGGTCTCAACAACTCCGCGGCGGGTGAATTCACCTTCACGCTTTTTGTGGTGATCGCCGTTTCGCTCATCGTATCGTGGATCGTCGCCGTCCTTTTCACGCCGCTTCTCGGCGTCACGATCCTGCCGAAGACGATGAAATCGCACCATGAAAAGAAGGGCCGGTTCGCCTCCGCCTTTTCCTGGCTCCTCGGGCGGGCGCTGCGCTGGCGCTGGGTGACGATCATCCTCACCATTGCCCTCTTCGGCCTTTCCGTCGGCGGCATGAGCCTCGTGCAGCAGCAGTTCTTCCCGTCATCCGACCGTGTGGAGTTGATCGTCGACTGGAACCTGCCGCAGAACAGCTCGATTGCCGAAACCAACCGGCAGATGGCGCAGTTCGAGCAGGAAATGTTGGCGAAAAATACGGATATCGACCATTGGACGACCTATGTCGGCGAAGGCGCACCGCGTTTCATCCTGTCCTTCGACGTGCAGACACCTGACGTCACCTTCGGCCAGACGGTCATCGTCACCAAGGGGCTGGATGTGCGCGACAAGGTGCGTGCCGAGCTGCAGGATTATCTGGACCGGACATTCATCGGCACCGACGCCTTCGTGAAATTGCTCGATATCGGTCCTCCCGTCGGGAAACCGGTCCAATATCGCCTGAGCGGTCCTGATATCCAGAAGGTCCGCGAACTCGGTCAGCAATTGTCCGGTATCGTCGGTGAACATCAGCTGCTCTCGAACCTCGTGATGGACTGGAACGAGCCGACGCGCGTGGTGAAGGTCGATGTCATCCAGGACAAGGCCCGGCAGCTCGGCGTCTCCTCGGAAGATATCGCCAATGCCATGAACAGCATTGTCGAGGGTTCTACCGTGACCCAGGTCAGGGACGATATTTACCTCGTCAACGTGGTGGCGCGCGCGCAACTGGCAGAGCGGGGGTCCATCGAGACATTACAGAACCTGCAACTGCCGGCGACAAACGGCAAGGCCGTGCCGCTCTCGGCGATTGCCAATTTCCGCTACGAACTGGAGCAGCCGACCATCTGGCGTCGTGACAGGATCCCGACAGTCACCGTCAAGGCCGCGATTATCGGCCCAACACAGCCAGCCACGATCGTGGAGCAGCTGAAGCCGAAACTCGAGGCTTTCGAGAAAACGCTTCCCGTCGGTTACAAGATGGAAGTCGGTGGCTCCGTGGAATCCAGCGCGGATTCGCAGGCTCCGATCGTTGCCGTGGTGCCCTTGATGCTGTTTGCGATGGCGACGATCCTGATGGTTCAGCTGCAAAGCTTCAGCCGGCTGTTCCTGGTCTTCGCCGTCGCGCCGACGGCCTTGATCGGCGTCGTGGTGGCGCTGCTCTTCTCCAATGCGCCGATGGGCTTCGTTGCCATTCTCGGCGTGCTGGCGCTGATCGGTATCCTGATCCGCAACTCGGTCATTCTGGTGGTGCAGATCGAGCATCTGAGAAGCGAAGGGGTCTCGGCATGGCATGCCGTCATCGAGGCGACCGAGCACCGCATGCGGCCGATCATGCTGACGGCGGCGGCCGCCACCCTTGCCCTCATCCCCATCTCCCGGGAGATATTCTGGGGTCCGATGGCCTATGCGATGATGGGCGGCATCGTGGTGGGTACGGCGCTCACGCTGCTTTTCCTCCCCGCGCTCTATGTCGCTTGGTTCCGCATTCCGCGTGAGGATGACAAGCCGGAGGGAACAGAAATCAAGGCGTGACATCGGTGCGGGGCGAGGGTACGGCGTCGTTGTCCCCTCGCTCCAACAAAAATATCCACCGTCGTTGTTCCCGCGGTCAGGATAATGTTAGGAAGGTCGGCTTAGCTGCGAGAGCGGCGGCCGTCCTTTTGCGTTTGGACGGTTGTCTGGTTTTGCGTTGATATTGCGGACATATTGAGAGTGCGGAGGGTTTAAAGATGGGCGGGTTGTCGGATTGGCTTGCGGATGGGCAGCCGATCAATCGCAAGAATGCCGCAGAAGCGGTGTTCGATGATATCCGTTCCGCCATCACCTCGGGGCAGCTTGCGGTCGGCATCCGGCTGCCTTCGGAAGCCCATCTGGCAGCGCGATATGGCGTCAGCCGGCCGATCATTCGCGAGGCGCTGCGCTCGCTCCAGACCCTGGGGTTGACGCAGACCCGCACTGGAAGCGGCACCTATGTGATGACGCCGACGCCACCTTCCGAATTAAATTACGGCGCCTATTCCGCCCGCGATCTGATCGAGGCCCGCCCCTTCATCGAGGTGCCGGCAGCCGGTTGGGCGGCGTTGAGGCGGACCGATGCCCAGCTGGAGGTCTTGCTTGACCTCTGTGATCGGATGGAAGCCGAAGAAAGGCCGCATCCCTGGGTGCTGCTGGATGGGCAGTTTCATTGCGCCATTGCGGAAGCTTCGGCCAACAGGCTGTTCGCCAAGGTGGTGGCCGATGCCCGTGAGGCCCTATCCCAGCAATCTGAGATGGTGAACCTGATGGCCGGCCGCCGCGTCGCGTCGAATTTCGAGCACCGCCGGATCGTCGAGGCGATCCGACGGGGTTCAGCGCCAGAGGCGCGGGAGGCGATGGAGCTTCACCTTGGGCAGGTGAAGCAGGTGGTGACGACGATCATTGGCGAAGATCGGCTTCGCCAGCCGTGACGGCAGGCAGGTTGGCAAGGTGCCGCGGGCTCAGCGCCTGCTGCAATTGCGCATCGGTGAGATAACCGCGCTCCAGAACCACCTGTGGCACCGTGCGGCCGCTGGCAAGCGCTTCCTTGGCTACTTCCGTTGCCGCATAATAACCGATTAGCGGGTTGAGCGCGGTGGCGAGACCGATCGATTCTTCCACACGCTGCGCCATGATGACCGGATTGGCCACGATGCCGTCGACGCAGCGTTCCGCCAAGGTGCGGCAGGCGGCGCTGAGTTGGCTGATGCTCTGTGAAAGCGCGCGCACGATGATCGGCTCGAAGGCGTTCAGCTGCAGCTGCCCGGCTTCGGCGGCCATGGTGATGGTGATGTCGTTGCCGATCACCGCATAGGCCACCTGGTTGACCACTTCGGGAATGACCGGGTTGATCTTGCCCGGCATGATGCTGGAGCCTGCCTGAACCGAGGGCAGGGTGATTTCGCCGATCCCGGCGCGCGGGCCGGAAGAGAGCAGCCGAAGATCGTTGCAGGTTTTCGACAGCTTGACGGCAACGCGTTTCAGCACGCCGGAGAGATGCACGAAGGCGCCGGGGTCCTGCGTGGCCTCGATCAGGTCGGCGGCCGTCACCAGCGGTCGCCCCGTCAGTTCCGCCAGATGCTGGCAGGCAAGCTCGGCATAACCGCGCGGCGCATTGAGCCCGGTGCCGATGGCGGTGGCGCCAAGGTTGATCTCGTGTAGTAGTGCCACGGATTCGATCAGGCGCGCCTGATCTTCGCCAAGCATCACCACGAAAGTACGGAACTCCTGGCCGAGCGTCATCGGCACGGCGTCCTGCAATTGCGTGCGGCCGATCTTGATGAAGCCGGCAAATTCCTGCGCCTTGCGGTCGAAAGCGTCCTTCACAACGCCCATGGAAGCCGCCAGATCATCGATCGCCTCGATCAGCCCGACATTGATTGCGGTCGGATAGGCGTCGTTGGTCGATTGGCTGAGATTGACATGATCATTCGGGTGAAGGCGGGCATAATCGCCTTTTTCGTGGCCAAGCAGTTCCAACGCGCGGTTGGCGATGACCTCATTGGCATTCATGTTGGTAGAGGTGCCGGCTCCGCCCTGAATTTCATCCACCACGAATTGCTCATGCAACGCGCCGGCGCGGATTTCGCGGCAGGCCTCGGCGATGGCTTCCATTCGTTCGGTGTCGAGCAGGCCGAGCTCGTGATTTGCGCGTGCCGCCGCCTCCTTCACATAGGCCAGTCCCCGGACGAGATAGGGGTTGTGGCCAATGGTCACCCCGGTGATCTTGAAGTTTTCCACAGCGCGCGCGGTGTGCACGCCCCAATAGACATCCGCGGGAATTTCCTTCGTTCCGAGCAAATCATGCTCCCTGCGCGTCACGCTCACTGTGTCCTCCACTGGCTTTAAGCGTTGCAAAATCTGTAAGGCTGTCTTACAGATTTGATAACCATATTCCCAAGGAGGGGGAAGGTCAATATTGCCCGGTGGCTCTTGACGAAAGCCAGTCTCTGCAATTAAGAGGGCAAAAATCTGTCATGCAGCTTTACAGCATGCGCGCATTCGCTGGCCATATTTCCAGCCTTGGGGACGACGCCAGTTCCACTTTGATTTCCGGCTTATTGCCGATTACAAGCGTTTTATCGGGAGGATAAATCCATGCATTCTGGAAAAACGGCACCCGCCGAACGTGAGGTCTTCATCGAAGAGGACCTCGGTTACCATAAGGCCTTGAAGCCGCGCCAGATCCAGATGATCGCCATCGGCGGCGCTATCGGCACGGGCCTCTTTCTGGGTGCGGGCGGGCGTCTAGCGCAGGCCGGTCCGGCGCTAGTTTTCGTTTACGCGCTCTGCGGTTTCTTTGCATTTCTGGTGCTGCGCGCGCTAGGCGAGCTTATCATGCATCGCCCGAGTTCCGGTTCCTTCGTCTCCTACGCCCGCGAGTTCTACGGCGAGAAGATGGCCTTCGCGGCCGGCTGGATGTATTGGCTGAACTGGGCCATGACCTCTGTGGCTGATGTGACCGCCGTCGCCCTCTACATGAATTTCTTCAAGCAATACGTGCCGTGGCTGGCGGGTATCGATCAGTGGGTGTTCGCGATGACGGCACTGGTCGTCGTGCTGGCGATGAACATGCTGTCGGTGAAGGTCTTCGGCGAGCTGGAATTCTGGTTCAGCCTGATCAAGGTGCTCGCGCTCGCCATTTTCCTCGTCGTTGGCGTCTATTTCGTCATTTTCGGCACACCGATCGAAGGCCACGTTACCGGCTTCAGCCTCATTACGGATAATGGCGGCTTCTTCCCGAACGGCATTCTTCCAGCCTTCGTCATCATACAGGGCGTGGTGTTCGCCTATGCCTCGATTGAGCTGATCGGCACGGCGGCGGGCGAAACTGAAGACCCGCGCAAGGTCATGCCGCGCGCCATCCGCGCCGTGGTTCTGCGTCTCGTCGTGTTTTATGTCGGCTCGGTACTGCTGTTCACGCTGCTTCTGCCCTATACCGCTTACAAGGCCGGCGAGAGCCCGTTCGTCACCTTCTTCGGTTCCATCGGCGTTGAGGGCGCTGACGTGATCATGAACCTCGTCGTTCTGACCGCCGTGCTGTCCTCGCTCAATGCCGGTCTTTATTCCACCGGCCGCATCCTGCATTCCATGGCGGTTTCCGGCTCTGCTCCGGCAGCGCTGGCGAAGATGAACAAGAATGGCGTGCCTTATGGCGGCATTGCGGTCACGGCCGTCGTCACCGTTCTCGGCGTGGCCCTGAATGCGGTCGTTCCCTCCGCCGCTTTCGAAATCGCGCTCAACCTGTCGGCGCTCGGCATCATCTGCGCATGGGCGGTCATCGTGCTTTGCCAGCTGAAGCTCTGGCAGCTTTCCAGGCGTGGCGAGCTTGCACGTCCGGATTTCCGCATGTTCGGCGCGCCCTACACCGGCATTCTCACGCTCATCTTCCTGTTCGGCGTGCTGGTTCTGATGGCCTTCGACTATCCCGTCGGCTCCTGGACCATCGCCTCGCTGCTCGTCATCATCCCGGCGCTTGTCATTGGCTGGTATCTCTTGCGTGAGCGCATCCACCGTCTGGCGGCCGAGCGTGCCGGTGCAGGAGCGTCGCATTGAGCGGGCAGGGCGCAACGCCTCTGGTGGCGGTCATCGCCACCGGCGGCACCATCGCCAGCCGGCGTAGCGCCGATGGCGTCAGCACGCCCAGCCTTTCGGGTGAGGACCTGCTGACGCTGGTTCCGCAAATCAGCGCCCGGCTGAAGCCGGTCGATCTGATGGCGAAGGATTCCTCCAGCCTGACATTGGCAGACATGCAGCGCATCAGCGATGCGGTGGGGGCAGAGCTTGATGATCCCGCCGTTGCCGGCATCGTGGTTCTGCATGGCACCGACGCCATGGAAGAATCCTCGCTGCTCGTGCATTTGCAGCAGGCCATCACAAAGCCGGTGGTCTTCACCGGCGCGCAGTTTACGGCAGACCATAAGGACGCGGACGGGCCGGCCAATCTGGCCCGGGCCATAGAAACAGCGCTCGATCAGGCGAATGCCGGGAAGGGCGTGCTTCTCTCCTTCGGCGGCCGCTGTCTGCCTGCCTGGGGGCTTTACAAGCTGAGCGCGGACGAGGCGGACGCCTTCCGCTCGGCCCGGCCGCTGGCTGCTGCCGCAACGCTGCGGCTTTCCGCCCGGGTAACCGATCAGCGCGTCGATATCGTCGCCATTCATCCCGGCTGTGATGCCACCCATATTGATGCAAGCCTGCAGGCGGGAGCGAAAGGTATCGTTCTTGCGGCGCTTGGTTCCGGCAACGCCAATCCGCGTATCGCTGAAGCCGTGAAGCGCTGCGCCGAACGCAACGTTCCCGTCATCGTTTCCAGCCGTGTGCCCGAAGGGCGGCTCGTGGCAAGTTACGGCGGCGGCGGCGGCGGGCATGATCTTGTCGCGGCGGGCGCCGTACATTCATCCACGCTTCGTCCGGGACAGGCCCGCATTTTGCTGGCCGCGCTGCTGGCCGATAAAAGTCCGGCGGAAACCATCATGTCCGCTTTCAGCGACAGCCCGCTCTCTTAAGTAGCGGCAGCGATGTCCGCGACCGGCGGGCGTCGAAATTCCTATAGGATTCCTATTTTATTGCCTCTGTGGCCGTCTCGAACCTTTATGCGGTTCGGGTGCATTCTTCTGTGCGGGAAGGGATGGTGTTCCCTTCTCAGCCAGAAAGATTGAAAAGCGACGTCCCACATGACGGCGCTTTTCTTCCTGTCCGGCTCCTCGAATAAAAAGGAGTCCCATCGATGATGGATGTTGTTCTGATCGGTGCAGCCACGGTGTTTTTCGCCCTCTGCTTTGCCTATACGCGCGCCTGCGACCGGCTTTAGACGGGAGGCTGCGATGACATTCGACTATATCTTGAGCGGCGCCGTCACGGTCTTTATCGCCGCCTATCTCACCTATGCTCTCATTCGCCCCGAACGTTTCTGATCGGGAAACGACGGCTATTGAAAGTTCAATACCATGACCCTCAATGGATGGTTTCAGGTCCTGCTTTTCTGCGGGATCATTTTTGCGCTGGTGAAGCCGCTCGGCTTCTATATGGCGCGTGTTTTTAATGGCGAACGCACCCTGTTGTCGCCGGTTCTCGCACCCGTCGAGCGCGGCCTTTATGCCCTTGCCGGGACAAGCGAGCGCGAGGAGCAGCACTGGACGACCTATGCCTTCTCCATGCTTCTCTTCAACCTCCTCGGTTTTGCCCTGCTCTATGCCCTGATGCGTTTTCAGGCCGTGCTACCTTATAATCCGCAGGGAATGGCGGCGGTTGGGCCGGAACTCTCCTTCAATACGGCGGTCAGCTTCGTCACCAACACCAACTGGCAGAATTATGGCGGCGAAAGCACGCTGTCCTATCTGACCCAGATGGCCGGTCTCACCGTGCAGAACTTCGTTTCCGCGGCGACAGGCATGGCAATCGCCATCGGCCTCATCCGCGCTTTTTCACGCGCCTCCGGCAAGGCGATCGGCAATTTCTGGGTGGATATGGTCCGCTCAACGCTCTACGTGCTTTTGCCCCTCTGCATCGTGCTGACCCTCATCTATGTGTGGCTCGGCGTGCCGCAGACCCTTGGCGCCTATGTGAATGCGCAGACGCTGGAAGGCGTGCAGCAGACGATTGCCGTCGGTCCCGTGGCGTCGCAGCTGGCGATCAAGATGCTGGGCACCAATGGCGGTGGTTTCTTCAACGCCAATTCCGCGCATCCCTTTGAAAACCCCGACGCCATTTCCAACATGATCCAGATGGTGTCGATCTTCGCGATCGGCGCCGCCTTCACCAATGTTTTCGGCCGCATGGTTGGCAACCAGCGCCAGGGCTGGGCGATCCTCGCCGCCATGGGCGTTCTGTTCATCGCCGGCGTCGCCGTTACCTATTGGGCGGAAGCGGCCGGAAATCCGCTGATGCACAGCTTCGGCCTTGCTGGCGGCAATATGGAAGGCAAGGAAGTCCGTTTCGGCGTGGCGCTCTCGTCGCTCTTCGCGGTCATCACCACAGCTGCGTCCTGCGGCGCGGTCAATGCCATGCATGGCAGCTTCACGGCGCTGGGCGGTCTTGTTCCCCTCATCAACATGCAGTTGGGTGAGGTGATCGTCGGCGGTGTCGGCGCGGGCTTTTACGGCATCCTGCTCTTCATCGTCATCGCCATCTTCGTGGCGGGTCTGATGGTCGGACGCACGCCGGAATATCTCGGCAAGAAGATCGAGGCCAAGGAAATGAAAATGGCGGTTCTGGCCATTCTCTGCCTGCCGCTCGCCATGCTGGCTTTCACGGCAACGGCCACCGTCCTTCCCTCGGCCGTGGCGTCGATCGGTACGGCGGGACCGCACGGCTTCTCCGAAATCCTCTATGCCTATACCTCCGCGGCCGCCAATAACGGCTCCGCCTTCGGCGGGCTGACGGGCAATACCACCTGGTATAACATCACGCTTGGCCTTGGCATGCTGATGGGTCGTTTTCTGGTGATCATTCCGGCGCTTGCCATTGCCGGTTCGCTGGTCGCCAAGAAGACCGTCCCGGCCTCAGCCGGCACCTTCCCGACGGATGGTCCGCTCTTCGTCGGCCTGCTTGCCGGCACGATCCTGATTGTCGGTGGTCTCACCTTCCTGCCAGCGCTCGCACTCGGCCCCGTTGCCGAACATCTTGTCATGGCGGCGGGCCAGCTCTTCTGAGGTGATGCCATGAATGACGAAAAGTCTCGAAGTAACCGCATCGTCTCCGCCCGCAAGGGCGCTCCCGGCAAGGGGAGCGCCACGCCCGGCGGCTGGTGCGCCTCCAATCTCATTCTTGCGATGATGGCGGCTCTGTTCGCCGCCGTCGTCGCTCTCGAAGTTATCACGGGCTGATCGACCCTTATCGGTCGCCCTGTTTCAAACACTGGAGCCTCTTCATGAGCCAGTCCAAACAAGCGAGCATCCTTGATTCTCGCATTCTCGTGCCGGCCATTGCCGCCGCATTCAAAAAGCTCAACCCGCGCACATTGGCGCGCAACCCGGTCATGTTCGTGGTGGCGACAGTGTCGGTGCTGACGACAGTGCTGTTCATCCGCGATCTCATCACCGGTGGCGCCAATCTCGGCTTTTCCTTCCAGATCAATCTCTGGCTCTGGTTCACCGTGTTGTTCGCCAATTTCGCGGAAGCCGTCGCCGAAGGGCGCGGCAAGGCGCAGGCGGATTCGTTGCGCCGGACCCGCACGGAGACCCAGGCGAAACTGCTGACCGGCGATGACCGCAGCCAATATAAAATGGTGGCGGGCACCAGCCTGAAGGTGAACGATGTCGTTCTCGTCGAGGCGGGCGATATCATCCCCTCCGACGGTGAGGTCATCGAAGGTGTCGCCTCCGTCAACGAGGCGGCCATCACTGGCGAATCCGCCCCCGTCATCCGCGAATCCGGTGGCGACCGCTCGGCGGTTACCGGCGGCACGCAGGTGCTGTCGGACTGGATCAGGGTTCGCATCACTGCCGCTGCCGGTTCCACCTTTCTCGACCGGATGATTTCGCTCGTCGAAGGCGCGGAACGCCAGAAGACGCCGAACGAGATCGCGCTCAATATCCTGCTGGCCGGCATGACGCTGATCTTCGTTCTGGCCACAGCCACCATTCCGAGTTTCGCGGCCTATGCCGGAGGTTCGATCCCGATTATCGTGCTGGTGGCACTGTTCGTGACGCTCATCCCGACCACCATCGGTGCGCTTCTGTCCGCCATCGGCATCGCCGGCATGGACAGGCTGGTGCGTTTCAATGTGCTGGCCATGTCCGGCCGCGCCGTCGAGGCGGCCGGCGATGTGGATACGCTGCTGCTCGACAAGACCGGCACCATCACCCTTGGCAACCGTCAGGCGACCGAGTTTCGTCCCGTTGCCGGCGTTTCCGAGCAGGAACTGGCCGATGCGGCGCAGCTTGCCTCCCTTGCCGACGAAACGCCGGAAGGCCGCTCGATCGTGGTTCTGGCCAAGGAAAAATACGGTATCCGCGCCCGCGACATGCAGAAACTCCATGCGAATTTCGTACCTTTCACCGCCCAGACCCGCATGAGCGGTGTCGATTTCGAAGGTGCTTCCATTCGCAAGGGCGCGGTCGACGCCGTTCTTGCCTATGTTGATGGCGGCGCTCCGCAACAGGGCAATGTGGCGCTTGCCGTTAAAACTGAAACGGACGCCACGCGCGGCATCCGGACAATTGCCGAAGAGATCGCCAAGACCGGCGGCACGCCGCTCGCCGTCGTTCGCGATGGCAAGCTGCTCGGCGTTGTGCAGCTGAAGGACATCGTCAAGGGCGGCATTCGCGAGCGTTTTGCGGAGCTTCGTCGCATGGGCATCCGCACCGTCATGATCACCGGCGATAATCCCATGACGGCCGCGGCAATAGCGGCGGAAGCAGGCGTCGATGATTTCCTCGCCCAGGCGACACCGGAAAACAAGCTGGATCTGATCCGCGAGGAACAGGCTAAGGGCAAGCTTGTCGCGATGTGCGGCGACGGCACCAATGACGCTCCCGCGCTGGCCCAGGCCGATGTCGGCGTTGCCATGAACACCGGCACGGTGGCGGCCCGCGAGGCCGGCAATATGGTCGATCTCGACAGCGATCCGACCAAGCTCATAGAGATCGTCGAAATCGGCAAGCAATTGCTGATGACGCGCGGTGCGCTGACGACGTTCTCCATTGCCAACGACATCGCCAAATATTTCGCCATCATCCCGGCAATGTTCCTGGCGCTCTATCCGCAGCTTGGCGTTCTGAACGTGATGGGGCTTTCGACACCCCAGAGCGCCATCCTGTCAGCCATCATCTTCAACGCGCTCATCATCATCGCGCTGATCCCCCTGTCGCTGAAGGGCGTTAAATATCGTCCGATTGGCGCCGGCGCGCTGCTGTCGCGCAATCTGGTCATCTATGGCCTCGGCGGCATCATCGTTCCCTTCATCGGCATCAAGGCCATTGACCTCGCTATTACGGCGCTCGGTCTCGCCTGAGGAGTAAAGACAATGTTTAAACAGCTTCGTCCCGCACTGGTGCTCATCCTCGCCACCACCGCCATCACCGGCCTTGCCTATCCCTTGGGCATGACAGGTCTCGCGCAGGCGATCTTCCCCTTTCAGGCAAATGGCAGCCTGGTAGAAAAAGGTGGTGCCGTGGTGGGTTCGCAATTGATTGGGCAGGCCTTCACCGGTGAGAAATATTTCCACGGAAGGCCGTCCGCTGCCGGCGATGGTTATAATGCCGCTTCGTCTTCCGGCTCCAATCTCGGGCCGACGAGCGCCAAGCTCATCGACCGGGTGAAACAGGATTACGAGGCCGCAAAAGCCGAAAATCCGGAGGCCGAGGTTCCCGCCGATCTGGTAACGGCTTCGGGCAGCGGCCTTGATCCACATGTTTCGCCTGAATCCGCCTATTTTCAGGTTCCCCGCGTGGCCAAGGCGAGGGGCATGGATGAGGCGTCCCTGCGTAGCATCATCGAGCGCCATGTCGAAGGACCGGAACTCGGCTTCATGGGAGAGCCTGTCGTGAATGTGCTGGCACTCAACATGGCCCTTGACGCAGCCGGCTCATGAATTGAAATGGCTATGGCTTGTTCGCAAGCCATAGCCTCGACCACTGGTGGGTTAAATGCCTGACGACAATCGTGATATGCCGAGCCGACCATCGCCCGATGCGCTGCTGGAAAACGCCCGGCGCGAGGCGCGGGGCCGGTTGAAGATTTTTCTGGGCGCAGCGCCCGGCGTCGGCAAGACCTATGAAATGCTGATGTCCGGCCGGGCGAAGCTGGCGGATGGTGTGGATGCCGTCATCGGCGTCGTTGAAACCCATGGCCGCCGGGAAACCGAAACGCTGGTGCAGGGTTTCGAGATCATCCACCGCCGTCGCATCGATTATCGGGGTCAGGTGCTGGAGGAGATGGATCTCGATGCCATTCTGGCCCGTCGTCCCGCTCTGGTTCTGGTCGATGAACTGGCTCACACCAATGCCACCGGCAGCCGCCATCCCAAGCGTTACATGGATGTTCAGGAGATTCTGGCGCAGGGCATCAACGTCTATACGACGCTGAATATCCAGCATGTCGAAAGCCTGAACGACATCGTTGCGCAGATCACCCGCATCCGTGTTCGTGAAACGGTGCCTGACAGCATCATCGACCGGGCCGACGATGTCGAAATCATCGATATTACCCCTGACGATCTGATCAAACGCCTGCAGGATGGCAAGGTGTACCTGCCCCGCACCGCCCGGCGCGCCATCGAGAATTATTTTTCGCGCGGTAACCTGACGGCCCTGCGAGAGCTTGCCCTCCGGCGCACTGCCCAACGGGTGGATGAGCAATTGCTCAACCACATGCAGTCCCATGCCATTTCCGGCCCCTGGGCGGCGGGAGACAGGGTTCTGGTCTGTCTCGATCATGGCGGCAATGGTCCGGGGCTGGTGCGTTACGCCCGCCGACAGGCGGATCGCCTGCGTGCACCCTGGACGGCGCTGCATCTCGATACGCCGCGTTCGCAACAATTGTCGGAGGCGGAAAAAGACCGGCTGGCGGGCACCATGCGGCTCGCGCAGCAGCTTGGCGGCGAGACGGTGACCCTGCCGGCACTGGACCTGACCCGTGAGATCATCTCCTACGCCAATGCCAATAATTTCACGCACATCATCATCGGCCGCCCGCGAAAATCCTGGTGGCAGCGAATTTTCCAGCGTTCGCTAACGCATGATCTGATCGACCACGCGGGCGATATCAGCGTGCATGTCATTTCCGGCGACAAGAGGGAAGAAAAGCAGGGTCAAGCCGTAAAGCCCGCACCGGCGCGGTCACGCCAGTCCTTCCGGTCCTATCTCAACAGCACCCTGTTTGTCGGGCTGGCGATCGTGGTCGGCATCGTGCTCGATCAGACGCTCGATGTGCAGAACCTCGCGCTTGTTTTCCTGATGGCCGTTCTGGCGGCCGCCGTGCGCGGCGGTTTGGGCCCGGCGCTTTATGCTTCGCTGCTTGGCGCGGTCGCCTTCAACTTCTTCTTTCTGGAGCCCCGTTACACGCTGACGGTCAGTTCTCCAGACAGCCTTGTCGCTCTTTTGTTTTATTTCGGCGTGGCGCTCGTCGCCTCCAACCTCACCGTCGCGGTGCAGCGGCAGGCGGCCTCCGCGCGGGCAAGGGCACGAACGACGGAAGATTTGTATCTGTTCTCCAAGAAGCTTTCGGTGACCGGAACGCTGGACGACGTGTTGTGGGCAGCCGCTTTCCAGATGGCCTCGATGCTGAAGGTTCGGATCGTTCTGCTTCTGCCGGAAAACAATACGATAGCGGTCAAGGCGGGATATCCGCCTGATGATACGCTTGTCGATGCCGATATTGCTGCAGCCCAGTGGGCCTGGGAACACAACAAGGCTGCGGGCAGGGGCGCAGATACGCTTCCCGGCGCCAAACGTCTTTATCTGCCCTTGCGCACTGGCAGTGGCGCCGTCGGCGTGGTGGGGCTGGACGATGACCGGCTCGGCCCGCTTCTGACGCCGGAGCAGCAACGGCTGTTTGACGCATTGGCCGATCAGGCGGCACTCGCCATCGAGCGGATTCAGCTCGTCTCTGACGTCGACCGGGCAAGGCTTGCTGCGGAAACCGACCGGCTGCGCACCGCGCTGCTGACATCCATTTCCCATGATCTCAAGACGCCGCTTGCGGCCATCCTGGGTTCGGCCGGAACACTGAAGGATTTCGCCGAGGACATCCCGCCGGATGCGCGTGCCGAACTGCTTTCAACGATTGTCGAGGAATCCGAGCGGCTGAACCGTTTCATCTCTAATCTTCTTGATATGACGCGGATCGGTTCGGGCGCGATGGAGCCGAACTATGGTCTGCATTTCCTGGGCGATATGGTCGGAACAGCGCTGTCGCGCGCAGCTAAAATCGTCGTCAGGCATGAGATCGTTCTGGATATTCCATCCGACCTGCCGATGCTGAAGGTCGATCCCGTGCTTTTCGAACAGGTTCTGTTCAATCTCATCGACAATGCCGCCAAATACGCTCCCGAACATACGACCATCGAGATTCGCGGCTGGCGACATGGCAAGAATATCTTCCTGTCCGTTGCTGATGCGGGGCCGGGTATTCCACCCGATGATACCGAGCGGGTGTTTGACAGTTTCTACCGGGTGCGCAAGGCGGACCATGTGCAGGCCGGAACGGGTCTCGGACTGTCCATCTGCAAGGGGTTTATCGAGGCCATGGGCGGGTCGATCCGCGCGGAAAACAGGCCGGGTCGCACCGGTGCGCAGTTTACCGTCAGTCTGCCGGTTCCTGCCGATGCGCCTGTGATAGATCATGATTAAGGCACGATTGCCGGCGACAAGCGGCTATGCCGCTGAAGGAGATCGGGAATGACCAATTCCGCCGTTCGTATTCTGATCATCGACGACGAACCGCCGATCCGCAAGCTTTTGCGCGTGGGGCTGTCGACTCAGGGATATTCGGTGAGCGAAGCGATGAATGCGAAGGTCGCCATGGAGCTGGTCAGTGAGGACAAGCCCGATCTCGTCGTTCTCGATCTCGGCCTGCCGGACATGTCGGGGCATGATCTCTTGGCGAAATGGCGCGGCGAGGGCCTGGCGCTGCCGGTTATCATTCTCTCCAGCCGCACGGATGAGGCGGGTATCGTCAAGGCGCTGGAACTGGGGGCGGATGATTATATCACCAAGCCTTTCGGCATGAACGAACTCGTCGCCCGCATCCGTGTCGCTCTGCGCCATCGTCTGCAAAGCCAGGGAGAGAGGCCGGTGTTTCAGACCGGCGACCTCTCCGTCGATCTGGTCAGACGCATCGTCCGGGTGGAGGACCGGGAGGTGAAGCTCTCGCCGAAGGAATATGACATCCTGCGGGTTCTCGTGCAGCATGCCGGCAAGGTTCTGACCCACCGTTTCCTGCTGGAGCATGTGTGGGACGAACTGACCGACGTGCAATATTTGCGGGTTTATGTGCGCCAGCTTCGCCAGAAGATCGAAAAAAATCCGGATCAGCCGCGTTATATCCTGACGGAAACCGGTGTCGGTTACCGGTTACAGGAGGTGTGAGGGCGCGGTTATGAGCGCCCTCCGATATTTGTCAGACGGCAGCGCAGATCGACAGGAATTCGTCCACATCGGCCTCAGTTGTCGCGAAGCTGGTGACCATGCGGATGAGCACCTCGTCCTTGCCGACTTCTTCCGGCATGTCGCGCGGTTCCAGCCAGTCATAGAACTTCGCACCCTTTGCCGTGGCAGCTTCGGCGGCGGCCTTCGGCAGAATAGCGAAAACTTCGTTCGCCGTGGTCGGCCAGGCAAGGCGGGCGCTGTTTAGCGAAGCGAAACCGGCGCGGAGCCGGTTGGCCATGGCATTGGCGTGGCCGGCGAGACCGAGCCACAGGTCGTCCTGCAGATAGGCCTCGAACTGTGCGGCAATGAAGCGTGATTTCGAAAAAAGCTGGGCGGTGCGTTTGCGCAGGAAGGAAAAGTCCCGGGCGAGCGAGGGATCGAAGAAGACGATTGCCTCCGCGCACCAGCAGCCGTTTTTCGTGCCGCCGAAAGACAGGACGTCGACGCCGCGTTTCCACGTCATTTCGGCGGGCGTGGTGCCGAGTGCGGAAAGCGCATTGGCGAAACGCGCGCCGTCCATGTGTAGCGGCAGGCCGTTGTCTTTTGCGATTTTGGCGATGGCGTCGATTTCATCGAGCGTATAGACGGTGCCGGCTTCGGTTGCCTGCGTCATGGTGATGGCCGCGGCGCGGCCGTGGTGCACGGCATCCTGCGGATAACGGGCAATGCGTTCGATCAGGTTTTCCGGCAGCATCTTGCCGTTCGGTCCCTCGACTGCCACCATGCGCATGCCGGAAAAGAAATCTGGCGCGCCGCACTCGTCCTCGATCACATGCGCTTCGGAATGACAGAAGGTCAGGCCGCCAGCGCGGGCAATGCTGGCCAGCGAAAGCGAATTGGCCGCCGTGCCGGTCGCGACGAAAAATACCGCGACTTCGCGTTCGAAAATCTCGTTGAAGCGTTTTTCGATGGAGAGATCGAGTTCGCTGGTGCCATAAGCTGCGGCAAAGCGTGTGGATTCCCGCGAAAGCCGTTCGTTGACGGCCGGATGGGCGCCAGCCCAATTGTCTGAAGCAAAAAACATCTCTGAAGGCTTTCCGATAGCTGAGGTTCTGTTCGGGCTGTTCGAAGCGATAACGGGAAAGTTCTAGGTCGGAACATTGAGATTGGCAAATCCGGTAATGAAAGCAACGGGTCGGGCTGCTTTGCGACAAGAAAGTTTCGCACAATAGGTCAGTATCGAAACTTCGCTGCAAAATGGGGCTTTCACTAATTGGATTCGCACCCTTGCAAAATTCGCCCGTTTCTGTCAAAATCCTCGTGAATTGAGACAGCTTTGCTGTCCTAAATTTGATCGAGCCGGGTTGAATACGGATTTTGCGGGAAGCGAAAATTCGTGTCGAGCCGGATCTTCGCATGAAACCATGCAAGTAATTTTGCAGGAGGGACAAAAATGATGAACAAGCCGCAGGCAGAGATTGCAGCCGCCGCCCTGACCACTGACTGTCCCACCGCGGCTGCGGCCGCACCCGTTTCTGCGAAGGGGCGTTTCGCGGGCGGCCTGCCGGAAAAGCAGGGTCTTTACGATCCGCGCAATGAGCACGATGCCTGCGGCGTCGGCTTTGTTGCCCATATGAAGGGTCAGAAATCCCACCAGATCGTCAAGGACGGCCTGTTCATTCTTGAAAACCTGACGCATCGCGGTGCTGTCGGCGCTGATCCGCTGATGGGCGATGGTGCGGGCATTCTCGTGCAGATCCCCGACCGCTTTTTCCGCGAGGAAATGGCGAGCCAGGGTGTGACCCTGCCGAAAGCTGGCGAATATGCCGTTGGCCACATCTTCATGCCGCGCGATCCGTCCCGTATTGATCACTACAAGAAGGTCATTGTCGACGTGATCGGCGAGGAGGGACAGCAGTTCCTCGGCTTCCGCGACGTGCCAGTCGACAATTCTTCCCTTTCCAAGGCACCCGATATCGCCGGCACCGAACCGCACCATGTTCAGGTTTTCATCGGCGCCGGCCGCGATGCCGCGACCAATCATGACTTCGAGCGCAAGCTGTTCCTGATCCGCAAGGTTCTCTCCAACCGCATCTACGACGAGGGCGGCGGTAAGGAAACGCAGGATTTCTATCCCGTCTCGCTGTCCTCCTCGACCATCGTCTACAAGGGCATGTTCCTCGCCTATCAGGTTGGCGCCTATTACAAGGATCTGGCGGACCCGCGTTTCGAATCCGCGGTTGCGCTGGTGCATCAGCGTTTCTCCACCAACACCTTCCCTTCGTGGAAGCTGGCGCACCCCTACCGCATGGTCGCCCATAACGGTGAAATCAACACGCTGCGCGGCAACGTCAACTGGATGGCGGCGCGTCAGGCGTCTGTTTCCTCCGTGCTGTTCGGCGATGACATCTCCAAGCTCTGGCCGATCTCCTATGAAGGTCAGTCGGACACCGCCTGCTTCGACAACGCGCTCGAATTCCTCGTGCGCGGCGGTTACTCCATGGCGCATGCCGTGATGATGCTGATTCCGGAAGCTTGGTCGGGCAACCTGTCCATGTCGGCGGAACGCAAGGCGTTTTACGAATATCATGCCGCGCTGATGGAGCCGTGGGACGGCCCCGCCGCCGTCGCCTTCACCGATGGCAAGCAGATCGGCGCGACGCTCGACCGTAACGGTTTGCGCCCGGCGCGTTATCTCGTCACCGATGATGATCGCGTCATCATGGCGTCCGAAGCCGGCACATTGCCGGTGCCGGAGGAGCGCATCATCAAGAAGTGGCGTTTGCAGCCGGGCAAGATGCTGCTGATCGACATGGAAAAGGGCTCTATCATTTCCGATGAGGATGTGAAGCACGAGCTTGCCGCCAAGCATCCTTACCGCACCTGGCTCGACCGCACCCAGCTCATTCTTGAGGATCTGAAGCCCGTGGAGCCGCGTGCGCTGCGTCGCGACGTGTCACTGCTCGACCGTCAGCAGGCCTTCGGTTACACCAGCGAAGATACGAAGCTCCTGATGTCGCCTATGGCGACGACGGGTCAAGAAGCTATCGGCTCGATGGGCACCGATACGCCGATTTCGGCCATGTCGGACAAGTCGAAGCTGCTTTACACCTATTTCAAGCAGAACTTCGCACAGGTCACCAACCCGCCGATCGATCCGATCCGTGAAGAACTGGTGATGAGCCTCGTTTCCTTCATCGGTCCGCGCCCGAACCTTCTCGATCACGAAGGTGCGGCCCGCGCCAAGCGTCTGGAAGTTCGCCAGCCGATCCTGACCAATGGCGATCTGGAAAAGATCCGCTCCATCGGCCACACGGAAGACCGTTTCGACACCAAGACGCTCGACTTCACCTATGATGTGGAGCGCGGTGCGGAAGGCATGCCTGAAATGCTCGACCGCCTGTGCGAGCGGGCGGAATCCGCCGTTCGCGGCGGCTACAACATCATCGTTCTCTCCGACCGTCAGCTCGGCCCGGACCGCATCGCGATCCCGGCACTTCTGGCGACGGCCGCCGTGCACCATCACCTGATCCGCAAGGGTCTGCGCACCTCGGTCGGTCTCGTCGTGGAAACCGGTGAACCGCGCGAAATCCACCATTTCTGTCTGCTCGCCGGTTATGGCGCGGAGGCGATCAACCCCTATCTCGCCTTCGATACGCTTCTCGACATGCACAAGCACGGTGCATTCCCGAAGGAAGTGTCCGACGACGAAGTCGTTTATCGTTACATCAAGGCAGTTGGTAAGGGCATCCTCAAGGTCATGTCCAAGATGGGCATTTCCACCTACCAGTCCTATTGCGGCGCGCAGATCTTCGACGCCATCGGCCTGTCTTCGGAATTCGTCGAGAAATATTTCTTCGGCACCGCCACCTCCATCGAGGGCGTCGGTCTGACTGAAATCGCCGAAGAAACCGTAACCCGCCACACGGCTGCCTTCGGCAAGGATCCGATCCTTGCCAACACGCTCGATATTGGCGGCGAATATGCCTATCGCATGCGCGGCGAAAGCCACGCCTGGACGCCGGATGCCGTTGCCTCGCTGCAGCATGCCGTGCGCGGCAACAGCCAGGATCGCTACCGCGAATTCGCCGGCATGGTGAATGAGACGGCGCTGCGCATGAACACCATCAGAGGTCTGTTCAAGGTCAAGTCTGCGGAAGCTCTCGGCCGCAAGCCGGTCTCCATCGACGACGTCGAACCGGCGGCTGACATCGTCAAGCGCTTCTCGACCGGCGCCATGTCCTTCGGCTCCATCAGCCGCGAGGCGCATACGACGCTTGCCATCGCCATGAACCGCATCGGCGGCAAGTCCAACACCGGCGAAGGCGGCGAAGAATCCGACCGTTACATGCCGCTGTTGAACGGCCAGCCGAACCCGGAACGCTCGGCCATCAAGCAGATCGCATCCGGCCGTTTTGGCGTCACGACCGAATATCTGGTCAATGCCGACATGCTGCAGATCAAGGTGGCGCAGGGTGCGAAGCCCGGCGAGGGCGGACAATTGCCCGGCCACAAGGTGGATGCGACGGTCGCCAAGACCCGTCACTCCACACCGGGTGTCGGCCTCATCTCGCCGCCGCCGCATCATGACATCTATTCCATCGAAGATCTGGCGCAGCTGATCTACGATCTGAAGAACGTCAATCCGGAAGCTGATGTTTCGGTGAAGCTGGTATCGGAAGTGGGTGTCGGCACGGTTGCCGCCGGTGTCGCCAAGGCGCGCGCCGACCATATCACCATCGCCGGTTTCGATGGCGGCACCGGTGCTTCGCCGCTGACGTCGCTGAAGCATGCCGGTTCGCCTTGGGAAATCGGCCTTGCCGAAACCCAGCAGACGCTGGTGCTGAACGGCCTTCGTTCGCGCATCGCGCTGCAGGTGGATGGTGGTCTGAAGACCGGCCGCGACGTCATCATCGGCGCGCTGCTTGGTGCGGATGAATTCGGCTTTGCCACCGCGCCGCTGATTGCTGCGGGCTGCATCATGATGCGCAAGTGCCATCTGAACACCTGCCCGGTCGGCGTCGCAACGCAGGATCCTGTTCTGCGTAAGCGCTTCAAGGGCACGCCGGAACACGTCATCAACTACTTCTTCTTCGTGGCTGAAGAGGTGCGCGAAATCCTCGCCTCGCTTGGCGTTACCAAGCTGGACGAGATCATCGGCGCTTCCGAACTTCTCGAAAAGGATGAGATGCTGGCGCACTGGAAGGCCAAGGGTCTGGATTTCAGCCGCATCTTCCACAAGGTAGAGGCTCCCAAGGAGGCAACCTTCTGGACCGAGCGTCAGAAGCACCCGATCGACGATATTCTCGATCGCAAGCTGATCGAGAAGTCGCTACCGTCGCTGGAAAACCGCGAGCCTGTCGTTTTCGAAGTGCCGATCAAGAACGTCGACCGTTCCGCCGGTGCCATGCTGTCAGGCGCGCTTGCCAAGCGCTGGGGCCATAAGGGTCTGAAGGACGATACGATCCACGTGACGCTGCGCGGCACGGCCGGTCAGTCCTTCGGCGCGTTTCTCGCTCGCGGCATCACCTTCGATCTGGTAGGTGACGGCAACGACTATGTCGGCAAGGGTCTTTCGGGTGGCCGCATCATCGTGCGCCCGCCGGAAAACACCCGTATCGTCGCGGAAAACTCGATCATTGTCGGCAACACTGTTCTTTACGGCGCCATCACCGGCGAGTGCTATTTCCGCGGTGTTGCGGGTGAGCGCTTTGCGGTGCGCAACTCCGGCGCCGTCGCGGTTGTCGAAGGCGTCGGCGATCATGGTTGCGAATATATGACGGGCGGCATCGTGGTCGTTCTCGGTGAAACGGGTCGTAACTTCGCGGCCGGCATGTCCGGTGGTGTGGCTTACGTTCTCGATGAGAAGGGCGATTTCGCCACCCGCTGCAACATGGCCATGGTTGAGCTGGAGCCGGTTCCGGAAGAGGACGACATGCTGGAGAAGCTGCACCATCACGGCGGCGACCTCATGCACAAGGGACGTGTCGACGTTTCCGAGGACATGACGCGCCACGACGAGGAGCGTCTCTACCAGCTCATCTCCAACCACTTCCACTACACGAATTCGTCGCGTGCCAAGGATATACTCGACCGCTGGAGCGAGTTCCGTCCGAAGTTCCGCAAGGTCATGCCGGTCGAATACCGTCGTGCGCTTGAGGAAATGGAGCGCATGCGCATGGGCGTGGCGGCGGAGTAATCCGCCGCGTGAGGACACTACACCAACTGGTCTCGCTGATGATCGCGGTCGCCGTTCCCACGGCGATCTACTGGACGAGCGGCGAGACCGGATTTGAGTTCATCGTATTGGGGGCGGTTATTGGTTTCGCCACCTGGTACTGGGGCCCGACCGGCGCTCCGCTTTGATGTGAGGACATATACGTGGGCAAGGTAACAGGTTTTCTGGAAATCGACCGGCAGGTGGGCAAGTATCAGCCCGCATCGGATCGTATCCGCCATTTCCGCGAATTCACCATTCCGATGTCGGATGCCGAGGTGCAGAAGCAGGCGGCACGCTGCATGGATTGCGGCATTCCATACTGTCATGGTCCGACGGGCTGTCCCGTGCACAACCAGATCCCCGACTGGAACGATCTGGTCTATAACAACAATTGGGAAGAGGCGATCCGCAACCTCCATTCCACCAACAACTTCCCGGAATTCACCGGCCGCGTCTGTCCGGCACCCTGCGAGGAAGCCTGCACGCTGAACCTCGAGGATGCGCCGGTCGCCATCAAGACCGTCGAGCAGGCGATTGCCGACAAGGCTTACGAGCTGGGCTTTATCGTGCCGAAGCCGGCGACGATCCACACCGGCAAGAAGGTTGCCATCATCGGTTCCGGCCCATCCGGCATGGCGGCTGCGCAGCAGCTTGGCCGCGCCGGCCACGAGGTTCATGTCTTCGAGCGCGAAACGAAGCCCGGCGGGTTGCTGCGTTACGGCATTCCGGATTTCAAGATGGAGAAGAACTTCATCGATCGCCGTGTCGAGCAGATCAAGGGTGAAGGTGTTACCTTCCATTGCGGCGTTAATGTCGGCGTGGATGTGACGGTTGAGGCGCTTCTGGCCGATCACGATGCGGTTCTTTATTGCGGCGGTTCGGAAACCCCGCGTCCGGCCGGTATCGGCGGTGCCGATTTTAATGGCGTTTATGATGCCATGCCTTATCTCGTGCAGCAGAACCGCCGTGTCGGCCGCGAAAACATCGACAGCATCGGCTGGCCGGCCGATCCGATCCTCGCCGGCGGCAAGCATGTCGTCGTCGTTGGTGGTGGTGATACCGCGTCTGACTGCGTCGGCACGGCTTTCCGTCAGGGTGCAGTGAAAGTCACACAGCTCGACATCCGCCCGATGCCGCCGGAAAAGGAAGACAAGCTTGCGGTATGGCCCTTCTGGGCAACGAAGATGCGCACCTCGTCCTCGCAGGCCGAAGGCGCCGTTCGCGAGTTCCAGGTTGCCACGCTGGAATTCGTCGGTGAAGACGGCGTTCTGACGGGTGTGAAGTGCTGTCAGGTGGATGATCGTCGCAAGCCGATCGCCGGCACAGAATTCATCATCAAGGCTGATCTCGCCTTCATCGCCATTGGCTTCTCCGGTCCCTTCACCGATAGCGTGCTGAAGGAAATGGAAGGCCAGCTGACGCTGAATACTGACCGCCGTGGCTCCACCAACGTGGTCGCCAACGAAACGGATTACAGGACCTCGGTCGACAAGCTGTGGGCGGCGGGTGACGTGCGCCGCGGCCAGTCGCTGGTGGTCTGGGCCATCCGCGAGGGCCGTCAGGCTGCACGGGCGATCGATGAGGCGCTGATGGGGGCGACCGTTCTTCCGCGCTAAGCACCGAAGATAATACGACCGGAAAAGGCCTGTTGTGGTTGCAACAGGCCTTTTCTTTTTGGCTTCGAAAATGAGGACTTCTTCGTCAGCAATAGGGAAGGGTGATACGGAAGCAGGCGCCACCGGTGGAAGCATCGCTGATGGTAATCTCTCCGCCGTGATAGCGCATGATTTCCTGCACGAGGTTGAGCCCGAGCCCGGTGCCGCGATCTTTAGGCCGCAGGCGGTGGAAGGCCTCGAAAATCAGCTCCCGTTCCTCTTCGGGAATGCCATTGCCTTCGTCAGCTATCTCGATCACCCGGTTCGCCGCGACCCTCATCGTGATCGTTCCGCGATTGCCGCCATGTTCGATGGCATTCTGCACGATGTTCATCAGGGCGCGCTGCAACGAGGCGTCGTCGGCAAGGGCGAGGATCGGCTCTTCCTCCGGCTCAAAGGAGAGCGCATATCCCTGTGATATGGCGAGCGGAGCCATATCGGCGACGACCGACCTGCAAAGGCCGACAAGATCAAGCGGCACCAGAGGCGCCTTCTGCCCGCCGAGACGTTGTAGATCCAGCAATTGTTCGGCCAGCACGGCAATGCGGCTGGCATCCGCCAAAATTCTGTTTCTGGCCGGGCCGTCCAGCAGCGTTTCAACGCGGGTCTGGAGAATGGCGACGGGGGTCCGCAATTCATGGGCGGCATCGAGAATGAAACGCTTGTGCCGTTCGTAGCCGTCATCCAGCCGTTTCAGCGCGCCATTGACGGCATGCACGAGCGGCTGCACCTCTCGTGGAATATCGCCATCCGGCAGCCGATATCCACGTCTGTCGATATCTATGGTTTCCGCTGTGCGGGCAATGGCGGAAAGGGCGCGAAATTCCCTGCGGATGAGCCAGGGAATGGCGACGATCGTCACAATGGACATGAGAATGAGGACGGGCATGATCAGTATGTTGGAGAACAGCAGGACGGGGAAAGTCATGCTGAACGGGCCGCCCTTGCCGATCATGACGAATTCTCCCGCTGGCCCGGAGGCGCGACGAACGACGGCGATGCGCACCACGGCAAGATAGGAATAAGAAAGCGCCGCGTCGCGCACGTCCGATATCCTGACGTCGCTAAGCTGTTGATCCATATTGCTGAAGGCCTCAGGCACCTGCCCGCCCTGAACGATATCGCCTTTTTCGCTGACGGCGACAAACCAGAAATCAGAGGTGCCGTTGCGCAGGTTGATGAACTCAGGTGTTTCCTTCAGAACCAGCCGATTATCCCTATCGCGCACGATCGCATTGGCGGTTATCTGGGCCGCCTCGGGGCTGAGCAGTGCGCTGCCCGCACCGCCACTCGACATATAGGTGATGATGGCCGCGGTAACGATGAAAAGGCTGCCGATCTGGAATAGCAGCAATTGAATGGTGAGGCGGCGTTTGAGCGATTTTCTTTTGGCCGGTTTCATAAGGTGGCCCTCAGGAGATAACCGACGCCACGAATGCCGTGGACTTCGAGACCCGCATCTGCGGCCGCCAGTTTGCGGCGCAAGCGGGAAATGTGGGAATCGAGCGCATTGGACTGGATCTCATCGTCGAAATTATAGACGGCTTCCTCGAGCAATGAGCGCAGCACCGTTCTGCCCTGCCGCCGCAACAGGGCTTCGAGGATCAGCAGTTCCCGTCTTGTCAGCGGAAGAAATTCACCCATGATGCGCACTTCGCGGGTTTCGAAGCAGAATTCCAGCCTGCCGAGCTTTGCTGTCATCGTGACCGCACCCGCCGGCCGGCGCATCAGGGCCCGGATGCGAGCAAGCAATTCCTCGACGGCGAATGGCTTGGCCAGATAATCGTCCGCACCGAGATTGAGGCCATTGACCCGATCCGCAAGCGAACCCTGCGCCGTCAGCACGATGACGGGCGGGGTGATGGGCAGGAGGCGCAAATCTTCTATCAGCTGGATACCATCGCCATCAGGCAATTGCCGATCAAGCACAACGAGGTCGTGAACACCATCCATGATGGCGTGACGGGCAAGATCGAGCGTGCCGACGGTATCCACGATAATATCGAACCGGTGGAGCGCGGCGGACAGGGCTGCTGCCATTTCGCGTTCGTCTTCAACAAGCAGCAGGCGCATGAATTCATCTCGGCATTGTCCGGCGTACCTTCCGGCAGGAAGGGGCGCGGGCGAAAGGCAAAAAAAGACGGCGCCGCTGACGCTACGGACAAGCGAGGCGTCGCCGTCAAATAAATATCGCCATGCAAAAGGGGGACCGGGGGTGGTGGATGGCCAACCCCGCATTCCTGCAAAGCTGTACCTACCCTGTCATGCGCGGATTGCCTAAACATTACGCCCGCTGCGGGGCGGTCAGGCCGCTGCGAAAGTGCTTATTGTTTGGCCTGTGTGGTATCCGGCGCCACACGATAATCATCGATGCGGCCTGCCGGTGCATCGGCCATCTCGCCGCGCTTGGTCAGCCTTTCGCGCGGCGATTCCACAACGGATACGCGTGTCGGTCCGGCGGTCAAAGGGGCGTCGCCCAGCAGCTTGTCGCCGCCATCGAGATTGGGATCGGTCAGGCTGATCGGCTGGGTGCGTACCTGCCCCGCATCGATGCCAAGTGCGGGCAGGGAGGTGAGCGCCGGCAGATTGCTGCCGTCCAGTTTCACGAGGTCCGGTCCGGCGCTATCAAGGTGCCGGCGCACGAATTTTTCGACGTAAAATGCAAGCTTGCGCTTGCCGGCCTGTGTCATGCCGATGCCATCTGCCTCACGCAGACGGGCCTGCTGGCCGTTCATGTCGTAGCCGGTTATGACAAATTTTCCCGCCTCATCGACGAAACCGTCCCAGACATCCACGAATTCACCGCCATATTTTTCGACATGGCTGCGATAAAGCCGGTTGAAGCCGACGAGATCGGCCGAAAGCGATGGCGACTGGAAGGCCGGAACGCCAACCCAGAGCAGCGGCACCTTCTGGCGTCCGGCAAGGGTCAAAAGTTCGTCGATCCGCCGTTCATATTCCTTGAACCAGGCCTCCGTGCCGAATTTCTCCCTGATATCGCCGATCTGCATCTGCTGGCGATCATTCGATCCCATCATGATGACGATGGTGGCCGGATTGGTCTCGCTGATGAATTGCGGCAGGTTTTTGAACCAGTCGTAATAATCGGTGCGGACGAGGCCGGAAGAGCCGTTGGCACGCACATCGACGGTGATTGCCGGCGAGCTGGCAAAGGCATTGACCAACTCTTCCCCCATGCCGCCGGCGAGAAAATCGCCGATGACCAGAACGCGCCTTGCATTTTCAAGCTTGGCTGCCGGTTCCGGTTTTGCGGTCCGCATCTGCACCACCGAGGGCGCTTTTCTGGCGGGTTGCGGGCGGGTGACCGATCGTTCACGCGGAGCAGAGGGAAAATCCCGGCGGTTGCGGGGCTGGTATTCGCGGCCGGATCCGCCATCGCGGCCCACAGGTTTGCCAAAGAGCATTTCAAACAGGGTGCGCCGTTGCTCCTGTGCGAGGCTTTCGGAAGGAACGAGCGGCAGTGTAAGCGCAGCGGAAAGAAGGACGGCGCAGAAACGCCAGCCGGTTCTTCCGTTTTTCGCCGCAGGTTTCCTACTCATGACATCAACCTTTCCGGATGCATCGACGGCGCCCATGACGCCGCCGAATTCGCCGGCACATTATCAATTGCGCAGGGCTCTCAGCAACCGCTGCGACGGCTGACCGTCGGTTTCCATACCCATGCGCGACTGGATGGCGCTGATGGCGGCTTTCGAACCGGAGCCGAAGTTCCCGTCAACCTCGCCATCATAATAGCCGAGTTCCTTCATGCGGGTCTGGAGTTCGAATTTTTCACGAATATCCAGCGTTCCGTCGGGACGCGGCCATTTCTGTTGCATGCCGCCATAACCGGCAATCTCATCCGCAAGCAGGCCGACAGCCAGCGCATAGCTGTCGGAAGCGTTGTATTTCTTGATGGTGAAGAAGTTTTTCATCACCAGGAAACCGGGGCCGTTTGCGCCACCCTGCAATTTCAGCATGGCGCGATCGGAACCGCGGGTGAAATTCTTGCCGTTCGGACGGGTGAAGCCGAGCTTTGCCCATTCCGCAATGGTCTTCGTCTGCCCTTCATAACGGGCGCCGCCACGCGGAACGGCGGTTTCGTAACCCCAGGTGCGGCCGGGCTCCCAGCCGTTCTTGGAAAGAAGATTGGCAGCGGTTGCCAGCGCGTCCGGAACGGAATGCCAGATATCGCGCTTGCCGTTGCCATCCGCATCCACGGCATAAAGCAGGTAGCTGGTGGGGATGAACTGGGTGTGACCCATCGCGCCCGCCCAGGAACCCGTCAGCTGTTTCGGTGTCACGTCGCCCGCCTGAAGAATCTTCAAAGCGGCGATCAGTTGCGTGCGCGCGAATTTGGCGCGCTTGGGATCGGAGTAGGCGAGCGTTGCCAGCGCCTGCGGAATATTGTGCAGCCGCTCCGGCTTTTCGAGAACCGCGCCGTAATTCGATTCCATCGACCAGATGGCGAGAATGATGTGCTTGTCGACATTGAAGTTACGCTCGATCCAGTTGAGGGTCGTCGCGTGCTTCATCTTCATTTCGCGGCCGATCCGCACCGTGTACGGATTGACGCGGGAATCGAGATAATCCCAGATCTGCGTGGTGAATTCCGGCTGGAAGGTGGCCTTGCGCAGCGCATCCGGGTCCGGCTCGCTGACACCGGAAAAAGCCTTCTGATAGGTCGCCTTGCTAATGCCTTCTTTCGCGGCTGTTGCGTAGAACTGGTTGATCCACTGTCTGAACCCCGCATCTGCGTGAGCAGAAACGGGCGCCAGCGAGATTGCCAAACCTGCAACCATCATGCAGCCGAATTTGCGGACACCTGAAAGGATCATCTTTGTCATCGTCAGTCTTTCGTTCTCTCGAATGTCATTTCGATTGCGAAAACGCATCGGGCGTCGTCATGGATAACAAAAGAACGTCAACAAATTCTTTACCATTAATAGATGGTAGCGTCACCCTTTACAAAACGTTGTTATTTTTGAAATAACAACAGCGTGCGGGGATTGTGATCAAGTTTTATCTCTCAGGAGGGATATGTGGTAGAACAGAAGAAAATTCGGAAGGCTGTATTTCCGGTCGCAGGTCTCGGTACGCGTTTCCTGCCCGCCACCAAGGCGGTTCCGAAAGAAATGCTCACCGTCGTCGACAAGCCTGTCATTCAATACGTCGTTGATGAGGCGGCGGAAGCGGGCATTGAGCATTTTGTATTTGTCACCGGCCGCGGCAAGGCTGTGATTGAAGATTATTTTGATATTCAATTTGAACTCGAACAGATGCTGCGCGAGCGCAACAAGAATGCCGAGCTGACATTGCTGGCCGGCCTTCTGCCCAAGGCGGGCACGGCAAGTTTCACGCGCCAGCAGGTGCCGCTTGGTCTTGGCCATGCGGTCTGGTGCGCACGTGATATCGTCGGCGACGAGCCTTTCGCCGTGCTCTTGCCCGACATGATCATGCATTCGCAGAAAAGCTGCCTTAAGGGCATGGTCGAACTTTACGACCAGACCCAGGGCAATGTCATCGCGGTGCAGGAATGCGCCCCTGATCAGACGCATAAATATGGCATCGTCGGCGTGGGCGACGCCGTCGGCGAAGGTTTCAAGATCACTGAAATGGTCGAAAAGCCTGCCAAGGGTACGGCGCCGTCGAATTTCTACATCAACGGCCGTTATATTCTTCAGCCCGAGATTTTCGACATTCTCGAAAATCAGGAGCGTGGCGCCGGCAATGAAATCCAGCTGACGGACGGCATGCTGTCGCTTGCCAAGTCGCAGCAGTTCGCCGGCTATCATTTCCGTGGCCAGACCTTCGATTGCGGCGCCAAGGATGGTTTCATTCTTGCCAACGTCGCATTCGCGCTCGAGCGTGGCGATATTCGCCCTGCGATCGAAGAGCCGATCAAGGCTCTGATCGACGGTCTGAAATAATCGACCGAGCATATAAGGAAATCCCGGCCTTTGCGCCGGGATTTTCGTTTGTGGCCATTATCGCTTCAGGACAAGTCCTGCGCCGACGCGCAGCTCGCTGCTGTCATAAACCGGCGTCCACTGGTAGCTGACGTCCGCGGTCAGGTCGAGATAGCGGTTGAGACCCCAGGTCAGGCCGGCACCCGCGGTATATTCCACGGCATTTTCTGTGTCGGAAGAGGGGAAGGTGCGGTGCACGATCTGTCCCGTCAGGCGGGCGACAAGGTTGTTGCGCAATTCGTGGGTCAGGCCGGCATCCAGCCGGTAGGAAATCCAGCCACCCTGCGGCCCGCCGGCAAAGTCCTCTATCGTCGTGCGCAGGCCGAGATTGACATTCGTGCCGCGCTGGGGTGACCAGTTGAGTTCGCCATCCAGTGTCAATGCGCCGATCGAGGCGAGGCGATCGTCATCATATTGCTTGCGCAGATAACCGATGGCGGCCTCGCCGCGTGTCTTCTCGCCAAGATCGACTTCCGCGCCGATCTTTGCCCCATAGGCATTGGAGGAACGGGCATAGCCCGAATTGTCGAGACGCCTGTCATATTTGCTCGTCCCAGCGTTCAGTTCGAGGAAGGGGATGAGCGCCGGTGACAATTCATAGCCGATGCGTCCGCGCAGGTTGGCACCGTTCTGGTCGCGGTCGCTGAGGCTGATCGGCCGTCCGTCTATGCCTTTTGCATCCGTATAGACCGTGCGCGAGAGATCGAGCGCCGCCAGGCCGCGCAGCTTGCCGAAATCCCGCTCTATCGACGCGCTCGTGGTGAAGCGGTGTTCGCCGCCCTGTACGGCAGCGCCAGTCAGAGCGTTGGGGTCCGTCGTGTCCTCACGGCTGAATTCGTAACCGGCCTTGAGATTGGCTGTCGTTTCTTCGCCGAGATCAAGGCGCAGATCGGCCTCTATTCTTGCCCGGGGCTCTTCGCCATCCTTGTCGCTGCCGAAGTTTCTCTCCCAGGCACCGTCGCCTGTCACCGTCAAAGCGTGGCGGGACCAGTCGCTGGTGAGCGTGCCGCGTATGCCCGTCGTCAGATAGTTGCGTCTGGAAGGGCCGCCGGTATTCGTTTGTTTTTCCGTATTGATCGTCTGGCTGATCGAAGGCCGCAGCAGGAATGTACCGAGCCGGATGCCGGGCGTCTGTCCGGGCTGGGTCGCTATCCGTGGATTTTCGCCGCCGTCCATCGTCGGCTCATAGGGGTTTTCGGCGTCGGCATAGGGTTGGCCCGCGTCGTCCTGCTGTTCGTAAATCGGGTCACCGGGATTGTTGGACGGACGCCAGAGTTGTGGTGCGGGCGTAGCCGTGGCCTGAACCGTGCCTGTGCTCACCCCTCCATCCGTCGCCAGCGGGGGTGAGGTTCTTCCGTCTCCGGCAGAAGCGGCGCCCGGTAATACGGGCGTGGCCGTCGTTGCAGTCTGCGCGAAAGCACTTCCCTGCGGGCAAAAAATCGTACAGGCGAGCAGCAGGGTTGCTGCTTTCCGCGACGTCGGCAGACGTGTGGCGGTGCCCTTCACATTCATTCCTTTTCACCCGGCGAGTTTGGCCGATGCCGGATCGAAGGCCCGCCAGGGCATCTCCTCGGACCCGATGAGTGACAGGCCGATGAAATGACATGAAGAAACCAGGGACCAGACAGGCGACGCAAGTTTTAACATCGCTTTAACAATAGGTTTTTTATGGTTAACAGTTGATAAAGATCGCCGGGATTTCAGCGTTATGGCGGGCGGCGGAAAAGCAGCGGCATCCATCACCGAAACCGACGGCTCGATTTCGTCCGCTCCGATGACTGGAGAAAAATAGTCATAAATGCAAAAAAATTCTAATATGAGAAGATTAAAACGTTTCAATTTGGCACGGAATCGCCCTATGATCTAACAGGGCTGATCTTCTATTGCTCAGCAAGCCGTATTAAATTTATTTTGTGTGACAGCGTCGTTTCATGAATCCCGTTTTGAACATCAAGCAGGTTGGCTTTTATTGTTGGGATATTACCAATGACCGTTTCTATTTAGATGAAGTATGTGCTGATCTCTTCGGGATTCCACTAAGACAGGCGATGCAGGGCATCAGCATTTTTCAGATGCTCGAAAAAGTGGACCTGGATCATCGAAACCGTGTGATCGAAACGGCGTTGATCACCCTGAAGGCCGCGAGTTTTTATAATCAGGAATATGCCGTGCGCCGTAGCGACGGCTCGGTCTCATGGGTAAGGACGCTCGGGCGATATCTGGTCGATGAGGAAAACATCCCTTTCAAGCGGCTGGGAACGATCGAGGAGATTTCTCCACCGGACCGGCGTCATTAACGACATGCCGTCGTACCGAAACCGCTGAACATTTTCGGGTGGCATCTACTAAAACTCGGTGCTTGCCGGCTGAAGAGTGGACTTATTCCGGCTGAAAGAGTAACAGTCGGCCATGATTACGCGCGCCGTCAAACTGGTCGAAGACAATGCCATCGAATCCGCCGTGCGGACGATTTCGATGGAGCGGGCTGGCCTTGCCGCCCTTGAGGACGCTCTCCAGAACGGTCTTTCCGAGCCCTTCTGCAAGGCGATCGAGACCATCGGCCAGTCGAACGGCCGCCTCATCATCACCGGGGTCGGTAAAAGCGGCCACATAGGCGCGAAGCTTGCGGCCACCTTCGCCTCCACCGGCACGCCTGCCTTTTTTGTGCATGCGGCGGAAGCCAACCATGGCGATCTCGGCATGATCGGCGGCGATGACGTGGTGCTGGCGATCTCCAAAGGCGGCGAAAGCGCGGAATTGCGCAGCATCATCAATTATTCGCGCCGTTTTTCCATTCCGCTGATCGCGCTCACCTGCTCGGAAAATTCATCGCTGGCCCAGGCTTCAGATATTGTGCTGCTGGTTCCCAATGAGCAGGAAGCCTGCCCGCTCGGACTTGCACCGACGACCTCCACATTGATGCAGCTGGCGCTGGGCGATGCCCTTGCCGTTGCGCTTCTCGAGGCGCGCAATTTCACAGCGGGCGATTTCAAGGTGTTTCATCCCGGCGGCAAGCTGGGGGCTAGCCTGACACTGGTCAGCGATATCATGCATACCGGTGATCGCGTGCCGCTGGTCAATAAGGGAACGGCCATGCCGGAAGCGGTTGGTGTTCTCTCGCGCAAGCATTTCGGCTGTGTTGGCATTCTGGATGAGGATGGCCGTCTGTGCGGCATCGTCACCGAGGGTGACATGGCGCGCAACCTGTCGCGCAACCTCGCCGAAATGACGGTCGACGACATCATGACCCGCTCGCCGAAGACCGTCAAAAAATCGGTGCTGGCAACCAGCGCACTGGCGACGCTGGAAAAATTCCACATCGGCGCGCTGATTGTCATTGATGACGACAATCGACCGATCGGGTTGGTGCATTTCCACGATCTCTTGAGGATCGGCGTGGCTTGACGCTACCGCCGATCCTGAAAACCTATCGGTCAATCGGCTCGACTGTCAGCGTGCGTCCGCGCGCAGAAGCGATCCTCACGCGGGTTCCGGCCGGCATGTCTTCGCCGTTTACCGGCCACCATGTATCGTCCAGCCTGATCCGGCCACGCCCTTCGACAATAGGTTCCTGAAGGGTCGCGGTGCGGCCGACAAGGCTTGCCTCCCGCTGATTAAGGAATGGCTCGTCGCTTGCGCCGCGGTTTCGGCCGAAATATTTACGGCCGAGCAGGGCGAAGACGACGGAGAGCGCGGCAAACAGCACCAGTTGCAATTGCCAGGCCCAGATTGCGGCATCCCATAAGAACAGCGAAAAGACGCCGATGACCAGCGCAGCAATGCCGATCCAGATCAGGAAGACGCCGGGCGCGATGAGTTCTGCGGCGAGCAGCACGAAGCCGACGATCCACCAGCTCCAGGGTCCCAGCTCAGTGGCAAGCCGTTGCAACATCGTCACTTCTCCGATGAAGAACCGAAGGGATTACCCGGGATGGTAACATTGATGTTTTGGCCGGAAGACCGGGTCGGCGGCACGGAGCGGGATGACGTGGGGGCGGCGGGCGCGCTCGGTGCATCGCCCTTGTCGCCGAATACCTCCCGCGCAATCGTGCCGATGCCACCGAGGGAGCCGATCAGCGCTGAGGCTTCCATCGGCATCAGCACGATCTTGGAATTCTTGGCCGTGCCGATTTCGGCAAGCGCTTCGGTGTATTTCTGGGCGACGAAATAGTTGATGGCGTGGACGTTGCCGGAGGCAATGGCTTCCGACACCATGCGGGTGGCGTTGGCTTCGGCCTCGGCCAGACGTTCGCGTGCTTCGGCATCGCGGAACGCCGCTTCGCGCTGGCCTTCCGCTTCCAGAATGGCGGATTGCTTGGCGCCTTCCGCGCGAAGGATCTGGGCGTTGCGGGCGCCTTCTGCTTCCAGCACCTGCGCGCGCTTTTCGCGCTCCGCCTTCATCTGCCGCGCCATGGAATCGACGAGGTCCTTCGGCGGCGCGATATCCTTGATTTCGATACGGGTGACCTTGATGCCCCAGGGGCCTACTGCCTCATCGACCACGCGCAGCAGGCGGTCATTGATGGCGTCGCGGTTTGACAGCAGCTCGTCGAGGTCCATCGAGCCCATCACCGAGCGGATATTGGTCATGGTGAGGTTTTCGATCGCCATTTCCAGATTGGCGATCTGGTAAGCCGCCTGTGCGGCGTTCAGCACCTGATAGAAGGTGACGGCATCGGCAGAAACACTCGCATTGTCGCGGGTAATGACTTCCTGCGTCGGTATGTGGAGCACCTGCTCCATCACATTCATTTTCGAGCCGATTTTCTCGAAGAACGGCACGATGAGGTTCAGGCCCGGTTCGAGCGTGCGGGTATAACGCCCGAACCGTTCAACCGTGTAACGATGCCCCTGCGGCACGGTCTTGATGCCGGCAAACAGCACCAGAATAACCAGAACAACCGCCGCTATGACGACGATGTCGAAACCGCCCAATGCAATCATCACTTTCCCTCCAAATCAGAACTATCGGGGATTTATCCCAACAACCTTATGGCAAGATTACACCCAGCCTTGCAACTCCCGTCTTACAACCGTTTCGAGAACATTCATGCCCTCGACGCTGTCGTTGAGACACGGAATATGGGTAAATTTCTCACCGCCATTATGCAGGAATATCTCCCCGGCTTCACCGGCAATTTCTTCCAGTGTTTCAAGACAATCCGAAACGAAGCCGGGATTCATGACGGCGATGCGCTTCACGCCCTCGGAAGCCAGTTTTTCCACTGTTTTGTCGGTATAGGGCTGCAGCCATTCTTCCGGCCCGAAACGCGACTGGAAGGTGATCATGAAGTTCTTTTCGGTCCGCCCCAGCGCTTGCCGCAGCAGGCGGGCGGTTTTCTGGCAATGACAATAATAGGGGTCGCCCTTTTTGAAATAGGATTGCGGAATGCCGTGGAAGGAGGTGATCAACATCTCCGGCTCCCAGTCCAGTGTCGCCAGATGATTTTTGACGGAGGCCGCGAGCGCCTCGATATAGGCGGGATCGTCATGATAGGGCGGCACGGTGCGGATGGCGGGCTGCCAGCGCAGCTTCATCAGATGCTCGAAAGCCTTGTCGTTCACGGTTGCGGTGGTCGATGCGGCATATTGCGGATAAAGCGGGAAAAGCAGGATTTTTTCGCAGCCCTGTTCCTTCAGGGCGTCGATCTTCGAGGCGATTGAGGGCTGGCCGTAGCGCATGCCCCAGTCGACCACGACGTTGGGCAGATCCTTCAACGCTTCCGCCATCAACTCGCCCTGGCTGCGTGTATAGGTGCGCAGGTAGCTTTCATTGCGCTCGTGGTTCCAGATTTCCTCATAGGCCTTGCCGACCTTCTGCGGGCGCTTGTTGAGGACGATGCCATAAAGGATCGGATACCAGTAGAGGCGCGACCACTCGATCACGCGCTTGTCGCTCAGAAACTCCGCCAGATAACGGCGCATCGGCCAATAGTCAGTGCCGTCAGGTGTGCCGAGATTGACGAGCAGGACGCCCACCTTGCCAAAAGTTACACGGGGATGGTTTGTGGGGAGAGGGGATAGTTCTGTCGCCATGAATGATACCCTGAAACTCGGACTGGTTGTATAAGGAGCGGCCCGCCGCAGATAAAGGCCGGAAACGCTCCATCTTCTGTTTATCTGCCCGAACGCAAACCGATGAGGTTTGGCCGGAATGCCCGAGCTATACGCTCTGGCCGTCATTTTGTTCATCGTGTTCTAGACGAAATTCTTCAGGATTGAACCATCGGCGGCGGCAATTTCCGGGGTGAGGGGAGGCGCAGGCTCGCCCTTGGCAAAATTTTATCCGTAGCGCTTTGTTTTTAAATAGAAAATAAGAAGCCGGCCCCGATGTGCCGGGGCCGGCGTTGTGTCTGCGGCAAATTGCCCTGTTCGTTCCCGCCCGGCTTATTGGGCCGGCAGTTCCAGCTCCTCGCCGATTTCAATATGGTTCGGCTGCTTCAGCGTGTTTGCCTTGGCAATTCTGTGCCAGAGAGCGCCGTCGCCATATTTCTCCGCTGCGATCTTCCAGAGCGAATCGCCCTTTTCGACGACGTATTTGCTGACGGCGGCAGCGGCCGCAGCAGGTGCCGGGGATGCTGGCGCGGGTGCAGCGGGTGCGGTGGCCGCGGGTGCTGGAGCAGCAGCCGGGGCAGGCGCGGTTGCGGCTGGTGTCGGTGCCGCAGGCTTTGCCGGAGCGACATAACCGGCAGGCGTCACTTCGCTGATGCGGCCGTCGGTATAGGGCTTATAGGGGCTGTTGGCGGTGATATAAGCCGCAACTGCCTCTTCAAGGTTAGGGCCGAAGTCATAGGCATTGATCGCCTTGGTCGCGAAGACCTTGAAGCCATCACCGCCGGTGCGCACGTAGTTATTGGCTGCGACGATATAGGTCTTGGCGGGGTCAAGAGGCACGAAAGCATCGCCTTCCTTGACGTCGACCGAAACGATGCGGCTACCGGCCGGCTTGGAACGGTCGAAGGAATATTTCATGCCGGAAACCTGCATGAAGCGGCCCGCGACGTCATCGATCTGGCTGACGCCGTTTTCGAGCGCAGCGCGAATATCCTCGCCCTTGAGCTGGAAGGTTGCAACGGTGTTCTGGAACGGCAGAACCGTCAGCACTTCACCCATCGAGACATCGCCGCCATCGATGGAGGAACGCAGGCCGCCGCTGTTTGCAAAAGCGATGGTGACACCCTGATCCTTGACGCGGGCCAGCGTCGCATCGGCCACCAGATTGCCCATGGAGCATTCCTTCACGCGGCAAACCTTGCGGTCGCCTTCGATCGGGCCTTCCGAAGTGCCGACGACCTTGGATTTCAGCGCTTCGATCGGCGCCTTCAGCTCATCAATGCGCTTCAGCGTGGCTTCATCGGGCTTGAAGGAGGAATCGATAAGGATCGGGTCGCCCTTGCTTTCCTTCACGACGCCGCCGTCGTCGAAGACCACTTTGAGGTCGCCGAGATATTTGCTGTACTGGCCGGCCTGCACCACCGGAACCTTGTAGCCGCCGGGATTGTCGACGAGGGTCGGATAAGGGCCTTCGGCCTTCTGGTCGGTGTTGGACAGCAGTGTATGGGTATGGCCGCCAACCACGACGTCGACATCAGGAATTTTGGCGATGAATTCGAGATCGCGCGGATATCCGACATGCGTCAGCGCGATGATCTTGTTGACGCCGTCCTGCTTCAGCTTCTGCACCTGTTCGCTGATTTTTGCGACATCTTCGGCGATGGTGATATTGGGACCGGGCGTTGCCAGTTCCGCCGTATCGTTGGCAACGGCGCCGACGATGCCGATTTTCTGTCCGCCGACTTCGAGCACGATGGACGGCTTGACGCGGTTGCCGATTTTCGAGGCGGCAGTGGCCACCACATTGGCGGTTACGACCGGGAACTGCACCTTGTCGAGGAAGCCGGCAAGGCCGTCTTCGCTATCGTCGAATTCATGATTGCCGACGGTCATGGCGTCGAACTTCATGGCGTTCAGCACTTCCGCTTCCACCGTGCCTTTATAGGTGGTGTAGAACAGCGATCCCTGGAAATTGTCGCCGGCATTCAGCAGCAGGACATTTTTCCCTTCCGCCTTCAGCGCGTCACGGGTCTGGTTGATTGCGGTCAGCAGGCGCGCGGCGCCGCCGAAGCATTCGTTCTTGCCTTCTTCTTCCGCCGAGCAGGTCGAGTCGAATTTGTTGATCGATTCGATACGGGAGTGAAAATCGTTGATGTGAAGAATGTTGAGCTCGTAATCGGCCAGAGCCGCTCCAGCTGAAAGCGTTATTACCGAAACGCTCAGCATGCCCAGTCCCCAAATTTTCTTCATGGTCCCTCTCTCCTGTTCAAAGCGGAAGTCCAGGCCGGCTGATCATTCTCCGACCGCGCTCATTCTTTAATCCGAAAACATCTCAGTCTTTCGAAAACCGGATGTTTCCATTTAGCGGCAGCTGCCGCAAGCGAAATTATGACAGATGAGCAATAAAGAAAAACGCACGCCGAAGGCGTGCGTTTCAGAAGGTCATCCTATTGAAAAGGCGATATTATCAGCCCTGACGCGTCAGCGAGAACTGGCTGTTCGTGTCGGTTGTGCAGTTCAATTGTGACGGGGAGACGAGGGCGCAGTTGACGCGTGACTGCGTGTTGCGCACCAGCGACGTCATGTTGATTTCATAAAGCGTCGGCGAAATCGTCACGTAGGTGCCGGAGGCCAGAAGCGTGTTGGTGTCTGTCGAACGCGTGGAGAAAGCGCCGTTCTGGAACGTGGATACGATGCCGTTGCGGTCGATCCAGCGGCCGTCGACTGCCGGGCCGCGGGAAAGCGAAGGCGCCATCGAGGTCTGCTGGGAGGGGCCCGGCGCGACGCATGAAGACACCGCGATGGCGGCTGAAAGCAAAGCAGCGCTTGTCTTGAAGTTCATGAGCCTGTTCTCCTGCGATTCGATGAAACCTTCTGTGCTTCGACCATGCCGTGAAGCGTTCTTTATTTCAAGGCAACGTTGTTCGCTCTCCCCGGTTCCTGACGTCGTTCAGGAAAGCCCCGGCGTGGCAAATATGAGACTCTGCCGCGTCAGCGCACAAGGATGTTGCGGAACTGCCAGGGATCGGACGTGTCGATATTGTCGGGGAACAGTCCCGGGCGGCCGTCGAGCGGCGTCCAGTCGGTATAATGTCCCTCGACGGGACCGAGATAGGGGCGTTGCACCTCGAGGCAGCGGCGGTAATCCACCTCGTCCGCTTCGACGATGCCGGCCTGCGGATTTTCAATCGCCCAGACCATACCGGCCAATACTGCGGAACTGACCTGCAATCCGGTGGCATTCTGGCTGGGGGCAAGCGAACGCGCCTCCTGCAGGGTGAGACGCGAACCATACCAATAGGCGTTCTTGTCATGACCATAAAGCAGGACACCAAGCTCGTCGGCGCCGTCGACAAGCTCGTCTTCACCGAGCACATGCTGGATCGGCTGGGGGTTGCCGCCATTGCCGAACAGCTCATGCAGGGACAAAATGGCGTCGTTGCAGGGGTGGTAGGCATAATGGCAGGTGGGCCGGTAGGTCACATCGCCATCATCGTTGCGGACGGTGAAATAGTCCGAAATCGAAATCGCCTCATTGTGGGTGACGAGAAATCCATATTGCGGTCCGAGCCCCGGGCACCAGGTGCGCACCCGCGTATTGGCACCGGGCTGATCGAGATAGATCGCCGACTTGCTCCCCTTTTTCTGCTTTTTCGCGTTTTTCGGCATCCAGTTTTCATGCGTTCCCCAGCCGAGTTCGGCGGGTTGGAAACCTTCGGCGATAAAACCTTCCACGGACCATGTGTTCCAGAAAGCCCCGAAGGGCTTCGGCTCTTTCGCCCGCTGGGTATCGCGCTCGGCCACATGCACGCCCTTGACGCCAAGCTGCTTCATCAGCTTTGCCCAGCCTTCCCGGTCATGTGATTGCGGCTCCTCGATGTCGAGACCGGTATCCTTGGCGAGATTGACGAGCGCCTGCTTCACGAACCAGGACACCATGCCGGGATTGGCGCCGCAGGTGGAAACCGCGGTCGTGCCGCCGGGCCTGCGCGCTCTTTCCTTCAGCATGGTTTCGCGCAGCGAATAATTGGTTCTGGCCGCATTGTCGGCATCGGCATCGAAATAAAAACCGGGCCACGGTTCCACCACGGTGTCGATGTAAAGCATGCCGTGCTTGCGACAGATCCGCATCAGGTCGACGGAGGCGGCATCAACCGAAAGATTGACGCAGAAGCCCTGGCCCTGCACGCCTTTGAGAAGCGGCTTGAGAACTTCCTTATAGTTCTCCTTGGTCAGATGTTTCTGGACGTGGCGGATGTTTCTCTCGGCCAGAAAGGCGGCGATATCCTCGCGCGGGTCGATGACGACGAGCCGGGTCCTGTCGAAATTGAAATGACGTTTGATCAACGGAAGAGTGCCGCGCCCGATGGAGCCGAAGCCGATCATGATGATGGGGCCGTCAATATCGCCGTAAATCGGGTGGTTTGCGTCCGTCATTCGTCAATTTTCCTTTTTCAGCCAATAAGTAAGCTAGATCATAAAAGCGTGCCACAATAAAGGGCAGGTGGATGACGGACATATGACGATAATGACGGCGAGACGGGCGAACGCATTGTTTCCACCATTTCTGCCTCTTCGCATTTTAGAGAGTGCGTTTATAATTAAATTCTTCTTTTCGTTTTGTGCGTCCAGAGGCGTGGGGACTTTGGCCGGATGACGACAGGGGGGGGGTCGCCATCTCAGGGGAGTTGCCTGTTGAATGATCTTTTAGAGCGTGTCGCAGCTCTTCAGAGTGCCACCCCCGTCCTTATTGCCCTTTACGATTCCGAGGACCGGTTGCGCCATGCCAATCCGTCGTTTCGGGAAAGCTTTCAGCTTGCCGCCGGTGATTTGCCAACCTGGGCGGATATCATGCGGCTGAACCATCGGCTGCGCACCGGTGTCGTCATCCGCAACAATGATTTCGAGGGATGGCTGCTCTCGGCGCAGTCCCGGCGCGGCAAGCTGCCCTATCGCGCCTTTGAGATGGACCTGTATGACGGCCGCTGGTTCTGGATGACCGAGACGGTGCAGCAAGATGGCTGGATGCTGTGCGTCGCAAGCGACGTCACTGAACTGCGCCAGGGTTATAGAACCCTGCGGCAGGACAGGGATCTGGCGGTATGCGCCTCGCAGACGGATGAATTGACGGGAACAGCAAACCGCCGTTTCGTCTTCGCCAAGCTCGCTCTGCAGGTGGAGCAGGTCACCAAGGGGCTTGAGGCGCCCTTTTGCCTCTGCACGCTCGACATTGATTTTTTCAAGCAGATCAACGATCGTTTCGGTAACAAATGTGGTGATGCGGTATTGCGCGATTTTGTCACCATCGCCCACTCCGTCATCCGGCGGGTGGATTGTTTCGGCAGGATCGGCGGTGAGGAATTCATGCTGATTTTGCCGCGCAGTTCGGTTGCCGAAGGCCAGGAGATTGTTGAGCGGCTGCTGCAGAAAGTACGCCTTTCCAGACCTCTTTCCGAATTCCCGGATTTTTCCTATAGCTGCTCGGCGGGCATGACCGCCTATCAGGTGGCGGAAAGCGCCGACGATGTTTTCCTGCGTGCCGATCAGGCCCTTTATGCGGCCAAGGAGAGAGGACGGGACCGGCTTCTGGCGGTGACGGTTTAAACAAGCTCTGCCGCAATCAGCCCATGCAGCGAATTACCGACGAACAGCTTCCGGCCGGCGATGTCTTCCGGTTTCAGCGCCTGTCCGCGCGCCCTGCGTTCGCGGATCAGATCGGCGCGCAGCACACCCGGCAGGATGCCGCTGTCGAGCGGCGGCGTCAGCAATTGCCCATCCGGCATTTCGACGAAAATGCTGGTCGATGAGCCTTCGCACAATTCGCCACGCTCGTTGAGCAGCAGCACCTCGTCTGCCTCCCCGGCTGAAAATTCGGCTCGGGCGGCATCATAGGGCTCCCGGCGGGAGGACTTGTGGCGATAGAAGGTGTCGGAGGAATCGAGCTTGGTCTGCCGGGCGATGCGAACCCGCCAGACCGCATCCTGCTGCAAGGGCTGGAAATCGGCCGTTTCGATATCGAGTTCGCCCTTGTAGTTCATCACCAGCCTGACGCAGAGCGGATTTTCGCCGCCCACCTTCTTTTCCAGCACCTGCACTGCGTTGACCGGCGCGCGAAAACCGAGCGCGTCGGCGGAGCGCAACAATCGGCGCATATGCTGGTCGATGCGCTGAAAGCCGGTCTGCGGCTCCCAGCGCAGGGTTTCCCTCAAGGTCAGATCGGCGGGTTTGCGTTTCATTGCCTTTGCTCGTCGCCTGAATTGTCAACCGGTGTCTTCTGCCGGCAATATCAACCGGCAAAGCTTGTCCGAAATAGGATAGCCCTGCCGGCGGAAGAGATTAAGCCTGTTTGTTATCCAGCGCTTCCAACTCGTCGATCAGTCCTTCGATCATCGAAAGTCCCTTGTCCCAGAAGGAGGGATCGGTCGCATCGAGGCCGAAGGGTTTGAGAAGCTCCGAATGGTGCTTGGTGCCGCCCGCCTTCAGAAGCTCGAAATATTTTTCCTGAAAGCCGGTCTCGGCCTTCTGGTAGACCGCATAAAGCGAGTTCACCAGGCAATCGCCGAAGGCATAGGCATATACGTAGAAGGGCGAATGGATGAAATGGGGGATATAGGTCCACCAGGTCTCATAGCCCTCGGAAATCCGGATCGCCGGACCCAGGCTCTCGGCCTGAACGGAAAGCCACAATTCGCCGATCTGTTCGGAGGTCAGTTCTCCCTGTTTGCGGGCGGTGTGCAGCTTTCGCTCGAATTCGTAGAAAGCGATCTGGCGCACGACCGTATTGATCATATCCTCGACCTTGCGGGCGAGCATGGCCTTGCGTTCCCTGATATCCTTGGTGTCATCAAGCAGCTTGCGGAAGGTCAACATTTCCCCGAAAACGGAGGCTGTCTCGGCCAGCGTCAGCGGCGTGGCGCACATCAGGGCGCCCTGTTCGCCAGCCAGAACCTGATGAACGCCATGACCAAGCTCATGAGCAAGTGTCATCACGTCGCGCGGTTTGCCGAGATAGTTGACGAGCACATAAGGATGAGCCGAGGGTACGGTTGGATGCGCGAATGCGCCCGGCGCCTTGCCGGGACGGGCCGGCGCGTCGATCCACTCTTCATCGAAGAAACGGCGGGCAATATCGGCCATCTCGGGGGCAAAATTGCCATACGCGGAAAGCACGGTATCCTTGGCCTCATCCCAGGGGATGATCGTGTTCGACGTATCGGGAAGCGGCGCATTGCGGTCCCAATAATTCATCTGCTCCATGCCGAGCCATTTCGCCTTCATGGCGTAATATCGGTGCGAAAGGCGCGGATAGGCCTTTTTGACCGCTGCCGCCAAGGCATCGACTACGTCGCGCTCGACGCGGTTCGCCAGATGGCGGCTATCGGCAATATCCTCGAACTTGCGCCAGCGGTCGGAAATATCCTTGTCTTTGGCAAGCGTGTTGGTGATGAGGGTGAAGACCCGCAGATTGTCCTTGAAAGTGGTGCTCAGCGCTTCCGCCGCTTTCTTTCGGGTTTCCGGCTCCGGCTCCTGCAGCATGTTTAGCGTCACTTCCAGCGGAAGGCTCGCACCGTCTATATCGAAACGCAGGTCGGCCATCGTCTCATCGAACAGGCGGTTGAAGGCCGCCGCGCTGGTCATGGATTTTTCGAGGAACAGCTGCTCCAGCTGGTCATCGAGCTGGTGCGGTTTGTCCTTGCGCAAATCCACCAGCCAGGGACGGTAATGGCCTGCCGCGGCATCATTGACCATGCAGGCGTCCATTGTGGCGTCGTCGATGCGATTGAGTTCAAGCGTGAAAAACAGGAGATGCGCCGAAATATCCGTCAGCTTTGCCTGGGCGTCACCATAAAGCTTGCCGTTTGCCGGGTTCGACGTATCGGAAAAATATGTGAGCCCGGCAAAGGAGCCGATGCGGCCGATCAGATCGTCCAGCGCTTCATATTCCTTCAGCGCGGCCCCGATGCCCTTTTCGCCCGTGGCCTTCGCGGCGGCTTCGAGCTTTCCCTTCCACTTCTCCTCGAAAGCCGCCGCCATCGATGCCGCCTTCTCGAGATCACCCTTATATTCCGGTGAATCCCCCGACGGATAGAGATCCGAGAGCTTCCAGCCGGGCAGATCGCCAAGCGCCGGGCCGGAGGTTTCGGCAAGGGAGAATACGGGTTGCGGGGTAGCGCGGTTGAGGGTCATCCAACGTGTCCTTCTGATTATGCGTGCGAAGCATATGGGGACCTTGTTTCCCGCGGCAATGGATAAAATGCAAGCAATTCTCAAAACTGGATGTTCAAGTCTCCCATGCCAGAGTGCGGAATAACGGACCGCATGAAGCAGGTCCATAAACCGGAAACCGGAGCTAAAAATGACCGCGCATGTTCTCGTGATAGACGATGATCCCGTCCAGCGCCGCCTGCTCAAAAATGCGGTGGAACGTTATGGGCATCTCGCCTTGCTTGCCGAAAACGGCAAGGCGGGGCTGGAACTGCTCAAGCAATATAGTGGCGAGATCAATGTCGTCGTCCTTGATCTGATGATGCCGGAAATGGACGGGCTTACCTTTCTCAAAGCCGTCGGCGAACTCGGCACAGACGTTCCCGTCATTGTACAGACGGGGCAGGGCGGCATCGATACCGTCGTGCAGGCCATGCGCGCCGGCGCCTTCGATTTCGTTGTGAAGCCGGTCTCGCCGGAAAGGATCGGCGCCGCCATCTCCAATGCGCTCAAGCTTGACAGGAGAGAGGCAAAAGCCCGCACGGGAAGGCGCGGACGGAGCAATGCAGTGAATTTTACCGATATCGTTTCCGCAAGCCCCGCAATGCTGAGGGTCATTGAGCTCGCGCAGCGTGCCGCCCAGTCCAGCATCCCCGTGGTGCTGGAAGGTGAATCCGGCGTGGGCAAGGAAATGGTCGCCCGGGCCATCCAGTCTGCCGGCGACAGGGCGAACAAGCCCTTCATAACAGTCAATTGCGGCGCCATTCCCCATAATCTGGTGGAAAGCATTCTCTTCGGCCATGAGAAGGGAGCCTTCACGGGTGCTACGGAAAAACATGTAGGCAAGTTCATGGAGGCGGATGGCGGCACGCTGTTCCTCGATGAAATCGGCGATCTGCCGCTCGACGTGCAGGTAAAGCTGCTCCGCGCGGTCCAGCAGGGCGAAATCGAAACCGTCGGCTCCGCACGGGTGCAGAAGGTGAATGTCCGGCTGATCTCCGCCACCAACAAGAACCTCATCGAGGAGGTGAAGGAAGGCCGCTTCCGCGAAGACCTTTATTATCGCCTCAACGTCTTTCCGATCACCATTCCGGCGCTGCGCCGCCGCAAGGAAGACATTCCCCATCTGGCACGGGTTTTCGCCGAGCGCTTTTCGGCGGAGCAGAAATTGCCCAATCCCGTCGGCCTCAATGCCAGCGCGCTGGCACTGCTGACGGCCTATGACTGGCCGGGCAATATCCGCCAGCTTGAAAATGCCGTTTTCCGCGCCGTGGTGTTGTCGCAGGGCGAGGAACTGTCAGATTCCGATTTTCCGCAGATCGCGCTGCAGCTGCCGGAATTTTCGACCGGCGATGATGCGGATGATCTCATCCGTGCGCCTTCAGGGGCGTCGCTGAAGCTAGCGGCCTATTCACCGCCCCCGCCGGCGGCTGCCGAAAGCCATGCCGTCATCGAGGAGCCGTCGGATATTTCCACCACCATCTATCGGGGCGGAAACCTGATCTCCAGCATGGATGAGTCGGGCAATATCCGCAAACTGGCAGAAATCGAGGAAGAACTCATCCGTTTCGCTTTGCGCTTCTATCGCGGGCAGATGAGCCAGGTCGCCAGAAAGCTCGGCATCGGCCGCTCGACGCTTTATCGCAAGCTGAAGGATTATGGCATTGATCCCGACGATCCCCTTCGAGATGCAGCCTGAAGGCAGAGACCGCGTATTCGAAGGCAGATCGCAAATTCGTTAACTTCTGAGCAAGGATATCCGCTTACCGTCTATAAACCTCTTGTTAGTGGCTGATTCACTATGTAGAGGAAGGTTGTATGTGTGTGGCAATTTTGCCATCGTGTCACCGTATTTGACGTTCATTTGAGGCAATGTGACAGAAATTGTCTTCCAGGCGGGGATCGAATTGCCATATCTGCATCGGAATAACGCGCTTTCGACCAGGATCGCGCGCGGCTTGATCAAGGATATATGCACGAAGCTGTCGGCGCGCGCTGTCACCTTTGCCTGCCTGATGCTCGCCGCAATGCCCTTCGTAGGTGTTTCGGCGACGGAAGCCGCCGCCGAGACGCGCAGCCTCAAACTGTATTATATCCATACACGCGAGAAGGCGGTCATCACCTTCAAGCGCAATGGAAAATATGACCAGAAGGGCCTGCAGGAGCTGAATCGATTCCTGCGCGACTGGCGTCGCAACCAGCCGACACGCATGGACCCGCGCCTTTTCGATCTCGTCTGGGAAGTTTATCGCCGCAGTGGCGCGACCGATTACATCAACGTCGTTTCGGCCTTCCGCTCGCCGGAGACCAACGGTCTCTTGCGGACGCGCACCAAAGGCGTCGCCGAAAAAAGCCAGCATATGCTCGGCAAGGCCATGGACTTTTATATCCCCGGCGTGAAGCTTTCCCGCCTTCGTGAAATCGGCATGCAGATGCAGATCGGCGGCGTCGGCTTCTATCCGACCTCGGGGTCTCCCTTCGTGCACATGGATGTCGGTGGCGTTCGCGCCTGGCCGCGCATGAGCCGCCAGGAACTCGTCCGCATCTTCCCGAACGGCAATACGCTGCACCTTCCGTCCGACGGCAAGCCGCTTCCCGGTTATGAGCAGGCGCTCGCCGATTACAAGAAGCGCGTCAACTCCTCCTCCGTTCAGGTTGCTTCCAGCGCCGGTGCCGGCCCTGCCTCTTCCGGCGGCGGCAAGCGCAAGACCCTGTTGCAGGCCCTCTTTGGCGGTGGCGACGAGGATGAAGATCCCGATAGCATCGCAGCGCCGGAGCCCGCAGAACGCCCGGCTGTCGCTCGCCCGGCGGCTCCGCAGCAGGCAGCTCCCGAGCCTGAACCCACCATTGCAGTTGCTTCGGCACAGGCACTTCCCGGCGTGAATGATGCGCCGCTGCCGACGGCTCGTCCCGCATTCGGCAACCAGCCGCCTGCCAATACCGGCCTTGCGACGGCCCTTTATTCTCCGGCCCGCAATGCTGCGCAGGATGCTCTGCAGGCAGCGACCACGCCGACGCCGACGTCAGCTCCGACCGAGCGCCAGCAATTTGCCGATCTCGCTGAGGTTTCCGTGCCCGTGCCCACACTTCTCGGCCCGCGTGGCATGAAGGGTGATGCGGAAGGGTCTATCCTGACGGCTTCCGCCGACGGTGCGACACCGGCTGCGACCGGCGAGCTTGCTTCCGTTCCGGTTCCCGCCAACCGTCCGGCCGTGGCAGAAGCCCTGCTCGCGGCTGCAAATGCCGATCCGGAAGGTGAAGACGATCTCGCCGAGGCGCAGCAGGATACGCTTTCGCCGACGGTGGTTGCCGCTCTTGAACAGAGCGGTCAGGCTGCCCGGTCGCAGGTCCAGTCGGCTGCCATGCCGACAGCCGCGCCATTCCCGGCTGCCGTCAACCACAAGGTTACCGTCGCACCCGCCGAAACGGCCAAGGCCGAACCGCAGGCTGGCTTCGGTGATGCTTTTGACCTGAAGCCCGCCATCAATGGCGGCCTCAGCGCCGGCATGCCGACCAAGGGTTCGCGTCCAAGCAGGCAGGATGCCGCCGTTTCCCAGCAGGCCATGGTGGGTGGTGGACGCCTCACGCAGGACCTTATTTCGGACTGGGCGCTCAACCAGAACAAGGGCACGACCGGACGCTCGGTAAAGGCACCGCGTGTTGTCGCCAACCGCATGCTCAGCAACGACATGTCGGCTTCCGCCACTTCGGCGAGCTTCAAGCCGGGTGCCGTGGCCATCGAATCCAGCCGCTTCAGCACGCCGGTGAAGATGCACTGAGCCAGTTCTATCAGATGACCAATAAAAAACCCGCCGGCGACGGCGGGTTTTTTCATGCTGTATATTGCGCGGCGTCAGACGCCGCTCTGGCCGTCCGAGCCGATATAGGCAATGCGCACCATATTGGTCGCGCCGGGGGTGCCGAGCGGCACACCTGCGGAGATGATGATGCGATCGCCCGGCTTGCCGAAGCCTTCGGAAACCACGATGCGACAAGCGCGGTTCACCATGTCGTCGAGGTCGCTGGCATCGCCGGTGACGACGCAGTGCAGGCCCCAGACGACCGACAGGCGGCGTGCAGTCTGGATAATCGGCGACAGCGCAATGATCGGCACCTGCGGCCGTTCGCGCGCGGCGCGCAGGCCGGTCGTGCCCGAGGACGTATAGGTGACGATCGCCGCAAGCTTCAGCGTTTCGGCGATCTGGCGGGCGGCAAGCGAAATGGCGTCGGCGCCAGTCGGTTCCGGCTGGGCGCGCTGCGCATAGATGATATTGGAATAATAGGGGTCTTGCTCCACCGTGCTGGCGATGGAGGCCATGGTGGAAACCGCTTCGACCGGGTAGTCGCCGGAGGCGGATTCAGCCGACAGCATGATGGCGTCTGCGCCTTCGAAGACGGCGGTCGCGACGTCGGAGACTTCGGCGCGTGTCGGTACAGGTGCAGTGATCATCGATTCCAGCATCTGCGTGGCGACCACGACCGGCTTGCCGGCGCGGCGGCAGGCGCGGGTCAACTGCTTCTGGATGCCGGGAACGGCTTCCAGCGGCATTTCGACACCCAGGTCGCCGCGGGCAACCATCAGCGCGTCGGAAAGCTCGATGATTTCCTCGATGCGCTCGACAGCCTGCGGCTTTTCGATCTTGGACATCAGGCCGACGCGGCCGCGTGCGATCTTGCGCACTTCCGCCAGGTCTTCCGGACGCTGGACGAAGGAAAGCGCCACCCAGTCGACTTCACCGGTTTCGAGGACTGCATCGAGGTCGACGCGGTCCTTGTCGGTCAGAACGCCGACGCCGAGCAGCGTATCCGGCAGGCTGATGCCCTTGCGGTCGGAAATGCGGGTGCCGGAAATGACTGTCGTGACGATGCTCTTGCCGTCGCTCTTTTCAGCGCGCAGATGCAGCTTGCCGTCATCGATCAGCAGGCGGTGGCCGGGCTTGACCGCTTCAAGAATTTCAGGGTGCGGCAGGAAAACACGGGTGTTGTCGCCGGGGGTGTCGTTGTTATCAAGCGTGAAGGTCTGGCCCGGAACCAGATCGACCTTCGTCTCGGCGAATTTTCCGACGCGCAGCTTGGGACCCTGCAGGTCGGCCAGAATGCCGATGGGACGACCGGTACGGCTCTCGACGGAGCGGATGCGCTGAATGAGCGTCCGCATCACGTCGTGGCTCGCATGGCTCATGTTGATCCGGAAAAGATCAGCGCCAGCAAGATGCAGCTTCTCGATCATGGCCTCTTCGGAAGAGGCCGGGCCGAGAGTTGCAAGAATTTTGACTTTGCGGTTACGCTTCATCAGTTTTGATTTCCCTGTGTGCCTGGCGTATCGGAAAGCTGGACCATCCAGCTGCCCTGTCTGCCCGTGTCATATTCCTTGAAACCCATTCTCTGGAAGCTGCGGGCAAAACAATCGTCCACGCCGTTGATCTTGAACTCGTTCTCCGCCACGCACATGTTGACGTCACCGGTCCAGCGGCCGCCATGAGCGGCATCTTCGGCATAGAGATAATAATAACGTGACTGCAGCTCGCCCTCGATCAGCGTCGCGCAGGTCGAAGAGGGGACCTGCCACCAGCCTTCGCTGACCCAGCCCTCCTGTGCCCGGTAGCCGATTGCGACCCCCACGAGGTTCTGCGTGCTGTTGCACACGCGAAAATCCGCATGCGCGGGTGCCGCGATCATGAACGGGGTCAAAAACAATGCCGCTGCGGAAAAAAGACGGGCGATATGCCTGAAGTGGCGAGGAAGAGCGAGAGATGACTGAGTCACGGCTTCCATCCGGATTCCATGGTTATAATGAACACACTTCTTGGCGTGGCCGCCCAAGAAAGTCAACGCGAGTTTAATCGATTATATTGTTCGTGGGATCATGAGTGCGATAAGGTAGATGGCTGTTCTTTCGCCGTAACTTGCGCCCGGCCTCAAGCCATGCCATCAAGCTTCTCTCCTCAATCCTGCCCCAGAAAATCATCGATGAACGACTTCATACCCTATGAAATCATAGAAGGCGAATATGACAAAGGCATGGTTCTTCTGGCGGACCATGCCATGAACCTCCTGCCGGCACACTACGGCAAACTTGGCCTTCCGCAAACCGCTTTTCATCGCCATATCGCATTTGATATCGGTATAGAGGGGTTGACGCGCTCGCTTGCCGTGCGCCTGGGCGTACCGGCGGTGCTCGGGCGGTTTTCGCGGCTCCTGATCGATCCGAATCGCGGCGAGGATGATCCCACTCTCATCATGAAGATCTCGGACGGGGCGATCATCCCCGGTAACCATCCGATTTCGGACGAGGAATGGCAAAGGCGAATCGAGATTTTTCACCGGCCCTATCACAATGCCGTGGACCGTGTGCTGACCGGCGTGGCCGAGGCCTCGGAAGAAGCGCCGCTCGTCCTGTCGCTGCATTCCTACACGCCGTTCTGGAAGGAAACGCCGCGGCCATGGCATGCGGCGGTTCTGTGGGACACGGATCATCGTGCGGTCGATCCGCTTCTGGCGCATCTGCGTGCCACCGGCGATATCCTTGTGGGTGACAACGAACCCTATGACGGGGCGCTGAAGGGCGACACCATGTATCGTCATTGCATGATGAAGGGCCTGCCGCATGCGCTTCTCGAGGTTCGGCAGGACCTGATCGCGGATGAGAAGGGGATCGCCGAATGGTCGGATCGGCTCGCTCCCATTTTCGCCGCAATGAATGACGATCCCGTTTTGCATGAATATCAGATGTTCTCCTCCCGCACCGGTCCCTATTGAGCCTGGAGTTTTGCCATGACGAAAGAGAACGACAACAGGCAGATCGAGTTTGAAGCGGCCGCCTTCCGCCGCCTCGTCAGGCACCTTCGTGAACGTCACGACGTGCAGAATATCGACCTGATGAATCTCGCGGGCTTTTGCCGCAACTGCCTTTCCAACTGGTATCGGGAAGCGGCCGAAGAGGCTGGCGTTCCGCTCAGCAAGGATGAATCCCGCGAAATCGTCTACGGCATGCCATATGAGGATTGGAAAGAGAAATATCAGGCGGAGGCGAGTGATACCCAGAAAGCCGCCTTTGAACAGAACCGGCCGAGGGAATAACCTCTGATCGACGGAAACGACTTGACGGGACGCCTTTCAGTGGGCAGTTCACAGGCCTGAATTTTGCTGCCCGCTGGCAGCGGCCGGCGAAGGCTTCGTCCGGAATGATGAACAAGGCTCCCATGCGGGCCGCCAATAAAGGATGATATGATGGACGATACCAGCACCACCGAAACCGTCGCCGCCGCAGAACTGCGTCAGTTCATCGAGCGCGTTGAGCGCCTTGAAGAGGAAAAGGCCGCCATTCAGGGCGATATCAAGGATGTCATGGGCGAGGCCAAGGGTCGTGGTTACGACACCAAGGCGATCCGCACCATCATCCGTCTGCGCAAGAAGGATGCCAATGAGCGCATCGAAGAAGAAACGATTCTCCAGACCTATATGGCCGCGCTCGGTATGGAATGATCGGTTGAGAACGTCTCAATGAAAAATCGCCGCTTCTGCGGCGATTTTTGTTTGGGCCTCTGCCCAATTCAGCCGCGCGTGCCGGCGAGCTTTTCCGAAAGGTCGGCAGCTTCCTTGCGGGCGTCCTTGTCCGCAGGATAAAGCGCCAGATAACGCTCCCAGGCCTTCAGCGCCAACTCGTCGCGGCCCGAGGCTTCGAGGATGTTGGCAAGGCTTGCGAGTGCCGGGAAATAGCGCGGCTCCCTTTCCAGCGTCAGATTGATATCCGCCATCGCCTTGCGGGTATCACCATCGGCGAAATGGACCATGGCGCGGCGATACGGCGCCTGCACATAGTCAGGATCGAGCAAAACAATCTGGTCGAGAAAATCGTAAGCGGCGGCGTTGCGCTTTTCGTCGGCGGCTTCGCCCGCCCATTGCATCAGGAGATTGATTGTCGCGCTGCCGGAATCATTCCATTCGGAGGCGATCTGGTTGGCAATGCTGCGCGCCTTGACCGCATTCCGTTCTTTTTTCAGCGATGCAAAAAGAGTGTCGATGGTTTTGGCGGGTGAAGGCGCGGATTCCGCAACAGCAGGTGCCAGCCCGTCCGCCGCATGGGCAATCGCAGCCATTCCCGGAAACGGGAGGCTTGAAAACAGGAAGCCCTGAGCGAGAATGATAGCCGTGCAAAAACGATTTGGGCGCATGGGTTAAAGCTTAACCCGGCTGCGCCCAATATCAAATGCAAACTTCTGCACTGTCAACAAAGTGATCCGCGAAACCATCGCGAACCGCAGTCAATCAGCCCTGACGAGCCTTGAAGCGCGGGTTCTGCTTGTTGATGATGTAGACGCGGCCCTTGCGGCGAACCAGGCGGTTATCGCGATGACGGGCCTTAAGCGCTTTAAGCGAATTCTTGATCTTCATTTTACTGGTCCGCAGTTTTGCACGGATTTTGCCGTGCTATTCAAACAATCAAAAGCGCGCAACGGGGCGCGCTCTTTTCGGTTGGCAGGCAGATACCCGTTTGAGCCCTGCCTGTCAACACTTGGCCGTGCCTTTGCCTTAAAAGACTAGGCTTTTCCTGTGTGCAGAAGCTCGGTCACATGGCCCATCTTGCGGCCCGGCCGTGCTTCCGTCTTGCCGTAGAGATGCACGAGACAGTCTTTTTTCGACAGCCATGCCGGCACATCGTCGATGTCGTCGCCGATCAGGTTGGTCATGACGCAATCGGAGTGGCGCTCCGTGCTGCCGGGGGCGAGGCCCGACACGGCCCGGATATGCTGTTCAAACTGCGAGATTACGCAGGCCGCTTCCGTCCAGTGGCCGGTATTGTGAACGCGTGGCGCCATTTCATTGGCGACCAGCGAACCATCCGGCAGGACGAAGAATTCGATGCCGATGACGCCGACATATTCGAGCGCGGCCAGAAGCTTCTCTGCTGACTCCACGGCAGCGGCCTTCGCGGCACCGGAGAGCGCTGCCGGAACAGTGGACGTGTGCAGAATGCCGTTCAGATGGACATTCTCGGCGGGATCATAACAGGTGACAGTACCGTCCTGGAAACGGGCGGCGATGATCGAAATCTCCCGCTCGAAGGCGACAAAGCTCTCGAGAATGAGCGGCACGCCGCCGAGCGCTGCAAAGGCACCCGCGAGGTCTTCGCCGCCCCGGAAGAGACGCTGGCCCTTGCCGTCATAACCCATGCGACGGGTCTTCAGTACGCCCTTGCCGCCGAAAGCGGCCAGAGCAGTTTCCAGCTCTTCCTGACTGTCCACTGCACGAAAATCGGCGGTCGGGATGCCGCAACCATTGAGGAAGTGTTTTTCAGTCAACCGGTCCTGCGAGGCGCTGAGCGCCTGCGCCGGTGGATAGACGGGAACGGAGAGGCTGAGCTTTTCGGCGGCCGCGACAGGCACGTTTTCAAATTCGTAGGTCACGACATCGCAGCGGTTTGCGAGTTCCGCAAGCGCTTTTTCGTCATCATATTCCGCGACGATCTGGTCGTTGCAGACCTGCGCAGCCGGGCAATCGGCCTGCGGTTCCAGCACGATGGTTCGGTGGTTGAGACGGGCAGCGGCCATCGCCAGCATGCGCCCGAGCTGCCCGCCGCCGATGATGCCGATGGTCAGGTTGGTCGTCTTTGCCATCACTTCGGTCGTCACTGGGCGCTGTCCATGGGATATTCGGCGACGGCTGCCGACTGGCGCGCACGCCAGGCATCAAGCCGGTCAGCGAGGTCCTCGTCGCTCAGCGCCAGAACCGCAGCGGCGAGAAGGGCCGCATTGATCGCGCCGGCCTTGCCGATGGCGAGCGTGCCGACGGGAATGCCGGCGGGCATCTGAACGATGGAATAGAGGCTGTCCTGACCGGACATGGTCTTTGACTGAACCGGAACGCCGAACACCGGAAGCGGCGTCATTGAGGCCGTCATGCCGGGCAGATGGGCAGCGCCGCCGGCGCCCGCGATAATGACCTTGAAGCCTTCGTCCTTCGCGCCATTGGCGAAGTCATAAAGCCGGCCCGGGGTGCGGTGGGCGGAAATGATGCGGGCTTCGTATTCGATGTCGAGCGCATCCAGCGTATCGGCGGCGTTCTTCATGGTCTCCCAGTCGGACTGGCTGCCCATGATGATGGCGACGGGGGGCGTTTCTGCTGTCACGTAATCTCTCCGGCTCAGGCGATGATATCGGGAATGACCTGGTCTTCGAGCTGGGTCATCTTGTCCTTGACGGCCAGCTTCTTCTTTTTCATGCGCTGTATTCTCAGCGCATCGCAGCTGGTCTGGATCATCGCGTTGATCGCCGCGTCATAATCCTCATGCTCCTGGCGCAGCCGCGCCAGCGTGAGCCTGATGTCCGCCTGGTCCTGATCGGGCATCTCGTCATCCCCATTTTATGCTAGCCGGATCGGCTCCGGCGCGTCTGTGATCGTTCACGAGCCTCTATCATCAAATCGCGGTAACGGGAAGTTATCCCTTGCGACCAAATTGCCCACTTATTGCCTTCATTTCGCCTTCGACAAGACCAACGATCCGTGTCACATTGTCGTCGCAAACCTGAAACTCCAGCGATGGAGAGCTGGAGGTAGGCTTAAAAATGGAAGGACGTGCCGCATGACCATTCAGGCTCATATTGCATCGCTCGAAAAGAAACACGGTGCTCTGGAGGAGGAGCTCGAAAGTATTCTTGCTTCCCCGTCCTCTGACGATAGAGAGATCGCCGACCTCAAACGCCGTAAACTGCGCCTGAAGGATGAACTGCAGAGGCTTAAAGCCTCCACAAGGCACTAATTGATGCCAAACCGCAGCCTTCAATGAAGGACTGACGGATTCCTTTTCGGCCCTGACGGCACCAGCGTGCTGCCAGGGCCTTTTAGTGGCTGCCTGAGCCTAGAAAGGCAACCCGTCCCAAAGCAGTTTCAGCGCCGCAATCAGCGCCATGGAATACATCAGCGGGTAAAACACGGATGGTTTCAGATATTTCACCACCCTTGCACCGGCAAGCGTCGCCAGCATCGCCACCGGCAGCAGGCTGGCCGAGGTTTTGAGGTTGGTGGCATCAAGCGCGCCGAGCGCGAAATAGGGAATGAGCTTGATCGCATTCATGATGGCGAAGAAGCGCACGCTCATGCCGGTATAGGTCTTTGGATCGAGCTTCAGCGGCAGAACATAGATCTGAAAGGGCGGTCCACCCGCATGGGCAACGAAGCTCGCATAACCGGAAAGGCTGGACCAGAGCGTGGCAGCAGCCGGTCTTTGCGGTTTGGCCGGAATTTCCTGTCCCTTACGGCTTTTGAAACTCTCCTGAAAATAACGCAGCACGAACAGGATCGTCACCGAGGCGACGACGAGGCGCATGGCATCCGCGGAGATGAGGCTTGAGGTCGCCCAGCCGAGCGTGATGCCGGCGATTGCGCCGGGCAGCATGATGAGGAGCGTTTCCCGGTGGTTGTGGTGCCGCCAGGCCCAAAGCGCCACGAGATCCATCACGATCAGGATCGGCAGAAAGATTGCGGCGGCCTGCACGGGCGATACGGCAAGCGCCATCAGCGGCACGCCCATTAGGGCCAGTGCGCCGCCCAGCCCGCCCTTGGAAAGGCCGACGAGCACGACTGCGGGGATGGCGACGAGATAAAAATGAAAATCGGTCAGCATGGATGGACAGTTGATCCTTTCGCCGGTCCGGTTTATCGGATTTGTCATATGAAAACGAGTGCAGATTGCGCGGCAAGCGTCTTCTGTCTGAAATGGACGAACCGATGACCCTAGTTGAAGATCGTTGCCGCCTTGTCCTGATCGTTCCGGAATCGGGCGACGCGCAAAAGCAGGCAACAGAAGTGGAAGAAGCATTGCGGGGCGGCGATGTCGCTTCCGTCATCATTCCGCAATATGGTCTGGATGACGCCGCTTTCCAGAAACGCGCCGAATTGATCGTGCCTGTCGTGCAAAAGGCCGGTGCGGCGGCGCTCATTGCCGGAGACAGCCGCGTTGCCGGTCGCGTGAAGGCGGATGGCCTTCATGTGGCTGGCAATGCCGAGGCGCTTGCCGAGGCCGTGGAAAAGTTCACGCCGAAGCTGATCGTCGGCGGCGGTAATGCGGATGACCGTCACAAGGCTCTGGAGCAGGGCGAGTCCAATCCGGATTATGTGTTTTTCGGAAAGCTGGAAGGCGACATCAAGCCTGAGGCGCACCCCAAAAACCTGGCTCTCGGTGAGTGGTGGGCGTCGATGATCGAAATTCCGGCCATCGTCATGGGTGGCACGGATGTGTCTTCGGTTGTTGCCGTAGCTGAAACCGGCGTGGAGTTCGTGGCGATGCGCAGCGGCGTCTTTGACAATGCCGGTGGCGCTGCCCAGGCGGTTTCTGAAATCAACGCCCTGCTTGACGAAAAAGCGCCACGGTTTGGCGGTTGATACAGGCGATGATCATGCGCTCGGTTCACCTCTGCTTTTCCGTTTCGCTGCTGACGCTTGCTTTCGGCGCGCCGGCGGGTGTCGCTTTTGCTCAATCCGGGCCGCAGAGCGAAAGCAATGCGCTTTCCCGCCAGCTGGAAAATGAGGCTCAGCCGACCCGTCAGGGCAGGGTGCAATCCGAAGAGCAGAAGGACTTGCAGCCGTCCGCAGGCGTCAATGTCTATCAGCGCATGGGTGCGGAGCTGCCCGCCCTGCCGCCTGAAAAGGAATTCAAGGGCCGGGTGGACGAAGCCTATGGGCATTTCCAGCGCGGTGAATATGTGCAGGCGCTCGACAAGGCGCTGAACCGTGCGCAGAACGGTGACGCATCCGCCCAGACGCTGGTGGCGGAAATGATGTCGCGTGGTCTGGGCATTGCCCGTGACGAAAAAACCGCGGCTTTCTGGTATCAGCAGGCTGCACAGGGTGGCGATCCCGTCGCCATGTTCAAATTCGCCCTGATCCTGATGGAAGGCAAATTCGTCACCCGCGACAAGGCGAAGGCCGACGATTTCATGCGCCGCGCCGCGGAAGGCGGTAACGCCTCTGCCCAGTTCAACTGGGGCCAGATTCTGGTTTCGGAAAATCCCGGCGCCAAGGGCCTGCTGATGGCTTTGCCTTTCTACGAAAAATCCGCTGACCAGGGCATTGCAGATGCGCAATATGCGGTGTCGCAGATTTACTGGTCGGTGAAGGACGTGCCGGCCGAAAAGAAGGCCAAGGCGCGGGACTGGCTGATGCGGGCCGCAAAGGCGGGTTACGACACCGCGCAGGTCGATCTGGGCATCTGGCTGGTGAATGGTTTCGGCGGCGAGCGCAATCTGGATGAGGGCTTCCGCTGGCTATACGGTGCGGCACAGCGTGGTAATGTCGTGGCGCAGAACAAGGTGGCGCATCTTTATATTCAGGCGCTTGGCACCCGGCCCGATGCGGTCGAAGCGGCCAAATGGTATGTGCTTTCCCGTCGCGCGGGGCTGAAGGATCCCTCCCTCGAGGACTTTTATCTCGGGATCACCGACGAGCAGCAGAAGAAGGCGATTGAGGCCGCAAATCGTTTCCGCCCGACGTGATGGCAGACGGGCCTAACCACGCTGGCGCGGCCGCATGGGCTTTTTGCCTTGAATTTCCGCGCGTTTTGTGGTCTTGAACCGCAAACTTTCAATTCAAGAAAATAATGACGTGCCTGCCCGGTGAACTTCCGGGCGGTTCGCAAGCTTTCCAGGAAACAAATTCGATGGCCCGTTCAGCCCTTCTCAATGTCATGGTTCAGGCCGCCATCAAGGCGGGTAAGTCTTTGTCGCGTGACTTCGGTGAAGTGCAGAACCTCCAGGTCTCGGTCAAGGGGCCGAGCGATTTCGTCTCGCAGGCGGATCTGAAAGCCGAAAAGATCGTGCGCGATGAATTGATGAAAGCCCGCCCGACCTATGACTTCCTGGGTGAAGAAGGCGGCGAGGAAAAGGGTAGCGATGGCGCGCATCGCTGGATTGTGGATCCGCTTGATGGCACCACCAACTTCCTGCACGGCATTCCGCATTTTGCGGTTTCCATTGCACTGGAGCGTAACGGTGAAGTCGTTGCCGGCGTGATCTTCAATCCGGCCACCGACGAACTCTACACCGCCGAGCGTGGCGGCGGCGCGTTCCTCAACGATCGCCGCATCCGTGTTGCCGCGCGCAAGGCGCTGACCGATTGCGTCATCGGCTGCGGCGTGCCGCATCTCGGTCGCGGCAATCACGGCAAGTTCCTGGTCGAGCTTCGCCATGTCATGGGTGAGGCTGCCGGCATCCGTCGCATGGGCGCGGCTTCGCTCGATCTGGCTTATGTCGCCGCGGGCCGTCTCGACGGTTACTGGGAAGCCGATCTTTCGCCATGGGATATGGCGGCCGGTCTGGTGCTGATTCGTGAAGCCGGCGGCTTCGCATCCGACATCAAGGGCGGCACGGATATCTTCGGCAGCGGCACCGTTGCTGCCGGAAATGAATATATCCACAAGGCGCTCGTTGAGGTCGCCAACCGTCCTATCCCGGGCCGCTGATCGGTTTTCGGCGGAAAACCTGTCGTTTTCTACAAGTTTTAGACGCCCGGCGAATGTTCGCCGGGTGTTTTTGTTTTCCATTGCCGGGTGCTCACACATTTTCCTAAAACGCCTGTGACGAAAGACCGGCTTTTCGCTTCAAATCGTCGCAATTTTCAAATAGCTTCCGCTGGATACCTGACCAGAGGGAATGCGAACGTTATGGCGGATTCGGAGCTGCTCGATCTTGGCGTCGAGAAACCGGTGACCACACGGCAATACAGCCACAAGCTGTCCAGCCCCACACCGTTTCTCTGGACGATGGTTCTGTTTCTGATCCTCGTCGGCTTTCTGGCGGCCATTCTCTATCGGCAGGCGCACACCGCCTTCATGACCAATCCGGGGCTCAACGGCTTCATTCTCGGCGTGTTGGCCATCGGCATCATTCTGGTGTTTACGCAGACGATGAGCCTGCGCTCGGAAGTCCGCTGGTTCAATGCCTTTCGTGCTGCCGGCAGCGTCGAAAAGGTCGGCCGTGCGCCAAAACTGCTTGCGCCGATGAGCACGCTGATCGGCAAGCGCGGCGAAGTCCGGCTTTCCACGGTCACGCAGCGGACCATCCTCGATTCCATCGCAACACGACTCGACGAATCGCGTGATACCTCGCGTTATCTCGTCGGCCTGCTGGTGTTTCTCGGTCTGCTCGGCACCTTCTGGGGCCTGATCGGCACCATCGGCGCCATCAGCAATGTCATCCAGTCGCTCGATCCGAGCGCCGGTGACAGCAACGATATTCTGAGCTCGCTCAAGGCCGGTCTCACCGCGCCGCTGGCGGGCATGGGAACGGCCTTCTCCTCGTCGCTGCTCGGTCTTTCAGGTTCGCTGATCCTCGGTTTTCTCGATCTTCAGGCCGGTCGCGCGCAGAACCGTTTTTACACCCAACTCGAAAACTGGCTGTCATCGGTAACTGACACCTCGGCGGAAGGGCCGAGGGAGTTCAAGGCCGTTGAGCCGGGCGCCATGGTCAGCACCGAGCGTTCGCTTGCGGCCATGACCAGCCTTGCCGAGGGCATTCAGGGTCTGGTCAAGAACATGCGCAGCGAACAGCAGATGCTGCGTGACTGGATCGAGGCGCAGCAGGAGGAATCGAAATCACTCCGCCGCACGCTCGACCGGCTGTCGGCGCGGATCGATAGCGACACGAAATCATCCGGACGCACCCGGCACGATAACGGGAGCGAGTAGCCATGGCGCTTGCGCGCAACCGCCGCCGCGACAGGGGTGTGGATTATTGGCCGGGTTTCGTCGATGCGCTTTCGACGCTGCTGATGGCCATCATGTTTTTGCTGACGGTCTTCGTGCTGGCGCAATTCGTACTGTCGCGCGAAATTACCGGCAAGGACGAAGTGCTGACGCGCCTCAACAGCCAGATTGCCGAACTGACCGAACTTCTGGCCATGGAAAAAGGCAACAAGCAGGATATTGAGGACGCGCTCGCAAGCCTGCAATCGACGCTCGCAGCTTCAGAAAACGAGCGTTCGCGACTGCAGGCGCTTCTCGATGCGGGATCGGGCAACAATGCGAACGCCAATGCCCGGATTGGCAGCCTGACCGGCGAGCTGGACGACCAGCGGCAGGCCAATTCCCGCGCCTCCGCGCAGATCGAATTGCTGAACCAGCAGATTGCGGCGCTGAGAGCGCAGATCGCTTCGGTGGAAGCCGCCCTGCAGGCTTCGGAAGCCAAGGATACCTCGTCTCAGGTCAAGATCGCCGATCTCGGCCGTCGCCTCAATGTCGCGCTGGCGCAGCGGGTGCAGGAGCTGAACCGCTATCGGTCTGATTTCTTCGGGCGGCTGCGCGAAATCCTGTCGGACCGCGAAAATATCCGCATCGTCGGTGACCGGTTCGTCTTCCAGTCCGAAGTGCTATTCCCTTCCGGCGGCAATGAACTCAATCCGGAAGGACAGACGGAGATGGAGAAGCTGGCGGTCGCGCTGCTCGATCTTGCCAAGGAAATTCCGGCGGAGATCAACTGGGTCCTGCGCGTGGATGGCCACACGGATAATGTCCAGCTTTCCGGTTCCGGACGTTACCGGGACAATTGGGAACTATCCTCGGCCCGTGCCACCTCTGTGGTGAAATTCCTGATTTCCAAGGGCGTCCCGGCAAACCGGCTGGTCGCCGCTGGTTTCGGTGAGTATCAGCCGATTGCCGAAGGCGATACCCCGGAAGCACGGCAGCAGAACCGCCGTATCGAACTCAAGCTCACCGAGCGCTGAAATCGCGGACCGCATCAGCGCGGTTGCCTTCCGGCGAAAGTAAATTTACGTTCGCGTAAAAGTAATTCCGTCATATCTGGGAGGGGCTGATGGAACGCTATGATGTGATCGTTGTCGGCGCTGGGCTTGCCGGGCTGGTGGCGGCAACCGAGGCTGCTGAGCGAGGTTTCAGCGTCTGTGTCGTGGATCAGGAGGGCGAGCAGAACCTTGGCGGCCAGGCCTTCTGGTCGCTGGGCGGTCTGTTTTTCGTCGATAGCCCCGAACAGCGCCGGATGCGGGTGCGAGACAGTATCGATCTTGCAAGGCAAGACTGGTTCGGTTCAGCCGGTTTCGACCGTCCGGAGGATTATTGGCCGCGCCGTTGGGCGGAGGCCTATCTCGATTTCGCTGCCGGTGAAAAACGCGAATGGCTGCACCGTATGGGCATGCGCTGGTTTCCTGTGGTCGGCTGGGCCGAGCGCGGCGGCAGCCTCGCCCATGGTCATGGCAATTCTGTTCCGCGTTTCCATGTCACATGGGGCACGGGTCCGGGCGTAATCGCACCCTTCGTTAAAAAGGCGAAGGCCATGGCGGCAACCGGCCGGCTGACCTTCCGTTTTCGCCACCGGGTTGATCGTCTGGAGGTCGCCGACGGCCGGGTGACCGGCATTTCAGGCGCTGTTCTTGCAGCCGACCCCGTGCAACGCGGGCAGGAGAGCAGCCGGGAAGAGCAGGGCGATTTTACTTTCTCCGCTGCGACGGTCATCGTCAGTTCCGGCGGCATCGGCGGCAATCAGGAGCTGGTGCGGCGCAACTGGCCGGTGGAACGGTTGGGCGAGCCTCCTACCAGCATGGTCTGCGGTGTTCCCGCGCATGTGGACGGCCGCATGATCGCCATTACGGAAACGGCTGGCGGAGCCGTCATCAATCGTGACCGCATGTGGCATTATACCGAGGGCGTGAAAAACCATGATCCGATCTGGCCGGGTCACGGGATCCGCATTCTGCCCGGTCCCTCGTCCTTCTGGTGCGATGCGGATGGAAACCGCCTCGCCGCCCCCGCCATGCCGGGTTTCGATACGCTCGGCACGCTTAAAATGCTGGGCGAACGCGGCAGCGGCCATAGCTGGTTCATTCTGACCAAGGCGATCATCAAGAAGGAATTTGCGCTTTCAGGCTCGGAGCAGAATCCTGATCTGACCGGCAAGGATATACGGCTGCTGCTCAAAAGGCTGGGCAAGGAGCCGCCGGGACCAGTGCGTGCTTTCATGGAGCGCGGCGAAGATTTCGCGGTTCGAGATACGCTGGAAGAACTCGTGGCAGCGATGAACGCCATCAGTGGCGATAACCGGCTGCATATAGACCATATCCGCCGGCAGATCGAAGCGCGCGACCGCGAAATCGAAAATGGTTTCAGCAAGGATGCCCAGGTAACGGCCATCCATGGCGCACGTCGTTATCTTGGCGACCGGCTGATGCGGACGGCAAAACCGCACCGGCTGCTCGACCCGGCGATGGGGCCGCTGATTGCCGTGCGGCTGCACGTGCTGACGCGCAAGACGCTTGGCGGCCTTCATACCGATCTTGAAGCCCGGGTGCTGGATGCTGCCGGTGAGCCGGTGCCGGGGCTTTATGCCGCTGGCGAAGTGGCGGGTTTCGGCGGCGGCGGCATGCATGGCTACAACGCGCTGGAGGGCACATTCCTTGGCGGCTGCCTGTTTTCGGGCCGCATTGCCGGACGCAGCGTGCTGGCGTGAGCCGTTGAGAGCGGAATGGTGAAACACCAGCGGTTTTGCCTGAAATTCCGCTCCGATCGCGTGAACTAAGCCTGGACGCGCAATTCGTCCGGTCCGGTCTGGAATTGCAGCCGGGCAAGCCGCGCATAAAGGCCGTTCTGGCGAATGAGGCTCTGATGCGTGCCTTCCTCGATGATGCGGCCTTCATCCATCACCAGAATACGGTCGGCCTTCAGCACGGTGGCAAGACGGTGAGCGATGACGATGGTGGTGCGGGTTTTCATCAGCTCATCAAGCGCCTTTTGAACCAGCGTTTCGCTTTCCGCATCGAGTGCCGAAGTCGCTTCGTCGAGCAGCAGGATCGGCGCATTGCGCAGGATGGCGCGGGCAATGGCGATGCGCTGGCGCTGGCCGCCGGAAAGCGTCACGCCGCGTTCACCCACCTGGGTATCATATCCATCGGTGAGACGTTCGATGAAGCTGTCAGCCTGTGCGGCGATGGCGGCGGCGCGCACCTCCTCGCGTGTCGCGTCAGGTCGGCCAAAGGCGATATTGTCGTGGATGGAGGAGGCGAATATCGCCACATCCTGCGGAACGATGGACAGGCGCGCGCGCAGATCGGCGAGGGTGACGTCGCGGATATCCGTGCCATCGACGGTGATGCGGCCCTGTTGCGGATCGTAAAAGCGCATCAGCAGCGAAAAGACCGTGCTCTTGCCCGCACCTGAAGGCCCGACGATTGCGACGGTTTCGCCGGCGCTGACCTTGAAGGAGAGGCCGGAGACGATCGGCCGCCCTGTCGCGAGCGGGTAGACAAAATCGACATTTTCGAATTCGGCTTCGCCGCGCGGCGGCTGCGGCATGGCGACAGGGGTTGCGGGTTCTGCGACGGGCGAGCGCTCGTTCAGCAATTCGGAAAGCCGTTCGGCCGCACCACCCGCCTGCGCCAGTTCACCCCAGACTTCCGAGAGCTGGCCGAGACCGCTTGCCGCGATGACCGAATAAAGCACGAACTGACCGAGCGTGCCTGCCGTCATGCCGCCAGACAGGACGCTTTGCGCGCCATACCAGAGAATGCCGACGACGCTGCCGAAGACCAGCGCGATGGCGACGGCGGTGAGAATGGAGCGTGCGCCGATCGCTGCCCGAGCGCCCTGATAGGCGGCTTCCACGGAAGCGCCATAACGGGCATTTGCCAGCACCTCGGCGTTAAAGGACTGCACGGTGCGGCTCGCAGCAATCGTCTCGGAAGCATAGGCGGCGGAATTGGCCAATGTATCCTGCGTGGTGCGGGAGCGGGCGCGAACCGAGCGCCCGAAGGCGATCAACGGAAAAACGATGAAGGGAATGGCAAGCAGCGCAAGGCCCGAAAGACCGGGGCTGGTATAGATCATCATCGCCACGGCACCACAGCACATGATGATGTTGCGCAAAGCCACGGAGGCGGAAGACCCGAATGCCGAGCGGATCTGCACCGTATCGGCGGTCAGTCGCGAGGTCAGTTCGCCGGATCGATTGCTATCGAAAAACTGCTGCGAGAGCGTGGTGAGATGGGCAAAGACATCGCGGCGCAGATCGGCAACGACCCTTTCACCAATGGTCATGACGTAATAATAGCGCATGGCGCTGGCAAGCGCGAGGAGCACGGCAATCGCCAGAAGCACGGCGAAATAGCTGTTGATCATGCCGCCATCCGGCGTCTGGAAACCGTGGTCGATGATGCGGCGAACGGCAAGCGGCAGGGCCAATGTCGTGGCAGAGGAAAGCACAAGCGCGAAAAGGGCTGCCGCCATCAGGCCGCGATAACGGCTGAGATAGGGGAAGAGGCCAAGAAGCGGCTTCAGGCTTCTCTGTTTCGCAGCTTTCTGCTCGTCAATATCTGCCACGTCCTCTATGCTCCTTGTTCAATGCCGTTTTTGGGCCTTTTGCGGGTGAATTTCCGGCGCGCGGTAAAATTCCAGCCCCTGCGGCCATCTCCTTTCACAAGGGGATAGCAGGCTCTTGTTATCTGGGCGACCTTCATGTATAGGCTCCGCATCGAATTGGGAAGCCATAGCCCATCTGGTCTATGGCTTCATTTATTGAAATGGCTCAGTTGACGCAATTGCGGCAAATGGACCGCACGTCACTTAACCAGGAAGATTGTCATGAAGGCTGATATCCATCCCGCTTATCACACGATCAAGGTCGTCATGACCGATGGCACCGAATACGAAACCCGCTCTACCTGGGGTTCGGAAGGCGCAGTCATGAACCTTGAAATCGACCCCAAGTCCCATCCGGCATGGACGGGCGGCAACCAGCAGCTTATGGACCGCGGTGGTCGCGTTTCCAAGTTCAACAAGCGTTTCGGCGGCCTCGGCCTCTGATCCACTTGCGGACGGATTGTATAAAAAAGCCCGGTTTTTCCGGGCTTTTTTGTTGTCTGCTTTTCGCGGCCGTGCATATGGGTGTAACGACCAAAACAAAAAAGCAGGCTTTTCAGCCTGCTTTTCAAATTGTCCGGATAAGGTCGTCTTTTCTCAGTTGATCGAGAAAGCTGTGCGCAGAAGATTGAGCTGCGCCTGCACGCTGTTTTCATTGTCCGGCACCTTGGCGGCTTCGGACGGGCGATAGATTTCGCGGTCGAGCAGGGCGATGCGGTTCTGGAGACGCAGCGAGCGCTCGATGAGGTCGCGGAAGGATTCGGGCAGGTCGTTCCAGCCGGGCGCGTTACGGTCGACATTAAAGCTGTCGAGCCGCACCTTGTTCTTTTCGCTCAGAACCTGATCGCGCGTCATTTCGCCATTGTTGACGGCGCGCTGCAGAAGCAGCCAGGAGGCCATCTGCATCAGGCGGGTGGTGAGGCGCATCGATTCCGCCGCATAAAGTACCGAGGCCATGCGCGGCAGCACCTTGGAGGCGGCGCGGCCGGCACCGTCGAGATAACTTGCCGTTTCCTCAACCAAGGTCATGCCTTCGGTATAGAGGGTCTTGAACTGGTTGGAAGCAGCCGCGCGACCCGCAAAGCTTATGGTATTTAAAACCTGTTCCGACATTTTCTTTAAATCCCTGCTCACGCACCACACTGTCAGGCAACGACGACCCGGATATTTTGTTCCGGCCTTTAGTGTTTTCAGGATGGTATCTTTACCTGAAATGCGCAAGGCAATTATTAAAGAAGGGTTAATACCCACAGTTTTACGGAATCCGGCAAGCGGCAAAAAAAGAGCCGCGAAAGCGGCTCTCAAGGTAAAACAGGGAGAAAAATCAGACCAATTCGCCGTATGGAGAAGATGCCTGAGGTCCAGAAGAACTGGACATGTATAGTAATCTCTCAGAAAGCTTAATTTTTGGTTAATGGTAAACGAAAGACTGCCCCGGAATATTCATTTCCAGATACCGCCTGAGCCGCAGCTCTAGGCATTGGAAGTGCAGTCCCATGTCTATTCTCAACTGCGCGTCAGGACCGGAAGAGATTCTCCGCCGCCTGCCTGCCGGCGGATTTCCGTGTCCTCTCCTCTTCCAGCCGGGTGATTTCGGCTTGCAGAAGATCGATACGGCCACTCAGTTCGTCCACCGAAAGAAGGCTGAGATCGCCGCCGATCTCGTGCGCTGCCGGTTTTTGCGGACGGTCATCGTCAAAGAGGCTCATATGCCTGCTCCTTTTTCCACATAGTCGCCATCGTCCCCGGGATATTGCTGCGCGCGCGGGTCAAGCGCAATACTTTCCGGCGTGACGAGCGTTGAGGGCGTCGTCGGCATCATGGTCGAGAAATTGTCTTTTTCCTCGGTCGAAAGTGCTGCGCGCTGGCGGCTTCTGATGATGGCATAGGCGGTGATGAGCAGATGCGCCGCAGCCGTCACCAGAAACAGCGCATAGGGGCCGAAATGGGTCATGATCGCGCCGCCGAGCGTCGGGCCGATGATGGTGCCGATGCCGTAAAGCAAAAGCAGGCCACCCGAGACCTTGACGAAGTCTTCCGAGGCGGCGAAGTCGTTGGCATGCGCCACAGCGATGGGATAAAGCGCGTTGGCGGCGGCGCCGTAAATGGCGATCATGAAAATCAGCACATAGACGTCATGCGGTTGTACCACCGCGACAGCGAGACCCGCGACCGCGCCAAGCCCGGCAAGTCCCGCCAGCACGTAACGGCGGTCTATCCGGTCTGAAAGCCTTCCCGCTGGAAATTGCGCCAGCGCACCGACGAAAATCGTGACCGAAACCATGATGGCGATCATGGTCGGGTCCAGACCTGCGCGCGCACCGAAGACGGCGCCGAGCGTGCCGTAAGCGCCGTTGGCAATGCCGATCATCAGGATGCCAACGAAGGAGACCGGCGAGTTGCGGTAAAGGGCTGGCAGATCCAGCTTTACCTTCTGTAACGGCTGCGGACTGGCCGCTTTCGAAAGCGTGGCCGGCAGAATGGCGATGCAATAGATGATGCCGCAGATCATGAACAGCGACGTATTGCTGATATCGCCCATCGGCACGATCATCTGCCCCGCCACGACCCCGAGCAGCGTGATGGCGATATAGAGCGAGAAGATCATGCCACGGCTTTCATTGGTGGCGCGCTCGTTCAGCCAGCTCTCAATGATCATCGAGGTGCCGGCCGTGCAGAAGCCGGTAAGCGCGCGCAGCGCGATCCACGATGTGTCATCGATGATAAGGCCGGTCATCAGCACCGTCAGGCACACCAGCGCCACGAAGGAGCCGAATGCCCGCACATGCCCCGCACGGCGCACGATCGCAGGCGCGACAAAGCAGCCGATGACGAAGCCGGCCGCCCAGGAGGTGCCCAGAAAGCCCAGAATTTCATTGGAGTAACCTTCCGCCGAACCACGGACGGGCAGGATGAGACCCTGAAGGCCGTTGCCGAGAAAAAGAAACAGAGTGCTGGATAAAAGAGCGAATACGGGTAGAAGATTTCTGCTCATGAAAACACTCTCATGCGTTCGGACGGACGGTCGGACAGGCCATAGACGGGCGTTACCCGAATGAGTTGCACTCTTCTGGTGAACGGTAAAAATGTCCAGCCTGTGACGATGCAGAAATAAAGAAAAGGCTCAATAAATGACGAAGGCGATCGGCCTTTTTTTACTGCTGGCCATGGCGATCCAGATCATCCGGCCGCTAGGTCTGCCGGGCCTGAAGAAAAGAGGCGATTGCTGGAAGATCGCGGTTGCCGCCTTTGTCATCTGGTCGGCGACGCTGCTTCTGCGTCCGTAACGAAAAAGCCGCCCCAGAGGGCGGCTTTTGTTTGACTAAACGCCTGCCGGTGAGGGCCTCAGGCTGCCTTTTCGAGTTCCTGCTTCCAGTTGCCCTTGGCGGCGAGGCTGTTCATCGCGGCGCGGTGCGTGAAGGCGCGCTGGCCGGCGGCGACATTTTCCTGCTTGCCGCCCCAGGTCTTGAGGGCCGTATCCTGAAGCGCGCGGCCGTAGGAATAGGTCAGTGACCAGGGCAGGTCGTAGCCGGCATTCATGGCGGAGAGATGCGCGGTTGCCTCTTCGGAGGACTGGCCGCCGGAAAGGAAGGCAATGCCCGGAACGGCTGACGGCACGGTCGCCTTCAGAACCTTCACGGTCTTTTCCGCCACTTCTTCGACCGAAGCCTTGCGGGCATTCTTGCCGTCGATGATCATGTTCGGTTTGAGGATCATGCCTTCAAGGTTCACGCGGGCGTCGAACAGATCCGCGAAAACGGTCTGGAGAACCCATTGCGTGACTTCCGCACAGCGGTCGATGTCATGCGTGCCCGGTTCGCCGTCCATCAGCACTTCGGGTTCCACGATCGGCACGATATCCGCCTGCTGGCAGAGAGCGGCGTAACGGGCGAGCGACTGGGAGTTTGCCTTGATAGAACCCCAGCTCGGACGCTGTTCACCGATGGTGATGACGCCGCGCCACTTGGCGAAGCGGGCACCGGCGTCATGATATTTGCGCAGGCGCTCGTAAAGACCGTCGAGGCCTTCGGTGATGAATTCGTGCGGGTGGAAAGCCATCGGCTTCGCGCCGATATCCACCTTGATGCCGGGCAGGCTGCCGGCCGCCTTGATGATATCAACGAAAGGCGTGCCATCGGCTGCCTTCTGGAACAGGGTCTCTTCATAAAGGATGACGCCGGAGATGTATTTCTTCATGGCGTCGTCGGAGCGGAACAGCATTTCGCGGTAGTCGCGACGGGCGGTCTCGGTGGACTCCAGATTGATGCTGTCGAAACGCTTCTTGATCGTTCCTGTGGATTCGTCGGCTGCGAGCAGGCCCTTGCCGTCGGCAACCATTTTGATGGCGATGTCTTCGAGACGTTCGGTCATTTGCTATTCTCCCAAGGCACAATAAATTTCCGATAACAGAAGTTCCAGGGCAGGGAAATGGCACGCTAACTCATTGAAACGATTGAAATCATTTCAATCGTTTGAAACTTTTCCTCAAGGTGCCGCTTACCAAAAGACAAGGCCGGACAAGCATGGCTTGTCCGGCCTTGTGTCAGGCAAGTGGGGTAAGTTTACTTGGCGGCGGTCAGGATGGCAACGCCCGGCAATTCCTTGCCTTCCATCCATTCGAGGAAGGCGCCGCCTGCCGTCGAGATGTAGGTGAAATCGTCCGAAACGCCGGCATGGTTGAGTGCGGCCACGGTATCACCGCCGCCGGCGACGGAGACGAGCTTGCCGGCCTTCGTGCATTCCGCTGCGTGTTTTGCTGCAGCCACAGTCGCCGCGTCGAAGGGCTCGATTTCGAAAGCGCCGAGCGGGCCGTTCCAGACCAGCGTTTCCGCGCGGGAAATCCAGGCCTTGATGCTTTCAACCGATTTCGGGCCGACGTCGAGAACCATGGCGTCGGCGGGAATGGCGTTGATATCGACGGTTTCATTGGCCGCACCGGCCTTGAATTCGCGGGCGACCACGCCGTCTTCCGGCAGAACAATCGCACAGCCGGATGTCGCGGCCTCGATCATGATCTGCTTTGCGGTCTCGGCAAGATCGTGTTCGCAGAGCGATTTGCCGACTTGTGCGCCGCGTGCGGCAAGGAAGGTGTTGGCCATGCCGCCGCCGATGACGAGGGCATCGACCTTCTTGACGAGGTTCATCAAGAGATCGATCTTGCTCGAAACCTTGGCGCCGCCGACGATGGCGACCACCGGACGGACCGGCTGGCCGAGGCCCTTTTCCAGCGCCTCAAGCTCGGCCTGCATGGTGCGGCCGGCATAGGCGGGCAGGTGGCGCGCAAGACCTTCGGTGGAGGCGTGGGCGCGGTGGGCGGCGGAGAAAGCGTCATTCACATAGATATCGCCGTTGGCCGCCAGAGCCTCGACGAAGGCGGGATCGTTCTTTTCTTCGCCCTTGTGGAAGCGGGTGTTTTCCAGAAGCAGGATATCGCCGTCGTTCAGTTTCGCGACGGCATCCGCCGCAGGCGCACCGACGCAGTCGGTCGCGAAGGAAACGGCGTGATCCAGCACTTCCTCGACGGCGGGCACGATCTGGGAAAGCGACATGTCGGCGACCGGTTCGCCCTTCGGGCGGCCGAAATGTGCGAGCAGGATGACTTTCGCGCCCTTTGAGGACAATTCCAGAATGGTCGGCGCAACACGTTCGATACGGGTTGCGTCCGTCACCTTGCCATCCGCGACCGGCACGTTGAGATCAACGCGAACGAGAACGCGCTTTCCGGCAATGTCGTTGAGGTTGTCGAGGGTCTTGAAAGCGGGCATAGGTCGATCCTGATTTGTTGCGAGTTCGGCACGGACCATACTATGCCTGATTGACGACGCAAGCCGGTCAGGCCTCATTTTCTCTCACTGTATTGGCCGGGGCGGGGGCGCTTTCTTCAACGCCGGCGAGGCGTGGCTGACGCTTCTGCGCCAGATAATCGCGCACACGGTTGAGGATTTCCGAAAAGCTGATGAAGATCGGCAGGCTGGTGGCCGGCTCCACCGGTTCGAGCGAGATTCCGACGCCGGTGATTTCCTCATGCTCGTCCAGTGTGCGGACGATCAGGACGATGGAGCCGAGGCGCACACGGTCGGCATAATCAGCCTTTCCGGCAAGACGCGCCTCTATCAGTTCCGCGACGCTCATCGCCTGCTCGGCGGGCGAAAGCAGGCCGGGGCCATAGGCCGCGTCCAGCTCCTTCGCCGGGCGGGCGGGCGAGATCGCGAAGGTGCCGAAGAAATCGGCGTCGTCATCGGCAACCGGCAGGGCGCTGGCGAACAGCCGGTCGATCAGGCGGGAATAGCCGGGTGCGATGAAGAGATAGACGAGATCGTTTTCACGCAGCCGCCCGGCATATTGGTAGCGGATCGACTTGCCGTCGCGCACCACCAGCGAGGGCATGGCCCAGCGGGGAATACGTTCACCCTGCATGATGGCGCTGCCCTTGGCGACCCGGTAGGAAATCAGTTCATGATTAGCGGTGCCGGGAAGGTCCACCTCGAGCTTGTCCACCTCGCCCATGCGCGGCGGCACGATCAGCCCGAGCCTTGTTGCCACAGGCTTGATGGTCCAGCCCTGCACAAGCAGCGAGACCAGCACGATGATGAAGGCGGCGTTGAAATAGATCTGCGCATTATCAAGCCCGCCGAGAATGGGCATGATGGCCAGCAGGATGGAGACCGCGCCACGCAGGCCCACCCACGCCACGAAGGATGTTTCCTGCTGGGTATAGTTGAAGGGCATGAGGCTCAGCCACACCGCGAGCGGGCGGGCGACGAAAATCAGGAACAGCGCAAGCAGGACGGCGGGAATGGCGATTGCCGGAAATTGCGACGGCGTGGCGAGCAGGCCGAGCATCAGGAACATGATGATCTGGGCAAGCCAGGTCAGCCCTTCGTGGAAGCGGCGGATGGTTTCCTTGGCGAAAATCCTGCGGTTGCCGGCAACGATGCCCGCCACATAGACCGCCAGAAAACCGCTGCCGCCAAGCGTGCCGGTGAAAGAGAAGACGAGCAGCGCCAGCGCCAGCACGAATATCGGGGCAAGCCCGCGGTCGGCGGCGAAACGGTTGACGACGGTCGCGATCATGACACCGCCGAGCAGGCCGAAAATCACGCCGAGGCCCATTTCTTCGACGAAGAGCAGCAGGAAACCGCTATCGATACCGGCCAGCCCCTGACCCTTGGCAATGATCTCGACCAGCGCGACGGTGAGGAAGATTGCCATCGGATCGTTGGTGCCGGACTCGACCTCCAGCGTCGAGCGGACCTGATCGCGGATATGAATGCCGCCGATGCGCAGCAGGAAAAAGACGGCCGCCGCATCCGTGGAGGCGACGATGGCGCCGAGCAGCAGCCCCTCCAGCCACGAGAGCCCGAGCAGCAGGGCGGCTGCGCCCGCGAAGAACACGGAGGTCAGGATGACGCCGCCGGTGGCGAGCGCCACGGCAGGTGCTGCCGAAAGCCGGAAGGATTGTATCGACGTGCCGAAACCGGAATCGAAAAGGATGACGGCGAGCACGAGCGAGCCGAGCATATAAGCGAGCGGATTATTGGTGAACTCGATGCCAAGGCCATCCACCCCCGCCGCCAGGCCGATAACAAGGAAAAGCAGCAGGAGGGGCGCGCCGAAGCGGAAGGCGATGAGGCTCGAAAAGGCTGCGACGAGAACGAGAACAGTTGCCACCAGCAACAGAAGATAAAATGATTCCACGTCCACCGCCTCATTCAAACCGCGTTGACCGCTGCAATGAATGCTCTGCGCGTCTGCAGTCAATGCGCCACGGGTTGCGGTCTGTCAGCGCTGTTTCGGGTGGCGTTGAAAGGCGACGCAAGGCGGGTGTATCGAATGATACGGCAGGGCCGAAGTGCATTGCGCACGACCGTTATCCCTGTGTCTCTTGTCCGTCTCAAAGTGGACCAGACAAAGGCAGGAAATGGGAATTTTTTCGGCTCGCGGGCGAAAAAATGGATGGCAAGGAGAGCGGCAGATACCCCCGCAGAAACAATTCATCTTCCGGCGTCTCAACGTAACATAGAGACAATGCAGCTGCGTTATTGCTCTCGTCCGAATTGCTTTTCAACATTACCGGAGCGATCGGATGACGCGGATAAATATTACTGGACTTATTATAGTATTGGCGGCGGGCTCGATTGTTTCGGGCTGCTCCAGCACGGAACAGACGGCTGAAAACATGGCCGCGCAACGCGAGCGCTGCCGCTCCTTTGGTTACCCCGAAGGCTCGCGGGATGCTGCCGACTGCATGATGAAGCTTTCCATGCAGCAAAGCGAGTTGAGGCAGCAGACTTTCGATACGATCTGGAGCAATGCCGGCTCGCGGGACCCAATCATCATCAACAACAGAAGGTGACGGTTGCGCGCCGGCGCTGGCAGCGGGTTGGCCCCTCTTGCCCAACGATGGTTTCGATCCGAAGCGCCCCGCCTTGCTTCCGGATCGATGCCGACGGGTTTCCTCGTTCCCGTCGGCATTTTTACAAATAAAAAGCCGGCAGGATTGCTCCCGTCGGCTTTTTGATCGAACTGAGTTCCGCTTAGATGGTCTTCGCGAATGCGACGGCCGTGTCCGACATGCGGTTGGAGAAGCCCCACTCGTTGTCGTACCAGGACAGGACGCGCACGAACTTGCCTTCCATGACCTTGGTCTGGTCGATCGCGAAGATCGAGGAGTGGCTGTCGTGGTTGAAGTCGCGGGAGACCAGCGGCTCTTCGGTGTAGCCGAGGATGCCCTTCAGCTTGCCATTGGCGGCGGACTTGATCGCTTCGTTGATTTCCTCAACCGTCGTGTCGCGCTTGGCGATGAACTTGAAGTCGACGACCGAAACGTTCGGGGTCGGAACGCGGATCGACGTGCCGTCCAGCTTGCCTTTGAGGTGCGGCAGAACGAGGCCAACGGCCTTGGCTGCACCCGTCGAGGTCGGGATCATGGACAGGGCTGCAGCGCGGGCGCGGTACAGATCCTTGTGCATGGTGTCCAGCGTCGGCTGGTCGCCCGTGTAGGAGTGGATCGTCGTCATGAAGCCATGATCGATGCCAACGACGTCATCGAGAACCTTCACGACCGGCACGAGGCAGTTGGTGGTGCAGGACGCGTTGGAAATGACCAGATGGTCCTTCGTCAGCTGGTCGTCATTGACGCCGAAGACGACGGTGAGGTCTGCGCCGTCAGCCGGTGCCGAAACGATGACGCGCTTGGCGCCTGCCGTCAGGTGAGCAGCGGCCTTGTCGCGGGCAGTGAAGATGCCGGTGCATTCGAGCGCGATATCGACGCCGAGTTCCTTGTGCGGCAGCGTTGCCGGATCGCGAACGGCCGTCACCTTGATCGGCTTGCCGCCGCCAACGATGATCGTGTCGCCTTCAACCTTCACGTCGGCAGGGAACTTGCCGTGGATCGAATCGTAGCGCAGCAGATGGGCGTTGGTTTCAACCGGGCCGAGGTCGTTGATGGCAACAACTTCGATATCGGTACGGCCGGATTCGACGATGGCGCGCAGGACGTTGCGGCCGATGCGGCCGAAGCCGTTAATGGCAACTTTTACAGTCATTTACAGTCTCCCGAACAAGATATGTGCTTGGTCTTTGCGGAATGTGAGAGGGCTTGGGAAGCCCTCACGCAAGTTTTGCCTCGACTGCGGCGACGACGGCTTCCGCCGTGATGCCGAAGTGCTTGAAGAGATCCTTCGCCGGGGCAGATGCTCCGAAGGAATGCATGCCGACGAAAGCGCCATCGTTACCGATGAAATAGTCCCAGCCCTGACGAATGGCGGCTTCGATCGCGATCTTGACCGGAGCCTTGCCGATGATGGCGTTACGATAGGTTTCCGGCTGTTCCTTGAAGAGCTCGAAGCAGGGAACGGAAACGACGCGGACGGAAACGCCGTTGTCCTTCAGCGTTGCAGCGGCCTTGAGCGCCACTTCGACTTCCGAACCGGATGCGAAGATCGAAACCTTGGCGTCGCTGGCGGATACGAGTTCGTAAGCGCCGTAAGCGGAAAGGTTCTTCTCTTCATATTCCTTGCGCGAGGGTGCGAGGTTCTGGCGGGTGAGTGCCAGGGCAGACGGACGATGCTTCTGCTCAAGCGCCAGCTGCCAGCATTCCGCCGTCTCGGTTTCATCCGCCGGGCGGAAAACGAGGAGGTTCGGAATGGCGCGCAGCGCTGCAATCTGCTCCACCGGCTGGTGGGTCGGGCCGTCTTCGCCGACGCCGATGGAATCATGCGTCAGAACGTGAACGACGCGGATGCCCATCAGGGCGGCAAGGCGGATCGACGGACGGCAATAGTCCGAGAAGATCAGGAAGCCGCCGGCATAGGGGATGAGACCGCCATGGAGCGCGATGCCGTTCATCGCGGCCGCCATGCCGTGCTCGCGGATGCCGTAATGCAGATAACGGCCGGAGAAATCCGTCGGGGTGATGGACTTCATCTGGCTGGTCTTGGTGTTGTTGGACGGCGTCAGGTCAGCCGAGCCGCCGACCATTTCCGGCAGGATGCCGTTGATGACTTCAAGCGAGTCTTCAGAAGCCTTGCGGGTGGCGACAGTCGGGTTGTTCTCGATGATCTTCTTCTTGAAGGCATCGATCGAACTGTCGAAATTGCCGGGCAGATCGCCGGCGAAGCGGCGCTTGAACTCGGCCTTTTTGCCGGCTTCAGCGGCCTCGAGACGGGCTTCCCAGTCCTGACGGGTCTTGGTGGAGCGCAGGCCGGCGAGACGCCATGCATCGAGCACATCTTCCGGAATGACGAAAGCTTCGGCTTCCCAGTTGAGGCTCTTGCGCGCAGCGGCGATTTCTTCGGCGCCGAGCGGGTTGCCGTGTACCTTGTGGGTGCCCTGCTTGTTGGGCGCGCCGAAACCGATGACGGTCTTGCAGGCGATGAAGGTCGGGCGGTCGGATTTCTGCGCGGCCTCGATGGCGGCAGCAATCGCATCCGGATCATGGCCATCGACGCGGATGGTGTTCCAGTGAACGGCCTGGAAGCGGGCGATCTGGTCGGTGCTGTCGGAGAGGCCAACTTCACCGTCGATGGTGATGTTGTTGTCATCCCAGAACAGAACGAGCTTGTTGAGCTTCAGGTGGCCGGCAAGCGCGATGGCTTCGTGGCTGATGCCTTCCATGAGGCAGCCGTCGCCGCACAGCACATAGGTGAAGTGGCTCTGCAGGTCGGAGCCGAATTCCTCTTCCAGCTTGCGTTCGGCAATAGCCATGCCGACGGCGTTGGCGATGCCCTGGCCGAGCGGGCCGGTGGTCGTTTCGATGCCGGTCGCATGGCCATATTCGGGATGGCCGGCGGTCTTGGAGCCGAACTGACGGAAACGCTTGATCTCGTCGATCGTCATGTCCTCGTAGCCCGTCAGATAGAGCAGCGAGTAAAGCAGCATCGAACCATGGCCTGCCGACAGCACGAAGCGGTCGCGGTCAGCCCAGAGCGGCGCCTTGGGATCGAATTTCAGGTAACGGGTGAAAAGAACGGTGGCGACATCAGCGGCGCCCATCGGCAGACCGGGGTGGCCTGAATTGGCCTTCTCCACTGCATCCATGGCAAGAAAGCGGATCGCGTTTGCCATCCGGTTGTGTTTGTCGCGAGAAATCATGGCTTTTCCGTCTGTTTCCGGGTGAAAGGAGATAGTTTTACGCAACTATCCAAAAAGCGGGTTGATCCATAGCAGGTGAGGCAGGCAAGTCAATAAATCCACGGGCAATTGCGGTTCTCTCAAGGATAAAAATCGTTTAGAAAATCGGGTGCCCAAAGAAAATTCGTGCGATATGTGTCGGCGCCTCCTCGTTCATCCACAGAGCAAAACGCTTCAATGCACTGGTTTGATTGACGGGATGATAAATCGGGTAATAACCTCCTGAATGTTGAAAAGGCCTGAAACCGGACGATTCGGCCGGTTACTTGCGAGTTGGAAAAAACGATGTCGGCTGAGAAGACCGTACAATCTGCGGTGACGGAGCTGAGCGCTGCCATCACAAATCTCGAAAATGCCATCGATATGCGTATCGAACGGCAAAGGGAGACGGGCGAGATCGATAATGAGGTCAAGCGGGTCCATGTCGACCGCGCAAGGCTCGCACATGAGCTGGATCAGGCCGAATTTCGCGCCAATCGTCTTGAAGAAGTCAACCGCGAGGTTTCCCGCCGGCTGGTAACGGCCATGGAGACGATCCGCGCGGTGCTGGATCGATAGGAGCGGGTTCATGGCGCAAGTCACAGTTATGATCGACGGCAAGGCCTATCGCATGGCGTGCGAGGCAGGGCAGGAAGACCATCTGACCGATCTCGCAACCAGGTTCGACCGGTATGTCGGGCACCTCAAGAGCCAGTTCGGTGAAATAGGCGACCTTCGCCTGACCGTCATGGCCGGCATCATGGTGATGGACGAGCTTTCCGAACTCAACCGCAAGATCGAGAAGCTGGAAGGAGAGGTCGCATCCCTTTCCCGCAACCGTGACGGCATGGCCGAGCACAGGGCGAAATCGGATGAAGTGGTGGCGCTCGCCATCGGCGATCTGGCCGACCGGTTGAACGGCATTACCGAAAAACTACTGGCGCGGCCGAAGCCCGCGGCGCATTGACTGCGCAAAGAGTTCTGAGGCGGCAAAATTTCGCTCGGTGCCCTCTGGTGGTTTCCCCCGATCCGTCCTATATCTTGGATGCGTTCTGCGCTTCCCGACAGGAACCACAATCCCTGGGGCCATACTCGATCCAAAGGGAGCTGTCCCTGGCCAGTCCCGTGGGACTGGACACACGGCGCCCACCTACTTTTGTAGGCACCCAGGATCGTAAATCTCCATCGGTCGCCGTGGATCGCGCTTGAAGTTTCGGATCAACCCCGATGCTTCACCATATCCTTGATATATTCGACAGTGATTTTTCATAACTGCCGGACGCGGCTTTTTTATATTGCCGTCATTGCAATGGCGGAACAATTCCCTATTATTCGGATTGGTATGTCTGTCATGCCCTTTAAAAAAGGGCGCTGCGGCCAAAACCGCGACGTGCCGTTCAACAGCCCAAAGAGCTAAACTTGTTTACTGAAATTATGATCGTGGTCCTGCTCACCGTATTGAACGGTGTGCTTGCCATGTCCGAGCTTGCCGTTGTCTCCTCCAGACCGGCGAGGCTCAAGGTGCTTGCCGCGCAAGGCAGCAAGGGCGCCACCATGGCGCTCGGCCTTTCCGAAAATCCCGGACGCTTTCTTTCCACAGTGCAGATCGGCATCACGCTGGTCGGCGTCCTTTCCGGCGCTTTTTCCGGTGCCACGCTCGGTGCCCGCTTTACGGCGTGGCTTCTGGAACAGGGTGTTCCCGACCGTGCCGCCGATGCGCTTGGCGTCGGCTCGGTGGTCGTCGCCATTACCTATCTGTCGCTGATCGTCGGCGAACTTGTGCCCAAGCAGATTGCGCTGCGCGATCCCGAAAAGGTCGCTGCCCGCGTCGCACCCACCATGATGCTGCTGTCCAAGGTCGGCGCGCCGCTGGTATGGCTGCTCGACAAGTCGGGCAAGACGGTTCTTGCCCTTCTCGGCCACAGCGGTGAGTCCAACGCATCGGTCACCGATGATGAAATCCGCACGGTTCTGGCCGAAGCCCATAGCGCCGGTGTGATCGAGACCGAGGAATCGGCGATGATCACCAGCGTCATGCGCCTTGCCGACCGCAATGCGCGTGGCCTGATGACGCCGCGTCGTGATGTCGAAGTGGTCGATATCGAAGACAGCGCCGAGGAAATCCGAGAGCAGCTTCGCCAGACGCAGCGTTCGCGCCTTCCGGTACGCAACGGTGCTTCGGATGAAATTCTCGGCGTGCTTTTCGCCAAGGATGCCTTCGATGCGCTGGCCTCCGGCAAGGAGCTCAACATTCGCGAGCTTCTGCGCGAAGTTCCTGTCGTGTCGGATCTGACGAGCGCTGTGGACGTCATCCAGTCGCTGCGTCGCTCCACCGTACACATGGTACTGGTCTACGACGAATATGGCCATTTCGAAGGTATCGTCAGCTCTGGCGACGTTCTGGAGGCCATAACCGGCGCCTTCCAGGAAGATAATGACGAGGAGCCGGCCATAGTCGAGCGCGAGGACGGTTCGTTCCTCGTCGCCGGCTGGATGCCCGCCGATGAGTTCGCTTATCGCATGGGCTTCAAGATCGACGAGGATGCCGAGTTCGAAACCGTTGCCGGTCTGGTTCTGGACGAGTTCCGTCGCCTGCCGGAACTGGGCGAACATGTGACCCGCAACGGCTGGCGTTTTGAAGTCATCGACCTCGACGGCCACCGCATCGACAAGGTTCTCGTGAGCCGGGCTGCCTGATGCCCGGCGATGTTGCCGAAAAAGCGAGGCTGCGCGGCGAAAGGCTCGCCGCGCGCGATGCGCTGACGCTGACGGAGCGGCAGCAGAAGAGCCAGTCTATAACGGCCCATGGCGCCTCCGACATTGCCTTTGCGCGTGGCACCGTGATTTCCGGCTTCATGCCTATCCGCTCCGAGGCCGATACACGGCCGCTGATGGAAGCATTGCGGACAAGGGGCGGGCGTCTCGTTCTTCCCGTTGTGCTGGATCGTGAAACCATCGTCTTCCGTCGCTTCGAGGCGGATACGCCGCTGGTGAAGACCGGCTTCGGCACGACTGGCCCGGGCGAGGATGCGGAGGTTGTCGATCCGGATATTCTGCTCGTGCCTCTCTCGGTCTTCGATGGGCGCGGGCAGCGGGTCGGTTATGGCGCGGGCCATTATGACCGCGCCATTGCGCGGTTACACGCGATGGGCAAACAGCCAGTTCTCATCGGCGTCGCCTTTGATTGTCAGGAAGTGCCATTCGTACCGGCGGAGCCGCATGATATGTCGCTTCACGCCATTCTGACGGAAAGCGGCCTGCGCTGGTTTTCCGCTCCGTTGTCGATCTCCGATAGTGGGCAAAAGGCGCTTTAGCACTTTTTAAAAGATGGATTACCCGCTAGAGGGGACGAAATATAGAAACATGCGCAAGATCGGGGCGGGTGAATGAGGCTTCTTTTTCTCGGAGATATGGTTGGCAAGACCGGACGCACTGCTGTCTGGGAACGATTGCCGGGGCTGATTTCCGATCTGAAGCTCGATTTTGTGATCGTCAACGGTGAAAACGCCGCCGGCGGCTTCGGCATCACCGAAGATATCTATCTCGAGACCATCAATGCCGGCGCCGATGTTGTCACGACCGGCAACCATGTCTGGGACCAGAAGGAAGCGGTTTCCTTCTGCGAGCGCCACGACCAGTTCCTGCGGCCCGCCAATTATCCTGACGGTACGCCGGGCAAGGGCTCGGGCCTTTTTTATGCCCGCAACGGCGCACGCATATTGGTCGCCAACATCATGGGGCGGGTCTTCATGCATCCGGAACTGGACGATCCCTTCAAGTCTGCGGAAAACATTCTTGCCGCCTGCCCGCTGAAGGAACAGGCCGACGCCATCATCTTCGATTTCCATGCGGAAGCGACGAGTGAAAAACAGTGTTTCGGCCATTTTGTGGATGGCCGCGCGAGCTTCGTTGTCGGCACCCACACCCATGTCCCGACGGCGGATGCGCAGATCCTTAATGGCGGCACGGCCTATATGTCGGATGCCGGCATGTGCGGCGATTATGACAGTTCGCTCGGAATGGAAAAGGAAGAGCCGATCAACCGCTTCATTTCCAAAATGCCGAAGGGCCGTTTCGAGGCTGCCAGCGGACCTGCGACGATCTGCGGCGTCGGCGTCGAAATCTCCGACCGCACCGGGCTTGCAGAAAAGATCGCGCCGCTGCGCATCGGTCCCCGGCTCTCCGAAACCCTGCCCTCCTTCTGGGCGTAATCTCTCCCTGAAGCGTTCACAATGACGAGAGTGTGGGCCTTCCTGCACTCTTGTAACTGGACGCTCCGCAAAACCTGCCCCATCCTCCCAACCTTCGCAAGTTCAGGGAGTGGCATGATGCTGCGCGTGCTAATGCTTGCAATATCGGGGCTGATCGCCTCATCGGGAGCGGCCTTCTCCCAGACGGAAAGCCGCCCGCCCGTCAGTCAATGCCAGGCGATCGCCAGCAAAATTCCCGGCGTCATGTTTGCGAGCTTCAGTCCGCCGGGTGTTCAGCTGGCTCAGGCGGCGGCGAAGGAAGAGGTGAAGATCAGCTTCATCGGCCATTCCACCTATCTGATCGAAAGCCCAGGCGGGGTAACGATCGCCACGGACTATAACGGCGTCTATCGCCCGCCGGTCATGCCGACGGTAGTAACAATGAACCGGGCGCATTCGACCCACTTCACCCTTAGTCCGGACCCTGCCATTCAATATGTGCTGCATGGCTGGAGCGATACGCCGGGAGAAAAGGCCGAACACAAGGTTCTGGTAGGCGATGTCTATATTCGCAATGTCGCAACCGATATCCGCAACCGCTGGGGCGATTACGAATCCTTTCAGGAAAACGGCAATTCCATCTTCATCTTCGAAGTTGCGGGCCTGTGCATCGGTCATCTCGGCCATCTGCATCATGAGTTGACGGATACGCATTATGCCGAGATCGGCCGTCTGGATGTGCTGATGGTGCCGGTGGATGGCGGCTTGACCATGGGCGCTGACAGCATGAGCCGGGTGGTCAAGCGCCTGCGCTCGGCGCTGATCCTGCCGATGCACCGCACCGGCCCGCCGCTGGAGCAGTTTCTGACAATGTTTGGCGAAAGTTTTCGCATTGCCCATGCGACCGACCCGGTGATCCGGGTTTCGATGAGAAATCTTCCCCGCCAGCCGCAGATACTCGTGCCGAAAGGCATGTAACATGGCGGTGGGCGAGGAAAGGCCATAGGAGATGTTGATCAGGCAAAGTTGAGATGCTGGCGAACGCCTACATCTGGCGTCTTGTCATCCGACATGTTCGCCTTGGCGATTTCCCAGCCGAATTTAAGCGTGCTGTCCGTCGAAGCCCAGATATCGGCATCGTCGACATGCAACGCCAGCATTGTCAGCTGTGGATCGCTCTTGCCATGTTCATACCAGGCGGCCGTGACGGAATTCCAATATTCCTCGATCTTGGTTTTGTCGTCGCGCACTTCAAGAATGCCTGAAAGGCAGGCATGGTAGTCATGGTCCTTCCCCACGACGCAGAAATGCGCCCGGGAACCGGATTTCAGCGACTTCACCAGATCGGTGTCTTTTTTGGAGAAGAACCAGATCGTGTTGGTCTTGGGATCAGCGTGAGGTGCCATGGGCTGCATGTGATTATGCAGGCCTTCAAGACCGAGCATGCCGGCGTGGACGGAGTTGATCTCGTCCCAGAGCTGACGGGCCGGGGCTTCTCTTGCTTCAGTCAGGCTGACCATTTGTTTTCTCCTTCCGGTCTGATGCTGCGATGGAGAGAAATCATGTGCCCTTCCGTCGCGTTCATGATCAGAACGAAGAGCGGATAAATCAGTTCCTTCTGTTGTTGCGGCAAGAGAAAGCGCTTGCGGGGTTGAACGGCGGGCGTATCGCACTTATAAGGCCCGCAATCTCCAAATTAAGACAATCAGGTTTTCCATGGCTGGTCATTCACAGTTCAAGAACATCATGCACCGCAAGGGCAAGCAGGACTCCGTACGGTCCAAAATGTTTTCCAAGCTTGCGCGTGAAATCACCGTTGCGGCAAAGGCGGGCATGCCCGACCCGAACATGAACGCGCGCCTGCGTCTGGCGATCCAGAACGCCAAGGCCCAGTCCATGCCGAAGGACAATATTGAGCGCGCCATCAAGAAAGCTTCCGGTGCAGACAGCGAAAACTACGATGAGGTCCGTTACGAGGGTTACGGCCCGGGTGGCGTCGCCGTCGTCGTCGAGGCCCTGACCGACAACCGCAACCGCACCGCCTCAAACGTACGCTCCATCTTCACCAAGGCTGGTGGCGCACTCGGCGAAACCGGCTCGGTCTCCTTCTCCTTCGACCGCGTAGGCGAAATCACCTACAAGGCGGAAGTGGGCGACGCCGACAAGGTCATGGAAGCGGCCATCGAAGCGGGCGCTGACGATGTCGAATCTTCCGAAGATGGCCACACCATCATCTGCGGTTTCGAAGCGATGAACGAGGTTTCCAAGGCGCTGGAAGGCGTGCTCGGCGAAGCCGAAAGCGTCAAGGCCATCTGGAAGCCACAGAATACGGTGCCGGTGGATGAAGAAAAGGCGCAGTCGCTGATGAAGCTCATCGACAATCTCGAAGACGATGACGACGTGCAGAGCGTCTATTCCAACTTCGAGGTTTCCGAAGAAATTCTCGCCAAGCTTTCCGCCTGACGTTTCATGTTTCAAAAAAGCCCCGGCAGCGATCCGCTCCGGGGCCTTTTGTTTACGCGGCCTTCTTTATGGAGGTTCGCACATCGGCAAAAATCTCGACCGACCGCAGCCGCTTTTCGATGTCATGGATCGGCATCGAGACAATCAGCTCATCCGCCTGCGTTTCCGCAAGGAAGCCATCGAGATGGCGTTGGATCGTCTCAGGCGAGCCGACGGCGGCGAAACGCAGCGTGTGTTCGACAGAGAAACGCTCCATCTCGTTCCAGTAGTCATCCATGCTGTGCACGGGTTTCGGAAACTGCGTGCGCACATTGCGGCGCAGGTTGACAAATTGCTGCTGCGAGGAGGTGAAGAGATGCTGCGCCTCCTCATCCGTCTCAGCGCCGACACCCATTACGCCCACCATCACATAGGGCTTGTCCAGCACTTCAGAGGGCTGGAAGCGCTCGCGATAGATATGGATCGCTTCCATCAGCATATCGGGCGCGAAATGCGAAGCGAAGGAATAGGGCAGGCCAAGCGCTGCGGCGAGATGCGCGCTGTAGGTGCTGGAGCCGAGCAGCCAGAGCGGCACGTTGGAATTCATGCCCGGTACGGCAAGGATTGCCTGATCCGGCTGCGGCGGACCAAGATAACGCTGGAGTTCGACGATATCGTGCGGGAAGTTTTCCGCGCCGGCATCGAGATTGCGGCGCAGGGCTCGCGCTGTGCGCATATCAGTTCCCGGAGCGCGGCCTAGACCGAGATCAACGCGGCCGGGAAGGAGCGCTGCAAGCGTGCCGAACTGCTCGGCGATAACGAGCGGGGAATGGTTGGGCAACATGATGCCGCCGGAACCGACGCGAATATGTTTCGTGGTCGCGCCCACATGGGCAATGACGAGCGACGTTGCCGCGCTGGCAATGCCGGGCATGCCGTGGTGTTCCGCCAGCCAGATGCGGTTATAGCCGTGTTCTTCGGCCTTGATCGCCATTCGGCGGGAATTCTCAAGCGCCTGACTGACGCTCTCGCCTTCGCCGATCGGCGAAAGGTCGAGAATGGAAAAAGGTATCATCCGACGCTCCTGCGAAATTTAAATCTTTGCTGCGGATGTAAGGCGCGTGTCCCGATTTACCAGTGAAGTCGCGCAGAATTGAAGGATGGTTCAAAAAAATTGGGGCCTCCGAAGAGGCCCCGGTATTTCGCCGGCTGGCCTGTCTCAACCCACCCGCCTGAATTGCCTGTCCTCGCGATGCCCCGCGGCCTCGTTCTCCGGAGCCAATACGAACTGTCCGAGCCTGCCGTCCATTTCACCCGCTTCGGAAGCGAGATTGTGAATGGCGGCCGTCGTCTCTTCCACCATGGCGGCGTTCTGCTGGGTCATGGTGTCGAGGCTGGAGACGGTACTGTTGATTTCCGAAAGCGTGTGCGCCTCCTCGCGGGTAGACTCCATGATCTCTTCGATACGCGTGCTGATGGTCTGCACGTGTTTGCCGATACCGGTCAGCGAAGCACCTGCCTTTTCCACCAGCACCACGCCCGAGGAAACCTCGTCGGTGGAGCGCTTCAGCAGGCTGGTGATTTCCTTTGCGGCGGCGGCCGAGCGCTGCGCCAGTTCGCGCACTTCCTGGGCCACGACCGCAAAACCCTTGCCTGCGTCGCCTGCTCGCGCCGCCTCCACGCCGGCATTCAGCGCCAGAAGGTTGGTCTGGAAGGCGATTTCGTCGATGACGCCGATGATCTGGTTGATCTGGCGTGATGAGGTCTGGATCGCCTCCATGGCGGCGATTGTCTGCTCCATGACGCGGCTGGATGCCGTTGCCTCCGTGCTGGCGTCGCGGGCGATCCGCGTTGCCTGTTCGGCGCGTTCGATCTGGTCGCGGACGGCTTCGGTGATCGCCTTGATGGCGCTTGCCGTTTCGGTGATGGAGGCTGCCTGCCGTTCGGTACGTTCGGCGAGCTGGTCGGCCCCCACCCGCATTTCCTCGGAACCGCCACGAATGGCGGCGGAATTGCCGCCGATGGCCTGCATGGTTTCGCTGAGCCGGGCAAGCGCCGTGTTGAAATTATGGCGCAGGCTTTCGAGATCGTCGGGGAAAGCGGTCTGGATACGATAGGCGAGGTTGCCATTCGCCAGCCGGTCGAGCCCCTCATCCAGAGATTGCACGACCATTTGCAGGGTGCCTGCCTCGGCCTCCCGTTCCGCAAGATGCGCGCGCCGGGCTGTTTCGGCTTCTTCCCGTGTGCGTGATGCGGTCTCTTCCATGTCCCGCTGCAGGATAAGTTTTTCACGGAAACTGCCGAGCGCACGCGCCATGCGGCCGATCTCGTCCTTTCGATCCTGATTGCCGATTTCCGCATCGAGACGGCCTGCGGCCACTTCGCCGGTCAGTCCGGCAAGCTTTTCCAGCGGGGCGAAGAGACGCCGCGCGAAAAAGGCCGTCGCTGCACACATGGCGGCCAGAACGCAAAGGCCGATCACGGCAAGCGTGCCGGCAATCGAGATGGAGCCAGCGTTCAACTCGCTGCGCAGCATGCTTTCCACCGCGAGATATTTTTCGTCGGCGAAAGAGAAGGGGCGGGCATAGGCATTGGCTTCGCCATCCGCGCGGTCGATCTTGGCAATGGTCATGCCCGCCGCGTTCAGGGCCTCGCCGTGGAAATCGTAGATGGCTGGGTCAAGGCTGACCAGCCTGTCGCCCTCAACACCGATAACCTTGCCATCGGCTGATATGATTGCGGATTGTTCCGAACTGCCCGCCGCGATGCCTTTCGTCAGAATCTGGCTGAAAACGCCTTCCTTGACCTGGAAGAGGACGATGCCCTTGAACGCGCCGAATTTGACAACCGGAACGCCGAAATAAATACCAGCCTCTTTCGTAGCCGCATCGATCCGCAGGCCGGAGAAACTGGTCTGCGCCACGTCGTTGACCGCCTTTTCGGCGTTCGCCGCGCCGCGCGCGAAGGCCGTACCAAGGCCGCTTTCCGCCCAGGTGCCGCCCTTGACGGTTTCCCCGAAGGCCGGTCCCTTCAGATAGGAATAATAGACCGTACCGGCGGGGTCGATGAAGAGAACATCGCTGAACGGCGTTCCCTTGATATAAGCGCCGATATCCGTCTGGGTCTTCTCATGGGTGGAGTAATAAAAGCCGCTGGGGCTTTCCGGCTTGATCAGCTTTTCCTTTTCGCCGAAGGGGTTTTCCTTGACGAAGACGCGCTGCAGTTCCGCCTTCGCGTCGCCTGCGTTTTTCTGCACGGTGGCCCAGCCGCTGCGCATGGAGACAACAGCCATCTGCAGGGATTCGATCTTGGCAATGGAATCCGCCTGCGTTTTCAGCTGCTCAAGGCGTTCCTGAAGCATATCGCCGCGGAAAACCAGAATGCTCTCCATGGATCTCGACGCCTGCTCCTCAAGAACGCCGCTGCTGCTTTGATAGCCGAGAAGTGTCAGAGCCCCGGTCGAGATCGCCATCAGCGCCAGGAAAATCGCGAGCACTTTGGTGGATATGGAATGAAAACGGTTCAGCATGGCCGATGCAGCCCTCAATGCCGGATCAGTTCCCGCGCCATGCATGGATGGCGCCATTGGACGGCTGATATGGCGAACATATTGTGCTGCGGATCATCATGTCCGCAGCTCCCCTTTTTTGATTTTGTGGAGAACAATGCGGTACGCGGTTTAAGCAGAGGTAAATGCTGCACTGCAAATTTGATCAATGTTGTCGTTTTGTTCACTTATCGCTGGCAGGGTCACAGCCGGAAAGATAAGGTGCCTCATGCAAAAGACGATTCGAATCATCGGCATTGACCCCGGATTGCGGCGCACCGGATGGGGTGTCATCGACACCCTTGGCAACAGCCTGCGGTTTGTCGCCTCCGGTACCGTGACCTCGGATGGCGATATGGATCTCGCCTCCCGGCTGTGCCAGCTGCATGATGGGCTGGCTGACGTCGTGCACAGCTACCAGCCCGACGAGGCGGCGGTGGAGCAGACTTTCGTGAACAAGGATGCGGTTGCAACATTGAAACTTGGTCAGGCGCGCGGCATCGCCATGCTGGTTCCGGCGCGGGCAGGACTGCCGGTGTTTGAATATGCGCCGAATGCGGTGAAAAAAGCCGTCATCGGCGTCGGGCACGGCGAAAAGCAGCAAATTCACATGATGCTGAAAATCCTGATGCCGAAGGCCGAATTCAAGGGTAACGATGCGGCGGACGCTCTCGCCATCGCAATCTGCCACGCGCATAATCGCGGCGGCGACAGGATGGCGCGGCTTTTGGCGGCCGGTTGAATATTTAAAGTCTCATTGCAGCGGGCGGCATCATGATCGGAAAACTGAAGGGCAGCATCGAGGAAATCGGCGCGGACTATGTGCTGGTGGATGTGCACGGCGTCTGTTACGTCGCCTATTGTTCGGCGCGCACGCTGTCGAAAATCGGCTCCGTCGGGGAGGCGGTGGTGCTGTTCATCGAAACCTATGTGCGTGAAGACCAGCTGAAGCTCTTCGGTTTTCTTTCGGCACTGGAGCGGGAATGGTTCAACCTGCTGCAGAGCGTGCAGGGCGTGGGTTCGAAAGTGGCCTTGGCCGTCCTTTCCACGCTTTCGCCCTCCGAACTCGCCAATGCCATCGCGCTTCAGGACAAGGTGATGATTTCGCGTGCACCAGGCGTTGGGCCGAAGGTGGCGGTGCGTCTTGTGACCGAACTTCGCAACAAGGCGCCTGCCTTTGCGGGAGAGGCTTCCGCCTCGATCGGGCTCAAGCAGGAGCTTGGTGAAGGCGTTGCGTCCGCGCCGGTGGCGGATGCCGTTTCCGCGCTCACCAATCTCGGCTATTCGCGCGACCAGGCCGCCAATGCGGTTGCTGCCGCGCTGAAGAATGGCGGGGAGGGCGGCGACAGCGCCAAGCTTATCCGCCTCGGGCTGAAGGAGCTTTCGCGGTAAGGACGCCTGGCATGCGGACGTGGAGCCCCGGTTATCCTGAATTTCGTGAAGCGCGTTGATGCGATAGTCGTGATATAGGGGCGGCGACCACCTGATGAATTCGGTTAGAACAATGGAATGCCCTGAATGAGCGATGCGGAGAGACTGATTACCCCGGAAAAGCGTGGCGAGGATATCGACACCACGCTGCGCCCGCAGTCGCTGGATGATTTTACCGGCCAGGCGGAGGCCCGTGCCAATCTCAAGGTGTTCATCGAGGCCGCCAAGAACCGCGGCGAGGCGCTGGATCATGTGCTGTTCGTCGGCCCGCCCGGCCTCGGCAAGACCACGCTGGCGCAGATCATGGCCAAGGAACTTGGCGTCAACTTCAAATCCACTTCCGGGCCTGTCATCGCCAAGGCGGGTGATCTCGCCGCACTTCTCACCAATCTGGAAGAGCGCGATGTGCTCTTCATCGATGAAATCCACCGCCTCAATCCGGCAGTGGAAGAAATCCTTTATCCTGCCATGGAGGATTTCCAGCTCGATCTCATCATCGGCGAGGGGCCGGCGGCGCGCTCGGTGAAGATCGATCTTTCCAAATTCACCCTCGTTGCCGCCACCACCCGCCTCGGCCTCTTGACAACGCCGCTGCGTGATCGTTTCGGCATTCCCGTCCGGTTGGCTTTCTACACCGTTGACGAGCTGGAACTGATCGTCCGGCGCGGCGCGCGGCTGATGGGGCTGAATATGACCGATGAGGGCGCGCGTGAGGTGGCAAGGCGCGCGCGCGGCACGCCGCGTATCGCCGGCCGGCTATTGCGCCGCGTGCGTGATTTCGCCGAGGTGGCGCGGGCGGAAGCCGTCACCCGTGAGATCGCCGACGAGGCTTTGACGCGGCTGCTGGTCGACAAAATGGGTCTCGACCAGCTCGACATGCGTTATCTCACCATGATCGCCGTCAATTTCGGCGGCGGCCCTGTTGGCATCGAAACCATCGCCGCCGGCCTCTCGGAGCCGCGCGATGCGATCGAGGACATCATCGAGCCCTATATGATCCAGCAGGGTTTCATCCAGCGCACACCGCGCGGGCGCATTCTGACTGCAACAGCCTGGAAACATCTGGGCATGCAGCCGCCCAAGGATATCGAGGCGGCGCAGTTCCGTCTGACGCTTGAGGATGATTGAGGGAACAATCCCGGCTTGCCGGCTTTGATCGTCTTTGGCACGGAGATGGTCATGTCTGGATATCGAAAGGGTACCAAGGTCCGGTGGAACTGGGGCAGTGGCACCGGTGAAGGTAAAATCGTCGAGACTTTCACTGACGATGTCGAACGCACCATTGCCGGCTCCAGAATAAAACGGAAAGCGAGCAGGCAGGAGCCTGCCTATCTGATCGAACAGGAAGACGGTGCGAAGGTTCTGAAAAGCAGATCGGAGCTGGAACACGTCGATTGAACGACGCCGTCCTCTGGCGTCAAGGGAGGTACCCTCATGCCTTACGATCCGCTGCGGGTTTTCCGCAAACTCGCGCGCAACAACCGGCTGGCCAATTTCCGGCTGCATCAGGCCTGTCTTCAGCTTTCGCAGGAGGCGTTTGTCGCTTCCCGTGTCAGTTTCTTTCCCACGCTCAGGGCGACGCTGAACCACATCTACACCGTCGACCGGTTTTATATCGATGCCCTCCAGGGCGGCACGCTCGGCCTTGCCGCTTTTGCCGAAGAGGAGCCCTTCGCCACCATGTCGGATCTGCGAGCCGCTCAGATGGAGCTTGACGAGGCGCTGATCGCATTTGTCGATGGTTTGGACGAAGACGGCCTTGCGGCCGACGTCAATATTCACCGCGGCAGGCGTATCCAGCGGGATCGCTGCGACGATGTTCTGTCCCATCTCTTCCAGCACCAGACGCATCATCGCGGGCAGGCGCATGCGATGTTATCAGGGACCACGGTCAAGCCGCCGCAACTGGATGAATTCATTGTGGGAGATGATGCAAAGACGAGAAAAGACGAGATGGATGCGTTAGGGTGGACGGAAACCGATTTGATGTTTCCAGTCCGCAGGCCAGCACCATGACACACGATACCAAGCAGGACACCCGCATCCGCATCAAGTTCAAGCCGAAGCGCATTTTCCAGATGCGTGTCGCGGGACTGGCGTTTCGTGATGGCCATGTGCTGGTGCACCGGGCGTCGCATGAAAAATTCTGGACCTTTCCGGGTGGCCGTGCCGAAATGGGCGAACGCTCCGAAGAAACGCTGGCGCGTGAAATGGTCGAGGAGCTTGGCGTCGAAGCCAAGGTGGGACGTCTTCTCTGGGCGGTCGAGAATTTTTTCCACTACGAGGGCAAGGACTGGCACGAACTCGGGTTTTATTACCTGATGGACCTGCCGGAAACGCTGGCCTTTCATCCGACTGACATCATTCACCGCATTCAGGACGGCGATAACGAACTGGAGTTCCGCTGGGTTGCGGCAACCCGGCAGGCATTGACGGAGCTTGATATTCCGCCCTATTTCATCGCCGACGAAATAGAACACCTGCCGAAGACCACACGACACCTCGTCTGGCATGACGGCGATCTGGACGATAAATGATCTCTGCGCCTGAACGCCACATGATCCGGCTGGACCGGAAACCGCAGCTTTTCAGCATGCGGGTTGCGGCGCTGATCTTGCAGAATGAGCATCTTCTGGTCCAGCGCGGCACGAAGGACAGCTACTGGGCCTTGCCCGGCGGCCGTGCCGAAATCGGCGAAAGCTCCGAGGAAACCATCATCCGCGAGATCGGCGAGGAGCTTGACCGGGATTGCTCGGTCGAGCGTCTCCTCTGGTCGGCCGAAAATTTTTTCGCCTATGACGATTATGCGGCGCATGAGCTGGGATTTTATTATCTTATTTCGCTTCGCCAGCCTCTGCCGTTCCATGAAAACGATATCGTGCATCGGGTGCTGGATGGCGTCGAGGTGGAGTTCCGCTGGCTGCGCGCGCAGCCATCAGCGCTTTTGAAGAGCGATCTGAGGCCCCGTTTCATCGCGGAGCGTATCGAGGCGCTGCCTCAACGGCATGAGCATCTTATCATCCGCGAAGGTCGTTCCGATGCTGCCGAAATTCTCAAGGAGATAGTATGAGCGAGCTTGTGGTTTCGCTTTCGGGTGAACTGATCGAACATGGCCACCGCCTGACGCAACGGGTCTATTATGAGGATACGGATTTCTCCGGCCTCGTTTACCACGCCCGTTATCTGCATTTTCTCGAGCGCGGCCGCACCGATTACCTGCGTTGCCTCGGCTGCGAACAAAGCGCGCTTTTGACCGCCGATGAGGAGGGGCTGGTCTTCGTCGTGCATCGCATGGAGATTGATTTCAAAAGCCCGGCGCGGATGGATGACGTGTTGACGATCACGACCATCACCGAAAAGGCCGGCGGCGCGAAAATGGTGCTCAATCAGGAAATCCGGCGGGGCGAAACCCTGCTGGTCGCCGCCAAGGTCATCATCGCCGTCATCAATGCCAATGGCCGCCCGAGGCGTCTTCCGGAGGCGGTTGCCGAAAAATTCCTGAAGTAATTGACGGCTCCGTCCAGTAAATCCATCCGGCGTGGCCCGGCTGTAACACTCCTTTAACCATAATGGTGTCTTACTTTAGCAACTGGCATTTGTGCGGCGCACGCCTTCCTTTCACCAAATTTATTGGCAAGTAAGGCTTACTGGCAAGTATCGGGGTATGGCTAAGGGGTTGGCGGCTGCGGCTGCAGGACTTCGAGCGTTAACACGCGTTTGAATCGCCCGGTCCCGTACCGGGCGTTTGGATTCGGGGATTGGATATTTATGGAACAGGCAGGTTTGGCAGCGGCGACGCACGATGTAAGTCTCTGGGCGCTGTTTATGCAGGCGGGCCTCATCGTGAAGCTCGTGATGATCGGACTTATCGCCGCCTCGGTCTGGACGTGGGCGATCGTCTTCGACAAATATGTGAGCTTCGGCAAGGCAAAGCGCCAGTTCGACCAGTTCGAACAGGTCTTCTGGTCGGGCCAGTCGCTCGAGGAGCTTTATCGCACGCTGGCGGAACGCCAGAATGGCGGTCTTGCGGCAATTTTCGTTTCCGCCATGCGGGAATGGAAAAAATCATTCGAGCGCGGCGCGCGTTCGCCCATTGGTCTGCAGATGCGTATCGACCGGGCGATGGATGTGACGATCGCGCGTGAAGGCGAACAATACGAGGCGCGCCTTGGTTCGCTCGCCACCATCGGTTCGGCTGGTCCCTTCATCGGTCTCTTCGGTACGGTTGTTGGTATCATGACCTCGTTCCAGGCGATTGCCGGTTCGAAGTCCACCAACCTTGCGGTCGTGGCGCCGGGTATCGCTGAAGCGCTTCTGGCAACGGCCATCGGCCTTGTTGCGGCTATTCCGGCAGTTATCGCCTACAACAAGTTCACGGCCGACGCGCACAAGCTTTCCGCCCGCATGGAAGGTTTTGCCGACGAGTTCTCCGCGATCCTGTCGCGCCAGATCGATGAAAAACTTCAGACGCGGCAGGCCGCCCAGTAAGCGGCCGCATGCTGTGCAGTAATTTGCCGCAAGGCAAAATGGAGTAGATGATATGGGTATGTCAGCAGGTGGCAGCGGCGGTGGTTCCGGTGGACGCCGGGGTGGGCGCGGCGGACGACGCAAAGGCGGCGCGATCAGCGAGATCAACGTCACGCCGCTGGTCGACGTCATGCTTGTGCTGCTCATCATCTTCATGGTGGCGGCGCCGATGATGACTGTCGGCGTGCCGATCGACTTGCCGCAGACCTCCGCCAATGCGTTGAACTCGGACACGCAGCCGATCACCATTTCCGTTAATGCCAATGGCCAGATCCATCTGCAGGAAACGGAAATTCAGGCGGCCGAAGTGGCCGACAAGCTGCAGGCGATCGCCACGACTGGTTATAACGAACGCATCTTTGTGCGTGCGGATTCCGTTGCCGCCTATGGCGTCGTTGCCGACGTGATGGCGCGTATCCAGGCGGCAGGCTTCAAGAATATCGGCCTTGTGACCCAGCAGAAACAGGACAATTGACGTAAAACGATGAAGGGCAGCCTTACCACATCCGCGATCGTGCACGCGTCGCTTCTGGCTTTCGCCCTCGTTTCCTTGGGCTCGCCGGAACCGCTTGACGTGTCGCAGGCCGAGGCCCTGCCTGTCGAGCTGGTGCCGATCGAGGAATTGACCCAGATCCAGCAGGGTGACAAGAAGGCACCGAAGGCCGAAAAGTCCGCTCCTGTTCCGACCACACGTCCTGACATCATCGAGAACGCCCAGAATGTCGGCAACAACACGGCCGATCTTGACGCGCCCCCGACGCCTACCACCAAGCCTAACGACAATATTAGCGCGGCGGCTCCGCCCAAGCAGGAGAAGCCGCAGCCGGTCGTCGATACCAAGGCGAACGAGGTGAAGGAAATCGTCAAGGAAGAAACCTCGGCTCCCAAGCCGCAGGAAATGGCCGCCTTGCCGCAAACCAAGCCTGAAATCGCGCCGCAGCCGAAGACGGAACCGCCGCCGCAGGAAACCAAGGCCGAAGAGCCGCCGCCGGCAACGCAGGAGCCGGCCGAAATTCCCGTGCCGCAGAACGTGCCGCGTCCGAATTCCCGCCCGGAGCCGCCGAAGCCGGAGGAGCCGAAGCAGGCCGAGACCAAGCCCGCCGAAAAACCGGCCGAGACCAAGCCCGATCAGGCGAAATCCACCGATAAGCCTTCCGACAAGAAGCCGGGCGAGAAAAAGCAGGAGACTGCAAAATCCGCCTCTTCGAAGGAAAGCGATTTCAACGCTGACGATGTTGCAGCGCTTTTGAACAAGCAGGCGCCTTCCGGCGGCGGCGCCAAGCGCTCCACCCAGCAGGCAGCCCTTGGCGGCAAGAAATCGACCGGCGGCTCTACACTCAGCCAGACGGAAATGGATGCGCTGCGCGGCGCAATCCAGAAAAACTGGCAGATCATTCCCGGCATGGCGGATGCCTCGGACGTTCGCGTCCGGGTCACCATGAAGCTTGACCGTGATGGAACCATCATCGGTCGGCCCGAGATCGAGGCAACCGGCGGTTCGGAAGGAACGCGCCGCGCTCTTTCCGGCGGAGCCTATCGCGCCATCATGCGTTCTGCTCCGTTCACGAACCTTCCTGCCGATAAATATGACGCATGGAACGAAGTCGTCGTGAACTTCGATCCCAGTGAATTGCTATGAATGCTGAAAGGCCTGGCAACATGAAGATATTTTCGCCGATCCGGCTGGTGCTCGCTGTCGCGGCCCTCATGTCGGTTTTCTCCGCACCGGCTTTTGCGCGGGTGGAAATCAACATCAACAAGGGCAATGTCGAGCCGCTGCCTATCGCCATCACCGACTTCATGTCGAGCGATGGTATCGGTGCGCAGGTTTCCGCGGTCATCGCTGCCGACCTGCAGCGTTCCGGTCTCTTCGCGCCGGTCAACAAGAACGCCTTCATCGAAAAGATCAGCAATCCGGATCAGCAGCCGCGTTTCGAGGACTGGAAGGTCATCAACGCCCAGGCGCTCGTGACCGGCCGTGTCACGCGTGAAAGCGATGGCCGTCTGCGCGCCGAGTTCCGCCTGTGGGATACTTTCGCAGGCCAGCAGATGACCGGCCAGCAGTTCTTCACCCAGCCGGAAAACTGGCGCCGTGTCGCCCACATCATCGCCGACGCGATCTATGAGCGTGTCACCGGTGAAAAGGGTTACTTCGACACCCGCGTCGTTTTCGTCTCCGAAAGCGGCCCGAAAACCGCCCGCAAGCGCCAGCTCTCGATCATGGATCAGGACGGCTTCAACGTCCGTAATCTTACCAACTCGAACGACATCGTTCTGACGCCGCGTTTTTCGCCGAACCGTCAGGAAGTGACCTACATGTCCTTCGAAGGCCAGCAGCCGCGCGTTTACCTGCTGCAGCTGGAAACGGGACAGCGCGAAGTGGTCGGCAATTTCCCGGGCATGACGTTCTCGCCGCGCTTCTCTCCTGATGGCCAGAAGGTCATCATGAGCCTGCAGCAGGATGGCAATGCCAATATCTACACCATGGACCTGCGCTCGCGCACCACGACGCGGCTGACCAATACGTCGGCGATCGATACGGCGCCGTCCTATTCGCCTGATGGTCAGCGTGTCGCCTTCGAAAGCGACCGCGGCGGCCGCCAGCAGATCTACGTCATGAATGCCGATGGTTCCGGCCAGCAGCGCGTCTCCTTCGGTGATGGTTCCTATTCCACGCCGGTCTGGTCCCCGCGCGGCGATCTGATCGCCTTCACCAAGCAGTCGGGCGGCAAGTTCTCGATCGGCGTGATGAAGACCGACGGTTCGGGCGAGCGCATTCTGACCAGCGGGTTCCACAATGAAGGCCCGACCTGGGCGCCGAACGGCCGCGTGCTGATGTTCTTCCGCCAGAACGCCGGTGCCGGTGGTCCGCAGCTCTATTCGATCGACCTGACGGGCTATAACGAACAGCTCATCAAGACGCCGACCTTCGCTTCGGATCCGGCATGGTCGCCGCTTCTGGACTGATATGACTGTCATGATGGCGCCGGCATGAACCGGCGCCATCATGTTTTACCTGATACCATGGGGAAGTGCGCCTCTTTCTTGCCGCAAAGTGTTGTGAGGGAGCAAAAAACTGGGACATTTCCTTTCTGTTAACCATAAGCGTTTGCCGGCTATTAACCGCGATCAGTTAGTGTCCGGAAACGTTATTGAAATCCTAAGGAGAGACCGGCGATGAGCCGTACACACATTTCGGCACTCAGCCCCATGCAGAAACTGGCCCGTAACCCGGCTGTCATCGCCATGACGCTCGCGCTTGCTCTCGCAGGCTGCGCGAACAAGAAGAACATGCCGAACAGCGCCGGTGAACTCGGCCTTGGTGGCGCGGGCTCCGCAACGCCGGGCTCCCAGCAGGACTTCACGGTCAATGTCGGCGACCGCATCTTCTTCGACACCGACTCCACCTCGATCCGCGCCGACGCCCAGCAGACCCTGCAGCGCCAGGCCCAGTGGCTCGCCCGTTATCCGAACTACGCCATCACCGTTGAAGGCCATGCCGACGAACGCGGTACGCGTGAATACAACCTTGCGCTCGGCGCCCGTCGTGCGGCTGCAACCCGCGACTTCCTGGCTTCCCAGGGCGTTCCGGCAAACCGCATGAAGACGATCTCCTACGGCAAGGAAAAGCCGGTCGCGGTTTGCGACGACATTTCCTGCTGGTCGCAGAACCGCCGCGCCGTGACGGTTCTCGGTGGCGCGGGCATGTGATTGCCTGACGTTATTGTGATCTTGAATGGGAGGCGGTCTTCGGGCCGCCTTTTGTTTTTTTCATAGTTTGGCCGAAGTTAAGTTGCTTTTTCGGTTGATATGGAAAAAATCCGGCTTGCGCCATTCCGGTGCAAATCAGTTAAGGCAGGACGAATGAGATGAAGAAACTTGTCGTGGCGGGAATGCTGGGGCTTGCAGCCTGCACCGGCTTGAGCGGCGCAGCCGTTTCGGGTCCGCTGTTCGGTGCGGGGGGTAGCTTCGGCACGATCAACTCTCAACAGCAGCTCCCGGTCGTCCGGGTTCAGGCCAATGAAGCCTATCGGGTTCAGCAGCTTGAAGAACAGATCCGGCAGCTCAATGGCCGTATCGAAGAAATGAGCTTCCAGCTTCTGCAGATGCAGGAAACGATCCGCAAGGCGCAGGAAGACAACGAGTTCCGCTTCCAGGAACTGGAAGGCGGCAATGCCGGCGGCAAGGGTGCAAGCCCGACCGCTGCACCGAAAAAGAAGGCGGAAGCCAGTCCGGTCAATCCGGCCTCGCCGCCGACCGACGACGTTGCAACGATCATCGAAACGCCACCCGAGGGTGGCGCTTCCGTTTCTCCCTCTGCTCCCTCCAGTGCTCCGACAGGCGCACCGGGAGAGACGACGCTCGGCTCGATCGAGCTTGATTCCAAGGGAATGCCGATTGGCGGCACGCTCAATTCCGGCGCCAGTAATTCCTCCGGCAACCTTCCCGGTGTGACCACCGGCAACAGCGCCCGCAAGACCGATCCTGTCAACACGGCGGCGCTGACCAGCGAAGGCGACATCTATCAGGCCGCCTACGGCCATGTCCTTTCCGGTGACTACAAGCTGGCGGAACAGGGTTTCCAGCAATATCTGCAGGGTTATCCCAAAGGCACCAAGGCCGCCGATGCGAGCTTCTGGCTGGGCGAGGCGCAATATTCCCAGGGCAAGTTCAACGAGGCCGCCAAGACCTTCCTGAACGGCCATCAGGCCTATGGCAAGTCTCCGAAAGCGCCGGAAATGCTGATGAAGCTCGGCATGTCACTCGCCGCTCTCGACAATACCGAAACAGCCTGCGCCACGCTGCGCGAGGTGCCGAAGCGCTATCCCAATGCTTCGAAGACCGTGCTGACCAAGGTCGCCAGCGAACAGAAACGGCTGAGCTGCTGATTTTCCCCTGCCATTGCGGGTATTTCCATGCCGGTCGATGCCCGCACTCCGAATGAAAAGACAGTTGCGCCGCTCGCGGCGGCACAGTTTTTTGTCGGAAATCTACAAAACCCCGCCCATATCCTCGTCGCAATCTCCGGCGGCAGTGATTCCACCGGCCTGTTGCTGGCATTGCATGAGGCAACGGCGGGAGTGGGTAAGGACCGCTTGCGGCTTTCCGCCGTCACGGTCGACCATGCGCTGAGAGCGGAATCCGCCGATGAGGCGTGCAAGGTCGCCATGCTCTGCGCCGAACTTGGCATCCCCCACGTTACCCGCCGGTGGGATGGTGCCAAACCGGCCTCCGGCCTTTCCGAAGCCTCCCGACTTGCCCGCTACCGCCTGATTGCCGAGGTCGCCCTTGAGACTGGCGCCGATCTTGTCGTGACGGGGCATACAATCGGCGACCAGCGTGAAACCGTGGCGATGCGCGCCGCCCGCAACGGCGGCAGTAATAATCTCGGTCTATCCGGCATGGCGGACGCGGTTTTATACGATAGCCGCTACTGGGTCATGCGGCCGTTCCTGATGTGTGAGAGGCAGGCGATCCGTGACTATGTATCGTCCCGCGAGCGCGGGTGGCTTGACGATCCGAGCAATGAAAATATCAGATATGAGCGGGTGCGTGTTCGGCAGGCGCTTCCCGTCTCTCCAGCGTTGATCGATGCGGAGGTCTCTTTCAAAAGACGGGCGCTTTCCGACAAAACAGCCGTTTTCCTGCGCGATCACACGCAGATTTTCCATGCTGCTCTCGCCAGACTGGCCGACGATGCCGTCAATCCCGATCTTCCCGAGTTCCGGCACGGGTTGGCGGCGCTGATCGCCACCCTTGGCGGAAGGGCATATTTTCCGGCCGCAAGCAGCATGGAGCGCGTTTTGCGGTTTCTCAAAACGGGTGAAAACGGGCGAATGACAGTCGGCCGTGTTCTTCTCGATCGGCGGCGGGATGGCCTTTATTTGTTGCGCGAGCAGCGAAACCTGCCGGAGCTTCATGTCGGCGCGCATCAGCAAGGGCTGTGGGACGATCGTTTCCTTGTGAAGAATGGATCGGCTTTTCCAATCCTTGTCAAAGCGGGCAGGGTTGGTGATGCCGTGGAAATGGCGGCGCATTTTCCGTCGGTGCCATCAGGGGTGACAAAACCGGCGATGGCGGGTCTGCCGCAAATTGCCGCAGCGTCCGAAGGGGAGGTTTCCATGCCGCAGGCCGTCACCATCACGCCGAGGCTTGCACCTTTCGATCTTTTCCTGCCGCGCTTCGACCTTGAGTTGGCAAATGCAATCGCCAATTTATTCGGACGGACGGCCTATCCACAGCCACCGGTTTAAATCCGGCCTCTTTTTCGTGAATTGCCATGGAAGAGTTTTTACACCAAAACGCATCAGATAACGCGCTTTGCCTTGGCAACGGCGGATGTCGTCCTTATGTTAGGGGCACATAATAGCGGGCAGCAGATATGCCCGTGTGAGTTCGGGGAGTTCGATGAACCCAAATTTCAGAAATTTCGCCTTGTGGGCCGTGATCGCCCTCTTGCTGATCGCGCTGTTCAGCATGTTCCAGACCTCGCCGACGCAAACGGGCTCGCGGGAAATCCCGTACTCCCAGTTTCTTCGCGATGTGGATTCCGGGCGAGTTCGCGACGTGACCGTCACCGGTAACCGGGTTCTCGGAACCTATACCGAAAACGGCACGGCCTTTCAGACCTATTCCCCCGTCATCGACGACAGCCTGATGGAGCGCTTGCAGAGCAAGAACGTGACGATCGTGGCGCGTCCCGAAAGCGACGGTTCCTCCGGTTTTCTGAGCTATCTCGGCACGCTTCTGCCGATGTTCCTCATTCTCGGCGTCTGGCTGTTCTTCATGCGTCAGATGCAGGGCGGTTCCCGTGGCGCGATGGGCTTTGGCAAGTCCAAGGCCAAGCTTCTGACGGAAGCGCATGGCCGCGTGACGTTTGATGACGTCGCAGGTGTGGACGAAGCCAAGCAGGACCTCGAGGAAATCGTGGAATTCCTGCGCGACCCGCAGAAGTTCCAGCGCCTCGGCGGCAAGATTCCGCGCGGCGTGCTGCTTGTTGGCCCTCCGGGTACCGGTAAGACGCTTCTGGCGCGTTCCGTCGCCGGCGAAGCCAATGTGCCGTTCTTCACCATTTCCGGTTCGGACTTCGTGGAAATGTTCGTCGGCGTCGGCGCAAGCCGCGTGCGTGACATGTTCGAGCAGGCTAAGAAGAATGCACCCTGCATCATCTTCATCGACGAAATCGACGCTGTCGGCCGCCATCGCGGCGCCGGTCTTGGCGGCGGTAACGACGAACGTGAGCAGACGCTGAACCAGCTGCTGGTCGAAATGGACGGTTTCGAGGCGAATGAAGGCATCATCCTCATCGCTGCCACCAACCGTCCCGATGTTCTTGACCCCGCACTTCTGCGTCCAGGCCGCTTCGACCGTCAGGTCGTCGTGCCGAACCCTGATATCGTCGGCCGCGAGCGCATCCTCAAGGTGCATATCCGCAACGTGCCGCTGGCGCCGAATGTCGATCTCAAGATTCTGGCCCGCGGCACTCCCGGTTTTTCCGGTGCGGACCTCATGAACCTCGTCAACGAAGCCGCCCTGATGGCTGCCCGCCGCAACAAGCGAGTGGTCACCATGCAGGAATTCGAGGACGCCAAGGACAAGATCATGATGGGCGCGGAGCGCCGCTCCTCCGCCATGACCGAGGCCGAAAAGAAGCTGACGGCCTATCACGAAGCCGGCCATGCCATCACCGCGCTGAAGGTTGCCGTGGCCGATCCGTTGCACAAGGCGACGATCATTCCGCGCGGCCGTGCACTGGGTATGGTTATGCAGCTGCCGGAAGGCGACCGCTATTCCATGAGCTACAAGTGGATGGTGTCGCGCCTGGTCATCATGATGGGTGGCCGCGTTGCCGAGGAATTGACCTTCGGCAAGGAGAACATCACGTCAGGCGCGTCTTCGGATATCGAGCAGGCCACCAAGCTTGCCCGCGCCATGGTCACGCAATGGGGCTTCTCCGACGCTCTCGGCCAGGTGGCCTATGGTGAGAACCAGCAGGAAGTCTTCCTCGGCCATTCCGTCTCTCAGTCGAAGAACGTCTCCGAGGCGACGGCGCAGACGATCGACACCGAAGTCCGACGTCTGATCGACGAGGCCTATACCGAGGCACGGCGTATCCTCACGGATAACCACGATGGCTTTGTCGCAATTGCCGAGGGTCTTCTCGAATACGAAACCCTGACGGGCGACGAGATCAAGGCGCTGCTGAGGGGTGAGAAGCCGGCGCGCGATCTGGGTGACGATTCTCCGGGCAGCCGTGGTTCGGCGGTGCCGAAAGCCGGCGCCAAGAAGGACGGCCCGAGCGAAGCAAAGGGTGACGGTGAGGCCGAAGGCGGCATGGAGCCGCAGCCGCATTGATCGTCCGCGCATGTTAGAAATTGTAAAAGGCCATCCGGGTTTCCGGGTGGCCTTTTCATTTTGGTAACAAGATATAAGCCATTTTTGCGGTAATTTACGTGCTGTTTATCGTGGTTTGTGGCATCTAGCCAAAAACGCTTCCGGCTGTTTTCAGCTTTTGCCGGAATGCCCGAAAGATTTGGAGTTCAAATGGCACGCCGTTATTTCGGAACCGATGGTATCCGCGGACAATCGAACGTATTCCCCATGACGCCTGATCTGGCGATGCGTGTGGGCATTGCCGTTGGAACGATCTTCCGCCGGGGCCATCATCGTCATCGCGTGGTCATCGGCAAGGATACGCGGCTTTCCGGCTATATGCTGGAGAACGCACTGGTTGCCGGTTTCACCGCCGCCGGCCTTGATGTCTTCCTGCTCGGCCCCATCCCGACGCCCGCCGTTGCCATGCTGACCCGGTCGCTGCGCGCCGATATCGGCGTGATGATCTCGGCTTCGCACAATCCCTTCTCCGATAACGGCATCAAGCTTTTCGGACCTGACGGATACAAGCTCTCCGACGAGCTGGAGCTGGAGATCGAGGACCTTCTCGACAAGGATATCTACGCCCAGCTCGCCAAGCCGAGCGAGATCGGCCGCGCCAAGCGCGTGGATGGTGACATCTATCGTTATATCGAATTCGTCAAACGCACCCTGCCGCGCGATGTGACGCTGAGCGGGCTTCGGATCGCGATCGACTGCGCCAATGGTGCTGCCTACAAGGTCGCACCCGCTGCGCTCTGGGAACTCGGTGCGGAAGTCGTCACGATCGGCAATGAGCCGAACGGCATCAACATCAATCTCGAATGTGGTTCCACCCATCCGGAAGCCCTGCAGAAGAAGGTGCATGAAGTGCGGGCCGATATCGGCATTGCTCTCGACGGCGATGCGGACCGTGTCATCATCGTCGATGAGCGCGGTGAGATCGTCGATGGTGACCAGCTGATGGCTGTCATCGCTGATAGCTGGGCTGCCGACAACACACTGCGCGGCGGCGGCATAGTCGCGACTGTCATGTCCAATCTCGGGCTGGAACGCTTCCTCGGCGACAAGGGCCTCACTCTTGCCCGCACCAAGGTGGGCGACCGTTATGTCGTCGAGCACATGCGCAACCACAATTTCAACGTCGGCGGTGAACAGTCCGGCCATATCGTGCTGTCGGACTATGGCACGACGGGCGATGGCCTCGTCGCGGCATTGCAGGTTCTCGCCAAGGTCAAGCGCTCCGGCCTCACGGTCAGCGAAGTCTGCCGCAAGTTTGAGCCGGTGCCGCAGCTTTTGAAGAACGTGCGTATCTCCGGCGGCAAGCCGCTGGAAAATCCTGTTGTGCAGCAGGCGATTGCGGATGCGGAAAGCGCATTGGCCAATAATGGCCGCCTCGTCATCCGCCCCTCCGGCACCGAGCCGCTGATCCGCGTCATGGCGGAAGGTGATGACAGCGCGCAGGTGGAGCAGATCGTCAATGATCTCGTCGGCGTCATTGCCAATGCTCGCTCGGCCGCGTGAGCCGAGGCGTCAGTAATGTCCTAACAAAGCCGGCTGCTCAGCCGGCTTTTTCTTTGCGTATTTGCTAATAAATATAGTGAATGATCGTGGTTAATCGGGACTTAACCATTTTACGTCAATCTCCATGACTGAACAGTTCACTGGCATCTGCTGCCGAAAACGCACGTGCCTCTTCTGGAGTGGAAGTCATGAAAAACGCCCTGGCCGGATTTCTGGCCGTCCTGCTGACCGGTACCAGCGCTATCGCTGCCGATCTTTATCAAGCCGAACCCGCACCGGCCTATGTCGAGGCCCCCGAGGTCGCGATCACCCAGGCGAGCGGCTGGTATCTGCGCGGCGATGTCGGTTATTCCTTCAACAAGCTGCGCGGCGCCCATTATTATCAGGGTGGCCCGGGTGGCTATCTGCAGGATTTTGATACAGCGACAATCAAGGACAGCTATGTCATCGGCGGCGGTGTCGGTTATCAGTTCAACAACTATTTCCGCAGTGACGTGACCTTTGACTATATGGGCAAATCGGATTTCAGAGGCTCCACGAGCGGCTTCTGTGGCTCTGTTCCCGGTCGTTGCGTCTCGGCGGATCTTAGCTCCCTGCGAGCCTACACGCTGATGGCCAACGCCTATGTCGATCTCGGCACCTATGGCCGCGTCACACCCTATGTGGGCGGCGGTATCGGCGGCTCTTACGTGAAATGGGACAAGCTGCGCAACACGTCGTGCAGCGTCAATGGCCTTGGCTGCGACCCGACCACCGAACATGGCGGCAAGGGCAAGTGGCGCTTTGCCTACGCTCTGATGGCCGGTGCGTCCATTGACGTCACCTGTAACCTGAAGGCCGATATCGGCTACCGTTTCCGCCACATCAACAAGGGCGATATGTTCGCTTATGAGAATGGCGGCGGTCCGGGCCGTGACAAGGGCCTTTATTCACATGAAGTGCGCGTCGGCGGCCGTTATGTCTTCAATGGCTGCGACACTGCGCAATACATGCCGCCCGCTGATATTCCGCTGCAGCCTGCCGTTTATAAATAAACGTCACGCACCGCTGGTACTTTCAGACCGTCCGCATCCTCCGGGTGCGGGCGGTTTTGTTTTACCGGCATCGGACACCGCGCATGACGCATATGGACCAAAATTCTTCTGCGCAGCGACATATTCCGCTTGACTGGGATCGGCGACAGGAATAGCAACGGCGTCAGGACACTCCACCCTAACGTGGAGCGCCTATCTGGAAGGGTAGTCAAATGACAGATATAGTGAAGCCGGACGTGCGTCCGGGCAATACGCATTTTTCCTCTGGTCCCTGCTCGAAGCGTCCCGGTTGGTCGCTAGATGCTCTCTCCGATGCGCCGCTCGGTCGCTCGCATCGCGCCAAGGTTGGCAAAGCCAAGCTGAAGCAGGCCATTGATCTCACCCGTGAAATTCTTGATGTTCCTGCCGATTATCGTATCGGCATTGTTCCCGCATCCGACACCGGCGCTGTTGAAATGGCGCTCTGGTCGCTGCTGGGCGAACGCGGCGTTGACATGCTCGCCTGGGAAAGCTTCGGCGCTGGCTGGGTTACCGACGTCATCAAGCAGCTTAAGCTGAAGGACGTGCGCAAGTTCGAGGCCGATTACGGTCTGCTGCCGAATCTCGCCGAAGTCGATTTCGACCGTGACGTCGTCTTCACCTGGAACGGCACCACCTCTGGCGTTCGCGTTCCCAATGCCGACTTCATCCCTGCCGACCGTAAGGGCCTGACCATCTGCGACGCCACCTCGGCGGCCTTCGCGCAGGACATGGACTTTACTAAACTCGACGTCGTCACCTTCTCCTGGCAGAAGGTTCTGGGCGGCGAGGGCGGCCATGGCGTCATCATTCTTTCGCCCCGCGCCGTCGAGCGCCTGCTGAGCTACGCGCCGGCATGGCCGCTTCCGAAAATCTTCCGCATGGTCTCCGGCGGCAAGCTCATCGAAGGCATATTCACCGGCGAAACCATCAACACGCCGTCCATGCTCTGCGTTGAGGACTATATCGACGCTCTGCTGTGGGCGAAGAACCTCGGTGGCCTGAAGGCGCTGATCGGCCGTGCCGACGCCAATGCCAAGGTCATCTACGACTTCATTGAGAAGAACAACTGGATCGCCAACCTGGCCGTCAAGCCGGAAACCCGCTCCAACACCTCCGTCTGCCTGAAGATCGTTGATCCCGAGGTGCAGGCGCTGGATGCCGCCGCACAGGCCGATTTCGCCAAGGGCGTCGTCGCCCTGCTCGAAAAGGAAAATGTCGCCCTCGATATCGGCGCTTACCGCGACGCACCGTCCGGTCTGCGCATCTGGGCCGGCGCGACCATCGAGACGGCCGATATGGAAGCCGTCATGCCCTGGCTCGCCTGGGCTTACCAGACGCAGAAGGCAGCACTTTCCAAGGCTGCCGCCTGATTTTGATACCGGCCCTGCGCTGATGCAGGGCCGCACATTCCCCGTTTTCAAAACTGCACCGCTTTTCAAGGAGCCCGTGAACCATGGCACCTCGCGTACTCGTATCCGACGAACTGTCGGAAACCGCCGTCCAGATTTTCCGTGATCGTGGCGTCGAAGTCGATTTCCAGCCGAAGCTCGGCAAGGACAAGGACAAACTTGCCGAAATCATCGGCAATTACGATGGTCTGGCCATTCGTTCCGCCACCAAGGCGACCGAAAAGCTGATCGAGGCGGCAACCAACCTCAAGGTCATCGGCCGCGCCGGCATCGGCGTCGACAATGTCGATATTCCGGCCGCCTCGCGCCGCGGTATCATCGTCATGAACACGCCGTTCGGCAACTCCATCACGACTGCGGAACATGCCATCGCGCTGATGTTTGCCGTTGCGCGCCAGCTTCCGGCCGCCGACAGCTCTACGCAGGCCGGCAAGTGGGAAAAGTCGAAATTCATGGGTGTCGAAATCACCGGCAAGACGCTCGGCGTCATCGGCGCCGGCAATATCGGCTCCATCGTCTGCTCGCGTGCGCTTGGTCTCAAGATGCATGTTCTGGCCTACGACCCCTTCCTGTCGCCGGAGCGCGCGCAGGAAATGGGCGTCACCAAGGTTGAGCTCGACGAACTGCTGGCGCAGGCCGATTTCATCACCCTGCATGTGCCGATGACTGACAAGACGCGCGGCATCCTCAATGCCGAAAACCTTGCCAAGACCAAGAAGGGCGTGCGTATCGTCAACTGCGCCCGTGGCGGTCTGGTGGATGAAGCGGCTCTTGCCGAAGCCATCAAGTCCGGCCATGTCGCCGGCGCCGGTTTTGACGTGTTCGAAGTCGAACCCGCCACCGAAAGCCCGCTTTTCGGCCTGCCAAACGTCGTCTGCACGCCGCATCTCGGCGCTTCGACCACGGAAGCACAGGAAAACGTCGCTCTTCAGGTTGCCGAGCAGATGTCGGATTATCTGGTCAAGGGTGCCGTCTCCAACGCCATCAACATGCCGTCGATCACGGCTGAGGAAGCACCGCGCCTGAAGCCTTTCATCCGTCTGGCGGATGTTCTCGGCTCCTTCGTCGGTCAGGTGCAGGAAAGCGCCACCAAGGAAATCGAAATCCTTTATGATGGCGCAACCGCCAACATGAACACCAAGGCGCTGACCAGCGCCCTTCTGGCCGGCCTGATCCGCAGCCAGGTTGCGGATGTGAACATGGTTTCGGCCCCGGTCATGATCAAGGAAAAGGGCATCATCCTTTCTGAAGTCAAGCGCGACAAGACCGGTGTTTACGACGGTTACATCAAGCTGACGGTCAAGACCGAAAACCAGATACGCTCGGTTGCCGGCACGGTGTTCTCGGATGGCAAGCCGCGCTTCATCCAGATCAAGAACATCAACATGGATGCGGATGTCGGATCGCACATGATCTACATCACCAACACCGACGTTCCCGGCATGATCGGCTTCATGGGCACCACGCTCGGCGAAGCTGGCGTTAACATCGCCAACTTCCAGCTCGGCCGTGAAAAGGAAGGCGGCGACGCCATCGCGCTGCTCTATGTTGACGGCCCGGTTTCCGAAGAGGTGCTGGACAAGCTGCGCGCCAACCCGGCCATCCGCCAGGTCAAGCCGCTGACGTTTAACGTCGACTGATCTATCGTTCCTCCCAAGGGGACAATAAGGACCGGTGCAGGGGCAACCCTGCGCCGGTTTTTGTTTCTCCAGTTGCCCATTTTATGGCAATCCGCGCCGGTCTCGCGCCTCGGTTGCATATCACAAAAAATTTAAGCCGAGTGGTCTAAAAATGATGATCATGAGTTGCTATATCGCCTGCTGAGATGCCGCTCATGGGAGGGCGGCCAACAGGAGATAACGATGTTTGCTGCCTTTCGGCGCTTCAAGGGTTTGTTCGCAGTCGCCGCGCTTGGTATCGCGGTGTCTTTCGTAGCTGTTGATATGGCAGAAGCACGCCGCGCCAGCGGTGGTTTCGGCAGCCGCGGCACGCGCACCTATTCGGCTCCGCCTTCGACCAGCACGGCGCCCGGCCAGACCGCGCCGATCAACCGCAGCATGACGCCCAATACTAATCAGGCAGCACCGAGCGCTGCTCAGCCGGCCCGTCCCGGTGCGCAGGCGCCGCAGCAAAATCGCGGCCTGTTCGGCGGCATGATGGGTGGTTTGATGGGCGGCCTGTTGATGGGCGGCCTGTTCGGCATGCTTCTCGGCGGTGGCTTTGGTGGCATGGCCGGTTTCTTCGGCATGCTGCTGCAGGTGGCGCTGATCGGCCTCCTCGTTATGCTCGCCATGCGTTTCTTCGCATCGCGCCGTCAGGGTCAGCCCGCTTATGGCTCGGCCGGCGGTTCGCAGCGCACGGATCATTCAAGTTCCTCCTATAATGGCGGTTCGCAGGCGGGTCCTTCCGCATCCTCGTTCAAGATTCCGAAGATTGGTGCTCTGGCCGGTGCTGCGGGTGGTGCTGCGGCTGCTACTGCGGCAACGGCAAAGCCCGTGCCCCACGCCAATGCCATCTCGGAAGGCGATGAAATCGGTATCACGCAGGGTGACCTCGAAACCTTCCAGAAAATGCTGGAAGATGTGCAGGCTGCCTATGCGGCCGAGGATTACGGCACGCTGCGCAAGCTGACGACGCCGGAAGCCATGTCCTATCTCGCGGAAGAACTGAGCGACAACGCGACCAGCGGTGTGAAAAACGACGTGCGCGACGTGACGCTGCTGCAGGGCGATGTCGCCGAAGCCTGGCACGAAGAAGGGCAGGATTACGCAACGGTTGCGATGCGTTACTCCGCCATCGACGTGATGCGTGACCGCACGTCCGGCAAGGTAGTCGAAGGCGATGAACAGCATCCGTCCGAAGCGGTCGAGATGTGGACCTTCGTCCGTCGCCCCGGCAACGATAACTGGCAGGTCGCCGCCATTCAGGCCGCCGCCTGAGGCAACAGCCCGAGTTTTATAGAACGAAATGGCCCGGAGGTTCACGAACCTCCGGGCTTTTGTTTATCAGGACGCAAAGACGTCGACCGTCCTGAAATTTAGTCCCGGATACTCCTTGCCCTGGGCAGACGCGGCAGGGCAAAAAACCGATTGATAAATCTAACGGGTGATATCTCCGCCGATCATTGGCTGCAATTTCCGCTTCACCCTGCTATGCAGGGTTTTGAGCCCTGTTTGTCGTGGCATGTCGCCGGTGCATGGCTCGACCGCTTCACGGAATTGCCTTTTTTCATTCATCCGGCATTCAGTCCCTGCATCCTAACCAGAAAGCATACACGTCAATGTGACTTTTCGCGCCGGTTCTAAACCGCTTTGGAAAGGGAACCACAGCCGCAAAACAGCGTTGACAATCCAATTCCCGGCCCGCCTCCCGCAAGCCGGGCTGGGTGGCCGGGCAATGCAGGCCCTGCGAGAACGGAGAGCTATCGAGATGAAACGCTTCGACCTGATCGACGGGATGCGTGGTTACTTCCTCGTCTTCATGCTGATCAACCATCTGGTGTTTGCCGGCGGCTTCTGGCTGGTGGAAATCAATCACCGGCAGTTTGCCTTTGTCGAGGACGCGCAGGGCTTCGTCTTCCTGTCCGGCCTGCTGATCGGCATGGTCTATGCGCGCAAGATGATGAAATATGGCTATGACGCCGGCAAACAGATGATCTGGAACCGGGCGATGGAGCTTTATCGTTATGCGATGGGTCTCGTCATCGCCGTGCTGTTCTTCCGCATGGTCATCCCGCATGCGCCCTATATCTGGTACAACTGGCTGGGCATGACGACGTTCGACGATCCGCTGCGTCTGGCGGCGATTGCGACATTCCTCTTCCAGCCGACCTTCATGGATATTCTGCCGCAATATATCGTCTACATGCTGTTTGCGCCGGTCCTTGTTAAGCTCTGCCTTGACGGCAAGTGGGCGTATGTCATGGCCGGTTCCCTGCTGGTCTGGATGGCGGGCCAGCTTGGTCTTCAGCAGATCGTGACGACGCCGCTCAACGAACTCGTCAAGGGTGCGGACGAGCAGGGTATCCGCGTCAGCTTCAACCTGCTCGGCTGGCAACTGGTTTTCTATTCGGCGCTGGTGATGGGCGCGATGACGGCGCAGAACCGCATTCCGTGGAAGGCGATCTTCTCACCGCAGCACACATGGCTTCCAAAGGCAGCGCTTGTCATCTGCCTGTTCTTCATGCCGCTGCGCATCGCCACCGCCTGGGGCCTGATGCCGGAATTCATGATGGGCAAGTTCTCCACCATGGAAATCCGCGCCGATTTCGGCCCGGTTTACCTCATCAACTTCCTGGCGGTTGGCGTCGGCCTGACCTGGCTGGTGATTGCCGGTCCGCACCACCACCGTCCGCTCGTGCGTTCCATCGCCGAAGGCGTCATCTGGGTGCTGTCGTTGAAGTTCCTGCAACTGCTCGGCCGCCATTCGCTGCAGGTCTATGTCTGGCATGTGGCGATCGTCTACGGCGTCTATTATCTCGACGGCCGCACGGCGGAACTGTCGCAGCTCAACAAGACGCTGATCGCTTTTACGGCCATCGGATTGCTGGCCTTGCCGGCCCTGTGGCGGGAGCGCGACAAGTGGTTCGGCAGCAGCGGCCAGAAGACGGCCGGCGCTTAACAGCCTGTCGCGGACCGAATCTGATTGCTTTGCGGGGCGGTTTTCCGCCCCGTACTTGCGTGCGCGGCCATTCCTTTCTATATGCAGCCCTTAAATCCGCAGATCGGCGAGACAGGACGGCCCGGTTGATGGCCATGGCTTCTCGCAGCGGATGACCGACAGGCGGCGGGGCCTTTACCCCCGTTATGACTGACGATGGGAAAAAACGTGAATACGCTCGATTTTGACAAGAGGCCGGAAGATACCCGGATCGTTGTCGCCATGTCCGGTGGCGTCGATTCTTCCGTGGTGGCCGGTATCCTCAAGCGCGAGGGCTATGATGTCCTCGGCATTACCCTCCAGCTTTATGACCACGGTGCCGCCGTGCACCGCGCCGGCTCCTGTTGCGCCGGGCAGGATATCGACGATGCGCGCAGGGTCTGCGAAACGCTCGGTATCCCCCATTATGTGCTGGATTACGAAGCGCGGTTCCGTGAAACCGTGATCAACCCCTTTGCCGAAGCCTATGCGATGGGTGAAACTCCGATCCCCTGCGTCGCCTGCAACCAGACGGTGAAATTCGCCGATCTGCTCGCTACGGCACAGGAACTGGGTGCCGATGCACTGGCGACCGGCCATTATATCCGCTCGCGCCCCAATCCCGTTGCCGGTCAGCCGGGGCGGCGTGCGCTCTATCGGCCGATTGACAGCGACCGTGACCAGAGCTGGTTCCTGTTTGCGACGACGCAGGAGCAGATCGACTATCTGCGCTTCCCGCTGGGCGGTCTTTCCAAGGCCGAAACGCGGGCGCTGGCGGAAGATATGGGGCTTGTCGTCGCCAAGAAGGCCGACAGCCAGGACATCTGTTTCGTGCCGCAGGGCAAATATACCGATATCATCAACAAGCTGAAGCCGAATGCGGCCTTGGCCGGCGATATCGTCCATCTGGACGGGCGCGTGCTCGGCCGCCATGACGGCATCGTGCATTATACCATCGGCCAACGCCGGGGCATCGGCGTCGCGACCGGTGAGCCGCTCTACGTCGTGCATCTCGATGCGCGGGGCCGCCGGGTCATCGTCGGCCCGCGCGAGGCGCTGGAAACCCGTCGTGTCTATCTACGCGACATGAACTGGCTGGGCGACGGTGAGCTGGCGAGTGACGCAGGGCAGGGCTTTGCCTGTTTCGCCAAGGTGCGCTCCACCCGCCCACCAACCGAAGCGATGCTGCATGCGGACGAAAACGGTATCTATGTGGATCTGATGACCGGTGAGGCCGGCGTCGCTCCTGGCCAGGCCTGCGTGCTCTATTCCGCACCCGGGGCCGATGCCCGCGTTTACGGCGGCGGTTTCATCGAACGGTCGGAACGCTCGGTTGAAGCCGAGGCATCGCTCAAGGCGCTTCTGGAAAAGCCGGTTGCCGCCTGAAACCATTCGCTTTTTGCAGCAATGCGGAAAGCGAATTTTTTGCGCATCTTGCGCTTGACACTTTGGGGAGCGGCACCTTATAAGCCGCTCATCCTGATGGAACGGCCGGTCACATGACTGTCACGTTTCCACTGTGGCGGGGTAGCTCAGGTGGTTAGAGCAGCGGAATCATAATCCGCGTGTCGGGGGTTCAAGTCCCTCTCCCGCTACCACTTTCCTTCATATGAAAAATCTAGCCAGTAGCGTTCTGCGCCTGTGTTTCGTCGCTTCTCCAAGCCCCGAGAAACGATGGATCAGATGGTGTTTGCCGGTAAGTTTCGCCCAAAAAAAGGGAAACCCGCTTACTACAAAAATGCAGCCAGCGGGTCTCAACCTTTACCCCCTCCCACAAGGGCGGCTGCACAAAAGCACATTGAATGAATTATGGCAAGATCAAGGCGACCATATTGTTGCGGTGGAGGGCCCTGTTCTCCAGTTTATTGGTGGATGGCAAAGCGTGACCAGTTCCGTGTGCCGTTGGTAAGGGGATCGGTAGGACACCAGGTTTTCGGTGCACCCCATTTTTTCAACGGTCCGCGTTTGGTGATGTGTCTTGTGCGGTGAAACCTGTTCGCGGCCATAAACGACCATGTCTGCGGCAAGCGATGTGGTTGGTATCGACAGGACGGCGAATGCGGCAGTCAAAAGAATTCTTCTGGAATATGCGGACATGGCTCTTCCCCTGTTTATCAACGCAGGAGAACGTCCGGCGCATATGAGCCGTTCCAGGGTTGATGCTGTTATTTTCGCGCGTGGTGGCGCCAGCAAAAAAAGATGCCCGCTCAAGGCGGGCAATCAGAGGGGAACTGAGGTTAGGAGCCTCGTGTCTGAAACGGACATCTTCAACATAAGTTCCGATTGCGGGATAATTTCCGCAGCGTCGTGCCGACGGGAGTGCTGCGAAGGCAAGGTATTCCAGGCCGCATCGCCCGGAACGATTCGGCGTGCGGAAACAACGGTGCTTTCCTGAGGATTCAATCTTTAGGGAAATTTGGAGCGGGCGAAGGGATTTGAACCCTCGACCCCAACCTTGGCAAGGTTGTGCTCTACCCCTGAGCTACACCCGCTCAAATCCACCGGTCCGGGGTAGTTCGCTGAACCGTGGGCCGCCAAGCGGCGACGGGCGCTATATCGCTCAATCGATTCTGGAATGCAACAGGGAAATGACAAAAACGCGAAAATTTCTTTGAGAAATGCGACAAGCGGCGGAAATGATTGAGAATTTTTCATTCCGCTGTTTTTTCCTGCGTTGCCAAGCCTCAGTTACCCCCTTAATCAGGAAACAAGGAAAACGGAATCGACAGAGGCGGGCGGCAGGATATGGCGGAAAATTCCCAGAAGACGGCAACGGAACTGTTCGAGTTTCTCGACGGGCTTGGCATTTCCCACACCACGAAACAGCATGAGCCGGTGTTCACCGTCGCCGAATCCCAGTCGCTGCGCGACCTCATTCCGGGCGGTCATACAAAGAACCTCTTTGTAAAGGACAAGAAGGATCAGTATTTCGTGCTGACGGTTGAGGAAAATGCGGCCGTGGACCTGAAAAGCGTTCACAAGACCATCGGGGCGGCAAGTCGCGTGTCCTTCGGCCGACCGGAAAAAATGCTGGAATATCTGGGTGTCGTGCCGGGTTCGGTCACGGTGTTCGGGGCCATCAACGACACGGACAGGCAGGTCACCTTCGTGCTCGACAGCGATCTCCTGGAAAACGAGTTGGTGAACGGCCATCCGCTTTCCAACGACCAGACAACAACGATCGCGTCCAAAGATCTCATTCGCTTTCTCGAGGCAACGGGACATGCGCCGCTTGTCTTGAAAGTCAGCGAGTGAGATACGATCTTTGCTTCAAATAAGACAGATGACAGAAGTTTACGGGAGACCGGCATGAGCGGCGACAATAATCCTTACGGCGGTTCCTATAGCGGGCAGATGACCGCAAGCGCGCATCACAATGGCGAGCTTAACGGTGCGGCCTCCGGCCACATCAAGGACACGACGACGGCCGGTTTCTCCAAGGATGTTCTTGAAGAATCCCGTCGCCAGCCGGTTCTGGTGGATTTCTGGGCGCCCTGGTGCGGCCCGTGCAAACAGCTGACGCCGGTGCTTGAGAAGGTCATCAACGAGGCGAATGGCCGTGTGAAGCTCGTGAAGCTGAACATTGACGATCATCCGTCCATTCCCGGCCAGCTCGGCATCCAGTCCATTCCGGCAATCGTCGCCTTTGCCGACGGCCGGCCCGTGGATGGCTTCATGGGCGCCGTTCCGGAAAGCCAGATCAAACAGTTCATCGAAAAGATTGCAGGACCTGACGCGGGCGATCCCAAGGCTGAGATCGAGGCCGTTCTGACAGACGCAAAGCAGCTTCTGGCAGATGGCGATTTTAACGGCGCAGCGCAGCTTTTCGGCGCCGTCATGCAGGCCGATCCGGAAAATCCCGCAGCGATTGCCGGTATCGCCGAATGCATGATCGCGGTCGGTCAATATGAGCGGGCCAGCGAGCTGCTCTCGTCCCTGCCTCAGGAACTCAATGACGATGCGGGCATTCAGCTCGTTTCGAAAAAGATCGCGCAATATGAGGAAGCCCGCAAGATCGGCGACCCCGTGGCGCTCGAGCGCGAGCTGGCGCTCAATCCCGATCAACACGAGGTGCGGGTGAAGCTTGCCAAGGTGCTGAACGCGCAGGGCCGACGCGACGAGGCGGCGGATCATCTGCTCTATATCATGCGCAAGGACCGCACCTTTGACGATGACGGCGCGCGCCGCCAGCTTCTGGAGTTTTTCGAGGCCTGGGGTTTCAAGGATCCGGCAACCATTGCCGGCCGCCGGAAGCTTTCGGCGATACTGTTTTCGTAATGCGGGCATATCCCGGCCAGGGCGGTTGCTCCGCCGGCCGGGCAGCAGTGAACAGGGGGCTTGATCCCATGCACGTCGGAAATGCGAGATATGTAAAGAACGACGACCTGCCGGAAACCGTGCCGGTCTTTCCACTTCCCGGTGCCCTGCTGCTGCCGGAAGGCCATCTTCCGCTCAATATTTTCGAGCCGCGATATCTTGCCATGATCGACACGGCGCTGGCGGGTCACCGGCTCATCGGCATGGTGCAGCCGGCGCTTCACGTCATCGAGTCCGGTCTTGAAGGCGGGCCTCTGAGCGCAGTCGGGTGCCTCGGCCGCATCACCTCCTTTTCCGAAACCGGCGATGGCCGTTACATCATCTCGCTCACCGGTGTCTGCCGCTTCCGCCTGCTGGAAGAGGTTGGGGTGGGCGAGCCCTATCGCAGCTTCCGGCACGCGCCTTTCATCGCCGATCTCTCGGGCGAATATGACGAGGAGGCCGTGGATCGTGAAAACCTGCTGCGGGTATTCCGCTCGTTTCTGGATGCCAACCAGCTGGAAGCCGACTGGGAAAGCGTTGAAAGGGCGGGCAACCGTGTTCTCGTCAATTCGCTTTCCATGATGTCTCCATTTGGACCCGCCGAAAAACAGGCGCTGCTGGAAGCGCCTGATCTGAAGACGAGGGCCGAAACATTGATCGCCATCACCGAGATCGTTCTTGCGCAGGGATCGGGTGAGGGCGGCAACGTGCTGCAATAGGAACGCCGCCATGGACGACAGGATGAGCAGTGTCGACCCCAAGCTGCTGGAGCTTTTGGTCTGTCCTTTGACGAAGGGGCGTCTTTCTTATGATCGCGTCCGCAACGAACTTATTTCCGAAAGTGCAAGGCTTGCTTACCCGATCCGCGACGGCGTGCCGATCATGCTGATTTCGGAAGCGCGCAAGATAGAAGACTAACCTCCCCGGTTATCACCTCCACACATTGCGTGTCGCGAATTGACGAAGATGCGTTGACAACCATGCGTGGATTTGACCAGAGTCCCGCCCGACATATCTGATGCGGGGAGAATACTGATGTCGTTGCGCGCGCTCGTCCGGATTTCGTTGGTTGTGGCCTCGGCCGCCCTCATTTTTCCGCCAGCCATGGCGGCGGAGCCCTCCCGCAAGGTTGTTGCCACCCAAAACGGCGATTATTTCGGCTTCGATCTTCGCACTGAGCAGAATGTCTCGCTGGAGCAATGCGGCGAGATTTGCGTTGGCGATACCGCCTGCAAGGCCTTCACATACAATCCCAAGGTGAAATGGTGCTTCCTCAAATCGGATTTCAATCAGCTGAACGCCTTCCCGGGCGCAGTTGCCGGCAAGATTGTGGAAGTGGCAACGGAAACCGATATCGGCGCGCCGCAACGCCTGTCCTTTGTCACTGACAGCCTGCAACAGGAAGCGCGCCGGTTGAAATCCGGCCTTGCTGCGAATGATGGTGAAGGCGGACAGGGCGTGGAAGCCCTCTTGCAGACTGCGCGGCAGCAGGCAGCCGCGGGCAACATTCCCGATGCGGTCACCACCTATAAACAGGCGCTTGCGATCACGCCCGACGACGGCGCGCTCTGGGCGGAGCTTTCGGAAAAAGCGGCGCAGGTCACCGACAATTATTCGATTGCCGGGCAGGCTGCTTCCGCCGCCATCAATGCCTACCAGCTGAGCCGCACCGTCAGCGCCCGTACCGAGGCCCTGAACCGGCTGGCGAAGGCTTTCGAAAGAACCCAGAATTATCGCGCAGCACTCAACGCCTATAAGGAGAGCCTTGCGCTTACCGACAATGCGCAGACCAAGGCGGCCTATGCCGACCTGCGCACGCGTCAGGGTTTCCGCGTCATCAATAATACCGTGGATACGGATAGCGTCAGCCCGCGCGCCTGCGTGCAGTTTTCCGAGCCGCTGGTGAAGAACGGTGTCGATTATTCCTCCTTCATCACGCTGGATGGGGCGGCCCCCAAGGCCATCGAAGCGAAGGGCAGCGAGATTTGCGTCGAAGGCCTCACCCATGGCCAGCGTTACAAGATCGCGCTGCGCGCCGGTCTGCCTTCCTCGGTGGAAGAACCGCTGGAAAAGCAGGTCGATCTCGATATTTACGTGCGTGACCGTGCCGCGAGCGTACGCTTCACGGGTGAGAATTTCGTGCTGCCGGGCACGGCGCGCCGCGGCATCCCCATTGTTTCTGTTAACGCCGACAAGGCCGACCTGAAGCTTTATCGTGTTGGCGACCGCAACATCACCTCGCTGCTCACAAACTCACAGTTTCTGACGCAGATGGATGGCTACAACGCCGACCGCATTGAAAACGAGATCGGCGAACTCGTCTGGCAGGGGTCGATCGATATTCAGCCCGATCTCAACAAGGATGTGGTGACGAGCTTCCCGGTGGATGAGGCCTTGCCGGAGCGCAAGCCCGGCATCTATGTGCTGACCGCCGTGCCGCCTGGCACCGCGCCGGAAACGTGGGATTCCCGGGCCACGCAATGGTTCCTGGTCTCCGATACCGGCATCACCACCTATGCCGGAACCGATGGGCTGAATGTCTTTGTCCGAGCCCTTGGCAGCGCCAAGCCGCTTGCGGACGTGGATTTGCAGCTGCTCGCCAAGAATAACGAGGTGCTGGGCACGGCGAAAACCGATGCGGACGGCCGCGCGGTATTCTCCGCCGGCCTGATGCGCGGCACGGCGGCGCAGGCGCCTGCCATCCTCATCGCGCGTAACGGCGACAAGGACTACGTCTTCCTCGATATGACCCGCGCAGGCTTCGACCTCTCGGATCGCGGCGTGACGGGACGTGCAGCGCCCGGCGCGATCGACGTGTTCAGCTGGACCGAGCGCGGCATTTACCGCGCCGGCGAGACCGTGCACGCCGCAGCGCTTGCCCGCGATGTCGACGGCAAGGCAATCGAGGATCTGCCGCTCACCTTCATCTTCTCGCGTCCGGATGGCGTCGAAGACCGGCGCTTCGTCAGCGACGGCAAGGCGCTGGGCGGTCATGCGGTCGATCTGCCGCTGCAGGCAAATGCCATGCGCGGCACCTGGACGTTGCGCATCCATACCGACCCGAAAACGGCTGCGATCAGCGAAAAGAGCTTCCTCGTCGATGATTTCGTGCCTGACCGCACCGAATTCGACCTCTCGAGCAAGGCGAAACAGATCGATCCGGGCGCGGAAACGGCAATCGACGTCGATGGCCGTTATCTCTATGGCGCGCCCGCCGCCGGCCTGACGCTTGAAGGCGAGGTCGCGATCAAGCCGACGCGCACCAGCGCCGATTTCGAAGGTTATTTCTTCGGTCTGGCTGATGAGGAAAGCGAAGAGGAAAACCGCACCGCGCTTGCCGATCTGCCGGTGCTGGACGAAGAGGGCAAGGCGAGTTTCAATGTTGACCTCACCGATCTGCCCTCCACCACGCAGCTTCTTTCCGCCAACATCACTGTGCGCATGCGCGAAGCCGGCGGCCGCGCCGTCGAGCGCGCGCTGACACTGCCTATCAAGGCGGAAGCCTCTGTCATCGGCATCAAACCGCAGTTTTCGGGCGATCTCGCCCAGAATTCCGTCGGTCGTTTCCATATCATCGGCGTCAGCGCCGATGGCGCCAAACAGACGATGAGCGGCCTCAACTGGAAGCTCATCAAGGTCGAGCGGAACTATCAATGGTATCGTCAGGGCAATTCCTGGCGTTATGAGCCGGTGGAATATACCAAGCAGCAGGAAGCGGGCACCTTGTCCGTCGATGCGAACGGCGGCGAGATTTCCGTGCCCGTCACCTGGGGCCGCTACCGGCTGGAAGTGGAGGGCGCGGGTAACGGCGCACCGGTTTCCAGCGTCGAATTCGATGCCGGTTTCTACGTCGAGGCAAGCTCGACGGAAACGCCGGATGCACTGGAAATTGCCCTCGATAAACAGAGCTACAAGATCGGCGATACGGCCAAACTCAAGGTGTCCTCGCGTTTTGCCGGTGAGTTGATGGTGACATCCGGTTCGGAAAAGCTGATTGCCGTGCAGAATGCCGAGGTCGGTGAGGATGGCGGCGAGATCGACATTCCGGTCACCGAGGAATGGGGTGCGGGCGCTTACGTCACCGCCACGCTGTTCCGCCCCGGCGATGCGCAGGAAAGCCGCATGCCGATGCGCGCCATCGGTATCAAATGGCTCGCCGTCGATCCGGCTGAGCGCAAGCTTGCCGTCACCCTCGGCGCGCCGCAGAAAACACTGCCGCGCCAGCCGCTTGAAATTCCGATCACGGTTGCGGGCACTGGCGTCGGCGAAAAGGCCTATGCCATCGTTGCGGCCGTCGATGTCGGCATCCTGAACCTCACCCGCTATGAACCGCCAAAGCCCGATGAATGGTATTTCGGCCAGCGCCGGCTGGGGCTGGAAATACGCGACCTCTATGGCCGCCTGATCGATGGTTCGCTTGGCGCCACCGGTCGGCTGCGTACTGGTGGTGACGGCGGCGGTGCGGCCCTTCAGGGCAGCCCGCCCACTGAAAAACTGGTAGCTTTCTTTGCCGGTCCGGTCGAACTCGACGCTAACGGCAAGGCGACGGTGAGCTTCGATATTCCGCAGTTCAACGGTACGGCCCGCATCATGGCGGTGGCCTGGACGAAGACAGGCGTAGGACATGCCGTCTCCGATGCCATCATCCGCGATCCCGTGGTAGTCACGGCCAGCGCGCCGAAATTCCTCGCCCCCGGCGATGTCTCGCAATTGCGACTCGATATCGCCAATACGGATGGCGAGGCCGGCGATTACCGGCTGGATGTGACCAGCAACACGGCCTTGACCGTCGATCAGGGAGAGATGTCGCAGACATTGGCGCTGCAGAAAGGCGGCAAGTCTTCGCTGACGGTTCCGTTAACAGGTGAACAGCCCGGCAATGGTGCGATCACCATCAAGGTTTCCAATGCCGCGGGTGTTTCGCTGGAGCAGGTTCTGAACGTTCCTGTGCGTCCGGCTGTCCTGCCGGTGACGACGCGGCGCGAAATCAAGATTGCGCCGAACAGCAGCCTGACGATCAATGGTGATCTTCTGGCCGACAGCATGCTGCTCGGCTCCTCGGTCGCCGTCAACGTCACGCGCTCGCCCGCCTTCGATATTCCGGCGCTTGTGATGATGCTGGACAAATATCCTTATGGCTGCGCCGAGCAGACGACGAGCCGCGCTTTGCCGCTGCTTTATGTCTCGGAACTGACGAAGGACAGCGGCATGGCTGAGGACCCTGATACCCGCAAGCGGGTGCAGGAAGCGATCTACCGTGTGCTGTCCTTCCAGTCGAGTTCGGGCAGTTTCGGCCTCTGGTCGCCTGGTTATGGCGATCTGTGGCTGGATGCCTATATCAGCGACTTTCTGACAAGGGCGCGCGAGCAGAATTATGACGTTCCCGAAGCGGCCATGGTGCAGGCGCTGAACAACCTGCAGAACGGTCTTTCCTATGACAGCAATGTCAAGGATCGCGGCAACGAGATCGCCTATTCGCTTTATGTGCTGGCGCGCAACCGCAAGGCGGCGATCAACGATCTCAGATATTACGCGGATACGGCGCTCGCCGATTTCCCGACGCCGCTTGCCAAGGCACAGGTTGCCGCCGCCCTTTCGCTTTACGGCGATCAGGCCCGTTCGAAGACCGTGTTCGGCGCTTCGCTCGATATGGCAAGCCGCGCCTCCAATGTCAGCCTCGCGCGTGCGGATTATGGTTCCGCCCTGCGCGATGGTGCGGCGACGCTGGCGCTTGCGGCCGAAAGCAGGCCGGTTCCGGCCGTGGTGCCGCAGCTTGCCGGTGCCGTGGCCAAGGAATGGGAAAAGAAGCCCTACACCAGCACCCAGGAACAGGCATGGATGCTGCTTGCCGCCCGCGCTGTCAAAGGCGAGGACAAGGATATCCGTCTCGATGTGAATGGTGATTTGCAGACTGGCGGTTTCGGCAAGCGGATGAGCGGCGATGAATTGCTGGCAGCTCCCTTGAAGATCGCCAATGCCTCGGCCGATCCAGTCACGGCTGTTGTCACCACCATGGCGCCCCCGGCCCAGCCGCTCGCTGCCGGCGGCGAAGGCTTCACCATCACCCGCACCTATTATTCCATGGATGGCGAGGAGGTGAACCCGAGCGAGGTCACGCAGAACGAGCGTTATGTTGTGGTGCTGAATATCGTACCGAAGAATAACTGGCAGTCGCGCATTCTGGTGACGGATCTGCTGCCCTCCGGCTTCGAAATCGACAATCCCAGCCTCGTCAATTCGGCGGAACTGTCGAATTTCGACTGGTTGCCGGAAACAGAAGCGGCCCATACCGAGTTCCGTTACGACCGTTTCGTGGCGGCCTTCGACCGCTCTGCCGGTGACAGTTCGGAAATTGCGCTCGCCTATGTGGTCCGTGCTGTTACCCCCGGCACCTATGATCATCCGGCAGCTTCGGTTGAGGATATGTACCGGCCGCAATTTGCCGCCCGCACGGCAACCGGCCGCATGGAGGTGCGCTCGGCAACCCCATGAGCCGGAAAAAGGCAATCATCGTTGGCATCGTGACGGCCGCGTTGCTTCTGGGCGGCGCGGCCTTCGGTCTCGATGCGCTGGACAAGGCCTATCCGCCGCCGCTGGAGGCCGCACGGCAGCGATCTTTCGAGGTGCTGGATCGCGATGGCAAACTGCTGCGGGCCTTTGCGACAGCAGATGGCCGCTGGCGGCTCAAAACCACGGCGGCCGAGGTCGATCCGCAGTTACTGCGCATGCTGGTCGCTTACGAGGATCAGCGTTTCTACGATCACCACGGGGTCGATCCCTGGGCGCTTCTGCGCTCCGCGTGGCAATTGGCCAGCAACGGCCGGATCGTTTCCGGCGCATCGACGTTGTCCATGCAGGTGGCGCGGCTGATCGAGCCGCGCGCCGACCGGTCATTCTCGGCGAAATTGCTGCAGGCCGTGCGTGCTCTCCAGATCGAAAGAAGGCTCAGCAAAGCTGATATCCTCGATCTCTATCTGAATATCGCACCCTATGGCGGCAATCTCGAAGGCGTCAGGGCCGCAAGCCTTGCCTGGTTCGGCAAGGAGCCGGGCCGGCTGGATACGGCGGAGGCGGCTCTTCTGGTGGCGCTGCCGCAATTGCCGGAAAAACGCCGCCCGGATCGCTTTCCAGAGGCGGCGAAGCAGGCGCGGGAGCGCGTATTGCAACGGCTTGCCGTCGAGCGCGTGGTGGGCGACGGGGAGGCGGCGCGGGCGGCTCTTGCAGATGTGCCTTCCAGCAGGCGCGATCTTCCCTCCTATGCGCCGCATATGGCCGTTGCCGCACGGGCGAAATTCCCGAATACCGCCAAAGTGCGCTCTACGCTGACGCTGCCGATTCAGCGGGAACTGGAAGATGTTGCCCGCCATGCGGCGGAAAAGCTTGAGGACAAAGTCTCCGTCGCCATCGTCATGGCCGACGCGCAGACCGGCGATATTCTGGCGGAGGTCGGTTCGGCGGATTATCTCGATACGGCAAGACGCGGTTTCGTGGAGATGAGCCGGGCGGTGCGTTCGCCGGGCTCCACCCTCAAGCCGTTTATCTATGGCCTCGCCTTCGAAAATGGCCTCATTGGGCAGGAAACCATCATCGAGGATCGCCCGGCTGATTTTTCCGGCTACCGGCCGCGCAATTTCGACATGCATTACCAGGGTGATGTCAGCATCCGCCAAGCGCTGCAGCTGTCGCTCAATGTGCCGGCCGTGAAGCTGCTCGATGCGGTCAGCCCCTCGGCGCTGATGGTGCGGTTCCGGCGGGTGGGGGTCCGGCTCGTGCTGCCCGCCAGTGAAGCGCCGGGGCTCGCCATCGCCCTTGGTGGCGCCGGCATTTCTCTGGTCGATCTGGTGCAGCTTTATGCCGGGCTTGCCGGCGGTGGTGATCCCGTGCGGCTTGGAGATGGTGTTCGCTCTGCCCCGGAACGGCTGGAGGGCGACCGGTTGTTCTCCGATGCCGCGATCTGGAATGTCTCGGATATTCTTTCCGGCGTGCTGCCCCCGCTCGGCATGAAACAGCGCGGCATCGCCTACAAGACCGGCACCAGTTATGGATATCGCGACGCGTGGTCGGTTGGCTATGACGGGCGGCACGTCATCGGCGTCTGGGTTGGCCGTGCTGACAATGGCGCGGTGCCGGGCATTGCCGGATACGCAACGGCGGCCCCGATCCTGTTCGAGGCTTTCGCAAAATCCGGCGTGGCGGTGACGCCGATGCCAGCCGCACCCTCCGGTGTCGCCCGCGTTGCCGTGAGCGACCTTCCCGCCAACCAGCGGCGTTTCACCACAACGGCCAGCGGCCTGCTTACGGCATCGAGGCGGGAAAGCGCCCCGCGCATCGTTTACCCGCCGGAAGGCGCACGGGTGGAACTCTCCGGCCAGTCAGGCATTTCGCCGCTGGTGCTCAAGCTGCAGGGCGGGCGCGCACCCTTCCGCTGGCTTGCCAATGGCTTGCCTTTGCCGGATGCGTCCCACCGCCGCAACAGCGAATGGCGACCGGAAGGTCAGGGATTTTCCACACTCACGGTAATCGACGCCGATGGCCGTGCTTCGAGTGTACGGATTTTCGTCGAATAGCATGGACGTCCAACTCAACAAAGGGTCGCCCCCCGTGCTTGCGTCGTACAGCGCCGCGAGCGTCTCATCAGTTCTTTTCCGCCGTCTTGCCTATTGCGCCACATCGAATGAATGGCGGTCGATCCGCTCCTGAAGCGCAGCCACGACGGCTTGCAGAAACTCCCGGCGCCTCGGGTTGGTCGTCGCCGTCAGCGTTATCTGTAACCGGCTTCTGATCCTGTTCAGAAATCCAACGTGATTGAAACTATCGGCGGCGATATTGACCTCCACCTCGTCCATGTAATGCGCCAGATGCGGCTCCAATACGAGATTTGCATCCGTCTGGTAGCAGGCAGCCATCTGTTCCCCAAGCGTAGATACCTGCACATATGGACCATATTCGTCGATCATCAAATCTCCTTCCTCTAGCGCAAACAATTCTGACAGGCGCCTCATCATCACTGATAGGAAATAGGAAGCAATTGCCGGCTTTCAACGTTCCCTTTTGAAGCTTTGAATTTTCCGTGTTCGTGAAGGATGTCGCCGATACTTCGGTCGAGGTAGAGACCTGTCAAATGGTCGGCGGCTGCGCCGGGTGAGGCTGCGCTCAATCTAAATCGTTGTTTTTACTATATTTTACAGGAAAAATGGCGTCCACGAGAGGATTCGAACCTCCGACCCCAGGATTCATACCGCTTCGGCTTTCGCCGCCGTCCCGCCGTTGCCGGGCAAGACGTTCGTGGTCTGGACTGTCCCTTCACCATGGGCCATCGAGGCCTTTAGGTGCTGCCCATCCAGTCTCTACACCTTCACCGGATTTCTCCGGAGCTTGGCTCGGGATTGGCATGCTGGAAGACCAGCGAAGCTTTCCCCGACTTTGAGCAGATCGATTGCGTCGTTTCCGGGCGCAACCCCCAATTTGTCTTAGGAATCCTGTGCTCATTTAGGGGCGAGTGTATTCTTACCGGGGTTTACCGGGTGAAGATGCTTCACAGTGCCCGCGTACGAATAAGCATCCGCTTTAGCGGATTCCATATCGGCGTCAGCCGACGAAGGCATGGCCCGCAAGCGGCTCACCAATTGCAAGCGCGGGCCATTGCCTTCTTCCAAACTAATGAAAAGTCGGCGCAGCCGTCCCATTCCGGCTTGCCGGTTAGGACCCGAACCGGAGGCGTAGCCGTAGGGGCGGGCTTGTAGAGCGATCGCCGATTCGAACCAATGCACCTGATGCGAGCCGGCATAATCGACCCCCACTCCGCGCAATCTGTGACGTGGCATGCCTAGATTATTTTGATACCGGCATTCGGATGTTTGGGCCTCCAACGAACCCCGGTTCCGTCGAGGTGGCTGGCCTCAATGTTCGCAGCCAAGAACTGGATATCGTGCTCGTCGAATACTCGACGGAGCTTTTCGTTTGCCTTGGCGGTGATGGGCTTTTTATTGAGTTCAAACTCGCCGAGCGCCTTTTGAGTCATGCCCGCCTTCTTGGCGAGTTCGGTTTGACTCAAGCCGAGTAGAGCTCTGGCAGCCCGTATTAGATCGCCCGTCAGCAAAGTCGTCATCGCTCGCAAAAACCGGTCAATCACAGATAAGTCAAATAAGACGTAAAATACGTTATATATTATTTGAAATACGTATTTTAGTATGTAAATGAAGACACCGGTTTGGGGCGTCGTGTTTGATTCGCTCGTGGTGCGCGGGCGAATCATGCCGATCGAGAAGACTTCCAATCTGGTGGGCCAGGCCGATAGGCCAGCCGAATCCTTGACTATGAGCCATCTGTTGCGAGGTGCTGAATGATAGCGGATTTCAGGAAATCGGCCCGGATGCCATGGACATCGTCAGAGCCGAGCTTCGAATTCAAAGTCACTGTGCCAGTTTACATGGCGTTTTGCGCGATCTCCGCTGCTCTCCGCCCGTGGAACAGGCCGGATGCAAGGTTCAATGTCATCCTTTGTCCGCAAGAGGAGTATGATTTCGACGTCTTCCAAACCGCGGGCCGAATCCTGTTGCGGAGCGTCGGCGACGAAGATCGTCCTTGGGTACACGAGCTGTCAAAGCGGTTTCAGCAAGAGCGTGCTCTAACGTGGGAGAGACAACGCGTCGTCTACATCAAGCCAATGGACCACGAACTGGGAGACGAAGAGAGGCTTTTTGCTGACGCCGTTCTGGACATCCCCGCACGTGTACCGCGGCATGCAGAGGCCGCGTTGCGGCGCTTTAACATACCGGTCAACGACGGATACGTCGAACAGCTACTCATCGAGCCGTGGTCTCGACTGGAAAAAGCGTTCCAACCTCACCGATCGCCGCCCCTCGCGTTTCAGAGATTGGCCCGGGTCCCGATAGCTTCTACCCCGATCATTGCTCCAGCCCATGTCCTCGAAGGTCCGACACTCAAGGATTTGCACGGGTTAGGTCCCGCCGTTGAATGGGGCACGGACTTGGAAATTGATCTGGCGGACTACAAAGCTGGCAGAATCGAATGGGAGGATGTCGACTGCGGGGCCCTGATCTCCGGTCCCCCAGGAACAGGCAAAACGATGTTCGCGCATGCCCTCGCGAACACCTGTGACGTCCCTGTTGTCCACGGTTCCTTCGCCTCGTGGCAAGAGAAGGGTTCGATGGACGATCTCTTGAAAGCGATGCGCCGCGCATTCGACGATGCTGCAGCCAAGGCCCCTTCGATTTTATTTTTGGACGAGATGGATGCTTTCGGGGATCGAACTATAAGCGACCACAACAGAAGCTACATGACCGGTGTCATCACCGGGCTATTGCAGTTGTTGGATGGATTCGAGCGGCGCAAAGGTGTCGTCGTCTTGGCCGCGTGCAATTATCCCGATCGTATCGATCCCGCAATTCGTCGTGCGGGGCGTTTGAATCGGCATCTTGAAATCCCGCTTCCTGACAGCCAAGCAAGAAGGGAAATCGTACGCTATCACAGCAGAATTGAGCTCAGTCCCGATGACGCGGCGAAGTTCGAAATCGCTACACAAGGCCTTTCGGGGGCTGACCTCGAGCTCATTGTGAAGGACGCCAAACGGGCGGCGCGTCGACAGCAGGAAAATCTGTCTTCGCATCACATCATAGACCATTTGCGCCCCGTGATTTCCTTCCCGGACGAGCACCTTTACGTCACCGCCGTGCATGAGGCAGGGCATGTGCTCGTGGCCACCGAAACCGGTTTTGGGCGGGTGGCGAATGTTTCGCTTTCAACTCACAGGGTCCTCGGCGCGATTTCAGAAGTGGGACAGGTACGCTACGAGTTCCCTCCCTTTAGTCGGAGAACGAGGACGGAGTTCCTAAATGAGATCGCGGTGTTTCTCGGCGGTGTCGCTGCGGAGACCGAAGTATTCAACTCTTTCGATAGTGGATCGTCCGGGCCGGATTCGGCCGATCTGAATATCGTCACGAGGCTGGCGACCATACTTGAGAGTGGCCTCGGTATGGGAAATACACTGATGGTGGAAGACTGCCATCCTCGACGGCTCGCGCAGCTTCGCGATTCAAACCCGGATTTGAGGCAGAGAATTCATGACGTGATCGAATTCGAGTTCGAGCGAGCAACGTCCATCATCCGTAGACAACGCGGCGTGCTGGATCAACTCGTTGAGGAATTGATGCGAAAGAAGCGGCTATCGGGGGACGAGATAGGCGATATCGTAAAGCGGCATAGAACATCATGGGTAAGCCTCGCCAAGCTTCCTCGTCGCGCGGGGGCCTGATGGCGAAGAAAACAAGCGTGCCAAGGCCATCGAAATTGAGCCGGCGAAAGCCGCGGAAGGGCGCTGAGAACACCAGATCATCTGAATCACTTGGTGCAGGCCTCGACGAGATTGGATTTCGCCTACTTGGCCGCCGAATTATCGTCGGGAGGCGATGTGTACTGGGCGACAGCCCTGAAGCACACGTTCCAGACAATAGCCGGAGCTCGCGGACACCTGTCGATACGACGACGGCAGACGACCCGTTGGGCTATCACGGCGATGATCCTGACAAACCTAGTAACGTAGTAGCCAAGCGCGCACTTTCTGGCGCGGATCAAGACTCACGCGGAAGTAGGTCGACACTGCGCTGTCGCCGCTGGAGACTTCGGGAATGACCGGACGGCGACGATCCGATGAGACGTGAACGCGAGAACTACACATGAAAATCTGGCTCGCTTCCGATCTGCATCTCGAGTTCGGAATGCCGTTCAAGGCGACGCCACCGAGCGACGCTGACGTCTTCGTCTGTGCGGGGGACGTTCTTACGAAAGGCATTGTGCCGAGCATTGAGTGGCTCGGCCGTAGGATCGCTCCCAAGATACCGGTCGTCTTTTGTGCCGGAAATCACGAGTTCTATGGTTCATCGGTCATAGAGAGCATTCGCGATGCGCGCGAGGCAGCTGCTAGTTATCGCAACGTCCATTTCCTGGAGAACGATTATTTGGAAATTGACGGTGTTAGGTTTATCGGCGCAACCTTGTGGACCGATTTCCGGCTCCGCGGCGGCGATCCCGGACTTGCAATGGCGGCCGCACAGAACGGAATGAATGACTTCAGGAAGATCAAATATTCGAAGGTTCCATATCAGAAATTCAAACCAATCCACGCTTACAGAGAGCACCATAAGTCGCGGGCGTTTATCAAATCCGCTTTGAGAGAATCCGCTGCTCGGAAGACAGTGATAATGACCCATCACGCCCCTTCCCCAAAATCGATCCCACCCGAGCTTCGGGACGATGTGTATTCGCCCTGCTACGCCTCCGAAATGGAAGACCTTATCGTCGAGAGACAGCCGGATTTATGGGTGCATGGTCATGTCCACCACAGCGTCGACTATCGTATCGGGGAAACGAGAGTGGCGGCCAATCCGCGCGGATATCCTGGAGAGAGATCAGCGTTCGACCCGCAGCTTGTCATCGAAATCTAGTTCGTCGATGTCGCGGTTATGGCCGTCCCCAGCTTGGGCATGAGGCGCACATAGACCAGTTCGCTCAGCAGTTCGACCGCAAGCGGTGTTTCCCTCGCACATTGACAAAGCACGGTAGGCCGCTCCGAAAGCTACCTCTGCAACATTGACGACAACAATGCGCCAGATGTGGACGCTTGGTGACGTCACGCCGAACGTCTTGAATGGGGCCGTCTGCGGTCTGACTGCTTTCCGAACGTAAAAGACGAACGCGGCCATACCGCGTGGTGTGCCGACGTCCACTATTGGCCCAAGCGGACGTCGCTGCCGGAAAACATAAAGGCAACTAAGCGCCCTCGTTTGGCGGTTCAACGGCGTGACCCCCCAACTACTATGAAGCGATTTCAGCCGCTACGGTCGAGAAGTAGGAAGGGTACGCGCTGAGCGCTGGCATCATAGCGGCGTTGCGGCATGCAGCGCGAACCCCATCGCGGTCGCGCACGTCGTTCCAAACAACAGACAGGAAGTTTGCGACAATGCGATCGGCAAAACCCGCTTCGATGAAAGCGATAGCGGCAGGATCATTAAGTCCGTACTTGATCTGCTTTTGCAGCTTGGAGAACCCAACGCAGAGGGTCTCGTCCATCGCTTCTGCCAAGTCCGAGAGTGAAGCCGTTATCATAGCAAGATCATAAGCAAATGCCCCTTCGCAAAGAGCAACAGCGTCTTCGACCGTCGCGTGATCGCCGCTGACCCGGATATCTAGCCCGGTCATCCGCTGATGAATGTGATGGAATGGGCGTCCGTCCACCCAGTCCGTCAAGGCCTCAGGTAGGAAATCTGTATTAGAAAGCGACCTAATCGAGGCCGACGAATTCCAAGAGATAATCTTTGCGCCTACAACTTGCAGAAGCTGGTCTGCATTGATTGCGGCCCGTAGGTCGTCAGCGTTTTCAGAAAGCCACGCCTGCAATTCAGCGACGGTCGCAGGAGGAAGTGGGGATTTCCGGATTACCGCGCGCTGATCACCATCAGTGTTTGCCGCGATTGCCGCAGCGATCATTTGAAATACTGCCACCAGTGCGGCGCGAGTTTCGTCGCCTGCAAGATGATGGGCTAGGGTATGGGCGGCGAGGTCTGCTACCCGATCTTGCCCCTCTTCCTCTAGGAAAGTCATATTGGCGACAAGAAACGTCGCAATCGCCTGAATGGCTCTGGCGCGCCGCTCAACGAATTTGCGGAATTCTGTTGCACTTATGTTTGCCTGCAAGGCAAGAGCCTCATTCACCACAGCCTCAATTCGAGCCTGATCCGCAAATGCCAGATCGAGCCACTGGGGCTGGATCGGCAGGACTACCGGTGAAGCGCCTTTCTGACGTTGCTCATAATCAGCAAACAGGGAGAGGATGCTGCTTTTGGTTGGCTCAGACTTTGTAGAGTCCAGCAGCTCCTTCGCTTCATCCCAGCGCCATCTCTGTCTGAAGTCGGTTCGCTGATCGAAAATGGAGGGGGTCGAGAAAATGACACTGCCTTCGGTGTGCATTCCAGCACGACCGGCGCGACCCATTAGGTTCTGAAAGTCACGCACCATGATGCGTTCCGCGCCTTGACGCGTCGACGTGACGATCAGGTATTTTAGAGGAAAATTGACACCTTGGGCCAGGGTTGAGGTGCATACGACAAACTTGGCGAGCCCTTCCTTCATGGCGTGTTCAATCGACAGCCGAAGCCCCTGTGGCGTGTCGGCATGGTGCGCAAATATCCCCAGACTTGCGGATTTCGTTGCCGCGGCCTCTGGCCCCAGATGCCATTCTGATAGCGATCTCAGCTTTCCGACTTCGGCAGCGTCCGAAACGTCGATCGGGCGAGGGAAATTCGCGCCGCGTTCAAAGATATCGACCGCCCGGCGGCAAATTTTTGTCACGCTGTCCTTGCGTCCGCAGAAAATGGCGACGCTACCGTTGTTGACAACATATAAACCAAGAAACAGACCGACTTCGCTACCGTCAGACTTTGCAGGAAAGCGTTGGACCTTTCGCTCACGGCCACGAAGGTTCAATTCGATATCGTCGATAATTCGTGGAACCCAAAATTCGCCTTCCTCGGGGTCGGTGGGGCTTACATATTCCAGTCGGCCTCTGGCATCCTGCCAGCTTGCGAAGGCGATGCTCTTCGAAGTTGGAAGCAAGCCAGCTCCATCTATAACGGCGTCGGGATCACCTACCAGCCATTCTGCCACGGCGCTCGCATTGCCAATCACCGCCGAGATCAGAATTACCTGCGTCGCTTCTGGCAAGGTTAATTTTAGCGACGTCAGAAGTAGTTCGTAGGTTGGGCCACGCGTCAGGCCATCAAACTGGTGGCCCTCGTCGTAGATGATTAGGCCGATACGCTCGACTAGTTCCGGCGCACGACGAAGCATGTAGAGCAGTTTTTCGGGCGTAACGATAAGAACCGTGTTTACCGCCAGTATTTCTTCGAGCCGGATGTCGAACTGGAAGGAATCCGAAGCTTCATCGAGTCTGATAGGTTCACCGGCGAACGCCGTTACCAGATCGCCCCGAATATCATGGCAGAGCGAGCGATAGGGAGCGACGATGACCGCCAACGAGGCCCGTTGAGACAAAAAGGCGGAACGAATGATCAACTCGGTTGCACGCGTTTTGCCCGCGCTTGTGGGCATCTGGATGACGGCCGAGCGCCCTTGCAAAAGGCCTGCCGCCGCAATTCGCTGTTGCGCAGGCCACAGTTCGAACGGGAAGTGTACTTTCGCTAGAGCAGGTTGCCAGGTCGCGACGTCCATTCCAGATGCTCCAGGAAGTATAGTCCGCGATGCATTTCGGAGCTTCGTCGCGCAAATCGCCGCCGTCAAATCTGCATACAGCAGTTCCCGAGGTGATCCATTCTGATATGCGGCATCCCTGAGAGCTTCGCATGCGGCTGACACCGCAGTCACACCAGATGCGAACGTCACGAACCCTGTCATGCTACCCAGGACGGTGTTCACCCCGTCACCACCTGCATCGACTGGAGAAAAGTCGTTTCTCAGAATTTGATAAATAAGTCGTGCAAGCCCGTCGGCGAGTCCGAGCGGCGGAGCCTCTATGTTTTTCACGATCACGGCCGCGTTACCAACGCTACCGTTAAGATAATACGCCGCCGCGCAGAGCAGAGAAAACTCGATCGAGATCGTCCCATCGAGCTTGGCGTTGAGATAGGCATCGAAAAAGGTCGAAGCGAAGCGCAGGCCTTCAGAAACGGATAGCTCTTCAGTTTCCCAACTAGCTGGAGCGACGTTCCAATCTAGCCCTTCCAGTGCCTCGACCCCGCGAAACTGATCTGCTGTCACGGCAGCAACGTCGCCAAGGATACCGACCGCCAAGTCGAACAGCATTGCGGGATCACGATACAACTCAATGAAATGTTCGGGCGCGACGCGAAATTCATGCATTTTTGCCCGAGCCCGCGTGGTGGACAGCACCCTGTTGGCAGTGGCTCTAGGCTTCATTTGCGGCCCTCTCATAAAGGGCGTGGACTAGCTTCATGAGTGAAGGCCCCCGGATGACGAGAAGACGCAGGTTGTCCGCGTTCTTATGCCCGGTAGTGTCCGTCTCCTCCAAGTTCGTCCCGATGAAGACATCGATATCCAACACGGCTGCCGCACCGTTAATTCTGCGGAAGGGGCGCTCGGTCTCGTTTTGAAACCGCTGAACGGCACCAACCTCGAGGGCTTTACCACGAACGAGGAGACGCTGTTTCATTGCGTTCAACGTCATGGCTTCGCGCAAATGGTCTTTCATTGAGTCTGTCACGGCATCTTGTAGACGGTTCTTCTCGGTCGCGGATAAACCGGACTTTGACTCGAAGACATAAAGCTCGTCGTTTTGATGTTCGCCGTTCTCATTCACAAACTTGAAGCCCACTATATCGCACCCTTTGGTGGAATCCTGCCGGTTCCAGCGATCTTGATATCGAAGCTCCCTCGGGCACCAGTACCCCAAGATGAATTCAATGAAATCGGCGACGAGAATTTCGCCAAAATCACCGGAACGGAGACTTGGGCCCGGCGCGACCTTTTCATCGGGGAAGAGGATTGTATTCAGATACTCTGCATTACTTTTGCCGGTGCCAGCTACCAGTGCTGGCAAATCAGCATCGGCGCAGTAATGATGTCGGAAATGCGCAGCCCACGCCGAAAGAATGGCCTCGTCATTTATTGGGTTGAGTTCCCATATTTGGATTTCCCGGCCACATGCGGTCTGGCGTCGCTCGCCAGTATCCTTGATCCAATCGATGTGCGCTAGCACAGCCTTATAACCTCAATAAGAAATAATCTTTCTGGTGTTCATCATTAGGCCGGTGATCTGCCGATCTATGTCCGCTTTAAGGCCGTAGAAACGATTGGATAAGCGTCCATAGTTCGATTTGCAACCGGCCCGTGCGCGATATGGGCAGCTATTCGACTTTGGCTGACAAAAAATCTGCCAAGCCGGCGTCGGTCCCTTATCCGGTAACCTGGACTGCAACCAATGTCCCGCAGTTCCGCTTTCACTACTTGGCTTGGGTAAGCAGACCGACGGCTTTCAAGAAGTTAAGCAGGTGATTGGAGTGACCGACTTGAGGGCGCTTTTCAGCCTTTTCGCGCTACCTGCTACAGATTGAGTTGAGGCCGAAACATCTTCGCTGTCGTCCTACGGTCAATCGTCCCCACTAGACTTTGAGTCCGTCTCGGATGGCGTGGGCAAGATGTGAGGCACCGCTGCGAGAATGACCAAGACGATCGCGGTCGATAAGACGGCAGTTATCTCCATTCCCAGGCCGGCCATTACACCAATCGCGGCTGTCGCCCAGATACTGGCCGCTGTTGTGAGCCCTTCTACCTCCCGCTGCGCCGAGCGGATTATGATAGCACCCGCGCCGAGGAAGCCTATTCCTTGAACGACACCCTGCAGTACCCGTGACAGATCGCCGATCTGCATGCCGCTCTGCAGTGGACCTAAAACGAAAAGTGCAGCACCTACGGCAACCAACATGTGAGTCCGCAAGCCAGCACTTCTGCCCTTGCTCTCGCGTTCGAACCCGAGAACCCCACCGAGTACCGCCGCGATCACAAGGCGCACAGTGATGCGAGTTATGGCCGACGCGTCTGGAACATCAGAGAATTCTTTGACTAACGTCCCCCAAACTTCGTCTCCCACGGTCGCATCCTTATGTCGTTCGCAAATTTGGCATGTAAACGAGGTGCCATACAAACGCTGCGCTGGCAACTTCACTGCCGCCATCGTCACCCGTGAGGGTAACTTTTGTGCCGATAGGGGGAATAACAGCCGTCTCTGCCAAACTGACCTTCGAAGTTAGCGACGGCGTTCGCCCGATGCAGTTGTTTTGCGCGAACAATCCTGTCGCTGAAGACGGCTTCCTCCACGTCGCGTTGACGCCACGTCTCGCGAGTTGCAAGCCACGGGACCGTTGGTTGGCTGAGCAGAACGAGAAGGCTTCGTCGTGCTGCGCCCCGTTCGCTGGTTCCAACTGTTGCGGCTAGTGGGCCGAGGTTCGCTAGTCGTCGAAAGAGCGACCGTCGACGGACTTTATGTAGCGGAGAATAGCCGTCACGCTGTCAAAGATGAATCTCGCTTCGTCGGGATCGATCAATTGGGGATTGTCGTGTGCGAGCGACTTGTTGTTCCTTATGTCGTTCATCGCCTCGAAGACGCTGATCGAACTCTTGATAATCCGTTCTGACATCTGGGTGAGGTTTCGTTCCGCTCCCAAGAACCTCACATATCGGCCAACACGAGAGTGAAGGGGGTCGTCAACCCCACATTCTCCGCCTCCGTGCTTCTTCACCAGCGATGCGAAGCGCTTCATGCAATAGGTATGGAGACGATCAAGGGCAGCGTGCGGCCGCTTCGCATCCAGGTCCCGACGAATCGACGCAACCAGTTCTTCGAGGGTCTCGCTGGGCTCGAACGTTTCGAATGCCGAACTGTCGATTTCGTGGCTGGCTCCCTCGAATCTGCTGACGACGATAAAGTAGTTCGTTTGGAGGTCTTGTTCTGCCGGGGACATGGGCCGCGCGCGGATCGAGGCCCTATAGCCCCAAAGCTCGCGAAGAAGCTTTGCAACGTGGCTTGCGGGTGCACGTTCAATGAATGACCTCAACCTCTTCGCTTTCGATGATCCGCGTCCATTAAAAAGACGACCTTCCGTTTCGGGGTCAATCCCGAGTGTCTCGTAGAAAAAGTCGTTGAAGGTCCTGTCAGAGAAGTCGAGGACGTATCCTTCGCTCATCTGAAGCGCCGTCTCCAGTCTGTCTCGTTCAGCGCGCGGAACAAGCTGTTCGTAGGTTTTGGCCATGTCGTCCAACGTCTTTGAACTTCGGCGACCCTTATCAGAAGTAAAGAGCTACCGATTCTGAGGATAAATTTCCGCAGGAATATCAGTGTGCTCGAGAGATTGTTCAAGCGGATATGGCGGTTGTTCAGCAGAATGTTACAGGCGATCCGCCGTTGAGGCATTTACCCAGGTCGTCACGTATGCGATCGGCCCGCTTTGCGGGTAGGTCAAATGGGAAGACGTCATCGAAAGCTACTTGGTTAACAGGCGTCCTTGGCCACATGACGCCGAAAATTGTTGCTAAATCGACCCATGACTTGTGCAACCACTGCTTTTAGTTAACGTGTCTCGGCAACGAATCTTTCCGGGGTGCGATGTCACTAGACGAATATCCAAAACTCAAGTCTTCAGTGCCGGGTCAATACCTCGGGTATGGCCTTCAGCCGGTTCGGCTCTGCTACTATCTGATGAGTGTTGCTAACGGCTGCCGCGTATCGCTCGAGCAGCTTGACGATGTTGCGATTCACGATGCATCCGGCGGATTGATATTCGAGCAGTCGAAAAGCGCTCTTTCTAGTAACCCCGCTTCTGATAGGTCAGCGGAACTCTGGAAGACCCTCGCGAACTGGGCTTCACTTCCGCTCTCTCTATTCGATCGCGCGACCGCGTTCCGATTTTACGTCACCCCGTTGAAGGTCGGCGACCTCGTTCACGAATTACATGACGCCAAAGACGCCTCAAAGGCGGCCGCACTGCTGAAGAAATTCAAGACGAAGACCTTCAAAGGTAAGAAGAGTGTCGGCGTTGAACCGCTAATATGTAAATTCCTCGACGCTGGCGATGAGGTGTGCCTGAAGGTAATACGGCTCTTTGAATTGCAGACCGACGAAGACCCGATCGACGCGATCCGGGATAAGCTGGTCGTGACGCTTCCGGAGGAAAGCCTGGACCAGTACTGTGCTACCGCCATCGGAATGGCAAAGACTGACGTCGATAGTCTCATCCGCAAGAAGAAGGCTCCGATTATGGATGCCACTGCGTTTCGGCGCAAGTTGAGAGCGTTCATACGAAAACACGATTTCTCCAAGCTTCTCGTGTCGGCTACGGGCGAGCCCGGACAGAATCAGATTGCCGATCTCCTCAGCAGACAGCCGACTTTCGTGCGCCAACTGGCGGCCGTGGACGCTTCCGATACGCTTTTGACAACGGCTGTTAGCGACTTTCTTCGTGCGACGGCCGACAAGGTCACCTGGGCGGACAATGGGAGCATCGTCGACAGCAGTCTCGATGAGCTCGACCAGTCGCTCATTCGCCATCACGCTATGACTGCAGACGAGCTTGCGGACACGCATGGACATCTTGACGCTCCGCAACGGGGAAGGCAGCTCTATCGCCGGTGCGCCGAACTGAAGATGCCATTGGAGGCCCACGCTCTTCCCAGCTACTTCGTAGCTGGAGAGTTCAACTGCCTCGCCGACGACCGTCGAGTCGGTTGGCACCCCGATCACCAGACATTGTTCCCTAAGGGCGCATCATGATGACCACCCCTCTCTCGACGGTGGCCTTGGTTCAGAACCCGGCGCTGGGAGCGCTGCTGCTTTGGCGATTCGGTAAATCGTATCAGGAAGTGCGGCTGGTCGAAGCCGCCCAGTTGCACTCGTTCTTCGTGGTGCTTCCGCTGTTGTACCACGCCCCTACACTCGACTGCATCCGCTCCACCTATGAGTCGTCTGGCCTTTCGCAGTTCACCAAAAAGCTGGGCGAGGAGCGTGAGCTCCTTATCGCGGTACAGGAGCGTGCCCTAAAGATGCGGGAACTGACGCTGTCCTCAGTAGGTACGGCCATCTCCAGCGGATTGATGCACCTCTCCTACGATACGGGAAGGCTTCGGAGTAACGAAGCCCGTCCCCCAAAACCACCTGAACGGCTGAAGTATCACGTTGCTGGAGCTGACAAGCTCGGTCGCTGGTTCGGCAGGCTGTCCCTCGATCAGGCCTTCGCACTTCTGTGGGTGGAACCCTAAACATGCATTTCCAAATTCTAAGCTTGATCCTCTGGCCCAAGGCCGATCATCCGCCGCGTATCCTGAATTTCGAGCCCGGGATGGTGAACGTCATCACTGGCGCGTCAAAAACCGGAAAGTCAGCGGTAATCCCGATCATCGACTACTGCCTGGCGTCTGGGAAATGCAGCATCCCGGTCGGGACCATACGTAAAACCTGCGAATGGTTCGGTATCGTGATCGAGACGCTCGAAGGTAAAAAGCTATTGGCCCGACGAGAGCCGGGCGAGGCAAAGCAGACCGGCGATATGTACCTCCTCGAAGGTGACGAGATCGAAATCCCCGATCGGATCACTGAGAAGAATACGAATGCGGACATCGTCAAACGCAAGCTTGGTGAGCTGTCTGGTCTGTCGCGACTCCGGATCAACCCGGATGCGGATGTTGCGTATCAAAGTCGCGTAAGCTTTCGCGATCTGATGGCCTTCAACTTTCAGCCTCAGTACATCGTTGCGAACCCGCTTGCCCTGTATTTCGGAGCGGACACGACCGAGCATCGAGAGAAGCTAAAGGCAATATTCCCCTACGTCCTCGGCGCTTTGACGCCGGAGATGGTTGCAGCGCGATGGGAGATTGACCGCCTGCAACGTCTTCTTAGACAAGCAGAATCCGGTTTGTCCACGGTCAAAAAGGCGGTCCGTGCCTGGCAAGCTGAGACCAGCGGATGGCTCCGACAGGCGCTGGAACTCGGATTGCTCCCCAAGGGGACGGCAATTCCTGAGGATGATCCGAACCAAACGATCGACCTTCTTCGTGCTTCCACCCGTGCCGATACCCGAACATCATACGCAACAGTCGACTCAATCGAGCCCTCGCTGCGTCAGCTTGAGGTCTTGCAAAATCGGGAATCGGAAACCGCAGCGAGGCTTTCCGTTCTCCGGCAACACCTTGGAGAGGTGGAGCGTCTCGTAGAGAGTAGCAGAAAATATGGCGGCGCTATCCGCATCCAAAAGGACCGACTGGAAATCGCGGACTGGCTCAAGTCGAGGACGGAGGCCGACAACGACCCCATAGCGGTACTTGCGGATGGTCGCGAGAAAATCGACGCACTCGTTCAGGCGCTGGCTGGCATCGAAATCCAGCTGCGAACACAACCGAGCCTGTCCGACACGTTCGACAAGGAACGCCTACGGATAAGGGCGGACTTGGACGACGCCACGAAAGCCTTGGCCGCAGTTCGTCAAGAGATAACGATCCTTGAACGCCGATCAGACGAAGTGAGGGAGGTGACATACCGAAGGGACAGGGTCGAGCGTTTCCTCGGCCGCCTGGAACAGGCGCTTGAGACATTCGAGCGCGCAGAGGATGGTGGCGCACAGGCGGACGAGATTGGCCGACTTCAGGAGCTAATTGACGAACAGAAGGCGATTTATTCCGAGCAGCAGGTGCGTAGGCGTACCGAGAACGCACTTCTGTACGTCGCCAAAATCGCGGCTTCCATCCTTCCCAAACTGGATGGCGAATGGCCAGGCGCGCCGATTGAGGTCTTGATTGATGACCTGACTGTCCGCGTCGTGCATCCCGACCGCAAAGACTACCTATGGGAAATCGGCAGTGGCGCAAACTGGCTCGCCTATCACGTCGCGGTAACTCTGTCGCTCCAGCGTTTCTTCCGCGAGCTTCCGGATCATTGTGTCCCGGGATTCCTAGTTTATGACCAACCAAGCCAAGTGTACTTTCCGTCGGGGTTTGACAAACCGGGCCGGGACGCTCCGGGCCGAACGCGCAACCAGGATGTTGCTGCCGTTAGAGGAGTGTTCTCGGCGATCGCTGACGAGATCGTACTCGCAAAGGGCCAGTTGCAGGCAATTGTACTTGACCATGCCGGCGCTGATGTTTGGGGCGAGCTTGTGGGCGTCGTGCCTATTGCCGAGTGGCGAGACGGTGACGCACTCGTTCCGGATTCGTGGCTGGCCCCTCCGGGCGAAGCCTGAGGGTTCGTGCATGCAGTGAGTTTAGGCAGGCCGCGAGCAGCGCCAGTGACGCCCGTGGCGATCTGTAACTACGCCCGCCGCCGATGGCGCGATACGCTGAGATGCTCTGTACCCGTCTCCTCGGGCGGTTCGACGCCCGCCAGCCAGTATCCTCGTCCCCTGCGCACCACCAGCGGCGAGTCTTGCAGCGCCTTCTTGAGCAGTTCTGTCGGGTTCTTGGAGCTGAACACGTACCCAGTCCCGTCGATGGCATTCAATATCTGGGGGCCCGACAGGATTCGGCCAGCGCCCCTCAGCACCTCGGCAGCGAGTTCCCGTATGCGGTCGGACTCCGAACCTGCCGGTGCCTTCCTACGAGGCTTACGCCCCTTCCTCTGTGTGGAAGTCTCCAACTGCTCGGTGCGCGGTATCGCTTGGGTCCCCGTATGCTTTTGGCTGCCAATCAGCGCTGATACCTCCGCGACCAGTGCGTCAACGTCGGAATCCTCGGTCTGTATGAAGTTTTCGACTTGCTGGATGAACCTCGCATCGTTGGCCATCGTGGCCTGGAGCGTTTTGAGGTAGTCCTTTAACCGGCGCGCCTCCCGCTCTTTTGCGGCGTATTTTTCCTTGAGGGAAGCGAGGAATTCTAAGCTGGGTTTCTGTGGCGACAATCTTTCCCTCTCTCAATTCATCTTTGCGGCTTGCGGGAGGATCGGCAGTATGCGTATGTTGGGGAAACGAACGAATCAGTCCGGGCAGGCGGATGCATTGCAGTGCATCCGCCTCCCTAAACAGTGACCCTTCTGAGACGAGGACACCAGTTTGATGCATATATACCATGCTCACTTTCCCCACGCTACAACTTTGCCCGCCGAAATTCGGTGGCGTTCCTGTATCCACCTGTAGGGATATTTTGTAGCTATAATAATGGCTTAGTCACTATAGCTCCCCAATTATCATGGAAATCGAGCGTCGACTGCCGCGGGAAGATACATCCTTTGTTTCTTTCTCCGCATGTCGGCGAATCGAATCGCGTCCTTTGACACCGATCAGTCACGGTGACCCGGGAAAATTGCGCCTTATTGGCTGCTGTCTGGAACACGAGTGGGCCTTCCTGCTCGGGCGCTAGGTCATACTTAGGTAGCGGAAAGCGGGAAAAATGATGAGAAAAAGTGCAAATCTCGGGGAGCGATGGCTTCCTCGGCAGCGGGACGCTTTCAGGCGAGCGGCCTCAGGACAAAGTAGGCGGACGGCATACCACGGACCTTTGCTACGAAAATCAAACCGATAGCGTGTTCGACGCTGAAAGCATCCGTAGGCCGAAAAGCTGGTCGATTTCAAGGCACTCTCCGCCGCAGACAAAAAGTGGGAGCGAGAGCGGTTGATCTTTTCGCGAAGTAGAGACACTCGCTCTCGAACGGGCACCAGCCCGTAGTTAACAGCCTTACTTTCGGTGGGAGCCTGTGGGGTTTATATTTCCCCGGATTAGAGGGGGAATTGAAGACCCCGCACATATGCCTGGCAAATCCACGGGAAGCGAAGTCTTTCATTCGGGTTCCTGAATTCGGGGAATTCAAGGTCCCAATACCGAACCATTCACTGTCAACTCAAAGCGACGATTTGCGTACGTCGCACGCAATCGACTGCGCACTCTAATCGAGGGAGACCACTGGTATGAAGAAAACGAACCAACGGGTGAGCCTACGCGGCGATACCTGTGCGCCACTCAGTGTGGAGGCAACCAGCCGCGGGCTCGCGTGGGTTGGCCATGCGCAAGAGCTCCAGGCTCGTTACCTTCAGTACGCTTTCGATCAATGGCGGAAAAAGTATCTCTTGCCTCCTGAAGTTGAGGATGCAGCACTTTTTGAAGCCGCGGATTGGGTGAAGGCGACCCCCCTGATCGACAGAATGGAAGACGTTGATATTGACCGCTGTGTCAACGCACTAACCGTGAACTTCTATCACTCGATTGAGCCGGAATCGCAAGCGCTTGGAGTCCCGCCGGAGAGCTTGTTATGGGCCGCCATGACGCATGTACGGGTGATCGAAGAGAACTACACCTTCGGCGACATGTTGCGGGTCACCCTTCGTGCATACGAAGTGTGGAGAATGCATCATAGCATTGCCTTTGCGAACGAAGACGAGTTGGAGGCATTCCTCTTCAAGTTTCTTCATACACGCGTCGGCCAACTAGCCCCCGGGGGGTGGGACGATGCTCTGCCTGACGATCTAATCGTTGAGTATCGGGTAGTGTTAGATTTTTGTTACTTTATGGCCCTCGTGGAAGCCACTTCACCGTTCGGAAAAGCGATGAGTACTGGCCTTCCAAATATGCCCTTCCGCACTGATGACGAGGAATTCCGTCGGCGCGCGTTCGACGCCCTCAAGCGCTTCGACAAGATGGAATCCGACAAAATGGAGTTCGAGGCTCTCCTGCCGTTCTGAACCCCAAAGCCGAATACAGGGAAAAACCCGCAGCTTGGTCTAACCAATCGCTGGACTATCACCCAATCGGAGGAAATCATGTCCAGGAAATCAATTCGCAATTTTCGTAGCGGCAACTACAAGCACCGCGTTCCGGACGCAACGACGTACTATATTACGTTAGACAATCAGCAACTATATGAAATTATTGACAAAGGCAAAGAGGCATCCACGGCGAGCCGGGTGGTAAGTCGAGATAAAGAGTTGTTGTCGCTCGAGATTGAGACGCGGCACGCCATATGCTGCCCGAAGGACGCGTCAATGCGTGAGTTCGCCGGCTTCGTCGGCCGAAACTGTGTGGTCTCCGGCTTTGGGCGAGCGTTCAGCAAATCTTTACAAGGAGTTGAGCTTTCCGAGGACAGCGCTTTGGGGCGGGCGCTTGCCAGATGGAACCTTGTACACTCCGGGGAATGCTCGGTTGCCGAAATCGAAGACCTCGACGCAGCCAAATTCCATGAGGCGCAATCCGGGTCTAGGTCCGTTGTCACTTAGAATGTCCCACTAGGCAGGCAGCGACCGGGTCTTTCGGGCGTCGTCAGTAACCTCTCATTTCAATTCGAGCGTCCGGATACGTGCGCGCAGCGATATCGCGCGTCCATTCGGAGCCAACCAAACAACTAGGTGCCAATGTTAGACATCGTTGTGCCGAGCGGCGAGAACCGCAGGGCAAGGAGAAGAATTAAGAAGATCGCCAGCCTGCCGGCGTTCCGTTCATTCGAGCGCGGCCTTAACTTCTTCTATGTCACTCAAACCGTGATTAGAGGAACCAGGCGTTTCGTATGGCCTGTTCTCTACTTCATTGTGCCAGAAGGTAACCATCTGCATGTTGTCAGACTGGAGACCCTTCTGGATTACTTCGAAGAACACACCGCCCGGTCACACCAGTGGCGTCTCCTTCATGCGCGGGGTGTCGGTCTGATGATCGAGTCTTCGGTGTCGCGCCTCAATCTACTTTCGCATGAACAGCGGGCGGACACGGGCGAGCCCATTGAGCGCTACCTGCTTAAACAGTTCGCTCTGGACGTCGCCCACGGGACAGTCGATCTCCACGAAAACGGGACGAAAACGGATCGATCAAATCTGTTTTGGCATGCTCGTGGCAAAGAAGCTGACAAATTGCTCGGAGCAGTATCTTCCTACGTCGAATGGCTCGGCAAAAATACTGGCTCCAAGCGCTGGACGTTTGCCGCTTCCGTCGATGATGTGAGGCAAAATCCGGTCAACGCTTTCCGGATGGCAGCCGAGCTCGCTATACGCAAAGAAAAGAGCTTCCTCAGCTACCTCGGGGGCGAGGAGAGGGCACCTTCGCATAGATTCACCGCGACCACCGGTACTCATGACCGCAGCTCGAATCCAATCTATTCCTTTCCAGCCAAGTACTTCTCGCCGATTTTGTTCGAAGCCTTTCGGACGGACGACGGCGAGGTCGACCATGCCGCACAGCTGATCGCGCATATCTTGCTAGCGGGCGGGCTTCGCTCGAGTGAGCCATTCCACTTCTTCGTATCAGACGTGCAGTTCATGGCGGATGAACCAGTGGTGTTCATGCATAATCCCGAGTTCGGAAAAATTATCGACCGCAATCGGAGTACGTATCGCCAGGGATTTCTGCTGAATCGCTACAAAATGCTGCCTCGCACAAAGCAGTCGGGGGCAGGAAAAGCCGGCTGGAAATCCGTTCTGGGTGACGACGTAGGAACGCCCATCTTCTGGCTGCCCATTCCCGACCTACTTGAACGGATCACAGAATTATTGCGCAACTACATCCTACGGATAAGGCCGGCAATCATGCGCGGCCGCGCACCCCATCTCAAAGATCATCCGTTTCTGTTCGTCAATCCGCGGGATTCGACCGATGTCGGTGGACGACAAATCGGTGATCCCTACACGATGTCGGCGTTCAAGGGCGCATGGAACCGAGGTATTGGGCGGTTGGCGCGCATCTACAATGATCCCAATCTCGCAGTTTTGAAGGCAAATGGTACTACCCCGCACGGGCCGCGCCACCTGTATGGCCGTTTCCTGCGAACGCTCGAGCTTGAACCCGACATAATCCAACAAGCGATGCACCACCGCAGCGTCTTCAGTCAGCTGGCCTATACGCGGCTCAGCTCAAGCGAGCTCAACCAGATCATCAAGAAAAGTGCCGAGCGTCCGGACGTGCCCGAGATGGCGGTTCAAATCATGAACTCCGTTGCGAACTTCCGTAGTCACTACCAGCAGAAAGGCTTTTGAAATGAGGCAGATACGCGGAACGAAGGTTTGGGTGAACCTCACCACCCGTCACATCGGGCAGTCAGGAAACGTCGTGCTGGATGGCAACATCACCGAGGCCTTGTCGATTCTAAAAGCCTACCCCAAGAACAAGCCACTTACGGATGAGATATGCGATAAAATAGACTTGGTTATCAACTCCGACGTCTGTCTCTCTCCGTCGTTCTTCTATGAGAAGGACAAGCGGCCTTCCAAACTCGTTGTCCTAGAAATGGTCAAACAGACCGAGCTGGGGGCTCAGATGTGGGACGCCCTCCATGAAGCCGGTGCGTTCGCTTTTATGGAACGTGTGACCAAACAAAGCCAAAGAAATTATGCATCTGAAATCGCCCGAATTATCGCTGTATTTGCGCTCTGTACGATTGGAGAGGAGAACTTTGCTGCGTTCCCGCTCCAAGCAATTCATGCCGTGGTTGACTTCTTCCGCAGTGACAACGGCACACGCTGGCGAGGTGAACTCTGGGGAGCCGGGGAAATCGGATTTCAGTGCATGCGCGAGGTTGTTCTCGGCCTAGCCAAAATCAGAAGCGATCCAGCGCTCGCGGCAAAGACTGGACAGGATAGGGAGGCCGAGGGTCCTCATCGCCATACTCGGCGCGTCTGGACGCTTATGTGTAACAGCAATGATCAGTTGGATCGGGAGCTCACTCGCCGCTACGCCGACTACGACCAGCAGGCTACGGACGGGCCAAAGTCACGCCAACAGATGGTTCTTGATGTCCGTGCCTACTTCGAAAGCATCGGCGTCGACGGGCCTCTTTCGGAAATACTACAGGAGAAGGACCGCAAACCATCCTTCATCGATTTTCTAATCGAAAGGACCGGGAAGGTGACGCCCTACATAAAAGCGCATGCCGCCCGTGCGCAACGATTTCTGGAATTTACAATAGGTCAACTCGAGGAAGAACACCAAGGTGTCGTCTTCCATTCCCTCGTCAAACAACGTGATGTCGCTTTACTGAAAAATGAAGTCGAAGCCGGTCCTCCGAAGAGGCGGACAACGGCGTCGAGACCGTTGCCAGGAAAACTGCATGCCATTGCGAAAGCGATCTTAGACGAAGGAGAGACCGGATGGCCTGGTCAATCGGGCTACTTCCATGAGTTCGTAGAAGTCGATGGTAAGCGTCAGAAAATATACTGCCCGGTGATTCCGACCCTCCTCCGAACCGCGATGGACCTACCGCTGCGGATGGGTCAGCTGCGTCGACTGGACTCCGGCGAAGGTGACCTCGAGATGTTCAACGGTGACACGATGACATGGGAGCCGAACACTAGCCCCCTGGCAGGTTACTGGGAAATCGAAGAGGGGCGCGGAAGATGAAACCATGGGAACTGCGACGTTTGAACGCCCGCACCGCATCGATGACTGGGCTCCCAATCTCAAAATTGGAAGCTGATCCAGGCAGCGGTCCTGGTGAAAGTCCAAGCCTCGGTAAACGGCTATGGCAGCTTCGCCGTTGGCAAGAAAAGCGCAACCCAATTACTGCGCCCCACGCTCCGCACCAATACGTCGAGCATCCGGAGAGATATCCTCCGGAAAAACTGAAGGATTTGCCGTGGATATTTTCGCTGGCCCGCCTCTTTCCCACGCCAACACAGCCCATGCCGGGTCGTATTGCAACGATACGCGAGGTCGAGCAGGGGTGGACGATGCTTCTTGTGGAGGTCGAGCGTCGTTGGAACCTCAAAAACGAAGGCGATCCAATCGTGCTCATCAAGCGGGATAAATCAGGCAGACCTGTCGGAGCTCTCTACCCTTTGTCTCACCAATTGGCGGCTCAACGGGTGAAATATGCGGTCGGATATCCTCGACACAGTGTCACGGAGCTCTTCGTGAACACCGATAGCAGGGGCAAGGACCTTGAGCGGTGGCAGCTGCGGCATGCTGCAGATAGCGAAACGCCGTTTCCGAACAGTCATCGCGCTCGTGACGGGAGAAACTCGAATCAATGAAAACCAGAGGCTTCGCATACAGGTTTGAAGACACGGTCCCGAACATCACGGGCTTTCACGTCAACACTAATAAAACTGGCGAACCTTACCAAATTCCGTGGGAACACGAGGATTCGCACAAACGCCTCTGGCACTTGCGCCAGTGGCAGGCCCGGTACAATCCCATCAAAAAGGCAATCTCCCCGGAACAGTACCTCGACAACCCGGATGACTATCCAGAGGCTACCAAGAAACGATTACCAAGAATTCTGCCCATAGCAAGGCTGTTTCCGACGTCTAAGAGGCCATGGGCCGGTCGGCTTCCCACAGCCTCGGAGATCGACAAGGCCTGGCAGATGCTCATGGTTGAAGTTGAGCGTCGCTGGAATCTGGAAAACCCGGACAACAAGGTAACGATCGTTCGCTACCAGGAAAAGACGGGTCAACCTCAAGGGGCGATCTACAACATTCATGGGATGCGAGTGCGAGGTCTAACCGATCTTCGTCGTGGTGGAATGTCGCTAGACCTGCTGAGTAAATTCGTTGCGGGCCACGCGAGCCTGATGATGACGCTCTATTACCTCGAGTTTGATCCGGCTTCCATCAATACGATGATTTCCAAAGCGGCTGTGGAGGCGAAGGCAAAAGAAATCAACGACTTCGTTACCGATTTCAAGAAACTGAGCTATGAAGATGCTCGTCGCCGATCGGTATCGGTTCATCCCGACGCAATTGCCGCGGCCGTAGAATCACCATCGAAAATCGAGTTTTGCAACGTTGATATCGGGATGTGCCCGTTCGATGGAACCCGCTGCTTTGATGGCGGACCTGAACTTCGTGCCGACAACCGGTCCGTCGGCTCCTTCGGTGTGCATGGAGATATTGGCTCGCGCAATTGCATCATGTGCCGTCATTTTGTCAGTGGCCCGCCATGGATACCACAACTCGAATTGTACGGCGGCAAGCTATGTGCGAAGCGACAATACCTTGGACTGAAGCAAACTGAAATAAACGAAAAGGCCGCTTTCTTGCGAGAGCAGAGAAGGGCTGGACTGATAACCCGTGCGGAGGAAACGACGGCATCCGACGCCTTACAGGCCGATCTCATCGCAAACAAAGACGAGCAGGAACTGAACGAAACAGCAATCTTCAATGTGGAGATGTTGCTGGCTGCAAGTGTTGAAATCATGTCGAAGGCGGAGGAGGGCGATTTGAAAAGCGAGATTGCCTTTGTGGGTAACGATCGCCGTTCCATTGTCGAATATGTGGAGGTGCCGCAGTTCGTCCGGGCTTTGATGCTGGCGCGGGTCGCCAAGGTGTATCCGGTTTTGGGGGACGATCTTATGATTGCCGAGCGGAATCGATGGATCGATTTCGTAATGCACAATGCTGGAGAACACCCCCTCGGGTTACGAGTGGATATCACGGACCGCCAGCGTGAGCGAGCCAGGGACATGTTGTCTGAATGGATGCTCGGCCGCCTGAAAGCTCACGACATAGCTGCATTGGGCGACGGTCGCCAGCGCCTTCAGGACCTTCGAGTCGCAGGGAAGGTCAAGGCGCTGATAAGCCGTGCTCTGTCGGATGCAGTTCCGCTCGGAATAGGCGGCACGGATTCCTCGCTGAAGAGCCTCGAACACAATGGGGTGCGGTAATGGCGTCGAGAAAAGGTGCGATTATTCAAATCGCAGAAAAGTCTTCTGAGCTGATAGTCGAGGCGTTGCCCCCCGAGCGGGCGGTAGCGAAAGCTAACTACCTGAAGATTGCTGCCGTGTGCAGAGCCTTGGTTAGCAGGCAGAAAACACCTTACTTTCCGACGGCAGCCCTGGTGGCGGAGGAAGGCGGAAACGCAGACGCAGAATTCCCGAGCGCGCGAACAATTCACAATGCCTATGCCGATATGATGCGCATATGGAAGCGAGCCTACCATGACATTACCAACATCATGGCCAACGATGCGCTATCAGTCGATGAACTTCCTTCTGTCGACCTTAGCGATGCAGACGCCAACACGAAGCACGTGTTTGACGAACTGTACCGGCATCTCAAAGAGGTCCATCAGCGTAACAACGCTCTGAAAAAGCTAATTACGGATAACGTTCCAGTTGATGCAGATCAGATTCCCGCAGGTTCGAGTCGTATCATTGATGCTCTTGAATTGTGGCTTGATCGGGTGCGCTCCGGCTTGTTTACCCTGGATGAGGATGGGATGAAGGTCAGTAGGAAATCGGCGATAGGAACGATAATTATGGACACCGAGATGTTGAACGACCTGCAGACGCTCGTCGAGGATTTCAGATCGGTAGATAAACTGCGGAACCAAAAGCCAGATTAGCGAGGGCGGCCGGGTCTATTCTCGCTTTGCGCGATGGGCCGGACAGTTCGGCCCGAGGTAAGCGATCGGCAGTCTTAGTGTGGGATCGCGATGACGGTTGTGGATGAGGATAGAGAGTTCGGGTACGGCTTGCGGAGGCACAGCGATTGTGATTGCGCTCCGTAGGTTTGTCGCTATGTCGAGAAATATTATTGATTTTATTGGTGAATTTTACGTCATGTCGAAAAGGTCGGGGAGAAATGCTCCGATCGGTGTGTCCCGAAACTGAAGTTCCGGAACTGCCGGATGTTCATAATGCAGGTCGGGCATGTTAACTCCTTCCGATTCCGTCGTATTGGATCGTCGCCTTGACTATTTGTGCAACGTCAGTGGTTTTCCTCTAAAGACGCTTCTGCGCCCTGGTCGCAACCTACGGAAAATCACACCACTTCCTCCCTTGACCCCAACTGAACTTGAGGTTGTACCAATTTTAAGGCGGTCGCATAGCATCGAAGGCGACGCGCCTTCAGGGAGGATGTCGTGGTGAGGTATTTTCGCTATTCGAAACCCAAATATCCCTGCGGAACACGTCTTATTGGAGCCGTTGTTTTGCAGTTGCTCGGTAGTGGATTCCTGGCGTTCGTCTTTTGTCTCCTGGATGCGCTCACGGCAAAGCCAACTATAATTGTCGGTCAGTTTGTACCATGCTTGGTGGGGAGCGTCGTCGGCTTTCATTTTGTGGCTTTTCGTCGGGCGGTCACGGACGGCCAGCTTAGTCTTATCGCAACATTATTCCTGGCATTTGGGGGCTTTTACTGGCTTGTGTCGTATTCCTTGCCTGACCTTTTGCTAGCAAGATCGATTGCCGGATTTGGACTGGGTGTGGTTGTTGCGGGAATTTTCCGACGGCGCTTTCTGGAAAATCCCGTAGTTCCCCGCGTTCGATAAACACGCATTGTCCTTTTGAAGGACGTGTACATTGCCGGCTGACGCCCTCACAGCAATTCCCTAATCGCTCGCCATGCGTTCCGCCCGAGCTTCGCATCCGCCTCGTCGGTTCCGCCACGGGCATGGAGTTTCGATCGTGTCGTCTCGCCGGGCAGGAGAATGCGATGCCCAGCATCTTTATCGAAGATCAGCGTAGCCTGCCTGCCATGGGCCTGCCTCGACTGGAGTATCTGTCCCGCAAAATCTCCTGATGGCCAAAGCGCGTCGTCTCCACCAGCGACAAGGATCAAGTCGGCAGGGGACGACTCGATCGGAATTCTGGCTCGTTCGTTTAGCTGAACATCGTTGGAGAGGCATTTTTCGAAAAACGACCGATAAGAAACAACGCCATCCCGGTAGTCGTTCTGCCAATTGATATCGGCCGGAACGAAGTCTAGTGGGCTATCCTGGCATCTTCGGTACGTGCAGCCCGCAGCACGAGACGCGGAGTTAGAATTCTGATCGGCGGCGAATTCATCATAACTTTCACCTCCGGTGGTCGCGTTGTCGTATGTCGGCATGGCCTTCTTACCGGATGGAGGTCACGCACAAAACTGTTCAGCGTGTTGCCGATGTTGTTGGAATGATTGGATGGTGAGTGAACTGGTCTTGAGCGCGGCAACTAAGTCAGAGCTGATTTATGATCTCCGAAACGCATTTTTCGACGGACATGTGGAACGTATCCACACGCAGATCAGGGGACCACGGCTCGAAGTTAAGTTCCTGTATCTGGGCCCACGTTGGGTTTGATCGACCTTCAATGGCAGGTGATCGCGTTTCGGCACGATGGCGATGTGTTGTGACGTCCGAACAGACAACTTCAACCTCAATGAAGCCGCTGCCGGTTTCGGTCGCGACTTTTCTGAATGCAGCCCGGGTAAGATCGATAGCATTGACGGAGTCGGCGATGACGGTCCGGCCCAGACGCAAGTTGTCCTCGGCCACCCGATAAAGCGTAACATATCCCGCAGGTCCGACATCGTGTCGGTCTGCGAGTGGTGCTGACGAGCTGATGGCTTGTTCAATGGTATCAACGCGCAGGTAACACGCGCCGGTTCGAAGGGCCAAAGCCTGTGCAACAGTGCTCTTGCCCGAGCCAGGTAGCCCACCAAAAATAATCAGCATTCACCCCTCCCGTTTCGTTGAGCTTACACCACCCGTCGCACTTCGATCACCGCTAAGACACATCTCGCCACGACGGTATTTGGCACGGGGATGGATATCTCTCTGTATTATCAGTCGAGTTCGAATTCCATGCTGTGAGGCAAGTTTGGGGATGTGAAAAGTTTCTACGGATCGGGACAAAGCGCAGCAATGCTACAGCCACTTCATCTTGAAGTCGGGGTGGGGTGACCACATTTGAACCGTTGCCAACAACTGGCCTCTACTGTAGCCGTGACGGATGACGGCAATTTCCAAATCAACTGTTATCCGTATCAAGGCCCTCGGCCTACATTGGCGAGGCTCTCGGCTCCTGGCGTTTGAGGTTTACGATAGGGAAGGCCACCTCAAGGGAGTGCGGCCGCTTGGCGGTAGCGTAGAATTTGGCGAAACAGCGAAAGCCGCGGTTGTAAGAGAGTTCAAAGAGGAAATTGATACCGACGTTAACGTTATCGGCGGGCCTATTGTTCTTGAGAACGTCTTCGTCCACGAGGGGCAACCTCGGCACGAAATCCTATTCATTTTTGATTTGGTATTTCCTCAGGGGGCGTTCGAGGCACAAGATCGTATCCGATTCCAAGAGGACGATGGTACCGTAATGGAGGCGGCTTGGTATGATCTACGAGAACTCGACGTTGAGGGGGGACCAAAGCTTTACCCGAACGGCCTCAAATCCCGATTGATCGAGCGATGATCCGTGACGGCTAAAGACCATAGACAGAGCCAAGCCGTGGAGTTATCGAACAAGGTATCGAGTTGCCATGTTTCGCCAGTCGGGAGCCGAAAATAAACGGTAGTAGCTCGGGCGTAGCGAACGTCGGGATTACAAATTGTCGAAGATCGCCGAGGCGACCGCGACTTCAGTACCCGCCAACCCGACAGAGCAGAACAGGGTCATTCGATCCGCTGACGTCCGGCCGGGCACCTTTCCTGCAACGATATCAGAAAGCTCCACCATCCGATTCTCATTGCCTGAACCGTTCAGGAAGAAGGGGGAGGTGTAGGCTCGCGTCTGTTCGGAAGAATCTGTCGCTATAGTGCTTGCCATATCCGCGATATCGAGTCCGAGTTCGTATCCCTCAAGCGTTTTAGGGCCAACCGTGTTGAGATGCACACCGCGCTTCAGATCGGACGCATGCACAACGGGCTCGTTGCTGGACGTGGCGCAGATGACGATATCAGCGTCGTTCACGGCCTCAAAAACGCTGTCCGCTGGCCTTATCTCAATTCCCAGGTCCGCTTCCATTTCCCGTGCGAAAAGGCTTCGCCGGGTTTTGTCGCGGCTGTAAACGCGAGCAGAAGTGATTTTCCGAACGGCAACTGCAGCTTCAAGCTGGCTTCGCGCCTGAAGCCCGCTACCCAGTACCCCCACGACGCTGGCATCAGGTGAACTGAGGTGCCGAATTGCGACGCCCCCTATCGCACCGGTTCTGATCGCGCCGAGACGTTCCCCGAGAATAAGCCCTCTCAGCCGCCCGTCGTCGGCAGACCAAACGGCAACGATTTGCGGGTGTTCCGCGCCCTCAAATGTTCCGTATACCCGAAAGCCAGCGAGAGGTTTTTCGCCAAGGGTGCCTCCAACGGTAAAGATCAGATCGCCCCGCCCGGCGAACGAGACATGGTGTCGAGGTGGCGATATTGTCTGGCCATGTGCGCGGTCGCGAAGGATATTCTCTACCGCCTCAATCGCGACGTTCATGAATGAGCTGTCCAGTAGATCACCGTCGTACAATATTTTTGTCATCATCGACCTCCACGCACATTAAATTTGCAACCTGAACAGGCCCTGAGGTCAATAGGCATGATTAGTTTGAATCGTTGGGCTGTCTGGCTCCATGCGACCGTCAGCTTCCCGTAATGTCAGCGCCTCGAAATTCCGCGATGCTAGGAGTGACTATGAGTGGCGGATGTTCAAGTTAGGCAACACGTGGCCCATTGTCGTCCTTGCAGGGACGCTATGATATGCGAACTGGCATAGGTGATTATCATAGAGATAGGACAGAAGCCGTGAACACTACTCAGATTGCCGCAGCGCAAACACCTGAATTCAGGCAGGATGTCGACGCCTCCCTGGCATATGCGGCCGACATCATCACCGAGGCATCGGCTCACGGTTCCCGCCTACTGTGCTTCCCGGAGTGCTTTTTGCAAGGTTATCTTCTCGATGAAAACAAAGCGCAGCAGTCCGCGATAGATTTGGCCTCATCTGAGTTCCGATCCATTCTCGGTCGGCTTCCAGTTACAGACATGACTGTTGTATTCGGCATTATTGAAAAGCACGATGGACGCCTTTTCAATAGTGCCGTGATCGTCCAGAACGGTGCCTTGCAGGGGCGTTACCGGAAAGCGCATCTTCTCAAATCAGAAGCCTTTTTCACGCCCGGCACAGAGGTGCCAGTGTTTTCCGTCGATAGTCTGAAGTTTGGCATAAGCATTTGTTTTGATACAAATTTCTCGGAGAACACCAGGCGAATTGCTGAGCAAGGCGGCGTATTGATCGTCTGTCCTGCAAATAACATGATGCCTCGCGAGAGGGCAGAACAGTATCGGCACATCCATAACGCGGTCCGGAGCGACAGATGCAAAGAACATGGCCTGTGGCTGGCCTCTTCAGACATTTTCGGGGAGCGTGACGGCCATGTTTCGTGGGGACCGACCGCAGTCATCAATCCTGGCGGCCAAGTCGCAGCTCAACTTCCACCTGGACGGGCTGGGCTATTGCACTTTGACCTTCCAACCGCCTCGTGCTGATGACGGCACTAGGCGCTTCCGCGTCACTATTGCCCTCGCTCCGATATTCTGTTCGTCGTCTTTCGTCATGGGCTTCGCGTCGGACAAGCGGACTCTGAACATTTTAACGATGTCGACCCATCGTTCAGCGCGGAAATCTCTGCGAAGCGCCATTCGACCTGGTTTCGGATTATTTGCCACTTCTGTATCGTCCGAGCGCCGCGAGCAGCTCGCGGCACCCAGCATCTGTATGCCGGCGGGTAGCAATCGAGGCTTTCTGTGCGCCAATTTCGATGGATTGCGCGGAAATCGCGCCGATGGTTATCGCCCGTATTGATGTGCCGGAAAGCCGCCATTATTGGATGTTCATTCCTTCGTCGGAGAGGGAGACGTTATGTTCATTCGACGATTCGCATTCCTTTTTTTTCTTGGGATTTTCATTGCGGGTACAGCCCGCGCCCAGACATGGGAGGACATCGATCCGAGGACCGCCGGCTGGTCCACGGAGCGGCTCGAGGCGGCGCGTCTGCAGTCGGAATCTCTCAAATCTACCGCAGTAATGATCATCCAGGATGGACGGGTGATCGCTCGTTGGGGTGACACCTCTCGCAAAGTAAATATGGCATCCGTTCGCAAGAGCGTGCTCAGCGCTCTTTACGGCATTGCGGTTGCCGAGGGGCGGATCAAACTTTCAGCCCGTCTTTCCGGACTTGGCATTGATGACAATACTCCCAGCCTTTCGGCTGAGGAGAAAACCGCGACGATTCGCGATCTGCTCATGTCGCGGTCGGGTGTCTATCATCCAGCCGCCCACGAGACCGCCGACATAAAGCGCAAGCGCCCTGCGCGCGGAAGTCACCCGCCCGGGACGTTCTGGTTCTATAACAATTGGGACTTTAACGTTCTGGGGACTATCTATCGACAACAGACTGGCGAGGACATCTTCGCGGGATTCGAGAAGCGGATTGCTCGACCGATCGGAATGGAGGATTTCTCGATCAAGGATGGCCGATACGATCTCGAAAAGCTGTCCGAGCATCCCGCCTATCCAATCCAGCTCAGCGCCCGCGATGCAGCCCGGTTTGGCCAGCTTTTCCTTAATGACGGAAAGTGGGGCATTAAGCAGATCATCCCAGCGTCGTGGGTCCGGGAATCGACGACTGCCTATTCGTGGGCGAAGCGGATACGGCAGGGTTACGGCTACATGTGGTGGACGCTTCCAGAAGATACTTGGGGTCAGAACGCGTTCTACGCCTCCGGCTACGGCGGGCAGATTATCGCTGTTGTGCCGTCAAAGCGTCTAGTGGTGGTGCAGACTGTAGATTTACAACAGAACCCGAAGGGCGTTCGCACCAGCGCGTTCATTGAACTCCTAAAAGAGATCGCTTCCGCTTCACCGTGAAGAATATGGTACTGCACAGCAAATATAGCTCGATTGATGCCGTCGGCTTCGTGATGTTTATGGCTCAGAAGCAGATTGTCCGAACACCACTCCGCCTCCGCTATCTCCAGACCAGGTCACTATGACCGCGAAGAGCCAGGGAATCATGACGATCACACTTATAGCGGCCAGCGAGGCAAAGAAATCTGAACTACGGGATATGCTTTCTGGTTATCTGGTAGAGTTAAGTCAGTACGGGGATGTCGACCTCGAATACCCTTACTTTGACTGTTACTGGACCGACGACGACCGTTGGCCCTACCTAATTGTCAAAGACGGAGATACCGTTGGGTTCGCTCTGGTGAACACTTGGTCGCCCTCGGGAAAAGGCACCGACTTTGCAATCGCCGAGTTTTATGTGCTGCCCTTGTTCCGGGGTGCCGGAATCGGGCGACAGGCATTCTCCTGCCTCCTCGATGGCCGCTCCGGTATCTGGGAGCTTAGCGTCATGTCGAACAACGAACCCGGGAACGCATTTTGGGAGCGAATGTTGGCTGCCTCGGACATTTCGGAGATCGAGAGGGTCGATTTGGGAAGCGAATTGGTGTTCCGCTTTTCTTCCAAAACATAGCTGTTTGTCTGGTTTGGACCAAAGGCCGATTCGACGGATTACGCCAACAGTCGCCTTGGCAGGATAGCGCAAAAAGCGGCCGTCGCGGCTGCTGCTATTTTTCGCCGGAACCTCAGTATCGCCTTCGAGGCGTTTTTGTTTAGAATGCCACAATGGCCCAAGGAATTGGAATCGGTCTGTCACGACGCTTCTACGAGAGCCTCGTTGCGCCCGTACTCAGAGAGCATTTCCCCGATCTTCCGTACTGCGCATGCAGGATAGGGTGGGGTTCAGAGGTTCTTGGTTATGATACGAAGCTGTCAGCGGATCATGATTACGGGCCATGTGTTCAAATCTTTCTGGCAGAAGATAGCTTTCCTTCAACGGCCGAAGCTCTCATGCACCGTTTCGACGAGGGCCTGCCCTCAACCTTCGAAGGCTGGTCTGTTCGCTTTTCCCGGAATGTTCGACCGCCGAAGACGTATCCTGAACTCGGTTTGTTGGGCTCAGACCACGGCGTCGAGCTTTATACGCTATCTGCTTGGTGCAAGCAGTTCTTGAGGCGCGAGTTTGGCACGGGCCTCACCGTGCGCGACTGGCTATCTTACCCCGAGCAACTCTTCTTGCTGGTGACATCCGGGGGCGTATTTCGAGACGACTTGGGCGAACTCACCGCGCTACGAGATCGGATGGCCTACTTTCCGCGCGACGTGTGGCTTTACAAACTTGCGGCTCAGTGGGGTCGTATTGCCGAAGAACGGGCTTATGTAGGCCGAACCGGGGATGTGGGCGATGAGATCGGCTCTCGCATAATTGCAAGCCGTATGGTCGAAAACATCATGCGGCTTGGTATGCTGATCGAGCGCCGGTATGCGCCCTATCCGAAATGGCTAGGTACTGCCTTTGTCCGCTTGGACTGTGCCGCCGATCTGGCACCTATGCTTGAGCGGGTCTTATCGGCACGAAACTGGAAAGACCGTGAGGACGCACTCTTGGAGGCCTGCAAATTTACGGCCGAACTACAGGTCAGCATTGACATACCCGGTGCTATCGCTCCTATCGCCGGGGCACTTCACGGTAGGCCATATCGCTTCATTGATTCACTCAAAATCAGTGAAGCGCTTCGAGCTGAGATTGCGGATGACGATGTGCGGTCGCTCCCGGAATGTGGGGCGGCTGACCAGTTTATCAACAGCAACTATGTTCTTGCAGCTCCCGACTACACAAGGGCGGCGACAACTGCTTTGCTCGACATGGTCTCCGAGAACAAAAGCTGACGGACGTGGAAGCTTCAGCACGTCTAACTTCCCTGATGGTATAAAATTCCATCGCAAGGAATGGAGCGATTTCGAGGCTGATTGCGACGACGGCCATGACCGCAATGGGCCGATAGCCGCCACGGCCCAGAAGCGCCAACACCGGCCATTTCGGTCGCCGTGGAACTCCTTATTCTGTGCCGTCGCAGATGTCAGGAAAACAAGCGTCGCTTTAATCGGAAGTTTCGTGACAAGAAAGGAGACCACAAGGATGGACCAGTACGAAGGAATTCGATCCGCTGTTCTCGCTAGTCCATTGCTTCGCCCAATCATCGATGGGTGGGATAACGTAGCCTTACCGGATTGTTGGTTGGTCGCAGGCGCTATCGCTCAAACCGTTTGGAACCGGACGTTCGATTTGCCAACTACTCACGGCATTTCCGATATTGATATTGAACCGCGCCGGGTTTGCCGGAGGCCGTTTGGTTTAAGTTATGCGGCCATAGCTGGTTCGTCCAGCATGGCGTAGTAGCGTTCTTCAGCCTCGGCTGGCGGTATGTTTCCGATGGGCTCCAGAAGTCGTTGGTGGTTGAACCAGTCGAGAAGTTGGAGCCTCCGGCAAAGCCGGCGCGGTTCAGATCGTTTATTGCCTTACCTATCCGCAGGCTCCGCAGATGTTCGGTAAAAAACCCATTTTTAGGCAAAGGGCAAACCTATCGGCGCATTTCGACCCGACTAAGTGAAATAGCGACAAACCTACGGAGCGCAATCAAGATTGGCCATGCAGGCACGGCCTAGCGACGCGCGAAAAGTTGGTGTCCACGAGAGGATTCGAACCTCCGACCCCAGGATTCATACCACTTCGGCTTTCGCCGCCGTCCGCGGACGTTCGTGGTCTGGACTGTCCCTTCACCATGGGCCGGAGCCTTTAGGTGTTGCCCATCCAGTCTCTACACCTTCACCGGATTTCTCCGGAGCTTGGCTCGGGATTGGCATGCTGAGAGTTCAGCGAAGCGTTCCCCGACTTTGAGCAAATCGACTACACTCTTTCGTTGCGTAGCCCCCAATTTACAATCAGGAATCCTGTGCTCTATCCGACTGAGCTACGTGGACAAACTGTTAGTTCATGACCCCATATCCGATGACAGTAAGGCGAGCAATAGCAAGATATCTCCGACCGGTAATGTTACCGGCCCCCGAATTCCCGCTGATGCAGGGCTTTGAGGTCGATCGGTAAACATTCCCGCCCCTAAACGCGCTCTATCCTGCTGAGCTACGTGGACACTGAATTGCTCTTTAACCTGACGATGCCTGCGGATCAACCGCGTTCTTTATCGCGGTTGATCTCGTCCTCGGCTTTCTTCACTTCCGCCGGCAATCAGCTCGCCAGGCGCTGTTCGGCGAGCTTCACCCAATAGGAAATGCCGTAGGCGATGGCGTCATCGTTGAAATCATAACCGGCATTGTGGAGGCCTGCCGAATCGCCGTTGCCGATGAAGATGAAGCAGCCCGGTCTTTCCTTCAGCATGAAGGAGAAATCTTCACCCGCCATGGAAGGATCGACATCGGGGTCGACATTCGGTTCGCCCGCCACATCGCGGGCAACAAGGATGGCGTGGTCGGTCTCGGTGGCGTGGTTGAAGGTCACCGGGCAATAACGCTCGTAGACGACTTCCGCTTCCGCTCCGTTGGCAAGGGCAATGCCTTCCGCCATCTGCTTGATGCGATCCTGCGCGAGATCGCGCACCGTTTCATCCAGGCTGCGTACCGTGCCGGCGATCAAGGCCTCGTTGGGGATGATGTTGTGGCTGGAACCGGCGTGAAAACGGGTGACGGAGACGACGACGGAACGGATCGGATCGGCGTTGCGGGAGGCGATCATCTGCAGGTTGCCGACGATCTGCGCGCCGATGGTAATCGGATCGATGGTGCGGTGCGGCTGGGCCGCATGGCCACCGCGGCCCTTGACGGTTATCGAGAACTTGTCGGGTGCGGCCATGATGCCGCCCTTGCGGATGGCGAAGGCGCCGAGCGGAATGCCCGGCATGTTGTGCATGCCGTAGACCTCGTTGATGCCGAAACGCTCCATCAGGCCGTCCTCGACCATGGCAAGCGCGCCGGCACCTCCTTCTTCCGCCGGCTGGAAGATGACGGCGATGGAGCCGGCGAAGTTGCGGGTCTCGGTGAGATATTTGGCCGCGCCAAGCAGCATGGCCGTGTGGCCATCATGGCCGCAGGCATGCATGGCGCCTGTGGTTTTGGAGGCCCAGGGCTTGCCGGTTTCCTCCAGAATTGGGAGGGCGTCCATATCCGCGCGAAAGCCGATGGTGCGATTGCCCGGAAGATTGCCCCTGATGACGCCGACAACACCTGTGCGACCGAGACCGGTCACGATTTCGTCAACGCCGAAAGATTTCAGCTTCTCCGCAACGAAGGCTGCGGTGTTGTCGACATCATACAAAATCTCGGGATTTTCATGCAGGTGATGCCGCCATTCGCTGACTTCCTGCTGGAGTTCGGCGGCTCTGTTCAAAATCGGCATTCGTTCATTCCTGGGTTCATCGGTACGGCGTGTCGTAAAATCCTATCCTCCGTGGTGGATAGTGCGCCGCATAATTGACGTAATCAATGTACTTTGCCATTGCTAGGACATATATGGTGAATATTGCCATTCCCCGACCGAAGACGGGAATTCGAGGACTAGCCTTGCCACAGACTTTTAAATCGCCAAACGCCGCCCGGCGGCTCTCCGCAGCTATTGCCATCATGACCGCAGGCCTCGTGGCCGCGGCGCCCATGGCAAATGCCAATCCGAAAATGGTGGTCGATGTCAAAACCGGCAAGGTGATTTCCCATCAGGAAGCCTTCCGCAAGTGGTATCCCGCTTCGCTGACCAAGCTGATGACCGCCTATATCGCCTTTTCACAGATGAAGGCCGGCAAGATCAGTCCGCAGACGGAAGTGGTGATGAGCAAGAAGGCCGCCGACCAGCCGGCCTCGAAAATGTATTTCAAGCCGGGCCAGAAGCTGACGATGGACAGCGCCTTGAAGCTGCTGCTCATCAAATCCGCCAATGACATCGCCGTGGCGATCGCCGAGACCATCGGCGGCACCAGCGACAATTTCGTGGCGCAGATGAATGCGCAGGCGCAGCGGCTGGGCATGAGTTCCACCCGTTACATCAATGCCAATGGCCTGCCCGGCAAGGGGCAATATACGACCGCCCGGGATCTGGCGCTGCTGGCGCTGATCATCAAGCGGGAATTCCCGGAATATGCCCATTATTTCTCGCTGGAGGGCGTCAGCACCGGCAAGAAGAATTACGCCAACTTCAACATGCTGGTCGGCCGCTTCGATGGCGCTGACGGCATGAAGACCGGCTTCATCTGTGCCTCCGGCTTCAACCAGGTATCCTCAGCCGTGCGCAATGGCCGCTCTGTCATCACCGTCGTGCTGGGCGCGGACAGCCTTGCCGGGCGCACCGACCAGTCGGCCGATCTGCTGCAGATGGGGCTGACTGCGCCTTCCGGCCAGGGTGTTTCGCTTGCCTCGCTGGCGCCCTATGGCGATACCGGCGACGTGAATGATGTCAGCGCCGAGATCTGCAATCCGAAGGCTGCCAAGGTGCGCAGCGAAAGCCGCGACGAGGCTGGCCGCATGGTCATCCATTCGCCCTACGTGCAGGAAATGACCCGCCCGCCGGAATATTCCTTCGCCGGTCTCATTCCGGGCAGCGAGACGGTGGCGGTGAATGCCGCCAAGGGAGCTGGCAAGGGTGAACTCGCGAACGTGCCGATCCCGATCCCGCGCCCGACATTCTGATCGTCGGTGGCGGCCTTGTGGGGCCAGTGCCGGGGTGGCGATGCACTTTGTGTATTCGCAGGCCAATGATGTTATGATATTACAATGTCGCTCGTGGCTTCCAGCCTCAGGCGATTTCTTTTAGCTCCATGCGGCTCCGGGTTTCGCGTCGTCCAGTGACCTGCCGGAGCGGCCATCAACATACAGGCAAGTCATGTCTCGCGATCGCATCCCGGTTTCCATCATCACCGGATTTCTCGGCGCCGGAAAATCGACGCTGCTCAACCGGCTTCTCAAGGATCCCGCGATGAGCGATGCGGCGATCATCATCAATGAATTCGGCGATGTCAGCATCGATCACATGCTGGTCGAAAGCGCCGGCGAGGGCATCATCGAACTGGCGGAGGGTTGCCTCTGCTGCACGGTACGTGGCGAGCTGGTGGATACGCTGGCGGAACTGATGGATGGTATCCAGACAGGCAAGCTGAAGCCGGTAAAACGGGTGGTCATCGAGACCACGGGTCTTGCCGATCCCGCCCCCGTCATGCAGTCGGTCATGGGCAACCCCGTTATCGCACAGAATTTCGTGCTGAACGGCATGATTACGGTGGTAGATGCCGTGAATGGCCTTTCCACTCTGGATAACCATCAGGAGGCGGTGAAACAGGCGGCCGTGGCCGACCGTCTGGTGATGACCAAGCGCGCTCTTGCCGATGCCGCCACGATTTCCGCGCTGACAGCCCGCCTCCAGATTCTTAATCCGCGCGCGACAATTGAGGATGGTGACAAAACCGACTGGAGCGCTGCGGGTCTTCTCGATAACGGCCTTTACGATGCCGGCAGCAAGAATGCGGATGTCGGCCGCTGGCTGGGCGAAGAGGCGGCAGACGATCACCACCACCACGACCATGATCATCACCACCATCATGACGGCCACGACGACCATCACCATCATCACGATGTGAACCGGCACGACGCATCCATCCGGTCCTTCTCGATCATCCACGACCAGCCGGTCAGCCCGATGGCGATCGACATGTTCGTGGATTTGCTGCGCTCGGCGCATGGTGAAAAGCTCCTGCGCATGAAGGCGATCGTCAAGCTGTCGGATAATCCGGGCCGGCCTTTGGTGTTGCATGGGGTGCAGAATATTTTCCACACGCCGGAGCGCCTCGCGGCCTGGCCGGACCCGGCCGATCAGCGTACGCGCATGGTGCTGATTACGAAGGATTTGCCGGAGGCGTTTGTAAAAGACCTGTTCGCCGCCTTCACAAGTGCACCGGGCATTGACCGGCCGGACAGGCAGGCGATGACGGATAATCCGTTGGCGGTTTCCGGGTTGCGGTTTTAGGTCGCGCCGTGATGGCCTAGGTCGATGGGTGTAGTTCACCCCCTCTGTCCTGCCGGACATCTCCCCCTCAAGGGGGGAGATCGACTTGCGGCTAGGTCTCGCCCATCTTAACCGCTGCGAATGTAGTGGCGACGGCGCATCTTGCTGATCTCCCCCCTTGAGGGGGAGATGTCCGGCAGGGCAGAGGGGGGTGAACCACCGGCGACACCGTCAAATGTCGGTTTCCCCGCCCTTCACAATTCGAAACCGATGCCCCTTATCCAGCGCAGTGGTCTCAACCAGACTATGCCCATCTTCATTACACATATGGGTAATATCGATCACCGCCAGCGGATCGGTCGTCTCGACGGTCAGAACATCGCCCCTCTTCAGGGTTGCGAGTTTCTTGCGGCTTCTCAAAACCGGAAGGGGGCATTTAAGCCCCCTCAAATCATAAGCGATCTCGGCCGTTTCGCTCATTCCTTGGCCCAAAACTTCCAGAACGGCTTCTTTTCCGGCGCTTCCGGTGCCGGTGCGGCGGAATAGGCAAGCGGGTTCATGGCCGGAACGGGGACGCTCTGGGCGGCAGCTCCGGTCTGACCGGCTGCGGCCGGGGTGGCCGAGGCAACCATCGTCGGTGCCGCGGGCGCCGGGTTCGATTGCGGTGCCGTGGCGGGCTGGACAGCCGAAGGACGCGGACCGCGCAGGGCCGAGGCGGTTGCGGTTGTGGCCGGTGAGGACGACGTCACCTGCTGCGCCTTCTTCTCCATCAGCGCGGCATATTCCGTTTCCTTCATCAGCTTGCCAGCTTTCAGCGCCGAGCCGGTCGGCGCATAGGCGGGTTCGCGGCCCTTGCGCTTTTCGGCCACCAGCGCCTTGCGCTCCGCCTCGCTCGGGTCGTACCAGGCCATGCCGTCATATTTCTTCATCGCCGTTGCATAGGCGAGATCATAGGTCTTCTCATAGCTCGAAAGCGCGCTTGCGAGTGCCGGCGGCGTGCTCATCGGCGGGCACTGGGCGGCGGCATTGAAACTGCCGCCTTCGGTCTGCTGGTTGAAGACATATTTCTTCTCGCAGACATTCACTTCCGGCGGGCGCTTGGTGACTTCGAAATTGTCGTAACCGACCTTCAGCATCTTCCAGAATTGGAGATGCTCGCTCTGGCGATGGCGAGCCATGTTTTCCGCCGTCATGCGGAAGGGGAAGGCCTGCAGCTGCACGGTTTTCTGGCCGCCCTTGAAGGCGTCGCGCGCGAAACCGTAGATTTCAAGAATCTGTGCATCCGTCATCGAATAGCAGCCAGAGGACGAGCAGGCGCCATGGATCATCAGATTGGTGCCGTTGCGGCCATTGGCGGCATCGTAACGGTTCGGGAAACCGGTATTGATGGCGAGATAATATTTCGAATTCGGGTTCAGATGAGCGGGAGTGAGGTTGTAGAAACCTTCCGGCGCCTGCCGGTCACCCTCTTTCACCTTGGGGCCGAGTTTGCCGGACCATGCGCAAATCTCGTAGCCGGCGATCTTCTCGAAACGGTTGTCGCGCCTCGCTTTCCAGATTTCCAAGGCACCTTCTTCCTTGAAGATGCGGATCATAATCGGTGAGGTACGGTCCATGCCCCTTTTGTCGATCTCGGCCAGAATGGACGGAGACAGCGGGTAATCGACCTTGTTCTTGACGTGTGAGACGTCGCGCTCAACGGTTTCGAGCGTATCGTTGCAGCCGGCAAGAACGAGCGCGGTGCAGGCAAGAAGTGCAAAATGTGTCAAACGCATGATCTGATCCGAAAGACGATGGCACGAAGCGGCGGCAGTTCTACACCGTCCCGTGTGTATTTTAAATACGGTATTAACCGTTTACATCTTCTTAACTCAAATCGGATCCGCCCCCGCGGCCACCGATACATCTTTTGATGTGACCGGACTATGGCCGAGTTGGGGCGATATTCAAGGAAAATAAGGCCGGGCTTAAAGGTTCCGGCCGATATCCAGGAATTTCTGGCGGCGTTCGGCGCGCAGCTGTGTGCCGGAACGCTGGGAAAGATCGGCCAAAGCCTTGGCGATGACGTCACCGGTTGCATTGATGACGGTTTCCGGGGCGCGATGCGCGCCGCCGATCGGCTCCGGAATGATGCCGTCGATGACGCCGAGCGACTTCAGATCTTCCGAAGTGATCTTCATATTGGTCGCGGCTTCCTTGGCGCGGGTCGAATCGCGCCAGAGAATGGAGGCGGCACCTTCCGGCGAGATCACCGAATAGATCGCATGTTCGAGCATGTAGACGCGGTTGCCGGTGGCGATCGCGATTGCGCCGCCCGAGCCGCCTTCGCCGATGACGACGGAGACGATCGGCACCTTCACGTTGAGGCACATTTCCGTCGAGCGGGCGATGGCTTCGGCCTGGCCGCGCTCTTCCGCGCCAACACCGGGATAAGCGCCAGCCGTATCGATGAGGGTGATGACCGGCAGCGAGAAACGGTCGGCCAGTTCCAGCACACGGATCGCCTTGCGGTAACCTTCCGGGCGCGGGCTGCCGAAATTATGCTTCAGGCGGCTCTTGGTGTCGTTGCCCTTTTCCTGGCCGATGATGGCGACGGGCTGACCGTTGAAACGGGCAAGGCCCGCCTGAATGGCGGCGTCTTCGGAAAATTTGCGGTCACCGGCGAGCGGCGTGAAATCCGTGAACAGCGCTTTGGCGTAGTCGACGAAATGGGGGCGCTGCGGATGACGCGCGACCTGCGTTTTCTGCCAGGCGTTCAGCTTGGAATAGATGTCCTGCATCGCGTCGTTGACGCGCGATTCCAGACGGTTGATCTCCTCCGAGGTGTCTATGCTCTCGTCTTCATCGGCAAGCTTCTTCAGCTCGATGATCTTGCCCTCAAGGTCCGAGATAGGTTTTTCGAAGTCGAGATAATTGTGCATGAGATCCGTTTCCGATCGTTTTGCGCAAGGTTTGACCGGATTATCCGGCGGTTCCGGTCGCTCTAATCAAGGTTTTTACCCTGTTTGGCAAGGGGGTGATGTGTTTGTACCAGCTCTTGCAAGCGTTCTTCCAGCACATGTGTATAGATTTGTGTCGTTGAAATGTCGGAATGGCCGAGCAGTTCCTGCACCGCGCGCAGATCCGCACCGTTCTGCAGGAGGTGGCTGGCAAAGGCGTGACGCAGGACATGCGGCGATATCACGGACGGGGTGAGACCCGCGCGAATGGCGATGTCCTTGAGGTCGCGGGCGAAGACCTGGCGGGGTAGGTGCCCTTGCCTGCTGCTGGAAGGAAAGAGCCAAGGGCTCTCCGTGGCTTCGGCCTTTTTCGGCGCCTTGTCTTTTTCCTGCACGAGCGCCTTTCGGGCTGCCTCGTATTTTTCCATCGCCTCGATGGCGGCACGGGAAAGAAGAACCATGCGGTCCTTGTTGCCCTTTCCGCGGATCATCAGGAAGCGGCCTTCCTGGCGCAGCACCTTGACGGGCAAGGACACGAGTTCGCTGACACGCATGCCGGTGGCATAAAGCAGCTCAAGCAGCAGATGCATGCGGATGCGGGCAAGCTGGCCGGGACCTGCGGTTGCAGCCTCTTGCGCCGCGAGCCCAAGTAGCCTGTTCACATCGGCGACGCTCATCGTTTTCGGCAGGGCGAGGCCTTTCTTGGGCGCATCGATGATGCCGGTCGGGTCGTCACCGCGCAGCCCTTCCGAATAAAGAAAGCGATAAAACTGCCGCATGGAGGAAAGGCGTCTTGCCTGCGAGGTTGCGGCAAAGCCCTGAGTGGAAAGGTGGGTCAGATAGGCGGAAAGGTCTGGTGTTGCGGCATCGGTCAATGACTGGCCGCGGTGGCTGAGAAATTCACGCAGATCGACAAGGTCGCGCTCATAGGAAGAGAGCGTGTTGGCGGCGGCGCCGCGCTCGGCGCTCATCATTTCCAGAAAACTTTCGAGCCGCGCGCCGTCGCGCCCTGTCGTCGGTTGCCCGTTCATGGGGTGCGCCTTGCCGGTTCTGTCGCCGGCGGGTTCAGCCGCTCGGAGGGGACGCGCACAGTCACCTCGCGGTCGCGCGGCTTGACGACCATGACGAGCAGCACCATGCCCCCATAGATCAGCCCCGCGATGGTCGCCAGTATCATCGTGAAGCGGAAGAGGGTGGGCATGGCGGCTCCGTAAGGGTGGCGGTCGAAATCTATATGCGGTGCGGCGAAAGCGGCGACAAGATCAAAATGGCCGCTCCGCCCCGTGCCGCATGCGGCGATGATTGTGATTCACCGCAATTCAGTCAGCAATTTGGCTTGACGCTTCGTAAACATTTGCAGATATCCATGCCAAACGGGCTTTCAAATTTATGAATGAAACGAATTTATCCGTCCCGGCCACACTCGGGGAGCAAGCGCGGGCAAAGCTCGGACGGCGCAACATCGTCTTCGTCGGGCTGATGGGGGCTGGAAAGTCGGCGGTGGGCCGCATGGTCGCCCAGCAGCTCAAGGTTCCGTTCATTGATACGGATGTCGAAATCGAGCGCGTATCGCGCATGACGATATCGGAACTTTTCGCCACCTATGGCGAAGAGGAGTTCCGTGCGCTGGAAACGCGGGTCATCAAGCGCCTGCTGCGCGGAGGCCCCAAGGTCATCTCCACCGGCGGCGGCGCCTTCATCAACGACAATACCCGCCGGCACATTACGCGCGGCGGCATTTCATTTTGGCTGAAGGCCGATCTCGAGGTGTTGTGGGAAAGGGTCAACAAGCGCGACCACCGTCCGCTTCTCAAGACCGAAAATCCCAAGGCCACCCTGGCGGCGCTGATGGAGAAGCGCTACCCGATCTATGCGGAAGCGGACATGACCATCGAATCCCGTGATGTCCGCAAGGAAATCATCGTGACCGAAGTGTTGACCGCCATAGCCGGCATCGAACAGAAAGACTGACACCATGACGCCTTCCGAAATCCACGCCGATGAACGTCTCGTCCATGTGCCGCTCGGCGAGCGCGCCTATGACATTCTGATCGGGCCTGGCCTGATCGGCCGGGCGGGCGGCGAAATTTCGGCGCGGCTGAAGGGCAGGCGCGCGGCGATCATCACCGATGAGCACGTCGCGCCGCTTTATCTCGAAGGCCTGATGGATGGCCTGCAGACTGATGGCATCGAGGCCGTTTCGCTCACCCTGCCGGCTGGCGAAAAGACCAAGAGCTTCGAGCATCTGGTCACCGTCTGCGATGCGGTTCTGGCGGCAAGAGTGGAGCGTAACGATGCGGTGATCGCACTCGGCGGCGGCGTTATCGGCGATCTCGCCGGTTTTGCGGCGGGCATCGTGCGTCGCGGCGTGCGCTTCGTGCAGATACCGACCTCGCTGCTGGCACAGGTCGATTCTTCCGTCGGCGGCAAGACCGGCATCAACACCCGCCACGGCAAGAACCTCGTCGGCGTTTTCCACCAGCCCGATCTGGTGCTGGCGGATACGGCGGTGCTCGATACGCTGAGCCCGCGGGAGTTCCGCGCTGGTTACGCCGAAGTCGTCAAATATGGCCTGATCGACAAGCCGGATTTCTTCTTCTGGCTGGAAAAGAACTGGGATGAAATCCGCACCGGCGGCCCCGCCCGCATCCAGGCGATTGCGACCAGCTGCCAGGCCAAGGCCGATGTGGTGGTGGCCGACGAGAAAGAAAACGGCGTGCGCGCGCTCCTCAATCTCGGCCACACCTTCGGCCATGCGCTGGAAGCGGCGACCAATTATGACAGCAAGCGGCTGGTTCACGGCGAAGGCGTCGCCATCGGCATGGTGCTGGCGCACCAGTTCTCCGCACGCCTGAACCTCGCAAGCCCTGATGATGCGGCCCGCGTCGAAGCGCATCTGAAGGCAGTTGGCCTGCCGACAACGATGAAGGATATTCCCGGTGAACTGCCGCCGGTCGAAACGCTGATGACGGCGATCGGGCAGGACAAGAAGGTCAAGGGCGGCAAGCTCACCTTCATCCTCACCCACGGTATTGGTCAGTCCTTCGTGGCTGACGATGTTGCGGCGTCCGAGGTGCAGTCCTTCCTGTCGGAGAAGCATCCGGGTTAAGTTATCCCCGGCGCCACTCGGTCAAAAGGCGCCGGTCTCGCTGGCAAGGCGTCCTATCGTTTGCAGCGGCATCGTCGACACATCTGCGCGCCTTTGAAGGCGGATTTTGCCGCCGCCGAAGGTTTCATAAAGCTGCAAATGTCCCGCAAAGGAGGATGACGTCGTCCGCGTCCAATAATCTCCTGCCCAGGCCAAAAGTGCCGCCTGATCGCTTTCGGTCTCGCCGTGCTGCGCTCCGCGCCGCAACAGGCCCTCGCGGCATTCTGCCCAGGGGAGGTCGAGCCATATCAGCACCTTCGCGCGCGGCAGCGCCGTTTCAACCAGCCAACCATAGACCCCTTCGATGATCCAGTCGCTGGTATTGGCATGCCGGGCCACCAGAAGTCTGGCTTCCGCTTCGTCCCGTTTGCGGCCATCCTCTTCCCAGTGAAGGCGGTCGAGATCGTAAAAGGGCAACTTCAGCGCCGAACCGGCTTTTGCGGCGAGACTGCTTTTGCCGGATCGGCTGTTGCCGATGATGGCGATGCGGAGCGAAGGGCTGGCTGTTATCGACATTTGGGTAATCCGTCGAGTTAAGGTTCTCTCTTGGAATGCAGAATCGTTGCACCAACTGGATTTTTAGCCCGGAAATACGAAAGCAATGTTGTGTGGTTAAAACTAGAACCGCACCGCTTCCCCCGGCGCCGCCGCCTCGATCGCCAGCGCATGCAGCCCCGCGTCGAGTTCCGGCTTCAAAAGTGCGTTGATCGCCCGGTGGCGTTCGACGCGAGACTTGCCGGAAAAGCTTTCGGACACTATCTGAACACGCATATGCGTCTCGCCTGTGCCGGTCATATCCGGCTGGTGGCCCGCATGCATCTGGCTTTCATCGACGACCCTCAGGCGCTCGGGTGAAAAGCTCTCCCGGAGCTTGGTTTCTATGCGTTCTCGCAGGGACATGCGACGGGCTCCATTCTCGTTGGCTGGTCTTGAAGGGGGCTACCTAAAAGCCAGCAACATTCCGCTTTGTCAATTCTTGTTGTGCAGCTTTTCGCACCCCATAATCAGGGCATCATGAAACTGGATTCGAAATATTTCGATCGCATCCGCACGCGCCGGAAAAGGGAGCGGGAACCTGAGGTTCAGGCCCCCACCTGCCAGTGGGACGGATGCGATAAACCGGGCATTCACCGGGCACCCGTCGGCCGCAATGCCGAGGGGCAATTCTTCCTGTTCTGTTTTGAGCACGTGAAGGAATACAACAAGGGCTATAATTATTTTTCCGGCCTCTCCGACAGCGAGATTGCCCGCTACCAGAAGGAAGCGATCACCGGTCATCGCCCCACCTGGACGGTCGGCGTCAACAAGACGGCCCGCGACAGCCCGCTGCATTCCACGCTGCGTTCCGGCACGGCCAGCGGCAATGCCCGTATCCGCGATCCTTTCGGCTTTGCCGGCGGTTTTGCGGGCGGCGCAAAGGCAGGCGGCACCCGCCTGCAGCAGGACCGCAAATTGAAGACGCTGGAGGCAAAAGCCTTCGATACGCTCGGTCTTTCTTCCAGCGCAAAGCAGGAAGACATAAAAAGGCGCTACAAGGAGCTTGTCAAAAAGCATCATCCTGATGCTAATGGTGGCGATCGTGGTTCGGAAGAGCGTTTTCGGGCTGTTGTTCAAGCATATCAATTGTTAAAGCAGTCAGGTTTCTGCTAAGCCAACTTACGTGTTTACCGCCTGATTGATGATGTGGCCGGGTGGCTGCCGCCCGCCTTGGAGACGTGATGAGCAAAATCGACCTTGATATTTCCAACCTGCCCGACACGACGGTGTCCGTGCGGGAGGTTTTCGGCATTGATACGGATCTGCGGGTCCCCGCCTATTCGCAGGGCGACGCCTATGTGCCTGACCTTGATCCCGACTATCTGTTCGACCGCGATACGACACTCGCGATCCTTGCCGGTTTTGCTCACAACCGACGTGTCATGGTCTCCGGTTTCCACGGCACCGGTAAGTCCACCCATATCGAGCAGGTGGCTGCCCGCCTCAATTGGCCCTGCGTGCGCGTCAACCTCGACAGCCACGTCAGCCGTATCGACCTCGTCGGCAAGGACGCCATCGTCCTGAAAGACGGCAAGCAGGTTACCGAATTCAAGGACGGCATTCTGCCCTGGGCCTACCAGCACAATGTCGCGCTCGTCTTCGACGAATATGATGCCGGCCGTCCGGATGTCATGTTCGTTATCCAGCGCGTGCTGGAATCCTCGGGCCGCCTGACCCTGCTCGACCAGAGCCGCGTCATCCGTCCTCACCCGGCCTTCCGCATTTTCGCGACCGCCAACACGGTCGGCCTTGGCGATACGACGGGTCTTTACCACGGCACGCAGCAGATCAACCAGGCGCAGATGGACCGCTGGTCCATCGTCACGACGCTGAACTACCTGCCGCATGAGCAGGAAGTGAACATCATCGCCGCCAAGGTGAAGAGCCTCGACAATCCGAAGGGACGCGAAACCGTTTCCAAGATGGTGCGCGTGGCCGATCTCACCCGTTCGGCCTTCGTCAATGGCGATCTTTCCACCGTCATGAGCCCGCGTACCGTTATCACCTGGGCGGAAAATGCAGAAATCTTCGGCGATCTCGCCTTTGCCTTCCGCGTGACCTTCCTCAACAAGTGCGACGAGCTTGAGCGCACGCTGGTGGCCGAACAATATCAGCGGGCCTTTGGCGTCGAGCTGAAGGAAAGCGCTGCGAACATCGTTCTCAGCGCCTGATCGTCCCCGGCTTGTCCGGAGACGATTTCGATGACTTGAAGATGCCGGCAGACCGCGCACATATCGATGGGCGGTCTCCACGCGTCGGCAAATGACAGGAAAGACAATGGCAGCGCGCGGCGACAATTCCAGAGCAAAACCGGGTACGGCTGTTGATACGGAGCCGTTGCGTCAGGCGATTGCCGGATGTGTGCGATCCGTTGCCGGCGATGCCGAGGTCGAGGTCGTCTTCGCCAATGAGCGGCCGGGCCTTGCCGGTGAGCGCATGCGCCTGCCGGAAATCTCCAAGAAACCGACCGCACAGGAAATCGCGATCACCCGCGGCCTCGGTGATTCCATGGCGCTGCGCCTCGCCTGCCATGACGCCGACACGCATGCGGTGATGTCGCCGCAGGGCGCCGAGGCGCGGCTGATCTTCGACGCGGTTGAACAGGCGCGCGTGGAATCGATCGGCGCGCTGCGCATGCCGGGCATGGCCTCCAACATCCAGGCCATGAACACGGAAAAATACGCCAAGGCCAACTTCGCCGGCATCACGAACAAGGACGACGCGCCGCTCGCCGAAGCCGTGGCGCTTCTGGTGCGCGAGAAGCTTACGGGTGAAAAGCCGCCGGAAAGCGCCGGCAAGGTTGTCGATCTGTGGCGCGATTTCATCGAGGACAAGGCCGCTGGCGATCTCAAGGATCTCTCCAGCGTCATCACCGACCAGAAGGCGTTTTCGCGGCTGGTGCGCAAGATGCTGACCTCCATGCAGATGGCGGAAGATTTCGGCGACGAGGATAACGAGCCTGACAGTCAGGAAGCGGAGTCCAACGAGGACCAGCCGCGCACCAACGAGACGGAAGAAGAGCAGGTCGAGGAAGAGGCCGGCTCGGACGCGACGCCCGCCGATGAAAACGAGGCCTCGCAGGAGGAAATGGAAGAAGGCGAGATGGACGGCGCCGAGATGTCGGACGAGGAAATGTCCGACGATCTCGACGAGGATTCCGAGACGCCCGGCGAGACCCGCCGCCCGAACAGCCCCTTCGACGACTTTAATGAAAAGGTCGATTATCGCATCTTTACCCAGGAATTCGACGAGGAGATCCACGCGGAGGAACTGTGTGACGAGGCCGAACTGGACCGTCTGCGCGCCTTTCTCGACAAGCAGCTCGCCCATCTTCAGGGTGCGGTCGGGCGCTTAGCGAACCGGCTGCAGCGCCGCCTGATGGCGCAGCAGAACCGTTCCTGGGACTTCGATCTGGAAGAGGGTTATCTCGATCCGGCTCGCCTCGTCAGGCTCATCATCGATCCCATGCAGCCGCTCTCCTTCAAGAAGGAACGCGACACCAAGTTCCGCGATACCGTCGTGTCGCTCGTCATCGACAATTCCGGTTCGATGCGCGGCCGGCCCATCACTGTTGCGGCCACCTGCGCGGATATTCTGGCGCGCACGCTGGAGCGCTCGGGCGTGAAGGTGGAAATTCTGGGCTTCACCACCAAGGCGTGGAAGGGCGGGCAATCGCGTGAGCAATGGCTGGCCAGCGGCAAGCCGGCTTCGCCCGGCCGTCTCAATGATCTGCGGCACATCATCTACAAATCGGCGGATGCCCCGTGGCGGCGCGCGCGACGCAATCTCGGCCTGATGATGCGCGAAGGCCTGCTGAAGGAAAACATCGACGGTGAGGCGTTGATGTGGGCGCATAACCGTCTGATCGGTCGCCCCGAGCAGCGCAAGATCATGATGATGATCTCGGACGGTGCGCCGGTGGACGATTCGACCCTGTCGGTCAATCCGGGCAACTATCTGGAACGGCACCTGCGCGCCGTCATCGAGCAGATCGAGACACGGTCGCCGGTGGAACTGCTGGCAATCGGTATCGGCCATGACGTGACACGTTATTATCGTCGCGCCGTGACCATCGTGGATGCCGACGAACTGGCGGGCGCGATGACCGAGCAGCTCGCAGCGCTCTTCGAGGATACGAGCAACGCTTCCGGTTCGTCCCGCAGGGTTCGCCGTGCGGGATAAGCGGGGCCGGGTTTTCTCCGCCTGTAAAACGCTCTCAATGGCCGCCATTCTGGCGGCCGCATCGCTGTTCCCGGTTTCCATCGGCGCTTCGACCATCGATGTGCCGGTGAGTGCGCGTCTTCTGTCTTCTTTCGAAGTCGGCACCAGCGAGAAACGTTTCGGCAAGCTGGAATTTGTCGGCGGCATGGTAATGAGCGCGCCGGAAAAACTGTTCGGGGCCATATCCTCCATCCGCTTCCGCCCAAACGGGGAGGATTTCATTGCGGTGCTGGATACCGGCCATTGGCTGACGGGCAGAGTCACGCGTGACGCTGTCGGGGCGCTGTCTGGCCTTGCTGAAGTCCGTATCACCCCCATGCTGGATATGAGCGGCCGCGAACCGCCGCGCAAGATGGAGATGGATGCCGAAGGGCTGGCGCTGCGCGACGGCAAGGTTTTGGTCAGTTACGAGCAACGTCACAGGATCGATATCTATCCCGATCCAGGCTTCGCTACCTCGAAACCGCTCGGCCGTCTGCCGCATCTCATTCCCAATAACGAGTTACGCCACAATGGCGGCATGGAGGCGCTGGCAGTATCACCGGCCGATTCGCCCCTCGCCGGCGCTCTCGTCGTGGTGGCCGAAAAGAGCATCGATACGGATGGCAACCTTCTCGCCGCCATATTGGAAGGCCCGCTCAAGGGCACATTTGCCGTTACCCATCACCCCTCATTTGACGTGACTGATGGCGCTTTCCTGCCAAACGGCGATCTGCTGCTTCTCGAGCGGCGCTTCAACTTCGCCGAAGGTGTGGGCATGCGCATCCGCCGCATCCGCGGGGCGGATATCCGGCCGGGCGCGGTGGTGGATGGCGAAATCCTCATGGAAGCGGGCATGGCCTACCAGATCGACAATATGGAAGGCATGGATGTGGTGAAGGGGCCGGACGGTTCCACGCGCCTCATCATCGTTTCCGATGACAACCACTCGTTTCTCCAGCGCAATCTGATGCTGGAATTCAAGCTGGTGGAGTGAATATCAGGCCTGCTCCTGTGCCGCCTTGTAGGCAGCCAGGAGATCCTCGACCGGAATGCCGTCGATCTTCATGCCGGTCATTCGGCACGCCGTTATCTGCGCGCCGGAGAGGTTCGTGTTGCTCAGCTTCAGTCCGGTAAAATTGACGTCATCGATCGACCAGCCGGACATGTTGCTGTCCGTAAACGACGCACCGGAAAAGTTGATGTCATTGAAGCGTGTGCCGGCCAGATTGACATTGTTGAAGACCGTCCCCGACAGATTGACGTTATCGAAGCTGGAGCCCGAAAGCGTGGCGCTCGTCGCATCCACAATGTCGATAACGTCCTTGATCTGCATGCCGATCCGCCTCCGAGCTTTGCCACGGACGGCAGATTGCAACGCCACCCGTGGGTTTGCAAGCGTGATCTGATCGTGCATCCCCCGGCCTCAAATCCCGCTGACGGAAAGTATCAGCTCGGTTTGACGGTGCCTGGCATGGGCTTCAGCGTGTTCATCAGCGCGCCATAAGGCAGCAGCATGACGAGGCCGACAAGGACCTTCACCGAAAGATCGCCCAGCGCCCAGGAAATCCACCGGGGGGCTTCCAGAGCGAAGATGCCGAGCAGCGGCGCGCTTTCGATGGCGAAGGCATCATTGGGGCCGACAAAGGAGAAGCTCGCGGCAAAGGCGATTGAGAAGAACAGAGCCGTATCCAGCACCGAGCCAAGCATGGAGCCGGCCAGCGGCGCATGCCACCAGCGCTGGCGGCGCAGGCGGTTGAACACGGAAATATCCAGCAGTTGGCCGATGAGATAGGCGGTGCCGGAAGCAACAGCGATGCGCGGGATGGATGTCCAGAAGGACAGCGTGACGCCGACGACGAAGCCCGCAAGCACGACGCGACGCGCGATGGACGGGCCGAACTGGCGGTTGGTCAGGTCTGTAACAAGGAACGCGATCGGATAGGTGAAGGCGCCCCAGGTCAGGAGGTCGCCGAGATTGACGCCGAACAGCGAGCCGGAGAGCGGGTATTGCACCAGAATATTGGAAGCGACGACGACGAGCGTCATCAGCAGAACATAGATAAGCGTATAGCGCAGATAGGGCATTTTTTTATCCTGGGTGATGCCACCAGTTGGAGCCAAGCATCGGCGCGAAACGTCTCAAACGGTTTCCGCAAAACTCGATGCAACGAAAATCTAAAACAAACAAAAGGCTTGAGCGGCAAAAGCCATTCAAGCCCTCTGAATATCAGATGATATCGAAACCGCTATTAAGCAGCTTCAGCAGTCTTCTTGGCGATCTGGCGGCGCAGGAGACGAGCGCGCATGCTCAGTTCGTTTTCGCCGGACTTCAGAAGGAAGGCATCGAGGCCGCCACGGTGTTCAACGGAGCGCAGAGCGGCTGCGGAAACACGCAGGCGGAAGCGCTGGCCGAGAGCATCGGAGATCAACGTGACCTGGCAGAGGTTCGGAAGGAACCGGCGCTTGGTCTTGTTGTTGGCGTGGCTGACGTTGTTGCCCGTCTGGACGCCCTTGCCGGTCAATTCGCATACACGGGACATGGGTACACCTATTTCGTTTCGTCTGTTTCACCACTGGCTCGCCACCGGCAAAACCGGGGTGGCAATCCAACTGGCCATGATTGGAAAGTTGCGGTTCTATAGTCAGACGGGACTTAACAGTCAAGCCGCCCGCGAGCAAATCAAAGGAAATTCCGGCGTTTTCAACCGTCGTCCGCTTTTTTATTGCCACAAGTCAGCGTATATGATCGCCCGATAAGGCCGCTTCCGCGCCTCTTTTAAGGTGATATCGAAATGATTGCCAGAGGAAAAAGCATTTTCATGGCCGCTACCATGGCGCTTGCGGGTGTCTCCCCCTCGCTCGCCGCCGAAGCGCGCCACACAAGCGAATACAGCATCAATCTCGGCATTTTGCCGATTGCGCGGGCAAGTTTTTCGACTCGCATGGATGGGCCGAATTATTCGATCTCCGGTTCCTTCAGCGCCGCCGGCCTTGCCAGCATCCTCAAGGATATTTCCGGCAAAACGACGGTTTCCGGCGCCAAGCGCGGCCACCGGCTGCAGGCCAATGAATATTCGCTGGTCTACAAGGACGGCAAGCGGGTGCGCACCTATGACGTCGTCTATCGCAACGGCAACGTCACATCGACGACAGTGAAACCCGAGCCTAAGGCGCGGCCGGACAACTGGGTTGACGTGAAGGACCGCGATCTGCGCTCGGTTCTCGATCCGATTTCCGGTCTCATCATTCCCGCGGGCGGCCGCATCTGCCCGACTCGCCTGCCGATCTATGACGGCGAATCGCGGCTGGATCTCGTTTTGAGCTCCAGCGGCACCAAGCCGTTCAAGACCAATGGTTTTAATGGCGACGCCATCGTCTGCAAGGCGCGTTATGTGCCGAAGTCGGGCTATCGGCAGGGACGCAAGGATATCGAATATCTGAAATCCATTTCGATGGAGATCTGGTTTGCGAAATCCAACAACATGGATGTCTATGCGCCGGTCTACGCCATCATTCCGACGCGGGTGGGACAGGTCTACATTACCGCTACGAAATACGGCGGCTGATTGCTGGCGCATGGCGGGGTAAGTGACACGGCGGTGCGGTTCGGTTCTTCTCCCCGCCGGGGAGAAGAAACAAGTGGCATCCGCTCATTCCGCCGGCATTGCGCTGAGAATTACGGGGCATCGCCCGGCGACCAGCCGGGTTCGGCCATAACAAAGCTCGAAAAGGCAAAGCCTGGCGAGACGGTGCAGCCGACGAGGGTGAAATCGCCGAGGCTTTCGGCCGATTGCCAGCAGTTGGCGGGAACGATCACCTGCGGGCGCTCGCCTTCCAGAATGGCGGGGCCGAGCGTGAAGGTCTGCACCTCCCGGCCGTCCTGGGAAAGATGCAGCGCGATCGGCGCGCCGGCATAATAGTGCCAGACCTCGACCGCATCGGTGACCCGATGCCAGTGCGAGCGCTCGCCTTTTTCCAGGAGATAATAGATCGCCGTGGAATGGCCGCGCTCGCCGCCGGCCTTGTCACGGAAAGTCTGGTGGTAAAAACCGCCCTCGGGATGTGGCTCCAGCCCCAGTTCACGAATGATCGCCTGCGCCGATATATCGGTTGTCATCAGAAATTGTCCTTGCGCGTGCGGATTTCCGCGAAGACGTCGGCATCGGTGGCGCTTTCCAGGCCAAGATATTTGCGGATGCCGGGATCGGCCACCCGCATATAGGGATTGGTCTGTTTTTCGAGCCCGATGCTGGTGGGAATGGTGAATTCATTCGCCTGCCGCGCCTTTTCCACCTGCTCCGCGCGGTCGCGCAGCACGGTATTGTCGGGATCGACGGTCAAGGCGAAACGGGCATTCGTCAGCGTATATTCATGGCCGAAATAGACCTTGGTCTCATCCGGCAGGGCAATGAGTTTCTGGAAGGAGTGCCACATATCCGCCGCCGGACGTTCGAACAGGCGGCCGCAGCCCATGGCGAACAGCGTATCGGCGGCAAACAGCAGCCCGTCATCCGGCATATAATAACAGATATGTCCCGCCGTATGACCGGGTGTGGCGATGATCTGAACGCGGCGACCGGCGAATTCGAATTCGTCGCCATCGGCCTGCGAGCGGTCGAGCCCGGGTATTGCAACAGCCTCATCATAGGGACCGTGAATTTCGCACTGAAACTTGTCCTTCAGCGCCAGATTGGCTTCCACGTGGTCCTGATGGTGGTGGGTGGTGAAAATATGCGTGAGCTTCCAGCCGTGGCCGTCGAGAGCATGCAGGATAGGACTTTCTTCCGGGGCGTCGATGGCGGCGGTCGCCCCGCTTTCGGGGTCATGCAGGAGAACCCCGAAATTGTCGCTGCGGCAAAGAAAGACGTCTATTTCCAAAGGTTTCATCTTATCCTCTCCATTTGCCGGCCAAAACCGGCGCATTCGCCCGCCTGACCTTCAATGTAAGGGCAGACGCCTTGAAGTCCAACCGCCTGATGCTACATTCTCGCCATGAATACCGATATCGTCGATCTGCGCGAATTCTATCATTCTCCGCTTGGCCGTTCGGCCGAGCAGGCGATCACCATGGCGCTTTCGACGCTCTGGCCGCCTTTGCCGGAAGAGCGTCTGGTCGGGCTGGGTTATGCCGTGCCGTTTCTGGAGCGGTTCCGCCACGATACGGAGCGCACCTTCGCCTTCATGCCGGCGGGGCAGGGGGCGGTGAACTGGCCGGCGGGCGAGCTTTCTTCCACCGCGCTGGTGTTCGATGAGGAACTGCCGCTGCCTGATTCGTCGATAGACCGTGTCCTGATGGTGCATGCGCTGGAATTTGCCGAAAATCCGCGCGAAAGCCTCAAGGAACTGTGGCGGGTGCTGGCGCCGGGTGGCCGCCTCGTCATCGTGGTGCCGAACCGCCGCGGCGTCTGGGCGCGCATGGAACATACGCCCTTCGGTTCCGGAAGGCCCTATTCGCGCGGGCAGCTGACGGCTCTTTTGCGAGAAACCAATTTCACACCGGGCGCCTCCGCCGAGGCGCTGTTCTTCCCGCCGACCACAAGCCGGCCGGTGCTGAAATTCCGTCGTTATCTCGAGCATACCGGTCGTCGGCTGTGGCCGCTATTTTCCGGTGTCATCGTGGTGGAAGCGCAAAAACGCCTCTATCAGGGATTGCCCGTCACGCAGCGCGCCTCGCGCCGGGTTTTCGTGCCGGTTCTGGCGCCGCAGGGGGTGCCCACCACCCGCGCCGCCGTGCAGCAGGGAAAGCCGCGCTAACCCTCGACAAAACGCACATTCCGGTCTAATGCCTCCGGCATTGCTTTTGCCGGGTTCCCCGGCGCTTTTCCAAAGGTCGATCAAATGAGTGCAGAGCTTAGCCAACCTGTTCCGCGTCCGGGTATTCTGGATATCGCTGCTTATGTTCCCGGCAAGGAACATGTGGACGGTGTTGCGAAGGTTTATAAGCTCTCCTCCAATGAAACGCCGCTTGGGCCCAGCCCGAAAGCCATAGAGGCCTTCGGCACCGCGGCCAGCCATCTGGAAATCTATCCGGACGGACAGGCGATTGCGCTGCGCCAGGCGATTGCCGACGTGCACGGTCTCAACATTGCGAATATCATGTGCGGCAACGGTTCGGACGAGCTGCTCGGCATGCTTTGCCACGTCTATCTGGGCGCGGGCGATGAGGCGATCATCACCGAACATGGTTTCCTCGTCTACAAGATCCAGATCATGGGCGCGGGCGCGACCCCGGTGACGGTGAAGGAAAAGGACTGCGCGGTGGACGTGGATGCGATCCTCGCCGCCGTGACGCCGAAGACGAAGATGGTTTTCGTCGCCAATCCCGGCAACCCCACCGGCACCTATGTTCCCGTTGCGGAAATTCGCCGCCTGCAGGCCAGCCTGCCGAAACATGTCGTGCTGGTGCTGGATGCGGCTTACGCCGAATATGTTCGCAAGAATGACTACGAGGCCGGGCTTGAGCTGGTATCCGGCAACCGCAACGTGGTGATGACCCGCACCTTCTCGAAGGTCTATGGTCTCGCCGCCCTGCGCGTCGGCTGGATGTATGGTCCCGCCGCCATCATCGATGCGCTGAACCGCGTGCGCGGCCCATTCAACATGAGCGCGCCGGCCATTGCTGCCGGTGCCGCTGCGATCCGCGATCAGGCCTTCGTAGAAAAGGCCGTGGCGCATAACGCGCTGTGGATGGAAAAGCTGGTCACGGCCTTTACCGGCCTTGGTCTCACCGTCACACCATCCGTCACCAACTTCATCCTCATCCATTTCCCGGATCAGGACGGCAAGCGGGCAACGGATGCCGACGAGTTCCTGAGCCGCCGCGGTTATATTCTGCGTGCGGTGCGCGGTTACGGCTTCCCGAATGCGCTGAGAATGACCGTCGGTTCTGAAGAGGCCAATCTCGGCGCCATCGCTGCTCTTACCGAGTTCATGGGGCAGGCGTGATGGCTGAGATCATGTTTGAACGCATCGCGCTGATTGGCATCGGCCTGATCGGCTCGTCTATTGCCCGCGATATCAGGGAACTGGGTCTTGCCCGCCATGTGACGATTTCCACGCGCAGCGAAGAGACGCTGAAACGGGCGGAAGAACTGGCGCTCGGCACGGATTACACCGTTTCGGGGGCGGAGGCGGTCAAGGATGCCGATCTCGTCATCGTCTCGGTGCCTGTTGGTGCATCGGAAAGCGTGGCACAGCAGATCGCGCCGCATCTGAAACCGGGAGCTATCGTTACCGATGTCGGCTCCACCAAGGCCTCGGTTATCGCGCAGATGGCTCCGCATATGCCTGATAACGTGCATTTCATTCCCGGCCACCCGCTGGCGGGTACGGAAAAATCCGGCCCGGATGCCGGTTTTGCCGGTCTCTTCCGCGACCGCTGGTGCATCTTCACGCCGCTGCCGGGCACGGATGCGGCGGCGCTGGAAAAGCTCAAGGATTTCTGGCGCGCGCTCGGCTCCCGTGTCGATGAAATGGATGCCGAACACCATGACAAGGTTCTGGCGATCGTTTCGCATCTGCCGCACATCATCGCTTATAATATCGTCGGCACGGCGGATGATCTGGAGACGGTGACCGAATCGGAAGTCATCAAATATTCCGCCTCTGGTTTCCGTGACTTCACCCGTCTGGCCGCCTCCGATCCCACCATGTGGCGAGATGTCTGCCTGCACAACAAGGATGCCATCCTTGAAATGCTGGCGCGGTTTTCCGAAGACCTCGCCTCCCTGCAAAGGGCGATCCGCTGGGGAGAGGGCGACAAGCTGTTCGAACTGTTTTCCCGCACCCGCGCCATCCGCCGCTCTATCGTGCAGGCCGGTCAGGATGTCGATGCGCCGGACTTCGGGCGTCATGCGCTGGATCAGAAGAAGTAAGGCGCATTTCGCTTATAGTCGTGGTGGGATTTGATCCGGCCCATAACGCCCGCCGGCAAAGTGCCAAAGCCTCCCCGTCGTCATCCTCGGGCTTGACCCGAGGATCCACGATCCGACGCGCATGGATCCTCGGGTCAAGCCCGAGGATGACGTCGAGTATAAATCAATCCCTCAGATCGGCGGAATCTTTCCAAGCGGGATAAAGCCGCTGACCGTGGCGCGGCCGCGGTCCACCACGAGATCGACGGACGCCCGGTCACCACCTCCGGCGAGCGCGCCGAGCAGCTTGCGGGCCGTATCGATGGTGGATTGCAGCTGCGGAAAGGCCTGCTTGGCATTATCAGACCATGAGCCGAGCTTTTCGATCTCAAGCTTGAACTGGCCGGAGAGATAGCCCTCATTGTCGAAAGAGAAGGGGCCGCTGATGCGCATGGTGCGGCCCTCGCCAATATCGGCCACCAGGCGGCGAAGCTCGCCGCTTGCGCCATAGAGACCCGACTTGTCGCTGCCATCCACCATGCCTGCCTTGCCCGCGAGCGTGACATCAACGATGGCATCGAGGCGGGGAAGAACCTGCGGCCAGTCCTTGATGACGGTCGCCGAATCGGTGAGCGTGATTGCGCCGTCGAGATCGGCCCCGTTCTGGCGCAGATGCATTTCCGTCTTGACGGCATCAAAATCGATGGTCTGGCCGGTGACCGAGGAAACCGCCTGCGCCTTCAGTCCGTCGATGACGAGCGAGCTGCGGTCAATGCCCTTCAGTTTGGTGACGATGCTGGACTGCATGTTCTTCCAGGCAGCCGAAATCGTCAGGCCGTGGGCGGAACGGATTTCCGCGGGCGAATCGAGTTCCCAGACGATATGGCCGGGATTATAGACCTGCGCCGCCGAGCGAAGTTCGCCGAAGGAAGCGGAAACGCCGTTCTGGCTGTCATCCACCGTCACCTTCGAGCAGAAGAGGCCGATGCGGAAGGGATAACCCTTGAAGGCGATATCGCCGCATTCCCCGCTGACGCTGCGGGCCTGCGAAGGAGAAATGACGTTCAGCACCGTCTGTTTCAGCCTGTCGGCGGCATAAAACCATCCGGCAGTGTAAAGTCCGATGACCACCACAATGGCGATGGCGAGCCAGAGGAATTTTTTGGTCGTGCCGGATTGGCTTGACGCTGCCATATTGATCTCCGATGAACAGACTTCAGGGAATTTTGATTTGGCTTGGGATATGGACGATTTTTGGGTCTTTGGCTACGGTTCGTTGATGTGGAACCCCGGCTTTGCCTTCGAGGAGAGGCAGCAGGCGCGGCTGCACGGTTATCGGCGCTCGCTCTGCATCAGTTCCAACTTCTATAGAGGTACGGAAGAAAAGCCCGGTCTCGTTCTCGGTCTGGAGCGCGGCGGCTCCTGCCTCGGCGTCGCCTTCCGCGTGCGCGGACAAGACCGCGACCCCGTGATGGTCTATCTGCGCGAGCGCGAACTGGTGACCAATGTCTACAAGGAGCGGATGGTTTCCATCGCACTGTCAGATGGCAGGCGCGGCAGCGCCGTGACCTATGTGGCCGACCCCGCGCATGAGCAATATATCGGCGGTCTCGGCGTTGCCGAATCGGCGACCATCGTCGCGGCGGCAACGGGCCGGTCCGGGCCGAATACGGATTATGTCTTCAACACCGTGCAGCATCTGCAGGAGATGGGCATTCGCGACTCACTGCTGGAAAGCATTGCCAAAAATGTCGGCACGCTCGCCGCTCAGCCGGCCGTGGTTTCCTTGCCCTGAAGTTCAGCGATCCGCTTTACGGCAGTCGGCGGCAGCGGCAGGTGGGGATTGTTGCGCACGGTTTCCAGCAGCAATTCGTCGCTCGCCTTTTCCGTCACATCGATCAGACGCTTGAAGAACACATCGGGGTCCAGCCCCGGCTCGATGGCCGGCAGGATACGCACCTTGAAATGGCCGGGATAGCGCATCGTGGAACGGCGCGGCCAGAACAGGCCGGGATGCATGGCAACGGGAATGACCGGCACCTGCAAATCGCGGTAAAGCCGGGCGATACCGTAACGGTATTCAGGCTCGGCGCCCGGCGGGCGGCGCGTGCCTTCGGGATAGATGATGAGTTCGCGGCCGGCGGCCATTTCCTCTTTCGCCCGCTCCATGACCTTCAGCATCACCTTGCCGCGTGCGGCGCGGTTGACCGGTATCATGCGCTGTTTCATCACATACCAGCCGAACAGCGGAATCCACATCAACTCCCGCTTCAGAATGTAAACGGGGTCCGGCAGATTGGGTAGCAGCGCATAGGTATCCCAGAAGGACTGGTGCTTCGGCGCAAAGATGCAGCCGGTCTCGGGAATGTTCTCCAGCCCCTCGATCTCGAAGGTGGTGCCGACGATGGTTTTCATCAGCCAATGGTTGGACCGCGCCCAATTCTTGGGAATTTCGAATGCGATCTTGCGGGGCAGGATGAAATAGATCGGCGTCAGCACAATCATGCGGACAATCAGGTTGAGATAAAACAGCGTATTGAAAAGAAAAGAGCGCAGCTTGAGCATCAACAGCCTTCCCGGGATGCAGCCGTTCCGAAACTTTGAGCGCCTCGATGCCGGATGCCGATGCCAGACGCCTACACGAAAACAAGGGGCCGCAGCAAGGGTGTTCTCGCGGGTCAGGGCGAAGCGGTCGCCACCTTCGGGGTGGAGTGGTCGGCGGCTGCCTTGCGCAGCCCGTCGCCCTTGCCGAAGCCGGTGAGGTCGCGCCCGGCCGCAGCCACGAACTTCAGATATTCGTAGAGCATGGTTCTCACCACATCCGGCTCCACGAACCAGTTGGTGCGGGCGAGATCGGCGCTGATGACGGGATAGGCGATGAATTCCGTCTGCGGGCTGGCGCTGCGCAATTCATGCAGGCTGCGATGCATATGATAATTATTGGTGACGACGACGATGGAGGAATAGTTGTGGTCACGTATCCAGCTTGCCGCCTCATTGGCGTTGCCGATCGTGTCGATGGCCTTGTAGCCCATATCCACACAGCAGGAGAACATGTCGGATGACCCTTGAGTCATCTTGCGAATCTGCGAGCGGGTGGTGGCGGGGTTGACGCCTGATATCAAAAGCCGCTTGCCCACGCCGTCCCTGAGCAGGCCGACCGCCTGTTCGATACGCTGATAGCCGCCGGTGAGCACAATGATGGCGTCGCCTCTCGCCCCTTCCGGCGGGCGCATGGAGGCGACGGAATCGGCAAACCACAGGAAGCCGCCTGAAAAAACACCAAGAAGAACGACGCAGAGCAGGATGAAGCCGCGAATAAAACGGCGCAAAGGACCACGCCGCGACAACAGGCCCTTTCTGGCCGGCCGCGCCGTCGTCTGATCCTGGTCCATCCGACTCACAAACATTCCTCCTGAATACTCGCCGATTAAGGCAAGGAACAGGCATTTTTGTCCACCGTCTGCAGGTTACATCCGGCCTGTGACGTTTCAGTTTTACCGCAGGAGTCCGGTGGTATCCTCACGACGCGAGGCCGTCACTTTTCGATGGATCGGAGCGGACGCGGTCAATATCATCGATGGTGCGGATAACGGTCATGCGCGCCGTGATGGTGGTGAGAAGCGCGATGATGATCATCGTCATGGCGATGCCGAGATAACCGCCGAGTCCGACCGAAAACGAGCCAAAAAGCGCGCTTGCCTGATCGCTTTGCGGTGTGGCGACCGTGCTCGATTGCCAGAAGCCGGCGACCAGGAACACGGCGGCTGCCAGTGCGCTGCCTGCCGCTGCCCCCTTGAGGCTGATCTTCAGGAAGTGCTTCTGGAATTCGCGCGCCACGAAGCTGCTTTCGGCACCGACGAAATGCAGCACCTCGACAATATGCCGGTTGCCGGAAAGCGCGCCGCGCGTGGCGAACACCACCGTCAGCACCATGGCCGTGAAAACGAGGATGAGGACGCCGACGCCGATCATGACTGTAGTTCTGGCCATGGAGACCAGCCTGTCGACCCAGGTGCGGTGATCGTCGAGAAATGCCTGCGGGATTTCCGCTTTCAACATATCCCGCATGGCCTGGAAATCGGGCGGATTGCTTTCATCGATGGTGATGACGACGAGACGCGGAATGGGAAGTTCGGAAAGGTCGAGACCGCTGCCGAGCCATGGTTCCAGCAGGCGCGATGTCGCCGCATCGTCGAGGATCGTGCCATCCCGCGTGCCGACAAAGGTGAGCGCCAGATTACGCGCCTTGTTCAGCGCCGCATTCATGTCCAGCCCGTCCTCAGGCTTGATCTGAATGGTGATCTCGCGGGAAATCTGGCTTTGCCAGGTGGCGGCGGTGGCGCGCACCATGGAGACGGCGCCGAGCGTCAGACAGGCAAGGAAGGCCATGATGGCGATCACCACCATCAGCGCATTGCCCTGAATGTTGGAGGGCGGCAGGATGGGCGCCATGGGGCGGATGCGCATGGGCGGGCGCTTCGGCTGCGCGGCTTCCGGTTTCAGCTGTTTGCGGTTGATCTCATTCATAGATATCGAGCCGCCCTTCGGTGAGGATCATCCGGCGCGCATCGATCTGGTCCATCAGGCCAAAATCATGGGTGGCAATGACGACGGCCGTGCCCAGCCGGTTGAGCTCCAGGAAGAGGTTGAGCAGGCGTTTGGCCATGGGCGGATCGACGTTGCCGGTCGGTTCGTCGGCCAGCAATATTTCCGGCTGGTCCATCAGCGCGCGGGCAATGGCGGCGCGCTGCTTTTCCCCGCCGGAAAGAATGGCCGGCAGCACATTGATACGCTCGCCGAGCCCGACCCATTTCAGAAGCTCTATCACGTCGTTGCGATAGGCGCTCTCTTCCTTGCCGCGCACACGCAGCGGCAGGGCGACATTCTCATAGGTCGTCAGATGATCGAGCAGTCGGAAATCCTGAAACACGATGCCGACACGGCGGCGCAGCATCGGCAGCTCGCTACGCGGGATGCGTGATACATCGCGGTTGAACATGCGGATATTGCCGCGCGTCGGCTGCAGCGACATCAAAAGCAGGCGCAGAAGCGTCGTCTTGCCCGCGCCCGATGGGCCGGTCAGAAACTGGAATGACCCCTTGGGAATGTCGAAGGTCATGTCCCTCAGGATCTCGGGTCCCATGCCGTAACGCAACCCGACATTTTCGAAATGGATCAACGGACTTCCAGTCTCTTCGTTTCGTGGTGGTTCGCAAGCCGCTGGCGCGTTGGGTTCGGTATCGTGGGTTAACCCGGATCCGGTGACCTGTGCGAGCCGTTTTTGCGAAGCATTAACCAATTAAATTTAAAACTTGGCAGGATTCGTTGCAATGCCCAGTTTTGCGGGCCGGAAAACCTGACCGGGGAATTCTATGGCTATGTTCCGTTCATCTCGCCGGCAAGCGGCATTCGATTTTGATCTCCTGATGCCGGAAACGCCGGTGCGCCGTGCGGCGCGGGCAGCAAATCCCGACCGCGACGTGGTAGACGCTGAATTTGTCACCATCAAGGAAAACCGTGCGCGCCAGCCTGGAAATGACAATCGTGGCGCAGCGCGCCGGCAGGCGGTAAAACCGCCCGTTACCCTCCCCATGCTGGGCCTCGCCTTCATCGGCTGGGTGGATCGCAGATTATCGCGCCTTTCGGCGGATGCCTATTCGGCGCTGGTGGCCGGCCTCGCTATTTTTGTCTTCGTGTGCTCGGGTGGTCTCTCGGTCGTGGTGCCGGAAAAGACGGCGGCCGCGGCCCCGGTCAGCCCGCTCGCCATTTCCCATGTCACCGTGACCCCGCAGGAAGCGGGGGGCATGGATATTCTGCTCATCAACGGCATCGTGGAAAACAATGGCGGTAATCTGGAAGAGGTGCCGGCCCTTCGCGCCGATCTCTTCGCCGCCAAGGGGCAGCTGGTGGCCAGCATGGTCATCGAGCCGCCGGTGAAAGAGATGCAGCCCGGTTTCAGCCACGGTTTTTCGGCAAAACTGCGCCATCCCGGTGGAAAAACGCCAGAGATCAAGCTTTCCTTCGTCGAGGCGGGTGCGTCCGAACGCTGACTGTGCTAACGCCTGTCTTCTATTTTTACTGAAAGGTAAAATCGGCAAGGCGCAGCACAGGAGTAAGAATGCCCGTCGTCCGTGGAAAAAATATCGAGCCGCTTTATACCGCCGAGCAGATCGCCGAGCGCAATCGCGACATGGCCAAGCACATTGCCAGCGGCCCGACCAAGGATTTGCTGGTCATTGCCGTGCTCAAGGGATCGTTCATTTTCGCGGCCGATCTTATCCGCGCGCTGCATGACAGCGGCCTTGCGCCCGAAGTCGAATTCATCACGCTGTCGAGCTATGGCACCGGCACGGTTTCGCAAGGCGTCAGGATCGTCAAGGATATCGACAGCGATGTGAAGGATCGCGATGTGCTCCTGATCGACGATATTCTGGAATCCGGCCGCACGCTGCGTTTCGCCAAGGAACTGCTCTATGAGCGCGGCGCGCGCCACGTCACCATCGCCGTGCTGCTCGACAAGAAGGTGAAGCGCAAGGAAGATCTGGAGGCCGATTATGTCGGTTTCGAATGTCCAGATTATTTCGTCGTGGGTTACGGCATGGACGTGGCCTATGCCTTCCGCGAACTGCCTTTCGTCGGCGTCGTGACCGGCGACGCCTGACTACTTCTCCCGTGCCGGAACGGCACAGGGCGGAGACGCCTCATTAACCATTCACCCAGCCAAAGCCTGGGTGTTTACCTCTTGAAAAGAGGAGCCTGCGATGTTGCTCACGGCTGGAAATGATGCCCAGGAGCAATGATTGATGGCGAAGATTCTGATTACCGAAGATGAGGATGCATTGCGGGCTTTTGTCGCCCGCGCCCTGCGTCTCGACGGTCACGAGACCCATGAGGCGGCAGACGGCGAGCAGGGGCTGGAGAAGCTCCAGGAAACCAGTTTCGATCTTCTTCTTTCGGATATCCGCATGCCGGTCATGGATGGCATCGAGCTGGCGCACCGCGCCGCCGAAAGCTTCCCGGCCATGCGCATTTTGTTGATGACCGGTTATGCCGAACAGCGCGAACGCGCCGACGATCTGGCCGAAAAGATTGTCGATGTGGTTTCCAAACCCTTCGCGCTTCCCGATATCCGCAAGGCTGTCGCCCGTGCGCTCGCGGCCTGAGCGAAGGTCATAGAAATTTAAAAAGGGCGGCCGTCGGGCCGCCTTTTTGTTGACCAGACTTACCCGATGGTCTTTCCGCTTCCACTTCCGTCATCCCGGCCTTGAGCCGGGATCCAGCCAGCCCAAGGACTTGGGCTGAAAAGAGTCGTCTCGCCGCGCAGACGCGCGTCTCTGGATGCCGGATCAAGTCCGGCATGACCGAGAAACTTTACCCTTTAAAACTGGCTGTACTGGAGCGCACTGAGTGAACCGGGCATGCGCCTCACTTGATATCCAGCAACCGCTCCAGATAACGCCGCTCGATTTCCCCCGGCGGGTTGTTGCCGAGCTTTTCACGGATAGCCTCGAGGATTTCGCGGGCACGCTGAACGTCGATCTCGTCAGGCACCTTCACCTGATCGCCGAAATCCGGGCCGGTGGTGCTGCGCGGACGGCCGAGCGGGTCGCGACCGTTCTGGCCGCCCTGTCCGGCCATGCCTTCCTGACCTTGCCCGGGCTGCTGACCCTGCTGGCGCATGGCCTGCATGATCTGGCCCATCATGTCCTGCGCGCCCTGTCGCAGCGCGTTCAGCGCATTGCCCTGGCCTTCGACAGCCTGTTCGCCCTGACCCTTGCCCAGTGCTTCACCGGCGCCCTGCATTTCCTGCTGCGCCTTGCCGAAGTTTTCGCCCGGTTCCATGCCGAGATCACGAAGACCCTGCTGCAATTCGCCGAGTTGCTTGCCGAGTGCATCCTGCTGGGCCCGCAGGTTTTTCAGCGCTTCGCGCAATTGTTCCGCAGTCATCTGGTCAGACTGTTGCTGCCCACCCTGCTGGCCATTTTCGCCCTGTTCGCCCTGCTGTCCCTGTTGCGGCGGCTGGCCGTTCTCGCCCATCTGGTGGTCGTCTTCGCTTTCGCCGCCCTGCTGCGGGTCGCCGCGCTGCATGCGGTCGCGCAGCGCCTGATCGAGCTTGAAAGTCTCGTCCATCAGCTTCTGCTGCTGCTGCAGGATTTCGCCCAGCTTGTCGATCTGCTGGCGCATCTTGCTGCTCTGCTGCTGCCCCTGCTGGCCCTGACGCTGCGGCCTGCCTGCCTGCAGATTGTTCATCATGCGCTGCAGCTGCGAGAGCATTTCCTGCGCCGCGTCGCGGTTGCCGGAGCGGGCGAGGTTCTCGATCTGGTTCATCATGTTTTCCAGATCGCGCTGGCGCAGCACGTTCTGCGCCTGCTGGTTCATGTTGGCTTGCGGCGCGTTCTGCATGCGCTGCGCAAGCTCGTTCATGAATTGTTGCATCGCTTCCCGCAGTTCCTGCATCAGCTTGGCGACCTCCTCGTCGGAGGCATTTCGCTGCAACGCTTCCGAAAGCGCCGTCTGTGCATCGCGCAGGCGCTTTTCGGCCTGCGAAAGGTCGCCATCCTCGATGCCGAGCGCGATTTCCCAGAGGTAATCAGCCGTATCCTTCAGCATCTCCTCATTATAGGCGAGCCGCATGCGGGTCTGCGCCGATTGCAGCAGGAGATAATGCGTGGTGTTGGGAATGGTCTCTTCCGGGCGCAGGCCTACCGCCTCGTTATAGGCGATGGCCTTCGGCATCTGGCGCGTGTCCAGTGAGAAAATCTGCCGCTGTTCGGCGATGGAGGCCGCCAGCGGTTCGGAGAAGTTACGGCCCGGCAGCACCATTTCATGCGCGGGGCTGCGGCCGGTCTGGCCGGCGCCGTCGGTCGCCACCAGCGTGATGCGCACGCGCTTGCCCGCCATCGGATGTTCGGTCAGGTTGCGGCTGGTCAGGCCCTTGATTTCGCGATTGTTCTGCCGCGGCAGATCGAGCTTGAATTCCGGCGCCGGGTAAAGTGCGGTTGCGCCTTCCGCTACGCCAAGCGGCTCGATGATCGCATGGGCTTCCTTCAGGCCGTAATCGTCTTTGGCCGTGAAGCCCACTTCCAGCGCGCCGTTGACGGCCCGGCGCGGCATGTTGTCGAAGGCGATGCTGGGCGGCTGGTCGGGAATGACGTTGAAGACCCATTGCTCGCCATTGGCGGTAATCATGCCGCTTTCGGTGACATCCATGGCGAAGGTGCGCGGCGCGACGGGCTGATCCGCCGAACGCACCGGCGCCTGAACGGCGACCTCGCCGCTTGCACTGTCGGCGCGCGCCGCTTCCGGTGCAAGCTTCTGCAATGCGCCTGCCATTTCCGGTTCGAAGGTCACCTCCTCGCCGCCATCGCCGCCGGTCATGCGGATCGTCAGCTTGGAGGATTGCGGCACGGAAACCGCGTCGCGGTTGGTTGCGTCACGCCCGGTCAGGAAAATCGGTGCGCGGCCGGTATAAGCGGGCGGCGTGACCCAGGCATCGAGACGAATATCCGGATTGAGCGGACCGACGACCGGCCGGCTGCGGAAAGCATCGGCAACGGTGCCCGCGCCGTTGGAATAGGAAAAACCGAAAGCAGTGACCAGAAGCAGTGCCGGAATGGCGCGCAGCGCCAGCCGGTCATAACGGGCGATATCGGGTTTCGGCAGGCCGGCATTGAGCGCGGCGATGCGCTCCGCCATGCGAATCTGGTGTTCTTTCCAGAGTGTGCGGGAAAATGGTGTGTCAAAGGCAGGTTCGTCTTCCTGCACGCCGACTGGCTGGTGGGCGAGACCGTTCCGATCCTCGAGGAGGCGCGACGCATCATTATCCGTCGGCCATTTCAGCCTGAGGATCGGCAGAAGCGTGGCGATAAAACTGAAAACCAGCACAAAAACGATGCCAAGCCGCAGGAAATCCGGCATGTGCCGGTAAAGGCCGAACCAGGCGAGCGCCAGAAATACGGCGGCGATGGAGAGCGGCCACAGGGTTTTCGGTGCGATTTTCTCGCAGAGCAGCACGATTTTCGCGAAGAAGCGCTTGGCGGCAACCAGACGGGCAAGGTCCGGCCGTTGCGCGAATGCGCCGGTCGGGCGCTTTCTGCCTGTCCTGTCCTCTCCGGTTGTGGTCATCAATCCGTTCTCCCGGCTCTGGCCACGTCAAACGCCATTCCCGGAACGGCGAGCTGCTTGTATTCCGAGGGGCAAGGATAACATTCTTTGTGGCGAAGACGAGGGCAAGCGGATGCTCACCCCCATTTTTTAGGCAACTTCGCTTGATTGTGATCGGTCACGCGGTGCGACAGACGAAATCAATCGAGCCAGGCGGGTACGGAATCGAGAGCGATCAGCTCTTCATAGGTGCCGCGCGGGCGGATGACGTGGAACTTGTCACCCTTCACCAGCACTTCCGGCACCAGCAGGCGCGAATTATACGTGCCGGCCTGCACCGCGCCATAGGCGCCGGCGGAGCTGACGGCGATGAGATCGCCCGGCTGCGGTGCGGCCATCTCGCGGTCCAGCGCCAGATAGTCACCCGTCTCGCAGACGGGACCGACGATATCGGCCTTGATGCGAGGGGCATCCAGTGCAGGCTGCACCACCGGGCGAATGCCGTGATAGGCTTCGTAAAGCGTGGGGCGGATGAGATCGTTCATCGCGCCGTCGACGATCACGAAGGTCTTTTCGCCGCCATCCTTCACATAGATCACTTCCGTCACCAGAATCCCGGCATTGCCGACAATCAGGCGTCCGGGTTCGGTGATGATCTTGCAGTTGAGGCTCTTCAGTTCATTCTTGACGATATGTGCATAGGCATCCGGCAGCGGCGGCGGGTTGTTGTCGTCGCGGTAGGGAATGCCGAGACCGCCGCCGATGTCGACATGGCTGATCGTGTGTCCGTCGGTGCGCAGCGCCTCGACCAGTTCGCGCAGCAGCCGGAAGGCATCCTCGAAAGGCTGCAATTCGGTGATCTGGCTGCCGATATGCATGTCGATGCCGGTGACTTCGATACCGGGCAAAGTGGCGGCATGGGCATAGACCGCGCGGGCGCGTTCATAGGAAATGCCGAACTTGTTTTCTTTCTTGCCGGTGGAAATCTTGGCGTGGGTGCGCGCGTCCACGTCAGGATTGATGCGGAAGGAGACATGCGCCCGCTTGCCCACTTTCACGGCGCGCAGGTTAAGGACTTCCAGTTCCGGCTCGGATTCGATGTTGAAGCAGTAGATGCCGGCTTCCAACGCGTAATCCATTTCCGCCACCGTCTTGCCGACGCCGGAAAACATGATGCGGCTTGCCGGCACGCCGGCGCCGAGCGCCCGGCGCAATTCGCCGCCCGACACGACATCGATGCCCGCGCCGAGCTTTGCCAGCGTCTTCAGCACCGCCTGGTTGGAATTGGCCTTCATGGCGTAACAGACCATGGCGTCCACATCGGCAAAAGCGCCTGAGAACACCTTGTAGTGGCGTTCCAGCGTCGCGGTCGAATAGACATAGAACGGCGTGCCGACCGCCTTGGCGATCTCAGGCACGGGCACGTTTTCGGCGTGCAGCACGCCGTCGATATAGCCAAAATGGTTCACGGCTTTTTACCCGTCAGAGGAGCTTGTCGAGAATGAACGGACGCTCAGCCGTTGCCGGCTTCGGCTCGCTTCCATCGGCGGCGCGTTTGTTGCGCATTTCGACCGGCGTGCTCGGTGGATCGATATCGCCCTTACGCCCGCAGGCGCTGAGAGCAAGGCTGACGGCGAGCGTCATGCCGATGGGAACGATGATTTTGCGCGCGGTTTTTGAAAGCATGAGCCTGTCCAAAGGAAATATGTGCCTCTCTGATAACGAAAAACAGGGCGCTTGTGCACCCTGTTTCTTGTGATCGCAGCGTAACGCAGATTTATCAGTTGCGTCCACGCCACCAGGCGATCTGCTTTCGCACTTCCGAAGGGGCCGTGCCGCCGAAACTGGTGCGGCTGGCGACCGATGCCTCGACCGAAAGAACGTCGAAAACGCCGCTGGTAATGGCCGGATGGATCGCCTGCAGGTCTTCCAGCGAAAGATCGGCCAGATCGCAGCCCTTCTTTTCGGCCAGAGCCACGGCATTGCCGGTCACATGGTGGGCATCGCGGAAGGGCAGGCCCGCCTCGCGCACCAGCCAGTCGGCGAGATCGGTGGCGGTGGAATATCCCGAACCGGCGGCCGCGCGCATGCGGTCCTTGCGCACTTCGAGATCGCGGATCATGCCGGTCATGGCGGCAATCGCCAGTTCCAGGCTTTCGGCAGCATCGAAAACCTGTTCCTTGTCTTCCTGCATGTCCTTGGAATAGGCGAGCGGCAGGCCCTTCATGACCGTCAGAAGCGCCACCAGCGAGCCGTTAATGCGGCCGGTCTTGGCGCGCACCAGTTCGGCTGCGTCAGGGTTCTTCTTCTGCGGCATGATCGACGAGCCGGTGGAAAAAGCGTCCGACAGGCGGATGAAGCCGAATTGCGGCGTCGACCAGATAACGATTTCTTCGGCGAGACGCGACAGATGCGTGGCGCAGATCGAGGCGATCGACAGGAATTCCAGCGCGAAATCGCGGTCGGAGACGGTGTCGATGGAATTGCGGGTCGGCTCGCGGAAGCCGAGCGCCTTCGCCGTCATGTGGCGGTCAATGGGGTAGCCGGTGCCGGCAAGAGCGGCAGCACCGATCGGGCTTTCATCCAGATGCTCGATGGCGTGGCGCACGCGGGCGCGGTCACGGCCGAACATTTCCACATAGGCCATGCAATGATGGCCGAAGGTGACGGGCTGGGCTGTCTGCAGATGGGTGAAGCCGGGCATGACCGTATCGGCATTTTCTTCGGCGCGATCGAGGAAGGCGGCGATGAGCGCGGTCAGCATGCCCTCGGTCTTCTGCAATTCTTCCTTCACCCACAGGCGGAAATCGAGCGCCACCTGGTCGTTGCGCGAGCGGGCGGTGTGCAGGCGGCCGGCTGCCGTGCCGATGAGCGTTGCGAGCCGCGCTTCGATGTTCATATGAATATCTTCGAGCTTGCGCGAAAACTCGAAGCTGCCGGTTTCGATCTCTGACAGGATCGTGTTCAGGCCATCGGTGATCTTGTCTTTATCTTCCGGCGAAATAATGCCTTTAGATGCCAGCATGGCGGCATGCGCCATAGAGCCGCGGATATCCTGGGCGTAAAGCTTCTTGTCGAAGCCGATGGAGGCATTTATCTCTTCCATGATGGCAGATGGCCCGGAAGCGAAACGTCCGCCCCACATCTGGTTGGAGGATTTCTGATCTGTGCCGTCAGCCATGTTAAGTGCCCTGGAGTATTCGATGACAGAAAAAAGGCCGTTCAGGCTTCCTTCCGCCAAATTGGTTGCAATTGCTGCCGTGGCCGGTGTGCTCGCCGGTGCTGGCGCGGTCTGGTTCAGGCATATTGGGTCTGAGAGCCCGGTTCAAGGGGCAGCGGTGGCCGAGGGCGGTTTATGTGAAGGTGCGGCAAACCGCATCGCTTCGCTGAAGCCGTTTCTGAAAGGGCAGGTGGCGGCCATGTCGGCGGCGGACAAGCCGCGCGTCATCCCGCTGTCCTTCAAGGGACCGGAGGCTAAGGACATGACGCTTGCCGACCTCAAGGGCAAGGCGGTCCTTCTCAACCTCTGGGCCACATGGTGCGTGCCCTGCCGGGAAGAGATGCCGGCTCTGAACGCGCTGGAGAAGGAAAAGGGCGGCGAGAATTTTGAGGTCGTTGCCGTTAATATCGATGTCGGCGCGGATGAAAAACCGAAAGCCTTCATGGATGAATATAAGATCGACGCTCTGAAGCACTACCGCGACAGTTCCATGGGCGTCTTCAACGTTTTGAAAAAGGAAGGCCTCGCTTTTGGCCTGCCGGCAACCCTGCTGCTGGATGAAAATGGCTGCCTGCTCGCGGCCATGAACGGCCCGGCCGCGTGGGACAGCGAGGATGCCAAGGCGCTGGTGACCGCCGCGACGGGAAAATGATGCCGGTGGCTGGATCCATGAGTTGAGAGCCGCAACCGCCCTCAAGACAGGCCTGTCCAGCGGATGGGCCGGTGCAGACAAGCCGGCACCCGCCCCGTATAATGATCCTGCTTCCGCCATGGAATAGGTGCCGACATGGAGTTGCTTATCCCCCGGCTTGGTCTTGCCCTTGCCATCGGCCTGCTCGTCGGCCTTGAGCGCGGCTGGCGGGAGCGTGATGCGCCGGCGGGCAGCCGTACCGCCGGGATCAGGACCTATGGCATTGCCGGCCTGCTCGGTGGCATCTTCGGCATCTTGGCCGATGAGCAGGGCAATGCCTTCGCCTTTGCGGCGGGTTTTCTGGGATTCGCATTCAGTTTTTCGTGGTTCAAGCTGCGTGAGGCGCGCCATGACAATGATTTCAGTGTCACCGGCGTGGTTGCGGCGCTCTGCGTCTTTGCCCTCGGCGGGCTTGCGGTAACGGAGCAATATCAGGCGGCGGCGGCTGGTGGCGCGGCCCTTGCGGCATTGCTTGCGGGCAGGGAAGTTCTCCACCGTCTGCTGAAACGGCTGACATGGATCGAGCTTCGCTCCGCGCTGGTGCTTGCAGTGATGACCGCCGTCGGCCTGTCGATCCTTCCAAACCGGACAATCGATCCGTGGGGCGGTTTCAACCCCTGGGAAATATGGCTGTTCACCGTGCTCAGCGCCACGATTTCCTATTGCGGCTATATTGCCGTGCGGTTGCTCGGCTCAACCCGCGGCCTGCTGGTGACCGGGCTGGCGGGTGCTCTGGTTTCATCAACCGCCGTAACCGCCAGCTTCGGGCAGAAGGCGAAAAGCGGTGAAAACGTCTGGCCTCTTGCCGGTGTGGCGGCGCTGGCCGCGGCTGTATCGCTGCTTCGGGTTCTCGCTATCGTCCTCGCCCTCTCGCTGACGACGTTTTCCCTCATCGCACCGGCAACGCTGACCGCTGCACTGGTTCTCGGATTGAGCGGCACCGGCCTGATAAGACTGCAGGACACGCAGCCCGGACAGGAAATCGACGCAAAAAATCCGTTCGACTTGGTGCCCCTTGCCATCTTCGCCGCGCTCTTTGCTGCAACGCGAACGCTGAATGCCGTTCTTCTCGTCTGGATCGGCACGGGTGGTTTCATCGCCCTCACGGCTTTGTCGGCCATATTCGATGCCGATGTCGCCGTTCTCAGTGCGTTGCGAGCCAACGCGCAGAATCTTTCGCCTGATATCGTGGCGAGCGCAATTCTCGCCGCTCTCGCCGCAAACGCGGTAGGCCGCGTATTCGTCGCGGCCGTTTCCGGAACGCTCGTTTATTGCGGGTTGCTCACGGCCGCATCCGTCCTCGCCGCCGGCGCCGGAGCGGTCACTTATCTGCTGATTGCCTGAGAGTTCAGCCGAAGGCAGAGACGATATTGGTCCGGGCTCAGCGCGTGGGGACCGGCGTCTCGCCGCGATAGTCGTAGAATCCGCGGCCTGATTTGCGGCCGAGCCAGCCGGCCTCGACATATTTGACCAGCAGTGGGCAGGGGCGGTATTTGCTGTCGGAGAGACCGTCATGCAGTACCTGCATGATCGACAAACAGGTGTCGAGACCGATGAAATCGGCAAGCTGCAGCGGTCCCATCGGGTGGTTGGCACCGAGGCGCATGGCGGTGTCGATGGCTTCCACCGAGCCGACGCCTTCATAGAGCGTGTAGATCGCCTCGTTGATCATCGGCAGCAGGATGCGGTTGACGATGAAGGCCGGGAAATCCTCGGCGACGGTGATCGCCTTTTCCAGCGTCCGCACATAATCCTTTGCCGCGTCGAAAGTCTTTTCATTGGTGGCGATGCCGCGCACCAGTTCCACCAGCTTCATGACCGGCACCGGATTCATGAAGTGGATGCCCATGAACTGCTCGGGCCGATCGGTGGCGGATGCAAGGCGAGTGATGGAGAGCGAAGACGTATTGGTGGCGAGCAGCGCTTCGGGCTTCAGGACCGGGCAGACCTGCGCATAAATCTTGCGCTTGATCTCTTCATTTTCCGTCGCGGCCTCAATGACGAGATCCATGGCTGCCAGATCATTGATATCAGTCGATCCGCTGATCAGCGCCAGCGCCTGCTTGCGGGCGTCGTCCGAAAGCTTGCCGTTGGTGACCTGGCGGGCGAGATTGCCGTTGATCGTGGCGAGACCGGCCTCGATGCCTTCCTTGGAAAGATCGTAGATATGGACCCTGTAACCGGCGATGGCGGAGACATGTGCAATGCCGCATCCCATCTGACCGGCTCCGATGACACCGATGTTTTTAAAGGGGGCGGTCATAGGTTGGTCTCCTCTCAGGGATTTTGTCTGCGTTATTGCCGGCGATGTTACGCATATCGCCGAAAAAGAGAAGGCGGCGCGTTTAAAAAACGCGCCGCCTCCAATTTATGCTTAAATTACAGCGATTTTTCGAGTTCCGGCAAGGCTTCGAACAGATCGGCGACGAGGCCGTAATCCGCAACCTGGAAGATCGGCGCTTCTTCATCCTTGTTGATGGCGACGATGACCTTCGAGTCCTTCATGCCGGCCAGATGCTGGATGGCGCCCGAAATGCCGGCGGCGATGTAAAGCTGCGGGGCAACCACCTTGCCCGTCTGGCCCACCTGCCAGTCGTTCGGCGCATAACCGGCATCGACGGCTGCGCGCGATGCGCCAACGGCTGCACCGAGCTTGTCGGCGACGGGAAGGATGACTTCCCTGAACTTCTCGGAAGAACCAAGCGCGCGGCCGCCCGAGATGATGATCTTCGCAGAGGTCAGTTCCGGACGGTCGGACGACGCCAGGGCATCGGAAACGAAGCTGGAAAGGCCGGGGTTTGCCGCCGCGCCGATGGTTTCGACCGCTGCCGAACCGCCTTCTGCCGCTGCCGCAAAGCCGGTCGGACGCACGGTGATGACCTTCTTCGCATCGGTTGCCTGCACCGTCTGGATGGCGTTTCCGGCATAGATCGGGCGCTTGAAGGTGTCAGGGCTGACGACCTCGATGATTTCCGAGACCTGCGCCACATCGAGAAGCGCCGCAACGCGCGGCGTCACGTTCTTGGCCGAGGCGGTCGCCGGCGCAATGATGACGTCATAGGAAGGCGCAAGCGAAACGATCAGCGCCGCCAGCGGCTCGGCGAGCGCATTGGCATAGGAGGCGTCGTCGGCGAGCAGCACCTTGGATACGCCGGAGAGTTTCGCGGCAGCGTCGGCTGCGCCCTTGGCATTGGCGCCGGCAACCAGCACATGGACGTCGCCGCCAATCTGCATTGCCGCCGTCAGCGTCTTCGCCGTCAGGTCGGAAAGGGTTGCGTTGTCGTGTTCTGCCAGAAGAAGAATGGCCATAAGAATATCTCCCTTTTCCGAAACCTTAGAGGACGCCGTCGGCTTTGAGCTTTTCGACCAGCTCGGCAACCGAGCCGACCTTGATGCCGGCCTTGCGGCCCGCAGGTTCTTCGGTCTTCAGCACCTTCAGGCGCGGCGAAACATCGACGCCGAAATCGGCCGGAGCCTTCTTGTCGAGCGGCTTCTTTTTCGCCTTCATGATGTTCGGCAGCGAGGCGTAACGCGGCTCGTTCAGGCGCAGGTCGGTGGTGACGACGGCGGGAAGTTTCAGTTCGATCGTCTGCAAACCGCCATCGACTTCGCGGGTGACCGCGACCTTGCCGTCTGACGGTACGACCTTGGAGGCAAACGTGCCCTGGCCCCAGCCGAGAAGGGCGGCCAGCATCTGGCCGGTCTGGTTGCTGTCGTCGTCGATCGCCTGCTTGCCGACGATGACGAGACCGGGCTGTTCAGCCTCAGCGACACCCTTCAGCAGCTTGGCGACGGCGAGCGGCTCAACCGTTTCGTCGGTCTCGATCAGGATGGCGCGGTCGGCGCCCATGGCGAGCGCGGTGCGCAGCGTTTCTTCCGCCTTGGCCGGGCCGATGGAGACGACCACGACCTCTTCGGCCTTGCCGGCTTCCTTCAGGCGAAGGGCCTCTTCCACCGAGATTTCGTCGAACGGGTTCATCGACATCTTCACATTGGCAAGCTCAACGCCAGAACCATCCGCTTTCACGCGGATCTTCACGTTGTAATCGACGACTCGTTTAACGGGGACAAGGATTTTCATCGGCGGCTTTCCTCAAACTCCTGTCCGCTTTGGCCAGTTGACCGCGCGGACCTCCAAAAACAGGTTGGCGACATGGATAAGCATTTTTCCCGCAAATACAACGGAGCAATCTTCATTATCACATGCACGTAAGGCATATCTTACGTTGACGTTAACGTAAATACTCTATCTCTCACGCAGGGTCTCATCTACCCCCGTCATAGCCCCGTTCGATTTGCGACAACCCTGCCGTTTGCGACGTATTCTTGAACTGCGCCGCCCTCGGCGCAACAATGGTGCGGTCAAACAGGGGCACGCCTCGCCTGCGCATGAAAACCACCAGGATCGCACCTGCAATTATGCCGCCGACATGGGCGCCCCAGGAGACGTTTTCCTCGAGCCCCAGCGCCAGCATCAGGAATTGCTGGCCAATCCACAGAGCCAGCGGAATGAAGGCGGGCAGGGGAAGCGGAATGCGCATGAGAACCAGCACCCAGACGCGCACCCTGGGATGCAGCAGGAAATAGGCCGCGACCACGCCGGAAACCGCACCCGAAGCGCCGATCAGCGGCCCTTCCGAAGTGGGTGAGACGACACCGTGAAACAGCGCGCCGACAATGGCGCAGGCAAGATAGAAGATCAGGAAACGGAAATGGCCAAGCGCGTCCTCGACATTGTCGCCGAAGACCCAGAGAAACAGCATGTTGCCGGCCAGATGCCAGAAATCGAGATGCAGGAATGCGTAAGTGACAACGGTCAGATCGTCGGGCACCACCTGCAAGGCCGGTTCCAGATAGGCGTAGTCGAACACCACGGCCGGAATGAAACCAAGGCCGAGCGCTGCGGCATTGGCCTCGGTATCGCTGGCAAGCACGCCGGTAAACAGCCAGACCAGCACATTGACCACAATCAGGCCGATGGTGACATATTGCAGCCGGATATGTTTGAGGGAGTTCGCATCGTGCAGCGGTATGAACATGGAACGTCCTTCATTTGCGCAAGTGATGCGATCTAGCGGTTCTTGCCCGGAACCCACAATATGTCGGCCTTGCCGGCATCATTGGCGAAACGGGCCGCGACGAACAGGAAATCGGACAGGCGATTGGCATATTTCAGCGCCGCCGGGCTGACGATCTCATTCTCGGAAACGGAAAGCTCTACCATCAGCCTCTCCGCCCGGCGGCAGACGGTGCGCGCCAAGTGCAGATTGGCCGCTGCCGCGCTGCCGCCCGGCAGCACGAAAGAGGTCAGCGGTTCGAGGGCGGCATTGAGTTCGTCGATTTCATTTTCCAGCCGGGTGACCTGGCTTTCGACGATGCGCAGCGGCTCATAAGAAAGCGGCTCTCCACTATCAGGCGTGGCGAGATCGGCGCCGAGATCGAACAGATCGTTCTGGATGCGGAAGAGCATGGCATCCAGCCGTTCCAGCCCGCCCGTATGCAGTCGCGCGACGCCGATGGCCGAATTGGTCTCGTCCACCGTGCCGTAGGCCTCGACGCGAAGATCGTGCTTCAGCCGGCGCGGGCCGGAAACCAGCGCGGTCGTCCCTTTGTCGCCGGTGCGGGTGTAGATCTTATTCAGTTTCACCATGTCAACGGCCACCGCCGGTGAGCCAGAGGGTGAGCATGATCAGCACGATGGCGACGGCCTGCAGGAGAAGGCGAAGCTGCATCAGCTTGTTGGACCGGTTAGCATCCTGCCCCTTCAGCATGTTGAAGAGGCCGCGTATCAGCACGATGACGACGAGGCCCATGACGATAAGGGCCAGAACGGTGGTGAAGCCGGACATGCGGTATTACTCCTCCTCAATCGAATCTGCGCAGCAGACGATAGAAAAGTCCGGCAGGCAAGAGCCGTTTCAGGATAAGCCCCTGTTTGGCTGGCACCGTGACGGGATAATGCGGCTTCGGTTTTGCCGCCGTCAGGGCGTGTTTCAGCACGGCATAAACCGCATCGGGACCAAGCTTGTGACGGTTGACGGGACCGGAGCCATCCATGCGCGCCAGCTGGCGTTTATATTCCGCCGCATGGGCCGAATTTTCGAGATCGATATGCTCGTTGATATGGGCAAGCGCCGTCGTGGTGAATTTCGAGGTGATGGGACCGGGTTCGATCAGGCTCACATGGATGCCGCTGCCCTGAAGCTCCATGCGCAAGGTGACGCCCAGCCCCTCAAGCGCGAATTTCGAAGCGGTGTAAGCGCCGCGATAACGATAGGGCACGAGGCCGAGAATGGAGGAGCAATGCACGATGCGGCCGACGCCGCGGGCGCGCATGAAGGGAATGACCCGCCGTGTCAGATCGTGCCAGCCGAAGACATTGGTTTCGAACTGGGCTCTCAGCGCTTCGACAGGCAGGTCCTCCACCGCGCCCGGCTGGCCATAAGCGCCATTGTTGAAAAGCGCATCGATGCGGCCGCCGGTTCGGGCGGCGACGGTATCCACCAGCGCGGCGATGGTTTCGGGCTTGGTGTAATCCATGATCAGGGTTTCGATGCCCTGATTTTCAAGTGCGGCCATGTCGGCGATGCGGCGCACGGTGGCGAAAACCCGCCAGCCGTCCCGGTGGAGCGCGCCGGCGCAATAAGCGCCAATGCCCGAGGAACATCCGGTAATGATGATGACGGGCTTTTCAGACATCTGCCGCTCCGGGAAACCGACTATTGCTCTGGCCCGTTTGACCGGCCCATGGAAAACGCATTGCGCAAAATCCTTCTCAGTGACGGAACCGAAAGCCGGGCTTGCGCGCTGTACAAAGCGAAGCTGATTTCCCATATTCGGGGCGAAGTTACAAATGAAATGCCGATGAATGGAGGTGACATGGTTGCCGCAGTGCGCCTGGCAGGCAAGGTTGCCTTCGATGCCTATTCCCATTTCGCCGAGGATGACGGCTGGGCGATGGCGAGCCATATGGCGCTTTCCATCCTGCTGGCGCTGTTCCCCTTTCTGATCTTCGGTACGGCGCTTGCCGGTTTTCTCGGCGCTGACCAGTTTTCCGAAACGGCGGTGCACCTGATTTTCGACACCTGGCCTGAGGCGATTGCCGGGCCGCTGGCGGCGCAGGTGCAGCAGGTGCTGACCATTCCGCGCGGCGGGCTGCTGACGATTTCGGTGCTGGCCGCCGCCTATTTTGCCTCCAATGGCGTCGAGGCGCTCCGAATTTCACTCAACCGCGCCTATCGTGTCACCGAAACGCGATGGTGGTATGTGACCCGCCTGCTCAGCCTGCTTTATGTGCTGATCGCCGTGGTCGTCTTTGCCGGCATCAGTATCGTCCTTGTTGCCGTGCCGGTCGCCACCTCTTTTGCCGAGCAGCGGTTCCCGTGGCTGACGGATGTGCTGAACACCATCTCCAGCCTTGGTCTTTACGGCACCATCGTGGTTCTGACGGCGGGGCTGGTGGCCGCGCATCTTTGGCTGCCCGCCGGCAAACGCCGTATCTGGGATGTCTGGCCGGGCATTCTCTTGACGATGATCTTCTGGGTCATCGGCGCGGCGATCTTTGCCTATTATCTCTCCACCTTCGCCAATTATGCCGCCACCTATGCTGGTCTTGCCTCCGTCATGGTGGTTCTGGTGTTTCTTTACATGGTCGGCGTCATCTTCATGCTCGGTGCGGAGGTCAATGCCGCGCTGATGAAATACAAGGTGCGGCAGATCATCCGCCGCAATATCGGCGGCAGCGGCGCGCGCCGGGAGCGGGCGCTAGAAGAGACCGACAAGCCGGCGGATATCTGAGGACGTCGCCCCTTCCGCCCGCAGGGCGGAAAGGCCGGTGCTGCCTTCGCTTTTCGAAAGCTTGCGGCCGTCTGCGCCCAAAATAAGCCGGTGATGGTGATAGGCGGGCTGCGGCAGGTCCAGCAGGTGTTGCAGCAGCCGGTGGATGGCGGTTGCGTGGAAGAGATCCATGCCGCGCACCACATGGGTGATGCCCTGCAGCGCATCGTCAACCACAACGGAGAGATGATAGCTCGAAGGCGCGTCGGAACGCGACAGCACCACATCGCCCCAGAGCGCGGGAAGGGCCTCGATCTGCCCGGTCCCGCCGTCGCCGCTCTCCTGCCAGAACAGAGGGATGCCGGCGGCGTGCATCGCCTTTTCCATGTCGAGCCGCCAGGCGTGCGGTCGGCCGGAGGCCAAAAGCGCCTCCCGCTCAGCCTTTGGCCTCTCCCGATCTAAGGCCGGGTAAAGCGGCGCACCATCAGGATCGCGTGGCCAGAGCCTTCCTTCTGCCTCAAAAGTGCGAACGATGGCCTTTGTTTCCCCACGGCTGAGAAAAGCCGGATAGGCGAGGCCCGCGTCGATCAGCATGTCCAGCGCCGCGCGATACTCATCGAAATGTTCCGATTGTCGCCGCACCGGCTCTTCCCAGGAAAGTCCCAGCCAGCCGAGATCATCATAGATCGCCTGCTCCAGCTCCGGCGTGCAGCGCGTCTGGTCGATATCCTCGATGCGCAGCAGAAAGCGGCCGCCATTGTCACGTGCCATATCATGGTTCAGGAAGGCGGAAAGCGCGTGGCCGAGATGCAGCAGGCCGTTGGGGCTTGGCGCAAAACGGTAAACCGGTTTTTGACGGAGAGGCGAAGGCATGGTTTCTTCTGCCATGTTTTAAAGCGCCCCACCAGCCGGCTGGCGGCATATGGAATGACCGATATGAAAATCATCACCGGGATGGATGACATCAGCGAAGGGCTGGAGCATCTCGCTCACCTCGATCCTGTTCTCAGCCCCGTCATAGAAAAAGCCGGTCCTTTGGAGCTGCGCATTCACGAGCCCGGCTTTGCCGGCCTTGCCCATATCGTCGTGTCGCAGATGGTGTCGCGCGCCAGCGCCAATGCCATATGGGCGCGTATCCTTGCCGGCACCGGCGGCCTGGTCACGGCGGAAAATTATCTCGGTGCATCGGAGGCGTTGCGCGCCAGCTTCGGCCTTTCCCGGGCCAAGGCGACGACGCTGGAAGGGCTGGCGCGCGCCGTCACGGACGGGCAGATCGACCTTGACGGCGTGGTGCGCAAGGAGGCGGGTGCGGCGTTCTTCGAGCTGGTAGCGCTTCGTGGCATCGGCCCGTGGACGGCGGAAGTCTACCTGATGTTTTGCGGCGGGCATCCGGATATTTTCCCGGTCGGCGATGTGGCGCTGAGATCGGCGGTGGCCCACGCGCTTGATCTGGAGGTGAGGCCGGAAGCGAAATGGCTGGCGGAGCGTGCGGCACTCTGGTCGCCTTGGCGCTCCGTGGCCGCGCGGCTTTTCTGGGGCTACTACGCCAATATCATGCGGCGCGCCATGGTGCCTTTACCCTGATACTCCCGCGGCGCTAGAAGTCGGCGATCCTGTAGGGCAGGGCTCCGCGCGAAAGATGATCGAAATGCAGCTTGCGTTTCAACGGCGGCACGGCGCGCTGCACGCAATCCACCCTTTCGCAGACCCGACAGGAAATGCCGATCGGCTTGAAGGAGGCCGCATTGCCGAGATCGAGCGTATCGGCATAAACGAAATTCTGCGCATGGGAAATTTCGCAACCGAGTGCGATGGCATAGCGCGGTCTCTCCGTATTGAAGCCCGCGCCAGCTTTCTCGATTTGCGTGGCAATGGAAAGATAGCGCACGCCGTCAGGCGTTTCCGCCAGTTGCCGCACGATCCTGTCGGAGCTTTCGAAAGCCTGATGGATATTCCAAAGCGGACAGGCCGCCCCGAAACGGGCAAATTGCAGCCGCGTGGCGCTGTGGCGTTTGGTAATGTTGCCGGCGCGGTCGATCTTGGCGAAAAAGATCGGCACGCCTTTCATGCCCGGGCGCTGCAAGGTGCTCAGCCGGTGGGCCACCTGCTCAAGGCTCGCGCCGAAGCGCACGGCGAGAAGCTCCAGATCGTGACGCAGTTCCTGAGCCGCCCGATGAAATTGCCCATAGGGCAGGATGAGGGCTGCGGCGAAATAATTGTGCAGTCCGATACGACAGATTTCCGCCGCTTCCACATTGCGGAATCCGGCACCGGCCAGCACCCTGTCCACCGTCGCGCCGGCGTGAAGCTGGGCGATCTGCAATGCAAGCTGAAAACAGCGGGTCGGCGCGGCCATGTAGGAGCTGAGAGCGAGCGTTTTGCCGGCGGGGTCGAAATGCCGGATCAACCCGCCTGCCGCCTCCGTTCTTGTGATATGGATGCCGTAACGGTTGCGCAGATGCGCGGCCAGAATGCCGTAGGTCTCGCCGCCTTCTATCTCCAGTTCTTCCGCCAGCTCTTCGGCCAGAAGGTCGATCTCGGCGACGTAATTGTCGACGAAGTGGAAGAAATCGCGCACCTCCTCATAGGGGGTTCTTTCCACCTGCGCGGTTCCGCGGCCCAGCCGGTCATCCAGCTGCACCAGCTGCTCGCTGTTCTGGCGATAGGCCTGATGGGCGCGCAGCAGCGCATGGGCAAAACCCGGCGCGTTCTGGGCGATCAGTTTCAGTTCCTGAAGGCCCGGTTCGTAGTTCATGAAGAGCGGATCTTTCAGCGCCTCACGCACGGCGGAAACCAGCCGGTCGCTTTCGCCCGTCGCCAGTTCCGCCATATCAAGCTGGAATTTTTCCACCAGCGTCACCAGAACGCTGGCCGAAACCGGGCGTTGATTGTTCTCGATCTGGTTCAGGTAGCTCGCGGAGATGCCCAGCCGCTCGGCAAATTGCGCCTGCGTGGCGCGGGCGTTTTCGCGAAGGCCGCGCACCTTGCGGCCGATGAAGAGTTTTTCCGTCGCCATATTGCAACTTTGCAAAATTAAATATTGCAAATATTTATGGCACGCATACGCGCACGATCAAGGCTTCTGGCAGACTATTTTCTGGGCTATGGATCGTAATGACAACGCATGGAGGAAACATGCCCGGCATTCTGGAGCAGTTGGAAACGCGGCGGGAAGAGGCGCGGCTCGGCGGCGGCGTCAAGCGCATTGAGGCGCAACACGCCAAGGGCAAGCTGACGGCGCGCGAGCGTATCGACGTGCTCTTGGATGAAGGTTCCTTCGAAGAATACGACATGTACGTCACCCACCGGGCGGTGGATTTCGGCATGGCGGACCAGAAGATTGCAGGTGACGGCGTCGTCACCGGCTGGGGCACCATCAATGGCCGGCAGGTCTATGTTTTCTCGCAGGATTTCACCGTGCTCGGCGGTTCGCTGTCGGAAACCCATGCGCAGAAGATCTGCAAGATCATGGATATGGCGGTGCGCAATGGTGCGCCGGTGATCGGGCTGAACGATTCCGGCGGTGCGCGTATCCAGGAGGGTGTGGCCTCGCTCGGCGGTTATGCCGATGTGTTCAAGCGCAATGTCGTCGCCTCCGGCGTCGTGCCGCAGATATCAGTTATCATGGGGCCTTGTGCGGGTGGTGCTGTCTATTCGCCTGCCATGACCGATTTCATCTTCATGGTGCGCGATACCTCCTACATGTTCGTGACCGGGCCGGATGTGGTGAAGACCGTGACGAACGAGATCGTCACAGCGGAAGAGCTTGGCGGTGCCTCCACCCATACGAGAAAATCCTCCGTCGCTGACGGCGCTTATGAAAACGACATCGAGACGCTGGAACATGTGCGGCTGCTGTTCGATTTCCTGCCGCTCAACAATCGCGAAAAACCGCCTGTCCGGCCGTTTCATGACGATCCGGCGCGGCTGGAAGCACGTCTCGATACGCTGATCCCCGACAGTTCCAACAAACCCTACGACATGAAGGAACTGATCCACGCGCTGGCGGATGAGGGAGACTTCTTCGAACTGCAGGAAGCCTTTGCCCGCAACATTATCACCGGCTTCATCCGCCTTGAAGGCCAGACGGTGGGGGTTGTCGCCAACCAGCCGATGGTGCTGGCCGGCTGCCTCGATATCGACGCCTCGCGCAAGGCCGCCCGCTTCGTGCGCTTCTGCGATGCCTTCAACATTCCGCTGCTGACGCTGGTGGATGTGCCGGGCTTCCTGCCGGGTACGGCGCAGGAATATGGCGGCGTCATCAAGCACGGCGCAAAACTTCTCTTCGCCTATTCGGAGGCCACGGTGCCGATGGTGACGCTGATTACGCGCAAGGCCTATGGCGGCGCTTATGACGTGATGGCCTCCAAACATATCGGCGCGGATGTGAACTACGCCTGGCCGACGGCGGAAATCGCTGTCATGGGAGCAAAAGGAGCGGCGGAAATCCTCTATCGTTCCGAGCTTTCCGATCCCGAGAAGATTGCCGCGCGCACGAAAGAATATGAGGAGCGTTTCGCCAATCCCTTCGTGGCGGCGGAACGCGGTTTCATCGATGAGGTCATCATGCCGCATTCCTCACGCCGCCGCATCGCCCGCGCCTTCGCGTCGCTGCGCAACAAGAGCGTCGAAACCCGCTGGAAGAAACACGACACCATTCCGCTCTGATTTGCTGCAGGGCTGGAAAAATGCTTCGGCCACCTTACTATATGGATGTTCAGGCGCCCGGATTTCCGGATGTCCTCCCGAAACGCACAAGGACAGTTTTTCATGGCCGAAAATTCCTCCGCAGATAATTTCCCCGCCGGATATGAAGTGCCCAAGGTCTGGACCTGGGATAAGGGCAATGGCGGCCAGTTCGCCAATATCAACCGTCCAATCGCCGGTCCCACCCATGAAAAGGAACTGCCTGTCGGCAAGCACCCGCTGCAGCTTTATTCGCTGGCGACGCCGAACGGCCAGAAGGTCACCATCATGCTGGAAGAATTGCTGGCTGCCGGCCACAAGGGCGCAGATTATGATGCGTGGCTGATCAAGATCGGTGAAGGCGACCAGTTCGGTTCCGGTTTCGTCGGCGTCAATCCGAATTCCAAGATCCCGGCGCTGATGGATCATTCGACCCCTGAGCCCACGCGTGTTTTCGAAAGCGGCTCCATTCTCGTTTATCTCGCGGAAAAATTCGGCGCCTTCCTGCCGAAGGAGGGCAATGCCCGCACGCAGGCGCTGAACTGGCTGTTCTGGCAGATGGGCTCCGCCCCCTTCCTCGGCGGCGGTTTCGGCCATTTTTACGCCTATGCGCCGGTGAAGATCAAATATGCGATCGACCGTTACGCGATGGAGGTCAAACGCCAACTCGACGTGCTGGACCGGCACCTCGCCGACAACCGTTATCTCGCCGGTTCGGAATATACGATCGCCGATATGGCCGTCTGGCCGTGGTATGGCAAGATCGCGCTCGGTCAGGCCTATGGCGATGCCGGTGCGTTCCTTGAAGCGGACAGCTATAAGAACGTCATGCGCTGGACGCTCGAAATCGGCGAGCGCCCGGCGGTCAAGCGCGGTGTGATCGTCAACAAAACCTCGGGCGATCCGTCCGAACAATTGCATGAACGCCACGATGCCTCCGACTTCGAAACGAAGACGCAGGACAGGATCGGCAAGGCATAACGAAAAGATTAGAGCGCTAAAAGCGCTCTAACTATTTGAATTGACGCATTTCCGGACGTAAAAGCGATTCCGCTTTTACTGGAAATGTTCTGGAAGGACTAAAGATGGCGAACCTGCCCGAAATGACCAAACACAAGGGATTTCCCTCCGGCATGCCGAGCACGGGCGTCCAGTTCACCATCCGTCGCGCCAACCCCAAAGGGGTAACACCTATCAAGATGATACCCCGCCGGGCACGCAACGATACCAAGGAGCATCGCATCGATGCCGCCTTCCTGCACTCACTCTGGCACCATTTTGGTGCCGAGCCCTTCGAGCGCGGCAATCTCGACGCCGCCCGCCTCAACCTGCTTTTCGGCCGTGAGGTCATACCTGCGGAAAAGAATTTCGATCCGCTTTCCTATCAGGCGATGCTGGTCATCGATGAGCGCGTTGCCCGGCAGAATTTCCCGGAATCATTCGAGAATTTTTTCGAGATCTGAGGGCAGGCGACGGCATTTTTCCTGAGGGGGAGGAGGAACATGATTGTCGACATACTCCATATGGACCTGCAATGGCTGCGACGCTGGGTGAGGCAAGGTCGCGGCGGTAACGCGGGCAGAGCATCGGGCAGTCGTGATCCAAAGCCAAAGATGACGCCGGAAGCTGCCCGGCTCGATCACCGGCAGATGCTGCGTTTCATGGCGTTCAATGCGGCGGTCGGCGTGCTGATCGGCGTCTGCGTCGGTGCAGCGCTGATTTTTCTCGACATTGGCGGTTTGGGCGCGCGCATCGGCCGCGCCGCAAATCCGGTTGTGCCGGTATTGCTGGTCGTCGTGCCCATCGCGTCCCTGTTCGGCGCGGCGGCCACCGCCTCGGCGATCCTGATGATGCCCTATGAAAAGAAATTCCGCGACGATGATGACGATGCGAGGGGAGAATAACCGCATGATCAAGAAAATCCTCATCGCCAATCGCGGCGAGATCGCCTGCCGGGTCATCAAGACCGCGAAGAAGATGGGCATCGCCACTGTCGCGGTCTATTCGGATGCGGACGCCAATGCGCTGCATGTGAGACAAGCGGATGAAGCCGTTCATATCGGCCCGGCTCCCTCGTCGCAGTCCTATATCGTCATTGACAAGATTCTCGAGGCGATCGCGAAGACCGGGGCAGATGCTGTCCATCCCGGTTACGGCTTCCTGTCGGAAAATGCTGCCTTCGCTGAGGCTCTGGAAAAGGCGGGTGTCGCCTTCATCGGCCCGCCTGTTGGCGCCATCAAGGCCATGGGCGACAAGATCACCTCGAAGAAACTGGCCGCAAAAGCGGGCGTTTCCACCGTCCCCGGCCATATGGGGCTGATCGAGGATGCGGATGAGGCGGTAAGGATCGCCTCCCAGATCGGTTATCCGGTCATGATCAAGGCGTCCGCCGGCGGCGGCGGCAAGGGCATGCGCATCGCCTTCAACGATACCGAGGCGCGCGAGGGGTTTCAGTCCTCGAAAAACGAGGCGAAATCCTCCTTTGGTGACGACCGCATCTTCATCGAGAAATTCGTCACCCAGCCGCGCCACATCGAAATTCAGGTGCTGGGCGACAAGCACGGCACCATCCTCTATCTCGGTGAGCGCGAATGCTCGATCCAGCGCCGCAACCAGAAGGTCATCGAAGAAGCGCCGTCACCCTTTCTGGATGAAGCGACCCGCAAGGCCATGGGCGAGCAGGCCGTGGCGCTGGCAAGGGCGGTCGGTTACCATTCGGCCGGCACGGTGGAATTCATCGTCGATGGCGAGAGGAATTTCTACTTTCTGGAAATGAACACTCGCCTGCAGGTGGAACATCCGGTGACGGAGCTTGTTACCGGCATCGATCTGGTCGAGCAGATGATCCGTGTGGCATCAGGTGAAAGGCTTTCCTTCGCACAGGCGGATGTGAAACTGAATGGCTGGGCGATTGAAAGCCGGCTTTATGCCGAAGACCCCTATCGCAACTTCCTGCCTTCCATTGGCCGGCTGACGCGCTATCGACCACCGCGGGAAGGTGCGCAGGAGAACGGAACGGTCATCCGCAACGATACCGGCGTCTTCGAAGGCGGCGAAATCTCGATGTATTACGATCCGATGATCGCCAAACTGTGCAGCTGGGGCCAGGATCGCGAAACGGCCATCGACGCCATGGGGCAGGCGCTGGACCGTTTCGAGGTGGAGGGCATCGGCCACAATCTGCCCTTCCTGTCGGCCGTCATGCAGCATGAGCGGTTCCGGGCCGGAAGGCTCACGACGGGCTTTATCGCGGAAGAATTTCCGGAAGGGTTTTCCGGCGTCGAGCCGGATGAAGCCGCGGCGCGTAAGCTTTCCACCATTGCCGCCATCATCAACCAGCGCGTACAGAACCGCGCGGTCGAAATTTCCGGCACCATCGGTAATCACCGCCGCATCGTCGGCCATGACTGGGTGGTTTCATTTGGCGCATTGCACCAAAGGGTCAGCGTTGAAACCGGTCCGGATGGCACGGTGGTCCGTTTCGAGGACGGGGCGGCTTTGGCCATCGATGCCGGCTGGCTTCCGGGCCAGAGTCTGGGTCTGTTCACGGTGGCGGGCGAAGTTATCGCCGCCAAGGTTGATCTTGCCGGCGCGGCGGTTCGCCTGCGCTGGGGCGGCATGGATATTCTTGCCCGCGTGCGCAGCCCGCGCGTGGCGGAACTGGCGCTGCTGATGCCGGAAAAACTGCCGCCGGATACATCGAAACTGCTGCTCTGCCCCATGCCTGGTGTCATCACCGGTATTTCGGTGGGCGAAGGCGACGAGGTGGAGGCCGGGCAGGCGCTGGCGACGGTGGAGGCCATGAAGATGGAAAACATCCTGCGCGCGGAAAAACGCGGTCGGGTTGCCAGGGTGGCGGCAAAACCGGGCGACAGCCTCGCGGTGGACGAAGTCATTCTCGAATTCGAGTGATAGCCGCTGCCGTTTTCCGGAACGGATGCGGGCCGGAGCGGTTTACGGGGTCGGGCCTGCGGGCGGCCGTTCGATTTTCGTCACGATCAACCGCCACAGTGCTAGAATGAAATGCAGAAGGGGAGAGATGCATGTCGGGTGAAAAAAAGGTGCGGGATTGGCTGCAGCTTGCCGAAAAGGAGCTGAAGCGCTCACCGGACACACTCGTCTGGCACACGCCGGAGGGCATCGAGGTCAAGCCGCTCTATACGGCTGACGATCTGCAGAAGATTTCCCATCTCGACAGCCTGCCGGGATTTGCGCCTTTCACGCGCGGCCCGCGCGCCACCATGTATGCCGGGCGGCCCTGGACCATCCGCCAATATGCCGGTTTTTCCACGGCCGAAGCCTCGAATGCCTTTTACCGCAAGGCGCTCGCCGCCGGCCAGCAGGGTGTTTCCGTGGCTTTCGACCTCGCCACCCATCGCGGTTATGACAGCGATCACCCGCGCGTGGAGGGCGATGTCGGTAAGGCTGGTGTGGCGATCGACAGCGTCGAGGACATGAAAATCCTGTTCGACGGCATCCCGCTCGAAAAAGTCTCGGTGTCCATGACCATGAACGGCGCGGTCATTCCCGTGCTCGCCAGTTTCATCGTGGCGGGCGAAGAACAGGGCGTTCCCCGCGCCGCCCTTTCCGGCACCATCCAGAACGACATCCTCAAGGAGTTCATGGTCCGCAACACCTATATCTATCCGCCCGAACCCTCGATGCGGATCATTGCCGACATCATCGAATATACGGCGAAGGAGATGCCGAAATTCAACTCCATCTCCATTTCCGGTTACCACATGCAGGAGGCGGGCGCGACGCTGGTGCAGGAGCTTGCCTTCACGCTGGCGGATGGCCGCGAATATGTGCGCGCGGCGCTGGCCAAGGGGCTGAATGTCGATGATTTCGCCGGGCGCCTGTCGTTCTTTTTCGCCATCGGCATGAATTTCTTCATGGAGGCGGCGAAGCTGCGCGCCGCGCGCCTGCTCTGGTCACGCATCATGGAAGAATTCAAACCGCAGAAGGCCTCGTCGCTGATGCTACGCACCCATTGCCAGACTTCTGGCGTCTCGCTGCAGGAGCAGGACCCCTATAACAACATCGTCCGCACCGCGTTTGAGGCCATGTCCGCCGTGCTTGGCGGCACGCAGTCGCTACACACCAATTCCTTCGATGAGGCGATTGCCCTGCCGACAGAGTTTTCCGCCCGCATCGCCCGCAATACCCAGCTTATCCTCCAGCATGAAACAGGCGTTACCAAGGTCGTCGATCCCCTGGCCGGTTCCTATTATGTCGAGAGCCTGACCGATGAACTGGCTGAGAAAGCCTGGGCATTGATCGAGGAGGTGGAGGCGCTTGGCGGCATGACCAGGGCCGTGGCGGAAGGTCTGCCGAAACGGCTGATCGAAGAGGCGGCAACGCGCCGCCAGGCGGCGGTGGACAAGGGCGAGGAGGTCATCGTCGGCGTCAACCGTTACCGTCTCGAAAACGAGGAAGATATCGATGTTCTCGATATCGACAATGCCGCCGTTCGCGCCGCGCAAATCCGCCGCATTGAGGAGACGCGCCGTCGCCGCGATGGCAAGGACGTGACCTCCGCCTTGGCAGCACTTTCCGAGATCGCCCGCAGCGGCAAGGGCAATATTCTCGAAGCTGCGGTTGTCGCCGCCCGCGCCCGCGCCACAGTGGGAGAGATTTCCGATGCACTGCGTGCGGTCTTCGGTGACCATGCCGCCGTGCCGGAGGTGGTGAGTGATATCTACGGCGAGGCCTATAAGGATGAGCCGGAACTCGCCACGCTCGCCGCCCGCCTCTCCGGTGTTGCCGAACGGATCGGCACCAAACCGCGCATCATGGTCGCCAAGCTCGGGCAGGATGGGCATGATCGCGGCGCGAAGGTCATTGCTTCAGCCTTTGGCGATATCGGTTTTGATGTGCTGGCCGGCCCCTTGTTCCAGACTCCCGTTGAAGCGGCGGATCTCGCCGTTCAGAACAGGGTTCATGTGGTCGGCATGTCGTCGCTCGCCGCCGGTCACAAGACGCTTGCGCCGCAGCTGGTCGAGGCGCTGAAACAGAAGGGTGCGGAAGACATCATCGTCGTGGTCGGCGGCGTCATCCCGCGGCAGGATTACCAGTTCCTGCTCGACCACGGGGTTTCCGCGATCTTCGGACCCGGCACTAATGTCATGGATGCCGCCAACAAGGTTCTCGACCTGCTCGAAGGCGTCAGGCGGAACGCGTGAGGGGAAGATGGCCATGTTCGGAAGATTGAATCACGTCGCCATCGCGGTGCCCGATCTCGAAGCCGCCATTGCCCGATACAGGGCGCTTGGCGCAGATGTCTCCGAGCCGCAATCCCTGCCTGAACACGGCGTGACGGTGGTTTTCATTCAGGCTGAGAATACCAAGATCGAACTCCTTCACCCCCTCGGAGAAAATTCGCCGATTGCCGCCTTTCTCGAAAGAAATCCGGGCGGCGGGACGCACCATCTCTGCTTCGAGGTGCCGGATATTGCCGCGGCCCGTGACGACCTCATCAAGAGGGGCGTTCGAATTCTGGGTGATGGCCAGCCGAAGATCGGCGCTCACGGCAATCCCGTTCTTTTCCTGCACCCGAAGGATATGGGCGGCGTGCTCTATGAGCTTGAGCAGGTTTCTCAGACACACGGCTGAAACATAAATCTCCTAGGAGGCTGACGTTGTGACGCACCGCTCACGGCGGCGCTTTCATTTGCGTTCGTATGGTTCGTTTGTTTTCTTTTGACATTCGTTTTGTTTTCGTTGTTATATAATTGTCTTTCCATAAGGGGTTTCTCCCCTGCATTGTCGCGGAGGCTTCATGTCCGGCGAAAACATTTTTGATCTTTTTGTCATCGGTGGCGGCGTCAATGGCTGCGGCATTGCCCGCGATGCCGTGGGCAGGGGTTATTCCGTGGCGCTTGCGGAAAAGGGCGATTTTGCCTCCGGCACGTCTTCGGCGGCCACCAAGCTCATTCATGGCGGTTTGCGGTATCTCGAACATTACGAATTCCGCCTCGTACGTGAAGCGCTGATGGAGCGGGAAATCCTCTGGGCCATGGCTCCGCATGTCATCTGGCCCATGCGTTTCGTTCTGCCCATTCAGAAGGGCGGAGTACGCCCGGCCTGGATGGTCCGGCTCGGCCTGTTTTTATATGACAATCTCGGCGGCCGCAAACTTTTGCCGGCGACCCGTACGCTCGATCTTCGCAAGGACCCGGCGGGCAAACCTCTGAAGCCGGCTTTTGCCAGGGCTTTCGAATATTCCGACGGCTGGGTGGATGATGCCCGTTTCGTGGTTCTCAACGCGCGCGATGCGGCGGATCGCGGCGCGACGATCATGAACCGCACGCGGGTCGTTTCCGCACGGCGCGAAGGCGGGCTGTGGCTCATCGAGACGCTGGACGAAAAAACCGGTCGTTCAGCCACGCATAAAGCGCGCATGCTGGTCAACGCTGCCGGTCCCTGGGTGGATACCGTGCTTTCCGGCGTCTTCGGGCGCAAGGATGTTCACAATGTCCGGCTCGTGCAGGGCAGCCACATCATCGTGCGCAGGAAGTTTTCCGATCCGCGCGCCTATTTCTTCCAGAACCCGGATAACCGCATCATCTTCGCCATTCCCTATGAGCGGGATTTCACGCTGATCGGCACCACCGACCGCGACTACAAGGGTGACCCGGCCAAGGTTCGCATTTCCGAGGAAGAGATTTCCTATCTCTGCAACGCGGCGAGCGACTATTTCAGCGAACCCGTTCGGCCGGAAGACATCGTCTGGGCCTATTCCGGCGTGCGGCCGCTCTTTGATGACGGCGCTTCGAAAGCGCAGGAAGCTACACGCGATTACGTGCTGAAGGTTGAAGAGACCGAGGGTGAGGCTCCACTCCTCAATATTTTCGGCGGCAAGCTCACCACCTATCGGCGGTTGGCGGAACACGCGCTGGAAAAGATCGGCGCGGCGATCGGCGAAAAGGGCAAGCCGTGGACGGCGGGCTCGCATCTGCCGGGCGGCGATTTCGGCGCGCAGAGATATGAAGCGCAGGTTCGGGCGCTCGTCTCCCGATACCCTTTCCTTGATGGACGCCATGCCGAGCGGCTGGTCAGAAACTACGGCACAAAGGCTGTGGAACTATTGGGCAGCGCCACCGATATGTCCAGCCTCGGCCGGCATTTTGGCGGCACGCTTTACGAATGCGAAGTGCGCTGGCTGGTTGAACACGAATGGGCGTTTGCGGCCGAGGACATTCTCTGGCGCCGCACGAAACAGGGCCTGCGCCTGAGCAAGGACGAGGCCGCCGGTCTCGATGAATTCGTGGCCATGCTGACAGGCGGCAAGGAAAAGACCGAAGCCGTGGCGGAGCGAGCCTGAGCTTCCGCCAGGTTTTACGTCAATTCCCCGAACTCCTCAGCGGCCTCTCGGGGCCGTCGGCGCTCAAGATGTAGTCGTCGGCGGCGGAAAGGGCGTGTTCCATATGCCCTTCGAACACCAACTCCGGCTCGTGAGGGGCGATTGCGATTTTCGGCATGCCGCCGAAACGCACTGCCTGTGACTGTGCAAGTCCATCGCGCAGGCCGCTTTCCAGAAGGTCGAAATAACGGGTGCCGGGGCCGGTGATGAAAACCGGCATATGGCCGTGCAGGCTGAAGAGGCGTGAAAGACCGTTGCCGAGCGCAAGGCCGGCGGTGCGGAAGGCAAACCGCGCCATTCGGCCCCCGGCGCGAGCCGAAGCGGCGATCTTGTCCACCTCGGCGATCGGCACGAATTTTGCCGGTTCCGCCTGCGGTGGTGCCTCGAAAGCCGACCGCAGGATGGCGTAGAAGCCGGAATAGGCCTCAATACAGCCCCTGGTGCCGCAACGGCACAGCGCACCATCGGCCAGATGCAGCATATGACCGAAATTGGGGGCGCTGACTTCGATTGCGCCGCCCGTTGCGCGGGCAATGCCAAGGCCGATGCTATGGCCGAGCGACAGGGTGACGAGCGCTTCCGGTGCCGGGGTTTCCTTTGCGTGCTCCCGCATCCAGATGGCTTTTGCGGCCAGCAGCGTCTCATTGTTCAGCGTCACGCGGGTGCGGCCGTCTTGCGAAATAAGCTGCTGGAAATCTATCTTTTCGTTACCGAGGACTGGCGACCACACGAGTACAGCCGTTGCCGCATCCACGAGGCCCTTGCTGCTGATCGAGACCTGAAGAATGTCGTGGCGGTTGATGCGGGAACGGTCTGCAAGTCTCGCAAGGCCCGTCAATATCCAACCTCCGAACGAGCCTTTTTCAGCCGTGATCCTCTGCTCGGTAAAGCGGTCCACCAGCTTGCCGGCATAATCGACGAGCGAATATTGCACGCTGTCGGAGGAGATGATGACGATCGCAACGTAGCAGAAGTCGCCGCTTGGCGCGAAGAAGATACGAGGCCGCCCGCGTCCGGCAGTGGCAAGCTGTTCTTTCCTGAGGATGAGCCCCGCACGTTCGAGTTCCATGGTGATGGCGGAAACGGTTGCGGAGGCAAGCCCGGTGAAAGTCGACATGTCGGTATGGGAAAGACTGCCGTGCAGACGCAGTGCCGCCATCACCGACAGGCTGTTTTTCTGGCGCACCAGTTCCGTGCTTGCAATGGCGGACATGGGCTGGGGCATGCTCCCTGAACGGCTTTTTTCCTGTCGTGCTGATCCCTCTGATGGCGCATGCCGAAAGCAAGATCAAGGCACCCGGATGCTGCCCGCAGCCGTTGTTGACAGCATGGGGAATCTCTGACATTAATTTTCTCGACTGTCGAGAAAATTGTGAAACCACAGAGACCGACAGCTTTTTCCGGGCGTTTTCCCTGCATGGAGGTGCAGGCTTCGCCCTTACCGGGAGGACATCATGAATTCTTTTGCCAAGCTTTTGGCGGGTACGGCCGTACTCGTTTCCCTGCATACTGCCGCTATTGCAGCTGATCTCGTCGTTGGCGTTTCCTGGTCGAATTTCCAGGAAGAACGCTGGAAGACGGATGAGGCGGCCATTAAGGCAGCGCTCGACAAGGCCGGCGCGAAATACATCTCCGCCGATGCGCAATCATCCGCCGCAAAACAGCTGACCGACGTGGAATCGCTGATTTCCCAGGGCGCCAACGCGCTGATCATCCTGGCGCAGGACAGCGACGCGATTGGCCCGGCCGTTGAAAAGGCCGTTGCCGAGGGTATTCCGGTCGTTGGTTACGACCGCCTGATCGAAAACAAGAACGCCTTCTACATTACCTTCGACAACAAGGAAGTCGGACGCCTTCAGGCAGCCGAAGTCTTCAAGGTCAAGCCGGAAGGCAACTACGTCTTCATCAAGGGTTCGTCTTCCGATCCGAATGCGGACTTCCTTTTCGCCGGCCAGCAGGAAGTGCTGAAGGCCGCCATCGACGGGGGCAAGATCAAGAATGTCGGCGAAGCCTATACCGATGGCTGGAAGCCGGAAAATGCCCAGAAGAACATGGAACAGTTCCTGACCAAGAATAACAACAAGGTCGATGCTGTTGTCGCGTCGAATGACGGCACGGCCGGTGGCGCAATCGCCGCTCTCGCCGCGCAGGGCATGGCGGGCTCGGTTCCCGTGTCCGGTCAGGACGCAGACTTCGCCGCGCTTAACCGCGTCGCACTCGGCACGCAGACGGTCTCCGTCTGGAAGGACAGCCGTGAACTCGGCAAGGAAGCGGCCGGTATTGCGCTCGCGCTTGCTGGTGGCAAGAAGATGACGGAAATCAAGGGCGTTACCGCCTTTGATGGCGGCCCGAAGAAGGTCACGATGCAGTCGGTCTTCCTCAAGCCGATCGCCATCACCAAGGACAATCTGAACGTCGTGATCGATGCCGGCTGGATCAAGAAGGAAACGGCCTGCCAGGGTGTGAAGGCCGGATCCGTCAAGGCCTGCAACTGATCGACTATGTCCCGGTTCGGGCGCTGCGCCATGGTTCATGGCGCAGCGCCTTTTAAGATGTGAGGAGCACCGGCAGTTATGGCCGATATGACCCAATCCAATTCCCCAGCGTCCGCCAAGACGGAAAAGACAGGCTCCATCGCGCGCTTCATCAGCGCAACGGAGCTTGATACCCGCCTGCTCGGCATGGTCGGCGCGCTTCTTCTGATCTGGATCGGATTTCATATCCTGTCCGGCGGCCTGTTCCTGACGCCGCGAAACCTCTGGAACCTTTCCGTGCAGACCGCGTCCGTGGCTGTCATGGCGACCGGTATGGTGCTCGTCATCGTCACCCGCAATATCGACCTGTCGGTCGGGTCGATCCTCGGTTTTTCCGGCATGATCATGGGTGTCACGCAAGCGGAGATCCTGCCGCAGATACTCGGCTTCGAACATTGGGCGACATGGATCGTCACGCTTCTGGTCGGCATTCTCGTCGGCGGCGCCATCGGCATGCTGCAGGGCTCTATCATCGCCTTCCTCAACGTGCCGTCGTTCATCGTCACGCTCGGCGGTCTGCTGGTCTGGCGCGGCGGCACCTGGTTCGTCACCAGCGGTCGCACCGTGGCGCCTATGGATTCCACCTTCCGCCTGATGGGCGGCGGCACCAGCGGCTCGATCGGCGCGACATGGAGCTGGATCGCCGCTATCGTTGCCTGCGTCGCCATCGTCGCGGCAATCCTCAATTCCCGTCATCAGCGCCGCCGTTTCGGCTTTCCACTGCGGCCGGTCTGGGCGGAATATTTCCTGGTGGCACTCGGCTGCTTCGTCGTCATCGGTTTTGTGGCTGTCGTCAACAGCTATCCCTGGCCGATCAACATCGCCCGCAATTATGCCGATGCCAATGGCATCACCTGGCCGGACGGCGGTCTGTTCATTCCGCACGGCATTGCCATTCCGGTGCTGATAGCGCTCGCCGTTGGTGCAGTGATGACCTTCATCGCCACGCGGCTGCGCTTCGGACGTTATGTATTCGCCATCGGCGGCAACCCGGAAGCGGCCGAACTCGCCGGCATCAAGACCCGCTGGGTCACGGTGAAGATATTCACGCTGATGGGCGTTCTCTGCGCCATCGCGGCGGCAATCTCCACTGCCCGCCTCAACGCGGCAACCAACGCCCAGGGTGAACTGGACGAACTTTATACGATCGCGGCGGCGGTCATCGGCGGCACCTCGCTTGCCGGCGGTGTCGGAACCATAGCGGGCGCGATGCTCGGCGCGCTCGTCATGCAGTCGCTGCAATCCGGCATGGTGCTGGTGGGCATCGATACGCCCTTCCAGCGCATCGTCGTCGGTGTGGTTCTGGTCGTCGCCGTCTGGCTCGACACCATCTACCGCGCCCGCGCCAAGTAAGAACCGAGGAGAACTCCTATGACGGAACAAGTCACGCCCCTCGTGGAAATGCGCAATATTTCCATTTCCTTCGGCGGTATCCATGCGGTGGAAAACGCCTCTGTCGACCTTTTCCCCGGTGAGGTGGTGGCCCTTCTCGGCCACAACGGCGCGGGCAAATCGACGCTCATCAAGATATTGTCCGGCGCCTACCGGCGCGATGGCGGCGATATCCTCATCAATGGCGAGGATGCGGATATCCGCAATCCCCGCGACGCCAAGAAATACGGCATCGAAACCATCTATCAGACGCTGGCGGTGGCGGATAATGTCGATGCGGCGGCCAATCTTTATCTCGGCCGCGAGCTGAAGACGAAATGGGGCACACTTGATGATGTCGCCATGGAGGCTTCGGCCCGCGAGGTGATGGGACGTCTCAACCCCAATTTCCGGCGGTTCAAGGAGCCGGTGAAGGCATTGTCCGGCGGCCAGCGGCAGTCCGTCGCCATCGCCCGCGCCATTCTGTTCGACGCTCGCATCCTCATCATGGACGAACCGACGGCAGCACTCGGGCCGCAGGAAACGGCGCAGGTCGGCGACCTCGTCAAGGAGCTGAAACGGCAGGGCATCGGCATCTTTCTCATCAGCCACGATATCCACGACGTCTTCGATCTGGCGGACCGGGTATTCGTGATGAAAAACGGCAAGGTGGTCGGCCATGCCCGCACGGAAGATGTGACGAAGGACGAGGTTCTCGGCATGATCATTCTGGGCAAGGTGCCGTCAGGTGCCGTGGCAGGTCCGGGCGCGGTCGTGTCCTGACATCCGCCTTTGAATGAAATAAAGATATAAAGATTTCTTTATGTCTATTGACATTGTGACACCCGTAGTGAGAAATGCGGGTGTCATGGTTCTCCGGGCCTGATTATTTCAATCCCGGAGCTAAGAGGGAATCCGGTGCGCCGACGATCGGCAAGACCGGAGCTGCCCCCGCAACTGTAAGCGGCGAGCCTTTGTCCAAGACGTCACTGGGGTGAACTCCGGGAAGACGGGCAAAGGCGACGACCCGCGAGCCAGGAGACCTGCCAGGACAAAATAACGTCCACGGGCGGGGTGTCCCGGTGGTTGCTGCAATGGTTCGGCAAAGCCCGGGCCTGCGCGCGTCCGCTTTACCCATGCCCCCACAACCATCTGGGGTATGACAATGTCAAACAAGACCATTCCAGTCGCATCGCTCGGTTTCCCGAGGATCGGCCGTCATCGCGAATTGAAGTTCGCGCTTGAAGGCTTCTGGTCCGGAAAGATTTCCGAAACGGAACTTCTCGAAACCGCCGCCAGGCTGCGCGCCGAAAACTGGGTGCTTCAGCAGGAGAAGGGGATTAGCCACATCCCCTCCAATGATTTTTCCCTCTACGATCATGTCCTCGATACGGCCGTGATGGTAGGCGCCATTCCATCCCTCTATGGAAGGGCGGGTGGAGATGTTTCCCTCTCGACCTATTTCGCCATGGCGCGCGGCAGCCAGAGCGACGGGCATGCAGGCTGCGGCCATGCGCATGAAGGACATTCGCATCATGGTCAGGGTGTTCCGGCGCTCGAAATGACCAAATGGTTCGACACCAACTATCACTACATGGTGCCGGAGGTTTCAGAGGATCAGCACTTCGTGCTCACCTCGCAAAAGCCGGTTGACCACTTCCTTGAGGCAAAGGCGCTCGGCATCCATACGCGTCCGGTCATTCTTGGTCCGGTCACGCTCCTGAAGCTCGCCAAGGCGCGCGAGGCAGCCTTCAAGCCGCTTGATCTGCTGGCACGGTTGCTGCCCGTTTATGAAGAGCTGCTGCGCCGCCTGCATGCGGCCGGTGCGGACTGGGTGCAGATCGACGAGCCGGTCGCCGTGCTGGACCTTTCCGAGGGGGAGCGCCATGCGCTGGCTGTGACCTACCAGGCTTTGTCGAAGGCCGTGCCGGATTTGAAGATCCTGCTCGCCACCTATTTCGGTGGGCTTGAGGACAATCTCGAAGCCATCGCGGCGCTGCCGGTCGCCGGCCTTCATGTCGATCTGGTGCGGGCACCCGCTGCGTTGGAGGCGGTGTTGAAGGCGCTGCCGGAAAATCGCGTTCTGTCGCTGGGCGTCATCGATGGCCGCAACATCTGGCGTGCTGATCTCGCCGCAATCGTCACCCGATTGGAACCCATCATCGCGTCACGCGGTGCGGCGGCGTTTCAGATTGCGCCGTCCTGCTCGCTGCTGCATGTTCCGGTTGATCTCGAACTGGAAACCGGTCTCGATGCTGATCTGAAAAGCTGGCTTTCCTTCGCCACCCAGAAGCTCGACGAGCTTGCCACGCTTGGCAAGGCTCTCGGTGAGGACAAGGCCGCTGTAACCCCGGAACTGGAGGCTGCCTCGAAGGCGGTTGCCGCACGCGCATCCTCGCCGAAAGTAACGGATGCCGCCGTGCAAAAGCGTATCGCGACGGTTGGCGAGGCCGACAGGAAGCGGGTAAGCCCCTTTGCCGAGCGGCAGAAGCTGCAGTCGCAGGCCATTACGCTTCCGCTTTTCCCGACGACGACCATCGGCTCCTTCCCGCAGACGCCGGAGGTGCGCAAGGCCCGATCAGCGCATTCGAAAGGCGCTCTGACCGATGCGCAATATGAAAGCTTCCTGCAGAAAGAAACCGAAGCGACGATCCGCTGGCAGGAGGAAATTGGCCTCGATGTTCTCGTGCATGGTGAGTTCGAGCGTAATGACATGGTGCAATATTTCGGTGAACAGCTTTCCGGTTTCGCCTTCACCCAGCATGCGTGGGTGCAGAGCTACGGCTCGCGCTATGTGCGTCCGCCCATCATCTTCGGTGATGTGTCGCGTCCGAAACCGATGACGGTCCGCTGGTGGGAATATTCCCAGTCGCTTACCGACAAGCCTGTCAAGGGCATGCTGACCGGACCGGTGACGATCCTCAACTGGTCCTTTGTCCGCGACGATATCGCCAGAAGCCTGACATGCCGGCAGATCGCGCTCGCCATCCGCGACGAGGTCAACGATCTCGAGGCGGCCGGGGCGCAGATGATCCAGATCGATGAGGCGGCTCTGCGTGAGGGCCTGCCGCTTCGGCACCGGGACTGGCAGGATTATCTCGGCTGGGCGGTGGAATGCTTCCGCATTTGCTCCAGCGGCGTGGACGACCGCACACAGGTGCACACCCATATGTGCTATTCCGAATTCAACCAGATTATCGATGCCATTGCGGCGATGGATGCCGACGTGATCTCCATCGAGACCTCGCGGTCAAAGATGGAGTTGCTGGATGCGTTTCGGACTTACAAATATCCGAACCAGATCGGTCCCGGCGTCTACGACATCCACTCGCCGCGTGTGCCTGATGTCGGAGAAATGGTCGATCTTCTGGCGCTGGCGCGGGAGCGGCTTGACGACCGGCAGCTCTGGATCAACCCGGATTGCGGCCTGAAGACCCGCAAGTGGGAAGAGGTCAGGCCGGCACTCGTCAACATGGTTGCCGCTGCCATCGAGCTTCGCCGCGCGGTGCCCTGATATGAAGTGAGGCTCGGAAAAACCGGGCCTCACTCATGGCTTGCGCCAATAAAATGTGGAGGAAGATATGCAAATGACTCTCCGGCTGGATGGAGCCAGCCGGACAGGCAAGAACGTTCCCAAGCTTTCACAACTGGAGGCCGGCGCGGAAACGCTCACTCCTGCGGGTTCATGCCGTTGCGAAAGCGTTCAATGCAGGTCGGCCTGTGCCAGGGCGCTGACATTGATTTCTGTGCTTACCGACGGCAGACCCTGCTGATTGATGTCCTGGGCCAGCGACAGCAATGCCATTTCCAGAAAATAGGTCGACATGCCCAGTTCCAGAGCCTTCGAGCGCTGGCAAAGATAGGAAACCATCCGCCCGAGCGCCAGAATCTCGTCTGCATTGTCCTGTTCAAGTATAGCTGTGGTAGACGCCACCATGATTCCCTCTCGACAGTCGACAGTATGAAAACGCTTTGATGTTGCGTTGTTCATTTTCGACCATATCGAGCGTCACGCGAGCGTCACACCTGCGTCAATTGTCGTTTTTGTCTGCCGGGGCGCTGGCATTTTCCGCCGCTTCAGTCGCCGCGAGCGATGTCACGAGGGCGACGATGCTTCTGCGCACGGCGGCGCTCTTGATGCGCGAAAAGGCCTGGTTGAGCGAAAAACCTTCGTTCGAAGCCACGAAGGTCTGCATGGCATTGATCGTGCCAAGGGCCGGATTGGCCGGGTCGCCATCGGGCGTGGCATTGGCAAACAGGGAACTGACATCCACGCCGAGGATCGACGCAATGGCCTGCAGACGGGACGCGCCGACGCGGTTGGCGCCCTTCTCATATTTCTGTACCTGCTGGAAGGTGATGCCCAATCGCCCGGCCAGCGCACTCTGACTCATGCCGAGCGACTTGCGGCGCATTCTGATCTGTGCGCCGACATGGACGTCGATCGGGCTGGGTAGTTTGGCCTGCATTACAAATTCCTCCGGTTGAGGTTCTTAAATCCGATGATTATCAATTAATATTGTTGAAGGTATACATTCAACACAATTTCCACGGGTATTATGAAGCTTTATTGACAAAATAGCACGGTTTTTTGTTCATAATCGCGTGTCCGGGCCGCGATTTATTATTTTTGTCGCGCAACGCAACGCACCGTTGCGGCTTGAAAGATGGCTCCATCCGGCCACACCGATGGCCTGAAAGCCGAATCTGTCCCAAATTTTCCGATTCATCGCGTCGAATTCCTCAAGCGCTTCCCTATCGCCGAAATGCGGAATCCAGACGAATGGCCGTTTCTGACCGGAACGTGTGACATTTTCAAGAAGGACATTGTTGTAAAGTCTGGGCAGGCATTTGTTGGTATCGATGGCCGGTGAAACCGGGATGGGATTTCGTTCAATCGCAAAGCCTTGCCGCACAAGCGAAAGGGCCGAGGCGTCCAGCTTCCGTTTCAGATCGGTTGCGGCGCGGGCATTGCATCCGCCATGCGCGACGGGATCGGCAACGAGCAATAACGGCCGGCCCCCGCTTTTCAGGCCGGTGACGGAAACGAACTGATCAACGTGGAAGCCGCATTGGTGCATTCTTTCGCTGGCCATCTCCGCCCCGCAAATTGGAGTCGCGGAAGGAGTCAGAGATGCCGGGATATTGCCGAGATCTCTCGGCCGATATCCGAAACTGAACACGCTTCGGCCGTCGAGAGCCTCAACCTTTCGCCATCGTTGCGACGGGATGGCCGCATTTCTTCCGATCCCACTGTCATCCTGCAGGCTGGAATGGCCCACCAGCCGAAAATCCGGGCCGACGAGCTGATTGCCCCCCGCCAAGGCGACATCGGAATACCTAGTTGCCGCTCCCAGATGCTCGGCCAGACTGACCCCGACGGCCTTTTCCGCCGCCAAAACAAACTCCGCACTGGCATATCCGTCGCGATCATTTCTCCGCACATGGAGCATATCCTGCAGCCATGGATGCGAAACGCTGTCGTTTCCGGCAAGGGGTATCAACTCGGTGGGGCAGTGGGTTGGCAGGCCGTCGAGCCAGCTTTGTGCCGGCGCAACACAGGCGCGATCGACCACGATAGCGGCAGCGATATCCGCAGGCAGGGCCGAAAGCAGGTTTCCGATGGGAATGAGCGGAGAAACGGTGTCAGCGGGTCCGTTGTCCGCAAAAAAGGCGGCAGGCAATGCGAACGCGATCGTGCGTATCAGCCCACCGCAATCGGGCACCAAAGGCAGTGCCGTGGACTGGACGGCGTTCAAGACGTCTTGTCCCCTGCCGTCTGCCGTGCAGTCAATTGCTGGAAAAACATCGTGTTCTGCAGTTTCCACGATGGCGGCGGGAATGGCAGCGTCTCGCCCGAGAGCACCGCGAGAAGCCTCGTCGCATCGTTTCTCTTGACGGAAACCGCATTGGCCGCGAGCAAATCTGCCGTCGCGGAGCCGAGGTCGGCTTCGGCCGCGATGGAGCGCCATGTCCTGCGGGTAAAATGCAGGTTGCTGGCGGCACGCGCGAGCGCGTCATATTGCTCCGGGGTGAGCGCTTCACGGCAGGCCGCAAGCGTCGCTTCGGCGTCGACCAGCGCGACTGTTAGCGGGCGGTAGGCGAGTTCGCCGGGTGCATGGCTCACCGCCACATCGGCATCGGAAAAACGTTGCCCGTCCCGATAGGCTTCGAAAATCTCCCCGATGCCGATCATGCCGAAGGAGGCGCATTCCGCCGCCCGGAGCGCACCCATGCTGGCGGCGCCGAAAACGCTGACGCCGCTGGACAGCGCATAGAGGATTTCCTTGTGCCAGACGGCGGCGCAATCGCCGTAAAGACCGTCGATCAGCCCAATTGCCCCGATGCCTTGCCGGACCGCATCGAAAATATCGCCGCAGGCCGCCGGACCGCGAATATCGAGGCCGGACATATGTTCGCCGGCGATGCCATGGATGGACGGCCCTGCAAAAACCACCGGCTTCATCCGAGGCCTCCGACAGTCAGCAAGTGATCGAGGGTGCGCTGCGAGATGTGCTGGAGCCCGCCGCCGGCCGGGGCAAGGCCACTTGCCAGAACCCGCACCACATGCAGGCCGGCTACGTCCGTTTCCAAAGGAAAGACATAGATATCCTCGATGCCGCCGGCGAAAAGGTGCGTCGCAAGCTGGCGCCATGGCGGCGAAGATGCGGCGCCATGGGCAAAATCGAGATTGACCGGCACCCTTTCCACCGGCGGTGCGCCGGAGGCCGAAGGCCCGGCCGCAACCATATCCCGCTGGTAGCGGAGAGGGGAAAGATCGTCTCTCGCGCCGCTGATATCGGTCAATCGCGACTGGATCGCCTCCAGCAGCGCAGCAATCGCAGCGCCATGCATATCAAGCCGGCAGGCCGCGCCTGCGGCGCTGCGGGTGGTCGGCCCGTCCTTAGCCTGAAGAGAGCGGGGCAGGCTCGCCATCACCACCGGCACGCCAAGCCCATTCGTCATGTCGAAGAAGGACGGCGGCAGCCCGATATCCGACAGGCGTCGAACAAGGCCGTCAAGGGAAGGATCGACGCCCGCCGGAATGAGGATCGGTTGAGGTGCGATGGCGCGTGTTTCGAAAGTGTCGACGAGGAAGCAGGCGTCATTTTCAATGAGTTCGAGCAGGGCATGGAGAACCGCATGGTCATGGTCGAATCCGGCCGCGAGCCCTTGGGAACTCATGCGCAAGGCTCGCCGGTCCCATGGGAAATCCACGCGGAAATCCATGCCGACGAGTTCATAAGGGGCAAAAACCTCCCGCTGGTGGCGAATGGATGTTCCCTTCACCCAGGCGCGTTCTTTTTGCGGATCGAGAGTGTCCGGATCGACCCGGCCGACGGTTTCGAAAGGAACCAGGGGAACGCCTTTGTCCCGCATCTCCTGAATGGAGCCGAAAATGGCGATATGTTTGCGGGTGTCTTCGGCAACCGCGCCTTCGATTGCCTCCATGATCGCCGATAGCCGGGCCTGTTCCGCGACAAGCCCCTTGCCCTGCGATACCGACAGCCCGCGTGAATTGGGCCGGGTCGCGAACCAGACGGGAATGCCGATGATGTCGAGGCCGGTCACATCGCCGACACGGGTAATCCCGAACCGCCGAAGCAGTCCGGGATCGAAGAACGAGGCGTCGGCATGCCTTGAAGCCGCTGTCGCTGACATGGGAGCATCGGCGCCGGTCAAGGCTGCGCGACCGCGATCAGGGTGCCGTGTTGCCGTCGTCGGCAAGGATGGCGTCGAACAGCTCGCCGGTGACGGAGCCGGCCGGGCCGACAGCCTTCAGGGCGGCTTCGATCGGCGCCTGTACCATGCGGTTGAAATCCCAGCCGGCGTCGCTCACTTCGCCGATAAAGGCGAAATCGGCTTCGGAAACCACGGCGCCACCGGCGACGAGGGCTTCGATGCCCTGAATCTGAACCTGGTCCAGTTCCGCTTCAGGCTGGCCGTTCTGACGAACGAGCATGGACTTTGCGGCCGCTGCCACGCGGGCATAACCATCCACGCCGGGATGGTTGGCTTCATAGGCGGCAATCGTCTCATGCGACACGGACGCAACCCGCAGCGGCGCCGTGCGAATGAAGAGAACGCCGAAACCCTTTTTTCCGACAATGAAGAAATGCGAGGACATAATATCTCCTATTTGATCCCAGCTAATCGAAGTGCGTGATAGAATTTTTCATTCGCTACCGGGTCCCGGTCTGGAGACAGGCTGCTGATCTCCCTCGCCGTCATACCCGGATAGTTTTCCTTAAGCCTGCTGCCGGTTTCGCGGGCGGCGACCAAATCGCCATGCAAAGCTTGGCTCGCGGTCAAGACGCGCAGCGCCGGCTCGTCATTTTCCATCCGCCCGCACAGTTCCACCGCCGTGCCGTAATCCTCACGCTTGAACGCGATGCTGGCGCCGGCCCACCAGTAGATGTCGGGCGCAAGCGGATTGAGGTCGATGGCCTGCTGAAACTTCTCCCAGGCGATTTCCGCATCGCCGAAATGGGCGAGCGCATCGGCATGCTGAAGCAGGAGGTCGGCGGAGTTAGGCGCCAGCGCCTCCGCCTCGAAGAATTTTTCGGCGGAGATGTCGAAATCCCGCTGGTAGAGCGCCACCACCGCGCACATCCAGTGGCCGACGCCAAGAGCGGGGTCGATCTCGATGGAGGAATCCGCTTCCGCCTTGGCGCGATGCAGGAGATGGGGATCATTGCCGCCAAGCATCAGCCATTCCAGCTGCAGGCTCTGCGCCACACGGGCGCGGGCAACCGCCAGGCTATGGTCGAGATCGACCGCCTTGCGGAACATCGAGCGGGCTCTTCGAAGAAGCGGCAGGTCGCATTTGCCGCGCAGAAGCTGCTGGCCCTCCAGCAATTGCCGATAGGCCTCGCCGCTATGGTTGCGGTCGGGTTCCACCTGAAGCCGCTCGATTTCGCGGGCAAGTGCTGCGGCCACCTGTTTGGACAGCAGCCGGAAGGCGGCGTGGATATGCCGCTCGGTCAGGACTGCCTCCAGCGACCAGACGATTTCACCGCTTGCATCCTCGATCAAGGCAACCGACATGCGGGTTTCGTCGAACACGGTCGAAATGATGCGGTAATCCGCCCGCAGCATGGCGTAGCTGTCATCGGCCCGCTGATGCGCCAGTGCAAAGGTGCTGTGCGGCGAAAGGACGGTGAAGGTCCGGTATCGGACAAGGCTGTTGGCGACATCCTCGACGAAGGCCTGCATGACCGGCGAGACCGGCTGCCCGTCGACCCTTGCCGGGCGAACGAATGCGACGCGGGGTTTAGCCAGGGATTTTCGGCGGTTGCCCTCTTCCGGCTCGGCGGCGACCGTTATCGTGGCGGTCAGACTTTGTATTCTCCGCCTCAGCGCCACGGTTTCCGCTTCCGGGGAACGCCCCTCCTGGCGGAGCTGCTCCATCAGAAGCTGGTGCATGCCCTCGCAGGCGCTGATGTTTCCGATCCGCGCATAGGCCGCCATGGCGGCGCGGTAGGTTTCTTCGCGCTCCGGCTCGATCTTGCAGGCGCATTCGGCAAGCCTGGCGATATCGTTCGAACTGGCGCGACCAAAACGCGTCAATTCTTCCAGAAGCTGGGTGTAGCTGGAAAAGAACAGATCCCTGAGACGACGGCGCTCGGAAAGCAGCCAGAGATAAAGATGATCCTGTCCGGCCTCCAACCCCTCCAGCAACTCGCCGCCGAATTCAAGCAGCGCATTGAGCCGCCGCATCGGGTCTTCGGCCCTTGCGCCGGCAAGGAAGATGGCAAGGTCGGTTCGCTGCGCCAGCTTGCCGGCCTTAAGATCGTTTCCTTCGGTCAGAAGGATCGCCTCATCCTCGTTGGGAAGCTTCTGCAGGCGCAGGATCAGCTGCCGCAGATTGCCGAGAGCCCTTTTCTGCTCGACATTTTCCCACAGCAGCGATGCGGCATGCTGGCGGGAAAGGGACTGGTTCGGCGCAAGGATAAGGGCGGCAGTGAGGGCGAAGCCCTTGGACGGAAAAAATGCCTCCCGCACCGCATCACAGCGCGGGGTGCCAAAAAGCCGGATCGGTATCAGTTCAGCGTTCCCAGCCACTTTCGTCCCCTCATGAATCATCATCTAACAACGTGCCCGGGAAATTGAAAGTCATCATAGCATTCCATTTGACGCTGGTGTGACGCGGCCTGCCTATTGTCGCAGACAGAAGCATGAATGACGGGTGGAAAACAGCGGACATGCGGCGGGCAGGCATCGGGATTTTTCGAAAGTGATAGCGTTTAACGGAAGCTACATGGCCTTCGAGCCGCGCATCGAACCTTATCAGCGTGCCGACGATGTCGGATATGCGGTCAGTGAATTCATGTGGTTCAAGGGCCGTCCGTTCTATCCGGTCTCGGCGCTGGTCCATGCGAAGGTCGCGCATGCCAGGCTGTCGGCGAAGAAAGGCGATGAGGAGGACGAGGATAATCTCGATATCCTCTTTCGTATGCCGTTGGTGGCGGGCGGGCATTTTTTCGAGATCGTGCTGCGGTCGAATGAAGGAACGTCCTACGGCGGCTGGGTGTGGGGAGAAGAGCTGGAAATCCTGAATGAATTCGTCAACGGCTATCGCGTTCTGGCGGGGAAGTTCGACGACAGGTTCATCCGGTTCGAATACTCAAAGCGGTTTCAGCGTTATCGGACGATCGAGCCGCTGCCGGTGGAAAAATCCGTCTTCCTGATCCAGCGGGAGACAAAGCCCTATGCGGGCGGGCGTGGTCTGCCGGGAGCCCTGGTGCCCTGATCGCGGGGACGTCTTTGGGGCGTGAAGGCGTGGACTGCACAGATTGCGGCATGCCCGGTAAAGCGCGGCTTTATCGGAGGTCGTCAGGGAATATTTTTATTTTTATTGTGTGGAAAATTATGATGCTCAATAGAGGTAAAGTGCGTAACAGGGGGATGTCACCGCAACTTGCGGCGGTGAATTGCGCTTCCAGCGACGATACGCTTTCCGATGCGGAGAGCGTTGATGACGAGTCGTGCCCGCCTCTGCGCAATGACAGGCTTTATGTTGTCAGCGAACCGATTTCCCGGACATTGCCCTCACCCGCCCTCGGAGATGATCAAGCGCGGGAGGAGACGCCGGCCAGGACCGAGATCCGCAACAGGGTCGTCGATTCCGATATCAGGGCGGCAAAATGGGCCTGGGCGATATTGGCGATCGCGCATTGCTGGCTGATTTATTTCATGGTGCACAATCTCGGGGGGTGAAACATCCGTCGCCACCCTTTGCACGCCCTCAGTCCGTTTCGCCAATACTGTGCAGGATCATTGCCGCCGCGCCGAAGGCCACGGGGTCCGTTGCGACGACCCCGGGCAGCAGGATTTGTGGCTGGATGACCTTAGCGCCGCTGAACGGGTCCGAAACCTCATAATCCAGCCACGTCGCCAGTTTTTCGCGCACCATCCTCGGCAACGTGCCGCCGACATAGATGGCGTCGGGCGCCAATACGGCGCTGACGGCGAAGCCAAGGCGGGCAACCTGTGGCCCGGCTCGGTCCAGCCACGCGTCAAGCACGGCGGCGTTGCGGGACAGGTAGTCTGTCCAGATGTCAGGAGCCCGTCCGGAGGGTTTTTCGCCGACATGCTCAAGGCACCAGGCCGCCAAATCTTCGAAAGAGGGCCGTGAGTTTCCGCGACCACGCAGGGCGCCGATCTCGCCGGCATTGCCGAGAAAACCGCGATAGAGTTCGTTCCTGATGATGATGCCGCCGCCGATACCTTCGGATAGGTAGAGATAGGCGAAATTTTCGTGCCCCGCCGTATTGCCGAGCGTGAGTTCGCCCATGGCCGCCGCATTGGCGTCGTTTTCGATAATCACCGGGCAGCGCAGCGCCTCGCGCAGCATGGCGGAAAGGTCGGAACCCGCCCAGGAAATGACCTCGTCAGCAAGATCGAGCGACATCGCCTCGTTGCGAAAGCGGGTCGGCATGGCAATCGCCGCACCGATCAGGTCGTTGCGGCTAATCGCGTTTTTTGAAAGCAGCTCTTCGGATCCTTCCTCAAGTGCCCGCTGGACATCGGAAAACGCGTCATAGGAACCGCGCATCTGCAATTCGCCAACGATCTCCCCGCCGAAATTCAGCAGCGTCAGCATCACCGAATAACGATTGGCATGGGCGCCGAGGGCATAACCGACGGTTTTCTTGAGCATGAGGTCGATATGGGGAGCGCCGCGGCCTTCCTGCCGGCGCGCGCCTTCCTCGATAAGACCGCGTTCCAGCAGGTTGCGAGTCATCATGCTCACGGCCGCCGGTGTGACGTTGCAATATTCCGCAAGTTCGACCCGCGATGCCGAGCCCTTGCGCCTGATGTAACCCAGAAGTGCGCCCTGTGTCGCGCCGATACCCGCAAATCCGCCGTTTCGTTTCTCAGCCAAAGTTCTGCTCTCCCAGCTTTAGTGCCGGAAATGTCATAAAGCTGTAAATTAAGCAACTTAATTAAATAATCAGTTTCAACGGGAATGCACCTCATGTTTAAATCTCTTTCCCTGGCGGCCACGGTCGCCATCGGCGCACTTTTGCCGGCCATTGCCTTTGCCGAAGACATCAACGTCAAACTCTGGACGCTCGCCGACAAGAACGCGCCCGCCCGCGTCACCAACATTGAAGCGGCGGCCGGCATCATGAACGCGCAGTTCAAGGCCGCCGGCGTCGACAAGCGCATCGTCATCGACACGAACAATAGCAGCGTGCAGGGCTGGGACGGTTTCGCTCTCGATACGCTGAAGGCATTTTCGGTGGGGCAGGGCCCGGATATCTACATTCTGCCGCATGAATGGATTGGCCAGTTCGTGCAGGACGGTTATGCCATGCCGATGGAAGACAGGATCGCCGCCGCCCCGTGGGTCTATGGCGATATTCTTCCGGTCCTCTGGAATTCGGCCAAGGGCGCCGACGGCAAGATTTACGGTATTCCACAGGACGCGGAAATCCGCATGTTCTTCTACAACAAGGACATGCTGCGCAAGATCGGCAAGGACGAGGCCTTTATCGAAAGCCTGCCGGCCAAGGTCGATGCCGGTGAATTCACGCTCGATGATCTGACCGCGCTGTCGAAGGAAGTGGTCGACGGCAAGGCCGCTCAATATGGCATGCTGCATCGCCCGAATGTCGGTATCGACTATCTGATGGTGTTTCAGTCCTATGGCGTGAAGTTCATGGACGAAAAGACCGGCAAGCTTGTCTTCCCCAAGGCGGAAATGGTGAAGGCGCTCGGCTGGTATGAGCGCAACGCCAAGCAGGGCGTCACGCCGGTCGACAATACCGCCATGAGCTGGGAAGCCATCCAGACCGCCTTCAAACAGGAAAAGGCCTTCATCTTCCATCAGGGCGTGTGGGCCGTTGCCTGGCAGGTTGGTGACAAGAACGGCGCAACCTGGCCGACCGATCGCGAAGGATATTTCAACAAGATCGGCTGGATTTCCGCACCGGCAGCCGAAAAGGGCGGCAAACCGGCCAACCTGTCGCATCCGTTGCTCTATACCGTCAACCCGAAGAGCGCCAATGCCGATATTGCCGCCGATCTCGTGGCGCTGGCGACCTTGCCCTATTTCAACAACGAGCACGCCGTCACTTCCTATCACACGGCCATCAGCAACGCGCAGACGGCCATGCCGAAATACCGGGACAACTGGGTTCTTTCCGCCGCTTCGCCGATGATGAAGGACGCACAGTTCGTGCCTAACCACACCAAGTTCGGCAGCTACAACAAGGTGCTGTTCAGCGGCCTGCAGGCGGTCGAGACCGGCAAGATGACGGCCGAACAGGCGGTCGATTTCATCGCCGACGAACTCGAACTGCAATTTGGCGCGGATATCGAAATCCGCGAAGCCGCAAGCAACTGAGTTTTATCAGACACCACGCCGCCCGGTTACGCCGGGCGGCTTTCCCGTGTTCCCACCGGTATATCCCAATGTCTCAGTTCCAGCTCAGGGCGCGTCGTCCGGCCCGGCCGATTTTTTATCTGGCGCCGGCTCTTGCCCTGCTCGGCGTCTTTTTCCTGGCGCCGATCGTCGTCAATCTGGTGATCGCCTTTACCGATATGGGCGCGAATCTGAAGGTCGGCAAATTCACGGTCGAGAATTTCCAGCGCATGGTGCAGCGTGATGTACGCCTGCCGGTCGTGCTTTTGACGACATTCATCTATGTCGGCGCAACGCTGTTTCTCTTCAATATCGGCCTCGGCGCGCTTCTGGCGGTCACGACGACGGCGATACCCGACAGGCTGGGCAATTTCTTCCGCGGCCTGTGGCTGCTGCCGCGCATGAGCCCGGCCGTGCTTTACGGCGTGCTCTGGATATGGATTGCCGATCCGACCTCCTCCGGCCTGCTCAACCAGTTCCTCGGTATGCTCGGCGCACCGGCGCTCAACCTGCGCAACGACTTTCCGCTGTTTCTGGTGGTGGTGGCGAACGGCGTCGTCGGCGCATCCTTCGCCATGGTCATCCTGACATCATCGATCCGCTCGATACCCTCGCATCTCGCCAATGCGGCGCGCGTCGATGGCGCCAGCGAATGGGGCGTGCTCCGCCACGTTATCGCACCGGCGCTTTCGGCTCCGATCCGTTTCATCACGCTCTATCAGGCGCTGTCGCTGATGACGACCTATGAATATATCCTGCTGATCACCGGCGGTGGCCCTGTCTACGACAGCACCACCTATGCGCTTTATATCTACCGGCGCGCCTTCGAAAACGGTGCTTACGCCTATGGCGCGGCGCTGGCGCTCGGCCTGATGGCCATCGGCGTCGCCGTGACCCTCGTTCAATGGCGCGTCAGCAACATGCGCGCGACCTTTGCCCCCGCCAAAATCGAGGTGCTGTGATGACGCTCGTTCAAAGCCACGCCCGGCGCGCCTCCGATCTGAAACCGGACTGGGCGCATCTTGAAAGACGCAGCCGCGCCCATCGTGCCGGCTTCCTTCCCGTCATCCTCGTGTTTCTCACGGTCGTTTCCGTCCCGGTTCTCCTGCCCTATCTCTGGCTGCTGGTGAAATCGCTGACCAGTTCCGACGACAATCTCAGCCGGCTGGTGCTGTGGCGCAGCGGCGCGATTGCCGCGCTGGCCTATTTCGGGGCGATTGCGATCGCGCTGTTTTCAGCACGCCTGCGCAACCCCGCACTGCTCTGGCTCGCGCTCGGCGTCGTGGTGGCGGCGCTGGTCTTCGTGCTTGTGCTGCCGCATCTGACCATCGAGAATTACAGCTTCCTGTGGAGCCGTGACATCGAGAAAACAGGCAATACCCGCATTGCGCTGATGCCGTCCGTCTGGACAGCCATGCGCAGCTCGCTGCTGTTTGCGGCTTCCCAGACCCTGATCGTTGCGCTGGTCGCCACGCCGGCTGCCTATGCACTGTCGCGCTTTGCCTTTGCCGGACGTGAAAACATCCTGCGCGGACTTTTGCTGCTGCATGCATTTCCCGCACTGGCGCTGACTGTCGCGATCTTCGTGCAGCTGCACTATATGGGCCTTCTCAACAATCTCTTCGGTGTCGTGCTGGTCATGAGCGCGCTGGAATTGCCCTTTGCGATCTTCGTTCTCAAGGGCTTCTTCGACAATGTCCCCTGGGACATCGAGATGAGTGCGGTCACCGATGGCGCGACCCGTTTCCAGGCCTTCCGCATGGTGGTTCTGCCGCAGGTCAGAAGCGGGCTGATAGCTGTCGCCACCTTCACCTTTCTGCGTGGCTGGGAAGAATATGTCTTTGTCCAGACCCTGCTCATCGAAAAAAGCCAGATGACGATGAGCCTCTACCTCTTCTTCGTGGCACAGGACAGCGTGGGCGTGAATTACGGCATGATCGCCGCTGTCGGCATCATCTATCTGCTGCCTGTGCTGATCATTTACATCTTCACCCAGAAATACATCACCCAGATGAGTTTCGGCGGGATCAAAGGATAATCGCCATGGCCAGGATCACCCTCGACAAAGTCACCAAAAGCTGGGGTGACACCCGGGTTCTGCAACCCATGACGCTGACGATCGAAGACGGCGAATTCGTCGCCGTTCTCGGCCCGTCGGGATGCGGAAAATCGACCACGCTTTTCCTGCTCGCCGGGCTTTACGCGCCGACCGGCGGAGAGATCGCCTTCGACGGCCACAACGTCAACCGCATCGATGCGCGCGACCGCAATGTCGGCATCGTCTTCCAGTCCTATGCGCTTTATCCCAATCTGACGGTACGGCAGAACATCGCCTTTCCGCTGCGTTTCAAGAATGTGCCGCGCGAGGAGGCGGCGCGGCGGGTGGAGGAGGCGGCAAGCCTCGTGCAGATCAGCGCGTTGCTCGACCGGCGGCCCTCGCAGCTTTCCGGCGGTCAGCAGCAGCGTGTGGCGCTGGCTAGAGCGTTGGTCAAGGAACCGAATATCCTGCTTCTGGACGAGCCGCTCTCCAATCTCGATGCGACCCTGCGCATCACGATGCGGGCCGAGCTGAAAAACCTGCAGAAGCGGCTGAAGATCACCACTCTGATCGTCACCCATGACCAGATCGAGGCGATCACCATGGCGGACAGGATCATCTGCATGAATAATGGCGCCATTGCACAGATCGGTACGCCTGACGATCTTTATCGCCGGCCCAACAACCTGTTCGTCGCCGGGTTCATCGGCACGCCGCCGATGAACCTCTTGAAGGGGCAGGCGCAGGGCGAGCAGCTGTGGATCGGCGATGCCCGGCTCGACATCAATGCCCGTTGCGACGGTGAGATCACTTTCGGGCTGCGCCCCGAGGATATCACCCTTACCGAGCCAGCCGAAGCGTGGCTTGAAGGGGCGGTCGCCACCGTCGAGCCGATGGGGCGCGAGGTTTTCTACAGCATCGACACACCCGCAGGTGTCATCCATGCGCTGGAATATGGCGAGACGATAAGGCATGCGCCCGGTGAGCGGGTTGGCGTCAGCTGCAAATCCGGTCTGACCCTTGTTTTTGACGCAGCCGGCAACCGCATTGCCGGACTGCACGCCGATCTTTCCCACAATTCGACCATGCCGGCGCGTCAGCCGGAACCCGTAAACTGACAGGACATTCCATGCCCAAAATCGTCTCTCATCGCGGCGCCAACCGTTTCGCGCCCGAAAACACCTTTGCCGCCGCCGATCTCGCTCTAGAGCAGGGTGCGGATTATATCGAGCTTGATGTGCGCGAGAGCGCGGATGGCGTGCTGTATGTCTTTCACGACGAAACGCTTGAGCGCACGACCGACGGTACGGGGCCTATCGGCCATGCCCTGTCGAGCGAGATCGATGCGCTGGATGCGGGCAGCTGGTTCGGGGAAAACTTCAAGGGCGCTGTGGTGCCGCGTCTTGATGCCTACCTCCGCCATTTGCGCGGCCGCTGCGGCGTTTATGTCGAGCTGAAATATTGCGATCCCGTCAAGGTCGCCGCCCTGGTGCGCGATCTCGGCATGCTGCGCGATACTTTCTTTTTCTCCTTTTCCGAGGAAATGCGCCGCGGTCTGCAGGCCATCGCACCCGAATTCCGCAAGATGATGACGCTCGACATTGCGAAGTCGCCTTCGCTGGCGACGGCCGTGCACCATGCCTCGATCATAGAGATCACGCCGGCACAGATGCGGCGGCCCGGTCTTGTCGCGGCATGCCGCAAGGCCGGTCTCGAAATCATGGTCTATTACGGCGGTGATGACATCGACCTTCATAAAGAGATCGCATTGGCCGGGGTAGACTACGTCAACATCGACCGCCCGGACCTGTTCGATACGATGCGCCGTACCGCGCAGCTCCCTGAATTCGCATAACCTTCCTTCCCCTTGGAGATCATGACATGAGCAATCTTATAGGTACCGGCTTCAACGCCGGCTCGGACGATGGCGAACTGGCCACCCTTGAAAGCGATCTTCGCGCGCTTGCCGAAATTGGCTGCGACACCGTAGAAATCGCCGCAACAAGCCTCGATATGATCGCTGGCGGCCGGATCATCGAGGAGCGCGCCGACCGTTTCGTGTCGCTCGCAAAGCAGTTCGACTTCCGCTACACCGTGCACGGTCTCGTCTCTTCGAATTTCATGGACCCGGTGACATGCCGTTACCAGATCGATGCGGCCAAGGCGCTTGCCGTTCTCTGTGACCGTATCGGCGCAGGCATCCTCGTCCAGCACAGCGGCGCCCTGCGTGCCGACCAGATCGCCGAACGGGCCGATGCCGACAGCCGCGAGCGGGAAGCGCTTTTCGAACTGGCGGAGTTCTGCAGGCCCTATGGCGTGCGTATCGCCCTTGAGAATATCTTCTCCACCGAGCCCGGCCAATACCGCCAGACGCCGGCCGAAGTGGCTGCGACCGTGAAGGCTGTCGGTCACGACAATGTCGTGGCGCTGATCGACTTCAGCCATGCCTATCTCGAATCCACCTATCGTGGCCTCGATTTCCGCGATGAGCTTCGCGCCATGGCGCCGGTTGCCGGCCATCTGCATGTGCACGATTCCTTCGGCCGCCCGCAGGGCTTTTATCAGCCTTATTTTGCCCAGGAAAACACGGCGCTTGGCATCGGCGATCTGCACATGCCGCTCGGCTGGGGCGATATCGACTGGCAGGGCATCTTCTCCGAACTTTCGTTCCTGCCCGATACCGTGCTGATGATGGAAATCGGCCGCCGTTACCGCGCCGAGCAGCCGGCAAGCCTCGAAACGGCGCGGCATCTGATGTCGCTTAATGCCGCCCGCACCCAACTCGCAGCCGAGTGATGGCCTGAACAAGGTGTAATTCGATAGGCTGATGTTTGAAACACCGGCAGTCCCGATGCGACTGCCGGTGTTTTTGGTCTACGCTGCCCAGTCGGAGAGCGAATAGGCCCTGATATAATCGATCATCATCTGCGAGCCGTCGCTGAAATCAGCATCCGATGGTGTTCCCGCGGTTCCGCCGACGGCAAGGTTGACGACCATATACATCGGGTCATGCATATCGTCAGGCGTCTCCGTCTGTGCCACGGCGACATCGTCGAAATACCAGGTTATGTGTTCGGCATCCCACAAAACGCCATAAGTGTGAAACCCTTCCGTGCTCGGCACACTGACATTGTTGATGACCGATGTCTGTTCACCGGTGGCGTTGGAATGGGCGGACATGATGAGCGTATTGGGATTCTGGCCGCGCATTTCGATGACATCGAGTTCCGGCGGCCAGGAGCCGTCTTCGGGCAGGAGCCAGAAGGCAGGCCAGGCGCCCCGGTCGGTCGGCATATCGGCGCGAATTTCGAAATATCCATAGGTCTGGCTGAAGGAGGAATAGGTGTTCAGCATGCCGGAGGTATAATCGTAACCCTCGACTTCATCGGCAATCGATTGCGCGGTTTTCTCGGCGGTTATCGTCAGGACGCCGTTTGCAACGCTGAACGGATTGACCTCCGACGTGCCGGCATAAGAGGGGTTGATGTACCATTGCGCCTCACCATTCGTCGTCAGCGAGCTTCCCTTTTCGGGTGCCCACCAATATTTGGCGTCCCAGGTGCCCTGATTGCCACTGCGCAGGGACAGCGCGTCGAATTCATCGGCAAAGGTCTGGGTGAGAGAGGATCGATCGAGGCTGAGCTCGAACTGGTCGGCCTGAAGGTCGTCTATGGTTTTTCCTGCAAGAACGATGGCCTCGCCATTTGAAAAATTGAGCCACAGGTCGCTGCCCTGCTGCGTGGCGTTGCCGGCCAGCTGATCGAAGGATGTGATACCGTAACCATTCAGCCGGATCGTGTCATTGGCGCTGAAATCCATGATGAGATCTGTACCGTTGCCGCTCGTAAAAACGAAAGTGTCGGCCCCGCCGCCACCGATCAGTACGTCGTTGCCGGACCCGCCATCGATCGTCTGGCTGCCCGATCCGCCGGTGATGATATTGTCGAGTGAATTGCCGAAGGCATAACGACCGTCACCCGTTACCCTGAGATTCTCGAAATTGTCGGGCAAGGTGTAACTCATCCAAGTATCGATGGTGTCAATGCCCTCCCCGGCATTTTCGACGGCGCGATTGATACCGGAATAGAGATAATAGATATCGTCGCCGGTGCCGCCCGCCATGGTCACGTTGACGGAGCTATCACCCCACATGGAATCATTGCCGGCAGTGCCGGCGAGCCGCGGGCCGGAGCCCGTGGCGGAGAAAAATCCGGTGGAACTGCCGCTGTAATAGAGTGTGTCTCCAAGCGCATTCACTACTGTCCGGGCCATGAACCGTCTCCTGTCCGTTAGCGTTGGTGTCCTCACTCCTCCTGCTGCACACCCTAACAGGGCAAAAAGCCTCCTGTTAGGCCGAAATATAAGGGGTATGTTCCCCTGCGGTTGCATTCAGCTGTTGAACGGGCGCGTTGTCATCGGCCGGTTCCGCCTGTTATATGTCGGGTTTTGAACCATCGGCGCGCTCTTGCTGTACCCCTACGGGTGATGGCAAGATCGGGGCGGATTGCAGATGTCCGCGCGGCATCTGAGGAATGGAGTATCAGGATTGAGCGTAGCCTTTACCAAGGAAGACAGCGCGGAAACCGCAGCCGAAACCGTTCTGCCGGATCGAGTAATCTCGCCTCATCCCAATCTGGTAACGCAGTCCGGGCTCAAGGCGCTGGAAGAGCAGTTGCGACTGGCGCGCGAAGCCTGTGAGGCGGCCAATGCCATTGAAGACATCAATGAAAGACGGCGCATTTCCGCCAACCCGCTACGGGATCTGCGATATTTCTCCGAGCGGGTTCGCACCGCCCAACTGATGCCTGATCCGCCAGCGGATGGCGTCGTCGCCTTCGGCAGTCTGGTGACGTTCAGCCGCGATGACGGACGAACGCAACGGTTTCGAATCGTCGGCGAAGATGAGGCCGACCCGGCTGCCGGAACGATGTCCTATGTCTCCCCGGTTGCAAGGGTGCTGATGGGAAAAATGGCTGGTGATCTGGTCAGTTTGGCCGGCAGGGAGATCGAAATCATCGAAGTCGCCTGACGCCCGGGCCGGACTGGGTAAAATGGGCCCTCAAAAATAAGGGCCTTCTTGTTGCTATCTGCCGTCAGACAATAAAGGGCTGAGGCCCGGATTACCGATAACGATTCCTTCTTCTCGGTGGCGAGCGTCATCTGCTGTTCCCAGCATCCGCATCACTGTGGTCTTCAGGAAGAGCCTGAAGTCCAGATCCATGGCGGCGTAGGCGAGGGCAAGCCCCACATGGGCCATGAAGACGGGATTGAAATTCAGCTCTTCGAACTGATAGCCGATAATGATCCCGATTGCCGAATAGACGAAAAAGCCGATCTTGCGTTTTCGGAAAATTGCATAAAACAGCGCAAAGGCGCTCATCATGCAAAATCCCAGGCCGGAAGCGTAGGCGGTGGCCATAAAGCCGTTATGGGGCGTACCGATCTTTGCGATACGCGCAAGCTCTTCATATCGAGCGGTAAATCCGATGCCCAACGGATGCAGGAACATGACCTGAAAACCGCCGGTGATCGTCTCCCACCGCTCATGCAAGTTGTTGCTGCTATTGCTGTCCTCGAGAAAACGTTTCGAAAATACCTCCCCCGCGAAGTCGAAAGCGCCGAGCGGCAGAACGGCGGCGATGACAAGGGCGCATAAAGCAAAGCCGAAATACGTGCTGAGCAGCATTTTGACCGAAAAATTCCGGACGTAAAAATAAAGTCCGATGGCGAGCACGGCAAACACACCCGAGCGGTTGAGCGTGAGCGTAAAGCTTGCCAGGTATATGAGCAGAAACACCGCAAACAGCGCGGGCCGTCTTTGGCGTTCGGCGAGATAGGCAGCGGCTGCTCCGGCCAGTGCGAAGGCTGGTCCAGCGGTGTTTCCCACAGGCCAGATGCCGCCTGCCTTTTCGACGCGCAAAAGCAGCGGCGTTATTTCACCTTTTGCCGCGAGTTCCAGGACGCCCGCCTCATCGAACATGAAGGACAATCCGATGGAGGCAAGCTGGTCATGAATGACGATGTCAAGGAAAAGCAGGATCGTCACGGCTATGAAGCCCGCGAACATGCCCCAGCAGAACAGCTCGAGAAGGTTCTCCTTGAACAGCATGTAGGCAAAGAAGAGAAAATAGACCGCATAAAAATAGGTCATCGCCGTCGTATAAAATTCGCCATCGCCACGCGCGTCGGCAAACAGGGCCGTCAGTGCAAACAGGACCGTCAGCGGCAGGAGGTAAAACAGGGCGATCGACGGTGTCAGGCAGCGAATGTAAAGCAGCGCAATGACGGGCAGCGTCATCAGCACCAGCATGTCGGTAATGTTGAGGAAACGCAGGCCGATATTGCTGGTCACCACGTTGCACTGAATGAAGAAACCGATGGAAAAAACGAATATAGCCAGAAAGATGCCGGGAATATTGATTGTTTTTGAGGGATAAAGCGGCATTGCCAAAACGAAACCCGGTAGGGCGGGCAGGCGCGATGCCGCATGATTTTTTCGTTTTTTCATTCGCGGCCTTTATCTTTTGTAGGCGGATTTCGACGGTCCCTTAGAGAGGGGCGTTACCGCGCGGCAATAAATATAATATGGCGACCATTAGTGGGCTCGATGACGTCGCCACGCAAGATAATTTTATCCGTTTCTCCATTAGACAAGATTGCCTTTCGGCAAATCCCCTTCGACCGCGATGATGCGCTGAATGTGAACTGGCTCATTTGAGGTGGGCGCGCTGGTGCCGAATGCGGGAAGGATGCGCAGATAAAAATTATACCCGGTCGGGCTCATGTCTGGATCTATGGCGATCCCGTTGGCGATCGCCCACATCCAGCCGCTGTTACCGGAGATGTTGGCGCCTCCAAATTGCAGGGCGGAGCAAGCGATCGTCCGGACTGCGCCGCCGCTTTTCACGACCATCGTGACATATGGAAGTCGCTGCCTCTCGTTATTCCTGTAAAGCACGGCGAAGGAGACGGTTTTGCCGATCATTGCTGCGGCCTCCGCGTTGCGGAAATAGCGAGTGAGTCCTGCCGTCTGGCTGCCATTTGCATGTAGGGCAAGGCTGCTGGTGAAGGATGGAGAAAAAATGACGTCGGTAGTTTTGGTAACTGAGCCCGGCGCAATCAGGCCCCAGCCCGTCGGAGCGGAGCCCGACCAGTCGGTAAAGTCACCATTCCCTATGAGATTGGCGGCAGGCAGCTTCGGCCAGCAAGGTGTCTGAAAACCGCTGTCGGATGCCGAAGCGAGGTAGGAATCGAACAGGGTTCGGGCAATGAGCCGCGATCCAGCATCGTTCGGGTGGATATTGTCCCGATAAAGGGCGGCGTCCTTGGCCTTCGCCAGAAATGCCGCATGCGTATCCACCAGCGTAAGGTTCGGATGTGCTCGGGCCAAATCGAGGATTGCCTGATAGACCTTGTCGTAACCCGTCCCATCACGCCACGGGTTCTGCGTGGTGATGATCTGTGGCGTGCCCGGCCATTGCCATTCGGTCATGCCGAGCGGGCCGAGCAGGGTGGATCGCCCGGAGCTCAAAATGCCGCCAGGCACCTCGAAGGTCTGCATATTATGGCCCTGATGCAGGATGCAAAGATCCGGACGGGGGATGTTCAGCGCCGCTGCGCGCTGTTTCGCGAGCATGTAACCCGCCATGCCGCCGGGTAGCGTTGCGAGATAGACCGCCAGCGTCGCCCCCTTACCGGCGCGCAGCGTGACCGGTTCCGCATAGGCTTTTGGCCCGGTAGCGGCATTCGTTTCCCATTCCGCCCAGCGATGTAACACCACCGTCGTATCGTGCAGTTCGCCGAGCATCATCGCAAATTGCTGAAATGGTCCGGCTTCGGCATGGGCGGTGCTGTCGCCGTTCACGAACAGCGTGGCATTCTGACCCGCTGTCAGCCGGGCGCGCAGGACAGAGAACGCCGTCAAGGAAAGACCGATGGCGCCCATGGTCCGGGGGCGGATGCCGAGCGTTACGCCGATCATGCCGCCACCTCTTCCGTTCGTGCCATATATATGCATATGTTGTATCCGAGCGCTGCCATCGTTCGTTCTCCTGGTCTGGCCTCAGGATAATTCCGTCATGAGGCACGGGGAAAAAATGCCGGGAGCGGAATGGCGATCAGCGCATAAAAACAAACGTCATGAATTTTTCTTGCATTTCGTCTGAAGTGTAAAAATAGAATATTTTTATTTTACTTTTGCTATTTTTAAATTTTATTACTAATAAAGGTTCTGATGCTGGTGTTTTTATCTAGCAACGTGCATTTCTCTGTAATCTCCGACGAAGATATCCCTGTCGCTATCGCGCAGGATGGTTCTTTTCGCAGGTGTGCTGTTCATGCCCGCAATCAAGACCAGACGCATCGTGGGTTCTCTCCTACGGCAGGGGAGACGGCATGACATCCGCTCTTTTTGTCAGCCATACCGGAGAGAAGGGCGGCGCCGAACTTTTTCTGGCTGATCTCGTCAAGGGTGGACCGCATTCCTGGCGCGCTTGTTTTCTCAGTGGTGGTGCGGCCGCAGATGATCTGGCTGACGCCGGGCGGCCTCCGGTCATGTTGTCCGCCGGAGAAAAAATGCTGTCAATCCGCCGCAATGCGTCGTTCGGCGCCCTGTTGCGCGGAGCGGCTGATGTGATGGCGGTCGCCTGGCAATTGAGCCGGGAGGCGCGGCATTATGATGTGATCTGCGCCAACTCGCAAAAGGCGCTTTTTGTCTGCGCGCTGGCCGCGAAGCTCAGCCGTCGCCCGCTTGTCTGGATTTTGCACGATATCGTCACCGATCCCGCTTTCAGCGCCACCAACCGTCGGGCTTCGCTGGCATTTGCGCGCCTTTTCGCCAAGCTGGTGGCTGTCAATTCCGAAGAAACGGGCCGGGCTTTCATCGAGGCCGGCGGCGAGGCGAATAAGGTTCGCATCGTTTACAACGGCTTCGATCCCGCCAGGGCAAAGGTCTACGAGCCGGGCAAGGCCGCGCGGCTGCGAGCGGAACTGGGCCTCGGTCCGCAACCGCTTGTCGGCCTTTTTGGCCGGCTGAGCGAATGGAAGGGACAGCATGTATTTCTGGAGGCGATTGCGGCGATGGAGGGAGTGCAGGCGGTGATCGTCGGGGGAGCGCTTTTCGGGCAGGAGGCCTATGAGGCGCGCATCCGCGAACAGGCGTCCAGTCTCGGTCTCGACGGCCGTGTCCGCTTCCTCGGTTTCCGCTCGGATGTGCCGGAACTGATGGCGGCGATGGATGCGGTTGCTCACACCTCAATTGTTGCCGAGCCCTTCGGCCGGGTGGTTGTCGAGGCCATGATGTGCGGGCGTCCGGTTGTCGCCACGCGCGGCGGCGGGGTTACCGAAATCATCCGTGACGGCGAAACGGGCCTTCTCGTGCCGCCGGGAGAGCCATCTGCGCTGGCCGCAGCGCTCGGCCGCGTCCTGTCCGATCCGGCTCTGGCGGAAAGGCTGGCGCAAAAGGGGAGGGAGGATGTGAGCCAGCGTTTCTCGCTGGAGGAAACCTGCAGGTCCGTTTCCGCGCTGCTGGAGGAGGCAGCGTGAGCTTCCGTTCGGTGATCGACAGGGAACAGGCAATGCCGGCAGGCGGAAGGGCCAGGATGCGCATTCTCGTAAACATGCCGAGCCAATATGGCGGCAAGGCTTCCGGTGTCGCCCGCGTCACCTTCAGCCTGCTGGAGCGGCTGCTGGAGCAGACAGGTGACGATTATATTCTGCGCTCTCCGTGGACGCGGGCGCAACTGCCAGAAAGCCTGCGCGACAGCCGATTGCAGCTTATCGAGACTCCGCGGCCCCGCATCATGGTTTTTGACGTGGTGCATCAGGCCGCCATGCTGCCCGCGCTTTGCCGCCAGCATGGCATTGATGTGCTGTTTAACGCCGATCCTTTCGGAAGTCCCCTCGGCGGCAAACGGCGTCTCACCCTTGTTCACGATCTTTATTTCAAAACCATTCCCGAACAGATCGGCTGGCGGGCAACCCTGACGACCGATTTCATCTTCAAGCTGATGATGGCCGGCTCGGATCAGGTTATCTGCGTATCCGACGCGACGCGGAAGGATCTGGCGCGTTTTTATCCTGCCGCTGCCAATAAGAGCCTTACCATTCATTCCGACAGTACGCTGAATGTCGATCCCGAGACTCTTGGTTTGGTACCGCCTGTTGCCGGGCGCTACATATTGGTGGTCGGAAACGCGACTTCCAACAAGAATTTTTCCCTCCTTGGCAAAGCCTTTGCCATACTCGGTAAAAAATGGCCGGATCTGCGTGTCGTGCATGTCGGCCGCGACGAGGCGGAGGAAATCGCCTGCGCGCTGGCTGATCCGGAATTGAAAACCCGGCTGATCCGGCTTTCCGGCATAGATGATCGGCAGCTGGCCGAACTTTACCGGCATGCCGCCTGCCTTTGTGTACCCTCTACCTATGAAGGGTTCTGCCTGCCGGTGCTGGAGGCGCAGCAGCTGGGATGCCCGGTCGTCTGCTCCAACCGTTCCGCAACGCCGGAGATCGCCGGCAATGGCGCCCTGACTTTCGATCCGGCGGACACTCAAAGCCTTGTTGACGCGCTTGAGCGGCTTCTGGGGAATCCGGAACTCGCAGACAATCTTCGCCAGGCAGGTTATGAGAACCGTAAATTATATTCGTGGCAGAAGGCGGCGAAGAGCTACGCGCAGCTTTTTCAAACGCGGCGTTGAGGCCCGGAGACACCCAAGCGCCTTGTCTCGACAGTGACGGTTTATGCGTCGTTGGTTTTACGCACATCCGAATAGAGCTTTTCATAGGCTGCGACGACCCCTTCGGGTGCGACACCTTGCCGAATTCGCTCCCGGGTTTCAGGGGTTTCCTCGAGCATGGCGGGATTGCGCATGGCCTCCGCCATGCGCGCGGCCAGTTCGGCGGCATTGCCCGGCGCGAACAGGCGTTCCGGCCTGTCCGCGCCGATCTGTTCGGCAACGCCCGCAAGATTTGCGCCGATGACGGGTACGCCGCGCAGAATGGCTTCGGCGACGGTACGTCCAAACGCCTCCGGCCACAAAGGCGGGACGATGAGGCAGTCTATGCCGGTGAAGAAATGATCGGCCTCCACATAACCCGGAAACGTGACCGGAAGGCCGGCTGTCTTTTGCCGGTAGAACTCGATACCGTCAGGCGCGCGGCCCGCCATGACCAGTCGCCAGCCTTGTGAAGGCAAGAGCCGCAGGGCCTCGATCAGCAGGTCCGCCCCTTTTGCCGCTTCGATACGACCCAGATAGCCGAAGACGAGCGGCTCTCCCGGCGCGCGGGGGAGGCGCGGTTGTGGCGAAGTCGGTGGTGAAATCGCATTCCAGATCACCGTGCGGCGGTTTTCGGGCACGTGGGTAAAAAAGCCTGCCCGCACATGACGCTCGACGATATCGCGACCAACGCCGGCAACCGCATCAACCGCGCATTGGCAACGCCGGTGGAGGTAAGAAAAGGCGCGGCATTTTTTGCTGCTGCCATCGCAGATATGCCCGTCATGAAACAGCGAGCCGTTGGTGCACATGCTCGTGAAATCATGCAGCGAGTGAACCAGCGGAATGCTGCGCTTGCGGATCATCGGCCAGATCAGCGGCGTCAGTTCCGAGAGAGAATGGGTATTGACCACATCCGGCCGGAAATCATCGATGACACGCGCAAGCCGGCGAACGAGGCGCGGATCCAGTTGCACGGCGATCTTGTAGTATTTCCGCTTCCATTCCGGTTGTTGCCCCCAGTCGCCGATAAAGAACGGCGTGGTGTGCCCGAGGCGGTGAATGGCGAAACCGTCTCGCTGTTCCGCTGCCTGCTCTTTACGGGAGATGGCGGCCACCGCGATCGTGTGTCCTCTATCCGCAAGTCCACGCGCGAGGTCTTCCACGAATATTTCCGCACCGCCCACCCGATCCGGAGCAAATAGCGAGGTTATCTGCAATATCCGCATGCTCAAATTCCTGCGCCCATGGCGTTAAGATCACGACAATTATGTTGCATCCGCGAACCCATGCCAAACTCCTGTCATGGCAGACGAAGCGCGGTTTGTGCTGTCTGGCTTGAATGGATTGTTGTGGGCATTGCAGCTTCGGCTGGAGATTGTCTCTGCCTTTTGCGTCCTTCCCGTTCCATTCCGGGCGGGTTCAGGCAAAGCGTGACGACCGGGGCGAGGAAAACGGCATAGGCCATGGCGAAGCCGGGAATCTGCAGCGAAAAATCAAGCGTCGAATGCAGCAGCACAAGCAGCAGCGCCGCAAGGCCGAGATGAGAGGCATACCGATAATTTCTGCGTTTCCGTGCCCCGCGAATAAAGATCACCAGCTGGATGAGCACAAAAAATGCGAGGTAAAACGGGAAGGCCCCGCCGAGTGTCAACAGCCCCTCGGCATAGACATTGTGGGCATGGGTGACGACGGCGTCCACCCCGCATCGCGCCGCGTGATAGGGCGCATAGATGTCCGTAAAGCTTGCCAGACCCGATCCCAGCGGCCAATTGTCGGCGATGGCGCGTGCGATGCCCGGCATGTAGCAGAAGCGCATGTCGTCTTCCAACCGTGTTTCCATGCGAAGCGCCACCCGGTTGGCGAAAAGCGCAAACAGGGCGATGGCGATCGCGATCAGGAGCGCGGCGCGACGTCTCGTCCCCCGCTGCCTGCGCCGGCCGGAGACCCCGTTGCGGCCGGTTCTGGCGGGAGAGTTGAACACAATCAGAAGGATCAGGAAAATCAACGCTGCGAGGCTTGATCCGATCCCGGCGCGCGACCCCGTCAGCATCAATGCGATGAAGCAAAAGCCCGCTAGTACCCCGAGAAAAGCGGCTCTGCGGATGAGTTTTTTCTGCTCAGTCGGCACGGTCAGGCGGTTTGCCACGAGCGCCTTTACTCTCGCCCAATCCGGAGCGAGGAGACTTTTGTGTAATAATACGGCGAGCGTCAGAAGAATGAGACCGAAGAAGGTTGCGGCGGTATTGCGGTTGACAAAGACGCCGGTGAGGCTGCCGAGATAAAAGCGTTTCTGGATGAAGCCGAGAGCTTCGGGAAAAAGCACGAATTGCACGATCGAAAACAGCGCAAGCCAGCCCCCGGCGATTGCAAACCATCGCAGCGTCTTGGCCGCACGCTCGTCGGTATCGAAAATCACAAGGCCGGTCATGAAGACGCCGAAAGGCAGGGCGGCGCTCATGAGGCCGAGTCGGTCATCCGCAGGCGTCAGTGAGATCGTTGCGGCTGGCGCATTCTGCATGAACATGGCGGCGGTGGACCAGGCCGGGTTGGCGCGCGCGATGCCGGGCAGGGGGGATGCCTGCAGCAGCATCTGCACGATAAGCGCTCCCAACAAAAGGCAGGCCGCCGCAAGTACCTTGCCTGCACCGGCCTTGGGAGGTCCGAACAGGAGGATCGATGGCACCAGCAGGAGATAGATGGCGGCCGTGACAACGATGCGGCTTTCGATTTCCGTTGCGCCCCGATTGAGAAGCGCCAGCAGAAAGATCGCCCAGAACACGACTGCTGCGACCGGCCGGACACGGTCCCGAACTGCCGCCGATGGAGGCTGCGGGGAGGAGAGCGGTTCTGATCGGGCTTCGGTAAGCGACATGTCTTTGGGCTTTGTCGGAATTGTTTGTGGTGGTTATGCCCGAATGACGGACAGGGTTTTGTTCTCTCGCCGTTTCAGATCATGGCAGCGTCAGGCGTGTCGCGCCTTCCGATGGCGGCTTTGGGCAGACTTCCGCCAGGGTCCATCGCAGGATTTCTCCTTGCCTGCCGCAGACGATGGCCGTGTCCGCCTCGCGGGCCGCTTCGGCCTCGGGCAAGGTGTTTTTCGGAAATTGTTGCCACATCACGAAACGCCCACGGATCAGATTGGCATCGGCGGGCCCGTAGAGCTGGGAGAAATTCATCAGCACGGCGACTTCCATGGGCGAGGCGTTGCGCAGCGAACGAACCATGGCAAGACGCAGCCAGACATCGCCATTTGCGGGAAAACAGGAGAGCGAATGGCGAATAAAGGTCTCGGCAAAACCGAGGCGCGCCGCGCCGGAATCGGATGCCGGATCGGCGCCATTTGCATCGAGATCGGCCAGAACGAGCCTTAGCCCGGCTTTGACGATATCCGAACGGCAGATTTTTTCGGTGATGACGGGGTGAAGTTCAGCGACGGTTTTTGCAAGCAGTTCAGGTGCAAGACCGTTATTTTCATCGGCGATCCTTGCCAATGCGACGATATCGGAAAAACGCCGGCTTTGGGAAAATGCCTGCGCCGCGACGGACAGGACAAAGACGGAAATGACGAGGACCGGTACGACCGCGAGGATTTTCCGCAGGCGCATCACGCCGCCACGCCTAGTCATGGTAATATCGTGTATAGCGCGAATGATAATATTCGCTTGAACCATAGGCGCGATAAAGCTTCAGCTTTTCGGTGTCCACCTTGTTGAGGATGACGCCGAGGCACTTCTTGCGGATATGGACCTCATTTTCCACCGTGTTCCGCACCGCCCTGCGAGCGGTCTTGCCCCATTCCGTGACGAAGATGAAACCATCGATCCGTCCCGCCATGGCGCGCGCATCGACCACCGGCCCGAGCGGCGGGAGGTCGACGATGATGTAGTCGAAAGCGTTGCTCGCTTCAGCCAGCAGCTTGTGCATTTGCGCCGAGGTCAGCAGTTCGGAGGAATGAGGGACACGCTGCTTGACCACTGTGGGCAGGAAAGCGAGCTTTGTCTTTTCGTCACGAAGCACCACATCCTGCACGCTGCGGCCTTCCAGCAAGACCTCCAGCAGACCTTCGCTGGCGTGGCGCGCCATGGCGCGCGTGGCGCCTGGATTGCGAATGTCGGCATCCAGCAGCAGGACCCGCGAACCCTGCCCGGCGAGCAGCTGCGCCAGATTGATGGAGATCGTGGATTTGCCTTCGCTCGGCAAGGCCGAGACAACACCGACAATCCGCGCCCCGCTTTTGGCGGAAATGCCGAGATCGATGGCAAGTCTGGTGCTGCGCAGGGTTTCAGCGAAGGAGGAGAGCGGGTGGTCAATCGCGTAACGCGCAACGCTGGTGGGAAGCGTCAGCCCGGGATGGCCGCTTTCCGGAGCCTCTGTCGCCGGCTTGTTCGGGATCAGCGGGGTATTGCCGAGGAATTCCAGTCCGAGGACATCGCGAACCTGTTCGCCGGTACGGAAAAACCGATCGCGGAATTCGCGGAACATGGCGATACCGCCGCCGGCTGCCGCACCCATGATCATGAACAGCGCCAGAATGATGGGCTTGTTCGGTTTGCTCGGAATCCTGGGCGGCATCGCCTTGGAAATCACGCGCGCTTCCGTCACGGGGAAGGACTGCTGCTGCATCGCTTCCTGATAACGCTGCAGGAACGTCTGGTACATGTTCTTGTAGGTTTCGGCTTCGCGCTGCAATTCGCGCAGCTGAACCTGTGTTTCGCTGGCCGAGTTGCTGATGTCGGTTGCTTTGGCGACACTCTCGGCAAGCGATTTTTCCTTCGCTTCCGAAACCTCCAGATCACTTTTGTAACTCTGCGCGATGCGGCTGATTTCCTGGAACATCAACCGCCGGTATTCCTGCATTTCATTGCGCAGACGCACGGCCTGAATATGGTTGCTGCCGAGGCGTCTCGTGATTTCCGCCTCGATCTTCGAGGACTCAAGGTATTTCTTGCGCAGATCGTTTGCGACGGAGCTGTCGAGAATATCGGTGACGACCCCGTCGACATCGTCGGTGGCGAGAATGTGCTCGATGCGCTGCACGCGCGCCCGCGCCTTTGCCGTCTCCGACTGCGCCAGAATGAGGGCGCTATTGGATTCGGCCAGCTGCTGATCGGAAAGCAGGCTGTTATTGCCGGTCGAGATCAGATTATGTTCGGCCCGGAATTTCTGCACGGCAAGATCGGTATCAAGCGCGCGCTGGCGCAGTTCCGCAATACGGTCGGACAGCCAGTCGCTGGCCCGCCGCGTCGCCTCGTATTTGGAGTTCAGCTTGTCCAGCAGGTAGGCCGAGGCCACGGCATTGACGATCTGAGCGGCGAGAACCGGCGATGTCGAATTATAGGTGAGTTCCAGCGCGTAGGTTCGGCCGATGCGCTTGACGCTGAGGCCGTTAAGCAGCTGGTCCGACAGCGATCTCTTCAGGGTTCCATCGTCAACAACAGACTCTTTTTTTGCCGGCGAGAACCATTGCGAAACGTTGACGAGCGAACGGATAGTGCCAAATATCGAGCTCAGAAGCGACGCACGCGTTGCCCTGAATTCCTGATTTTCCGTGAGTTTGAGACTATCGACAACGGCAAGCCCGATGGTTTCCGATTGCAGGACCTCGACCTGGCTCAGAATAGAGGCCTCATCCTCTATGACGCCGCCGATCGTCGAAAGCTGTTCGACAATCTGGCTATTGTTGCGGTCGATCAGCAGGGTCGCCGTAGCCGAATAGACCGGCACGGCCGTCGCGGCAAAGGCGAGGCCGATTGCCCCGGCAACCGCGATCGCGGCAAGGACGATGCGCCATTGCCGGCGGATTATCGCAAGAGCGGCATCGATGTCGATAAACTCGGCCGTCAGCCCGCTTTTATCGTAATCGGCCATCGTCAGGGGATCGTGCCTTTGCAACAACTGTCAGCCTCGCTCTTTTCGGCAGGCGCAAGGCCTGCCAAGTCACGGTTGCATCACAGAACTGGCGGCAGCCTTCCCTCTCGGGAAGTCAAATAAGCCAAACTCAAACGGGACTTGTGCTGACAGGCGTGGTGGTGCTGCCGGTCGAGAAGAAGTTATTGATCGTGGTGAAGAACGACGTGCCCGTGCCGCCTGTTGTTCCGCCGCCACCGCTGCCGCCACCGCCGACGGGTGCGCTCCCGCCACCTGCCTGTGCGGTGCCGCCTGCGACACCTGCGGTTCCCGAACCGCCGATGCTGTTGGCGCTGGCCGGCGAGGAGCCGGCGCCGCCGATCGGCGATGCAGCCGCCGCGGCAGCCGCAGGAGCGGCCGGGCCGGCAGCCGTTCCCTCGATATTCTCGCTAAAGGCAATGAGAAGATCGGCGGGCACGTTGGCGCCTTTTGTCTGCAACTGGATGGCGGCCGCAAGTATCGTATTGCCATTGCGCATTGCGGTGGCGTGGGCAAGTGCCAGGCCTTCGCCGACAACTTCGGAAAAGTCCTTGTTGCCGACCTTCTGGGCCAGTGCGACGATGGTTGGCAATTGGCCGGAATCACTCAGGATCAGGGCGGAAAGCTGTTCGGAAAACTGTGCCGCGCTGGTGGAAACCGCGATGATCGGAAAGCCGCTCGTCACTTTTTCGGTCACGTCGACCGTTGCCGCATCCGTGCTGGAAGCGATGGTGACCAGATCCTTGATCATTCCCTGCGTCGGAGACTGCTTGAACAGTTCAGCCGCGGTAATGGAAACCGTGTCCGGATTGGTGGTGTTGACGCGGGCAAGAAATGCAGCGGTGGTTTCATCGGTGGCTTTGACGGGCGCGCCTGTTGCGGCGCTTTCGACCGAAGGGGTCTGCTGCGCGGCGGCCGGTGGCACGGAATCCACGTTTTGTGCGTTGGCGACAGTGGAAAAGAGACCCATGCTGGCAACAAACATCGCACCAACGAGCATCGAGCCGTTACGAATGCGGGGCATCCAACTCTCCAAATCTTTTAAAATACTACTTTAAATACATCCAACGTTGGGGATGGTTACCCAACATCTAAAATTTCTTTTTAAATCGCACAGCCCAAGCAAAGGATCAAGCGCTAAAATAAACCCGCAGCGGAAACCCTCAGCTATTGTTAACGGCCGCCGCCCTTGCCTTCTCTGTTTTATTCAGGACACGGCGACTTTCCGTGGTGATGTTATCAGCCGGTCACGCAGCCAGATATTGGCCGGTGTTTCGACAAGGACGTGGAAGGCGTGGGCTATGGCGACGGTGCTGACGACGATGACGAGATAAACGACGTTGCTCCACTCCGGCGGGTAAGTGACGCCGCCGAGCGCGATCTTGAAGCCCCGGAAGATAAAGGGGTGCAGCAGATAAAGCGCATATGATGAATCGCCGAGTTTTGCCAGCGGCTGCGCGAAACGGGGCAGGGAGATGTTTCTGGTCAGGGTCGCCGCTGCCATCAGCAGAATTGCGCCGCCGCCGAAAACGAGCAGCCGCGAAAACGAGTAACAGCCCGGATCGCACTGGAACCCAATCCTGCTCAGATCGGTCAGCATCCAGATCGCCAGGCCGCACAGCGCCGTTGCGAGCCCGAGCAGGGGCGGCAGGCGGACGCCTCGCAGGAAGAGGACCGCAATGAACATGCCTGCGACGAATTCGAGAATGATCGGCTGAAACCAGAAGCTGAACGGCAGGCCGAGATCGAAGGTGAAGCCGACCATGACGGCGGTAAACAGCACGGCGGCTGTCGTGAATACCGCGCGCTCCAGCGGCAGGAAGATGAACACCGCAAAAACGATGTAAAAGAACATTTCGTAATTCAGCGTCCAGCCGAGATCGATCAGCGGAAACGGATAGGCGTCGCCGTAACCCATGCTGTCATAGGGAATAAACAGATAGGAAGTGAGGATCGACTGTAACGGCGGAAAGGCCTTGGCGCTGATAAGGGTCACGCTGGCGGCCATGGCAAGCCGCAGGGTCAGCACAAACCAGTAAAGCGGGACGATGCGCAGGAACCGGCGCAGCAGAAAGGCGGAACGGCCGCCTGGCGCTGCAAAATAGGGCCGCGACGCATAAACGATGACAAAGCCGGAAATGACGAAAAACAGGTCCACACCGCCGCCCAGCCTCAGCAGATGCAGCGGGAAAAGCGTGAATTGCCAGTTCACATCAGCGTGCAACGCAACGATCATGGTTGCCGCGACGGCGCGCATTACCTGAAGAACATCGAGACGCTGCGCCCCGGCAGCGGGCGCTTCTTTAAAGTTTTTCATCATCGTCAATCTATAAAAATAAAGATATATTTAGTAATATATTGCGCCCGCCGTTGCGGCGCAGAAGTCCATCATTCAAGCAGGCTAGCATGCAACAGCACGACGCGATACACACAATTTTGCGATGCGGCATTTCCTCCGCACCGCTCAGAAAACTTCCAGAACGGTAAGCTGGTCGCTGACCGAAAGCCGGTATTGCCCGCTTTCCTGCGTTATTGTCTGCTGGCTCACGGAGCCGTCATCGCGGAAACGGTGTGCGACAACGTGACTGTGCTGGCCGGCCACCGAAAATGTCGCAACCCGTTCGGCGGGCGGGTTTTCGATCCGCGCAGGCCATTGCCAGCCGGAAATTCCAAGCCAGACCGGCACGAGCAAAGCACCGTCCGGCCTTGCGAGATGCAGGGACAATCTTTGGGGATCGGCCGTGAGGAAATCGATCTGCCGTTCCTCCTGCCCGGTTTGCCGTTCTGCCTTGCAGAGGGAAAGAAGGGCGCGAACGGCCTCGTAAGCGGGGGTGCGGCTCAGATCATGGCGCAGGAGACCGAAGGAGGATTCCGGGTTTGTCTCATCCGCAGCAAAGCTTGAAACCATTTCATAGATATAGGACCGGCGGATACCGCTGATGAAGCACCAGAGCAGCATACGCGGCATATAGCGTGCCTTGATGCCTTCGGTGACGGGGAAATGAAAGGTCTCGGTTTGCAGCGAGGTATGGTAGCCCATCTCCGTGGCGAGCACCGGCCGGCCCGCTGCTATATGCGCCGAAGCGGCAACGGATTTTGAGAGCGCCCCCGGACCGGTCGTTTCGGGGTGCTCCATGCCCGCGTAAGGGTGGATATTGCCGTAGTCGCAGACATCCTTCAGGTCCAATGCCAGCGCCCTGTTCTCAAGGACATAGCTTGGCGCCGCAACGCGCACCGCGCTCAGTCGCGGAATCGAGCGGACGGCGGCGTGCAGGGCGGCCTGATGCTCCGCCGAAATGCGCGGGGCGTTTTGCGGATCCTTCGTCAGGTTCGGTTCATTGCTGCCCTCGAAAATATCGATACCCGCGTCGGACCAGTCGTAGAAATCCGCAAGCCTGTCGAGCGGCGTGGAGACATAAGGGTTGAGATTGTCGTAACATATGATGGTGAGGCGAAGGCCCGCCGCCACGATCCGGCGCAGCCGCTGAAAGACGGGGCTGTTTCTGGCGGCGATGAGCCCGTCATCACGCAGATGCCGGACGCCCAGTGCTTCGATCTCGGGCATGATCCGGTCGAACTGTTCCGGATAGACGCCTGTGGTGCGGGTGAAGTGGCCACACACCCCTATGCTGTCCAGAAAGGCTTCGGTATTGGCGAAAGCAGCCGGCTGCGCCCGTGCGGGAATGGCCTGCAAACCGGAGGCGGCGACCAATGCAAGGGGTGCGGCTGAAAGCAGGTTGCGCCGCGTCAGGCCACCCATGGCGATCGGCTGTTTTCCATTCATCTGCGCCTCCTGGTACGTCCGGAGAGAGTATAAGCAAGCGCCATCACATGGATGTCGCCGTTTAAATGACGATCACGGCTGTCCGCATCTCGAGATCAGAATGTCCTGGAAGTTTTTGGCATTTACGGTCGCTCAAAAATCCATGTCTCTGAAATAAAACAGATATTATCAAATGTAGTATTGTCATCAGCCGCAACGGAGCCGATTGCTCCCGCTTGCCTGCACTTTAAAGTGGCTAAACCGTAACATGAGAGCAGTTCTTTTCGCAACACCGCATGGCTTTTACCGCGCCGCGAAAAAAATCACTTGAAATGCCGCCAATTCCCGTGCTTTTTGAAAAGTAGATTTTCGTAATTCATATTTTCAAACATTAGTTCCGCTCCGGCTCTTTGTATTTTGCAGATGTCTCACTGGTCTCCGGGAATTTACGGAGACGACTGTGCCCGGGATGGACGCCATAGATTTTCGATGAAGGAAAATAGAGCGTATCCGCATGAGAATTCTCCATCTTAGCAGCCTTTATCCGCCGCATATCGTTGGTGGATGCGAACGCTCGGTCGAACATCTCGCCGAGGAACTCGTCTCCATGGGACATACGGTCGGCGCCGCCTGCATAGAGCGGCAGGCCGAACCGAAAACGATGCGCAACGGCGTCTCCGTCTACCGCATGTTCCACAACAACGATTTCTGGCTTGAGGATTGGCCGCAATATTCCCCGCAGCAGCGGCGCATGCAGAAGCTCAAGCAGCAATGGAATTTCGACGTCGAAAAGCAGTTCGAGGCCGTTCTCGACGATTTCAAACCTGACGTTCTCAACACCCACTCGCTGCTGGATGTGACGACGCTGGTGTGGCGGGCGGCGCATAAGCGCGGCATTCCGATCGTTCACACGATCTGCGAATATGATCTCCTGTGCGGCAATGCCGCCATGTTCAAGGGCGGCAAGCCCTGCGAGCACCTCCATCTCGGCTGTCAGGTGGTGAATTTCACCAAGAAATTCACGCAGCGTTATATCGGCGCTGTCGCAAGCGTCGGCACCGAAATCCTCAAGACGCACGTCAATCACGGGCTATTCCACCACATTCCGGAAAGCCTGCGCCGCGTCATCTTTTATTCCTGCACGGTTCCCGAGGGCGATCCCGTCGCCCGCCGGCAGATTGACCGCAGCGGCAGGCCGCTGACCTTCGGTTACATCGGCCGCATCAACACGGAAAAAGGCGTCGGCAACATGGTCGATGCCTTCAAGGAAATCGGTCACGGCAACTGGCGCTGTCTGGTCGCCGGTCATGCGATGGATGATTCCATCGAGCGTTTCACAGCCCAGGCCGGTGATCTGCCGATCGAGTTCGTCGGCTGGGCAAGGCCGAAGGAGTTTTTCGAAGAGATCGATGTGCTCATCGTTCCCTCCTTCTGGGCCGAGCCTTCACCGCGCACGATCTACGAGGCCTACGCCATGGGTGTGCCGGTCATCGGCGCAGCCTCCGGCGGCATTCCGGAGCTGATTGGCGAGACTAACCACGACTGGCTGTTCGAACCGGGCAACGCCAAGGATCTTGCCGCCCGTATTCGTCGCGTGCTGACGCTTTCGCGCGAAGAATTGCCGACGGAGGCCGATTTCGGAAACATCGTCGAGGAATCCACCTCGCGCCGGGTCGGCGAAAACTATGTGAAACTTTATGAGGACGTCCTGACGAGCCACCGGCAAAGCCGAACCCTGCGTGCATCTTAGACCGGCAACGGACCCCGTCCGTTGCAGCGGTTTTCTTCGAAGGAGAGAGCATATGGTGGGAAGCAATAACGGCAGCCTCCGCCTTCCTGGCATGGGCGTCGACTGTTTTGCGGTCGCTGCGCCCGGTGCGTTGATGCGGCCGGTTTTGCAGGTGGTGGATTGATGTCCGAGGCAACGTCAATAGGCAATGCGGCCCTGAAAGGCGTGTTCTGGTCCATCGTCCAGAACTGGGGCGGCAAGCTTTTCACCTCCATTCTCTTCATCGTCCTCGCCCGTTTCCTCAGCCCTACCGATTACGGCATGGTCGCCACCGCCGGGCTGGTGCTGATGCTGATCCAGATGCTGTCGGAATTCGGATTCGCGGATGCGATCGTGCAGAAACGCAATCTGGAGCCCAGCGACGTCAATCTGCCGTTTTATGCCTCGGTTGCGGTGGCGACATTGCTGGCCATTGCCGTCTGCGTGTTCTCTCCGGAACTGGAGCGCTGGTTTGAGGTCGAAGGGCTGGCGCCGGTCATCGTGGCGATCTGCATATTGCTGCCGCTGAACACGGCATCGATGTTTCAGGAGGTGAATTATCGCCGCGCGCTGGCTTTCAAGCCGCTGGCGATCAGAACCTTCATATCGAACATCATCGGTGGCGGCGTGGCGATTGTTTTCGCAATCATCGGCCTCGGTGTCTGGAGCCTCGTCGTTCAGACCTATGTCGCCACCATCGTCACGCTGATCTGGCTCTGGCGAAAGCCGCACTGGCTGCCGGGCGCCACCCTCAACCCCGGCACTTTCGTTGAACTGCTTCGCTTCGGTTCGTCGGCGCTCGGCCTTCGTATTGTCGATTTCGCGGCCACGCGCCTGATCGATTTCATGATTCTCGGACATTACGGGGTCGCGCTCTTCGGCCTCTACACCGTCGGCAGCAGGCTCTATCAACTTCTGATGCAATTGCTTCAGGCGGCGCTTTATGACGTTTCACTGACGGTGCTTTCGCGCATATCGCACGAGCGGGAACGAATGGCGGCGCTCTACAAGCAGTCGATCACCATGTCGGCGATCTTCTCGACACCGGTCTTTGTGCTCGCCGCGGCATTGGCTCCGGAAATCTGCAACGTGCTATTTGGTGTGCGATGGCAGGGTGCCGACGGGGTGGCGCAACCGCTGCTTCTGCTTGGCGCGCTGCAATGTGTTCAGTTTCAAAACGCGCCTTTCCTTTCAGCGCGCGGCAAACCGAACAAGGTGCTGATTGCCGGAAGCATCAAGGCGGTTTCGACGATCCTGCTGATCCTGCTGGTTCCGACTGATAGCATCAGGGAAATCGTCATTGTTTATGCCGTCGGGCAGCTGACCTCCACGCCCTTCACATTTTTCTTCATCGCCCGGGAGCTTGGCATCGGGCTGTGGCGAATATTCCTCCTGCTTCTGCCGAGCTTCGCCTCCAGCGGTTTCTGCTTCCTGCTCGTTCAATGGATGCGTCCCGAGGTCAAGCTGCTGGGCGCCGGCGATTTCATATCCGGCATCCTGCTCGGCTCCATTTTCGGCGTGGCCTATCTTCTGCTTCTGGTGCTGACCGCGCGGAACGAGGCCCGGTCCGCCATCGCGCTCGTCATGGGCAAAATCATTTCCCGAAAGGAAAGCAAATGCGCAAGCTGATAAAAAAAATACTGCCAGCACCGCTGCGCCAGAGAGCGGTGAAATATATCGAGCGGCGAAGAAGGGATATCGCGTTTCGGCAACTCTTTGACGATCTGCAGGCGTTGAAGGCGGGCATGAAACCCGCCGCTGCCGGCGACCGGTTAAGCCGGCTTTTGATCGTGGCCGGCGACCCCATCACGCTTTTTGGCTCGTTGGGCGATGATGCGATGATCACCGCGACGCTGCAACACGCGCGTGCGAGTAATCCCGATGTCGAGATAGACATCCTTGTCGATGGGATGGATTACGCCGATTCCGCTTACCAGAGGGGTTTTGTCCCCGTCGATATCTTTGGCAAGCCCGATTTCATAAAGGCCCTGGCGCAGCAGTTTGCGACAAGACAATACGATAGTGTCGTCGTTGTCGGCGCCGATGTCATGGATGGATACTACCACCCCCTGGTCAGCGCAAAACTTCTTGCGAGTGCGGATCTCGCCGCCGCTGCCGGAATAAAGAACGTCATCCTCGGCTTCAGCTTCAATGAAACGCCGCATGCCCCCTTGGCAATGTTCTATCGTTCCCTTCATCCGGAATGCGCGCTCAAGGTGCGCGACACTATCTCGCTTGAGCGCCTACAGACCTTTGCGAAGACAAATGCGGCGCTCGTTTCCGATTCCGCGTTCAGTCTCGTTCCTTCTGAGCCTGACGAGGGCACGCGTTCATGGATCGCGCGAAAGCGGGCCGAGGGATACCGGGTCATGGGTTTCAACCTGCATCCCATGCTGTTCAAAAACGCCGACCACGCGCAGACCGAGGCGGTCATCAGGCACGCGGCGGAAGCGTTGCAATTTGCCGTCGATGCCCGGCCGGTGTGCTGGCTGCTCATCCCGCATGACTATCGCGACAATGTGGGCGATCAGGCCTATCTCAAGGCTATCGCCGAGCGTGTGCCTGCGTCCAGAACCGACAGGGTCCGTTATCTCGACGGAAAATGGTCAGCGCCCGTCTTGAAAGGCGTCGCCGGCCAGCTGGACGGCCTCGTCAGCGGGCGCATGCATCTCGCCATTGCGGCGCTCGGCAAAGGCGTTCCAGCGATATGCATCGCCTATCAGGGAAAGTTCGAAGGGCTCTATCAGCATTTTGGTCTGTCCGCTGCCGATCTGCTTTCTCCGTCTTCCTTCCTTACGCAGGATGGAATCAAGAGCGCACTGATCGAATTTATCGACCAATCCGACGAAATCCGTGAAAACGTCGGGAAAAAACTGCCGGAAATTCTGGCGATGTCGAAGAGGAATTTTCAGCTGTTCGAGACTTTCCCGGCGCGTGCTTCAGTCCTTTCATGAAAGTCGCTTTCGTCTCGGCATTTCCGGTCGTTCCCGCCAATGAAGGCGCGCGGAGCAGGATTCTCCAGCTGACGCGCGCCGTGCGCAGCCTCGGGCACGAGGTGCATTTCATCTATGTCGACGGCACGATTGCCACCGATTTCGATGCGGCGGGTCACGAGGCTGAATTCGGGCCGCATCACCTGCACCGTGTTTCCCGGCAGGGGGGTAGCCTCAGCACCCGACTTCCCGGCGATTTTGGTTTCGAGGTTGGCTTGACGTCGTTTCGAGCCCTTCGCAAGCTCCACCGGCTGCTTGGCCGCGAGCGTGGTTTTTATAACCAGATGGATGAATTCTATTATCCGGAAATGGGCCGGCAGCTTCGCGATATTCAGCAGCGGCTGGGGATCGATGCCGTCATTGTGGAATATGCGTTTCACTCAAGGGCGTTTCTGGGTTTGCCGAAGGGCGTGCTGCGTATTCTCGACACCCATGATTCCTTTGCCGACCGGCACAAGGCGTTCATCCATACCGCCAACAAATATGGATACTGGTTTTCGGTGCCGCCGGCGGTGGAATGCCGGGCATTGCGCCGTGCGGATGTGGTTGTCGCCATTCAGGAGGAAGAGGAGCACGCGTTCCGGCAGCGGCTGGGGGAAGAGCCGCCGGCTCTCGCAACCGTCAGCCATATTCTCGATCTCAATGGAAAAGTGGAAGACTTCACGCCGAGCGACTTCTTGTTTCTCGGTTCCGGTAATGACGCCAACATCATTTCCCTGAAGGGGTTTCTCCGGAACATCATGCCGCTGGTAAGGGCTGCCCGGCCGGATATACGTCTGGTGCTGGCGGGCGGTATATGCGGCAAGATTGAAGATGAAGAGGGCATTCTCAAGCTCGGCCGCGTGGATGATGTGAAGGACGCCTTCACGCGCGCGCCGCTTTCCATCAATCCCATCACGCTTGGAACAGGCATCAATATAAAACTGCTCGATGCCCTGGCTGCCGGTGTTCCCACAATCAGCACCCGCACGGGCGCGAGGGGGCTTTCGGAACGATACCGGCGCGGTGTGGTCATTGTGGACGATGATGACCACAGGGGTTTCGCCGACGCGATCCTGCAGCTCGCCTCGAGCCACGATCAGCGGCAGGAACTGGGAAACAGGGCGTTTGAGGACGCCATTGAATGGAATCGCCAGCAAATGACGACCCTTGATAATATTCTGAGCGGCAGGCGAATTGGTTGAAACCGCTAGTCTTGAGGTCGCGGCAACGCGCTTAACCAATCAGGTGTAAGCCCGCATCCGAAATTCTGAGAACGGTAAGCCTGCCCGTGGTGAATGCACCCGTGTCGATGCCGATCCGCTGCGGGCCGGTTTCCGGCTCGGTTACCGGTGTATGGCCGTGGATGACGACGAGGTCCAGCCCGGCCCCTTGTGAAAGGAACGGCTCCCTGATCCAGAGCATGTCCTCATCGGTCTGCGCCTCCAGCGGCAATCCCGGTCTCAAGCCGGCATGCACGAAAATATAAGACCCTATCCGGGCATAGATCGGCAGGCTGGATAAAAGCTGGCGGTGGGTTTGCGGAATTGCGCCGAGCAGAGCATCCCTGAACGGCTGCAGTCTCAAGCGCCCCTTTTGCAGGAAATAGTCTATGTCGACCCCGTAGGACAGGAGCGTCTGGCGGCCGCCAAAGTCCAGCCAGTGCATGTTCTCCTGCGGATTTTCGAGAAAATCATGGAAGAGCTGCTCATGGTTGCCGCAAAGTGCAATACGGCGCAGCGGCGTCGGCGGTGGCTTCAGCAAATGTTCAAGAACGCCACGGGAATCGCGCCCTCGATCGACATAGTCGCCGAGGAGAACGACCAGCGCGGGAGAGGGGTCGGGCCCCAGATCGGCAAGGATTTTCCGCTCCGCCTGCAAAAGCAGGTCGAGGCTGCCATGCACGTCGCCAATGGCATAGATCGGAAAGGAGGCTGGCTTGTCGCCAAGGTCGATTCTGCGCCGCCTCCGGTCGTCGCGGGAGGCTGGTTGTTTACGACCGCGAATCCAGTTGAGCACCTTGGGCATAGCTGCCGATACTGTCTCTCCTGCACAAGGTCAAGAGCGTTGAAAGAGGCTGCCGCATCACCCGCCAAAGCTGCGTTGACGCGATGCTGGGTCACCCGTCAAAACCCGCTGGACGAAGCAGTGAAAGGCGGCTTTTATAAAGCAGGATGCGTCAATCCTGCGAGGAGAGAATACCCTCTTTGATGTCCGAAAGATACGTTGCCTTAAACCGGCGGTCGGGCCTGTCGTCCGAAAGGGCGGTTTCAGCGTAAAGACATGTTCTAGAGTTTCAGCCAGACACGCGGGTCCTCGTGCGACTGGATCTTGATCCATTTCAGATCCACCGCTTTCCACGGCTTGACGACATTGGTGCGGTTATCCAGCACCAGATCGCCCTGGCTGGTGCTGACGACCAGAACGGCGTGACCTATGCCATCCGTCGTGCGGGCAGTGGCAATGCGCAGGGCGCCGGAAGGCCAGCCGGCGCGCAGGAGGCGTTGCCGCTTGGTCACCGCATAATCGTCACAGTCGCCGCTTGCCGGGTTCAGTTTCCAGTCGTCTTCGCCGTCCCCTTCACTGGCATAGATTATCGAGGTGTTGATCTCGGCGTTGATGCGCTGGAGTTCCACACGCTTCTGTTTGCTCAGCTCCACCGTATCGCGGTCACCAGTCCGGATACACTGGTCGGCGGCGCTTTCACAGAATTTGGCAAAGGCAATGGGCGCGATGGTCGGACGGCTCGTGGTCATGAAGAGGCCGGGCCGCGATGCGCCAGGCTTTTGGGCAAGGCCACCAAGCTGCACGGCCGATGCCGTTGTCGCAATGCTCGCCGCCATGCCGGCAGCGACGGCAAAAAACGTTGCCAGACGGATTGTTCTCTTCGCCATGTCCTTGCCCCTGCACAGTTGCCTTCTCTTGTGCTGGCACCATAGCGACCCATTCTTGCGGGCCGTTTAAGTCGATAGATTGCATTTTAATGAAATCTAATTTTGTTACAGCGCGTTGAAAAATTGGGTTCGCGCTCACTTGCAGCGGGTTCGACCTTCCGTATCGACAATACAGGTCTGTTGTGGGACGGCTCGTCGGAGTTCTCGCTGTGTATCGGGTGAGGCTCTGCTTGCCGGCGGCCGGTCGTAGTTCCGGTAAACTTCGAAATTGCGTCCGCCGATCGTTCCCTGCGCCCCGCCGCGGCCATCCGGCGTCACTTCGAAATTCTGATATTGCTGCGCATGGGCACCAGCGGAGAAGCCGATCGTGGCGGCCAGAACGCCGGCCGCAAGCCTCCTGCGCAATGCTGCTGCTTGCTGCCTGCCCACCGTCATGGCCGTTCCTCCATGGACGAAATAATGGATGACGCCGCCGCACATTTGCCATGCCCGGCGTGCATTGCTTTTTCAGCGTCCGTCGGGGGTAATCATATCACCGATATTGCATCCGGTGTGAGAAGGATTTGTGTCTGGCAAAGGCCGAATCGCCTCCCTGCCGCATCAGCCAGCGGTGCCACGTCGCCAGGAGGCGTCACCGTGCCGCTCGATCGTCAGGAATGCGAAAAACGCCATTCTGGGGCTCAAAAATTAAGCTCTTTGCCGCTGCATTTATAGGCTTCACAATCCTGTAACAACGGACCTAATATACAAGTGCAGATGCCGAATCGCTCAGGAGAAGCCCTTGACGATTGCAGTTTCACCACAGGCCCTGCCGGCGCTCGTTCTGAACGCAGACTACAGGCCACTGAGTTATTATCCCTTGTCGTTATGGTCCTGGCAGGACGCGATCAAGGCTGTCTTTCTAGATCGTGTGAACATCATTGCAGAATATGATCACGCGGTGTCATCCCCCAGCTTTTCCATGCGGCTGCCGAGCGTCGTCAGCCTCAAGACTTACGTGCAGCCCACCCGCAACCCTGCCTTCACACGCTTCAACGTTTTCCTTCGGGACAAGTTCGAATGCCAGTATTGCGGCACGCGGGACGAATTGACCTTCGACCATGTGATTCCCCGCGCGCATGGCGGTGAAACCACCTGGCACAATGTCGTTGCGGCGTGCTCTCCCTGCAACCTTAAAAAAGGCAGCAAGCTTCCCAAGCAGGCGGGTATGTTCCCGGCGCAGAGGCCCTTCCAGCCGACGGTTCAGGATTTGCACAATAACGGGCGGCTGTTCCCGCCCAATTATCTGCACGAAAGCTGGATGGACTATCTTTACTGGGATACCGAACTGCAGCCCTGATGTTTTCAGGACTGCAATGCGGTTTTTCCGCTTACCGGCTTTTACGGCTCGCGCCAAAAAAGGCGACTGCCGCAAGTGCAACGCTTGCGATGACATTCCAGCCCGCGAAGGAAAGGCCGAGCACCCGCAAGGCCGCGTCGTTGCAGGAGGGTGCCTTGATGGCGTTCAGATTACCCAGGAGATCGCCGGCGTTGGTGGTGATGGAAGGCGCCCCGGTGGCGCAGGTAATCGGCCCTGCCCAGAAACCCCATTCCACGCCGGCGTGATAGACGCCGAGCCCGGCGCCGATAAGCATCGCCACGCCGATAAGGGCAAGAAGCACCCGGGTGATCTGAACCGGCAATTTGAAGACGCTGGTTGCAACGGCCAATATGCCCAGCGGAATGGCGTAATAATAGGGATCGCGCTGCAGCAGGCACAGCGCGCAGGGCGTATAACCGCCAATATGCTGGAAACCGAGGGCGGAGCCGACGGTGAAGATCATTCCCGCCGTGACGCCGAGAGCGGCGAGCGTGCGGCTATTGTCGGCGGTGGTCGCATTGGCCATGTTGTTTTCCTCAAACTTCGCGAAGAAGCAGATATCCCGGACGGGCTTTCAAAAAGGCGGGCGTGATGGCGAAATTAAGTCGCCGGTCCTCACGGGGTGTAACGGGATTCGTCTAATCCAGTCCGCCGCATCTGGCAAATGAAAGCCTGGCAATATTCGGGGGGTGCGCAAGCAAAGTTTCGTGAGCTTGCCGGCCGGCATGGGGCCGTTGAAGAACTCACTGGCGGGTGCTGGACAAAGCCTAGAGAAATCAATGCGCTTTTGGAAATGGTACCCCAAGCCGGGATCGAACCAGCACTCCTTTCGGAACCGCATTTTGAGTGCGGCGCGTCTACCAATTCCGCCATTGGGGCAACGGTGGTAATGCCACGGCGTCTATCATGGCGAGGGCCATGCGTGCAACCCCAAAGCTGACTTATCCTTTTGAATTGCGCGTGTTTGCGCGGCCGGTTTTGCGTCCTTGCCGGGGCCGCCGATCAAAATGTTACGGTCGGTCGCTGTGCCGGATCGCGACACCTGCAGTTGCGGCATTAAGGTAATATTAGGTACCTCTAATAAATTAGAATATACGCAATTACTAATTGAATTATGATGTCCGGGTGGAGTTTCCACGCGGGGCGGGAATGGCCAAACTCATAGGGAGGAAATTATGAGGGCTTTTTCTCGCAATTTATTACTGTCCGCCTGCCTGATCCTGCCGGTCCATGCCCATGCGCTGGATATCGGGATCGGCGGTGAAAATGGGGTTAATGCCAGTGTGGGTGGCAATGGCAGCGGCGGGCTCGGGGTCGATGCCTCCGTTGGCGGCAGCGGTGGTGTCAACGCCAGTGCGGATGTCGGCGGCAGGAGCGGCGGCGGATTGGGCGCGGATGTCAACGCTTCGGTCGGCGGCAGCAATGGGGTCAATGCGGATGCGAATGCATCCGTCGGCGGTTCCAGCGGCGTCAATGCGGGCGTGAACGCCTCCGTTGGCGGGTCGAACGGTGTCAATGCCAATGTCGGAGCCAATGTCGGCGGCTCGAGCGGGGTGGGCGTTGATGTCGGGCTGGGCATTGGCGGCTCAAGTTCGCCGGGTAACCCCGGCAATCCGGGAAATCCTGGGAACCCGGGAAATCCTAACAATCCCGGCACATCGGGGCCAATGACGCCTGGCGCCATGCGTCAGGTCATACAGGCCTATAACGACATGTCGCGGACCGAGCAGATCAAGCTCGCCCGCCGTTGTGTCGATATTCTGGGCGGCGGATACGATGCGGCTCTGACGCAATTGTGCAAGATGATCCGGACGGCTTCGCGCTGAAGCGGGCTTTACCCGCATCATAAACTCCGAAGGGCGCCGCCGGCGTCCTTCGGATCAATTGCCCTTGCGTCCGAAGGACAGGATCTTCTGCCGCAGGCTGCGGGCGAGGTTGCGGGTGTTGCGGTACATGTCCACCTGCGTGGAAACCTGCCGCACGTCGCGGTCGCTGTTCTGGGCAAGCCCCACCACCAGCGTGCCCATTTCCTGGCGCTCCTGCCAGAAGCGGCTCATGATCGGATGATCGGGCACGGCGCAGCTGTCGCTGCGCAGGATATTGGCGTCATCCAGATGCCAGTCGGTCAGTTTCTGCACCAGCAGCTTGCCGGGAGAAAATTGCGCATAGCTCTCGTCGAAAGCGGTTTTCCACGTATAGGCCTCACCGGCCGTGATGAAGACGACCATGGAGGCGATGGCGCTGCCATTGAGATCGATGGTGTGGATACGCACCGCATCGGCTTCTGCCAGATTGGTGATCGCCTCGCGGGCAAAGGCGGCGCGATAACGGTCGTTGACCAGCGCGGTGCGTTTACGCCCTTTCCAGCCGCTCGCCTCCAGCGCCAGAAATTCCTCCATGCGATAGCGCACGTCCTTCGGCTGCCGGGTAACGGTATAGGCGAGGGGCCCAATTTTTTCGAGCTGACGCCACTGCCTGTTCATTTCACGCAGATGGTGCGGCGCAAGGGCGTTTTGCAGGTAGGCCCTGCCATCAAGCAGGCTTTCCAGCATCGGCCGGTGATAATTGCCTGTCGTCGTCACCGGCAGGTTGCGGCTGAGCGCGATGGCTTTGAACATGCGGGCAAAGGGCCCTTCCAGCCTAACATCCGGCAACACCAGAACGTTCGGCAGACGCATGTTGCGGTCGGAAAGGGCGTCGAAAAGATTGTCGAGGGTTTCGGCGGCCCCTTCGGTATCAACCAGCGGCGTACCAAGCGGCCCGAACGGATTGGCCCAGACGCGAATAATGGAAGGGCCGATTGAAAAGCCGGGCTTTTCCACGGTGAAAGGCATCAGGAAGCGCATGCGGCTTCTGGCGCCGTTCTCATCGCGAATAAGCGCAAAGCGCACGGATTTGTCCTCGATCCGCGGCATGGCGGGTGCGAGAAGCCGTCCGGTGAAGAAGACATTCGCCTCCATCACGCGGTTGGACAGAAAGTCGAGTTCTTCCTGCATGTCGTAACCGAGCTGACCCGGATAGATGCAGAATTCCCGGCCATCGCGCCCCACGCGTCGGCTGCTGTCGGCTACGGGACGGTCACGCTCCGCAGACGCCATCAGTGCGGCGATGCGCGGGTCCTGAAAATCAGGATTCTTTGGATCGCTGGACATGCTTATCGTTACACCGCCTTCCCAGTGTTTTGGCCCGCCCGGGGATCGTTGAAGGCAAAAAGGACGATCCCGAGTGTGCGGCGAATGGCAATATGCAATAGCACAGCTTCTATGCACATGGCTATCGCCACCGCTGCCGCGGCCCCTGCCAGACCATAGACCGGAATGAGCGCCATGTTGAGTGCAATGTTGCAACCAAAGATAATAATATAAAGCACGACGCACAATTTTTGTTTGCCGGCCATATTCAGCAATGTTTCTCCCGGACCGATCAGCGCTTTGGCGAGGAAACCGGCGAAAAGGAAGAACATCAGCTCGTAACCCTGAACGAAGCCGGGACCGAACAGCGATAGCAGGAACGGGCCGGCCAGAAGCACCACGCTGCCAACGGCGAGCGACGGCCAGAAGGCCCAGCGCGCGGCCTGGCTGGCGAAACCGGCGAGCCCCTGCCTGTCATTGGCAGACATCAGGGCGGCCAGACGCGGGGCGGCTGCCGCCTGCACGGAGAAAAACACGAATTGCATCAGCACGATGGTCTTTGCCGCGGCGAAATAAATGCCCACCTGATCCGGCGGCAGATAAAGCCCGACAATCACCACATCGGAATTGGTCATCAAAAACCCGATGCCGTCGATCAGGAACATCGGAAAGGCGAACCTTATCCAGTGGCGGAAATGAACCCTGCGGGCTGTGCTGCGGAAATGACGGTTGAGCCGGCGGTCCATGAAGATGAAATGGAAAAGCGTGGTGACATAGGTGGCAAGAAGGGCCGTGAGCATGGCCGTCGTCGCGGTTTTTTCCGCGCCGAAACCGATTGCCACCAGCATGAACAGCAGGATCAGCACCGGGCGGACAATATAGGTGGGGCTGAGAGCGGAAACCGCCCAGCCATTGGCGCGCGCGGTGCCGTTCAGCACATCGCCCAGCGCGACCATCGGCAGGGTGAACAGCGCCAGCGACACGGGAATGAGATAATAGGAGGCGATGCGCTCGCCGAAGAAGTACAGGAAAACGAAACCGAAAATCGCAAGCGCGCTGGCCGAAAACATGGCGAAGACGCGCGCCGTCGAGGTCAGTCCCATGATCTTGTCATGGGCATCCTCCAGACGGTAGCCGGGTAAAAACCTGATGACGGTCGTGTGAAAACCGAGGCAGGAGAGGTTGCCGAACAGGATCACCAGAACCCAGACAAAGGCGAACAGGCCATATTCGAACTCCCCCATCAGGCGGGCAAGGATGATCTGGGAAATGAAGGCGATGCCGGCGCTGACGATGCGCACCGCAAATGCAACCAGCGCCATGCGCTGCGCACGGGAAACCTCATCTCCGCCGGAAAGAAGGACGGCGACTTTCGCTACCAGCGGCGAAAGCTTCGCGCGCAGGCCTGCGGGTAAGGCTTTTTCCGCCGTGTTGAGGATAGCCATGATCCACACGCCATCATTTCCAGTTGAATAGGCAAGCCGATTATACGCGCTTCATCCTTAACGAAGGGTTTGGGAGGCGCCGGCCTGTGTGCCAATATCGTCCACCACCTTCGGCCTGCGGATGCCATTGAACAGGAAAAGGACGAGCGGGCTGAGCCGTATCACCTGATGCAGCATATAGGCCACCACTGTGGTGGCCGCGACGATGATGGCGAATTCCAGGATCGGCGGCAGCGCGAACAGGATGAAGAGCGTTCCGAAGGCGTAAATCAGTGGATGGTGAAACAGGTAGATGGTGAAGGATGCATCCGTCATGCGTCTGGCAAAGCGGTTTGGCCCGTCGAAATATCGGCAGGCGAGGTCGATCAACAGACGGCTCGTGGCCACCGCCGCAATTGCCGAAACCAGCACCAGCAGGGCCGAATTCGAAAGGGGATTTTGCAGGCGCAGGGTTACCGCGGTTGCTATGGCGCTCGCCGCGACGATGCCGGTGAGAAGACCCGTCTGGCGAAAGCGGTGAAAGAGGGCGCGATCACGGTGCAGCACGGCCCCGACAAGGAAAAATGGCAGGTAGCGCGCATAGGGGTCGGAAGCGCGTTCATAGAGAAGAAAGAGGCCGCTTCCGGTCCTTGCCGCAAGCAGGCCGGATCCGTAGATCATCAATTCCCACAAAACCGGAAGGGTGCAGAGCGCTGCGAAAAACAGTGTGACATGTCGCTGCCGCAGGCTGTCGAACCAATCTTTCGCATATGCCAATGGCTTATGTTCCGTAAGAAACAACAGGCCGGCAAGCAGAATGGAATAGACGATAAGGGCCGGCAGGAACCACAGATGCATGATCCACTGTTCGCTCGGACGCAGCAGGCCGGGCAGGCTCTCCAGTAGCCGGTCGGCCGGGATCTCGCCCTTGGCGACGCCGGCCAGTTGCAGCAGGAAAAGCTGCAATGGCCCGAGCAGAAGGACCGCCACAATAAAGGGCACGCCGAGGCGCAGGAAACGTTGCCTGAGCCAGCGCATCTTGCCCTTCTTGCCGATGACCATGGTGGAGAAATATCCGGCCACTACAAAAAAAGCTGGCATGCGGAAGGTGGAGAGCACGGCGCCAAGCGCGCTCAGGAGCGGGCTGGTGTCAAAATCCTTGATGTCCCATGGCAAGGCATGGCTGTAGATGAGGGAGGCGTGATAGGGAATGCCAAGCAGCATGAGGAGAGCCCTGAGCGGGTCCCAATAATGCTCGTAGTCTGACTTGCCCGGTTGCATTTTTCCCCCGTGCCGCAAACGCGATCAGCAATGACCAGCACGACTATTGGTGGAAAACGCTAATAAACTCTTCACGCACCGGAAGGGGTGGGTGGAGCCTTTTTCTTGGGCATAAGGTCAAGGACCAGCGCACAGCCCAAAATGATGATGCCGGCGCCGAAAAGCTGGGGAAGCGAAAGCGGCTCATCCAGCACCAAAGCACCGACGAGAACCGCCACGACGGTGACGGCGAATTCAACGCTGATCGCTTTGGTTGCGCCGATCGAGGAGACCAGCTTGAAATAGGTGATGTAGGTAAGGCCGCTCATGACCACCGCCTGTATCAAAAGATAACCGTAATCGATGAGATCAGGTGTTCTCGGCAATGGGACCACGAAGAGAAGCGGCAGGGTCATCAGGCCGCCTGTCAGGAATGAGCCTATGGTGATTTCCCAGGAACCTACGCCCTTCAGGTGGCGGCTGGCGAAATTGCTGCCATAGGCCGCGCAGATGCAGGCGGCGACAGCAGCGGCGCAGCCGATGATGAAGGTGGTTGTAACTGGAACGGCGGGGAAACCGACAAGCAGGACGATGCCGGCAAAACCGATAACGAGACCGGCAATGCCCTGACGCGTCAGACGCTCAATACCCCATAGCTGAGAGATGAGCATGGAAAAAAGCGGAATGGTCGCCACCAATATGGCGGCCATGGCGGTGCCGATCTGGGGTGTGGCGTAGGACAGGCCGATCAATTGCCCCGCGACCGTTGTTGCCCCGACAACCGTAAAGGCGCGCCAGCCGGCCGAGAATGTCAGCTTTCGACGCACCGTCCGTGCGATGAGAAAGAGGGCGGCAGCGGTCATGAGTGAACGAAGCGTGACGGCGCCGATCCAGCCGAAGGCTGCTACGACTTGTAAAAGCAGCAGAAAAGAAACTCCCCACGCGAGCGCGAGAAAAATATAGGCAGCGAGATCGCGAGGGGCCATGGAAGCAGTTTCCAGAAAATGATCAGGCTCCCTTATGGAAAGCGCCGAGACCAGTCAACAGCCGGCACACCGGCAATGGCCCGGCCCAAACAAAATCGCCCGTAACGCGGGTTACGGGCGATTGATTTCAGGCTGACAACAAGCGCCTTACGCCTGTTCGTAAACGCCGTGGCAGTGCTTGTATTTTTTGCCGGAGCCGCAGGGGCACATTTCGTTGCGGCCGATACGGCCCCAGGTGGTGGGGTTGTTCGGATCGCGTTCCTCGGCCGGCACGAAATTGACGGGCGTGGGCTGCATGCCCTGCGCCATTTCATCTTCGCCCGTATTGGGGTCGAGGTGATGCGCGGTCATTTCCGGCAGTTCCGGCTGCTGCGGTTCCTGCTGCACCAGTTCCACACGCATCAGCTGGGCGGTAACGGCCTCGCGCAGATTGGCGAGCAGGGCCTGGAACAGTTCAAAGGCTTCCGCCTTGTATTCCTGCAGCGGATCGCGCTGGGCATAACCGCGGAAACCGACGACGGAACGGAGATGATCGAGATTGACGATATGTTCGCGCCACAGATGGTCGATCGTCTGGAGAATGACCGAACGTTCGACATAGGTCATGATCCCGGGGCCGAAACGTTCCGCGCGCTCGGCGGCGTATTTGTCGGCGGCCTCGGTGACGCGTTGGAGAATATCGTCCTCGGCGATGCCCTCTTCCTTGGCCCAGTCCTCTACCGGCAGGTCGAGGTTCAGGAACTGGGCGATGCCGGCCTTGAGGCCTGCAATATCCCACTGTTCGGCATAGGCATTTTCCGGAACATGCTTGGTGACGAGCATTTCGATGACTTCGTGGCGCATGTCGGCTGCGGTTTCGCCGATATTGTCGGCTTCCATCAGCTCGAGACGCTGGTCGAAGATCACCTTGCGCTGGTCGTTCAGCACGTCGTCATATTTCAGAAGGTTCTTGCGGGTCTCGAAGTTGCGGGCTTCGACCTTCTTCTGGGCGCGTTCCAGCGCCTTGTTGATCCACGGATGGACGATCGCTTCGCCTTCCTTCAGGCCGAGCTTCTGCAACATGCTGTCCATGCGCTCGGAACCGAAGATGCGCATCAGGTCATCCTGAAGCGACAGGTAGAATTTCGAACGGCCGGGGTCACCCTGACGGCCGGAACGACCACGCAGCTGGTTGTCGATACGGCGGCTTTCATGGCGTTCGGTGGCGATGACATAAAGACCGCCGGCGGCAAGCGCCTTTTCCTTCAGCACCTTGATCTCGGCGCGGATGGCCTCTTCCTTGGCGTCAAGCTCCGGACCCGGCTCCATGCCTTCCAGCTCGCGCTCCAGACGCATCTCGACGTTGCCGCCGAGCTGGATGTCGGTACCGCGGCCGGCCATGTTGGTGGCGATGGTGACGGCGCCGGGAACACCGGCCTGCGAAACGATATAGGCTTCCTGCTCGTGGTAACGAGCGTTCAGAACCTGGAAGTCGGAGAAACCGGACTGGCGCAGCATATGGGCCAGAAGCTCGGACTTTTCGATGGAGGTCGTACCCACCAGAACCGGCTGGCCGCGTTCATGCGCCGCCTTGATCTCGGTGATGATGGCCTGGAACTTCTCCTCGCCGGTGCGGTAAACCTCGTCATCCTCGTCGATACGCTGGATCGGCAGGTTGGTCGGCACCTCGATGACGTCGAGGCCGTAGATGTTGCCGAATTCTTCCGCTTCCGTCGAGGCCGTACCGGTCATGCCGGCCAGCTTTTCATACATGCGGAAGTAGTTCTGAAAGGTGACGGAGGAAAGCGTCTGGTTTTCCGGCTGGATCTGCACCTTTTCCTTGGCTTCGAGAGCCTGATGCTGACCTTCGGAATAACGGCGGCCGGGCATCATGCGGCCGGTGAATTCGTCGATGATGACGATTTCGTCGTTGCGGACGATGTAGTCCTTGTCGCGGGTGAAGAGCTTGTGGGCCTTCAGCGCATTGTTGATGTGATGGACGATGGCGACGTTTTCGACGTCGTAAAGCGATTCGCCCTTCAGGAGACCCGCCTGCCGCAGCAGGTTTTCGAGCTTTTCGGTGCCTTCTTCGGAGAAGTTGGCCGAGCGCTGTTTCTCATCGATCTCGTAATCTTCTGGTGCCAGCAGCGGAATGAAGGCGTCGATGGTGTTGTAGAGATCGGAACGGTCGTCCAGCGGGCCGGAAATGATGAGCGGCGTGCGCGCCTCGTCGACCAGGATCGAGTCGACTTCGTCGACGATCGCGTAGTTGTGGCCGCGCTGCACCATCTGCGCGCGGTCATATTTCATGTTGTCGCGCAGATAATCGAAGCCGAGTTCGTTGTTCGTCGCGTAGGTGATGTCGCAGGCATAGGCCTCGCGGCGCTGGTCGTCGTCCAGCCCGTGAACAATGACGCCGGTGGTGAGGCCGAGGAAGCGGTAAAGCCTGCTCATGGTGGCGGCGTCGCGCTGGGCAAGGTAGTCGTTGACGGTAACGACATGCACGCCCTTGCCGGCGAGCGCGTTGAGGTAGACCGCAAGCGTTGCCACCAGCGTCTTGCCTTCACCGGTCTTCATTTCGGCGATGGCGCCGCCGTGCAGGATCATACCGCCCGTCAGCTGCACGTCGAAGGGACGCATGTGGAGAACACGGCGCGATGCTTCGCGGGCCACGGCAAAAGCCGGGATCAGCAGGTCGTCCAGCGACTTGCCGTCTGCCAGCTGCTGGCGGAACTCGGCGGTCTTGGCCGCCAGCGCCTCGTCTGAGAGCGCCTTGGTGGCCTCTTCCAGCGCATTGATGGCTGCGATCTTGCTTTTATAGGAGCGGACGCGGCGATCATTTGCCGAACCGAACAACTTGCGGGCTATACCGCCGAGACTGACCATCTTACTGGCCCTTTCTGAAATTCCGTTTTGCCGGGCGCTTTTCTCCGTCACGCTGTTTTCAGCACAAATGACGGACTTCGCCCTTCAACGTATCTGGACGCGAGGTTGCGTGACAGATAAGAGGGGGGGCAAATGATGTCAACGGTTCTGCCCGTTACAGAATGGCCACAATCCGGTGTTTGGAAGTTTTTTCAGAGCCGGAAACCATGTCTGGAGCCGGCATTGTCCCCGAAAGGTTCAAAATGTTGCGCTATAATAAAATTGCGGCTGCGGTGATTGTGGCCACGCTCGGCCTCCAGCTTCCGGCTTTCGCACAGGAAGACAAGGTTGTCGCCAAGGTCGGCGATCTGGAAATCCACCAGTCCGAACTCGACCTCGCCATGAGCAACCTCGACCCGCAGCTCGCGCAGCTTCCCGACGAGCAGAAGAAGGTCGCAGCCCTTTCCGGCGCGATCGACGTCAAGCTTCTGGTAAAGAACGCCAGCGCCGAAGGTCTGGAAAAGACTGAAGATTTCAAGAAGCGCATGGAATTCATCCAGGACCGTGAGCTGCATAACGCCTATTTCCGCAAGCATGTGGTCGAGGCCGTCACCAATGACGAGGTGAAGGCGCGCTACGACAAGGAAGTCGCAGCCCTGCCGCAGGAAGAAGAAATCAAGGCCGCGCATATTCTCGTCGCCAGCGAGGACGAAGCGAAAGACATCATCAAGCAGCTTGATTCGGGCAAGGATTTCGCAGCCCTCGCCAAGGAAAAGTCGACCGATTCCAACAAGGATGACGGCGGCGATCTCGGCTGGTTCGGCAAGGGCCGCATGGTTCCGGAATTCGAAGAAGCTGCTTTCGGCCTCGAAAAGGGCGCTTACACCAAGACCCCGGTGAAGACCCAGTTCGGCTTCCACATCATCAAGCTGGAAGACAAGCGCATCGCCCCGCCGCCGGCTTTCGAGCAGGTTGAGCCGCAGGTTCGTCAGCTTGTCATGCGTGACAAGTACGTTGCCCTCATCGAGAAGGCAAAGGCTGACCAGAAGATCGAAATCATGGATGAGACGCTGAAGAAGGGCTACGACGAAGCCTCGAAGGAACAGCAGGCTCAGCCGCAGCAGTAAAAAATTCAGGTTACGGGGCGGCTATGGGCCGCCCCGTTTCATCTCAGGCATTCCCAGATCCTCCTTTCCAGAATTTCAGGCGCTTCCCATGTCCGTTGCCGTTTCCCCGCTCGCTCCGAAATCCTATCCCGACATGCCCGCGCTGCGCGGTGTTCGCATGGCGACGGCCGCCGCCGGCATCAAATACAAGAACCGCACGGATGTTCTGCTGATGGTGTTCGACACGCCGGCAAGTGTCGCCGGCGTCTTCACCAAATCAAAATGCCCGTCTGCCCCGGTTGATTTCTGCCGCGCCAATCTCGGCGGCGGCGTGGCGCGTGCCGTGGTGGTCAATTCCGGCAACGCCAATGCCTTTACCGGCGTCAAGGGTAAGGCAGCGACCGAGTTGACGGCGAAATCCGCCGCCGCTGCCGTCGGTTGCTCCGAAAACGAGGTATTTCTGGCATCGACCGGCGTGATCGGCGAGCCGCTGGACGCCACCAAATTCGCCGGTGTTCTGGGCGATATGAACGGTATGGCCGAAGCCGATTTCTGGCAGGAAGCCGCCAAGGCGATCATGACGACCGATACCTATCCCAAGGTTTCGACCCGCACTGCCGAAATCGGCGGCGTCATCGTTACCATCAACGGTATCGCCAAGGGTGCCGGCATGATCGCGCCCGACATGGCGACGATGCTCTCCTTCGTGGTGACGGATGCGGACATTGAGCCGGCAGCCCTGCAGGCGCTGCTTTCGGCCGGTGTCGGCCCGACCTTCAATTCCGTGACGGTCGACAGCGACACCTCCACCTCCGACACGCTGATGCTGTTTGCCACGGGTGCGGCAGCTGAAGACGGCCAGGTGAAGGTGACGAGCGCCGACGACGAGCGCCTTGCCGGCTTCCGCGTCGCTCTCAACGATCTCCTCAAGGATCTGGCCCTGCAGGTTGTTCGCGACGGCGAAGGCGCGCGCAAGATGGTGGAAGTCACTGTCACTGGCGCGGAAAACGATGCCGCCGCCAAGAAGATCGCCCTTTCCATCGCCAATTCGCCGCTGGTGAAGACCGCGGTTGCCGGCGAAGACGCCAATTGGGGCCGTGTCGTCATGGCAGTCGGCAAATCCGGCGAAATGGCAGACCGCGACCGTCTCGCGATCTGGTTCGGCGGCGTGCGCGTGGCCGTGAATGGTGAGCGCGATCCGGATTATTCGGAAGCGGAGACGACCGCGGTGATGCGTCTCGAAGACATTCCGGTGAAGGTGGATATTGGTCTCGGTCAGGGCAAGGCCACCGTCTGGACCTGTGATCTCACCAAGGAATATGTTGCGATCAACGGCGACTACCGGAGCTGACCGTTGGAGCCGAAGAGAATGCAGGACAACAAGGCCGTCAATCTGCCGCTGGTTCGCCGTCTGGAAGCCGTCAGCTTCCGGGCATGGCCTGCCTCGTCGGTGATTTATGACGGCAGCTGGCAAATCCGCCTCACAGGCTCGCATCCCTCCAAGCGGATCAACTGCGTGGTGCCGCTCGACCCTTCCGACTACGGAAACAGCGCCGTGCGGCTGGAAAAGGCACGCAAGCGCTTCGAGGATTTCGGCCGTCCGCTGGTGGTGCGTGAAACGACGCTGATGCCGCCGCAACTCAAGGACTTTCTGGTCAAGGACGGCTGGTCCATGGTCGAAGAGGTCAGGGTCATGACGGCTGATCTTACCGGCATGGAACTGCCGGAAACGCTGGTCAGCCTGCCGAGCCACGATATCGGCCGTTTTGTCGAGGCGAGCATCAAGGTCAGCGATAGCGACCCGGCCCAGCGGTCGGCGATTGCGGAAATCGTCAGTTCGATCAAGCCGACGCTCGGCCTGTTCATCAACGAGGAAGTTGAAGGCAGCCCGCTTGCGACTGTGATCTGCGTGCAGGATAACGATCTTGCCGGCATCCTGTCGCTCGACGTTGACAAGTCGCAGCGCCAGAAGGGCCTCGGTACGCAGATTCTGGCGTCGGCGCTGCGCTGGGCACGGATCAGCGGTGCCAAAAGCGCCTGGTTGCAGGTCGTCTCGACAAATGTGCCCGCAATCGCGCTTTATGAAAAATTCGGTTTCACCGATGCCTACCTCTATCGCTACTGGCGCAAGGTTGACGAAAAATGAGCGAAGCGGGCAAAAAAATTCTGCTGGTCGCCGCCTGTGCGCTCCTCGATCAGGATGGGCGCATCCTTCTGGCGCAGCGTCCTGAAGGCAAGTCGCTTGCCGGCCTGTGGGAATTTCCGGGCGGCAAGGTGGAGCACGGCGAGACGCCGGAGGAAACCCTTGTCCGCGAGCTGGACGAAGAACTGGGCATCAAGACCAAGGTCGCCTGCCTTGCACCGCTGACTTTCGCCAGCCACACCTATGAGACCTTTCACCTCCTGATGCCGCTTTACGTGTGCCGCCGTTATGAGGGCATTGCGCATGGCCGGGAAGGGCAGGCGCTGAAATGGGTAAAGCCGCAAGCTCTGCGCGATTACCCCATGCCGCCGGCCGATGAGCCGCTCATCCCTTTCCTGCAGGATCTGCTGTAAGCTGGCGGCGTGGCGTTTGCGCGCGATCGGGTAAAGATCAGCCTGTCGAGTAACGTAGTTGTCGAGTGCGAGGCTGTCTCGCCTCAATATGACGTCATCCTCGGGCCTGTCCCGAGGATCTATCCGCCCTTGTAAGGTCATCCCGTCACAGCTTCGTGAAAATGCCCTGTTGCCAGCGCTTTGCCGTACCAAAACGGGGCTGTGTTAAGAGATCGTTCAGCACCCTCTGGCAGATTGTTAAGCTAAAGAAGCGGTAAACTGCGCGAGACGAGGTTGGTCATGAACGAGGATTTCTGGAAGACGGTGGAAGGTCGTCATTTGTATTCCAACAAATCCCGTCGCACCGGCGTGCTCAATGTGGCGCTGCTTTTTGGCACGGCGGTTATCGCCCTTTCCCTGATCATCACCCCCATGCTTGCCGGAAAATCTTCCACGCGCGTGGCGCAGTTTCCCGAAAATTACGACATGATCAGCACGGGCTCCATCAAGAAGACCGATGCCGGCAAGACCTATTCCATTCGTCGCAGCATCACCCAGCCGATGCCGGAGATGCCCTGCGTGGTCACGGGTTACAGCAACGAGAGCGGTTGCTGATCGTTTACCATCAACGGTAACGGATTTCTCACATCGCCGACCTAGGATAGTGTTGATTTCAACAGGGCAGATGCCGGTTGTCGGAACGCACCGGTGGATGGGGAATATCCTGTGCTGCATTTTTTTATCAATTTTTGCAAAAACGAAGACGGTGCGACAGCCGTTGAATACGGCTTGATCGTGGGGCTGCTCTCCGCCGCCCTCATCGCTGGCGCAGGCAACATCAGCAGCAATATCAATGCCGTGTTTCAGTTCATCGTAGATACTTTTGCCCAGTCGAACCTGTAGGGCTGATCGCTCAGGACAGCTTCACCTCTGTTGTCTTCAAGGCATCGGCAAGCCGCACCTTGGCGGAGCCGGGCTTTAGCGGTTTCTGCTGGCTTTCGTGCGGGGCCCAGCCTGATACGTAAATAATGGAAAATGTCGCCCTTATCCGCCCGTCAGGATCTGAATAGCGCTCGGCGTAAAGCTCCGCTGCGCGCAGGAAAAAGGCGCGGTTGAGCGGTTTTCTGCTGCGGCTTGCCAGCGGGTTGGCCATGCCCATGGCGCGCAGGTCCCGCATCAGCGGAAAAATAGAATCGTAACGCACCGTGTAGCTTTCCGCATCGGTAACGGGAAGCGCAAACCCGGCGCGCTGCAAAAGCGCGCCGACATCGCGCACATCTGCGAAGGGAATGACACGCGGACTTGCGCCCCCGGTCAGTTCGGCCTCTGCGGTCAGCAGCACATCGCGCAGCTCCTGTAGGGTGCCGCTGCCGGGAATGGCGCCGAGAAACAGGCCGTCCGGTTTTAATGCCCGCCGGATCTGGATCAGCGCGCCGGGGGTGTCGTTGGTCAGATGCAGGGCAAGTGGTGAGACGATGAGATTGGCGGAGGCCTCCTCAAGCGGCAGATGCTCCATGGAAGCGGCCTCGGGAATATTCGCATCCGTCGCAAAAGAACTCTCGGTTTCGATACGGCGAATAGTATCGACCTTGCCGGTCTCCGCCAGGCGTCGGGCGGTGACGCCGGTTCCGCCATGAAGTTCGATCGCGGTCTCGAACTGGCGCTCGACGATGGCGAGCCTGTCGGCCAGTTCTTCGGCCGCCATATCGAGAAGAAACAGGGCCTTGTCATCGCGTCTGGCCCACGCCCGGTGACGGTTTTGTTCGATTAGGGCCTGGTCAAAGAGAATATCCATCGTCTTGCCTGCTCGGCCTCAAACGCCTTCGGGATCGGCGGGCCGTATCGTTACTGTCATGCCGCTGCGGGCATCGTTCTCCCGGTGACGGGATGGAACTATCGCTCTCGCAAAGGCACCCGTTCGGCGGTAAAGTCAACCTCATGGGTGCTGGTGAAAGTCTGTTTTCGGCGTTGCTATCGAAGTCCGCGGCCGTGCCGGCGGCAGCGGGAGACATGTGGCGCGCGCTCTTCCGTATGGTCTACCCGCCAACCTGCGCGGGCTGCACCCGCATGACCGGCGGCGAGGGTGCCTTATGCGCGGATTGCTGGCGGGATGTGGGCTTTATCGATCGCCCCTTTTGCGAGGTTCTGGGCGTTCCCTTCGCGCGGGATCACGGAGACGGTTTTGTGAGCGCGCGGGCCATTGCCGAACCGCCGCCCTTTGACCGGCTGCGTGCCGTCGCAAGCCATGAGGGAACCGCCCGCAAGCTCGTGCACCGGCTGAAATATCAGGACCGGACCGATCTCGCCCGACTGATGGCGCTGTGGATGCTGAGGGCAAGTGACGGAACGGTGGGTGACTGTGATTGCATCGTGCCCGTTCCGTTGCATCGGCACCGTTTCCTGCGCCGCCGTTTCAATCAATCCGCCGAGCTGGCACGGCATCTGGCCAAGGCCGCCGGCAAGCCCTTGCTTGCCGGCACGCTGTTGCGCGTGAAGCCGACCGAGCGGCAGGTGGGGCTTTCGGCACTTGCCCGACAGGACAATGTGCGCGGCGCTTTCGCGCTCGCGCCCGGCCGGGAAACCGATGTCCATGGCAAGCGCGTGGTGCTGGTGGATGATGTCTATACGACAGGTGCGACGGTGGGTGCGGCAAGCCGCGCCCTGCGCAAGGCCGGTGCCGTGGATGTGACGGTTTTGACCTTTGCAATGGCCATTTCCGGCCCTATATGAAACCTGAATGACATGACTTTATCGTGCGTTTTACCGCACGTTTGCGAGGGCTTTGAAAACATGGCACCGGTAACGATCTATACGCGGGATTTTTGTGGTTATTGCGCGCGCGCCAAGGCGCTGCTGGACAGCAAGGGCGTGGATTACGCCGAATATAACGCCACGACGACGCCCGAATACCGGCAGGAAATGATCGAGAAATCAGGTGGTACAACGTTCCCGCAAATCTTCATCAATGGCGAGCATGTGGGCGGTTGTGATGATCTGCACGCGCTGGAGCGCGCCGGCAAACTGGACGTGCTGCTGGCCGCCTGATCGGCCCGATTTGCGGGCATGGAGGATATGATGAGTTTCAAGGCTGCCGCCATTCAGATGCGTTCCGGCGTCGACCCGGCAAAAAACGCCGCCGATATGGAACGGTTGGTGCGGGCGGCTGCAGCCGAGGGCGCCGTTTATGTGCAGACCCCGGAAATGACGGGCGCCATCCAGAAGGACAGGCAGGCGTTGCGTGCGCAATTGCAGGATGACGATGGCGATATCATCGTTGCGACGGCCGCGCGTCTCGCCCGCGAACTCGGCATTCATGTCCATGTCGGCTCGACCGCGATTGCCCGGCCGGATGGCAAGATCGCCAATCGCGGTTTTCTCTTCGCGCCGGATGGTTCGCGCATCTGCAGCTATGACAAGATCCATATGTTCGATGTCGATCTCGACAATGGTGAAAGCTGGCGCGAAAGCGCTGCTTATCAACCCGGCGAGGTGGCGCGTATCGCTGAACTTCCACTGGCGAAATTCGGCTTTGCGATTTGTTACGACGTCCGTTTTCCGCAGCTTTTTCGCGCTGAAGCACTTGCTGGCGCCGAGGTTCTGACGGTTCCGGCGGCTTTCACCCGGCAGACGGGGGAGGCGCATTGGGAGATCCTGCTGCGCGCCCGCGCCATTGAAAATGGCGCTTTTGTCATTGCTGCCGCGCAGGCCGGCGTGCATGAGGACGGGCGCGAGACCTTTGGCCATTCCATCATCATCGATCCCTGGGGCAAGGTTCTGGCCATTGCCGACGGCGCTGGAGAAGAGATAATCTTCGCCGAGATCGACACGTCGCTGGTCGCGGCTGCGCGTGGCAAGATTCCCAATCTGCGCAATGCTCGCGAGTTCGGACTGGACACCGTCATTCCCCTGAAACCTGCCGGAGGTGAAGCGGCGTGATCCGTTATGCGCTGGCCTGTGAAAAGGGCCATGAGTTTGAAGGCTGGTTTGCCGGTAGCGACGATTTCGACAATCAGTTGCAGCGCGGTTTCCTGTCCTGCCCGGTCTGCAATTCCGTGCAGGTCTCCAAGCTATTGATGGCGCCCTCGGTCTCCACCGCCCGCAAGAAAGACGAACGCCAGACGCTCGCCATGGATACGGCCAGGAAAGAGGCGATGGCGAAAATCCGCGAGGCTGTCGCCAATATCCGCGCCAATGCCGAGGATGTCGGCGATAAATTTCCCGAAGAGGCGCGCAAGATCCATTATGGCGAAGCGGATGAGCGCGGCATCATCGGCAATGCCTCTGCGCAGGAAGCCAAGGCCCTGCTGGATGAGGGTATAGAGATCGCGCCGCTGCCGGTCTTGCCTGATGACGTCAACTGAATTTCTTTAGAACGACATCACTCACATAGCGCCCCGCGTTAGCCTTGCGCCGGTCTTTTCGCCAGCATCATGTAGTTGACCTCCATGTCAGGTGAAAGATTCCAGCGGTCCTGCAGCACGTTGTAGAACACGCCGGTGCGGTGGATGATATCCATACCGCTTGCCACCAGCGGCCTCTCGAGCTCTTCCGGGCGAACCAGCTTTTCATATTGGTGCGTGCCGCGCGGCAGCCAGCGCAGCACGTTTTCGGCGGCGAAGATTGCCAGTGCCCGGGCTTTGAGCGTGCGGTTGATGGTGGCGGCGAACATCAGGCCCCCGGGTCGCACCATTTTTGCGCAGGTGGTGACGAAGAGATCGACATTGGCCACATGTTCGACCACCTCCATGTTGAGGATGACGTCGAAGGTCTCGCCAGCTTCCTGCAACTGTTCGGCGGTCACGGCGCGGTAGTCAACGCTGACCCCGCTTTCGCGGGCGTGGGTGGAAGCGATGCCGATATTTTTTTCCGAGGGATCGGCGCCCACCACATCCGCGCCCATGCGCGCAACGGGTTCGGAGAGAAGGCCGCCGCCGCAGCCAATATCCAATATGCGCAGCCCTTCCAGCGGGCGGTGCGCCTTCGGGTCGCGGCCGAAATTGTCGCAGATGCGGTTGCGGATATATTCGAGCCGCACCGGATTGAACTTGTGCAACGGGCGGAACTTGCCGGTCGGGCTCCACCATTCCGCAGCCATCGCGGAGAAGCGATCCACTTCGCTCTGGTCGACGGTCGTCTGTGCGGTTTCGCTCATGGTTCTGCTCCATATTGCTGTTGCATTGAAGTCGGATGATTGCCCCCCGAAGTCAAGACCGGCGGTCCATTCCGGCGGCAATTTGTCGGGCGCTCATTGCCGCAGGTGGAACTGATGAGGCGTCTCATTTGTTTCATGCTGCGTTCATGCAGCAACGCGTATTTTCCGATCGTGGCAGTATGCGGAACGCATACTCGTCCATCGAAGTGGTGGATGCCGACAAGGGCAAAGCGGGCCTTTGCTTGAGGAGAAAGAAGTGAAGAAAAAACTGTTTGGCGCAATTGCGCTGGTGGCCATGCTCGCCGCGCCGGCACTTGCCGAAGCTGCGACGCGCGGTTTCGCCACCGCGAATGTGAATATGCGCTCCGGCCCGAGCACGGCCTATCCGGCTGTTGTGGTGATCCCGAATGGCGCGCCGCTCACCGTCCATGGCTGCCTTTCGGACACGCCCTGGTGCGATGTCGCGTTTGTGGGTGGTCGCGGCTGGGTAGCCGGGCGTTACATCGCCACGACCTACCGGCAGAACCGGGTCTATGTCGAACCGCGTTATTACCGCGATCTCGGCGTGCCGGTTATCACCTTCGAAGTCGGCCGTTATTGGGACCGCTATTATCGCGACCGCGACTTCTACCGCGAGCGTGACCGCTGGCGTCGTCCGCCGCCATCAGGCGGTTACTGGAACGCCCCGCCGCCGAGTGCCGGATGGGATCGCCCGCGTCCGCGTGACGAGTGGCGTGACGGACGCCGGGATGACTGGCGTGATGGTCGTCGTGACGAGTGGCGCGATCCCCGTCAGGGTGGCGGTCCGAATGACGGACGCTGGGAACGTCGTTATGGCGACTGGAACCAGGGCGACAGAAATCAGGACAGGCCCCGTCGCGATGACGATCGCCGGCGCTTCGAAGATGAGAACCGGGATCGCAATCGCGATCGCCAGCCAAATCAGAATGAGGGCCGGCTTCCTGCCGAGCGTCGCCAGTGGGATGACCCGCGCCGTGCGCCTGCGTCGGAAAACCTCCGGGATGGCTGCCGGGTCGGTGATCTGGGTTGTGACCCGCGCTAAACAGACAAAGCCCGGCGAATTTCGTCGGGCTTTTTCATTGGTGGCTTCAGCTTAACGGCACGAGCCCTTATTTCGTGGCAGCAGCCTTGCGGGCACGGCTCTTGGGTTTCGCCGGGGTTTCTGCATCCGGTGCGGCATCGGCAGCCGCGACCTTGGGAGCGGCCTTCTTGCGCGTTGCGGGTTTTGTCGCTTCCGATGTCTTCAGCAGCGAAAATTCATGCCTGGCCTGTTCCCAGTGGTGCGCGTCGCGCCCAGTGGGATGGCCTTCCTTTTCCCAGAGTGTATATGCCCGTTTGCTGATCCATTCGTGTTCCGAAACCTGCATGCTCGTCTCCCGTTGCTGTTTACAGCGCCTTTGAGAAGGCGACATTCCGCTTGGTCCGGCACACGCTCGACAGGAATCAATGCCGGCATTTCCAGAGCCCATTACATGCCATGATTTTCCGGGCGTCAAGCAAACATGCTGCATTGCAAAAACGGATTTCTGGCATTTTGTCCCCGTTAAAGCGGTTTGGGCGAAAGACGTTCCTACAAGAGAAGATCAACGTTGCGTGATCGGCCCAAGGCCGCCAAGATGGCCGGATGAATGGGCAGCGGAGGAGGCGGTCTTGGAACAGACAACGGAAGCGGATGCGCAGGTCATCGTCAAGAAGCGGGGAGGGGCTGGCATCATTCGCCTCAACCGCCCGAAGGCGATCAACAGCCTGACGTTGCCGATGGTTCGCTGCCTGTTTCAGGCGCTTCAGCGTTTCGAGGAGGATGCCGGTGTTGCCTGCGTGGTGTTGACCGGGGAAGGCGACAGGGGGCTTTGCGCCGGGGGCGATGTTCGCATCATTCATGATCTTGGCAAGGCCGGCGACCCGCAGGTGCTTGATTTCTGGCGGGAAGAATTTCCGCTCAACTATCGCATCGCCCGCTTCAGCAAGCCCTATATTGCCCTGATGGACGGCATCGTCATGGGCGGCGGTGTCGGCATTTCAGCCCATGGCAGCCACCGCATCGTCACGGAACGCACAAAACTCGCCATGCCGGAAACCGGCATCGGTTATTTCCCTGACGTTGGCGGCTCCTGGCTCCTGCCACGAGCGCCGGGCGAATGCGGCACGTGGCTGGGGCTGACGGGCAACGCGGTTACGGCCGCTGATGCCATCTACGCCGGCTTTGCCGATTATATTGTTCCTTCGGACCGTCTCGACGGTCTGGTCCAGAACCTGTCGCAAGCGGCGGATATAGACAGCATCGAGACGGCGATCATGGCGCAGGCGGTTGAGGCCGATGAAGGCGTTTTATCCCTAAATCGGGATATTATCGACGCGACATTCCGTTTTGATACCGTCGAAGAAATTTTCGCGGCACTTTCGGCGCGCCAAGATGCGTTTTCGCGCGAGACCCTTGAGGTCCTGCAAAAGCGCTCTCCCACCAGTCTGAAACTGACCCTGAAGCTGCTGCGCCTCGGTCGGGAAAGTGCGAGCCTCATCGAATGCCTGGAGCGGGAATTTGCCGCCGGCACGGAAATATTGCGCCAGCACGATTTTTACGAAGGCGTGCGTGCGGCCCTTATCGACAAGGACCGCAATCCCCGCTGGCAACCGGCGCGGCTGGAAGAGGTGCGGGAGGAGAATCTGGCGCCCTATTTTGCCGGGCATTCCGGCAATCTGTTTCCCGATCATCGCCTTTAGATCAGTGGAGACCGCGCCTGTTGCCTGGAGACTGGCGAATCTCCGCCCTCATTCCTGTGACAAGCACAAGGACGAGGGCTACGCTCAATGCGAATACATGTTTCGGGCGTGATGAATTTCATGGTTCTCTCCGAGATTTTGGGAAGGGTGACGCAAAAGAAATTCGGCTTCTTGCCCTATATGAAATCATCACCTTTTGAGTGCTTATTCTTTGGGTGAAATTTCCAATCCATACCCCTGCAAGGCACAGTTGTTTCTCGCGGGCGTTGCTGCCGCCCGCTATGTTGAACACCATTCGAATTGCCGGGGGTATTCATGAAACGTCTTCTCATTATCGGTACTGCTTTTGCCGCTCTTTTTGCAGGTGCGGCGCAGGCGCAGTCTCCGACCACCATCCTCAACGCATCCTACGATGTCGCCCGCGAAGTTTTTGCGGCCGAGAACGAGGCGTTCATCAAACAGCATCCGGGCGTAACCGTCGATCAGTCGCATGCCGGCACCTCCAAGCAGGCGCGCGCCATTGTCGAGGGTCTTGAAGCCGATGTTGTCACCTTTAACCAGGTGACCGATGTCGATTTTCTGGTGAAGCAGGGCTTCGTTTCCGCCGACTGGAAGAAGGATTTTGCGAACGACGCATCGCCGTTCTATTCCTTCCCGTCCTTCCTCGTGCGCGCCGGCAATCCCAAGGGTATCAAGGACTGGGACGATCTTGCCCGCGACGATGTGAAGATCGTTTTCCCCAATCCGAAGACCTCGGGTAACGCCCGTTACACCTATCTCGCCGCCACGGCTTACGCCAAGGAGAAGTTCAACGGCGACGAGAAGAAGGTCCAGGAATTCGTCAAGAAAATCTTCGACAATACGCCGGTTTTCGACACCGGAGGCCGCGCCGCCACCACCACTTTCGTGGAACGCGAGATCGGCGACGTGCTGATCACCTTCGAAGCCGAGACCCGCGGCATCGCCAAGCAATATGGCGCCGACAAGGTGGAAGGCGTTGTGCCCTCCGTCAGCCTGCTCGCCGAATTCCCGGTGGCCGTGGTGGATAAGGTGGTCGACAAGCGCGGCTCGCGTGATCTGGCGAAGAGCTATCTCGACTTCCTCTATACCGAGGAAGGCCAGCGCATCGCCGCCGAATTCGGCCACCGCGTTCACGATGAAAAGGTCGTCGGCGAGTTCAAGGACAAGTTCCCCGCCATTCGCCTCGTCAATGTCGATGATGTCTTCGGCGGTTGGGACAAAATCCAGAAAGAGCATTTTGCATCCGGCGCGACGCTTGATACGCTTTACGGCAGCCGTTAATCACAACGACAAAGAACAGATAGAAGACCCGGCGGGAAACTGCCGGGTCGCTTGTTGATGAATTGGGGGCGGGGTTTGAAACGGAATGTTCTGCCGGGGCTGAAATTGTCCCTTGGCGTTACCCTGACTTACGTCGCCATCATCGTGCTTCTGCCGCTCTCGGCGCTGGTGTTCAAGGCGGCAAGCCTAGGCCCTGCCGAATATTGGTCGATCATCTCTTCTCCGCGCGCCGTCGCCAGCTATCGTGTTACCGTGCTCTGTGCGCTGGCCGCCACGCTGTTCAACGTCATTTTCGGGGTGGCGCTTGCCTGGGTGCTGACACGTTACCGTTTTCCCGGCTGGCGCATCGTGGACGCCATCGTCGATCTGCCTTTTGCGCTTCCGACCGCCGTTGCCGGCATTGCGCTGACGACGCTTTTTGCGGGCAATGGTTGGTTCGGCTCGGTGCTTTCCCAATTCGGCATCAAGGTGGCCTACACGCCGCTTGGCATCATGGTGGCGATGGCCTTTACCAGCCTGCCCTTCATCGTTCGCACCGTGCAGCCGGTTCTGGAAGACCTCGATCCGGCGCTGGAAGAAGCGGCGCAATCGCTCGGTGGTTCCGATCTCGAAATTTTCCGCAAGATCATCCTGCCGCTCCTGACGCCGGCGTTGCTCGCCGGTCTGTCGCTGTCCTTCGCCCGCAGCCTCGGCGAATTCGGGGCGATCATCTTCATCGCCGGCAACCAGCCGTTTTCGACTGAGATCACCGCGCTGCTGATCTTCATCCGGCTGGAGGAATATGATTATCAGGCGGCGGCCGCCATCGCCTCCGTGCTGCTCATCACCGCCTTCGTGATGCTGGCGGTGACCAATTACCTGCAGGCGCGCGCGCTTCGTTACACGGTGAGGGGCTGAGACATGAGTGTCGTTTCTTCACACCGCAAGCCGCCACGGGTTGGCGACGCGCCTCTTGTTCGCCGCAGCCTGATTGCCTTCGTGCTTGTTATCGGTGCCTTGCTGGTCTTAGCGCCGCTTGTCATCATCGGCGTCGAAGCCTTTTCGCAGGGCTGGAAGGTCTATTCCGCCACCATCACCCATCCCGATACCCGCCACGCCATCATGCTGACGGTACTGACGGCGCTGATCGCCGTGCCTGTTAATACCGCCTTCGGTGTGGCCGCCGCATGGGCGATCACCAAGTTCGATTTCCCGGGCCGGCGCTTCCTGCTGGTGCTGATCGAAATACCCTTTTCCATTTCGCCGATCGTCGCCGGCGTCTCCTATCTCTTCGTTTACGGCCTTCAGGGGTTGTTCGGCCCGTTCCTCGATGCGCATGATATCAAGATACTCTTCGCGCTTCCCGGCATCGTCATCGCCTCGATGTTCGTGACTGCGCCTTTCGTGGCGCGCGAACTGATCCCGCTGATGCAGGCGCAGGGTCGCGATCTCGAGGAGGCGGCGACCTCGCTTGGCGCATCCGGCTGGCGTACCTTCTTTTCGGTGACCTTGCCGAACATCAAATGGGCGCTGCTTTATGGTGTCGTGCTCTGCAATGCCCGCGTGATGGGCGAATTCGGCGCGGTATCGGTCGTATCGGGCAATATTCGCGGCCAGACCAATACGCTGCCGCTGCATATCGAGCTGCTTTACCACGATTACCAGACGGCCGGCGCCTTCGCGTCCGCCTCCATCCTTGCCTTGCTCGCCGTCGTCACCATCATCGCCAAGGTGGCGCTGGAAGGGCGCGGCGCCGGACGCGGCGCCAAGAAGACCAACGGCGATGCCGCCATCGCCACGGAGACCTGATTCCCATGAAAATCCGCCTCGAAAATGTGGTCAAGACTTTCGATACCTTCCGCGCCGTGCGCGATGTTTCGCTGGATATCGAAAGCGGCGAGCTTCTGGCGCTGCTCGGTCCCTCAGGCTCCGGCAAGACGACGATTTTGCGCATGGTCGCCGGTCTCGAATATAGCGATGGCGGCCGTATCTTTTTCGGCGACGAGGACGCCACCAATATTCCGGTGCGTGACCGCGGCGTCGGTTTCGTGTTTCAGCATTATGCGCTTTTCCCGCATATGACTCTGCATCAAAACATCGCTTTCGGCATGAAGGTCTCGAAGGTGAAGCGGGACAAGGCGGCGATCGACGCCCGCGTCGGGGAGCTTTTGCGGCTGGTGAAGCTTGATGGTCTGGGCGACCGTTTCCCGGCGCAGATTTCCGGCGGGCAGCGGCAGCGCGTGGCGCTGGCGCGTGCGCTTTCGGTCGATCCAAAGGTGCTTCTGCTGGATGAGCCTTTCGGAGCGCTGGACGCCAATGTGCGCCGCGACCTTCGCCGCTGGCTGCGCGAGATTCACGATTCGCTCGGCATCACCACGATTTTCGTGACGCATGACCAGGAAGAGGCGCTCGATCTTGCCGATCGTGTTGTCATCCTCAATCAGGGCGAAATCGTACAGGAGGGCACGCCGAAGGAGGTCTGCCGCCAGCCGAACAGCGCCTTCGTCATGCGCTTTCTGGGTGATGCCAACCGGGTCTCTGGCGTGGCGCGCGGCGGCAAGGTCTATGTCGGTGACAATGAGCTGCCTTTCTCCTATGCGCAGGGCGATGGCGTCGTGGATATCTATGCCCGCCCCGGCGATCTCGAATGGGAAGATCTGCATGAGGGCATTCCCGCCTCGGTGGCGCGGGTTCTCGACCGGGCGGGTGAACGCCGGGTAATCGCCAGCACCGATGGCGGCGACATCCTGGAATTTGACGTGCCGCCGGAAAACGACGTCGCCGCCGGTGACCGCGGTTCCGTCATCATCCGCCGGGCGAAGATTTTCCCGGCGGCATGAGCCGTTGTCAGCCCAGAAGCTCGAAGGCGCTTTCTGCCACAAGCTTGCCGTTGATCATCAGCTCAACCCTGTGAAGGCCGGGATAGTGTTTGCGGGTGGTGAAATCGCGTATGGCGCGGCTGATCGACAGCGCGCATGTCTCACCGGGCTGAAGCTCGATTTCTTTCCACTTGAAGACTTTCGCCGAGGCGTCGCCGCTCTTCTTCACGTAGTGCACGGCGTAGTCGATCACCAGTTTCTGCGGGCGTTTCGCCGTCGAGGTGAAAGAGGCTGAAATCCGCACAGGGTTGCCGAGAGCCACCTTGTCCGGCGTAACCTGAAATGCCGCAAGTGCAATTTCCGCTTCCTCATGTGCGCCGAGATGGGCAAGTGCAGCTGCATCGCCCTTCTTGATCAATGTGCGCAGGGCTTGGCGTGTAATCCAGCGCGTGTGCGGATTTTCCTTCGGCCATGCATCGATGAGCGCCAGCACGAAAGCGGGATTGTCCTTGGTGATGTCGTTCAGATGATTGGCGACGGATTTGCGCACATAAAGCGCCTCATCAGCTTTCATGGCCTCGATGATACCAGTGACCGGGGATGGATCGTTGATCAGGGATTTGAGCTGGAATGACCATGGCAGGCGCGGCCGGCAGCCCTCGCTCGCCAGCCGCCGTACATGTTCGTTTTCATGTCGTGACCATGTCTCCATCACGGCAAGGGTACGGGCCATATCCCTTTGCAGGAAATGACGGATGGCGAATTCCGAGGAGCCGAAACGGGTGAAATAATGCAGCGCTTCCATGGAAAGATCGAAATCATCGAGGCCGTAGAGCGCCACATATTCCGGCAGCGAAATGGAGGCAAAACCGTTGCCGATGCCCGGCGCTGCGGCGGTCAGGATTTCGATGTTGCGGGCATAGTCGCCGGGAAGTGTCGCATGCAGGCTCGTCGCCACCTGCCGCATACGCTGCATGATCCCCAAGGCCTCGAGGTTTTCGGTGGCGAGCGCCATGAAGGCTGAGATGTCAAACTGCGGATGGACGGCCCTGGTCTGATCGGCGATGTGCCGCAGTTTCTCGCGGTTGAAGATTTCCTTCAATGAAGGTGCCGCCGTGTCGCTCATATTGCCCTCAAAGTTCACTTTTTGTTCTTTTAGGGCAGGATGAGGCTGGAGGCAAGGGCTGAGCAACTTTCGAAGAGTGCTGACGGACCGAGTGGGTACCGCTTACTTCTTCTCCCCGACGGGGAGAAGAAGTTTCGTGACAAACTAACTTCAGCTCATCTGGCTGACGAATTTGGTCTCCAGATAGGCCTGAACCGCTTCCGAGCCGCCTTCCGTGCCATAACCGGAATCCTTGATGCCGCCGAAGGGGACTTCGGGAAGCGCAAGGCCATTATGGTTGATGGTCAGCATGCCGGCCTCTACCTGCTGGCCAAGTGCGTGCGCGGTCTTGACCGAACCGGTAAAGGCGTAGGATGCAAGGCCGAAGGGCAGGCGGTTCGCTTCGGTGATGGCGTCATCGAAGCTCGAGAAGCGGTTGATGATCGCGACCGGGCCGAAGGGCTCGTCATTCATGATCTTGGCGGTGGTGGGCACATTGGCGAGAACCGTCGGCTCGAAGAAATTGCCCTTGTTGCCGATGCGACGGCCGCCGGTCTTCAATTCTGCGCCATGGGAAACGGCGTCGCTGATGAGGCCTTCCAGTGCCGGAATGCGGCGCTCATTGGCGAGCGGGCCCATGATGACGCCATCTTCGAGACCGTTGCCGACCTTGATGGCCTTCGTCGCTTCCACGAAACCTTCAAGGAAGCGATCGGCCACGCCGTCCTGCACGAGGAAGCGGGTGGGGGCGACGCAGACCTGACCGGCATTGCGGAACTTGGCAAGCGAGGTCACTTCGATCGCCTTGTCGATATCGGCATCGTCAAAGATCATGACAGGCGCGTGGCCGCCCAGTTCCATCGTGGCGCGCTTCATGTGCTTGCCCGCAAGTGCGGCCAGATGTTTGCCGATGGGCGTGGAACCAGTGAAGGAAATCTTGCGGATGACCGGATGCGGGATCAGATATTCCGAAATTTCGGATGGAACACCGTAAACGAGACCGATGACGCCGGCAGGCACGCCCGCATCCACGAAGGCGCGAATGAGTTCGGCCGGCGATGCCGGTGTTTCCTCGGGCGCCTTGACGATGATGGAGCAGCCGGTGGCGAGCGCTGCGGAAAGCTTGCGGACGATCTGGTTGATCGGGAAGTTCCACGGCGTGAACGCCGCCACAGGGCCGACCGGCAGCTTGATGGCAAGCTGCGAAACGCCGCTCGCGCGGGCCGGGATGACCTGGCCATAGGTGCGGCGTGCTTCTTCCGCGAACCAGTCGATGGTATCAGCGGCACCCATGATTTCGGTGCCCGACTGCGCCAGCGGCTTACCCTGCTCGCGGGTCATGATATAGGCGATCTTGTCCTTGCGCTCGCGCAGGATATCGGCCGCCTTGCGCATGATCTTCGAGCGCTCGAAGGGGGAGGTGTCGCGCCACAGCTTGAAACCGCGCTCGGCGGCGGCAAGCGCCAGATCGAGGTCTTCCTTCTCGGCGTGCGCGATCGCGCCGATGATCTCGTCGGTTGCCGGATCGGACACGGCGATCGTCTTGCCGGAAACGGCGTCTCGCCATTCGCCATCAATGAGAAGTTTGATGTCGGGATAGGTGTGCATAGGGGCTACCTTCATGATGCGGCCGATACGGCGAATGCCGTCCGGCCCGGAGACGTGAACAGAATTGTCCTGGCCGGACGAACCGGCATCGCGGCTTTCGCTGCGCGGAACATGTGTCTGGATATTTCCGACAAGAGGCTTCTGGAATTGCCGGAAACGGAAACGACAGCCTTTATATTAAGTTCCGGGCGGTATGTTTCAACCGTGTGCTCCGGCAATCGTCATGATTTTTCTATGATGTGGAATTTGTCATTCGTCATTTCAATCCGGCGCGGAGATGGGGCGACGCCTGCCCGGCCGCCTCACGCGAATCAGATGAACCTGTGCGGCGATGGCGAGGCTCTCGCCACAATTCGGCCTTTGTCGCACCTGACGAATTATCGGGAGGGGTCTCCGGGGCTTGCCGCCTGCGTCATAACAGGGCGTCGAGTGTAAAAAACTACAATAAGACGGAAAAATTATCCAAAGGGTTTACTCAAAACCTAGAGAAAATACGGATAAAATCTCAGTGAGGATATAACATCAGTTCCTGATATATATTGCTAACGTCGGTTCCCTTGACCTTCAAAGGTTGGTGAAAACCCTCGACCTGAACGTTATCGATGGAGAAAAAGTATGAGTTTCGCCCGGGTACTTCTCAGTGCGTTCTTGTCGCTTGCGTGGCTTTCCTGTGCCGAAGCCGGGGAAATTGCCAAACCGCAGGGAAAGCCGATATTAACCATATCCGGAAACATCAGTAATACGAATGCCGATGGCGCCGCGGTATTTGATCGTGACATGCTGGAAGCGCTCGGCATGGAAAGGGTGGAGACGACGACGCCCTGGCATGACGGCCGTGTCCGTTTCGATGGTGTCTCGCTGGCGAAACTGATGGATGTCGTCGGTGCAAAGGGCACCAGCGTCACGGCGGTCGCTCTCAACGATTATGTCAGCACGATACCTATTGAAGATTTTAAGAAATTTAACGTTATCCTGGCGATCAAGCTGGATGGCAATTACATGACAGTTCGCGAAAAAGGCCCGTTGTTCGTCATCTATCCCTATGACAGCGACCCGGAGCTGCAGAAGCAGACCTATTATTCGCGGTCCGCATGGCAAGTTGCCAAACTGATAGTGGAATAAAGGTGCCGTTTGCGAAAACTTGTGGCGGTGATCATCTGTTGCTTCGTCCTGGCAACGGGCTATATCGCTTTCGTCATTGCCGAGCGGCAGACCGCTCTGCAGAAATTCGCCCGCTACAATGATTCCTGGGCCGTCAGCCAGACCGTAGCCGAATATCTGCGCCTCCAGAACAAGCTGGCCGTCTTTGCGCTCAATCCCGGCAAGATCGACCGGGACGAGTTGCAACTGCGTCTGGACATCATGCTGAGCCGCCTTGAGCTTCTGAAGCAGGGCAATCTGGGCGCCTTCATCGACGAAAAGCAGCAGTGGCGGGATCTAGTGACCCGTCTTGATGCCGTTCTGGCCCGTCTGGAGCAGCAGGTGAACAACCTTAATCCGGCCGATGTGCCGGATCTGCTTTCGGCAATGAGCGCACTTGACGCGCCGATGACGACGCTGGCCTCGTCTTCCGTCGCTTATGACGTCAATCTGATCGATACGGCCCATGAGGATGTGCGCAAGCTGCATATCGTTTACACCGCGCTGGCGGGCGGCCTCATCCTGTGCGGTATAGCACTTGTCATATTGCTGCTTCGCCAGAACGACCTCCTGAACCGCGCGCAGAAAAGCATGCGCGGCCTGACGGACGATCTACGTGCCGCCACGCTGGAATTGCAGGCGAAAAATGTCCGGCTCGAGCATGATGCCTATCACGATGCGCTGACGGGCCTGCCGAACCGCGCGCTGTTCCGCCAGGAATTGATCGAGAGATTGCGCCGATCCTTCGGCGGTACGGGAACGACGGCCATCCTTCTCCTCGATCTCGACGGCTTCAAGGACGTGAACGACACGCTCGGCCACGATGCGGGCGATGCGCTGCTTCAGGCCGTGGCGCAGCGCCTTTCGGCCATCGGCGGCGATTATGACATGGTCTGCCGTCTGGGCGGCGACGAATTCGCCGTCGTCTCCGACGATCTGAACGAGGACGCCGCCCGCCGCCTTGCCACCAAGCTCATCGACCAGATCAGCCGCACTTACCAGCTGGGTGAGCAGGAGGTCAAAATTGGCACCTGCATCGGCATCGCCATTTCGCACGGCGCCGTCGATGCGGATGAATTGTTCAAGCGTGCCGACTTGGCGCTTTATGAGGCCAAGGCTATCGGCCCCGGCCGGGCGAGCGTTTTCAAGGTCCGCATGCAGAAACAGCTGACCGAGAAGAAATCCTTCGAGGCCGATCTGCAGACCGCGTTGCAGAACGACGAGATGGAAGTCTATTACCAGCCGCAGGTGGCGACGCAGACCCGCAAGCTTTGCGGCTTCGAGGCGCTGCTGCGCTGGAAACATCCGGTGCGGGGCGATGTGCCGCCCAGCGTTTTCATTCCCGTGGCGGAAAGAACCGGCCTTATCCATTCGCTCGGAAAATGGGTGATGGAGACCGCCTGCCGCGAGGCGATGGGCTGGGACGAGGACATGAAGGTGGCCGTCAATCTGTCGCCGGTTCAGTTCCACAGCACCAGTCTCATCCAGAACGTCATGGGCGCGCTTGAGAAAAGCGGGCTGGAGCCGAGCCGGCTCGAGCTTGAAATCACCGAATCGATCCTGCTCAACAAGAGCGACCAGACGATCAATACGCTGTCGCGGCTGAAGGCCGTCGGCATCAAGATCGCCATGGATGATTTTGGCACCGGCTATTCATCGCTCGCCAACTTGCGCGGCGTACCCTTCGACAAGATCAAGATCGACCGCTCGTTCCTGCGCGATATCACCAGCGACCGCGATGCGCTGGCGATCGTGGAATTCGTGGTCGGTGTCGGTCGCAGTCTGCGGATGACGACGATTGCCGAAGGTATCGAGACGGAAGAGCAATATGAATGCGTCAGGCGTCTGGGATGCGATCAGGTTCAGGGATATCTGATCAGCAGGCCATTGCCGGCCAAGGAGCTGGTGGCCTGGAGTTCCGTCTGAGACGGGGTCTGTTTGACGGCGGCCGTATCTTGAATTTTTACCAAGTCATATTGTTGCTTGCGAAAACCGATACCGGTTGCCGCAACGATGCTGTAGAGCATTCCCGGTCGATATGGGATCATTCCGACGAAGCGGCCGGGTTTTGCGAAAAGGCTTGAGACATGGAAATACTGGACGTGCATGGAGTTGCCCTGCCTCTTTCTTCCGACGAGGTGTCGCCCGTCATCTGGCAGGCGCTGACCGACGGCAGCTACGAGGCGAAAGAGGCCCGCAGCGTCCTGAAAGCCATCAAGCCCGGCGATCGTGTGCTGGAGCTGGGCTCCGGTATCGGGATCATCACGTCGATCATTGCTGGCATTGAGGACGTTTCCGTCTGGGCTTTCGAGGCCAACCCCTCCACGGCGGCGCTGGCGGAGCGGGTGATCAAGGCGAATTGCCGCGGTAATGTCGTGTTTTCGCAGGGACTTCTTACCGCCGACGAGCCGAGCTCCTATTCTTTTTACGTTCGCAAGGATCTCTGGATGTCGTCCATGGACGAAAAACAGGGCCCCTATGAAAAGCGCATCGAAATCTCCTCCGCCAATATCGATAAATTTATCGCCAGCCGGGGCATTACCGCGCTTGTCATGGATATCGAGGGCGCGGAACGCGACCTGCTCGGCAGGGCCGATCTGACCGGCGTGGAGCGGATATTCGTGGAGCTGCATGACCATCTTTACGGTCTCGCCGGGGTTCGCGATATCATGCAGGCGTTGACCGCCAAGGGATATGCCTATGATCCGCGCGGTTCACGCGGGCCCTGCGTCCTGTTCTCGAAGGACGAGAGCCCGAGAGAATACGATCCCGAGGTTGACTGAGGCCGAGGGTCGCGTCGAATTCAAGGAACCGTCCGCCTGTCATCTCGTTCTTACCCGTGCATGAGGGCGTGGAGCGGGTCGACGCGTGTGCCGGAACGGGTATGCGGTTCGAAAAGATAATTTCATAAACAGCAATTCATTCTCAATTATTGTTGCAATTGTCGCAACCGTTATCCTGCGTCATCATCCCTCCATCAAACCGGCGCACAACAGGCTGCACCGGAGATGCCAACGCAACCGAAGGAGAAACGATCATGGGCTTTGTTAAGACGACAGACGGAACCGAAATCTTCTACAAGGACTGGGGCCCGAAGGACGCTCAGCCGATCATGTTCCACCATGGCTGGCCGCTCAGCTCCGATGACTGGGATGCGCAGATGTTGTTCTTCGTTTCCAAGGGTTTTCGCGTCGTCGCCCATGACCGCCGTGGTCATGGCCGTTCCGCCCAGGTTGCCGACGGTCACGATATGGACCACTACGCCGCCGACGCCTTTGCCGTCGTCGAAGCTCTCGATCTGAAGAATGCTGTCCATATCGGCCACTCCACCGGCGGTGGCGAAGTTGCCCGTTATGTTGCCAAACATGGCGAACCCGCCGGCCGTGTCGCCAAGGCGGTTCTCGTTTCCGCCGTGCCGCCGCTGATGCTGAAGACCGAGGCCAATCCGGAAGGCCTGCCGATGGAGGTTTTTGACGGCTTCCGTTCTTCGCTCGCCGCAAACCGCGCGCAGTTCTTCCGCGATGTGCCAGCCGGCCCGTTCTACGGCTTCAACCGCGATGGTGCGACCGTTCATGAAGGCGTTATCCAGAACTGGTGGCGTCAGGGCATGATGGGCGGCGCAAAGGCCCATTACGATGGCATCAAGGCCTTCTCGGAGACCGACCAGACCGAAGACCTGAAGAATATCAGCGTTCCGACGCTGGTGCTGCATGGCGAAGACGACCAGATCGTGCCGATTGCCGACTCTGCACTGAAGGCCGTGAAGCTCCTGAAGAACGGCACGCTGAAGACCTATCCCGGTTTCTCGCACGGCATGCTCACCGTCAACGCCGATGTGCTGAACGCCGATCTCCTGGCCTTCATCGAGGGCTGATCCTTCTGCAAAATCATAATGCGGCCGATCATTCGGCCGCATTTTTTGTTTCGCATCAGGCCAGACGGCCTCGCCAGGCATCGCGGTAAGAAGTGAGGCCGGGAATATCGTGCAGCGTGAAATGGCGCTCGCGACCAGAAAGCGGTTTGATGCCGGTGAGCAGGGCCGCGCCTGCGCTGGTGCCGGTAGACCCTTCGACTGCCGTTACTTCCGTCTCTGCAAAACCGGCCAGCGCCTTCAGATAAAGGGCGTTGCTGGCGAAGGGGCCTTCCACAAGAATTGGACCTTTCCGCCCGATGAGCGAAAGGCTGAATTCCGTCATCAGTGCAAGATAAAGCGACGTCGCCGCGTGCCGTTCCGCAGCCGTGGCATTTTTATCGCCGATCCAGCGCGCCGCCTTGTCGGGAAATGGACCGGAGCCGCTGACGACGCTCGGCAGCAGCATCATGCCTCTGGCAACCACGCCGCTGAGCGCCGCGTCTATCGCTTCGTCTTCCGCTGCCCCGAATTGTTGCGCGAGCATTTCATATTCCCTGCCGCCCATGAAGCGGGAGGAGGGAACGGGACGGCCGAAAGCATCGACATTCAGGAGTGTGTCACGGGTGGGATCGAGCGCACCCGCCGCGCCGCCAATGGCGAAATTCACCACCCAGGTGCCGGTGGAGACGACCGAAAAATCACCGTCCCGGCGCAGAAGATGCGGCAGGAGCGACGCGTTGGAATCGTGGATGCCACAATAGACCGGCATATGCGGCGAAAGGCCGGTTTCCATTGCCAGCGATGGGCGGATTGTTCCCAGCACATCAAAAGCGGAGCGAACCGGCGCCATCAGCTGCTCGATGCCGAGACGCGCGACGAGCGAGGAGAAACTCTTCCGCCGCGGGTTCCAGAGATCCGTATGGCAGCCGAGCGAAGTCGTTTCCGTGGCCTGAACGCCGGTCAGCCGCCCCGCCCAATATTGCGCATAGGTGACAATACTTTGCACTCTGGAGAAATCGTCCGGAAAGGCCTCTTTCTGGAAATGGATTTGCGCGCCAAGGTTCAGCCCGGCGGGAAGCTGCGGTGAGCCGGTCTCGGCAAAATCGGGCCTGATGTCACGATAGGCTTCCTGAATGGCTGCGGGGTAGCTGTGTTCATAATCTAGCACGGGCATGGCGAGATCGCCGTTCCCATCGAGAAGCGCTGCCGAAGCGCCATGGGTGGTGATGGAAATCGCATCGAAACCGTGCTGCTGGCCGAACCGCTGAAGGGCGGAGAGAATGAAGCGCCAGAGCATTTCCACATCGTAATGCGGATAAATTCCATCGCGAAGGACAGGGTTCGCCTGTTTCTCGGCAGCAATCTCCTCTCCGCTGCCGGTGTCGATGACGACGACCTTGGCATTGGTCTTGCCGATATCGATGACCGCGACACGGCCCGGTTTGATGCTGTCGGTCATGGCAGATGGAACACCGTCACCAGATCTTTCGCAATGGGCGAATTGTCCGGATTACTCTCCATGATGTCAGCCATATGCGCCCACCACTTCTTCATCACGGGATGGTCGGGCAGTGCCGCCATGCCGTGGTTCTTCGGCCGCGTCAGCACGCCGAAAAGGATGCTGGTTTCCGGGTCGAGATGGATGGAATAATCGCTGACGCCCGCCTCATGCAGCAGCGCCACCAGTTCCGGCCATATCTCGTCATGGCGTTTTTTATATTCGGCCTCTTTTCCGGCAAAGAGTTTCATCCTGAAGGCGTGTTTTTCGAATTCCGGCATGGCTCAGCCTCTCATGGCCCGAAGGCGGCGCACAACGATGGGGATGGCGATGGTGATGATCAGCAGCAGGCCGACGAAGATCGACATGACGATACCAGGCACATTGAGCAACCCAAGCCCAAAGGTGACGAGGCCCATGACGAAGGCCGCGATGACCACACCTGCGATGGTGCCGGAACCGCCGAGAATGGAAACGCCGCCCAGCACCACCATGGTCACCACCTCAAGCTCCCACCCTTGAGCGATCGACGGGCGCGTGGAGCCGAGGCGCGAGGTGAGGCAGACGGCGGCGATACCGCTCATCAGGCCGGTGAGCAGGAACAGGATGAACTTCACGCGTTCAACGGGAATGCCGGAGAAACGGGCGGCGAACGGGTTGTTGCCGATCACATAGACCTGCCGGCCGAAATTGGTGGCGTGCAGCAGGATGGCGAAGAGGATTGCCATGACGATGAACAGCACGAATTCGAAGGAAATGACGGAGATGACGTAACCCTGACCGAAATAGGCGAAATCGGCCGGGTATTTGCCATAGGCCTGATCGCCTAGCACCATGTAGGAAATGCCGCGAAACAGGCTCATCGTGCCGATGGTGACGACAATGGACGGCAGTTTCAGCCCTGCGACCAGAAAACCGTTAAATGCCCCGCATAAAAGCCCGGTGCCGATGCCGATGGCGACGAGGCCCGGCGTGCCGATGCCCATCTGCACCGCAGCGCCCATGGCGGTGGAGGCGAGCGCAATGATGGCGGCGACGGAAAGATCGATTTCGCCGGCGATGATCAGCAGCGCCATCGCAAAGGCGATAATCGCCTTTTCGGTGAAATTGAAGGTCGCGTCCGACAGGTTCCAGGCATTGAGGAAATAGGGCGAGGCCAGCGAATTCGCGATAAAGATGAGGATCGCAACGCTAAGCAGCAGCACTTCCCAACTGGCCATGATGCGGCGTAGCGGCGTGCCGAGCTTGTCTGGAATGATGCGCGCGTTCTGCGTCGGTTGAGATGGCGTGCTCATGCTGCGGCCTCCTCGGCCTGATCGGCTGCGGCTCGGTCACGCAGGATGATGCGGCCTTTTCTGGCTTCGGCGCGGGCGTTGAAGACGACGGCGAGCACGATCACTACGCCGGAAATCGCCATCTGCGCGAAGGGCGAGATGCCGATGACGGGTAGGGCGTTCTTGATGACGCCGAGGAACAGCGCGCCGAGCACTGCACCTGCCACCGAGCCGATGCCGCCGGCAATCGAGATGCCGCCGATCACATTCGCCGCCACGCTGTCCAGCTCGAAACCGGCGGCGATGTCGACATAGGCAACCGCATAACGCGATACCCAGAGATAGCTGGCGAGGCCGGCAAGTGCGCCTGACAGCACGAAGGCGAAGAAGCGCGTGCGGCCCACATCGATGCCCGCATAGACGGCCGCGCTCGGATTACCGCCCGACGCATAGGCCGAGCGGCCAAAGGAGGTGCGGCTGAGCACCAGCCAGGCGCCAGCGATGATGAGGATCGCCACCCAGGAAAGGACAGGCATGCCGAGGATCATGGTGCGCGGCACATTGAGGAAGGTCGGCGAAAGCTGGTGCGCATTCACCCAGCCGCCGCCCGAAAGCACGAATGCCATGCCGCGATAGATGGTAAGCGTGCCGAGCGTGACGACGATGGGCGGAATGCCGAGCCACCAGACGAGCACGCCGTTAAGCGAACCGAGAAAAGCGCCGATGCCGACCGCCATGACGATGAGAAGCGGCAACGGAATGCCCGGAAAGGCGGCATTGGTCATCGCCACCGCCATGCCGGTAAAGGCGAGATTGGCGGCAACGGAGAGATCGATGGATTTGGTGAGAATGACCGCCATCTGGCCCAGCGCCAGAATGATAAGGATGGAAGTATCGTTGAAGATATTGACGAGATTGGCCGGCCGGCCGAAACCGGGCGCGCGCAGCGCAAAACCGGCGATCATGATGAGGATGATACCCGCCAGCAGCCATTCGCGATTTTTGAGTAGACGTTGCATGGTTTTGCCCCTCTCAGGCATTGCCGGTGGCGGCGCGCACCAGCTTTTCCGGAGAAAAATCGGCGCGTTCGAACTGGCCCGCCATCAGGCCTTCGCGCATCACGATGGCGCGATCGGACATGCCGAGGATTTCGGGAAGTTCGGATGAAATCATGATGATGGAGAGTCCCTCGGCGGCAAGCTCGCTGATGAAGCCATGCACGGCGGCTTTGGAGCCGATGTCGATGCCCTTGGTGGGTTCATCGAGAATGATGACCTTGGGCTGGGTGGCGAGCCATTTGCCGATCACCACCTTCTGCTGGTTGCCGCCCGAAAGCGTGCCGACGGGCACCGAGAGGGCGGCGGCGCGCAGATCGAGCCGCGAGGCATATTTGCGCGCCAGCGCGAATTCATTGGCCGCGGCCAGAAATCCCTTGCGCGAGGTTCGCGTGAGGGAGGGCAACGACATGTTCTGGTAAATCGGCATTTCGAGCGCGAGACCGTGGCGGCCGCGCTCTTCCGGCACATAAACGATACCGGCGCGGATCGCATCCTCCGGCGAACGGATGACGAGCGGTTCGCCATTGAGGGTAATCTGTCCGGAGGCCGGGCGAGTAATGCCGAAAAGCGACTGGCACAGTTCCGAACGCCCGGCGCCGATCAACCCGTAAAGGCCGAGAATTTCGCCCTTGCGCAGATCGAGCGAAATATCGCGGAATTCGGTCTGGTGCGAATAGTCGCGGACCGACAGAACCGTCGGGCCGAGGGTGACGGCCTGTTTCGGAAAGGCGTTCGTGACATCGCGGCCGACCATCAGGCGTACGATTTCGTCCTGCGGCGTGGCGGCGAGATTGCCCGCGCCGACCATCTTGCCGTCCCGGAACACGGCGTAATTTTCGGCGATCTCATAGACTTCGTCGAACTTGTGGCTGATGAAGAGGATCGCCTTGCCCTGCCGCTTCAGATTTTCGACGATGCGGAAGAGATCGTCGATTTCCTTGCGGGAAAGAGCAGCCGTCGGTTCGTCCATGATGACGATGCGCGCCTCGACCGACAGCGCGCGGGCGATGGCGACGAGATGGCGCTGGGCAATGGACAAGTCCTTCAGCCGGATCGTCGGATCGATGGTGCTTTCGAGCTGTTCCAGCAGAACCTTTGCGCGGGCATTGATGGTCTTCCAGTCAATGAGGCCGAAACGACCCTTTGGCGCATGGCCGAGAAAGATGTTCTCACCGACGGAAAGCTCATCAAAAAGAACGGTTTCCTGATGAATGGCGGTCACGCCGGCATCGATGGCGTCTTGCGCGCTGTGAAAATGGACAGGCTGGCCATCGAGAAGGATTTCGCCCTCGTTGGGGCGATAGATGCCGGTGAGGATTTTGACGAGCGTGGATTTTCCCGCACCGTTCTCGCCGATCAGCGCGGTGACTTTGCCGGGATAAAGCGCGATATCGACGCCATCCAGGGCTTTGACGCCGGGGAATATCTGGCTGATGCCGCGCATTTCCAGAATGGGCGTTGAATTTGAAGCCTCGACGACATCTAAAATTTTCGTTTCGATACGCATCATCCGTCTTACCGGTCAGTTTTGATTGAAGCGGTGAGGGGCACCCCCCTCTGCCCTGCCGGGCATCTCCCCCTCAAGGGGGGAGATCGATATGTGGCGACCTCTCGGCCATCTCCAACGTTGAGGATGAGCGAGCGTTCTCTTCCGGCCGATCTCCCCCCTTGAGGGAGAGGGGGGTAACCCTCCACCCGCCGTCAGCGGCTACTCAGGTCAAAAAATCTTCGAGAACTGATCGATATTCTTCGCGTCATAAACGAAGGGATCGGCCATTGCCGCTTCGCTGTTTTCACCAACCTTGATCTTGCCCATCCGTCCCGCTTCGATTTCCGAGCCCGGCTTGCCGTCTGCCTCGCCCTTCACAAGGCGATAGGCGATCTGGGTGGCGGAATAGCCGAGGTCGATCGGGTTCCAGATGGCGAATTCCTTGGTTGCGCCCGATTTGATGGCGCCGGCCATCTCGGACGGCAGGCCAAGGCCGGTCACAAACACCTGGCCGATCTTGCCCGCATCCTTCACGGCCTGCGAGGCGGCGAGAACGCCAACCGTCGTCGGTGCGACGATGACCTTCACATTCGGCTGCGAGGAAAGCAGGCCCTGCGCTTCGCGGTAGCTCTTGTCGGCAAGGTCGTCACCGTAAACGGTGGTGACGAGGTTGAGGCCGGGGAAATCCTTCAGCTGCTTTTTCATCTCGTCGATCCAGATATTCTGGTTCGTGGAGGTGGTGGTGGCCGAAAGAATGGCGAAATCGCCCTTGCCGCCTTCCAGATGCGATGCGGCAAGCTGCAGGCACATCTTGCCGATCAGTGCGTTGGACGAGGGGTTGAGCTGGAGAATGCGGCCCTCAGGCGCTACGCCGGAATCCCAGGAAATGACCTTGATGCCGCGCTGCGCCGCCTTTTTCAACGCCGGAACCACGGCGTCGGGGTCATTGGCGGAAATGGCGATGGCATCGACGCCCTGCGCGATCAGCGAATTGATGACTTCGATCTGGCCTTCCGCCGTGGTGCTGGTCGGGCCGGTATAGATGATCTCGACGCCGCCGAGGTCCTTTGCGGCCTCCTGCGCGCCCTTGTTGGCGGCTTCGAAAAAGCCGTTGCCGAGCGATTTGACCACCAGTGCGATCTTCACATCGGCTGCCTGGGCAACGCCGCCCAGTCCAGCGACGGAGAGCGCCGCGCTGAGCGCCAGAGCGCTCGTCAATGTTCTGCGTGTAAGTTTCATGTCCCTTTTCCTCCCGTTTTGAACCTTTTTCCTCCCTCCGGTGCTCCTCAGGCGACCGAAGAAGAATCCTCTTCATCCGATGGGGTGGCTGTCTTGCCATCCTTCACCGCGCCGGCGATCAGCAATTCGACGCCGGCATCTTCCACCATCCTCGCCGCCTCATCGGAAATCCCGTCATCGGTAATGATGGTCGAGACGTTTTCGAGCGGGCATAAAATGAGGCTGGATCGTTTTCTGAATTTCGAAGAATCGACCATCACGATCAGTTCTTCCGCCTGCCGCATCAGCTTCTGCTCGCTCTGGATGACCAGTGCGTCTGACTCCATGATGCCGAGCGCACCCACGCCCTGCGCACCGAGAAAAATGCGTCGTGCATAAAAATTGCGGATCGCATCATTCTCGAAAGGCGACAGGATGAGGCTCTGGTCGCGATAGATCGCGCCGCCCGGCACACTGACATTGCATTTGGAATGCTTGACCAGATGTTCCGCAATCGCGAAGGAATTGGTCATCACCTGCAGACGGCGCGCCGCCATGTAGTGCACCATCTGGAATGTCGTCGTGCCGCCATTCAGGATGATCGCATCGCCATCATTGCAGAGATCAACCGCCTTGCGCGCAATTGCGCGTTTTTTGTCGATGTTGACCGATTCGGATACACGGAATGGCCTTGCCGCGAGATTGCCGAGCTGCGGCGGATGTACCGCTTCGGCTCCACCACGCACGCGGCGCAACTTGCCCTGAACGTGCAGCGACGCGATATCCCTGCGGATCGTCGCTTCCGACGCATCCGTCAGTTCGGCAATATCCTGCACCGTCACGACAGCTTTTTCCTGTGTGGCGCTCAAGATGATGCGATGGCGTTCGCGTTCGTGCATGGGGTCCTCCTGATCGTGATTATTCGCAATCTCTTTACGTTGTCAATCAAGAACGATCAAATTAATCAATATCGCGCTGCAACATGAAAATTTATGATCGTTTTTGATTGACATTGTGCTTTTGGATGCGCGATATCTGCCGTCAAAGGAGGCGGGCCGGTATCGGCTCCGCGAATGCAGACAGATATTGGGAGGAAGACATGACGGGAAAATCCCGCCTTCTCGAAAGCCGTTGGGACGATGCTTACGCCAAGACGCTCGATGAGCCGGGCAAGCTGCTTTATCGCTCCAATCTGCTCGGCGCGGACAAGCGCATCACCAATTATGGCGGTGGCAACACATCCGCAAAGGTGCTCGAAACCGATCCGCTGACGGGCGAGAAGGTCCGTGTCATGTGGGTGAAGGGTTCCGGCGGCGATGTCGGCACCATCAAGCTCGACGGTTTTGCGACGCTTTATCTCGACAAGCTGGAAGCGCTGAAGGGCATTTACAAGGGTGTGGAGGACGAGGATCGTATGGTCGGCTTCCTGCCGCATTGCACCTTCAACCTCAATCCGCGCGCGGCCTCCATCGATACGCCGCTGCACGGTTTCGTACCTTATGATCATGTCGACCACATGCATCCCGATGCGATCATCGCGATTGCCGCCTCCAAAAACTCGAAAGAGCTGACGCAGCAGATCTTCGGCGATGACATTGGCTGGCTTCCCTGGCGCCGTCCGGGCTTTCAGCTCGGCCTCGACCTGGAGGCTTTCGTAAAAGCCAATCCCAAGGCCAAGGGCGTCGTGCTGGAAAGCCATGGCCTGTTCACCTGGGATAATGACGCCAAGGCGTGTTACGAACTGACGCTCGCCATCATCAACAAGGCGATTGAATGGTTCGCTGCGCAAACCGAAGGAAAGACGATTTTCGGCGGTGCTACGGCAAAAAGCCTGCCGGTTGCCGAACGCCGCGCCATCGCCACCCGGCTGATGCCGGAAATTCGTGGCCGCATCGGCCGTGAGGAACGCAAGCTCGGCCATTTCGACGACCAGGATGCGGTTCTCGAATTCGTCAATTCGAAAAATCTGAAGCCGCTGGGTGCGCTCGGCACATCCTGCCCCGATCACTTTCTGCGCACGAAAATCCGCCCGGTGATCCTCGATCTCGATACCGCACATCCTGATGTGGACGCGTTGATGGCGGGTCTCGACGAGGCGCTGGAGGCTTACCGCGCCGATTATACGCGCTACTACGAAGCCTGCCGCCACGACAATTCACCTGATATGCGCGACCCGAACCCGGTGATTTTCCTGATCCCCGGTGTCGGCATGCTGTCGTTCGCCAAGGACAAGGCGACGGCCCGTATCGCCGGCGAATTCTACGTCAACGCCATCAACGTCATGCGCGGTGCTTCCACCGTGTCCGACTATCAGGGCCTTCCCGAGCAGGAAGCCTTTGATATCGAATATTGGCTGTTGGAAGAGGCAAAGCTGCAGCGCATGCCGAAGCCGAAGAGCCTTGCCGGTCGCGTGGCTTTTGTCACCGGTGGCGCCGGCGGCATCGGCCGTGCAACCGCCGAACGCCTGGCGGACGAGGGTGCCTGCGTGGTGCTCGCCGATATTGACGAAGCGGCGCTGGATGCGGCCAAGGGCGATTTCGCCAAGCGTTACAGCACTGACGCGGTGCGTACCGTCAAGCTTGACGTGACGAAGGAAGATGCCGTGATTTCCGCCTTCGCGGAAGCGAGCGTGGAATTCGGCGGCGTGGATATTCTCGTCTCCAATGCCGGCATTGCCTCTTCCGCTCCGGTGGAAGACACGACACTTGCCATGTGGAACAAGAATATCGACATTCTCGCCACGGGCTATTTCCTCGTTTCGCGGGAAGCATTCCGGCTGCTGCGGCGTCAGAACCTCGGAGGCAACGTCGTTTTCGTTGCGTCCAAGAACGGCCTTGCATCCTCGCCCAATGCTTCCGCTTATTGCACGGCGAAGGCTGCGGAAATTCATCTGGCCCGTTGCCTCGCGCTGGAAGGGGCGGAAGCGGGTATTCGCGTCAACACCGTCAATCCCGATGCCGTGCTGCGTGGCTCGAAAATCTGGAACGGAGAGTGGCGCGAGCAGCGCGCGGCCTCGTCCAAGATCGAGGTGACCGATCTGGAGGAGCATTACCGCAAGCGCTCGATGCTGAAGCTCAATGTGTTCCCGGAAGACATCGCCGAAGCGATCTACTTCCTGGCGTCCGATGCTTCCGCCAAGTCGACCGGCAACATCATCAATGTCGATGCCGGCAACGCGCAGAGCTTTACGCGGTAGGACGTTCGGCACGTTCTCACTTCCGTCATTCCGGCCCTGAGCCGGAATCCAGCCAGCCCAAGTCCTTGGGCTGAAAAGACTCTCTCCGCCGCACAGACGTGCGTCGGCTGGATTCCGGCTCAAGGCCGGAATGACGGAGGTGAGCGCGATGAACTAGCATGCACTGGACCGATTCCCGGGAGGAAGAGATGACCGAGACGAAAATCGCCGCCGACATCATCGCGGCCGAAAACGAAAAACGCGCTGGCGCGCTGAAGGACGATTATCAGGCGCTTGGCAACCAGCTGGCCCGTCGCAATATCGATATCGACGCAGTCACGGCCAAGGTCGCGGAGTTTTTCGTCGCCGTGCCGTCCTGGGGCGTTGGCACCGGCGGCACCCGCTTTGCCCGTTTTCCCGGCGCGGGCGAGCCGCGCGGTATTTTCGACAAGCTGGATGATTGCGCTGTCATCAACCAGTTGACACGGGCGACGCCGAACGTCTCCCTTCACATTCCGTGGGACAAACAGGACCCGAAGCGTTTGAAGGCCCATGCCGCTGCGCTGGGTCTCGGCTTCGATGCCATGAATTCCAACACGTTTTCGGACGCGCCGGGTCAGAGCCATTCCTACAAATATGGTTCGCTCAGCCACACGGATGCCGCGACGCGCCGGCAGGCCGTCGAGCACAACATCGAATGTATCGAGATCGGTAACGCCATCGGCTCGAAGGCGCTGACGGTTTGGGTGGGCGATGGCTCCAATTTCCCGGGCCAGAGCAACTTCACCAGAAGTTTCGAGCGTTATCTTGCGGCCATGGCCGATATCTACAAGGCGCTGCCGGATGACTGGCGTATCTTTTCCGAACACAAGATGTATGAGCCGGCTTTCTATTCCACTGTCGTGCAGGACTGGGGCACCAATTACCTGATCGCCAATACGCTCGGTGAAAAGGCCTTCTGCCTCGTTGATCTCGGCCACCATGCGCCGAACACCAATATCGAGATGATCGTCGCCCGGCTCATCCAGTTCGGCAAGCTCGGTGGTTTCCACTTCAACGATAGCAAATACGGCGATGACGATCTGGATGCCGGCTCAATCGAGCCATATCGCCTGTTCCTCGTTTTCAACGAACTGGTGGATGCCGAATATCGCGGCGTGAAGGGTTTCCATCCCGCCCATATGATCGACCAGTCGCACAATGTGACGGACCCGACAGAAAGCCTGATTTCCAGCGCCAACGAAATCCGCCGCGCTTACGCGCAGGCGCTGCTGGTGGATCGCGCGGCTCTCGATGGCTATCAGCAGGATAATGATGCGCTGATGGCATCAGATATGCTGAAAAGGGCTTACCGTACCGATGTGGAGCCGATCCTCGCCAAGGCCCGGCAGCTGGCGGGCGGCGCTATCGATCCGGTGGCGACCTATCGGGCGAGTGGTTATCGCAAGCAGGTTGCGGCGGAGCGCCCGGCTTCGGTTGGCGGTAGTGGCGGGATTGTGTAGTCGTTCGCTTTGCTGGATGCAAAGCCTGCGATCAGGCCGAATATACCGCTGAGAGCTGACAGCGTCGCCTCAACCTCTCCTCCGTCATCCTCGGGCTTGACCCGAGGATGACACCGAGTTTTAGTCAGGGCGTTGTCCAGCAAGTCAGTCCGGATCCTTCAATCGCGCGAAGGCGATTGCCTGCGAACCTGAAACGTATGCTCCGGCCCCGGAAACGCCCCGGAGCGCACCTCATCTGCATAACTTGCCGCCGCTTCCGAAACGGTCGAACCTAAATCGGCGAAACGCTTGACGAATTTCGGTTTGAAGTCAGTGAAAAGGCCGAGCATGTCGTCGGAAACGAGCACCTGCCCGTCGCAGGCCGGAGATGCGCCGATGCCGACCGTCGGCGCGGCGAGTTTTTCGGTCAGTTCCCGGGCCAGCGGCTCGACGGTGCCTTCCACGACGATGGCGAAGGCGCCGGCCTGATCGACTGCAATCGCGTCACGCCAGATTTTCTGCGTTTCCGCGTCCGAATGTCCGAGCGAGCGGAAGCCGCCGGCGGTGTGCACCAGCTGTGGCATCAGCCCGACATGGCCGAAGACGGGAATGCCGCGCGCCACCAGAAAGGCGATGGTCTCCGCCATCTCCTCGCCGCCCTCCAGCTTAACGCCGTCGCAGCCGGTTTCCTGCATCAGCCGCACGGCGTTGCGGAACGCCCGTTCCTTGGATTCCTGATAGGTTCCGAAGGGAAGATCGACGATGACGCAGGCATGTTCGACGCCACGCATGACGGCGCGGCCGTGGGCGATCATCATGTCCAGCGTGACGCCGACCGTCGTGTCCATGCCGTAAAGCACCATGCCGAGGGAATCGCCGACCAGCAGCAGATCGCAATGCGGATCGAGCAGGCGGGCAATCGGCGTCGTATAGGCGGTCAGGCAGACGATGCGCGCCTCGCCTTTCATCTGCCGGATGGAGGCTGTTGTCAGCCGCTTGTGTTTTCCATGGGCGCTCATTGGGCAGCCTCCCGTTGATCGATCTTGACGCGCCCGATGACGCGGTTGTCGAGGAGCCGTGTACTTCCGACCCTGACGAACAGCGCCACCAGCACCGGTCCCGCCTGCAATGAAGCAATGGGGGCGAGCGTATCGGGATCGCGCACGGCGACGACTTCCGGTGAGGCCAGCGGCTCGGCGGCGATGAATTTTTCTATGGCTGCCTCGAATGCGGCTGGGTCGTCGAAGCCTTCAGCATAAAGCCGTTCCGCTTCGTCCAGCGCGCGCGGCACGATCACGGCGGCGGCGCGTTCTGCGGGGTTTAGATAAACGTTACGCGAGGAGCAGGCGAGCCCGTCGGCCTCGCGCACGGTGGTGACGGGCACGACCCTGACCGGCTGGGCGAGGTCCTCAACCATGCGGCGGATCAGTGTCACCTGCTGATAGTCTTTCTCACCGAAATAGGCGGCATCCGGCTGGACGAGGTTAAAAAGCTTGGTCACGACGGTCGTGACGCCGGCGAAATGCCCCGGCCGCACCGCGCCTTCCAGTTGGCTACCCAGTTCGGGCACATCCACGACGGTCTGCATCGGGCGCGGATACATCTCGGAAACGTCTGGCGCGAAAAGAATGTCGACATCAGCCTCTTCCAGCAATGCGCTGTCGCGGGCGAGATCGCGCGGGTAACGGGCCAGATCCTCATTCGCGCCGAATTGCAGCGGGTTGACGAAGATCGAAACCACTGTCACGCCGTTTTCCGCTTTGGCTTGGGCAACGAGCGTCAGATGACCGATATGGAGAAAGCCCATGGTCGGCACGAAGCCGATGGTTTTGCCCGCACGGCGAAAGGCAGCGGTGGCATCCCGCAATTCGGCGACGGTTTTTACAAGCTGCATGGGTCTCCTCCGGCTCCTCCAATCGCGGTCCGGCGAAAGGTGCTGGATAGAACGCGATTTGCCCAACGGGGTCAACGCACGCATCGGGATTATATCGATTGACCCCAGGACGACTTTCGAAAAAATCGGTCCTCGGGCAGCGCGGCGGCGATCACTCCACCCAGTGCGGCTTCCTTTTTTCGGCAAAGGCCAATCGCCCCTCCCGCGCCTCGTTGCTGCCGCTGATCGTGGCAATGACGCTTTCGGCAAAGGCAAGCCGCTCGGCGGACGACATATCGCGCATCTTCAGCAATGCCGCCTTTCCGGCCGCGATCGCGCCCGGCGCATTCTGCCGCAGCCGGGCGAGAACATCCTCAACCACGCCGTCGAGTTCGGCCGAAGGGACGGCCCGAGTGACGAGGCCAAGACGCTCCGCGTCAGCAGCGCTGATCGCGACGCCGAGATAGGCCATTTCCTGAAGCTGGCCCAGTGGCACCTTCGCCAGCAGCTTTGCCGCCACCATGGCCGGGAAAAGCCCGACGCGCACTTCCGGCAAACCGAATTCGGCATGAGCGGCGGCATAGGCAAGATCACAGGCGGCAACGAGGCCAAGCCCGCCGGCCAGAACCCGGCCATTGATGCGGGCCATGACGATCTTGTCGCAGGCCTCGATGGCGCGCATCACATCGGCAATGGGGTTCGTTCCATCCGGCGAGAGGAACATGCCGCCGGCGCTTTCCTTGAGGTCTGCCCCGGAGCAAAAGCTGCGGTCTCCGGCGGCCGTTATCACCACGGCGCGCAGGCCACCATCACTCGATGCCGCGCGGATGGCCTTCGCCAGGGCGTCCGTCATTGCGGCATTCAACGCGTTGTGCACCTCCTGCCGGTTGAGTGTCAGCCAGAGAACGTCCTTGCGCCTTTCGCTCAGCAGTTCATCCGCCATGCGCGTCACCCTTCCTGTCTTGCCGCAAGCAGCGCCTTGCCGGCGCGGGCTGCATTCGGTCTGCCGAGATGCCGGCTGATCCAGTCGCCGGTTTTAGCCACTGCCATCAGGTCGATACCGGTTTTAATGCCAAGCCCCTGCAACAGATAGACGACGTCTTCGGTGGCGACGTTGCCGCTGGCACCCGGCGCGAAGGGGCAGCCGCCCAGCCCGGCGACGGAACTGTCGAAGACGGAGATACCTTCATCCAGCGAGGCCAACACATTGGCGACGCCCTGGCCATAGGTATCGTGAAAATGCATGGCGATTTTTTTGCGCGGAATGTTGGCCGACACCCGTTCGATGATTTTGCGAATATGCGCGGCCGTGCCGATGCCGATCGTATCGCCGAGCGAGATTTCGTAACAGCCAAGCGCGATAAGCGCCTCGGCCATCGCCGCCACCTCATCGGGCGCGACCGCGCCGTCATAGGGGCAGCCGGCAATGCAGGAAACGTAACCGCGTATGAGGATGTTTCGCCCGCCCGCCGCCTCCGCAACATGGCGCAGGCGCTCGAGGCTTTCGGCGCGCGAGCAGCCTATATTGTGCTGGCTAAAGCCTTCGGAGGCGGACACAAAAACGGCGATTTCCGTCACGCCGGCTTCAATGGCGGCCTCGAAACCTTTCATATTGGGAACGAGCACCGGATAGGCGGTGCCGGATCGTCGTTTGAGGCCCTGAAATACCTCCTTCGAGTCAGCCATTTGCGGCACTTTTTTGGGCGAGACGAAAGCGCCCGCTTCCACCGCAGTCAATCCGGCTGCGGCCAGCCGCTCGATCAGCTCGATCTTGATGGCGGTTGGAACCTCGGCGCTTTCGTTCTGCAGGCCATCGCGCGCGCCCACTTCGACGATTTTTACCGTTCGGGGCCAGCTCATGTCATGCTCCCTCCGGTTCGAAATCCACCAGCACCGCACCGGCCGCGACCATATCGCCCTCGACGCAATTGATGGCCGTGACCGTACCTTTCGCCGGTGCACGGATCGTGTGCTCCATTTTCATCGCCTCCATCACCACTAGCGCCTCGCCGGCTTCAACCGCAGCACCGTTCCGGCTCAGCAAAGCACGGATAACGCCAGGCATGGGTGCTTCCAGACCACCGGTATGGGTGGAGGAATCCTCGATATCGACGGGATCAGGCTGGGCGATGCGATAATGTTCGCCATCCAGGAAAAGCGCGTAACTGCCGCCTTCTGCAAAAAAATGGCCCTGCCGTTTCCTGTCTTCCGCGGTTGCACGGAATTTGCCGTCGTCCGAGAGGCTGCCATGGGCGCTGATCGTCCGTCCGTCGATGGCAAGCGAAAAACCGTCCGCCTCATGCGTGACGCCGACGTTAAGCGGCTGGTTCTCAAAGGTGAAATACAGCGTTTCCCGCGACGGCGCGTTGAGGCGGAAGGCGGCTGCCGTGTTCCACGGGCTATAGGGATCGGCCTCTGAACCTGACTTTCCGTTTTTCTGCCGCGAGAGCAGCAGGCCCAGCGCGGCCATCGCTATCTCGTTCCCATCCTTCGGGGCCGGGGCAAAAAGCACGACATCGTTGCGGGCTATGAAGCCCGTATCGAGTTCGGCTTTTGCGAAGGCCTCCAGTCCCGCAAGCCGGGTCAGAAAGGCGGCATTGCTGGCGACGCCACAGATCGCCAGATTTTCCAGCGCCAACCGCAGACGCCGCACCGCCGATGGGCGATCACGATCCCAGACGATCAGCTTGGCGATCATCGGATCGTAATGCACGGTAATGGCGTCGCCGGCGCGGATGCCGCTGTCTATCCTGACGTGAGGGCCTTGATCGGGAAAAATGAGTTGGCTGATCGTGCCGATCGACGGCAGGAAATCGTGCGCCGGGTCTTCGGCATAAATCCGGGCCTCGATGGCGTGACCGTTTATGTCGAGATCGGCCCAGTCCTGCGGCAGTGCCTCACCATCCGCAACACGGAGCTGCCATTCGACCAGATCCAGGCCGGTAATATATTCCGTCACCGGATGTTCGACCTGAAGCCTTGTATTCATTTCCATGAAATAGAACTCGCCGGAAGGGTCGAGCAGGAATTCCACCGTTCCCGCGCCGCGATAGTCGATGGCGCGGGCGGCGGCGACCGCCGCTTCATACATGCGTTGCCTGAGCGCATCGGGCAAGCCGGGGGCGGGGGCTTCCTCTATGACCTTCTGGTGCCTGCGCTGGATCGAGCAATCGCGCTCGAAAAGTGAGAAACAATTACCGTGGCCATCGGCAAAGACCTGCACTTCCACATGTCGCGGCCGCTCCAGATATTTTTCGATCAGCATGCGGTCATTGCCGAAGGCGGCCAGCGCCTCGCGTTTTGCGCCGGCAAGTTCCGCCGCAAATTCGCGTTTCTTCCGCACGATGCGCATGCCCTTGCCGCCGCCGCCGGCCGAGGCCTTGAGCAGAACGGGATAACCTATGGCGTCCGCTTCACTGCGAAGCCGCTCTTCCGCCTGATCCTCACCGTGAAAGCCGGGAACGACGGGAACGCCCGCCTTCGCCATCAGCGCTTTCGCCTCGCTTTTCCCGCCCATGGCGCGGATCGCTGCCGCCGGCGGGCCAATGAAAACAAGACCGGCGGCGGCACAGGCTTCGGCGAAACCGGCATTTTCCGAGAGGAAACCATAACCCGGATGGACCGCTTCCGCGCCGGTCGCTTTTGCGGCGGCGATGATTTTTTCGCCGTCGAGATAGGAGGCACGTGCGGGCGCGGGGCCAATGGCGATTGCCTCGTCGGCCAGTGCCACATGCATGGCGTCACGGTCGGCATCCGAATAGACCGCGACGGTGCGGATGCCCATCTTGCGGGCGGTGCGGATGATCCGGCAGGCGATTTCGCCGCGGTTGGCGATCAGTATTTTTGAGAACATCGTCGCCTCACATCCTGAATATGCCGAAACGGGTGGGTTCAATCGGCGCGTTCAGCGCGGCCGACAGGCCAAGGCCGAGCACGAGGCGGGTATCCTTCGGGTCGATGATGCCATCGTCCCACAGTCTTGCACTGGCATAATAGGGGTGACCTTCCCGCTCGTATTTTTCCCGGATCGGCTGTTTGAACGCCTCCTCGCCCTCCTTGGACCAGTGGCGGCCATCCGCCTCGATGCCGTCGCGCCGGATTTGCGCCAGAACGGATGCCGCCTGCTCGCCGCCCATGACGGAAATGCGCGCATTCGGCCACATCCACAAAAAGCGCGGCGAATAGGCGCGCCCGCACATGCCGTAATTGCCCGCACCGAAGGAGCCGCCGATAATGACGGTGAATTTCGGCACTTTAGTCGATGCGACGGCGGTAACGAGCTTGGCGCCATCCTTGGCGATACCATCAGCCTCATAAGCCTTGCCGACCATGAAGCCGGTGATGTTCTGCAGGAAGACCAGCGGAATGCCGCGTTGGCAGCAGAGTTCGATGAAATGCGCGCCCTTCAGCGCCGATTCCGAAAACAGGATGCCGTTATTGGCGATGATGCCGACGGGATAGCCGTGGATATGAGCAAAACCGCAGACCAAAGTCGTGCCGTAAAGCGCCTTGAACTCGTCGAATTCGGAACCATCCACCAGACGCGCGATGATCTCGCGCACCTCGAAAGGCTTGCGTGTATCGGCGGGAACGATGCCGTAAAGTTCTTCCGCCGGATAAAGCGGCTCCGCTGGCTCGCGAATATCCAGTTCCACTTGTTTGCGGCGGTTAAGGGTTGAGACGATCCTCCGGGTCAGCGAAAGCGCGTGGCGGTCGTCGTGGGCGTAGTGATCGGTGACGCCGGATTGTCGCGAATGCACATCTGCGCCGCCGAGTTCTTCCGCGCTTACCACTTCGCCGGTTGCCGCCTTCACCAGCGGCGGGCCGCCGAGAAAGATCGTGCCCTGATTTTTGACGATGACGGACTGGTCGCTCATGGCGGGTACATAGGCCCCGCCCGCGGTGCAACTGCCCATCACCACTGCAATCTGGGCAATGCCTTCTGCAGACATATTGGCCTGATTGTAAAAGATGCGGCCGAAATGATCACGGTCGGGAAACACCTCGTCCTGATTTGGAAGGTTCGCGCCGCCGGAATCCACTAGGTAGATACAGGGCAGTCGGTTCTCAGTGGCGATCTCCTGCGCGCGCAGATGTTTCTTCACGGTCAGCGGATAATAGGTGCCGCCTTTCACCGTCGCATCATTGGCGACGATCACGCATTCACGGCCTGACACCCGGCCGATGCCGGTGACGATGCCGGCGGCGGGAACGGGTTCGTCATAGACCTCGTAAGCGGCGAATTGCGAGAATTCGAGAAACGGGCTGCCGGGATCGAGAAGCGCCTCGATCCGGTCGCGCGCCAGCAATTTGCCACGGGACAGATGCCGTTCGCGGGCCTTGTCGCCGCCACCCCGCGTGATTTTTTCGACGTGCTGCCTCAGGTCGTCCACCAGGCCAGACATGAACGTGGTATTGGCGGTGAAGGTGGGATCGCGGTTCAGACTGGATGTAAGCTTCATCGCGTTCCTCACCCGTTGCCTTTGACCAGTTCGCGGCCGATCAGCATCCGGCGGATTTCGCTGGTGCCCGCGCCGATTTCATAAAGCTTGGCGTCGCGCAGCAGCCGTCCGGCCGGGCTTTCATTGACGTAGCCGGAACCGCCGAGAAGCTGGATCGCGTCCAGCGCCACCTGCGTCGCGCGCTCGGCAGCAAAAAGAATCGCGCCTGCCGCATCCTGCCGCGTGATGCGGCCATTGTCGCAGGCGCGTGCCACGGCATAGACATAGGCGCGGGAGGCGTTCATGGCCGAATAGATATCGGCGAGCTTTCCCTGCACCAGCTGGAATTCGCCGATCGGCTTGCCGAATTGCTTGCGCTCGCGCGCATAGGGCAGCACCAGATCGATGGCCGCCTGCATGATGCCGACGGGGCCTGCGGCCAGCACGGCGCGCTCGTAATCCAGCCCGCTCATCAGCACCGTCACCCCGTCGTTGAGACGCCCGAGGATATTTTCCTCCGGCACCTCGCAATCCTCGAAAACCAGTTCGGAGGTTGGCGAGCCGCGCATGCCGAGCTTGTCGAGTTTTTGTGCGGGGCGAAACCCCTTGAAGCCTTTCTCGATCAGAAAGGCCGTGATGCCGCGCGGGCCGGCGGACATGTCCGTCTTGGCATAAACCACCAGCGTATCCGCCTCGTGGCCATTGGTGATCCACATCTTCGTGCCGTTCAGCACATAATGGTCACCCTTGTGCTCCGCCTTCAACCGCATCGAGACGACATCTGACCCGGCTTCCGTTTCGCTCATGGCAAGCGAACCGACATGCTCGCCGGAAACCAGCTTCGGCAGATATCTGCGCTTCTGATCTTCCGTTCCCCAGCGATGAATCTGGTTGATGCAGAGGTTGGAATGGGCGCCATAGGAAAGGCCGATGGAAGCGGAAGCCCGGCTTATCTCCTCCATCGCCACGCAATGGGCGAGATAGCCCATGTCAGCACCGCCGTACTCTTCCGAAACGGTGATGCCGTGCAGGCCGAGTTCGCCCATCTGCGGCCAGAGCTTGCGCGGAAACTGATCGTCGCGATCGATCTCGGCGGCGAGCGGGGCTATTTTATCGTCGGCGAATGCTCTTGCGCTGTCGCGCAGCGCTGCGATTTCCGGGCCGAGATCGGCATCGAAAATAGCGGCGAGGTTCAAACTCATCGCGTCTCCTCCTCCGGACGGCCGTTTGTCTCCGTCCCTCTCGTCAGCGGCCAGCACCTCCTCCGTGCTGGCAACTCTCATTTATGGCGCGTCACCTCCGGTGAAGGCGGCTGAACGGCGCACGAATGTCTTGATGGCGAAATTGGACTGGATGCGCGACACGCCGGGAACCGTGGTCAGGAAATCCAGAAGCTGCTGATAATGCGGCAAATCCCGCACCATGGCATGAATGAGATAATCGGAACTGCCGCTGGTCTGGTAACCGCCCACCACTTCCGGAATGGAGGCGACGTGGTGTTCGAAGGTCGTCAATGCTTCCTTGATCTGCCGCTCGAGCGTGACGGAAATGAAGACACCCATATTGCCGAGCAGGCGGTTCTCATCGAACACGGCGGTATAACCGCGAATGATGCCTTCCTCTTCCAGCTTGCGGACACGGCGCAGCGTCGGCGTGAAGGAAAGGCCGATCCGGGCCGCCAGATCGCGCCAGCTCACCCGCCCGTCATCGCCGAGCACATGCAGAATCTTCTGGTCGAAACTGTCGAGCTCAATCATGGATCATTTGCTCTATGATATGACTATTTGTTGGATCAAAGATATCGCCAATCAAAAAACTGTCAATCAAAATAGCTTTGAAATGAATTCGAGATAGTGATAGCGTTCACGTCAGTCGAGGTCTGGAGGAGATCACGATGACGGTCGTTCTCTTGGTGGGAGGATGGCCTAGGGAGGTGAATTTGGCTGTGCATGACCCTGTCGTTATCGTCGGGGCCGCCCGTACTGCTATGGGTGGGTTCCAGGGCGAATTCAAATCGGTGGCTGCGCCCGATCTCGGGGCGGCGGCGATCCGCGCGGCCGTCGAACGGGCCGTAATTTCACCCGCTGATATCGACGATGTGCTGATGGGCTGCGTGCTCTCGGCCGGGCAGGGGCAGGCTCCAGCGAGACAGGCGGCCATTGCCGCCGGCATTCCCAACTCGATTGGCGCGACGACCATCAACAAGATGTGCGGCTCAGGCATGAAGGCGATCATGCTGGCGCATGACCAGCTTGCGGCGGGAAGCTCTTCCGTCGTGCTTGCGGGTGGCATGGAGAGCATGAGCAACGCGCCCTATTTGCTGGACCGCGCCCGCAATGGTTATCGTCTCGGCCACGGCAAGCTCACCGATCACATGTTTCTCGACGGCCTTGAAGACGCCTATGACAAGGGCAGGCTGATGGGGACTTTCGCGGAAGATTGCGCGCAAGATTATCAGTTCACGCGCGCCATGCAGGATGATTACGCGTTGGCTTCACTGGAACGCGCCCGACGCGCTATCGCGGAAGGGGCTTTCGAGGCGGAAATCACTTCTGTCGGCGATGTTGCCGTAGACGAACAGCCGGGGAAGGCCCGCCCGGAAAAAATCCCGCAACTGAAGCCCGCCTTTCGCGATGGTGGAACGGTGACGGCCGCCAATTCCAGCTCCATTTCCGATGGCGCGGCCGCTCTTGTTCTCATGCGCCGGTCCGAGGCGGAAAGGCGGGGCCTTTCACCGCTGGCGACCATTATCGGCCAGGCCGCCCATGCCGATGCGCCGGCGAAATTTCCGACAGCTCCCGTGGGAGCAATGAAAAAGCTGTTCGAGAAAACCGGCTGGTCGGCGAAGGATATCGATCTGTTCGAAATCAACGAGGCCTTTGCCGTGGTGGCGATGGCGGCGATGCGCGATCTCGATTTGCCGCATGAGAAGGTGAATATGCATGGCGGTGCCTGCGCACTCGGCCATCCCATCGGGGCTTCGGGTGCACGTATCGTCGTCACCTTGCTTGCGGCCTTGCAGCGTCACGGGCTGAAACGTGGCGTTGCCGCCGTCTGTATCGGCGGCGGTGAAGCGACCGCGCTCGCGGTTGAACTGCACTGAGGGGAGGCGGCGATGATCCTGAATGAAGCCCAGCAGCAGATCAGGGACATGGCCCGTGATTTCGCCCGCGAGCGGCTTGCCCCCGGTGCCGCCGCGCGCGACCGGGAAAGCCGGTTCCCGAAAGACGAACTGAAAGAAATGGGTGAACTCGGCTTTCTCGGCATGCTGGTCTCCGAGGACTATGGCGGGTCGGAAACCGGTGCTGTCGCCTATGCCCTGGCGCTGGAGGAAATCGCCGCCGGTGACGGCGCCTGTTCCACCATCATGAGCGTCCACAATTCGGTCGGCTGCGTGCCGATTCTGAAATTCGGCACGGAAGACCAGAAGCAGCGTTTCCTGCCCAAGCTCGCCTCCGGCGAATGGATCGGCGGTTTTGCGCTGACCGAACCGCAGGCCGGTTCCGACGCTTCCAATCTTAAGACCCGCGCCCGGCGCGACGGCGACCGTTATATTCTCGACGGCGCGAAACAGTTCATCACATCAGGCAAGAATGGCGACGTCGTCATCGTTTTTGCCGTCACCGATCCGGCGGCGGGAAAGAAGGGCATCAGCGCCTTCATCGTGCCGACTGATACACCGGGTTACGAGGTAATCAGGGTTGAGGAAAAACTCGGCCTGCATTCGTCCGATACCTGCCAGATCGCCTTCACCGACATGGCAGTCCCAGTCGAATTGCGGCTCGGCGAAGAGGGGCAGGGATATCGCATTGCGCTCGCCAATCTGGAAGGCGGCCGCATCGGTATCGCCGCGCAGGCGGTCGGCATGGCGCAGGCCGCTTTCGAGGCGGCGCGGGACTATGCCCGCGAACGCAAGGCCTTCGGGCAGGCAATCATCGAGCATCAGGCGGTGGCGTTTCGGCTTGCGGATATGGCGACGCGGATTACGGCGGCGCGGCAGCTGGTGCTGCATGCGGCGGCGCTGAAGGAGGCGGGCGAACCCTGCCTTTCGGAAGCCTCGATGGCCAAGCTCTTTGCTTCCGAAATGGCCGAGCGTGTCTGCTCGGACGCCATCCAGATTCACGGCGGTTACGGCTACATGGCGGATTATCCGGTGGAGCGGATCTATCGCGATGTGCGCATCTGCCAGATTTACGAGGGAACCAGCGATGTCCAGCGGATGGTCATCGCGCGCAACCTCTGAAAATTGTTTCGTCGTCTGGAGGAGATGGCGATGGGAGGAGTAGAATGGATATTACCGAAACCACGCATCTCAGCCTGCATGTGCCGGAGCCAGCGGTGCGGCCCGGTGACCAGCCGGATTTCTCCAATGTGAAAATACCCAAGGCCGGCTCCGTGCCACGCCCGGAGGTGGATGCCGCCCCTGAAAGCATGCGCGATCTCGCCTATTCGATCATCCGTGTCCTCAATCATCAGGGTGAGGCCGTCGGGCCGTGGGCCGGGCTGCTCTCGGACGAGGAATTGCTGGTGGGCCTCAAAAACATGATGCGGCTGCGGGCTTTCGATGCCCGCATGCTGATGGCGCAGCGGCAGGGCAAGACGTCCTTCTACATGCAGCATCTGGGCGAAGAGGCTGTCAGTTGCGCTTTCCGCAAGGCGCTTTCCAAAGGCGACATGAATTTCCCGACCTACCGGCAGGCGGGACTGCTCATTGCCGATGACTATCCGCTCGTCACCATGATGAACCAGATTTACTCCAACGAGCTCGACCCGCTGCACGGGCGGCAATTGCCGGTTCTCTATTCCTCGAAGGAACACGGCTTCTTCACCGTGTCAGGCAATCTCGCCACGCAATATGTGCAGGCCGTCGGCTGGGCGATGGCCTCGGCCATCAAGGGCGATACGAAAATCGCGGCCGCCTGGATCGGCGACGGTTCGACGGCGGAGTCGGATTTTCACTCGGCAATGGTCTTTGCCTCCACCTATAAGGCGCCGGTCATCCTCAACATCGTCAATAACCAATGGGCGATTTCCACCTTTCAGGGCATTGCGCGCGGCGGTTCTGGCACCTTTGCGGCGCGCGGGCTGGGTTTCGGCATTCCCGCACTCCGGGTCGATGGCAATGATTATCTCGCCGTTTATGCCGTGGCGCGCTGGGCCGTGGAACGGGCGCGCCGCAACCTCGGTCCGACGCTGATCGAATATGTCACCTATCGTGTCGGCGCCCATTCCACCTCGGATGATCCGAGCGCTTATCGCCCCAAGACGGAGTCCGAGGCGTGGCCCCTGGGTGACCCGGTTCTGAGGCTCAAGAAACATCTCGTCCTGCGCGGCGTCTGGTCGGACGAGCGGCACCGGCAGGCGGAGGCGGAAATCGCCGATGAGGTGCTGGAAGCCCAGCGCGAGGCGGAAAGCCACGGTACGCTGCATGAGGGTGGAAAACCGCCGAAAAAGGATATTTTCGAAGGCGTCTACGCCGAGATGCCGCCGCATCTCGCCCGCCAGCGCCAGAAGGCAGGGTGGTGAGACATGACAAGAATGACTATGATCGAAGCCGTCCGCAGCGCCATGGATGTCTCCATGGAGCGCAGCGACGATGTCGTGGTTTTCGGTGAGGATGTGGGCTATTTCGGCGGCGTCTTCCGCGCCACGCAGGGGCTGCAGGGAAAATACGGCAAGACGCGCTGTTTCGACGCGCCGATCAGCGAATCCGGCATTGTCGGCACGGCGATTGGCATGGCCGCTTATGGTCTGCGGCCTTGCGTCGAAATCCAGTTCGCCGATTATATGTATCCCGCCTATGACCAGATCACCCAGGAAGCGGCGCGTATCCGGTATCGCTCCAATGGCGATTTCACCTGCCCGATCGTTCTCCGCATGCCCACCGGCGGCGGGATTTTTGGCGGGCAGACGCACAGCCAGAGCCCGGAAGCCCTCTTCACCCATGTCTGCGGGCTGAAGGTGGTGGTCCCTTCCAATCCTTATGATGCCAAGGGGCTGCTGATCGCATCCATCGAAGACCCCGACCCCGTGATGTTTCTGGAGCCGAAGCGGCTTTATAACGGCCCCTTCGACGGGCACCATGACCGGCCGGTAACGCCCTGGTCCAAACACGAGATGGGCGAGGTGCCGGAAGGGCACTACACCATTCCCATCGGCAAGGCCGAAATCCGCCGCCCCGGAAACGATGTCACCGTCATCGCTTATGGCACCATGGTGCATGTGGCGCTGGCGGCGGCGGAAGAGACCGGCGTGGATGCCGAGATTATCGACCTTCGCAGCCTCTTGCCGCTCGATCTCGATACCATCGTGAAATCGGTTTCGAAGACCGGCCGCTGCGTCATGGTGCATGAGGCAACGCTGACCTCCGGCTTCGGGGCGGAAGTCGTATCGCTGGTGCAGGAACATTGTTTTTATCATCTGGAGGCTCCCGTCGTCCGCGTCGCCGGCTGGGATACGCCTTATCCCCATGCGCAGGAATGGGACTATTTTCCGGGACCTGCCCGCGTCGGGCGAGCCCTTGTCGAAGTCATGGAGGCCTGATTATGGCGGAATTTGTTCTCACTATGCCTGATGTCGGTGAAGGTGTGGCGGAAGCCGAACTGGTGGAATGGAACGTCAAACCGGGTGATCTCGTCCATGAAGACATGGTGCTGGCCGCGGTGATGACGGACAAGGCGACGGTTGAAATCCCCTCACCCGTGGCGGGCGTGGTCACCTGGCTCGCCGTGACGGTTGGAAACACCGTGCCGGTGAAGGCGCCGCTCCTGCGCATTGAAACCGATGTCGCAGCCGTTGCGCCCAATGGCAGCATGCCGGAAGCGGAAGCGCCCGCCCAGATAACGGAAGCACCAGCCGACATGACGGACACGCCGCCACCCGTTGAAACCCAGCCGACGGCGCGCCAGACCGAGGAGGGGCCACCGGCGCCCGCAGCCGAACTGCACCACAAACCGCTGGCATCCCCCGCCGTCCGCCAGCGCGCCGACGATCTCGATATCGATCTCGCACAGGTCAAGGGAACGGGCGCGGATGGGCATATTACCCATGCCGATCTCGACGGGTTTTTAACCGTGCGGGGGCGGCCTGAACGCCCCGAGCCGATAGCGCCCCACGATAGCGCCGTCGAGGAGGTGAAGGTGACCGGGCTCAGGCGCAAGATTGCCGAGAAGATGGTGCTTTCCGCCTCCCGAATTCCCCACATCACCTATGTCGAGGAAGTCGACGTGACCGATCTGGAGGATTTGCGGGCGACCATGAACGGCAACCGCCGTTCCGGGCAACCGAAGCTGACGATCCTGCCGTTTCTGATGCGCGCGCTGGTGAAAGCCGTTGCGGATCATCCCGGCATGAATGCCACCTTTGATGACGAAAAAGGGGTCGTCAGCCACTATGAAGCCGTTCATATCGGCATCGCCACGCAGACGCCGTCGGGCCTGACGGTCCCGGTCGTGCGTCACACGGAAACGCTCGGCCTCTGGGAATGCGCAGAGGAAGTCGCGCGCGTTGCAGAAGCCGCCCGCACCGGCACGGCGCATCGGGAAGAACTGATGGGCTCCACCATCACCATCAGTTCGTTGGGAGCCTTGGGCGGCGTCGTTTCGACGCCCCTCATCAATCACCCCGAAGTGGCGATCATCGGCGTCAACAAGATCATGACGCGGCCGGTCTGGGATGGAATTCGCTTTGTGCCGCGCAAGATGATGAACCTGTCTTCCAGCTTCGATCACCGTGTCGTCGACGGCTGGGACGCGGCGGTCTTCATCCAGGCCGTCAAGGCACTGCTGGAGAAGCCCGCGCTGATTTTCATCGAGTGAAGGAGACCGGCGACCACTCCGCCACGCGCTTCTCATCCCTGTGCTCGTCACAGGGATCCTTCCAGCCCAGGCCCTTGGGTTGAAAGGGGTCTCTCCGCCGCGCAGACACGCGTCGGCTGGATTTCTGTGACGAGCACAGGAATGAGGGGGTGAGTTTTTAAGCCGCCGTTTTCGACCTTCACGGAACTGTTTCGCTGTCGGTATAGGCTTGCGTTCGTCATCTTCGGGTATAGAAGAGAAGAACGAGAAGCATGTTTTCTCATCATGATCATAGTGGCGGAAGAGGGCGCTCCGGTGCCCGGCGGTCCGCCCTCCGCCGGCAACCGAACGAAGAAGGTCCTCCCATGCAAACTCCCAGACCCGTTGTCCTGACTATTCTCGATGGCTGGGGGCTGAGTGAGGATACATCCAGCAATGCGCCTGTTCTGGCGAACACGCCGACCATGGACCGGCTTTTTGCCACCTGCCCGAATGCGACGCTGACCACCTTCGGCCCGAATGTCGGTCTGCCGACCGGGCAGATGGGTAATTCCGAAGTCGGCCACACCAATATCGGCGCCGGCCGCATCGTTGCCATGGATCTCGGCCAGATCGATCTGGCGATCGAGGATGGCAGCTTTTTCCGCAATGCGGCGATGCTTGATTTCGCAGCCAAGGTAAAAGCCGCGGGCGGTGTGGCGCATCTGATGTGCGTGGTTTCCGATGGCGGCGTCCATGGCCATATCCTCCACGGCCAGGCGGCGGTGAGGTTGATGATCAGCCACGGCCTGAAGGTCGTGGTGCATGCCATCACCGATGGCCGCGACGTCGCGCCGCAATCGGCTGAAGATTTTGTGGCGGCGCTGGTAGCGAGCCTGCCGCAAGGCGCCAGCATCGGCACGGTAATCGGCCGTTATTATGCGATGGATCGCGACAATCGCTGGGAGCGCGTCGAGAAAGCCTATGACGCCATGGTTCTGGCGAAAGGCGAACACGCGCGGGATGCGGTGAGCGCCGTTGCCCAGAGCTACAAAAACAATGTCACCGACGAATTCATCCTGCCAACGGTGATCGATGGTTATGAAGGTTTCAAGGCTGGCGACGGCCTGTTCTGCCTGAATTTCCGCGCCGACCGTGCGCGTGAAATCCTGCTTGCCATTGGTGCCAATGATTTCGACGGTTTTCCGCGCGAAAAGCCCGTGCTTTCGGCGCTGCTCGGTATGGTTGAATATTCCACCCGCCACAGCCATTTCATGACGACGGCCTACCCCAAGCGCGATATCGTCAATACGCTCGGCGCCTGGGTGGCAAAACAGGGGCTCACGCAGTTTCGCCTCGCCGAGACGGAAAAATATCCGCATGTCACCTTCTTCCTGAATGGCGGCAAGGAAGAGCCGGAAGTCGGCGAAGACCGCTTCATGCCGAAATCGCCGAAGGTTGCGACCTACGACCTGCAGCCTGAGATGAGCGCGCCCGAGGTGACGGAGAAATTCGTCGAGGCGATCGGCAAGGGTTACGATCTTATCGTTACCAATTACGCCAACCCTGACATGGTCGGCCATACCGGCGATCTGCAGGCCGCAATCAAGGCCTGCGAAGCCGTGGATCGCGGACTTGGTGCCGTCGTTGCCGCGCTCGAAAAAGTGGGTGGCGCGATGCTTGTCATTGCCGACCACGGCAATTGCGAAACCATGGTCGACCCGGTGACCGGCGGCCCGCACACGGCCCACACCACCAATCCGGTGCCGGTGATCCTTTTTGGCGGGCCGGAAGGTGCAAAGCTGCATGCCGGTATTCTCGCCGATGTCGCGCCCACCTTGCTGCAATTGATGAATGTGCCGCTGCCGCCGGAAATGACGGGCAAGAGCCTGATCGACCTCTAATCAAACGAGTCGCGCGGGAGCGTTCCAGCCCCGCGCGACTGCCCGTTTCCCGCGTTCGGGACGAGCGTCTGTGTTATGGCTGTTTTGCGTAGAGACGGTCGTGGACCAGCATGCCGGCAATCATGGCGCAGACGAAAAGAACGACCGGCATCAGCCCGAGGGCGAGAGCCGATAGTGCCGGGCCGGGGCAGAAACCGGCAAGCCCCCAACCGATGCCGAAAATGGCCGAGCCTGTTATGAGCGGCCGGTCGATGCGGGTTTTTGCGGGCAGGTTGAAATCCTCAGTGAGGACGGGCCTGGCAAGACGTCGGCTGAGCAGCACACCCGGCGCGGCGACCATCACAGCACCGCCGAGAACGAATATCAGGCTCGGGTCCCAATGGCCGCTTGCCACGTCGAGAAAGCCGGAAACACGGGCGGGATCGACCATGCCTGACAGCGAGAGGCCGAAGCCGAACAGCGCTCCTGCGGCCAATGCCAGGGCAACACGGGCCACGGCCGGATTTTTCATGACAGGGCTCCTGCTATCGTCGCGGCACAGATGCCTGATATCACGAAGGTTACGGTCGCTGCGATGGAGCGCCGGGAAAATCGCGCCAGTCCCATGATGCCGTGGCCGGACGTGCAGCCGGAGCCCATGCGTGTGCCAAAACCCACCAGCAGGCCGGCAATGAGGATGAGCGGCCATGGTGCAACGAGGGTGATGGCAGGCAGCCGGCCGAAGGCCACAGCATAGATATAAGGTCCGGCCAGCAAGCCGGTGACGAAGGCGAGATCGGCAAGACGCCGCTCCTTGCCGAGCATTTTGCCCATGATCCCGCTGATGCCGGCAATACGGCCGTTAAAAAGAAACAGCATAATACTGGCAAGACCGAGCAGCATGCCGCCGAAAAGAGAGGGCCAGTAGGGGCTCACAGGGTCTCCTCCTCCGGCGCGCAGAATATGGTGTAAAGGGCCTCGATCAGTTGCGCTGCTTTCGCTTCGCTCAGTTGGTAGAAAATCTGCTTGGCGTCGCGCCGGGTTTCGACCACGCCGGCTTCCCGCAGCACGCCCAGCTGCTGGGAAAGCGTCGGCTGGCGGATATCCAGCTTGACCTCCAGTTCGCCGACGGAAAATTCCCCCTGCGCCAGCGTGCAGGCGAGCATCAACCGCGCCGGGTGGGCAAGTGTTTTCAGAAGCAGCGCGACCTCGACAGCCCTCTCCTCCATGGCGGGAAGGGGAATTGCAGCAATGTGCGGGCGCTTTTCCCGCGTGTTTTCCTTTACCATATGCTGCCCTCCAGCACGTCGAGCGGGAATTTCAGGTAACGCTTGCCATTCTCTTCCGGCTCCGGCAGACGGCCGCCGCGAATATTGACCTGCAGCGCATGGAGAATGAGCTTAGGCATCGGCAATGTGCGATCCCGTGTTTCCCTGAGACGGATGAAGCCCTCCTCCGTCATGCCGGCCAGATGCGGATTGCTGCGTTTCTGTTCGCCAACGGTGCTTTCCCATTTCGGAGCGCGGCCGCCGGGCTGATAATCATGGCCGGTGAAAAGCCGTGTTTCGTCGGGAAGGGCGAGAATGTCCTGAATGGACGCCCAGAGTTCTCTGGCGCTGCCGCCCGGAAAATCAGCGCGCGCAGTGCCGGAATCGGGCATGAAAAGCGTATCGTGCACAAAGGCGGCATCTCCTACCACATAGGTCACGGAGGCCAGCGTATGCCCGGGTGAAAACAGCACGCGCGCTTCCAGGGAGCCGATATCGAACCTGTCGCCCGCCTCGAACAGCCGGTCCCATTGCGAGCCGTCGGTTTCGAGATCCGGCCAGTTATATTTCTCCTGCCAGAGCCTCTGTACGCCGGTAACTTTCGCGCCGATCGCCGTCTGCGCACCGGTCTTCTGCTTCAGGTAATGGGCGGCGGAAAAATGGTCGGCATGGGGATGGGTATCGAGAATCCATTCCACCGACAGGCCCTGGCTCGCCACATAATCCAGAATGGCGTCGGCATTCATGGTTCCGGTTGCACCGGACTTCTCATCGAAATCATAGACCGGGTCGATAATGGCGCAGCGCTTGGTCGCAGGATCGGAAACGACATATTGCACGCTCCATGTGCGCGGATCGAAGAAGGCCTTGACGTGTGGAACCGCCGCTTCGCGTCGCTCCAGCCAGCGGGTGGCGCCGGAAAGGTCAAAGCCATGCGCCTTGCCGAAAGCCTCGATGTCGCCCCGCTCGATGCGTCCATCCAGCGCTTCGCCGAGAACATGAAGCGTGAGTGCGCGCGTGCCGCCCTTGCAATGGGCGAAAACGGGGCCGTCCGCTTCCGCCATTTTCTGCTGGAAGGCGCGGATATCGGCTTCGGTGATGGCAGGGCCGCTGACCGGGATGAAGCCATATTCCATGCCTGCCGCGCTGGCGGCGCTTTTTTCCTGCACATTGCCTGGCTGACCGGGCTCTTCACCATCAGGCCGGGCATTGATGATGCTTTTATAGCCCTCGGCGGAGAGCGATTGGAAATCGGCGATCATCGGCTGGCCCGCAACGGTCAGACGCTCGTTGATCTTCACGGCATTCATCGGCATCTCCTGTTGTAATAAATTAATATATATTATTATATAATGTATATTGTTTGTTTGCAAGAGGCGAAAAGCGTCTTCGTTCCGGATATCTCCCGCTGGATTTCAGGAGAGATTCGGGAGGAAACCCTAGAGACGGGATTTCTTCGTTTTGTGACGGATGAGCGGAGATTGCCTGTATTCGGCATGCAAAAACATGCCTAGTGCCTGAAAGCACTCAGGCAAAAGGCATTTCCCCGGAAGCCGGTTCGAACTTCGGCTCGTTTCAGACGGCGAGCCTGCGGCGTGTCGCTTTCCAGCCGAGACAGATGGCTGCAACAAGCAGAACCGTCTGGGCGACTACAAAGGGCGGTTCATTGCCGTTCGGTGCCAGGTTGTTGAGTGTTTCGACCTTGAGAAAGGCCTGAACGATCAACACAAACATATTGAGATAAAGGCTGATCGTGGCGGTGATCGTATAAATAATGCGCGCCCTGCCATTCAGACCGTATCCGTAAAGCGCAACCAGTGCGATTGCCAGAACGAGGGTCGAGATGATGCCGACGCCGAGTGCCGGTGTGAAATTTCCGATTGGAAACAGAAAGCCAGTGAGTGTGGTGGCGAGCGTGGTGACGAGGAAAAGCGCCATCATGCGCGGCATCCACCGCCCCGCCGCATAAGCGGGCAGGGCGATCAGTCCGGTTACGATGCCAATGAGGCTCAGGGCAACGTGCAATGTCGTGAATTGGGGAATGGTCAGTCCGAGGATCATGATGCGTCTCCCTCTATTCGGTTTGAGTTGCACGATACCGGCTGGCGGCAAGTGCATGCGACAGATTGGGCCTCAATGCTGCGCGGGCTGCAAGGAAATTTTCGAAATCGGCCGCATCCGGCAGCGAAGGAATGGTCAGGGTCTCGCCAAGATCGAGACCGGCAAGGGCCGCATCCACCATCTCGTAAACATCCATGACCATGGCGGCCGGAATGGCCTCGAGCCGCTCCTCTTCCCAGATCGCCGTGCGGGTAATACCCGGCAGGACACCCTGAACCCGCACGTCGGACGGGGAAAGCTGCGCCTGCAGCGCTTCGGTGAAGGCGAGCACAAAGGCCTTGGTTGCCGGATAGACGGCGGTAAATGCCGCCGGCATCAGGGCCGTTACCGATGTGATGTTGATGATCGTGCCTTTGCCATCGGCGGCAAGCCGCGGCGCGATCGCCGCTGCAAGCCGGGTGACGGCAAGGATATTGAGGTTGATCATCGTCGTGACATAGGCCGGGTCCAGCGCCGTGATGGCGCCTTCACCGGCAATACCGGCATTGTTGACGAGGCCTGTGATCCGCCGGTCATCGCGCAGTCGTGCCTCGACCTTTTCGAGGTCTTCTGCTCTGGAAAGGTCGGCGGAGAGAACCTCGACCGCGATATGGTGATCCTTCTCCAGTTGGGTTGCCAGTGTCTTCAGCTTTTCGGCGCGCCGCGCCACGAGGATGAGATCATGGCCGCGTTTTGCCAGACGTTCGGCATAGACCGCGCCGATGCCGTCGGATGCGCCGGTGATGAGAAATGTATTCTGTGTCATGTCCCGTGTCTCCTGTGTCCGGTGGTTTCAGGCGTTGATGAAGGCGAGGAGGTCGGCGTTGAAGCGGTCCTGATGGGTCTGCGTCAGGCCATGGTCGGCGCCTTCGTAGATTTTGAGGACCGCGTGTTTGACGATCTTGACCGTGGAGAGTGCCGAAGCGCCGACCGGCACGATCTGGTCGTCATCACCGTGCAGAACCAGCGTGGGTTTGTCGAAGGCCTTCAGATCCTGGTGGAAATCGCTTTCCGAGAAAGCGCGAATGCTGTCGAGCTGACCCTTGAGCCCGCCCATCATGCCCTGACGCCAGAATTCGTCGCGGATGCCTTGCGAAATCACGGCGCCTTCGCGGTTGTAACCGTAGAAGGGAATGGTCAAATCCTTGAAGAACTGGCTGCGATTGTCGTAGGTGCCCTTGCGGATGCCGTCGAAAACATCGATCGGCAGGCCGATGACATTGCTTTCCGTCTTCAGCATCAGCGGCGGCACCGCGCCGATGAGGGCGATCTTGGCGACGCGGGCCGTACCATGGCGACCGATATAGCGTGTGACCTCGCCGCCGCCGGTGGAATGGCCGACCAGAATGATGTCGTGAAGATCGAGCTGTTCGATCAGTTCGGCCAGATCGTCGGCATATTGATCCATGTTATTGTTATGCCAGACCTGGTCGGAGCGGCCGTGGCTGCGGCGGTCATGGGCGATGGTGCGGAAACCCTGATTGGCAAAGAACACCATCTGCGCATCCCACGTATCGGCGCTGAGCGGCCAGCCGTGGGAGAAGATGATGGGCTGGCCGTCTTTGCGACCCCAGTCCTTGTAGAAGATGTGCGTTCCGTCTCTGGTGGTGATCGTTGTCATGGCTCTCTCTCCTGTTGCAGGGAGCTTGCTTGCGTCCCGTGGGAATAGAGATACTCTGGAGACAGCCGGGGCTGGATTGGCGCTTCTGACAGAAAGCGAGCCGAAACTGACAAAACGGGGTGTGGGCGCATGGCGGGTGTAACGGGAAGCGCGCTGGAAGTCGGTCTGGTCCTCTATCGGGACTGTCAGATCGCCATGGTGCACGGCATCACCGATCTTTTTGCCATCGCATCGGTATTTTCCCAGGATCGCGGCGGACCGAAATTGCGGGTCAGCCACTGGAGCATGGGCGAGGGCGGTGAATTTTCCCGCTGTCACGACACTCATTCCGGGCAGTCAGGACATCCCGACATTTTCGTTGTACCCGGCCGGTTGACGGGGCCCGCTGAGATCGAGGAAGCCGAGCCTTATGCCCGCTGGCTGCTGGATCGGCATGCGCAGGGGGCGACGCTCGCCGCCAGTTGCGGCGGCTCCTTCATGATTGCGGCAACGGGCCTCCTGTCCGGTCGCCCGGCCACCACCCACTGGCTGTTTGCCGAGCGGTTCCGCGAGCGTTTTCCCGATATCCGGCTGGAGATAGACAAGATCGTCATAGAGGATGGCGATATCATCACGGCTGGCGGGCTGATGGCATGGACCGATCTTGGCCTGCGCATCGTCGACCGGCTGCTCGGACCTTCGGTGATGATCGAGACCGGCAAGTTCCTGCTGATCGACCCTTCGGGGCGTGAACAACGCCATTATAGCAGTTTCGCCCCAAGGCTGACGCATGGCGACGAGCCGATCCTGAAGGTGCAGCACTGGCTGCAGGCCCGTGCCGGGCGGGCGACGAGCGTTACCGACATGGCAGGCCATGCCGGGCTGGAGGAGCGGACCTTCCTGCGCCGCTTCAAGGCGGCGACAGGCATGAAGCCGATTGAATATGTCCAGCATCTGCGGGTCGGCAAGGCGCGGGAATTGCTGGAATTCACCCGCCGTTCGGTCGATCAGATCGCATGGTCGGTGGGTTATGAGGATGCCGCGGCCTTCCGCCGGGTGTTCCACCGCATTCTCGGCCTTTCACCGGGTGAATATAGAAGCCGCTTTTCCAGCAGTTCGGCCATGGCTGCGGCGTGAGGGCGGCAACAGTCGCGGTGGTGAGGAGGTCCGGCCCTTGCAATGTGGCGGGTGTTTGCTAACATGCCAGACAAGTTTAAAACAGGTGGGCCGGAATGGACGTTGAGAGCATCACGAAGCAGGGGGTATCGCTCGCGGCGAAAATCAGTTCGGCATTGCGGCGGGATCTGGCGGAAGGCGTTTTCCGCCCCGGTGATCGTCTTCCGAGCGAAAGCGCCCTGACGCGGGAATATTCCGTCAGCCGCACGGTGGTGCGCGAAGCCATCGCCATTCTGCGCGCCGATGGTCTCGTTGAAGCCCGCAAGGGCGCAGGCGTTTTTGCCGTCGAAGTAAAGCCGGCCAAGGAACTGCCTTTTAACGATCTGGCCGTGGGGCGAATTTCCTCGGTGATCGAATTGCTGGAATTGCGCACCGTTTTCGAGGTCGAATCCGCCGGGCTTGCGGCATCGCGCCGTTCCGCCGTGCAGGTGGAGGCGATTGTGGATGCGCACCGGCGCGTCGGCGACTGTCTTGCCGCCGGGCTGCCGACGCGGGATGCTGATTTCGAGTTCCATCTGGCAATTGCGCAGGCGACGCAAAACAGGCGGTTTCCCGAGTTTCTTCAGCTCATTCGCTCCGGCATCATTCCCCGCGGCGAATTGCAGGGGGCAGCGCCCGGGTCGCGTCCGAAGGACTACAACCTGCATCTCCAGGAGGAGCATGCGAGGATTGTCGATGCCATCATCGAAGGTGATGCCGATGCCGCCCGTCAACATATGGCGGCGCATCTGCGCGGCAGTCTTGAGCGCTACAAGGTGCTTCTGCGCTCACGCACTGCCGCTGAATGAGCCGGAAATGGCCTAGAGGTCAGTGGGTTACGCAGTCGCCCGCCGATAGAAGGCCAGGGAGGCGGCAAGCGTCAGAAGCGCGCCGCCGCAAATCCGGTCGAGCCACAGGGCTCCGGTTTTCCGCAACAGCCGGACGGCCTGCGAGCCGAGCAGGGCATATCCGAACATCACGATGAAATCGATGCCGGCGAAGATCAGCGCAAGCGCCGCATATTGCTGGATCTGCGGCGCGGCGGGATCGATGAATTGCGGCAGGAAAGCGGAAAAGAACAGATATCCCTTGGGGTTGGTGACCGCCACGAGAAAGCTCTTGAGGAAAATCGAGCGGGCGGAAGCGACCCCGTTGGCCTCTGCGGATTGAAGAGCACCATCGAGCGTGCCTCTTGAGCGCAAAAGCATGATGCCGAGGAAGGCTAGATAACAGACGCCCACCCATTTGACGACGCTGAACCAGAATTCGGAGGCGGCGAGCAAGGCACCCAATCCTAGTGCTACTGCGCCGATCAGGACGAAATCCGAGAGGACAGCGCCAGCCATGCCGATCATGGCGCGGCGTACTCCGAATCTTGAGCCATTTGCAAGCGCGAGCAAGACGGTAGGGCCGGGCGTGGCAATGCCGATAAAGGCGACCACTGCAAATGCCAGAAGTGTCACGTCAGCCATATTTTCCTCCCCCTGTCGGCACGGATGTCATCGGTGCCACCGCCCGCCCAGCTAGCGTCCGCGCATTCCGCGAAGTCGGAGAATACAGGCTTTTACGGGTGCCGCAACACAAGTGCTTTTTCCCAAAGCAACACGAAAGCCGGATGATTTCAGCATGAGATTCCTCCTCGAGGCACGCCTTTCAGAGCCCTCGGCGATGCGGATTTCACAGTCACGCGCTTGACAGCTCTCAACACCTGTGACAACTTGCGAATAGTTGTCAGACAGGATTGCGCCTTGGTCACTTGCGCAATCGATCTCTGGCAAGGGAGGAATCATGTCAAAAAGACGCCTTTCGCTTTATGGCCTGTCCGGCCAGATCGGAAGTATTGCCGTTACGCTGCTTGGATTGCTGCTGCTGACCTTTTTTATCGGTCGCCTGATGCCGGCCGATCCAGTGCGGGCCATCGTTGGCGAGGATGCGACGCGCGAAACCTATGAACAGGTCTATCATGCGCTCGGTTTCGACCGTCCGCTGTGGCAGCAGTTCATCTATTATCTCGGTGATGTCTTCAGCGGCGATTTTGGAACCTCGATCCGCACCGGTCGTCCGGTCATCGAGGATATCATCAGGGTCATGCCGGCGACGATGGAGCTTGCGACCTTTGCGATCCTGATCGGTGCCGGCCTTGGCATTCCCATGGGTGTTTATGCCGCGGTCAATAAAGACCGCTGGCAGGATCATCTGGTACGTGTGCTCAGCCTGTTCGGCCATTCCATGCCGATCTTCTGGACCGGCATGATCGCGCTGATCGTTTTTTACGCCCATCTCGGCCTTGTCGGCGGCGGTGGCCGCATGGACCAGTTCTATATCGGACTGGTTGAGGAGCGGACGGGCTTTCTGCTGATAGACAGCCTGCTTGCGGGCGATATGGAGGTTTTCTGGTCGGCCATCAACCACCTGATCCTTCCCGCCGCTTTGCTCGGTTATTCCTCCTCGGCCTATATCACCCGCATGACGCGCAGCTTCATGCTGGACCAGCTGGGCCAGGAATATGTGACGACAGCGCGCGTCAAAGGTCTGTCGCAGCGGCAGACGGTGTGGCTGCATGCCTTTGGCAATATCCGGGTGCAGCTCGTCACCATCATCGCCCTTGCCTATGGTTCGCTGCTGGAAGGCGCGGTTCTCATTGAGACCGTCTTCGCCTGGCCGGGTTTCGGGCAATATCTCACCAGCAATCTTATCATCGGCGACATGAATGCCGTGATGACCTGCGTGCTTATCGTCGGCGTCATCTTCATCGGGCTCAACCTCCTGTCCGACATTCTCTACCGCTTTTTCGATCCGAGGACCCGCTGATGACGGCCCGTGCAGAAACTTCCTCTCGCCTTCCCGTGCCCTTGAACGCGCTGAAGAACATCGTTGTTTTCCTGCTGAAAAGCCCGACATCGGCTTTCGGCCTGGCCGTCCTGCTGCTGCTCGTCATCGCCGCTGTTTTTGCGCCCTGGCTTGCGACGCATGACCCTTATGTGCAGGATCTCGCCAATACGCTGCAGGCGCCGGGTAACGGCCATGTCTTCGGCACGGATGAGCTGGGGCGCGACATCTATAGCCGCCTTCTCTGGGGCGCGCGCATCACGCTCACCATCATCTCGCTGGTATCGATCATTGTTGGTCCCGTCGGCCTTCTGGTCGGCACGGCTTCCGGTTATCTCGGCGGCAAGTTCGACACGGTGATGATGCGCATCACGGATATCTTCCTGTCGTTCCCGAGCCTCATCCTGTCGCTCGCCTTCGTCGCAGCGCTCGGCCCCAGCCTCAACAACGCGATCATTGCCATCGCGCTCACCTCATGGCCGCCGATCGCGCGCCTTGCGCGCGCCGAAGCCATGACCTTCCGCAAGGCGGATTATATTGCCGCTGCGCGGCTTCAGGGCGCGTCGCCTCTGCGCATCATCGTTAAATCGATCATGCCCATGTGTCTGCCCTCGGTCCTCATCCGCCTGACGCTGAACATGGCGACCGTCATTCTCACCGCCGCCGGCCTCGGCTTTCTCGGTCTCGGCGCGCAGCCGCCGCTGCCGGAATGGGGGGCGATGATCGCCACCGGCCGCCGTTACATGCTGGATAGCTGGTGGCTGGTGACCTTCCCCGGCGTTGCGATCCTGTCCGTCAGCCTCGCCTTCAACCTTCTGGGAGACGGCCTGCGGGATGCGCTCGACCCGAAGCAGATGAACCGGAGATAGGTCATGGAAAAACCAATTCTTGACGTCGAAAATCTCCGCATCCGTTATGGCGGCTCACCCACCGAGGCGGTGCGGGGCATTTCCTTCACCCTTGGCCGGGAACGGCTTGGTATCGTCGGTGAAAGCGGCTCGGGCAAATCCACCGTCGGCCGCGCCTTGCTGCGCCTTTTGCCATCGGCGACGATCACCGCCGACAGGCTGGATTTCGATGGCCTCGATCTTCTCTCGCTCGATGAGAAAGAGATGCTGAAGGTTCGCGGCCGGCGCATGTCGATGATCCTTCAGGATCCGAAATTCTCTCTCAATCCCATCCGTAGGGTCGGCGATCAGGTAACGGAAACCTATCTGCGCCACTTCAAGGCTTCGAAACAGGAGGCCCGGGAAAAGGCGCTTGCCATGCTCGATGCAGTGAAAATCCGCGATGCCGCCCGCGTTTACGAGCAATATCCGCATGAAATCTCCGGCGGCATGGGCCAGCGCGTCATGATCGCCATGATGCTGCTTGCCGATCCCGATCTCGTCATTGCCGATGAGCCGACGTCGGCGCTTGACGTGACGGTGCGGCTGCAGGTGCTGAATATTCTCGACGGTCTCGTGCGCGATCGCGGCATCGGCCTGATCATGATCAGTCACGACCTCAATCTCGTGCGCAATTTCTGCGACCGGGTGCTCATCATGTATTCCGGCCGTGTGGTGGAAACGCTGGCCGCGCGCGATCTCGATCAGGCGCAGCATCCCTATACGCGCGGCCTGCTGGCGGCACAGCCGCGCATCGGTGGCACACGCGCGCCGCTTGCGGTGCTGGACCGTCGCCCCGAATGGCTGGAGGAGAACGTATAATGGCCGTTTCCGTCGAAACCCGCGATCTCTCCATCACTTTCGGCAGCGGCCACACGGCGCTGAAAGTGCTGCCTTCCGTATCCTTCCGCGTCGAGCCGGGCGAGTGCTTCGGGCTGGTCGGCGAAAGCGGTTCGGGCAAATCCACCGTGCTTCGCTGCGTCTCCATGCTCAACGATTTCTGGACCGGCGATATCCTTATCGACGGCAGATCGGTGCGCGACATGCCGCTGATCGAGCGGTGCCGCATGCTGCAGATGGTGTTTCAGGACCCCTATGGTTCCCTGCATCCCCGCCAGTCGGTGCGCACCGTGCTTTCGGAATCGCTTGCGATCCACAAGCTTGGCGACCGCGAAGAGCGCATGCGCAAGGTCATCACCGATGTCGGCCTGCCCGTATCGTTTCTGGATCGTTTCCCGCACCAGCTTTCCGGCGGCCAGCGGCAGCGCGTGGCGATTGCGCGGGCGCTGATTCTCGAGCCGTCGCTGTTACTGCTCGATGAGCCGACGTCTGCGCTCGATGTCTCGGTGCAGGCGGAAATCCTCAACCTGCTGCAGCGGCTGCGCGAAGAGCGCGGCTTTACCTATATCATGGTGACCCATGACCTCGCCGTCGTCGATCACATGTGCGACCGGTTCGCGGTGATGCTGCGCGGCGAAATCACCGAAATCCTGCCGCGCGAGGCCATCGCCGACAATCGCGCGACGCATCCCTATGCGCGTGAATTGATCGGCGCTTCGCTGGAATATGAAGGCGCGTGACGGCTCCAAGAACGTGACCGTCCTCCTCCGGGGCGTCACGGATAATAACATCCTCCTTCCTTGCCCGGCCTCCCCGCCGGGCATTTTTTTGGAGGTAGCTAGGCGGGATGGCGGGCCGCCAACTGCGCCTAGGCTGCTGACATAGTGCGAGACCGGCCTTTCCGTCATGCCGGACTTGATCCGGCCTCCAGCCACGGCGCGTCTGCGCCGTGAACAGACTCTTTCGCGATCAAGGACTTGATCGCACTAGACCCCGGATCAAGTCCGGGATGACGGAGTGCGGATGTCCCGATTTCACCGAACGCATCGGCTCTGCCAGGTTTTATTACCAGCAAAAAGGCGCGGGGTTAGCCGCGCCTTGGGGTTGTAAAACGAAACTTCTCCGCCGTTATCTTCGCGTCCCTCGGTCGTCATCCTCGCTCTTGAGGCGAGGATCCATAAGCGGTTGGAGCTATGGATCCTCGGGTCGAGCCCGAGGATGACGGCGAGCGGGGATGCCTTACCGCTCCTTGCTCACCTCTTCAAACCGCGAAAGCCAGGGGCTGACGATCATGCCCTTGATGTCGCTGCGGAAGGCGGCGGTGTCGATGACTTCGGAGAAGGGCTGGATCGACATGACGGTTTCGTCCATATAGCCCTGCAGGTCCTCATAAAGCTTCGTCTGTTTTGCCACATCGCGCTCGACCAGCGCTTCCTCGATCATCTTGTTCAGTTTCTCATCGAAGAAACTGGTGCGCCAGCTCTGGTAGTTGGTCAGTTTGGCATCGTCGGCATTGTTGGGGTTATAGGCGATCGAGCGCAGGTTGTTGTCCGGATGCGGCTGCTGGCCGCCGCCACCGCGCCCGAGCAGCAGTTCGAAATTCCGCTCGCGCATTGCACCGTAAATCTGGTCGCCCGAGCCGCTGATCAATTCAGCCTGAATGCCAGCCTGGGCCAGCGTGTTCTGGATCGCCGTTGCCGCCTTCATGAAGGGGTCTTCTGAAAGCACGCGCAGCGTGGTCTTGAAACCATTGGGATAACCGGCCTCGGCCAGAAGCGCCTTGGCTTTTGCGATGTCGAGCTTGTAGCCCTGATCGGGCAGCGCGCCCATCACGCCGGTGCTGAGAGAACGCTGATGCAGCTTGCCGTAATAGGGCATGACCGCCTTGTCGAGACCGTCGTAATCGATCAGGTAACGCAGGGCCTCGCGCACTTTCCTGTTCGCGAACTTCTCATCCTTCATCGAAACGCTGAGGTAATAAAAACCGGAGCCGGGTGTGGATTCGATGGTGACGGCCTTGTCGGCCTCAAGCGATTTCAGGTCCGGGGCCTGCAGGGAATAGGCAACGTCGATATCGCCTTTTTCCAGCATCAACCGCTGCGACTGCGATTCCGGCAGATGGCGCATCAGGATGCGTTTCATCCTGGCCTTCTCACCCCAATAATCATCGTTGCGCGTGAGGATGATATATTCGTTGGATTTCCACTGGGTGAGCTTGAAGGGACCGGAACCGGCGGAATTCAGCGTCAGCCATGCGCCGCCGAGATCGCCGTCCTTTTCATTGGCAAGCGCCGTCTGGCTGTCGATGATCGAGCCCGGACCATTCTGTGCAAGAATCATCAGCAGCAGATTGGGATCATCGGGCTTTGGAATATTGAGCACGAAGGTCTGGTCGTTTTCGGCAACGAAGAGCTTGTCGGCCTCTTCCAGCTTGAAGCCGCGGGTCTTCAGGAAGGACGATTGCGCCAGGTTGCGAGCGAGCAGCCGCTTCAGGCTCCAGACCACGTCTTTTGCCGTCACCGCATTGCCGGAAGAGAATTTGGCATCGCCGCGCAGATGAAAACGGATGGATTTGCGGTCTTCGGCAATTTCCCAGCGTTCGGCAAGACGTGGCTGGACGCTGCGATCTTTCGGTGAAAGTACGACCAGCGTGTCATAAACGTTGTTCAGAACCTGCACGGTCTCGCGGCCGGTAATGGCGGCGGGATCAAGGGTCAGGATGTTGCTCATGGTCGTGGCGACGATGAGCTGGTCTTTCGGCGTTTCGGCGAAAACACTGAGCGGCATCGCGCCGATCAGCAAGGCGCCAAGCGCTGCGGTTGCAAGAAAATGTTTCATTTTTCCTCCCAATACGGCCGGTTCATACGGCCTTTCCACGTTTTGATCCACGCGCCTGGTTCCTCCACAGGCTTCGCATGATCAGCCAAGAATCTCTCTCACCGGGTCTGCGAGCGCCCGGCCGATTGCGGCCGTTGCCGGCGCATCCAGATGCACGCCATCCACCGATGAAGCGCTGGCGACCGATCCGGCATCGAAGAAGGCGTGCCCCAGTTCGGCGGCGAGTTTGCGGTAAAGCGGCGCAAGCCGCAGCGATTGCCCGATATCCCGCCCGCCCGCCGGCTCTTCGCCCGGACCTGCAACGCAGGGCGGCGGGGCGACGATCAGCAGTTTCGGCACTGCCTCGCGTGGTTTGTAGATGAAGGTCTCGACGATCTGCGCCAGTCGCCGCATGCCGGAAACCGCCGCTTCCGCCCGCCCGCCATGCACCGGCTTGATGTCGTTGGTGCCGAGCATGATGATGACGAGATCGAGCGGCATATGGCAGGAGAGCGCGACTTCAAGCGCCCGTGCGCCATTGCGGCAGGCGGGGCCGGTATGGTCGTTATAACAGGTGGTGCGCCCGCCAAGGCCCTCGGGGTGAACCTTCGCCTTTCCCGCGAGCTCTGCCTCCAGTACCTCCGGCCAGCGGTGTTCGGCCGGGTGCCGGAGGCCCGTTGCCGGGTCTGCGCCCCAGGTGAGGCTGTCTCCGAAGGCGAGCACGGTTTTCATCGCCCGTTACCTCACCCGGTTGTTGTCGATGAAGGTAAAATCGATGTCCTCGCCAAGGCCCGGCCGATCAGGGACATGCACGAAGCCGTCGCGATCCATCGGGTCGGACAGCGACTTCAGATAGTCGTGGCCGTCATCATATTCGAGGAAGGGGTGCAGCAGGCCGCGCTCGTACCAGCGGCAATTCTTGGTGGCGGCGACAACGTGCAGGTTCATGGCCGTGTTGCCATGCACTTCGCATTCCATGCCGAAAGCCTCGGCCAGATGCATGGTCTTGAGCGCCGGGGTGATGCCGCCGACATCGTTGACGCCGGTGCGCAGAATATCGCAGGCACCGGCCTTGATCCATTCGGCGCGATGCCAGTGCTTGCCGGCTGCACTTTCCGGGCCGACGACGGGGATATCGAGATTGTCGGAAAGCCACTTGTAGGAGGACAGCGACTGCTCATCCATAGGCTCTTCGATCCAGTCGAAATCGAGTTTTTCGAGGCCTCGGCCGAGCGCCAGCGCATCGGTGCGGGAATACCAGTGAAAGGCGTCGATCATCAGGCGGATATCGGGCCCGACCGCTTCGCGCACGGCCGCGCAGGCCTTGAGGTCCATCTTCACATCCGGCGCCCAGCTTACTGGCGGCATCCAGGTGTGCAGCTTGATGCCCTTATAGCCACGCTTCACCAACGTTTCGGCAAAGCGGCCATAATCTTCCGGCGTTGCCAGTCCGCCTTCCAGCTCGTCGCCGCACATGATGGAGCCATAGGCCAGCACCTTGTCGCGATAACCGCCGATCAACTTGTATACAGGTTGCCCGAGCGAGCGGCCGGCAAGGTCCCACAGCGCGCAATCCACCACCGCCAGCGTGCGGTCAGTCAGCTGTGCGGCCGAACCGCGCTGCCAGTGGGCAAGGTCCTGCCACAGCCGTTCCCGGTCGCGATGATCCTCACCGATCAGGACTTTCTTGACGAATTTTTCAATGACATGCGGGCGAACGATCTCCGGCGCGGTGAAGGAATGACCTTCCTGACCGTCTTCGGTGCGGACGGTCAGCATGGCCTGTTCCACCTGATGCGCCGGACCCGGATGCGCGTGACCGGCACTGTCCGAGTGGCGACGGGTCGTCGTGCGGAAAACACGGACATCGACGTCGGTGATGATCATAATTCCTCCCTCATGCAGGTATGGCAGCGTTTGCGGCGGCTGCAATGTCATACATGTATGCGATATTTGTCAACATGTATGATAATCTGTATTACATGTTGACGCGAAAAATCAAGGCCATTTACAGGCGGTCTTGCACAGATCTTCGGTGGACAGGGCGGTTGGGGAGATTTTGCCGCTTCGCAGAAGAAAATCGGGTGGGCGCGGCCTATGCTATCCGAGATTAATCTATAATTTTAGTAGACTATTAAATCGCGCAATGATCTTTCAACAATGACCGGGACTATAAACGAACATGCCGTGCCAGCCGTGCCTGCCATCATGCATTCTGCGTGAGCATGCGCCGCATTGAACGGCTGTCCCGCAACAAGGATGGCTGCGTCTGCGCCGCTGAGCTTCAACACTCGTTTCCGGATGCACAACCATGCCCCTTTCCCATATCTCCCACTTTGCTTTTCTCGTGCCCGGCAATTATCAGGACGACGATCCGGCGCAGGGGCTGGAAGAAACCCTGCAGCTTTTTGAAGCCGGGGAGGCGCTGGGGTATCACAGCGCCTGGGTTCGCCAGCGCCACCTGGAACGGGGCGTTTCCTCGGCGGCCACTTTTCTTGCAGCGGCATCGCAGCGCACTAAGCGGATCGGATTAGGCACCGCCGTCATTCAGCTTGGTTACGAAAATCCCTTCAGGCTGGCTGAAGATCTGGCCACCGTGGATGTGCTGTCGCGTGGGCGGCTGAATGTTGGGGTTTCCGTGGGCGCGCCGCCTTTCGCCCATCTCATTTCGGATTATGTCGATACGGTTCCCGATACGGATTACAGCCATGCCCGCGCCGAAAAGCTGGCGAGGGCTCTGAGATCGGAACCGCTGTCCAGCGAGACGGAAGCGGGCAATGCGGCCGGTGCGCAGGTGCCGCGCCTGCGGCCCGTCGCCAAGGGGCTGACGGACCGATTATGGTATGGCGGCGGATCGCAGAATTCCGCCCGCTGGGCGGGCAAGGCAGGGTTCAATCTTCTGACGGGCAATATCGTCAGCGGTGAAAATACCGATGATTTTCTGATTGCGCAGGCTGCTCTCGTTGCCCGCTTCCGGCAGGAGTGGGCGCATGAGCGTCAACCGCGTGTCGCTCTTGGCCGCGTGATCCTGCCGACGGATAGCGCCAGCCCCGCGACCCGCCGCCGTTACGAGGAATTCGCCGCCGAGCGCGACAAGCGTACGACCACGGCGCATGGCGCGCGCCGCACGCTTTTCCTGCCCGATATCGTTGGGACGACGGACGAAATTCTGGAGAAATTGTCGCGCGATCCCGTTCTGCCGCTCGTCTCGGAGTTCCGTCTTGAACTACCCTATGAGTTCCAGCCGGAAGATTATCGCCAGATCGTCACGGATTTCGCTTCCGTCCTGCCGCAGCTTTCCGGCGGGCGGCCCGTTTTGAAAGTGGTGACCGGCCAATAATATTTCCCGTTCCCGCCACTCCCGCTTCCAGCGGGAAGCGGCGATAGATGGACGTGTGGCGCTTTACCTGCGCCACATCCTATTCAGTCGGGATAGGGCAGGCCATAGCGGTCGCGTATTGTCGCGCCTTCGTATTCGCGCGGGTAAACACCGCGATCCTGCAGCACTGGCACGACCTTTTCGACAAATTCAGCAATATCGTCTGGCGCGCGCGGCGGCTGCAGGGTGTAGCCGTCCACCGTGCCATCCTGCCAGAGATCGATAATGCCATCCGCCACATCTTCTGGCGTGCCGAGTAGCAACCGGTGGTGTCCCTCCGAACGGCGTACGGCCTCGCGGGCTGTGAGCTTTTCGTGGGTCAAAAGGTCGGAAAGGCCAAGCCCCATGCCCACCGCCCACTGCCGGTTCTGGTCCGGGATGAAACGCTCTGCATCGAGCTTTGCATCGGGATCAAAATCGCGGGGATCAATGCCGTTTTCCCTGGCGAAACGCGCCAGCAGCCCGTCTTCCGAACCGGCTCCACTGTATAGCTCGTGTTTGCGCAACGCTTCCTCCCGGGTCTCGCCGAGAATGACAACGAGGCCGGGAACGATGCGGATGCCGGAGGGATCGCGGCCGAGGGAGGCAGCGCGGTCGCGGACCTTTTTGCCGAAGGCCTGGCCCGCCGGCCGGGACAATATGTTGCAATAGATGATCTCGCCATGGCGTGCGGCGAGATCGATGCCACCTTCGGAGGCGCCGGCCTGCGCGATGACGGGATGCCCCTGTGGTCCGCGCGGAACATTGAGCGGCCCTTTTACATGGAAATATTGCCCCTCGTGATCGATGGTTTCGGCCGTCGCCGCATCCCAGAAACGCTCTTCCGGCACCTCGCCTTCGCGGCGCGGATCCCAGCTCGACCAGAGTTTTTTTGCAACATCGAGAAATTCGGTGGCCTTGGCATATCTCTCGTTGCGCGGCGGCAGCGGGTCGTTGCCGAAATTGGCGGCGACATTGGGATTGAAGGAGGAGACGATGTTGACGATCAGCCGTCCGCCGGTGACGAGATCGATGGATTGGGTCCGTCTGGCAAAGTTATAGGGCGAGTTATAGGTGGAGGATATCGTTGCCACAAAGCCGATATCCGGCACCTGCGCGGCAAGCGATGTGGAGAGAATGAGCGGATCGATGGTGTGAAACGGCCGGCTTGCCGGGTCGGTCAGCAATGCGGGATGGTCGGAAAGGAAAACGGCGTCAAACCGGCCCTTGTGGGCCAGTTCCGTCAGCCGCCGGTAATAGCCGATCTCGTTGATGTCGTGCCGATCTCCGCTCCGGTATTTCCAGGCGTTGGCGAGGTATCCGGTCGTGTTGATGCCGACATTGAGATTGAGCCGGCGTTTGGTCTTGCTCATGCTTTTACTTTTTCTTCTCGGTCTGCTGGGATTTCCGGCCTTGGCCGGTGCAATTGCATGAAAGCGTAACAGCCGGGGTTCGGGCCGCGAGTTAAAAATCCTTGCTGCTCGGAGAAGAAAAACTTTCATCAGTAGCGGCAGCCAAGCTGCAGTGGACTTAAAGAGCGGATAGAGTCCGGGCGATAATCCGACCCGAAATCCGGCCGCCATCGAAAGGATATTCCGTCATCCCGGTGAAGACGTGACAAGATGGAAACGAATTTCCTCAATCGCACCTGAAATAGTACACTTTATCTATAGAAAATATCTCATGACGTGTAGCGTGCCGTTCAGATCGCAATTTCGAGGACGCACGCCATGGCTGATGCCGCCCTTCGCCAGGTAACCCAACCCGTAACCGTGTGGTATACACGCTGCCCGGCGCCCACCCCGCTTTCCATCGCGGCGCAACTCGGCTGGATTGAGGAAAGTTTCGCCACCCATGGCATCTCCGTTTCCTCCATTCGTGATGCGGCCGACCCGGCCATTCGCCAGAGCCATTTCGACCATCGTCTGGACTGGTCCTTCCGTCAGGGCGGCAATATCCCGCCGATCTGGGCGAAATCCGGTGGCCGGAAAACCCGGCTGGTGGGGCTGACGAGAACCGATGAGTTCCAGGCCGTCATTGCCTTGCCCGCAAGCGGGATAAGCAAGGGCAGCGACCTGAAGGGGCGGCGCATCGGTTTGCCGAAGCGCCCGAACGAAACCATCGATTTCCAGCGCGCCACATCGCTCAAGGGCATCGTGTCGGCGCTGACGGTCTCGGGTCTCTCCGTCGCGGAGGTCGAGCTTGTCGATCTCACGGCTAAAGAACCGGTGTTGCTCGGCCCAGCGGATGAGCGGTTTCACGGTCTGCACCGGCGGCTTCCCTATGGCGAAGAAATTGCAGCGCTGCACCGGGGCCAGATCGACGCGTTTTTCGTCAAGGGAGCGGAAGGCGTCACCATCGCCAATCTCATCGGCGCGCAGGTCGTGGTGTCGACGGGGTTTCACCCCGATCCGAAAATCCGCATCAACAACGGCACCCCGCGTCCCTTAACGGTGGACGCCACCTTTGCCGATGAGCGGCCCGATCTGGTGGCGGAACTGGTGGCTACGGTTCAGCGTGTCGCCCAATGGGCAAATGACAATCCGGCCGAAACCGTGCGTTTCATCGCCCGCGAGATCGGCGTCAGCGAGGAGGCGGTTCTGGCTGCGAATGGGGCGGATGTGCATCGCAATCTGAGGCTTGATCTCGATCCGACCGAGCTGGATGCGCTCAGCCACTTCAAGGATTTCCTGCTGGAATGGAAATTCATCCCCGAAGATTTCGACGTGCAGGAATGGGCTGATCCACGCGCCCTTTCTTTACTGCAAGACGCCACGCAACACAGCGCCGGAAAGTGAGGGAGCCATGGCATCCACCATTCTTGTGACAGGTGCAACCGGCAAGCTCGGGCAACGGGTCGTCAGCCGTCTTTTGCAAAATCACGCAGAGGTTCGCGTGCTGACCCGCCGGCGAGAAGATGCGCTGAAGCTCTGGGGCGACAGGGTCGATATTTCGGAAGGCAATTTTTCCGATCCTGCCAGCCTGAAAGAAGCTGCGCGGGGAATAGACCGGTTGTTCCTGCTTTCCCCCATCGGAGAGACGCTGGCGGCGGACCAGAAGGCGGTCATCGATGCCGCTCTTTCCGCCGGTGTGTCGCGGATCGTGAAAATATCCGGTTCCGACTGGACCATTAAAAATGCCGCACGCTCCATTTCGGGGGCGGCCCATGCAGAGGTGGAACAGCATCTGGCCGCAAGCGGCATCGCGCATGCGGTGCTGCGGCCGAACGCCTGGATGCAGGTTGCGCTGGAGCCCGTTGTCGCCGCGCTGCGCAAGGGGGAGGATGTGCCCGCCCGCTTTGGCGATGCGGCCGTCTCCTTCATTGATGCCGATGATATTGCCGATGTCGCCGTTCACGCCCTGACATCAAGCGCGCTGGTTTCCGGTACTTTTGTGCTGACCGGCGGCGAAGCCCTGACGGCGCTGGAAATCGCCCGCATCGCGGCGCGTATCCTGCATCGCCCTGTCGGGATTTCCCATCATGCCGCCCCGGCCTTTCCGCCCCATATCGGTGGGTTTGAACAGACGGCGATCGGTGAATTCGGAGAGCTCATCCGCGAAGGTCTCGCCGCATCGGTCACCGATACCATCCACCAGATTACGGGCCGGCTGCCCCGCGGCGTCGAAGATTATCTGCGCGCCCGCCTGGCGGCGACCGCCCCGCAGGGCGGCAATTCCGAGGGAGAAAAGACATGGCGCTGACTGTTCCATTGCCCGAAGGTCCCGAGCTGAAAGGTCTTGAACTGAAAAGCCCGGCCGATTTCGACGACAGCCCGCTCAGCCGCGCGGTAAAGCAGCCGCTGATGCTGGGCCTGTTCCTCAATCTGCAGGACATCAATTTCTCCAGCCTACCGACCAGCAACAGCTGGACCTTCGATTACAACGTCGAACTGGTGAAGCGTGCGGAAGAGCTTGGTTTCGAAATTGCTTTCAGCCGAACGCAATGGCTGCCCAAGGGTGGTTATGATGGCGAATCCTCGCTCGACAGTTTCATTGCGCTCGGCGCAATGGCGGCGGTCACGAAGAGCATTTTGCTGATCTCCACCATCCATGTGCTTTATGGGCCTCTGCATCCGCTGCATCTCGCCAAATATGGCGCGACGCTGGATCACATTGCTAGAGGACGATGGGGCATCAACATCGTCACCGGCCACCGCGCCGTTGAGCATGAAATGTTCGGCTGGCAGCGCATCGACCATGACAAGCGTTACGATATGGCCGGAGAATTGTTCGATGTGCTTCATCGCCTGTGGGGCGAAACCGAAAACTTCTCCTATGAAGGCAAGCTCAATCCCTGGGCGATCAACAATGGCTGGATCACGCCGAAGCCCACCTTCGGCCGCCCGCCGCTGGTGACGGCGACCGGTTCGCCCGCCGGTATCGATTTCGCCGCCCGTCATTCCGATCTGGTTTTCGTCACCTCGCCAGGTGGTGCGCATATAGACAGTGCGCTCGAAACGCTTCCCGATCATGTCGCCACCGTCAAGAACCGCGCCAAAGCCTATGGCCGGCAGGTGAAGACGATCATCAATCCGATCATCGTCAGCCGCGACACGGAGAAGGAAGCGATAGCCTATGCCGATGCCATCGAGGCCGGAAAACCGCAGCCCGGCACCCGCGCCTTCGCCACCAATAATTATGATAGCGACGCGCATGCCTGGCGCGGACGCGGCGATGCGCGCCACAAGCAGGGGCGCAATCTCGGCGGTAATATCGAAATCATCGGTTCGCCCGAGCAGGTGGTCGAGCAGCTTGTCGGTCTTAAAAAGGCAGGGATCGACGGCGTTCAGCTCAATTTCTACGATTTCCGCGAAGACCTCGACTATTTCGCCGAGCGCATTCTGCCCTTGATGAAGGAGGCTGGCCTGAGGCTCTGACGTCTTTCCAGCCCTGATTTTCCATATCCGAAGCCAATCCTTCGCAATCGCCCGATTGCGAAAACGATATTTTTTGCCCTGAGGAGATACCGTGAATATCGCCGTCGATCCCATCAAAACGCCCGCTCCTAAAATCCTTGATCGGATCGGGACCTATGTTCCCGAACTTGTCTCCATCCGCCACGATCTGCACCAGCATCCCGAAATCGGTTTCGAGGAGGTGCGCACGTCCGGCATCGTCGCCCAAAAGCTCGCTTCCTGGGGCATCGAGGTCCATCGCGGTTATGGCAAGACCGGCGTGGTCGGTGTGCTGCGCGGCCGGCATGCAGGCAACCGCTCCATCGGGCTGCGGGCCGATATGGATGCCCTGCCGATGCCGGAGGAAACCGGTCTGCCCTATGCGTCCGTCTATCCCGGAAAGTTCCACGGCTGCGGGCATGATGTGCACACCACCATCCTGCTAGGCACCGCCCGCTATCTGGCGGAAACCCGGGATTTTGCCGGTACGGTGGTGTTCATTTTCCAGCCGGCCGAGGAAGGGCTGGGCGGCGCACGCGCCATGATTGCCGACGGGCTGTTCAAGGATTTTCCCGTTGACGAGATTTACGGGCTGCACAATTCCACCCATGCCGCGCCCAATCACCTGAAGGTTTCGCCGGGCACCATTCTGGCAGGAGCGGATTTCTTCGATATCCGGTTGAAGGGCAGGGGCGCTCACGCGGCACATCCCGATGTCTCTCGCGATCCGGTGCCGGCGACGGGTGAGCTTATCCAGGCGCTGCAGACCATTGTCAGCCGAAACGTGTCGCCGACCGATCCCGCCGTGTTGTCGATCACGCGTATCGAGGCGGGATCAGCCTATAACGTCATTCCCGAAACGGCCGCGATTGCCGGGACTGTGCGGGCCTTCTCCGACAGCGTGCGCGAAACCATAAGGCAGCGCATCCGCACCATCTCGGATCACGTTGCCGCGGCTCACGACCTCACTGCCGAGGTGGATATTCGCGACATATTCTCGGTCCTGACCAATGATGACGCATCGGTGGATATCGTCGCCGGCGTGGCGTGCGAGGTTTTGGGAGACGAGCGCGTTTCCACGGAGCCTGGCCGCTTCATGGGCAGCGAGGATTTCGCCGATCTCCTGAAACACGCGCCCGGCGCATTTTTCACCCTCGGTCATTCCGGCACCGTGCCCGCCCATAATCCTGGTTTTATCGTTGACGACGACATCCTGCCCGTCGGCGCCACCTTGTTTGCCCGGCTGGTGGAGACCCGGCTGAAGGCTGCCTGAAAATTTTAAAAACAAGTCTGCAAGAGGAAACATCCATGGATATTACAAGACGTAAGACATTGCTTCTGAGTGCTGCCCTTGCCGGGGCCATGCTCCTGCCGTCCTTGCCGGTGCTGGCGGCGGAAACGCCGAAGAAAGGCGGGATCGTTACCCTTGCAGGCCTTGGCGAGCCGACGACGCTGGTGCCGCTTTCCGATTCCAACACACGAACCCGCGCCATCTCCACAAAAATCCTCGAAGGACTGGTACGGTTCGACAGCGAGTTCAAACCGCATCCGGTTCTGGCCGAAAGCTGGGAAACATCAGCCGATGGGCTGCGCTACACTTTCAAGCTGCGCAAGGGCGTCAAATGGCATGATGGCAAGGATTTCACGTCGCAGGACGTCAAATTTTCCCTGCTGGCCTTCAAGAAGGTTGGCCCGCGCGGACGCATCACCTTTGCCAATGTTGCCGATATCGAAACGCCCGATCCACTGACGGCCGTGGTGGTGCTTTCCAAACCCGCACCCTATCTCTTGAGGGCGCTGACGGGCGGCGAAACGCCCATTCTGCCGGCTCATGCCTATACCTCGGAAAAATACAATGAGAGCCCGAACGGCAACGCGCCTGTCGGCACCGGCCCCTTCGTGTTTGAGGAATGGAAACGCGGCAGCTATGTGAAGCTGAAGAAGAACCCGAATTACTGGCAGGCCGATCTGCCCTATCTCGACGGTTTCGTGGCGCGCTTAGTCGCCGATGCGGCCTCCACCACCATTTCGGTCGAAACCGGTGAGGCGGATTACACCGCCGATGTCTCCTACAGCGATCTGGAGCGGTTGCGGCAGAATCCGAAACTTGCGGTGGAGGTCTATACCGACGCCTATCTCAACAACGCCGCCATATTCGAGTTCAATCTGGAGAATCCTATCCTCGCGAAGAAGGAAGTCCGGCAGGCACTGGCCCATGCCATTGATCGCGATTTCATCAACGATGCCATCTTTTTCGGTACGGCCAAACCAGCCGGTTCAAACATCCCGGCGGTCTTCACTGCCTATAATGACGAAAAGCCCTTCACCTATCCCTTTGATCTCGCCAAAGCGAATGAGTTGCTGGACAAGGCCGGTTATCCGAAGGGCGCGGATGGCACCCGCTTTTCGCTGCGGCTTGCCTTCCTGCCGTCAGACGTCTTCCGCAAGACCTCCGAATATCTGCGTTCATCCTTCGGCAAACTGGGCGTGAAGGTGGATATCGTCGAAGGCGATCTCGCCACCTTCATCAAGCGCGTTTATACGGAGCGCGGTTTTGACCTGACGGTGAACGGCATCAGCCGGCTGTTCGATCCGACGGCGGGCGTGCAGCGCCTCTACTGGTCCGACGGCATCAAGAACCCCGCTCCCTATGTCAACGCCGCCCACTACAACAACCCCAAGGTGGATGATCTCTTCCGTGCCGCTGCCATCGAGGTGGATGAAACGAAGCGGGCCGGGCAGTTCCACGACATCCAGAAAATCACCGGGGACGATCTGCCAAATTTCTCGATCGTCGCCCTGCCGACAGTCATTTTACGCAACACCAGTCTGCAGTCCCTCGTGACGACCATCGACATCGCCTATGGGGATCTGGCGACGGCCTGGAAGAAGGAGTGAGCGTTTTCATCCAAACTCCGTCACCCCGGACTGGATCCGGGATCCAGCGCACTCAAGTCCTTGATCGCGAGAGAGTTTCTTAACGGCACAGATGCGCCGTGGCTGGATGCCGGGTCAAGCCCGGCATGACGGAAGAGGGGGTCTGCGATCATCAACATTAACCCGGCAATTCTGCCGGGTTTTTTATTGTCGAAATTCGCCCTCCATCCTTTTTGCGCCTTCGCGCGGCACGCCCGTTTTCGAGAAAAACTTTGCGCATGAAACATGTCGGCCGAAACGGCGATGTCACCAGTGGAAATTTCGAAAAAATAAGTTTCATCAATAATTTAGCGCAAAGGAATTCTTCGTTTCAAAGCAAGAATTGCTTTCTGGACCCACGCTTTGGCCGCCTGCACTGTGCGCTGGAAATCTCACCGCAAATGATGGATGCCATGGCCAAGGATACGCTTTTTTTGATCGCCCCCGGTTTTGAGGACCCAAAGCACCCCGGTGTCCGCTTCGTCTGCCCGCATTGTAACCAGATCGAAGGCCTGCTTGCCGCCTTTCCGGATCTTGCCGCCGGCATCGATATTCACCGAGTCGGTTTTCAGCGCCCGCGCGAGGCGGTCATCGCCGCCGTGGGGGAGGAAAACCAGTCGCTGCCGCTGCTCATCTTTGCTGGCGATGCACCCGGTGACGCGACCACAAGGGGCGACACGCACTTCATTCAGGACACCAAACGTATTTTGCAAATCCTCGCCGAGCGCCACGGGTTCCCGCAGCTGCATTGAGCTGCCGCACCTCGCATATCGGATTTTTTAGGAGACAGACATGACCTTTTCCAGACGCCAGTTTCATAAAATTGCACTCGCCGCCGGCGCTTTCGTGGCGCTTCCCGGCGGTTCTTTCGCCGCTGCCGAAGAGCCCGTTTCGGGCGGCACGCTCAAGATCGTCTATTTTCCGGAGCCGACGCAGCTCGTGGCGATCAATACCAGCGCGGGTGGCCCGCAGTTCATCGGTTCGAAGATTTATGACGGGCTTTTGACTTACGATTACGAACTTTCGCCCAAGCCGAGCCTTGCCAGGGAATGGAGCGTTTCGGCCGACGGGCTGGAATATGTCTTTCACCTGCAGCCAAAGGCGAAATTCCATGATGGCAAACCGGTGACATCGGCGGATGTGGCATTTTCCATCCTGCGGCTGAAGGAGGCCCATCCGCGTGGCCGGGCGACTTTCGCAAATGTCGAGAGCGTCGATACATCCGATCCACTTGTTGCGAAGGTGAAACTTTCCAAGCCGGCGCCGGGTCTGATCACGGCGCTCGCCTCCTCGGAATCGCCTGTTGTGCCGAAGCACATCTTCGAGACCTTCAAACCGACTGATAACCCGAAGCCGGCGCAGATCATTGGCAGCGGTCCCTTCGTGCTGAAGGAATGGGTGCCGGGCAGCCATATTCTGCTGGAGAAAAATGCCGATTACTGGGATGCACCGCGCCCTTATCTCGACCGCGTCATCATCCGCCTCATCAATGATGCGGGCGCACGCGCGGCGGCGCTGGAAACCGGGGAAGGCGACATTGGCCCCAACCCGGTGGCTCTTGCCGATCTGGAACGGCTGAAATCCATCCCGACGCTGAAAGTGGATGACCGCATCTATGCCTATGCCGGCCAGCAGAACCAGCTGGTGATCAATCTTGAGAACGAATATCTGAAGGAATTGAAGGTCAGGCAGGCGATTGCCCATGCCATTGATGTTCCGGCGCTCATCGATACCGTGCTTTACGGTTATGCCGTGCCGTCGCCGACGCCGATCAGCCCCGGCCTTGCGAAGTTCCACAATTCCGATATCGGTTTTGCCAAATTCGATATAGCGCTGGCGGAAAAATTGCTGGATGAGGCAGGCTTTCCGCGCAAGGACGGCGGCAAGCGCTTCAAGCTCAGGGTCACCACCAACCCGTTCAATCCGCAGACCTATTCGGATTTCATCGCGCAGGCGCTGTCGAAGATTGGCATCGAGGCGGATATCCAGAAGTTCGATTTCGGCACCTATGTGAAGGTCGTTTATACCGACCGCGCCTGGGATCTTTCGGTGGAATCCCTCTCCAATACCTTCGATCCGACGGCCGGCGTGCAGCGTGTCTACTGGAGCAAGAATTTCAAGATCGGCCTGCCGTTCTCGAATGCCAGCCATTACGCCAATCCGGAAGTCGACCGATTGCTGGAAGCGGCGGCGGTGGAGCCTGACATCGAGAAGCGCGCCGCCTTCTTCAAGGAATTTCAGGCCGTTGTCGCCAAGGATCTTCCCGTCATCAATCTGGTCTCACCCATCCAGCCGGTCGTCGGCAGCGTTCGCATTAAGGATTATGCGACCGGGGCGGAGGGGCTGAGCGGCAATCTCGCCAAGGCCTGGGTGACGAAGGAGGCGTGAGCCTCCTCACCTTTCGGTTCGTAGAGCGAAGAAGAGGTTATTTCCATGAGCAGAAAATCCGAAAAGCTGGTTCTCAATGCGTTCATCTATCCGGGCGGACATCATGAGGCGGCCTGGCGGCATCCGGACTCGGAGCCCCACCGCGTCACCGACATAAAGCTCTATCAGGATATTGCCCGCAAGGCCGAGGCAGCAAAGCTGGACGCCATCTTCTTTGCCGATGCGCCGGTGCTGGACGCCAATATCCGCTATGCCGCCCGCCACCGGCTGGAGCCTATCACCATGCTGGCTGCCCTCGCTGCCGTCACCGAAAAGATCGGCTTCATCGCCACGGCGTCCACTACCTATTACGAGCCGTATAATCTCGCCCGGCTGTTCGCTTCGGTCGATCATATCAGCGGCGGCCGCGTGGGCTGGAACATCGTGACGACTTCGGCCGATGCTGCGGCCGGCAACTTTAACCTCCAGAAGCACCCGCCGCATGCCGATCGATACCGTCAGGCCATTGAATTTGTCGACGTGGTGACGAAGCTCTGGGATAGCTGGGAAGATGACGCCATCGTCGCAGACAAGGAGAGCGGTCTGTTTGCCGAGACCGACCGCATCCATCCCGCCAATCACGACGGCGAATTTTACCGGGTGCGCGGCGCGCTGAACGTGCCCCGTTCACCGCAGGGACGGCCGGTTTACGTGCAGGCCGGCTCTTCGGAGGAAGGGCGCGGCTTTGCCGCCCATTATGCCGAAGCGATCTTTACCGCGCATCAGACTCTGGAGAGTGCGCGGTCTTTTTACTCCGATATCAAGCGGCGGGTTGCAGCCACCGGGCGCAACCCCGCCCATGTGAAAATCCTGCCGGGCATCAGCCCCTTCATCGCCTCCACGGAAGAGGAGGCGCGCAAGCTGGAGGCTTCGTTCAACGATCTCATCCAGCCGGCCTTTTCGCTCAAGCAATTGCAGCGCATCACCGGCATCGATCTCTCATCCGCCGATCTCGACAAGCCTTTGCCGAAAGAGGCAGTCGAGTCGACGCGGGCGCAGGCGGATAGCAGCCGCCATCAACTGGTTCTCGACGTCATCGACAGGGAGAACCCGACGATCCGGCAATTGCTGCACCGGCTTGCCGGCGGGCGCGGGCACAAGGTGATTTCCGGAACGCCGGAACAGGTGGCGGATTGGATAGAAACCTGGTTCCGTGAGGGCGCGGCCGACGGCTTCAACATCATGCCGCCCTGGCTGAACGGCGGGTTCGATATCTTCGTGGACGAGGTGGTTCCGATCCTGAAACGGCGTGGTCTGTTCCGCGAGGAATATGAGGGTGATACGCTGCGTGACCACTATGGTCTGCCCCGACCGGAGAACATTTACGCGGCCAGAGAGTTGCAAAGGGAACGCGCCTGAGGTGGGACGGGCGTGTTCAGGCGGCGGCCTCAAGAGAGCGCATATCCTCGCGCAACAAAGCGAGTAGAGATGCAACCTCCGGCAGCCGCCGCCTGTCAGGACTGGTCAACAGGTGATAACGGCTGGCGGTCGGCTGCGGCGCGCCGAAGGGGGCGATCAGGCGCCCGGTTTTCAGGTCTTCGGAAATCAGCGAGTGACGCACAAGACCGATGCCGTGGCCGGATGAGATCGCTTCTATCAGTGCGGTCTGGCGTGAAAAACGGGGACCCGTCGCCGAAATCCGGAGTGGAATGCGGCAGGCGCGAAGCCAGTTTGCCCATTCGAATGCCGGGTCCAGACCATTGCCGCGCAGCATCGCAAAGCCGAGATCCCGCAATCGCTCCGGTTCGCCTGCAAGCCCATGGCGGGCTGCGAAGTCCGGAGCACAGACGGCGCTGACCGTGTCGGTGAAAAGTGGCTCATGGATGAAACCCGGAATTTGCGCAGAAGTAGCGACGATCGCGCAATCGGCGTCGAAATGGGTGAGGTCGATGGTTTCACCATCAAGGGATTCGATGGAAAGCTCGACGTCTCCCAGCGCCGGAACGATACTTCCCAGCCGCGGTGCCAGCCAGCGGGCGGCAAAGCAGCCCTCGGCCAGAACCTTCAGCTGCGGTCTGGCGTTCGAAACCATCAGGTCGGAAAGGCTGCCGATCATGGTCTCGAAGGCATCCGCAAGGCCGGGATAAAGTGCGCTGCCGGCATCGGTCAGCAGCAACTCTCCGCGCTGGCGGCTGAAAAGCGGCTGGCCGAGATGGGTTTCGAGAATGCGGACCTGCTGGCCGATGGCAGCGGTTGATACATGCAGTTCCTCCGCCGCCCGCGAGAAGCTGGCGTGGCGGGCGGCCACGACAAAGGCGCGCAAGGCCGTCAGCGGCGGCAGCCGGGAAAGTGTCGGCAGGCGAAAAGCCGTCCGGCTCCCGGCGGGAGCGACAAACTCCGTTCTCATTGCTGTTTCTCCTTTGCCGCCTGGACCTCCGGCATGGTCAGAATACCCGGCCTTCCCTAAGGTGCGTCGTGGTGCCGTTGAGGTAATAATCACCGATGACACGCGCCTTGTGGGCAAGCGGGTTGTGGTTGTAGACGGTGCGGATGTTGCGCCAGTGGCGATCGAAATTCCGATCGCTTGACGTCGCCGAGCCGCCGCCGAGTTCGTAGAGATTGGTGGCGACCGTCAGCGAAAGCTGCGAGGCGATGATCTGGGTGCGGGCGGTGGCGAGCGAGCCTTCCAGCAGGGCTGCCTCTATGGCCTCTTCGTCGCCGGTGGCAAACGCGATGGCGCTGCGGTCGAGCGTTCTGGCCGCTTCGCGGATCAGGGTCTTGACGGCGAAAGCGCCGGCGCTGATTTCGCCGAGCATCTTCTGCACGAAGGGATCCTGATTGGCTGTTTCCGCGCTGCTGTGGAGCGTGGTGCGCGCCTGCCGCAAGACATAATCGACGCCATCCTTGAGCGCGCCCTGAACGGCGCCGGCGGCGGAGGCGGCAAGGTGCAGCTGCCGCATGGCCGAGCTGTGGCGGCCGATCTGGCTGCCGAGCTTGCGGGTCGTCAGCTCATGCGGCAGCACTTCGACATTTTCCAGCAGGACGCCGCCGCTCGCCGTCATGCGCTGGCCCATGCTGTCCCAGTCATCGAGAATGGTGATGCCGGCGCGATCGAGCGGAATGAGCACGCCGATCGGCTGGCCGTCGTCACCGATGGCGCTGAAGGTGCCGAAATCGGCAAAGGCCGTGCCGGTCGCATACCATTTGCGGCCGTTAAGGCGATAACGCTCACCATCGGCGCTGAGACGCGTGGTGATTTCGCCGGGGCGCTTGGTGCCCTGTTCGGTGCTGGCGCCCGCGAAGAGCTTGCCGGCGAGAACATGTTCGAGATGCCGCCGGTCCTCCAGTTCGATGGGGGAGAGAGCGAGGTTCTCGGTGAAATTGAAATGGCTGCGAAGTGCGTGCGGAATATTGCTGTCGGCTTCGCCAAGGATCATCAGCACCTCGATGTAGTCCGAAATCGAGCCGCCCGGTCCGCCCTTGGCTTCGGGAACGCGCAGCGTGCCGATCTTCGCCTCCTTGATAAGGGCGAAGATGTCGAAGGGAAGTTCCCGCTGGCGTTCGCGACGGGCGGCATCCTTTGCCGCAATAGCCGCAATGTCCTTTGCCCGGGCCAGAATCTCGTCCCGGCTCGGCACGCCGGCATTGTCGGTGGTGGTTGTCTGCAGTTTCGGATTGGACATTGCGGTTTTCCCTGAGCGGATGTGAAGGCCTGCGGCGCGGTCGCGCCGCAGGCATTTGTACTTCTGGACGATCAGGCGACCGCGCGCGGCTTGAGCGCCGGGCGGTGTGCCGGTTCGAGATTGCGCGGCACGCGGCCTTCGACGGGGTGGCTCGGATCGTTGAAGCCCGGCGTCGAGGGATGGCCTGTCGTGACGAGGCTATCGATAAGCGCCTCATCTTCCGCATCGATCTTCACATCGAGCGCACGGACGTAACCGTCCCAATGCTCCTCGGTGCGCGGGCCGGTGATCGCGGCGGTGACGAACTTGTTGTTCAGCACCCAGGCGAGCGCAAAATCCGCCGCCGAAACGCCCTTCGATGCGGCATGGGCCGCGACCTTCTGGGCGATGTCGACCGATTCCGGACGCCATTCCGTTTCCAGAACACGCTTGTCGCCACGGCCGACGCGGGTATCGGCGCCTGGCTGTTCGCCCGGCTGATATTTGCCTGTCAGCACGCCGCGTGCGAGCGGTGAATAGGACACCACGCCAAGGCCATAATGGTTGGCGGCCGGCAGCTGTTCGGCTTCCGCCGTGCGGTTGACGATATTGTAGAGCGGCTGGCTGGCAACGGGCCGGTCGATGCCGAGCTGGTCGGCCAGATGCGAAATTTCAGCGATGCGCCAGCCGCGGAAATTCGACACGCCGAAGTAACGCAGCTTGCCTGCATGGATGAGATCGGCGATGGCGCGCACCGGCTCTTCCAGCGGCGCATCGAAGACGGCGCGGTGGAAATAGAGGATATCGATATAGTCGGTGTTGAGACGGCGCAGCGAATTCTCGACGGTCTCGATCACCCACTTCCGGGAATGCCCACCGAGGTTGGGGCCCTTGGTGTGGGAATTGACGAATTTCGTTGCCAGAACCCAGTGATCGCGATTGGCCTTGATGCCGCGGCCGACGACTTCTTCCGACTTGCCGTCGTGATAGACATCAGCTGTGTCGATGAAGTTGATGCCCTGCTCGCGTGCCTTGTCGATGATGCGGAAGGCCACGTCATCCGGCGTCGGGCCTCCGAACATCATCGTGCCGAGGCTCAGCGGTGAAACTTTCAGCGCGCTGCGTCCGAGATAGCGATAGTCGACCATTATGGTTGCTCCTTCAGTTTATTGGGCATGGTGGCAGGCCACGGCGTGGTTCTTGCCGAAAAGGGTGTAGTCAGGCGCTTTTTCGCGACAGAGATCGGTGGCGAGCGGGCAGCGGGTGTGAAACCGGCAGCCGGATGGCGGGTCGTGCGGGCTCGGCAGGTCTCCGGAAATGGGGGCTGCCTGCTTGCGGCGCGCGGGATCGGGAACGGCTGCGAGAAGCGCACGGGTATAGGGGTGTTTCGGCGACGCCCAGAGTTCCGATGTCGGTGCGCTTTCGACGATCTTGCCGAGATACATGACGAGCACGCGGTCGGAGAAATAACGCACCACGGACAGATCGTGGGAAACGAAGAGATAGGAGAGCGAAAGCCGCTTCTTCATCTCCACCAGAAGGTTGAGAATCTGCGCCTGTATCGACAGATCGAGCGCTGAAACCGGCTCGTCGCAGACCACCAGTTCCGGTTCCAGAACCAGCGCGCGGGCAATGCCGATGCGCTGGCGCTGGCCGCCGGAAAATTCATGCGGATACCGGTCGAGCGAATCCGCCGGCAGACCGACCTGCGTGACGATGGCTTCGACGATTTCCCGCTGGCGCGCCCGGTCTCCGATACCGTGCACCTTCAGCGGCCCGGTCAGAATGGTGCGCACGGTCTGGCGCGGGTTGAGCGAGGCAAAGGGGTCCTGAAAGATCATCTGGATGCGGCGGCGGATACCGCGCAGTTCGGACGATGTCATTGCCGTGACGTCGGCGCCCTTGAAGGTGATCCGGCCGGAAGATGGCTCGACCAGACGCATCAGCGACTTGCCGAGCGAGGATTTGCCGCAGCCGGATTCACCCACGAGCGCCACGGTCTCGCCCGCTTCGATATCGAGCGAGACGTCATCGACGGCACGCACGGTTCCGCGTCCGCCCGTGTAGTGGGTGGACAGGCTATGCACTGACAAGAGCGTCATCGGATACTTCCTTGGATGTGGGAGCAACGAAGGGGCAGGCGGCGTAACGACCTTCCGAAATATGCCGCAGCGGGGGCACGAACTGCCCGCAGAAACCGCGGGCGCTCGGACAGCGTGGCCGGAAGGCGCAACCGCGTTCCCCCGTCGCGGAAACGATGGAGCCCGGAATTTCAATGAGCGGCCCGTCGCGATAATGCTGGCCATCTTCCGCGCGCGGAGAGGCCGCGAGCAGACCGCGCGTATAGGGATGGTAGGGGTTGGAGAAAACCGGTTCCGGCAATCCTTCTTCCACCTTGCGGCCGGCATACATGACCATCACCCGGTCGGCCCATTGGGCCACGATGCCGAGATCGTGGGTGATGAGGATGACGGCCATGTTGAGATCGCGGCGCAGATTGTCGAGCAGCTGGAGGATCTGCGCCTGTATCGTCACGTCGAGCGCGGTTGTCGCCTCGTCGGCGATCAGCAGTTTCGGATTGCAGGCGACGCCGATGGCGATCATCACGCGCTGGCGCATGCCGCCGGAAAGCTGATGCGGATAATCATCCACGCGGCGGCGGGCATCGGGAATATTGACCAGTTCCAGAAGCTCGATGGCGCGTTTGCGCGCCTGGTGCCGGTCGATCTTTTCGTGGATGCGCAGTACCTCGATGATCTGCTCGCCGACCGTCAAAACCGGGTTCAGTGAGGTCATCGGCTCCTGAAAGATCATGCCGATATCGCGGCCGCGAATGCCGCGCCATTGCCGCTCGGAAAGCGGTAGCAGCTCGCGGCCTTCGAGCAGAACCCGCCCGCCGGTCTTGGCGTGTGATGGCAGGAGGCCGATCAGGCCGAGCGCTGTCAGGGATTTACCGGAGCCGCTTTCGCCGACGATTGCCAGCATCTCGCCCGGGCTGACATCGAAACTGACGCCTTTGACAGGCTGGGCCGAGCCGAAGCTGACGGACAGATCATGGACTTCAATCAGTTTGCTCATCGGCGTTCCTCCGAAAAGCGGGGGTTGAGCGCATCGTTGAGACCGTCGCTGATGAGGTTCAGCGAAATGACGGTGAAGACGATGGCAAGGCCGGGAAGGGCGGTCAGGTACCAGGCGGTGCGGATGACATCGCGGCCGGACCCGATCATCGATCCCCAGGAGACGCGGTTGGGATCGCCAAGCCCCATGAAGGAAAGGGCTGCTTCCATGAGGATTGCACCCGCCACCATGACGGAGGAAGTGACGATAATAGGCGGCAGCGCGTTGGGCAGGATTTCCTGAAAGACGATCCGCGCATGGCCGTAACCGAGGCTGCGGGCGGCGAGCACATAGTCCTTTTCGCGGATGGCGCGGAATTCCGCGCGGGTAAGGCGTGCCACCAGCGGCCATGTGATGATGCCGATAGCCGATGTGACCGTGGTGACGGAGGGCTGGGCGATGGCGACGAGCACGACGAGCAGCACGAAGTTCGGCAGGGTCTGGAAGATTTCGATCAGCTTCACGAGAATATCGTCGATGACGCCACCGAAATAACCGGCGAAGGCGCCGACGGCGATGCCGATGGTGAGCCCGATCAACGTCGCCACGACGCCGACGGTGAGCGAGATACGCGCGCCATGCACGATCCCGGCCAGAACATCCCGGCCCATGGAATCGGTGCCGAGCGGATAGGCGGCATTCTGGCCGGGCCAGAGGAATGGGCGGGCCACCATTTCCAAGGGATCACCGGGATAGATCAAGGGGGCGATCAGTGCGGTGATGATGACGGTGGCGAGAAACAGCAGGCCGACGATGGCGTTGGGATTGGTGAGGAAAATCTTCAGTTCCCGCCGCAGGCCGCGCCGCGGCACGGAGACGGAGCGGGCCGAAAGCGCATCCGGTGCGTGGATATAGGGCCAGACCTTTTCTTCCGGCTTTTTCGGTTTGGGATTGGTCTCTCCAGTGCCGAGTTCGGCCGTGTCGAGAACCGCTGACGTATGGGAGGAATTCATCGGCTTTCTCCGATGCGGGGATCAAGCCATGCCTGCAACAGGTCCACGGCCGCATTGACGATGATGACGACGAGGGAAGAGAGGAGCAGAATGCCGAGCAGCACGCTGAAATCGCGCGCCATGACGGCTTCGAAAGCTAGACGGCCAAGGCCGGGCCAGCTGAAGACGGTTTCAACCACGACAGCGCCGCCGAGCAGGCCGCCAATGTGCATGCCGGCCATGGTGGTGATGGGGATGAGCGCGTTGCGCAGGATATGGCGTGTGGTGAGCCTGATCGGCGAAACGCCCTTGGCGCGGGCCGTGCGCACATAATCCTGCGATTTCACTTCCAGCATCGCCGCGCGGGTGAGGCGGGCATAGATCGCCAGAAAATAAAGCGCCAGCGAAAGGGCGGGAAGAACGATGTAACGTAACCGGTCCAGCAGGGCGGAAAAACCGGTGAGGCTGCTGCCGATGGTGCTGTCGCCGCCCGAGGGAAGCCAGCCGAGCTTCACCGAAAAGGTCAGGATCAGCATCAGGCCGATCCAGAAGCCCGGCACGGAATAAAAGATCAGCGAGCCGATGGAAATGATCCGGTCCGGCAGCTTGCCTGAGAAAAGCGCCATGATGGAGCCGAGGAACACGCCCACGAAAATTGCTATGCCAAGCGCTGCTCCCATCAGCGCAAGCGTACCGGGCAGTCGCTGGCCGATGAGATCAGCAACCGGCATACCGTAACGGGGCGAAAAGCCGAGGCTGAACTGCGCGAGATTGCCGAGATAATTCATCAGCTGGTGCAGAACCGGCAGGTCCAGTCCGAAACGATTGCGGATTTCCGCCATGGTCTCGACCGTCGCCGAACCCGCTTCCGCGGCCAGCACATCGGCGGCATCGCCCGGCGCCAGCTGCAGCAGGAAAAAGTTCAGGATGACGATACCGAGAACCGTCGGAATGGCCTGAATGGCCACCCTCCTCGCCTGCGATAAAATCCTTTTCGAATTCGACATCGGCTCCAGTCCGTAAGCGTGAAATCAGGAAATCGGCCCCGCTGGGGTGTTGGTATTAGTTGACTAATTTTATGGAATTTGTCAAAGAGTAATAGAATTATTTTCTGAAATTTACGAAAATAAGCGCCATAAAGAAAAGATAATTCCTATTTATGAGAATGACTGGTTCTTCATGCCAAGCACGCTCTCGTCTGCGGAACAAACTTCTTCCTAAGCGCAACTGTTGAGTTTTGTCGGTTTTTCGCCGGTTCAATCAAGGAGAGGGTATCGCATGACTGTTTTCAACCAGACGACGCGGCGTGGATTTCTGCTGGCGTCGGTGGCGCTTGGCGTGGTGTCATTGCCGGGGCTGAAGCTAGAGGCTGCAGAGCCGGCCCGTGGCGGTACGGCCACGCTGCTGATCTCGTCAGAGCCGCCGGTACTGACGACGATCGCGCACACGGCCTATAATTCCGTCTATATATCGCCAAAGGTCACCGAAGGGCTGCTGACCTATGGTTTCGATCTCAATCCCAAACCGCTGCTGGCCAAATCATGGGACGTGAGCGCAGATGGCCTTCGTTATACCTTCAAGCTGAGGCCCGGCGTGAAATGGCATGACGGCAAGCCCTTCACTTCCGCCGATGTGGCATTCTCCATAAACACCATCAAGGAAGTGCATCCGCGCGGCCGCAATACATTCCTGAACCTCACTGCTGTCGAGACGCCGGACGAGCTGACGGCGGTTCTGGTTCTTTCCAAACCCGCGCCGTACCTCATAACGGCGCTCGCGGCGGCCGAAACGCCAATCGTGCCGAAGCATCTTTATGAGGGTACGAAGGTTACCGAAAACCCGGTCAATCTCGCGCCTGTGGGCACCGGCCCGTTCAAGTTCAAGGAGTGGGTGCGCGGCAGCCATATCGTTTTCGAGCGCAATGCCGATTATTGGGATGCGCCGCGCCCCTATCTCGACAAGCTCATCGTCCGCTTCATTCCTGACGCTTCTGCCCGCGCGATTGCCATAGAAACCGGCGAGATCGATCTCGCCCCCAGCACGCCGGTCGCCTATAGCGATCTCGACCGTCTCAAAGAACTGCCGAGCCTCGGCTTCGAGACCAATGGCTATCAATATACCAACTCGATCAGCCGCGTGGAATTCAACCTCGAAAAGGACGTATTCAAGGACGTGCGCGTTCGCCGCGCCTTCGCGCATGTGATTGACCGCAACGTCATCTTCAACACGGTCAATTACGGTTATGGCGCGACGATCACCGGCCCGATCAATCCGAAGCTGACGAAATGGTTCGTGGATGATCTGAAGACCTATCCGATCGATCTGAAGGCGGCGGAAGCGCTGCTGGATGAGGCCGGATACAAGCGCGGCGCGGATGGCATCCGTTTCAAGCTCAATCTGGATTACGTGCCGAGCACCGAAGCCTATCCGCGTGGTGCGGACTATATTCGCCAGGCGCTGGCGAAGGTCGGCGTGGATGTGACGGTGCGGACGCAGGATTTCGCCACCTATACCAAGCGCATCTACACGGATCGCGATTTCGATTTTGCCTATGAGGGCATGAGTAATCTCTTCGATCCGACCGTCGGCGTGCAGCGGCTTTACTGGTCCAAGAACTTCAAGAAGGGCGTGCCTTTCTCCAATGGCGCGGCTTACAGCAATCCCAAGGTGGATGCGCTTCTCGAAGCCGCCGCCATCGAGATTGATCCGGACAAGCGCGTCGCGCAATGGAAGGAAATCCAGCAGATCCTGGTTGAAGACGTGCCGGCCATCGACATCGTCGCAGCACCTGAGATTACCATCTTCAACAAGCGCATTTCCGATCACACCATCGGCGCAGAAGGCGTGGCGGGAAGCCTCGCTTTCGCGCATATCGCCGCATCCTGATCGTCTCGCCAAACCCGGCTCGCCCTTTGGTGCGGGCCGGGATGTCCCTTCAGTCGACAGGCGCCGCAGCATCGCTTTCCGGTGCCATCGTTTTCATCGAGGCCAAAGCCATGAGCACGACACTTTCTGAAATCTGGTACACACGCTGCCCGGTGCCCACCCCAGTAGGGCTGGCGGCACAGCTCGGTTATCTTTCGCAGACCTTCGAGGAGGTCGGCATAGCGCTGAAATCCATCATCGATTCGCCTGACCGTTCCGTTCGCCAGAGCCATTTCAACCACACGCTGGAATGGTCGTTCCGCCACGGCGGCAATGTACCTCCCATCCGCGCCCGCTCGGAAGGGCGCAATACGCGTCTAATCGGGGTTACCTGGACGGACGAGTTTCAGGCAATCATCACCCTGCCGGAAACCGGTATCCGTTCGCTTGCCGATCTCGTCGGCCGCCGTTTCGGTGTGCCGCGCCGGCCGGAAGGCATCGTTGATTTCATGCGCGCGACGGCGCTGAAGGGCATCGTCTCGGCGCTTTCGCTGGAAGGGCTTAAGGTCGAGGATGTCGAGCTCAAGGATATTGTCATCAAGGATTCGGTGCTGGCCTCGCAGGAAGGGCCGTCGCTGTTTGGCCTGAAGCGCCGTCAATCCTTCGGCGAGGAAATCATCGCGCTGCTGCGTGGCGAGGTCGACGCGATTTTCGTCAAGGGAACGGCCGGCATTGCCGCCGCCAACCTGATCGGTGCCGTGCAGGTGGCGGAGTTCGGTTTTCATGCCGATCCGAAGATACGCATCAATTCCGGTTCACCCCGGGTGCTGACGGTCGACGGACGGCTTGCCGATGAGCGCCCCGATCTGGTGGAGCGGCTGGTTGACGCCATCGCCAGGGCCTCTCTCTGGGCGGAGCAACATCCGGAAGAAACGCGCCGTTTCATCGCGCGCGAGGCCGGCGCGACGGAGGAACAGGTTCTGGCTGCCAACGGAGCTGAGGTTCACCGTCATCTTGGTCTCGGCCTCGATGCCGATCTTGTTGGCGCCGTCGGCCATTACAAGGACTTCCTGCACCAATGGGGCTTCCTTGAAAACGACTTCGATCTCGGCGACTGGATTGACGATCGTTTCGTCACGGCAAATGAAAGGGCGGTGGCATGAGCGTTGCACTTTCCGCCGTCCCAAACGCGTTGGCGCAGCGGCCCGATCCCGTCGCCATCGCAACCGCGCTGGCCGGGAATTTCAGCCTGACGGCTGCGGAGCACGACAAGAGCGGCGAATTCGCCGCCGGTAATTTCGAGGCGCTTTTCAAATCAGGCCTGCTTGGTCTCGTCACGGCTGAAAAGGATGGCGGCTGGGGCGAGGGTATGGAAACGGCCCATGCCGTCATTACGGCCATCGCCAAGGGCGATCCGTCGACCGCTCTCATTCTCGCCATGCACTACAGCGTTCATGCCGCGATCCGGCGTGGCAAGTGGCCGGCAGCACTTGCTGCAAAGGTACTGGCCGCCAATAGCACGGAGCCGGCGCTTTTGAACAATGCGCAGGCGGAGCCGGGTGTCGGTTCGCCGGCCCATGGCGGCCTGCCGGAAACGACGGCGCGGATCGAGGGCGATGTCTGGGTGGTCAATGGCCGCAAGAGCTTCGTCACCGGCCTGCCGGGTCTGAAATGGGCGATCGTGCTTGCCGTGACGACGGAAGAGACGCCGCGCCTCGTCCAGCTTCTGGTGCCGCTCGATGCGGCTGGTATCGCCGAGGAAAAAGCGTGGGAAGCGACCGGCATGTACGCCACCGCCAGCCATGATCTGGTGCTGGAAGAGGTGAAGGTGCCGCTTGCCGACGTCGTTGCCGAACAGCCGGCGGATGAGCCGCTGCGGCGCGATGAGGCAGATGGTTATAATTTCTTCGTGCTGCTGGCTTCCGTCTACCACGGTGTCGCGCTTTCGGCGCGGGACGATCTGTTGAGCCATCTGAACGGCCATGTTCCGGCAAGCCTTGGCGCACCCCTGTCCTCCATTCCTCGGATTCAGGAAGGTCTCGGCCAGATCGAGGTGCTGCTGGCGGCGAACCGGCGCCTCCTTCTCTCCGTCGCCCGCGACGTCGATGCGGGCGAGAGGGTGGGAACCGATGCGCTCGCCGTTCGCCATGTGGTGATCGACAATGCGGTGGCGGTGACGGATCTGGCGCTGGAGCTTGGCGGCAATCGCGGCCTGCGCCGGGACTACAACCTTGAACGCCATCACCGCGATGCCATCACGGCAAGGGCACATGCGCCGCAGAGCCATATGATCCGTACGATTCTTGGCCGTCAGAGCATCAAGGCGGCGGGTGGCTGATCAATGAAGCAACAGGGCGGCCTTGTCTGGGGCGGGCCGCCCATGTTCAAGCCACGCCAATCAATCCCGCAGCAGCGGCAGCAAGCTGTCGCCCTGCCTTTCGATTTCCTTGAGATAGGGCGTGTCGGAAAGCACGAAATGGGTGATGCCCAGCGCGCGGTATTTACGCAGTGACGCGGCGACATCCTCCGCCGAACCGACAAGCCATGTGGTTCCCGCACCGCCACCGCCGAATTTGCCCGGCGCGGTATAAAGATTGTCGTCCAGCACGTCGCTTTGACGGTGCAAATCCAGCAGACGGCGCTGGCCGACAGCTACGGCCTGAAGGTGGTCGTTCCAGCGTACGCCACTGTTTGCGGCCATCTCGGCAACTTTCGCTTCCGCATCTTGCCAAGCCTTGGCCGTGGTTTCGCGTACCAGCGTGGTGATCCGCAGGCCGAATTGCAGCGGCGGCAGATCGCGGCCGAGCTTTTCACTGAAGTGCCTGAGCCGCTCGATCCGTTCGCGCACGCCGGCAAGCGGTTCTCCCCAGAAAAGCTGCACATCGGCCTCGGTTGCGGCAACCTGCTCGGCTGCTTCGGAAGCGCCGCCGAAATAGAGTTTGGGATGCGGTCGGCCTTCGCGTGCGGTGATACGTGGCGAGACGGTGGAGTTCGTCACCCGGAAATGGTCGCCATTAAACGTGACGTTTTCCTCGGTCCAGAGCCGCCGTACCAGCCGCATGAATTCTTTCGTGCGCGCATAACGCTGCGCCTGATCACCTTCTTCGTCGCCATAGGCGGCAAGCTCATCCCTGCCGGAGACGATGTTGATCCGCACCCGGCCGGCGGAAAGCTGATCGAGGGTGGCAGCGGCCGATGCGAGGTTGGCCGGCTTCCAGTAGCCGGGACGGATAGCGATCAGCGGCTCGAATGTGGTGGTGCGCGCCGCAAGCGCCGCCGCCACCGTAAATGTATCCGGACGTCCCCAGCCGGTGCCGATCAGCGCGCCTTTCCAGCCATGGGTTTCAAGCGCCCTGGCATGGCTCGTCAATGTCTCGAGACTGTTGTGGTTTTCGCTGACGGCGTCGCCCCGGTGGCCGGGTTTGACGTCATTGGGGATGTACCAGAGAAATTCGCTCGTGCTGCTCACATTATCCGCCTGAATTTTCGTTTTATGTTGCGGTGGAATGGCCCTGCCGACGCTTTGCCTTCACCACTTGGGGCTCGCGGAGGCGCAAGCCTCCGCTGGTGCGAGAATGGCAAAGCGGCGGCGGTCCGGCGAAGCAGCGACGTTTCTTTTGTCATCCGGCAGAGGAAAAGCTTTCCGTCTGGAAAGACTATATTGCACATATTTTCTATATAAAAAATTTGAGGAAATGATTCCCTGCGATCGACATTATCTCCGTCGGTGGGAAAGCATTTTCTGCGCTACCGAAATTGTCTGGATTGATTTTTCTCGTGCGTCCGAAAGGTGAGCAAGGCAATAGTCGACTGGAATCGCGAAATTCACCATGCTTGCCACACACCGCCCATAACTCACGGAGCAGGCATGTGTACCACCTTGATTGTCCCTGGCCTGAATGGTTCGGATGAAGGACATTGGCAACGGCACTGGTTGCTGGATGATCCCGAAGCGCAACTGGTCGATCAGGACAATTGGCAATGCCCGGTTCTCGAGGACTGGCTCGACCGTCTCGAGGCAGCGCTGGCGACAGTCGACAGCGCTTATATCGTCGCCCACAGCCTCGGTTGCCTGCTGGTGGCGAATATGGGGTCTCGACCCTCTGCCGCCAAAATCAAGGGCGCGCTTCTGGTCGCACCCGCCCATCTCGACCGCGTGGAGGCGATGCATCCCTGCATCGTCAGGTTCGGTGCCTTTCCGCAGCAGCCGCTTGCTTTCCCCAGCCTCGTCGTGGGCAGCATGAACGATCCCTATATGGATTCCGAAGAGCTCTCGCGCAGTGCGAGCCTGTGGGGCAGTGGCCTCATCAATCTCGGTCCCGTCGGACATATCAATATTGCCAGCGGTTACGGACGATGGCCTGAGGGTTATGCTCTTTTCGAGCGGTTGAAGGCAGATGGCGCACCTTCAAAGGCGGTGGCGGGATCGAGGCTGCGCAGACTGACTGCCCTGGGCGACGCGCATTTTTAGAGAAAGATCGGGTTTTTCCAGCCTTCCTTGCTAAACGGGATGGATAGCGGTCGGTTTATCGCTCTTTTCGATTTTTGGCATCATTTACAACCTTTGGAAGTTTTATTGGCAATTTTTACGGACGGAATTTTGAATTTCTCCTGAAGATTGTTTTTGAGTGGTCGCATTTATTTCTACAGAAAATATAGAAAAGCGTTTCTTCGCTCCGGACGGTTTTGTCGTCACCTTTCATTGGTCATCAAATCAGGGAAAGGGGTAAGGAAATGTCCAGAATCAAGCTTGTAACGTCGGCTCTCGGCGGATTGTTTTTGTCGGCGATATCGTTGGCCACGGCTGGAGCATCGGAAGCGCTGGTCACGGCCGACTGGCTGAAGGAGAATCTCGACAATCCGAAAGTGCGGGTCTTTGAAGTCAGCGTCGATACGGGCGTCTATGAGCGCGGGCATATTCCGGGCGCAGTGAACCTCAACTGGCATACGGATCTCGTTGACAAGGAAAAACGCGACATTGCCGCGCGTGAGAATTTCCAGTCCCTGCTGCAGAAAGCCGGCGTGGGTGACGATACGACGATCGTTTTATATGGCGACAACAACAACTGGTTTGCCGCCTGGGGTGCGTGGATTTTCGAAACCTACGGTCTTGGCGACCGCGTAAAGCTGCTGGATGGTGGCCGCAAGCTTTGGGAGGCGCAGGGCCTGCCTTTCGACACATCCGCACCGGCAACGGCCGAAACGAAACTGAAACTCGCCGAGCCCGACACCTCGGTCCGGGCGCGCTTTGTCGACGTCGTTGCGGTGGCTGAGGGCAAGCACAACATCAAGCTGGTGGATATCCGCTCGGCGGATGAATATTCCGGCAAGATTTTCGCGCCGGATGGCGTCAAGGAGCTGTCCGTCCGTGCCGGTCACATCCCCGGCGCCGTCAATGTTCCGTGGGGCACAATCGTCAACAAGGATGGAACCTTCAAAGCGGCAGAAGAGATCAAGGCGATCTATGCCGAGAAGGGCATCGACGGCTCGGCGCCCATCATCACCTATTGCCGCATCGGCGAGCGCTCCAGCCACACCTGGTTCGCGCTGAAGAAGATACTCGGTTACGACGTCCGCAATTATGACGGTTCCTGGACCGAGTACGGAAATGCGGTCGGTGTTCCCATCAGCAATCCGACGGGAACGGTCTGGACGGGCAAATAAGCCTCCACCGCCTTCATCATGGGGCCGGTGCGTCGGATGGCGCACCGGCATTTATTCTTCCGACATCGCCGGTATTCCATGCATTCGACCCTTTCCCGCCTCGCGGCGCTTGCCATTTTATGCGCCCTGACGGTTGCTGTTTATCAATTGGGGCTGCTTGAGAATGGCAGGCCGCTTGCATTTTCCCTTCTGGCCGGCACCGCTTTCGGCATCGTGATGCAGCGCGGACGGTTCTGCTTTCTCTGCAATTTCCGCGATTTCATCGACGGCAGGCGTTCGGACGGTGTTGTGGCCATTCTTGTGGCATTGCTGGCGGGCGTGGTGTTTTACCAGGTCGTCACCGCGGCGTGGATGCCGGTGCCGCAACCCGGCCGCCTGCCGCCCAATGCGCATATCGGCCCCGTCGGCTGGATTCTGGCGTTGGCTGCGAGCGTCTTCGGTTTGGGCGCAGCGCTTTCCGGCTCCTGCCTGTCCGGGCATTTTTACCGGCTGGGCGAGGGGGCTTTCGGTTCCGTGCTTGCCATAGCCGGAGCGGGGCTTGGTTTCCTGCTGGCATTTCTCAGCTGGAATTTTCTCTATACGGTCAGCATTTTTGACGATCTGCCCATCTGGTTGCCGCATCATCTTGGATACGGCCCGGCGCTGCTGGTTGCCTGCACTGTGTTGGTCATTCTGATCCTACTCGTTCTGTTTTTCGATAAAACCGAGCCCGCTTCATCGACTGCCGCCACGGCAAGCCGGCTGCAGCAGGCGCTCCGAAGCATTTTCGTCGAACGCTGGCCGCCCGTCATAACCGGCGTTCTTGTCGCGGCCATCAGCGCCTTTTCCTATTTCCGTGTCGCACCGCTCGGAGTGACGGCCGAACTCGGCAGCATCGTCAGAACGACCGGGGCTGCGGCGGGCTGGGTGCCGGAAACGCTTGCGGGATTAGACACGGTGCGGGGATGCATCAGCGCCGTTAAAACAACGATCCTGTCGCCGAACGGTGTTTTCGTCCTGGGACTGATGTTTGCGAGTCTGGCGTCCGCGCTGTCAGCGGGGAAATTTCAGCCCGCATGGCCTTCCGCCGGTGGGTTGGTGACACGGTTTGCCGGTGGCGTGCTGATGGGCTGGGGTGGCATGACCGCGCTTGGCTGCACTATTGGCGTGCTTTTGTCAGGCATCCATGCGGGTGCGCTTTCCGGCTGGGTATTTCTCGTTTTTTGCGGTTTGGGTGCATTTTCCGGCCTTTTTCTCAAGCGCCGGTTTGCCTTGCCATGAGACCGGACGCTTGAAATTTACCACCATCGTTAGATGAGGCGGCGAGGGCCCATTCTCGGCGGCCGGAAACGGATTTTTTCCCGTCGCCGCAACCTTAGTCCACATTTGCCGGTGATCCCCCAATTATAGAATAGTAATTTTATGGAAAATATTGACGATGTCAGACCGTCGCCCGAGGATAAGGGAGTTGAGCAAAGGAGGCGCACATGCCGCAGGGACTTCATGCGTTTACTTTCGATCTGTTCGGTTTGACCCGGCGCCAGCCGCGTGGCGAGGAACAGGTTAGTCTTCATCCTCTGGATCATTCCGGACGCATCAGGCAGGAGAAAAGCGATCTCGAACTCGAAAGGGAAGAGATCTGCGAAATGAACTTTGCGATGCTCGGCCTTTATCCGGTCTTCTGAGGACCATTAACGAAGGCTCCTTTTCCTTTCGGAGCGCGGGTTATCGGGGAGAGAAACTCTCTTCGCCGGGTGGAAATTGGAACAAAATTTCTTAAACGCGCCGGGGAATTGGCTACCCTTTTATCATCAAGCCGCATTGCCCGAGGGCAGATTGCAAAGGACCTGCCGATGAGCACACCCGATAAGCCACTCGATTTTCTGTGGTTCATACCCACCTCAGGCGATGGCAGCTATCTCGGCTCAGACGATCTTTCGCGTCCTGCCGATCCCGGCTATTTCCGGGAAATAGCCCAGGCCGCTGATCGGCTGGGTTATTCAGGCGTGCTCATTCCCACCGGCGTTGCCTGTGAGGAATCCTTCATCCTTGCGGCCAATCTTGCCGCCTATACCGAAAAGTTGAAATTCCTGGTCGCCATCCGTCCGGGCGTCGCATCGCCCGCTTATTATGCGCGGCTCGCTTCCACGCTGGATCGCGTTTCCCATGGCCGGCTGCTGCTTAATATCGTGGTCGGCGGCAGCGCCCAGGAACTTGCCGGCGATGGCATTTTTCTGCCCCATGACGAGCGTTACGATCACGCCGGCGAGTTTTTCCAGGTGTTCAATTCGCTGATTGAAACCGGCAAGGGAAACCTCGACGGCAAATATATCAAGGCGGTGGACGCAAAACTCGGCCTGCCGCCGGTGCAGGAACCGCGACCGCCTATTTATTTCGGCGGCTCCTCCGATGCCGGCATCGAGTTTTCGGCCGGTATCACCGACAAATACCTGACCTGGGGTGAACCGCCGGCGCAGGTGGCTGAAAAAATCGCCAAGGTGCGCGCCGCCGCCGCCAAAAAAGGGCGAGAGGTTACCTTCGGTATCCGGCTGCATTTCATCGTTCGCGAAACAGACGAGGAAGCGTGGGTCGATGCCGACCGGCTGATCTCGAAGCTTTCCGACGAAACCATCGCATCCGCTCAGGAGGTCTTCTCCAAGGCTTCGGATTCCGTTGGGCAGGCGAGAATGCAGGCGCTGCACAATGGCCGGCGAGACCGGCTGGAAGTCTCCCCGAATTTGTGGGCGGGCATCGGTCTTGTCCGTTCGGGTGCAGGCACGGCGCTGGTCGGTTCGCCGAAGACGGTGGCGGCGCGGCTCAGGGAATATCAGGCGCTGGGCATCGATACCGTCATCGCCTCGGGTTATCCGCATCTGGAAGAAGCCTATCGGCTATCCGAACTGCTGTTTCCGGAAATCGGGCTCGGTGGGCCCCGTAACCAGATACGGTCCTCTTTCGGCGCGAAACAGGTTTTCGGCGGTGGCGGTCATGGCGGTAACGTCAAGCTGGTGTCCGGATCCTGATTCATCGGCGGGAGGCGGCTTATGCCTTCTTCCGTTTCGGCAGACATCCTTGCGGCGCAATGAAATCAGGCAACGGCATATAAGACATTATTTCTATAGAATATTATCAATATGGAAAACGATGTCTATTTCACCCCCCGCCATCGCTGCTAGCTATTGAACAATTCAGCTGTTTTCAGGAGCAACCCGATGACATTGCAATATGCGGCCAAGGATCAACACTTCATCAATCTCCGCGACCCGGTTGGCGGCAAGTCGGCGGATGCCGACAGCCTCAAGGCGGCGTTGAGAACACTGGGCGGCGGTGTCAGCGTGATTACGGCCGGTGAGGGTGACGAGCGAACGGGAGCGACCGTGACTTCGGCCACCGCTTTGTCGGTCGATCCGCCGCGCATTCTGGTAGCGCTCAACCGTTCCTCGTCAACGTGGCCGGTGGTGCAGCGTTTCGGTCATCTTGCCGTCAACATCATCGGAGCGAACCATCAGTTCATTGCCAATCAGTTTGCCGGCATCGGTGGCCTGAAGGGCCCGGATCGGTATCGCGGCGCTGAATGGACACGGCTGTCGAGCGGCGCGCCCATCCTCGAAGACGCGGTTGCCGCGATCGATTGCACCATCGAAGAAACGATCGAACGGCACAGCCATGTCATCGTCATCGGCAAGGTGGAGGCGATCCGCATCGGCTCCGGTCATTCGCTGCTCTATCAAAACGGGCGTTATCATTCTCTGGACTGAGCGCCGGCCATTCGGCGCTTTCACTTTGTCATTCTTTGAGGGAGTTGAGCATGGGATCCGTCACGCCTCTCGGCGAAAGACTTCGTTTCGTTCCTCCACGCCTCGGCGCGGATATCGATGTGCTGACCGTTGCCCGGACGATCGCCGAAAACTGCGCCGTTGAAAGTCCCGGGCAAATTCATGCGCGGATCGCCCGTTCCGGTCTTCTTGCTCTTTCCGTTCCAACGGAACTCGGCGGGGCGGATATCACAAATGACGTTCTGTCACAGGCGTTAGCCATCATTTCCGCAGCCGATGCGGGGGCGGCGCATGATCTCGTTGAACATTTCACCGCCCTGGAATTCATCAGGAACGCGGGTAGCGAAGACCAGCGCAAGGCGCTCTTCGCCCGTCTTGATCTTGGCGAGACCTTCGCGCTGGCAATATCTGCCGCTGATCTGGATCAGGCGGTTGTGGTGACGGAAGACGACTACGCCCTGCGGCTGCCCGATGAAGTCGCGGGGTCGGTCAAGGTCGATGCGGACTGGATCGTTGTGCCGGCTGTCAACACGGCCGGACAGCCCCTGCTTGTCGTCCTGCGCAATCGCCCCAATACGTCATGGGAGGGTCTCTTGCGCGCCGATCAGGTGGTGTTCCTTGCCCAGGGCGCCGGGAACCTGGCCGCTTCCGTTTCCGCCCTTTTGAAAGCCGCAGTGGCTCTGGGGCAGAAGCAGCGTGAGCTTTCCGTTCTGCTGATCGACAGACTGGCGGACGAGGGCGCAGCGCGGCCCATGATAGGTGAAATATTTCTCGCCATCGAACTCCTGAAGGCGCAGATAACAAGCCTTGCGGCCAATATCGATGCGGCGCAGGTGGGGGCGGAGAATGTCACCTTTCGTTCGGTCCGCAACAATGCCATCACGCTTGAAATCCTGATGGCGCGCCTCGGTCTTGTCGAAGGCGTCAGCGAAGCCGGGCTGATCGCGTCGCTGGACAGTGATCTGCGCAGGCAATAAGCGACGCTCTGTCGTGGAACCCGAACGAAGGGCCGTGCGAAATTCTATTCGCCGGCCGGAATAGAGCGGGCATCCTGCCCGTCCTTTGCCACGAATTGCGCAAGCGTCATATTGTCCAGAATGGTTGCGATGGCGTCACGCACGTCCGTCATCGAAACCCTGACCTGACAGGTCTCGGGATCATCACAGTCGTCACAGGCTTCAAAGGCCGTGCGGCTTGCGCAGCGGATGGGAGCCAAGGGTCCATCCAGCGTACGGATAACCTGCCCGATCATGATTTCGGATGGCATTTTCGACAGTGAATAACCGCCATTCGGGCCCTTCTTGGAGCGCAGAATGCCGCTATTGCGCAGTTCCAGAAGAATAGTGTCCAGGAATTTTTTCGGGATGTTGTTGCGGGTCGCAATCTCCGTCACGAAGGCGGTCTCGCCCTGAGGCAACCGCGCCAGATCGACAAGAGCCTTTAATCCGTATTTGCCTTTTTTGGTCAACATCGCACGATCCGAAAAGAGAGTCGGCACAGTTTACAGTGCCGGGCCGTATTATTCCTTACTTACTAAGTAGTTTTTAGCGAATTCCGGCGCAAGCCCGTTTCGTCCGGGTTTGGTGCTCAAAGCGGCCTGTTGCAGCCTTTTTGAGACCAGGTCCCCCGTTTTGCCGGCACGGGCTTTCGAAAACATCACTGAAAACAATATTTTCTCTGATCGCGCCGCAACGTGGAACGATCATCCTTTATTAGAATATAAAATCGGTAGACAAAGTATGCATCAAAGACGCGAGGTGATGATGTATACGCTCAGTTTGCTGGACAAGAGCCCGGTTTCAACGGGGGAGGACGCCGCGAGCGCGTTCCGCGACACGATCAATCTTGCCAAACGCGCCGAAGAGCTGGGTTATCGCCGTTTCTGGGTGGCCGAACATCACAATTCGCCGGAGCTTGCCGGTTCCGCGCCGGAGGCGCTGGTTGCATGGATACTGGCGAAGACCTCCCGCATCCGGGTTGGCTCGGGCGGCGTCATGCTGCAGCACTATAGCCCTTACAAGGTTGCCGAGGTTTTCAACGTCCTGTCGTCGCTTGCGCCCGGCCGGGTCGATCTCGGCATCGGCAAGACACCGGGTGGGTTGCCGCTTGCGACGTCGGCCTTGCAGCAGGCCTATGATCCCGCCCGCAAGCCGGATTTCGAAGCGGCCTTCGGTGAACTCACCACATTTTTATCGGGCGCTGTGCCGCAGGATCATGCACAGGCCGGGCTGCAGGCAACACCTGCGCCGCCGGTCGCGGCAGAGAGATTTCTGCTCGGCGCCAGCCCGGAAAGCGCAAGGCTTGCGGCTTCAAGGGGATGGAATTTCGTCTTTGCCGGCCACCTCAATGGTGATGCGGAGGTTCTTCGCCGCAGCCTCTCGGCTTTCCGGGAGGAAAGCGGTGGAGTTGCCCCGATCCTTGCACTGTCGGCTTTTGCAGCCAGCGATCCCGCCCATGCCGCGAGACAGGTCGAAGGTCAACGCATCTACCGGGTATTCCTCAGCGACGGCAGGGCGTTCAACCTCGGCCGCCGCGAACAGGCGGAGGAATTCGCCCGCCAGTCCGGCGATACCGATTATCGCATCGAAGAGCGCAAGCCCAACGTCCTGCATGGCGGGCCGGAGGATATTCACAAGGCGCTTCGTGCGCTTTCCGAAGAGCACGGCATCGAGGAATTCATCATCGAACCGCCCCATGTCGGGGCCGATCAGCGGCTTGCCTCGGTCGAACTCTTGGCCCCACATCGCCTTTCCCGGGCGGCATAATTTTCTCTCAGGAGGGAATGACATGACGAGAAAGAAAATCCGTTTCGGCATCATGCTTCAAGGTCCCGGCGGGCACATGAATGCCTGGCGACACCCCAAAAGCCCTGTCGATGCCAGCGTCAATTTCGACTTTTTCAGAAAGAACGCGCTGAAGGCGGAAGCAGCCGGCATCGCCTTCGCCTTCGTGGCGGATGGGCTCTACATCAACGACAAGTCCATTCCGCATTTCCTCAACCGGTTTGAGCCGCTGACGATCCTTTCGGCGCTCGCCGCCGTCACCTCGAAGATCGGCTTGGCGGGAACCGTTTCGACCTCCTATAGCGACCCCTTCACCATTGCCCGCCAGTTTGCCTCGCTCGATCTTTTGAGCGGCGGCCGTGCCGGGTGGAATGCCGTGACGACACCGCTCGAAGGCACGGCGAAAAATTACAGCCGCAATCACCCCGAACATGCGCTGCGTTACGAGATCGCCGATGAATACCTCGAGGTTATCAAGGGCTTGTGGGACAGCTGGGACGATGACGCTTTCCTGCGTAACCGCGAGACGGGACAGTTTTTCGACCGCGCCAAGCTCCACACGCTCGGCCACAAGGGCCGCTTCTTCCAGGTGGAAGGCCCGCTGAACATCCAGCGTTCTCCACAGGGTCAGCCGGTGGTGTTCCAGGCAGGCTCGTCCGATGCCGGCATCGGTCTTGCTGGCAAACACGCGGATGCGGTCTTCACCAATTCCGCTTCGCTGGAGGAAAACCAGACCTTCCTCAAGCGTGTGAAGCAGAGCGCCGTTGCGCAGGGCCGGTCCGCTGCCGATGTGAAGATTTTCCCCGGCATCGGCCCGATCGTTGGCGAAACGCAGGAGGAAGCGGAGGCGAAATACGACGTCATCCGGAACCTCATCACTATCGAGGATGCGCTCGCCTATCTCGGTCGCTTCTTCGATCATCATGATTTCAGCGCCTATCCGCTGGATGAGCCTTTCCCCGAACTCGGCGAGATCGGCAAGAACAGTTTCCGCTCGACGACCGACCGCATCAAGCGGCGGGCCAAGGAAAAGAACCAGACGCTGCGCGAGGCGGCGCTGGAGGCTGCGACCCCGCGTGAAGGCTTCATCGGCACACCGGACAAGGTGGCCGACGAGATCATACGCTGGGTGGAACACGATGCGGCCGATGGCTTCATTCTGGGCTTTCCGGTGATTGCCGAGGGACTGGATGATTTCATCCGCCTCGTCATTCCGGTGCTGCAGCGGCGCGGTTATTTCGATCCGCATCTGGAAGGCGCGACATTGCGTGATCATCTCGGTCTGCCTTTCCGGGAAAACGTCTATGCCGGCGGCGAAAACGCGTCTGACAAGGCCATCGCCTGAGCTTGCAGCCGGGCGGCGTTAATCGCTGCCCGGCGCATATTTCAAGACGCGGCGCGCAAAGGCCCCGCGCAGGAGACAGAACCATGAATATCCGCATTGACGGCGCGCGTCCGCAGGACGACGCCGAACGGGGAATCCTTGCCTTCATCGAAGAGAGCATCGCCATCCGGCATGATCTCCACCGGCATCCAGAGCTTTCGCTCAAGGAGACGCGTACGGCGGCGCTCATTGCCCGTTATCTCCTGTCTTTCGGATACGAGGTGACGGAGGGTGTCGGTGGTCACGGTGTCGTCGCCACGTTGAAGCGCGGTCATGGTGAAAAACGTCTCGGAATCCGCGCCGATATCGACGCCCTGCCCATTATCGAGGAAACCGGCCTTGCCTATGCCAGCCAGACGTCGGGCGTCATGCATGCCTGCGGTCATGATGGCCATACCACCATCCTGCTTTCAGCCGCCCGTTATCTTGCCGAAACATCGAATTTTTCCGGCACGCTGACACTGATCTTCCAACCGGCCGAGGAGATCGGTGCGGGTGCAAGGGCGATGATAAAGGACGGGCTGTTCGAGCGGTTTCCGGTCGATGCGGTCTTCGGCCTGCACAATTGGCCGGGTGTCGAAACCGGGCAGTTCGGCTTCGTCGAAGGTCCTGCCATGGCCTCCGTCGACAAGGCGAAGGTGCAGATCATCGGCAGGGGCGGGCATGGGGCGGCGCCGCATGAGACGGTCGATCCGGTTCTCGCCTCGGCAAGCTTCATCACCGCCCTGCAAAGCATCGTTTCGCGCAATGTCGATCCGCGCGAGATGGCGGTGCTGACGGTCGGCTCCATCCATGGCGGAACCGCCTCCAACGTCATTCCCGAGAGCGTCGAGCTGCAGATCACCGCCCGGGCTTTTTCGCCCGCCGTGCGTGACAGGCTGGAGGAGCGGCTTCCGGCGCTGGCCAGAGCGCAGGCGGAAAGTTTCGGCGCAAGCGCCGATGTCTCCTATTCCCGTGGTTTCCCGCCGGTCATCAATCACGCCCCGCAGACGGTCTTCGCCCGTGAGGTTGCCAAAAGGCATTTCCCGTCCGCGCAGATTGCCGAAGCGTTCCAGCCGCGCACTGCGAGCGAGGATTTTGCCTTCATGCTGCAGGAGCGGCCCGGCTCCTATCTCTTCGTCGGCAATGGCGACAGCGCGCCGCTGCACAGCCCCCACTATGATTTCAACGACGCGATCATCGCACCGGCAGCGCGCTTCTGGGTGCGTCTGGCGGAAGCATACCTCTCCTGACGCGAAATTTAGGACAAGGACATGAGCGACAGTTTTCTCTACACATCGGTCAAGGATCCGCTCGCAACGCCGCTTCTGGAGGAGTTGCTGTTTGAATATGACAGCCGTTACGGCACATTTTTCAACGCGGAAGGGGCCAAGGCGGAGCTGAACAAATATCCGCCGGAGGCCTTCAGCCCGCCATCGGGCAATTTCCTGCTGCTTTTGCGCGACGGTAAGGCGATCGCCGGCGGCGCTTTCATGCGCTACGACCACGAGACGGCCGAATTCAAGCGCGTCTGGACCCACTCGGCCCACCGCCGGCAGGGGCTTGCGAAAATCGTGCTTCAGGAGCTGGAGCAGCAGGCGATCCGGCAGGGTTACGCCCGCGTTTATCTGACCACGGGTTTCCGCCAGCCGGAAGCGGTCGGCCTTTATCTCACCAATGGCTATCGCGCCCTGTTCGACACGACGGCCGATCCCGAGACGATCCGGTCGCTGCCCTTCGAAAAATGGCTTTCCGACGCTGCCGCCTCCATCCCGGATGGCGCGCCAGTACAGGCCGCCCGGCCGCAACTCTCTCCGGTTCATCCGTGAAAGGCTTTCTCCGATGACAATAGCCTCCGATTTTCCGCATGTTGCGGTGAACGAACAGAAGGGTGAGCCGGTCAAGGACGGTTACGCGCATTTTCGCGTCGTTCCCGCCCGTTATCCGCTGCGCACGGCGGGCACCGTTCTCTCGGTCCTCATCATCGCGGCCATTTTGCACTCCGTATTCGGCAATCCCCGCTGGGGCTGGAACGTGTTTGCGGAATGGTTCTTTGCCGAACCGGTGCTTGTGGGGCTCGGCCGGACGCTGTTGCTGACGGTGCTCGGGGCTTTTCTCGGTTTCGTGCTCGGCACGGTTCTGGCGCTTGCGCGCGTTTCAGGTTCGCCTTTGCTTGTCGCGATCTCCTGGACCTATATCTGGATATTCCGTTCCATTCCGCTGATCGTGCTTTTGCTGATCCTCAACAATCTCGGTTATCTCTACGAGACCGTGACGATCGGCGTGCCCTATACCGGCATCAATTTCTTCGGCTGGAATACCACGCAGCTGATGACGCCCTTTGCGGCTGCGGTGCTGGGGCTGACATTACATGCCGCAGCCTTTTCATCGGAAATCGTGCGCGGCGGTATTCTTTCGGTGGAACAGGGCCAGCTTGAGGCTGCGGCCTCACTCGGCCTGCCGCGGCGCAGACAGTTTTCACGCATCGTGCTGCCGCAGGCGATGCGCACCATTCTGCCGAATGGTTTCAACGAGATCATTCTGCTCGCAAAGGGCACCTCGCAGGTCTATATCCTCGCCCTGCCGGAGCTTTTTTATACGATCCAGATCATCTATCGCCGCAATCTGGAAGTGATCCCGCTGCTGATGGTCGCAACCGTCTGGTATCTGGTGATCCTGACGGCGCTTTCCATCGTGCAGCACCATATCGAACGGCACTTCTCGCGCGGCGCGCTGCGCAATCCGCCGCCCTCGCTGTTCGCCACGCTCTACCGCACCTTCCTGCCGCGCAAGCCCTTGCCTGAAGCGGTGGAGACGGCGACGCCTGCGGTTGCCTTGTCCCAACGCCCCGCCACCGTCAGGTCGGGAAGTTTCCAGCTCGGAAATCGCGGCGGTTCGGTCAATATTCACGGTGTCTCGAAATCCTTCGGAACGCTGAAGGTGCTGGACGACGTCAGCCTTTCCATCCCGGCAGGCAGCGTCACCACCATTCTTGGCCAGTCCGGCTCCGGCAAGTCCACATTGCTTCGTTCCATCAACCATCTGGAGCGTGTCGATGACGGCTTTATCGCCATAGACGGCGAGCTGGTCGGTTATCGTCAGAAGGGCGATACGCTTTACGAACTGAAGGAACGGGAAATCCTGAAACGCCGCGTCGAAGTGGGCATGGTGTTCCAGAGCTTCAACCTGTTCCCGCATCTGACCGCACTTGAAAACATCGCCGAAGCGCCGGTCGTGGTTCGCGGCATATCGAAAGAGCAGGCCGAGGCCGAAGCACGCGATCTTCTGGCCCGTGTCGGCCTTGCCGAAAAAGCCGGCGCCTATCCGCGCCAGCTTTCCGGCGGGCAGCAGCAGCGCGTGGCGATTGCCCGGGCGCTGGCCTTGCGGCCGAAGGTGCTGCTCTTCGATGAGCCGACATCCGCTCTCGATCCTGAACTCGTCAACGAGGTGCTTGACGTCATCAAGGAGCTTTCCCGCTCCGGCGTCACCCTCATCATCGTCACCCATGAAATCGGTTTTGCCCGCGAAGTCTCCGACAGGGTCGTCTTTATGGAGCAGGGCCGCATCCTGGAAACGGGCACGCCGGAAAAGGTGTTCAACAACCCGGACCACCCGCGCACGGCCGAATTCCTCGCAAAAGTTCTCTAATCAACAACAAAGGAAACACTCGCATGGTATTTTCATCGAAATTATTGTCCCTGCTCGCCGGCGGTCTTTTCACCGCCACCGCCGCACTCATTCCGGCTGCGCATGCGCAGGAAGTGGACCTGTCGCCCGAACAGAAAGGCCGGGTGCGCGCTGAAAAGGTGGAAGAGGCGATCAAGCTTCTGCCCGCAGGACATAAATTCATCGCCGACGGAAAGCTGACGGTCGCGACCGTGCCGTTCCGTCTGCCGCTGGTGGATTATGCGAGCGACACGAAAACGCCGATCGGCGTGGAGCCGGATATCGCCCAGCTGGTCGCCGACAGCCTTGGCCTTGAGCTGCAACTTGTTCCCATCGCCTGGGCCGACTGGCCGCTCGGTCTCACCTCCGGCAAATACGATGCCGTCACCTCCAACATCACGGTCACGGAAGCCCGCAAGGAAAAATTCGATTTTTCCAGCTATCGCAACGATCTGCTCGGCTTTTACGTCGGCAATAACAGCAAGGTTACGTCCATCGGCAAGCCCGAGGATGTAGCCGGGCTGAAGGTGATCGTCGGCGCCGCCACCAATCAGGAGCAGATCCTGCTGAAATGGATCAAGGACAACAAGGCCAAGGGTTTGGCCGATACCGACGTGCAATATTACGACGATCAGGCCGTGCTTGACGTCGCCCTGCAATCCGGTCGCGCGGATGCCTATCTCGGCCCCAACGCCACCTCTGCCTTCCAGGCGGCAAGCCAGAAGAAGACGAAACTTGTCGGCACCTTCTCCGGCGGCTGGCCTGAGGCGGCGGAAATCGCCGTCGCTTCGAAAAAGGACGCGGGCATCGCCGAGGCCATCACCGCCGCGCTGAACGCCCAGATCAAGAACGGCAATTACGGCAAGGTTCTCGCCCGCTGGAATCTTGGATCGGAAGCCATCACCGAATCCCGCACCAATCCGCCCGGCCTTCCGAAGAGCTGAGTTCTGGTTTGCTTGCCAAAAAGCTGAGTTGAAGGTGGGACATCACTCAGCCGGTAGCGCGGGCATCCTCCCGCCCGCGCTACCTCCGTCCCGCAATCATTCTATCGGGAAACCACAATGACTTTCACCTCTCGTCTCGCCACGGCCACGCTCGGTGCTTTTCTGTCCGTTGCCGGTTTCGCACCGGCTTTTGCAACGGATGTCTTCGATCTGTCGCCGGACCAGCCAGGCCGCGTCAGGGTTGAAAAAGACCCCGGTGCTATTGCCGCTATTCCCAAGGATTTCAAATTCGTCACACCGGGCAAACTCACCGTCGCGGTCGCACCCGGTGGGCCACCGCTTGCGACCTATGCGACGGATGCAAAAACTGTGGTCGGCGCAGACCCTGATTACGCGCTTGCGGTGGCCGACAGCCTCGGCCTCGATCTGGAATTGGTGGCGGTGGCCTGGGCGGACTGGCCGCTGGGGCTTGCTTCCGGCAAATACGATGCGGTGATCTCGAATGTCGGTGTGACCGAACAGCGCAAGGAAAAGTTCGATTTCTCCACCTATCGTCAGGGCCTGCACGGATTTTTCGTCAAGTCGGATAGCGGTATAACCGCCATCCGCGAGCCGAAGGACGCGGCCGGCCTGAGGATCATCGTCGGCGCTGGCACCAATCAGGAGCGCATTCTGCTGAAATGGAGCGACGAGAATGTTGCCGCCGGGTTGAAGCCGATCGAGTTGCAATATTACGATGATGAAGCCACACGGTTTGTGGCGCTTTCTGCGGGGAGGGCGGATGTGATCGTCCAGCCGCATGCGCAGCTGGTTTTCATCGCCGCACGCGACAAGACGATCAAGCGCGTCGGAACCCTCTCCGCCGGCTGGCCGGAACGGTCCGATGTCGCCATCACCACCCGCAAGGGCTCGGGACTGGCCGATGCACTGACGCTTGCCACCAACGACCTGATCAAGAGCGGCGCTTACGCGAAGATCCTGGATCGCTGGCAGCTATCGGAAGAAGCCCTGCCGGAATCGCGCACCAACCCACCCGGCCTGCCAAAAAGCTGACCGGTCGAATAAATGCGGCGGACGACAATACCCGCAGGCTCAGGCCTTGCGGGTATTGTTTTGTCCGTCAGCCCTGGGCGGGAAGGGCGCGAAAGAGTTGTCGCAATTCGCCAACAAAGGGTTTGAAGAAACGTGAGAGCGGCCGCGCCGTGTTGGTGGAAACGGCGACATTCATCGTCACTTCAGGCATGAACGGGCGCACCGTCACTCCCTCGAAACTGTTCCACCGCACCAGGCCGTCGACAAGGGCGATGCCGATGCCGCCACGCACCAGCGGCACAGCGCCGACCGATGAGGTGACCTGCACCGAGACATCACGCATAAGCCCGTCGCGTTCGAAGACCTCGTTCAGCTGCGGGCCGATCTCGTCCGCCTGGTTGCCGTAGGAAATCAGCGGTCTGCCGGCGAGGTCGCGCGGCGTCACCGTCATCATCTCGGCCAGGGCATCATCATGCCGCATCACCGCCACAACAGGCACGGAGGCAAGAATTTCACTGCGCACTGTTGGTGCCTGAATGGTGGACAGCGTTACCGCAAAATCGATGTCTCCCAGCAGCAGCTGCTCGGCAATTTCCTTTTTGGGCAGGGCGTTGAGGTGGATTTTGACGGTCGGATGCGTCTGCCGGAAAGCGAGCAATGCTTCAGGCAGCACGGAATAGGTGACCGGCAGGCTGGCCCCGATGCGCAGAAGGCCAAGCTTGCGCTCGCCGATGGTGCGCGTCAGTTTTTTCAGCACTTCCAGTTCACGGAAAACCCGGTCGGCATCCTCGTAGATCAGATGCGCTTCCATCGTCGGCACCAGCCGCCCGCCGATGCGCTCGAACAGCTTGTAACCCAGCTGGCTTTCCAGATGGTGCAACACCTTGCTGACGCCGGGCTGGGAAACGGCAAGCGAATTGGCAGCCGCTGTCACGGAGCCGTCGCGCATGATGGCGCGGAAAATTTCAAGCTGTCGGGCGTTCATGGAAACCTCCGGCGTCATCTCTTCCATAACCCAAGGTTCTGTTCAAGCGACCATTTGCGATTGGTGAGAAACCTTCTGCCGTGGAAATCTGTGACGGTGCAGGAGAGGTGCCTGCGAAGGTTTTGGGAAAGGAAACGCGGATGCTTGCCAGATTCAGGCGCATCGCCGAAGAGCGACGCGCGGTTTGCTCTGTCCTGATCGACGGCATGCCGGTCGAGGCGCTGGAGGGAGACACGGTGCTGACGGCGCTGATGCTGTCGCGCGGGTTTGCCCGCCTTTCGGAATTCGCCGATGGCAAGCGCGCGGGGTTCTGTCTGATGGGCGCCTGTCAGGATTGCTGGGTCTGGACCGGGGAAGGGGAGCGGCTGCGCGCCTGTTCCACCGCCGTTCGCCCGGGCATGGATATCAGAACCGAGGTTCCGGAGGGGTTATGGCAGATTTGCGCGTCGTGATCGTGGGCGCCGGCCCCGCCGGTACGCGTGCCGCCGAGACGCTGGTGCGGGCTGGGCTTCGCCCCGTCGTCATTGATGAGGGAGATCGCAGCGGCGGCCAGATCTATCGCCGTCAGCCGCAGAATTTCAAGCGCTCATATACCGCTCTTTACGGCACGGAAGCGGATAAGGCGAAGGCTCTGCACGACACATTCGACGGGCTTTCAGACCATATCGATTACCGCCCGCAGACCCTGGCGTGGGCAATTCGCGACAATCGCATTCATATTCAGCGCGCAGAGACATCCGAAGCTCTGGATTTCGATGCCCTCATCATCGCATCGGGTGCGACCGACCGCATCATGCCCTTGCCGGGCTGGACGAGGCCGGGTTGTTTTTCGCTTGGCGCGGCGCAGATATCCCTGAAGGCGCAGGCCTGCGCGATAGGGCGACGGGTGGTTTTTATGGGCACGGGGCCTCTGCTTTATCTTGTGGCATATCAATATATGAAGGCAGGGGCGGCGCCTGTGGCGGTGCTGGATACCACATCATTCTTCACGCAGATCAAGGGCCTGCCGGGGATGGTGGCACGACCAATGCAGCTCCTCAAGGGCATGCGGCTTGTCGCGGCGCTGCTTGCGGGCGGCGTGAGGATCGAACGGGGCATCATGCCGATAGAGATTATCGGCGACGCTGAGAGTGGCGTGACCGGCATTCGCTATCGGGATGCGTCCGGTGAGGAAACACGCCTCGCCTGCGATGCCATTGGCATGGGCTATCATCTGCGGGCGGAAAGCCAGCTTGCCGACCTTGCCGGTTGCCGCTTCTCCTTTGATCCGCTGATCCGGCAATGGCTTCCGGATGTGGACAATATGGGACGCAGTTCCGTGCCTGATGTCTATCTGGCAGGCGATGGCGTGCGTATTCTCGGTGCAGATGGTGCGGAAGCCTCCGGCCGGCTCGCCGCGCTCGCGCTTCTTGAGGATCAAGGTTTGAAGCCATCCCGTGCGGAGATCGGCCGCTGCCGGAAATCGCTGAAAGCCGCGAGCCGCTTTGCGCAGGGAATGGCCCGGGCCTTCCCTTGGCCGCACCTGTTGGTGCGGTCACTTGCCGACGAGACGATTATCTGCCGCTGCGAGGTGGTGACGGCGGGCGAGTTGCGCGCAAGCGTGACCGAAAAGGGTGCGACGGAGGTCAACCGCTCGAAAGCTTTCTCGCGGGCTGGCATGGGCCGGTGTCAGGGCCGGTTCTGCGGGCAGGCGGGTCAGGAGATTGTCGCCGCCGCCTCTGGTATATCGGTGGAATTGGCCGGACGGCTGCGCGGGCAGGCGCCGGTGAAACCGCTGCCGCTGGCGATTGTGAAGGGAGGCGATGATGCGTAACACGCTTGCAGAGGCCGATGTCATTATCGTCGGCGGCGGCATTGTTGGAACCGCGACGGCGTTTTTCCTGCGGCATCGGGGTGTCAGCGTCATTCTGCTGGAGCGTTTCCTCGTCGGCCAGCAGGCGAGCGGCACCAATTTCGGCAATGTCCGCCGTCAGGGCCGTTATCTCGGGCAGCTTCCGCTCGCCAACAGATCGCGGGATATCTGGAGCCGGATCCCGCAACTGACCGGTGCGGATGTGGAATTCATGCCCGTCGGCCATATCCGGTTTCTCTGGGCGGAAGAACAGATCGCCGTGGTCGAGAAATACCGCGACGATGCCACGCAATATGGTCTGGAATTGCAGATACTCTCGCGCGAGGCTGTCAGGCAGAAATTCCCCTTCATCGGACCGGAGGCGGTTGCGGGATCATGGTCGCCGCATGATGGTCACGCCAATCCGCGCCTTGTCGCGCCCGCCTTTGCCCGCGCGGCGCGGCGGGATGGTGCAACCATCGTGGAAAATTGCGAAGTTCTGGCCATCGAAAAGGCGGGCGAGGATTTCCAGGTGACGACGGAGGAAGGGGAATATCGCGCGCCCTCGGTGCTGGTTGCCAACGGTGCATGGGGCGGCGGGTTTGCCGGCGCCCTGGGAGAGGCGGTGCCGCTGGAAGTGGCCGGCCCGCAAATGGGCGTGACGGAACCTTTGCCATGGTTCATTCACCCCGTCGTCGGCGTCTCCACCAAAATTCCCGGCGAGGTCATTTATATGCGGCAAATCCCGCGCGGAAACGTCATTTTCGGCGGGGTGAAACGATGCGCCGCCGCGCTGGACGAACGCCGGGCGAAATATGATCCCGCCGGGCTTGATGCTCAGCTGCGCCAGTTGCTGCGGCTGGCTCCCGCTTTGCGCCATGCCCGGCTGATCCGCACCTGGTCCGGTGTGGAAGGCTATATGGCCGACGATCTGCCGGTCATGGGGGGAAGTGCTGCGACCTCCGGCCTTTATTATGCCTTCGGCTTCAGCGGCCACGGTTTCCAGATCGGGCCGGGTGTTGGCGACGTGATGGCGGAGCTGATAGCAACCGGGAAGACTACGACGCCGATTGCGGATTTTCACATCGGCCGGTTCCATCGCGGTGAGTCTGTCGCATCCCATTAAGGGAGGGTCAGAAATCCGCGACCTTGCCCCAGGACGAATCGAGGAAGCGGCTGGGGTGATAGGGGGCGGCATCGACGATCGGGTTCGAGCCCGTCACGATATCGGCGATCAGATGGCCGGCACCCGGTCCGATGCCGAAACCATGGCCGCTGAAGCCGGCGGCGAGGATGAAGCCGGGCAATTCGCTGGTTTCGCCAATGGCAGGCACGCCATCAGGCGTGCTGTCGATGAAGCCCGCCCAGGCGGCGGAAATCCGGGTTTTGCCGAGGGCCGGCAGAAGCTTCAGTGCCCTTTCATGGGTCTCGCGGATGGCGGCGGCATTGGGTTTCGGATCGAGAATACGAACCCGTTCCATCGGCGTCGGCGCATCGAGCCGCCAGCGTTTCAGCGTCTCGTGGCCGCCGCGAAGACCTTCCAGCCCGCCTGGCCGCAGGCTTCGCCAGCGCTTGAGAAACATCGGAACAAATTCACGGGCAAACCGCATCTGCTGCGCCGTCGGGTCGATGCGGCCCAGCCCGCTGATGGCGAGAGTATAGCCGCCGTCTTTTCTCTTCGTGGCTGAGACGGCGGCGGTGTGCAGTGCATCCGGCAGCCCCTCCGCACCCGGCGTGACGGACAGAATGGAGGAGCGGACGGAGGCCTGCGGGAAACGAATGCCGAGCTGGCGGCAAAAGGACGACGCCCAGGCCCCGCCGGACATGATGGCGGTTTTGGTGCGGATCGTGCCTTTTTCGGTGACAACGGCGCTGACACGGCCGCCTTCCGTCTCAAGCCCGCGCGCGGCGCAATTCTGATGCACCGTGCCGCCCAGTTTGATGATGGCGCGCGCCACGGCGGGTGCCGCCATGGAAGGATCGGCCGTACCGTCTGTCGGTGAAAACACACCGCCCTTCCAGCGTTTGCCCGTAGATCGGCCGCGTTCGCTCGCCTCATCGGCGCTCAGCATATGGGTCGTCACGCCTGCGGTAATGGCAAAGTCACGCCAGCGCGCCCAGCCGGCAAGCTCGGCTTCATTGTCGCTCAGATAAAACAGCCCACAGCGCCGAAAGCCCGTGTCCTCGCCGCTCTCTGCGCCAAATTCTTCCCAAAGCGCCAGGCTCTTGGTGGAAATCGGCAATTCGCGGGCGTCGCGGTTCTGCTGGCGGCACCAGCCCCAGTTACGGCTGGATTGCTCCGCCCCGATCAGGCCCTTTTCGACCAGCGCCACCTTCAGACCGCGCCGGGCGAGGTAATAGGCGGCGAAGACACCGACGATGCCGCCGCCGATAATGACGGCGTCCGCAGATGTCGGCAGTTCCGGCGATGTCGTGATCTGTTGCAGCGGGGCGGGCATGGTCGGACTCCTTATATTCGTCCTAATTTACCTCAGCTGGCGTGTAAACGCTGCCAGACTGGGCGTCTTGCCGGAATCTCATGCTGTTGGTGGCCACGTCTGCAACTCTTTATGCTGCACCAAAAAAACATCTCCACGTCGACAGGGCGCACCCATGTGGTAAGATTTCCGATACCGCGCCAGAATTTTATGCCGCGTGTTCAAAAAACAAAAAAGGGGTTCCGCACGTGATGAAACTTGACCGGATCGATATCAAGATCCTCTATGAACTGCAGAAAAACGGTCGCATCACCAATGTCGAGCTGGCGGAGCTTGTCAATCTGTCGCCCAGCCCTTGCCTGATGCGGGTAAAGAAACTGCAGGCGGAAGGTTATATCGAGGGTTATTCGGCGCAGATCAACATCAACAAGCTCGGCCAGACGCTGACTGTTTTCACCGAGATTACGCTGAAGAACCACCGCCAGATCGATTTCGCCCGCTTCCTCGGCGTTGTCGAAAAGATCGACCAGGTGGTGGAGTGCCACCTCGTTTCCGGGGGGTACGACTACCTGCTGAAATTCGTCACCTCTGGCATCGTCGAATACCAGTCGATCATGGAGCGACTGACCGATATGGATGTCGGCATCGATAAATATTTCAGCTTCGTGGTGCTGAAATCACCGATCATCAAATCGCATATGCCGCTGACCAGCCTGTTTCCGCTTTGAGGTGTGGGAAACGGCCCTTTGCAGGGCCGTATCATCCCGTTCTCACCTCTTCGAAAACGCCCGCACCAGCTCCGCATCCTGCTGCAGATTGTCGAGCCATTTCGGGTCGAGTTTCGGCACCGAGGAGAACAGCAGTTTCGAATAGGGGTGGGTCGGCGACTTGATCGCTTCCGTCTCCAGATGCTCCACCTTCTGTCCGCCATACATCACGACGATTTCGTCACAAATGGTCTCCACCACCGAAAGATCATGGCTGATGAAGATGTAAGAGAGGTTCAGCTCCCGCTGCAGTTCCCCGAGAAGATCGATGATCGCGGCCGCGACCACGGTATCGAGCGCCGAGGTGATTTCATCGCAGATGATGAGCGATGGTTCGGCGGCAAGCGCCCGGGCGAAATTGACACGCTGCTTCTGCCCTCCGGAAAGGCCGGAAGGATGGCGATGGCGAACCGAGCGCGGCAGCTTCACCATATCGAGAAGCTGGTCGATCCGCGCATCGCGCGCCTTGCCCTTCATACCGTGATAAAAGGTCAGCGGCCGGCCGAGGATGCCCTCGATGGGTTTGGACGGGTTGAGTGCCGTGTCGGCATATTGGAACACGATCTGCATGCGGCGAAGCTGATCGCCGGTCCGTCGGCGTGCATCGGCATCCAGTTCCTTGCCTTCGAAGATCACATGGCCGCTTGCCGCCGGCAGAATGCCGGCAATGGCGCGCGCAAGTGTCGATTTTCCGCAGCCGGATTCGCCGATAATGCCGAGATTGCGGCCGGGATAGACTGAAAGACTGACGGAATCCACCGCACGCACTAGCGGCATCTTGTCTCCGCCCTTCGTTCCATATCCGGCGATCAGCTCCTCGATATCCAGGAGGGGCGTGGCCTGCTCCTGTTTGACGGGTGTGACAACGCGTGCCTTGTCGTGAAAAGCCGTCAGCAATTCCCTAGTATAGGGATGCTGCGCATTTTCGAGGATATCCGCTGTAGTGCCGGTTTCCTGCACCTCGCCGCCTTTCAGCACCACGATCCGGTCGGCAATCTGGGCGACGACGGCAAGATCATGCGAGACATAAACGCCGCCGATACCGCCCTTGCGCATTGCCGATTTGAAGGCGCGCAGCACCTCGATCTGGGTCGTGACATCGAGCGCCGTGGTCGGCTCGTCGAAGATCACCAGCTTCGGGTTGCCGATCAGCGCCATGGCGGCGGACAGGCGCTGAAGCTGGCCACCGGACACCTGATGCGGGTAGCGCTCGCCGATGGTCTCAGGGTTGGGCAGCGACAGGGCCTTGAAGAGTTCTACCGCCCGCACCCGCGCCTCCTGCGGCGGCATCAGATGGTGGATGCGGGTGACTTCGATCACCTGGTCGATGATCCTCTGCGCAGGGTTAAAGGCGGCGGCCGCACTTTGGGGCACATAGGTCACCTTCGTGCCGCGGATCGTTGCTCGCTCGGCTTCGGAAAGCTGCACCATGTCGCGGCCCGCCACCTTGACGCTGCCGCTGGAAATGCGGCAGCCCGGGCGGGCATAGCCCATCAGCGTCAGCGCAATGGTGGTCTTGCCGGAACCGCTTTCGCCGATCAGCGCAACGATCTCGCCATCGGCGATGTCGATGTCCACACCCTTGATGATGTCGATGCGGCGGCCGGAATCGGTGGTGGCCTCGACTTTCAGTCCGCGGATTTCAACGAGATTGCTCATTATTCGCTCCTGTCGCGGATTTTCTGCGGCAGATTGTCGATCAGCAGGTTGACGCTGATCGTCAGGCTGGCAATCGCTAGAGACGGGAAGATGACGGCGGGTGCCGCGAACGGCAGGCCGCCGATGTTTTCGCGCACCAGCGCACCCCAGTCCGCATTCGGCGGCTGCAGGCCAAGGCCAAGGAAGGAGAGGCCCGACAGCAGCAGCACGATGAAGACGAAGCGCACGCCAAGATCGGCCAACACGGGACGGACGATGTTCGGCAGGATTTCGGAACCGATGAGATAAAGCAGGCTTTCGCCGCGCACGCGGGCGACGGTGACGAAATCCATGGTGTTGACATTGACGGCGAGCGCCCGGGCGAAACGATAGGCGCCCGGCGTATAGATGACCGAGAGCGTGATGATCAGCACCGGTATGGACGAGCCGACGGCGGCGACGACAACGAGGCCGAAAAGCTTGCTCGGAATGGAATTCACCGCATCGAGAAACCGGCTCAACGCCGCATCGAACCAGCCGCCGATGACGGCGGCGCACATGCCGAGCACGACGCCGGAGGTGCAGGCGATGGTGACGGCTGCGAGCGATATGCCGACCGTGAAACGCGCGCCCATGAGAATGCGGGAAAACACGTCACGGCCGAGGTAATCGGAACCGAGCCAGAGATCTGATGTCATCGGCCCGAAATAATCGAGATCGACGATTTCACCGACTGGATGCGGTATGAGATACGGCGCCAAGATTGCGACCATGGCCCAGGAAAAAATCATGAGAAAGCCGAAAACGCCGACTGCGTTGATCTTGTAACCCAAACGCGAAGTCCCCGAAGTTGTTTTGATATTGTCGGCCATCAGCGCAGCCTCGGATTGGACATGATGGCGATAATGTCAGCCGTCGTGATGAGGAGGAGATAACCGACGCAGAAGATCATCGCGCAGCTCTGGATCAGCGGCAGGTCGCGGGTTGCGACGCCATCCACCATCAGCTTGGCGATGCCAGGATAATTGAAGATCGTCTCAACGATGATGACGCCGCCGACGAGATAGGAAAGTGACAGCGCCACCGCATTGACGATGGGGCCGAGCGCATTAGGAAGCGCATGGCGAAGCACGATGCGCATGCGCGGTGCGCCCTTCAAAAGCGCCATTTCGACATAGGGCGTATCCAGCGTTTCGATGACGGCGGCGCGGCTCATGCGGATCATCTGCGCTGAGACGACGAAGGTCAGCGTGATGACCGGCATGGCATAGACCCGCAGTACATCGAAAAGCGTGTGAACCTCGCTGACCAGCGAAAGCGCCGGCAGCCATTTCAGGTAAACGGCGAAAAGCAGCACGGCGAGTGTGGCGATCATGAATTCCGGCACCGAGATGACACCGATGGTCAGCACGGTGACGGCCCGGTCATAAAGCGTTCCGCGCAGCATGGCAGAGCTGATGCCAAGCGTGAGCGCCAGCGGCACGGCGATGATGGTGGTAATGCCGGCAAGCTTCATGGAATTGACGAAGCGCGGACCGATAAGATCGGCAATCGCCATGTTGTTGGCATAGGAGGTGCCGAGCTCGCCATGCAGCAGGCCAAAAAGCCAGCGGACGAAACGCAGCAGGGCCGGGTCGTCGAGATGCATGGCGGTGCGCAGGCCCGCCACGGCTTCCGGCGTCGCCGCCTGGCCGAGAAGGATCGTCGCCGTGTCGCCGGGCAGCAGGCTGGTGGCGGAAAAGACGATAAACGACACGATCAGCAGCGTCGTCAGCATGACGACCAGCCGCCTGGCGATAAGGGACAATATCCGGCTGTTCATTCACATGCTCCTGCGACCTGCCTGATTGTGGAGGCTTCCCGCATCCTGCGGAAAACGTGCCGGGCGCATTTTCGCGCCCGGCCCCATGATCTATCAGGCTTCAAGCCAGACGTATTCCGCAAAGGAATAACCCATCATGCCGCCGAGCGGATTGGCTTCCAGCCCCTTTAGCTTGGAGGTGATGGCGTCGACATTCGAAATATAGGCGGGGATGATGGTGCCGGCTTCGTCGGCGATCATCGTTTGCAGTTCGAAGTAGATCTGCTTGCGCTTCTCCATGTCGAGCATGCCGCGTGCTTCCAGCATCAGCTTGTCGAATTTCGGCGACTTGTACTGGCTTTCGTTCCACGGGGCGTCTGAAGCATAGAGCAGCGAGAACAGGATGTCCGGCGTCGGGCGCGGGTTGATGTTGCCGAAATGGACCGGCGCCTTCAGCCAGTAATTGCTCCAGTAACCGTCGGAGGGAACACGCTGCACATCCAGCTTCACGCCGATTTCGGCGGCCGAAGCCTGGATGATCATCGCCATGTCGACCGAAGAGCTTGCTGCATCCGATGCGATGACCGGAATGGACTGGCCGATGAGGCCGGCCTTCTGGAAGTGGAATTTCGCCTTGTCCGGATCGAAGGCTTTCGGCTTGAGATCCGGATTGTGGTAGGGGTTCATCGGCGGAACCGGCTGGTCGTTGCCGACTTCACCGAGGCCGCGCAGGGCCGCCTTGACGATCTGCTCGCGATTGACGATCGACTTCATACCGGCGACGAAATCGGCATTGTTGCCGGGCGCCTGGTCGAGACGCATGTTGAGGTTGGTGTAGTTCCCTGATGTCGTCTTGGACAGAACGACACCTTCCTGCTTGTCGAGCAGGCGCAGCGCACGCGGGTTGATGGAGGCCGCGAGCTGGATATCGCCGGAGAGAAGGGCGTTGACGCGGGCATTGTCGTCCGAAATCGCCATGAATTCGAAACTGTCGATGTGCGGGCCGCCGGACTTCCAGTAATTGGTGTTCTTGGCCATGATCGAACGGACGCCCGGCTCGAATTTTTCGAGCTTGAAGGCGCCGGTGCCGTTGCCCTTGGAGAAATCCGTGGTGCCGTCGGCAACGATCATGAAATGGTGCAGGGCCAGAATGGATGGCAGGTCGGCATTCGCGTTCGCCAGCGTGATTTCGACCGTGCTCTTGTCGAGAGCCTTGAAGCCGGTCATCTGCGCGGCAATCTTGGCGACCTTGGAACCGACGGCCGGATCGAGATGGCGCTTCAGCGAATAGACCACGTCATCGGCGGTCAGCGCCTTGCCGTCATGGAAGGTGACGCCGGAACGCAGCTTCACCGTCCAGGTCTTGGCGTCCTTCGTTTCGATGGCTTCGGCCAGCTCCAGCTGCGGCGTGCCGGAAACATCAAGGAAGCTCAAACGGTTATAGAGCGCGCAGCAACGAACATAATCCGTCGAAAGCGAGGCTTTCGCCGGATCGAGCGTATCGGCGGTGGAGGAGGACCAGCCGGCTGCCTTGAGGGTGCCGCCGGAGACCGGCGTTGCGGCCACGGCATTTGAGGCGCGACCGAGAATGGCCGAACCGGCGGAAAGGGCGACACCACCCGCCAGCAGCATGTGAAGCAGCTCGCGCCGCGTTGCGCCGCGTCGGATCGCCTGTTCAACGGCGGCATCGTCGGAGCGGGTCCAGTTTGTAATCCTGTCACTCATGGTCTTCCCCTTTTGTATGATTTGTTGAAATGCATCTGAAGAAATTTCAGGCATGCCGCATCCCAGTTCGCGGCACGCCACTGGCGGTGCGGCTTAACCGCCCGCTTGCCTCGCGGCGTCGGCAAGGCCGGCCATTGAGGTAAAGTGATAGTCCGGCTCGGTGAAGTTTTCCGGTTCGATGGTGCCGCCATATCCCTTCTGGGCGTGACGCCGCTCGATCCAGCAATTGGTCATGCCCAGTTTCCGGGAAATGCCGATATCGTGATACTGGCTTTGCGCGACATGGAGAATGTCATCCTTCGATGCGCCTTCGCTCTCCACAAAAGCGAAAACCTTTTCGAAGAAGGCAGGATCGGGTTTTTCCGTGCCGGTATCATCCGCCGTGAAGGCCGCATGAAAGGGATTGCCGAGCTCCTTCGAGAAATATTCGAAGGCCCAGCGCTGGGCATTGGTCATGGCGATGAGGCGATGCGTCTTGGCAAGCTCGGCCATGGCGGCGCGGCTGTCTTCAAAGCCTTTCCAGCTTTTTGCCGCGTCGCGCAGGCGCTCGCCGAAAGCGCGTTCCGCCGGCAGTCCAAGTTGCGGAGCGATGATCAGGTAGACGCGGACGAGATCGTCCGGAAACAGGTCGGTCGCATCGGAGTAACGGGCTGCGCGATAAAGGGCGAGCGCCTTTTCACCATCGACCTCCACGCCGTTTTCCGCGCCGATTGCGGCCAGGGTCGATTTCAGGCCACCTTCGAAATCGATGAGAGTTCCCACCACATCGAAGCTCATATATTTGAAGTCGCTCAGTTTTTTGGGCAATGTCGGTCTCCGCTTTGCCGCCTTGGCCTCTTGGGGAGGTTGCGGCAGATTATTCTGTTCCCGGACGGGATCCTTGCCCCGTTCCCATTTGTAATTACGCCCTTTTTTATGGCGTTTAGTGCCATTTGCATTAATAGTTTGGCACTTTCGGCACGCCGGATACGCCGAAATGGATCGGCTCTTCGGCAGAATATTGCGAATATGCGGTGCGTTGCGACATTTCGAGAGGGGGCCGCAACGCTGCCTTTCTATCACCTCAGGCCATGGCGGCCCTGACGGCCGGGTCTTCGAGTGTCTGGTCGAGCGTCTTCAGCGTCCGCTCGACAATGGCGTCGATCTCACTATCTGTGCAGCAGAGCGGCGGCGCATAACCAAGAATGCCGTTTGCAAAGGCGCGCACGATCAGGCCGTTTTCCCAGGCGCGGTCGAAAACCTTGCGTGCAGGGGCCGCTGCAGCCGGCAGCGGCGTCTTTTTGTCCTTGTCGGTCACAAGTTCGATGGCGGCAAGCATGCCGCGGCCGCGCACATCGCCAACCAGCGGATGGCTTTTCAAGCCTTCCAGGCCGGCCATCAGTCGTTGACCGGCGCGGCGGCCGTTTTCCAGCAGTCCGCCCTCGTAGAGTTTCAGCACTTCAAGGCCGACAGCGGCGCTGACGGGATGGGCGGAGTAGGTGTATCCATGCCCCACGGCGGCATCGCCGGCAAAGTCGGCTATTGTATCATAGACGTGATCCGCCATGAAGACGGCGCCCATCGGCACATAACCCGACGTGAGACCCTTTGCAGCCGTGATGAAGTCCGGCACGATGTCCTCGTCCGTGCAGGCAAAGAGCGGTCCGGTGCGGCCGAAGCCGGTGATGACCTCATCAGCGACGAAGAGAATGCCATAGGAACGGCAGAGTTCGCGCATGGCCTTGATCCAGCCCGGCGGCGGCACCAGAACGCCGCCCGAGCCCTGAATGGGTTCCGCATAAAAGGCGGCGACCCGGTCCGGGCCGATGGCCTCGATCTTGTCTTTGAGAATTTGCAGGGAGGAGGTGATGATCGCGGCCGGATCGTTGCCGGCCGGATTGCGGTAGGCGTAGTGCGACGGAATTTTGTGCTGCCAGTCATAAGGCACACCGAAACCCGCATGGAAAGCGGGTAGCGCCGTGAGACCCGACCCAGCGGTAGTGGAGCCGTGATAACCCTGTTCGATGGAGATGAACTGGTCGCGTTGCGGCTGGCCTTTCGCGTGCCAGTAATAGCGGATGAAGCGGATGGTGCTGTCCACCGCATCGGAACCGCCAAGCGTGAAATAGACATGGTTGAGATCGCCCGGCGCGCGGTCGGCGAGTTCGGAAGCAAGCCGGATCGCCGGTTCACTGCCGATGTCGAAATAGGCAGTGGCATAGGGCAGCTCACGCATCTGTTTGGCTGCCGCTTCGACGATGCTGTCATGCCCGTAACCGGCATTGACGCACCAGAGGCCGGCAAAACCGTCGATGAGCTGGTGACCGGTCATGTCGGTGACCGTGGCGCCGCTTGCCGATTTCAGCACCCGCACACCAAGCTTCTCATGGCCGCGGAAGGAGGAGACGGGGTGCACCAGATGGGCGCGGTCCAGTTCGATCAGTGAATTGCTTAACATGGGTCTCTCCAGATTCAGCCCAGTGCCTGGCTGGTCAATGCGAATGTTTTCAGTTTTTTGTCCGCGGGGATTTCGGTTTTCGACCGGCGCATGGCGATGCCGCCGCCGACATGGGCAAGGCCACGTTCGGCAAGCCAGGGGCCAAGACCGGTATCGGCGGTGGTATCCACGCGCAGGAATGCGCCGGGGCGCTCGGAAACTGCAAAGGCGATCAAATCCCTAGCGATTTCAGCATTTTCCGCCACGACCGGGCCGATGACCTCGCCGCGCCCGAAGGTGCGAAGGGCGGCAAAACCCTTGATGACGCCCTGTTTCTCAACGATCGCGAAACGTGCCCTGTCGGCAAGCGCTGCAAAGAGCGCCGTGCGATCCGCGCCGAAAGCCTCCGCATCGAGTGCCGCAAGCGCGGCCGGATCAATGGTTTCGACCCAGATGACACCGGTTGGCCTGTCGGTCGTCACCGGAATTCCCTGATGTTGACGCACCTCGCCGCAGGCGACGAAGCCCAGTTTTTCGTAGAGCGGCAGGCCGTCGGCCGTGGCGACCAGACGGCATTCGCGGTCTTCTGCTGCGTCCATTGCCGCCTGCATCAACTGACGCCCGAGGCCGCGGCCGCGCATGCTCTCATCCACGATCACCATATTGACGGTGGCGCAGCTTTCTCCGAGAAGCGTCGCCATGGCGGTGCCGACGACGCGTCCGTTCTCAAGGGCGACAAAACCCTTGCTCAGGGAAAGGACCAGCGCCCAGTCTTCCTTCCGGTGCGGCCAGCCGGCCTGACGGGAAAGTTCAACGGCCGCGTCGAGGTGGTCCGGTTGAAACATTTGGATATCGATCAGGCTCGCCTGCATGCCGGAACTCCGTTTTTTCTTACTCTTCATTGATAGACTGACGCCGGAAGAAGATTGTCCCGACAAATGGGAAGGTTCGATATGTTTCGCTGTTGCTTTTATCCGCCGCCGCATCTTATGCCGCATCTTGTCCGCACCCGGTCGTAAAACCGGGACGGGCGGCGGCTTTCGGTTGGGCTCAACGCAACTCTCTGCCAAACTGGCGGCTGCATACGCAACAATCTGCTTCCGCTGATGGCAATTGCGGTGCGCCGACCGGGCAAAGGCTTTCTATGATCAATTCATTCCGGCACGGCCGATCCCCAAGCAAGGATGACGACGATATGACCATCTTCCGCCCGAAATACATCTCCTTTGATTGCTACGGCACGCTGATCAATTTCCAGATGGCAGAGGCCGCCCGTGATCTCTATGGTGATCGCCTGGATGAAGCGCAGATGCAGCAGTTCATCAAGAATTTTGCGGCCTACCGTCTTGATGAGATCATGGGCGACTGGAAGCCCTATGCTCAGGTGGTCCACAATTCGCTTTCGCGCAGCTGCAAGCGCAATGGTGTCGCTTTCAAGGATGAAGATGCCACCTTCGTTTACGAGCGCGTTCCGACCTGGGGGCCGCATGCCGATGTTCCGGCCGGCCTTGCGAAGGTTGCGAAGGAAATTCCCCTCGTCATCCTGTCCAACGCCATGAATTCGCAGATCATGTCGAATGTCGAAAAGCTCGGCGCACCCTTCCATGCGGTCTATACCGCCGAGCAGGCACAGGCTTACAAGCCGCGTTTCAAGGCCTTCGAATATATGTTTGACATGCTCGGCTGCGGTCCGGAAGATATGCTGCATGTTTCCTCCTCGTTCCGTTACGATCTGATGTCGGCCCACGATCTCGGCATCAAGAACAAGGTCTGGGTCAATCGCGGCCACGAGCCCGCCAATCCCTATTATGGTTATGTCGAGATATCAGATATTTCCGGCCTGGCAGGCGTGGTTGGATTGTAAGGAAAGGTCGGGACCATGAAGTTCGTCTCCTATTGGCACGATACCGCGCCGCAATTTTCAGGTGCCGCGCAAGGTCCCGTCGAAGGTCATTATGATGTCGCCGTCATCGGCGGCGGCTTCACCGGTCTCGGGGCCGCGCGCCAGCTGGCCAAGGCGGGCGCGCGGGTGGTCGTTCTCGAAGGGGAGCGGGTCGGTTGGGGCGCCTCTGGCCGCAATGGCGGGCACCTCAACAATGGCCTTGCCCATTCCTATCTCTCCGCCAAGGCGGAACTGGGCAAGGAACGCGCGATCGCCCTCTACAAGGCGCTGGACGATTCAGTCGACACGCTGGAAGCACTGATCGCAGAGGAGGGGATTGATTGCAATTTCCGCCGCTCCGGCAAGCTGAAGCTCGCTTCCAAGCCGCAGCATTTCGAAGGTCTGGCAAGGAATTTCGACGCGCTGCACGCCGAGGTCGATCCCGATACGGCTCTCTTGTCGGCTGCTGATCTCGAGGCGGAAATCGGCTCGCCCTTTTATGGCGCCATGCTCTCGAAGAAAAGCGCAATGATGCATATGGGCCGCTATGTGGCCGGCCTTGCCGAAGCCGCCAGCCGCCATGGCGCGGTGATCTTCGAAAAAGCGGCGGTGACGAAACACATCCAGAACGGCAAGCTCCATGAGCTGGAAACCGCCCGCGGCAAGGTCACGGCCAACAATGTGCTTGTTGCTACTGGGGCTTACACACCCTCCGGCTTCGGTTATTTCCGCCGCCGCATCATCGCGGTCGGCAGTTTCATCATCGCCACGCGGCCGCTGACGGATGCCGAAATCAAGGCTTCGGTTCCCGGCAACCGCACCTATGTCAACTCCATGAATATTGGCAATTATTTCCGGCTCTCGCCTGACAACCGGCTGATCTTTGGTGGCCGCGCCCGTTTTTCCGCAACTTCGGATCAGCGTTCGGACTCCAAAAGCGGTGCGATCCTGACGGAAAGCCTGCATCGCATTTTCCCGCAGCTTGCCCATGTGCCGATCGATTATTGCTGGGGCGGACTGGTTGACATGACCAAGGATCGTTATCCGCGCGCAGGTTTCCATGACGGCGTCTGGTACGCCATGGGCTATTCCGGCCACGGTGCGCAGCTTTCCACCCATCTCGGCATGATCATGGCCGACGCCATTCTCGGGCGGCCGGATAACAATCCGCTGAAGGGGCTGGACTGGCCGGCGGTGCCGGGTCATTTCGGTAAGCCCTGGTTCCTGCCGCTGGTGGGATTCTATTACAAGATGCTGGATAAGATTCAGTAGAAGGGCTGTTAGTTCTTCCGTCATGCCGGACTTGATCCGGCATCCAGCCACCGCGCGTCTGCGCGGTGAAAGAGTTTCTTGCGATCAATGACTTGATCGCAATGGACCCGGACCGAGTCCGGGGCGACGGCGTGTAAATGCTGCCGCTTTTTCAATTCCACGCTTCAAAAAAGAAGGGCCGCAGAGCGGCCCTTTAGGCGGGGATGAGAAAAAGGCTCAAGCGAGCCCACCGATATGGAAGGTCTTGATCTCCAGATATTCCTCGATACCGACCTGCGCGCCCTCGCGACCGAGGCCGGATTGCTTCACGCCGCCGAAGGGGGCGACTTCGGTGGAAATGAGGCCGGTATTGAGGCCGACCATGCCGAATTCCAAAGCCTCGCCCACACGCCAGGCGCGCTTGAGGCTCTCGGTATAGAAATAGGCGGCGAGGCCGAAGGGCGTGCCATTGGCGATGGCGAGTGCTTCTTCTTCCGTCTCGAAGCGGAAGAGCGGTGCGACGGGCCCGAAGGTCTCTTCGCTTGCCAGAAGCATGCCGGTCGTGGCGTCCGTCAGCACCACCGGTGCCGTATATTGCGGACCTTCCGGCAGACTGCGCGGCTTGGTGATGATCGTCGCGCCCTTCGAAATAGCGTCGTCGATATGGGCGCGGATCTTGGCGATGGCCGGCTCGTTGATCATCGGGCCGATGGAGACCCCCGCTTCCGTGCCGGGGCCGACCCGCATGGCATCGACGCGATCCGCCAGTTTTTTCGCGAAGGCGTCGTAAACACCAGACTGGACGAGAATGCGGTTGGCGCAGACGCAGGTCTGGCCGCCATTGCGGAATTTCGAAATGAGAGCGCCTTCAATGGCGAGATCGAGATCGGCATCGTTGAAAACGATGAAGGGCGCATTGCCGCCCAGTTCCAGCGACAGTCGCTTTATGCTGTCGGCGGCACCACGCATCAAAAGCGAACCGACGCGGGTGGAGCCGGTGAAGGAAATCTTGCGCACCGTCTCGTTCGCCATGATTTCGTTGCCGATTTCCGTCGGCATGCCGGTGACGATGTTGATGACACCTGCGGGAATGCCGGCTCGTTCGGCGAGTACGCCGAGCGCCAAGGCGGAATACGGTGTGAATTCCGACGGCTTGATGACCACGGTACAGCCAGCCGCGAGTGCGGGCGCGACCTTGCGGGTGATCATGGCGTTCGGGAAGTTCCATGGCGTGATGATGCCGCAGACGCCGACAGCCTCCTTCAGCACCACGATGCGCCGGTCCGGCGTCGGCGACGGAATGGTGCCGCCGCCGATGCGCCGCGCCTCTTCCGCAAACCATTTGACGAAGGATGCGCCATAGCGGATTTCGCCCTTTGCCTCCTCGAGCGGCTTGCCCTGTTCCGTGGTCAGGATCAGGCCGAGATCGTCTATATGCTCGATCATCAGCGCAAACCATTTTTCGAGCAGCGCCGCACGCTCCGCATGGGTCTTCTTCTTCCACGGTCCGAAGGCGGCGTTGGCGGCCTCGATGGCCGCGCGCGTTTCCGCGCTCCCCATATCGGGAACGGTACCGATCACGGCCTGCGTCGCGGGGTCGATGACATCGACCGCCTTGCCCGACGCCGCCGTCTTCCATGCGCCGCCGATCAAGCCCGTCTGGCGAAAGAGTTCCTTGTCCTTCAAGCCCTGCATCATAATTCTCCGAAATCAGTCGAGTGCCGCAAGAACCGCGGCGGTGATGGCGTCTGTTTTGTCCTTGCCCGGAAGCGTACCGATACCCCGGCCGGTCGCCGTTTCCAGCGCCGCCATGACGCGCACTGCTGCATCCTTTTCGCCGAGATGCTCGAGCATCATCGCTCCGGACCAGATGGCGGCAATGGGGTTGGCGATGCCGAGATGGGCGATATCGGGGGCCGATCCATGCACCGGCTCGAACATGGAAGGCGCGCTGCGGTCAGGGTTGATATTGGCGGAAGCGGCAAACCCGAGGCCGCCCTGAATGGCGGCGCCGAGATCGGTCAGAATGTCGCCGAAGAGGTTGGAGGCGACCACAACATCAAGGCTTTCCGGGGCCATCACCATGCGTGCCGCCATGGCGTCGATGTGATAGCTGGAAACTTCGACATCGGGATATTCGGCAGCGAGCTTGTGTGTCACCTCGTCCCAGAAGACCATCGAATATTTCTGGGCATTGGACTTGGTAATGGAGGCGAGCTTGCCGCGACGCTTTTGCGCCTGCTCGAAGCCGAAACGCAAAATGCGCTCCACGCCCTTGCGGGTGAAGATCGAGGTTTCGACCGCAACTTCATCATCGGTGCCCTGATGCACGCGGCCGCCCGCGCCGGAATATTCGCCTTCCGTGTTTTCGCGGATGCAGAGAATGTCGAATCCATCGGCCTTCAAAGGTCCCTGCACGCCGGGCAGAAGCCGGTGAGGGCGGATATTGGCATATTGCACGAAGGCCTTGCGGATCGGCAGCAGCAGGCCGTGCAGCGAGACTGAGTCCGGCACTTCCGCCGGCCAGCCGACTGCGCCGAGCAGAATGGCGTCGAAGCCGCGCAAGGTTTCGATACCGTCCTTCGGCATCATCGCGCCGGTTTCCTTGTAGAAGGCGCAGGACCAGGGGAATTCCGTGCCTTCAAGTGCAAAACCGGAGGTTTGGGCGGCGGCGTTGAGCACCTGCCAGGCGGCATCAGTTACGCTTTTGCCGATGCCGTCTCCGGGAATGAGTGCGATGCGATGCGTTTTCAAGACGTTTCCCCTGTTACAGTCCGATGAGGACACTTTTGCTCTTGCGGTTGGCCAGATAAGCCTCGCGGCCGAGATCCTTGCCGATGCCGGAGCGCTTGTAACCGCCTGTCGGCAATATGTGGTCGCGGGAGCGGCCGTAACGGTTGACCCAGATCGTTCCCGCCTGAATGGCGCGCGACAGACGCAAGACACGCGAGACATCACGGCTGAAAAGACCCGCCGCCAGACCGTAAGTCGGATGATCGGAAAGCGCCAGAGCCTCTTCTTCCGTCCGGAAGGTCTGCAGCGTCAGCACCGGTCCGAAGATTTCTTCGGTGACGGCGGGAGATGTCTGGTCGACATTGGCGATCAGCGTCGGTTGGTAGAAATAGCCGGGGCCGTCCATGTTCGCGCCGCCCGTCAGGCATTCGCCGCCATGGGCGACGGCCGCCTGAACGATGCCGTCGATGCGCTTGCGCTGCACTTCGGAGATAATAGGCGAATATTGCGACGCCTCGTCCCATGTCGGGCCGGGCTTCACCGCCTTCATGCGGGCGATGATCGCGGCGGAAAGGGCATCTGCCGCACTTTCTTCAACTATAATGCGGGAACCGGCCACGCAGGCCTGCCCGGCATTGGAGAGAATATTGCCGGCAATGGCCGCCGCCGCTTTTTCGATATCGGCATCGGCAAAGACCAGTTGCGGGCTCTTGCCGCCTAGCTCCAGCGTCATGGGCTTGATGCCGGTGCGGGCGATATTGGCCATGATGGCGGCGCCCGCGGCCGTGGAGCCGGTGAAGCTGACCTTGGAGATATCAGGGTGCCCGGTGATGGCATTGCCCGTCACAGGCCCGTCACCCAGTACGATATTGATGAGACCGGCGGGGAGCCCCGCCTTGATCGCCAGCTGTGCCATAAAAATGCTGGAGAAGGGCGTCATTTCCGAGGGTTTCAGCACCACGGCATTGCCGGCGGCAAGCGCCGGGCCGAGCTTCCAGCCCGCCATGGAGACGGGGAAATTCCATGGCGTGATGGCGCCGACGACACCATAGGGTTCGGTCATGATCATGCCGAGGCTCGCATCGTCGGTCGGCACCAGATCGCCGCCTTCTTTGTCGGCGAATTCGGCAAAGAAACGGATTTGCTCGGCGGTGACGGCGATATCGCCGGCGATCAGCTGGCCCACGGGCCGCGTCGAGGAGAGCGCTTCGATTTTCGCCAGCGTCTCGGCTTCCTGTTCGATCAGGTCGGCCCAGCGCTGCAAGACCTTTGTACGCTCACGCGGGCGCACGCCGCCCCAGTTGCTGCTCTTCAACGCAGCCTTGGCAGTCTGCACCGCTTCATCGACCAGCGCTGCATCCGCCTTGGGACAACCGGCATATCCAACGCCATCGGATGGGCGGTGCATGTCGATGCCGTTTGCCGCCGTAATCAGCCGGTCGCCGATAAAATGGCCGATCGGCAGGGACAAGCTGTCTGGATCGAAGCTGAGCGTCATGTGGAATCCTCTCTGGATATGCCCCAACGCTAATCCCTGACGGCAAGCAGCATCGACCGACTGCGGCGTGGGCGGTGAATGAAAATCCTGTTTTGCCACCGGCAGACAGCGCAATCTTCGGCGGCGAAGGCAGGCCGCCGGTCAAACGCCGTAGCGTGCACTTATCCGGTCGAAAATCCCGGCCATCCGCTCGCAAAGAGGCCGGGGATCGTCGCCTTCGTTTTCGACTGCTTCAAACACCCGGTGTTTCAGGAAGAAACGCCATCCCACGGGCGATTTTTGCAGAAATTGAGTCAACAGGTCATAACGTTCCCGGGTCCAGACCGCCTCGAAGGCAAGCCGCTCCGGTCCATAACTGATGATATCGTCCGTCTTTCGGCGCGGTGTGGAGCGCAGGGCGGCCGTCGCTTCTTCATCGATCTCATCGCCGATGAGCACGACTCCGTAGTGTCTTGCAGCATTTTCTGCCGAGACCGCACCACGCCGCACATCGCGAAGCACGGCCTGTTGCGGGCGGGTGAAGGGGTCGCCGTAACCGCCGGCTCCCGGTCCGATGACACGAATGACATCGCCCGGGCCGCAATGGACGATGTCGGTATTGCCGAGCGAGATTTCGCCCTCCGTATCGGGATTGCGGAGGAAGCGGGAAATCAGCCCCGGGCCCGCACCATTGACGCCCCAGCTTGCCATCAGCGAGCGATTGCGGTTGCGTGCCGTGACCACCGTTTCCGGCGAGGATATTTCAAACTCCATGATGGCCGAAAGCCCGCCGCGAAAATGGCCTGCCCCGCCGGTATCGCGTTGCAACCCATAACGACGGAAGAGGATCGGCACCTCCGCTTCGCTGATTTCGATCGGCGTGTTGCGCAGAAAGCCGGTGGCGCCGCCCGCGCCGTCGCTGCCGTCGCAGAAGGGCGTACCGCCGCCACCGCCGCCAACCGGGCCGATGGAGGCCATGACCGGGCGGCCGCTCCGGTCGCTGGTCTTGATGTTCATGATGGCGTTTCCGCCGGGGGAGGCAGCGGGAATAAGCTCGGGCAGGGCCTTTGCGAAAGCGCCGATGGTGACGATCTGGGTCATGGCGCAGGTGAGTGAGCGCATGCCGACAGCGGCCGGGCGTTGACAATTGACGATCGTGCCTTCCGGCAGCACGGCCCGTACCGGGCGCAGGGTCCCGGCGTTCAGAAGCAGGCTGTTATCGAGCGTATAAAGCACATAGGTCAGGCCGACCATGACGAGTGAATGTCGCTCGCGACCGCCGGTTGGCATATTCAGCGACGAGCCGAGCTGCGGATCGCTGCCGGTATAGTCGAGAACCGCCTCGCCGCCGCGGATTTTCAGCGTCAGCGCCACGCGGCATGGCCGGCCGCCAACGGAATCCTCGTCGGCATAGTCGGCAAAGAAGTAATCGCCATCGGGAACCCTGGTGAGGATTTGCCGGGTCTGCTCTTCCGCATAGTCGAAAATCTGGCGCACACCGTCCAGAAAATCATCAAAGCCGAAACGGGCAACGATCTCCTGCATCTTGCGTTCGCCGATGTTGACGGAGGCGATCTGGGCGTGGAGGTCGCCGATATTCTGTTCCGGCATGCGGACATTGGCCTTCATCATGTCGATGATGAAGGGATCGAGCCTGCCTTTGCGAACGAGCTTGACTGGCGGGATGCGCAGGCCTTCCTGCTCAATTTCGGAAAGCGAGCGGGACAATGAGGCGGGAACCGCGCCGCCGACGTCGGTATTGTGAATGTGCCCGACCACGAAACAGGCGATTTTGCCCTCGTGGAAGACCGGTTTCCAGATGTGGATATCCGGCGAGTGGGTGGCGACGAAACCGCTATAGGGATCGTTGGTGATGCAGATATCGCCGTCTTCATACTCCTCGAACATGGAAATCAGCGGCGCGTAATCGATGCCGCTATACCAGGGCGCGCCGAATTGCCGGGGATTGGCGAAGGCAAGCCCCTCGCGCGTCACCACCTGGCAGGAAAAATCCTCGGTTTCCTTGACGAAGGCGGAATGGGCGGTGCGCATCAGCGTGAAGGCCATGGCGTCGGCGGCGGCAGAGCAGAAATTGGCAAGGACCTTGAGGTTGCGGCGATCGATGGCCATGGATCAAAACTCCCTCTTGGTAATGACGAGATTGCCGAAATGGTCCACATGGACGGAGAAGTCGGGCGGCGCCACGGTGGTGGTGTCGTCCTGAAGGATGATGGCGGGACCATCGAAATCGTGTCCGGCCGCCAGATCGGCACGATGATAGATAGCCATGTCGTGTTCCATGCCACCAAACCAGCCTTTCGCGTGGAAGCGCGGTTTAGCGGGACCGGTGGCCATGCCTGTCTCCCGAAGAGGGGGCTTCGGTGTTCGGCCGGAAACGACGAGCCTGAGGTTGACCATCTGTACGGCCGCCCGTTCATCGGAATGGCCATAAAGACGGGCATGTTCTTCGTGGAAAGCCTTGTTGATGGCGCCGGCGTGGCCTCTGCCCAGCCATTCCGGCTGCAGCGTGGTTTCGATTTCGTAGGACTGGCCGCGATAGCGCATGTCGGCGGAAAGCCGCATGTCGCAATCACCGTTAAAACCCTGTTCCTTCAGCCAGTTGCGGCCGGTCTCCTGCATTTCGGTGAGAAGGGGGGCGAGATCAGAGGCCGCCCTGTCGTCCACCTCGCAATAGGTGGTGCGGATGAAATCATTCTTGAGATCGGCAATCAGGCCGCCGAGCGCGGAAACGACACCGGGGGTGGGCGGCACCACCACACCTTTCATATCCAGTTCGCGGGCAAGGAAACAGGCGAGCATCGCGCCCGCGCCGCCGAAAGCGAAGAGGTGAAATTCGCGCGGGTCGATGGCGAAGCGGGAGGTCAGGGCGTTCACCTCCGCATACATGCCCGAGACGGCGATATCGACGATGTTGCCGGCGAGCGCCTCGACGGAAAGGCCGAGTTTTTCGGCAAGCGGCAAGAGGGCGGCGCGCGCTGCGGCGTGATCGACGGTCACTGCGCCATAACCGAGCGGCATGTGGCCGATGAGATTGGCGGCCGCCATGGCGTCCGTGATTGTCGGGCGGTCGCCGCCGCGTCCGTAACAGGCAGGCCCCGGCGTCGAACCGGCACTTTCCGGTCCGACCTGCAACAGGCCGAGACTATCCACCCACGCGACCGAGCCGCCGCCCTGGCCAACGGAACTGACGGAAACGGAGGGAACATGAATCTGGAAATCGCCGATCAGCTCACCGACCCCATATTGGGCCTCGCCATCAAGGATAACGGCCACATCGGCGCTGGTGCCGCCAATGTCCAGGCTCATCACCCGCTCAAAGCCGCTGGCCTTCGCCAGATAACCCGCGCCGATGACGCCGGAGGCGGTGCCCGACAGGATCATCTGCACACATTCGCGCCGCGCCTGATCGATGCCCATGACGCCGCCATTGGTCTTGGTGATGAGCAGCGGGCAGGCAATGCCTTGCCTGCGCAGCACCGTTTCAAAACGATCGAGGTAATGTGCGACGCGCGGCTGGACATAACCACTGATGACGGCGGTGACTGTGCGCTCATATTCGCGGATGATCGGCCATGTCTCGGCAGAGGAGACCACTGGCAATTGCGGTGCGATGCGCTCGATCATCGCCTTCACGGCCCGTTCGTTTTCGGGGTTACGGTAGGAATGCAGGAAGGCGAGAACGATGCCGTCGCAACCGGCTGCAATTGCTCCGGCGACAGCCTTCGCCACATTCTCTTCGTTCGGCGTGAGCTTTATCTCGCCGGTCGCCAGCATGCGTTCGGCTATGCCGAAAACCCGTTCACGCGGGATGAGCGGTTCCGGCCGCACGGAATAGAGATTGTGGATCTGCGGGATTTTCAGGCGTGCAACATCAAGCACGTCCTCGAAATTTTCCGTGGTGAACAGGGCGACGTTCTGGCCGTTGCGCTGGATCACCGTGTTGACACCGACGGTGGTTCCATGGGTGAAATAGGAAACGTCCTTCGCTTCGATGCCGTCGCGCTTTTTCAGCGTATCGAGCGCGAGAAGGATTTCTTCTCCCGGCGCATCGGGGCGGGAAAACACCTTCAGGGTGGAAAGCGAGCCGGTCCCATCGTCAAACACGGCAAAATCCGTAAATGACCCGCCCACATCAACGCCAATGCGATATCCCATCTCTTCCGTCTCCTTTTCCAGTCCTGATGATGCTGTCATCGGGACCGGAAAAGGGCCAAGCATTTATGGGGCAAGGGTCATAGCTCCAGGTTATGATGATGGCCGACATGACGTGCAAGTCAGGCTGATCAGCCTTCGCCGGGTTTTGGCACCGTCATGTAATATTCGGGATGCGGTGCGGCTCGATAGCCGGCCTTTTCATAGACGCCATGGGCGTCGCGGGTCGCGAGCATCCAGCTTGATACCGTTGAGAGCTCCGGATGCCTGCGTATCTCGGTGGCGATCCAGGAAGCAAGGCCGCGACCGCGATGATCCTCCACCGTGAAGACATCGCGCAGATAGCCGAAAACGGCATAGTCCGTCACCAGACGGGCGAAGGCGGCCATGGAACCATCGGGGGCGTAGACGCCGACCGGCAGCGAATGCGAAAGCGCCCGCTTCAGCCGGTCGGCGGTCATTCCCTGCGCCCAGTAGGAATCGCGGGCGAGAAAACCATGGACCAGATCGAAATCCACACGCGCCGGATCAGTGCTCAGCACGTAGCCGTCGCGGGTGATTTCGAAAATGGCCGGTTCCCAGTTCATCCGTTCACCGTAACATAGATCTTGCGGACGGTTTCAATGGTTTTCCATACGCCGACGAAGCCCGGCTTCATGACGAAACTGTCGCCCGCCGTATAACGCAGCGGTGCGCCGCCTTCCGGCGTGATTTCGATGACGCCTTCGAGAATATGGCAGAATTCGAAGGTTTCGCCCTTGATCGAACGGCTTTCGCCCGGCGTCGCTTCCCAGATGCCGGTGTGGACGGTGCCGTTGCGGGCTTCGTCCAGCGGCCAGGTCTTGAAGGAGGGATCGCCGGAGATGAGGCGTTCCGGCAGGGCCTTGGAAGCTTTCGGTTCGAAGGCGGGATGGGTGTCGATGGTCTTGAGAAGCGGCATGGGTGTCCTTTCCTGGAACGGTATGATCAATATCCGCGGTTGCGGTCGACGAGGCCGAGCGGCTCGAGGCCGGACTGGTATCGTTTGATGTTCTCGACAACGGTGCGTGCTGCCGAATGCGGCTGGGTGACGCTGGCGATATGCGGTGTCAGGAGAATTTTCGGATGGGTCCAGAAACGATGCTCTTCCGGCAGAGGTTCGGGTTCGGTGACGTCGATCACCGCGCCCGAGAGCCTGCCATTATCCAGCGCATCGACGAGGGCGTCGTGGTCGAGTTGTTTGCCGCGCCCGGCGTGCACGAGGCCAGCGCCTTCTGGAAGCATTGCCAGACGTTCGTCGTTCAGAAGCCCCACGGTCTCTTCGGTCAGCGGCAGCAGGCAGACGAGAATATCGCTTGTCGAGAGGATGGCGGCCAATCCGGCTTCGCCGTGATGGCAGGTTACGCCGTCGATCGCGCGCGGGGAACGGCTCCAGCCGGAAAGTGGAAAACCGAAGGGTTTCAGCCGCTCCAGCGCCGCAACACCCAGCATGCCGAGGCCGAGAACGCCCACCCGGCACTCTTCCGCCTGACGCTGCGGCAAAGCCTTCCAGAGTTGCTGGCGCTGCTGTTTTAAATAGACCGGCAGGTTGCGGTGAAGCGCCAGCACGCCAAGGCTTACATATTCCTGCATCATGCGGATGATGCCTTCATCCACCATGCGCACGACCTTCACATGCGCAGGGACCGCATCGATGTGGAACTGATCGACACCCGCACCGATGGAAAACAGGATTTCGAGATTGCGGTAACGGCCGATATCATCAGGCACGGTCCAGGTGATGAGATATCGAACCGTATCAGCATCCACGCTGGCGGCATCCATCGAGAAGGGCAGCTCCGGCAGGTCGCGGGCCAGGGCCTGCCGGAAAATCTCGCCGCGCTTCGCGTCGGAATTGAAGAAAAACGTCATCTGATATCCGTGGTTCCGAAGGTTTAAACCGTGCAGTGGTTCGCCAGTGTTTCCAGCATTGACTGGCAGGCCGAAAGTTCGCCGGCCGTTATGAATTCGTCCGGCTTGTGGGCGCGGCCGATATCGCCCGGGCCGCAGATGATGGCGTCGATGCCGGCAGCCTGAAAGAGCCCGGCCTCCGTGCCGTAGCTGACGGCGGCGATGCAGGGCGCGCCGGTCAATTCTTCCAGAAGCTTCACGAGCGGCGCATCGGCGGCGAGGGACAGCGCCGGATAATCGCTCATCGGTGCCCATTCTATGTCGATGCCCTCAGCGGCGAGCGCTTCGACGCCGTCACGCACCGGCTGGAGCAGGGCGAGCGGCGACACACCGGCAATCGCTCGTGCTTCCAGTTCGATGGCGCAGAGATCGGGAATGATGTTGATCGCCTGTCCGCCTTTCACCGTGCCGATCTGTAGGGAAGAATAGGGGGGCTCGAATGTCGCCTCGAAGGGGCCCTGCGTGAGGGCCTGTGCGGTCTCGACAGCCTTCGCCATGATGCCGGTGATCAAATGGATGGCGTTCACGCCCTGATCCGGCCGCGAGGAATGGCCGGAGCGGCCGCGAATGGTGATGCGTGCAGCGGCCTTGCCCTTGTGGGCGCGCACGGCACGCAGATTGCTCGGTTCGCCGATGATCGCGCCCGCCGGTTTTGCGCATAGTTCCGGCAATCGGGCAATGAGGTGCGGGACGCCGCGGCAGCCCGCCTCCTCGTCATAGGAAAAGGCAATATGAACGGGGCGATTCAGCGCCATGCGCGAAAATGCCGGTGCCGCGGCGAGAACCGTGGCCAGAAATCCCTTCATGTCGGTGGTTCCGCGTCCGTAAAGACGCTCGCCTTCCGCTCTCAGGGTGAAGGGATCGGAGGACCATTCCGGCTCACCGGCAGGCACCACATCCATATGGCCGGACAGGATGTATCCGCTGGTATCTGTCGGCCCGAAGCTGGCGAAGAGATTGGCGCGGTCGCCCTCGGGACCGGCAAGCAGCGATACTTTCGCGCCGTGACTATCCAGATAATCGGCGATCCACCCGGCGATATCGCCATTGGCGGTTCCGACGACCGATGGGAAGCCGACAAGACGCTCCAGAATTTCGATTGCGTTCATGGCTGTCTCCGCCGCTTCAACGTCGAAAAGCTTAGAGTGGCCGGCGGCGTTTATCTGCTGAAATAGGGGTGTTTTCGGTAGATTGTTGTGTCTTTCCAGCGCTTTCGGAAAATTCCTGCCGGCAAGGCTGGTTATCTTCGGATGTCGTGGGCTGGGCTGCCGGGATCAAGGTTCCGCGCCGGAGGGAATGAGAGCCGTTTGTCATGGAGCTGCTCAAGGTCGATAGTTTCGAGTTGCGAACCGTGGATATCGCCGATGTGGAGGCCGATCATCTGCATGCCCTCTCCATGGCTGTCGGATGGCGATACCACGCGAATGAATGGTGTTTCCTGCGTCAATGTGGCATCGGCCTTGCCGCGCTTGACGAAATCGACCGCGTTGTCGCAACCGCCATGCTGTTTCCTTATGATGAAGGTTTCGCAACGGTCGGCATGGTCATCGTTTCCCCCCGTTTGCAGGGACAGGGCGTCGCACCATGGTTGGTGCGGCAACTCATGGCAGATTACCCTGACGCTGCACTGCGGCTGAACGCTACGGAAGCGTCACGGCGGCTTTTTGCCCGGCTGGGTTTTGCCGGAGATGCGGAAAAAGTACATCTCCTTCGTGGCAAGGCGCGCTGCCCTGCCGAGATGCCGACGCTCGGAAGAAAACAGAGGATCGAGCCGCTTTCGGGGGACCATTTGTCCGCTGTTGCGGATCTGGATCAGGCGGCTTTCGGTGTCTCGCGCCAGCGCGTCCTGCAGCGTCTCCTGCGGGAAAATAAGGGTTATGGCCTGTTCGAGGCGGATCGTCTCGTGGCCTTTGCATTGCGGCGCGCAGCGGGACGGGGCCATATTGTCGGCCCGGTCGTTGCGGGTGAGGAAACGCAGGCCATTGCGCTGGTCAGGCGGCATTTTTCCGATCTGGACGATCAGCTCGTCCGTCTCGATGCCGTGCGTGACAGTGGTCTTCTGACCGACTTTCTGACGCAATCCGGCCTGGTGGTGATCGAAACGCTTACCACCATGTCGAAAAACGTGCCGCAACCGGCTGGCTCTGGTTCCGCAATGATTTTCGCCCTGGCTGGCCCGTCTTTGTGCTGAGGTGCGGCACTATCGCAATTGACGCCCCGCCCGTTGCCCCTTATGTGAGAAAGCGACGGTTCCTGCAGCCGAAAGGCGAAGGGATTAATAGGGAACATGGTGCGGGCGATCTTTTTCGCCCAATGCCGTGGCTGCCCCCGCAACTGTAAGCGGATTGTCGTTCATCCCAGTGACGCTTCAAGGCGTCATGCCACTGTATTCTCTGGAATGCGGGAAGGCAGATGAGTGACGCAAATCCGTGAGCCAGGAGACCTGCCGTCAAAATATGAACCATCGTTACGGGCGGGGAAGCCCGGAGGAGGAGATTGTAATGTTATTTCATAACATTTGGTTTGCGTCCCGTCGTCGTTCTCCGTACAAGACGTCCCGCTGTTGCTGCGCGTTCTGACGCCTGCTGCTCTGGAATAAGTTTTACTTTCGACTGGAGAACACATGTTTCATTCTAGACGCCTGCCGGTCCATGCCGGCTTTCTGGCCGCCGCGTTTGCGGTTTTGCCTCTTGCCAACGCTAACGCTGCCGAAACCACTTACCCCCTGACGATCAACAGCTGCGGTCAGGAGATCACCTTCAAACAGGCTCCCGCCCGCACCGTATCCGTCGGCCAGAGCACGACCGAGGTTCTTTATCTGCTCGGGGTTGCTGACAAGGTGGTCGGCACGGCGCTGTGGATCGGCCCGGTTCTGAAGGGCTACGAGGAGGCCAATGCCAAGGTCGAGCGATTGGCCGATAATGATCCGAGCTTTGAGGCGGTTGTCGGCAAGAGACCCGACCTCGTAACGACCCAGTTCCAGTGGCAGATCGGCCCTGAAGGCGTCGTCGGAACGCCGGCGCAATTCGCCGAACTCGGCATTCCCGTCTATACCTCGCCTGCCGATTGCATCGGCAAGGATAATTCCGGCGGTGGCGACGGCGTGCGCAACACCGGCTTCACCATGGATCTGATCTATCAGGAAATCCGCGATCTCGCCAAAATCTTCAACGTGCAGGATCGCGGCGAGGAAGTCGTTGCCGACCTGAAAAAGCGTGAGGAAGCCGCCCGCGCCAAGATCGCCTTGGCAAATGGCAAGCTTTCGGCCGTCTTCTGGTTCTCCAGCGCCGAGCTGGATATCGACCCCTATGTGGCTGGCCGCAACGGCGCGCCCGGTTACATCATGTCCGCGCTGGGCTTAAAGAATGTCATCGAAAGCGATGAGGAATGGCCGACCGTCGGCTGGGAAACCATCGCCAAGGCAAATCCCTCCGTCATCGTCGCCGGCAAGATGGACCGCCGTCGCTTCCCGGCTGACGATGTCGCCGTCAAGCTGAAGTTCCTCGCCAGCGATCCCGTGGCCAGCATCATGCCCGCCGTCAAGGAAGGTCATGTCTTCGAGATGGATGCGCAGGCGATGAACCCGACCATTCGCACCATTGAAGGCATCGAAACGCTGGCTGAAGCGATTTCGGCTGCCGGCCTCGCCAAGTGAACGGTCTTTCCGTCCATTTCGGCAGGGTGGGACTGGCTTTCGCCGCGCTCGCCCTGCTGCTCGTCGCGCTGATGGCTGGAGCGGCCATCGGCGAGACCGCCATTCCTTTTGACGTCGTGGCGAAAACTATCGCCAACCGTGTCTTCCATGCTGGTTATCCGTTGGAGCCGCTGGATGAGGGCATTGTCTGGAGTTATCGCCTCAGCCGCGCCGTTGTCGCCGCCTGCTGCGGGGCTTCGCTGGCGCTCGCCGGGGCGGTGCTGCAATCGCTTCTGCGCAACCCGCTTGCCGATCCCTATATTCTCGGCATTTCCGCCGGCGCCTCCACCGGTGCCGTCGCTGTCGCGCTTCTGGGTTTTGGCGCGGGTTTCCTGACGATGCCGGCCGGCGCGCTCATCGGTGCTTTTGTGGCCTTTTCTCTGGTCAGCCTTCTCGCGGTGCGGGCGGGACATGGCAACAGCGCCATCATTCTGGCGGGGGTGGCCGGGTCGCAGCTGTTCAACGCCATGACCTCTTTCATCGTCACCAAATCCGCCAATGCGGAACAGGCGCGCGGCATTATGTTCTGGCTGCTCGGCAACCTCTCGGGCGTGCGCTGGCCGGATGTCTGGCTGGCGCTGCCGGTCAGCCTTGCGGGTCTTGCTGTGTGTCTCTGGTATGCCCGGGCGCTGGATGCCTTTGCCTTCGGCGGTCAAGCCGCCGCTTCACTCGGTATCCCGGTGCGGTGGGTCTATGCGGTGCTGATCTCGGTTTCGGCAATCATGACGGCCGCGATGGTGTCGCTGGTCGGCTCCATCGGTTTCGTCGGGCTCGTCATTCCCCATGCCGCGCGCATCTTCGTCGGCGTTCGCCATGGCATCTTGCTGCCGGTGACGGCACTGACCGGTGCGGTTTTCATGATAGTCGCGGATATTCTCTCGCGCATCGTCATTCCGGGGCAGGTGCTGCCCATCGGCGTCATCACCGCGCTGGTCGGCGCGCCCGCCTTCGCCTTCATCCTGGGGCAAAAGAGGGCGCGGTCATGAAGTTATCCGCCCACGGCCTGCATTTCCATGCCGGCAATATCGATATCGTGCGCGGCGTTTCGCTCAATGTCGGTTCCGGGGAGTTTCTGGGCATCATCGGCCCGAATGGTTCCGGCAAGAGCACGCTGCTTTCCATGCTGGCGGGAATTCGCAAACCACGCCGGGGGCACGTTACGCTTGGCGAGGAGCCGCTTGCCTCGCTGGGACGCCGCGACCTTGCCCGCCGGCTCGCCTTCGTGGAGCAACAGGCTGAAACGACAGAGCGCATCACCGCACGGCAGGCCGTGGAGCTTGGGCGCACGCCCTATCTCGGGCCGCTTTCCGCCTGGTCACAGAATGACGACGCCATTGTTGATGCGGCACTTGCCAATGTCGACATGGCCGACAAGGCGGAGCGCAACTGGCATCATCTTTCCGGCGGCGAACGCCAGCGTCTGCATATCGCGCGCGCATTGACGCAGGAGCCACATATCCTGCTTCTGGACGAACCGACCAATCACCTCGACATAGGCCATCAGATCGGCCTGCTCGATCTGGTGCGCCGGCAGGGCCTGACCGTCGTTGCGGCGCTGCACGATCTCAATCACGCCGCTATGTTCTGCGACCGCGTCGCCATCATGCATCGGGGTGAGATGATCGCGGTCGGCCCGCCGCGGGACGTTCTGACACCGGCGACAATAGCCGAGGTTTTCGGAGTCGAATGTGTCGTCACCACGGACGAGGGCGGCTTTTCCCATATTCGTTTTCTGCCGGCCCATGGGCGGGCCGAGCACCCAAGGAAAGTATTGGCACGATGATGATGTTGACGATGCTCGCAAACGCCGTTGCAAAGACCAGACTGTTTTGCGCCGCTGCCGCAATTGCCGTGACGGTCACGGGCTTTCCGCTTCAGGCTTCAGCCGAGACCTTCGAGGTGAAAATGCTGAACCGGGGCGAAAAGGGCCCGATGGTATTCGAGCCCGATTTTCTCGAAATCGCGCCCGGCGACCGCGTACGCTTTGTGCCCACTCACAAGAGCCACAATGCCGCGACCATCGATGGCATGGTTCCGGAAGGTGTCGAAGGGTTCAAAAGCCGGATCAATGACGAGTTCGAGACCGGGTTCGAAAAGCCGGGCTTTTACGGCATAAAATGCTCGCCGCATTACGGCATGGGCATGGTCATGCTGATCAAGGTGGGCGATGCGACCCTGCCGCAGAGCTACAGGACGGTGGACGTGCCGGGTCGCGCCAAACCACGGTTCGACGATCTTTTCGAGCAGGCGGAAAAATAAAGCGATGTCGGAGGCCCAGCTGCGGCGGTTGATGCCGCCTCAGCTTTTGCCAGTAACATCCGGCTTCACCGCACATACCGCATAACGATGCTGCAGCCCGCGCAGGACGCCTTTTAGAAGGCTGAAGTTTTTCGCCTGGGCGCGGTGAATGGCCTGAAGTTCCTGATCGATCGCGACAGGTTCGAAACCGGTCGTGCGTAACAGCGCCGCGACATCGCCGGCCCTTGCGCCCTTCGAAAAATAGACCCGCGAGAGGATGCTGTTGAAGGTATTTTCCGGGTCCGCCGGCTTGTGCGGCTGGTCCGGTTTGACGAGGCCGATGTTTTCGAGGCTGGCCGCCAGTTTCTTCACCAGCTTTTCGCGCCAGCCGGTATTCACGAAATCGCCGTCAACGATCAGAAGCCGCCCGCCGGGTTTCAAGACACGGAACCATTCGGCAAAACTCGCCTGTGGGTCCACCAGCGTCCAGACCAGATGACGGGTGATGATGACGTCGGCGCTTTCATCCGGCTCCATGGTGTTTTCGGCATCGCCGACGAAAAAGCGGATGCTGCGTCCACGTTTTTTCGCTTTTTCCCGGGCAAGGGCCAGCATCGTTTCCGACCAGTCCATGCCGGTAACCTGAAAACCGAGATCGTCCATCAGGTGTGAGATGACGCCGGTGCCGCTGGCGAGATCAAGCGCCTTGCGGCCCTCTCCGCGGCCCAGATGTTTCAGGATGAGCGCGTGCCAGGCTGCACGCTCGTCTTCGGAGAAAATTTCATGCCCGGGCGAAAGGTCGAAAGTCGCGGCGCGGCCGGACCAATAGGATTTGATTTCGTCTCTCAGACTGTCGTTTTTGCCATATTGGATAGTATCGATCATCGGTGTTCAGCTCATGTACCGGTCAGTTAAGAATGGCTCTAAAACATAAATGTTGACTAGTACAGTCAGAAAATAATACAGCCGCGCCAGTCAACACTGGAGAGCAATATCCGATGCGCATTTCAGCCAAATCTGCGGCACTTGCCCTTGGCCTTCTCGTATCCGCCGCATGGCCGGCATTCGCCGAAAAGGTCACCGTCAAGGATGTGACCGGCCGCGATGTCGAGGTCAATGTGCCTGTATCGCACGTCATCCTCGGCGAAGGTCGCCAGATTTATTTCCTGGCTGCGCTCGACAAGGAAAACCCTTTCCAGCACGTCGTTGGCTGGCGCGACGACCTGGCGAAAGCCGATCCGGAAACCTACGCCGCCTATCTCGCCAAATATCCCGAGATTGCCAAGCTGCCGACTTTCGGCGGCATGAAGGACGGCACGTTCGATATCGAGCAGGCCGTTTCGCTGAAGCCTGACGTGATCCTGATGAATATCGACGCCAAGACGGCGACCGAAGAAGCGGGTTACATCGAAAAACTCGCCAAGGTCGGCATTCCGCTTGTTTACGTCGATTTCCGCGAAAAGCCGATGGAAAATACCGAGCCGAGCATGCGCCTCATGGGCCAGCTGACCGGCAAGGAAAAGATCGCCGAGGACTTCATCAAGTTCCGCGCCGACTCCATCGCCAAGGTCACCGATACGCTTGAAAAAGCCAATCCGAAGAAGCCTGTCGTGTTCATGGAGCGCGCCGGCGGTTACTCCGACGATTGCTGCATGTCTTTCGGCAACGAGAATTTCGGCAAGATGGTGGAGCTTGCCGGCGGCATCAACATGGCCAAGGACATCATTCCCGGCACCTTCGGCAACGTCAATCCGGAACAGATCATCGCCTCCAACCCGGAGCAGGTCATCATCACCGGCGGCAACTGGAACGGTTATGTGCCGGGCGGCAACTGGGTCGGCGTCGGTTATGGCGCGGATCTGAAGGAAGCGCATCGCAAGCTTGAAAACCTGACCAAGCGCCCGGCTTTCACCGGTGTGCAGGCGGTGAAGGACGGCAATGTCCACGCCATCTGGCATCAGTTCTACAACAATCCCTACCAGTTCGTGGCCATTCAGGAAATCGCCAAGTGGCTGCATCCCGACCTCTTTAAGGATCTGGACCCCGAGGCGACCTTCAAGGAGCTGCATGCCCGCTTCCTGCCGCTCGACTACAAGCCCGGCTACTTCGTTTCGCTGAAGGACGCCAAGTAATACAGGGACGGTGAAGGGGAGCGCCGTCCGACCGATGGATAAAGCCGCAGCCATGCGGCTTTATCGCTTTGTTTTGGAACTCAATGAGGACTTCTCATGCGGCTCAACGCTCTCAGGCATCTTGCGGTGCTGGCCTTCTCCCTTCTCGCCGTGACGGCTCGTGCCGGGGAAATCACCGATGTCACCGGGCGCAAGGTTGAGCTGGACCTGCCAGCCAAGCGCGTTATCGTTGGTGAAGCCCGTCAGGTGCACGTCATCGCGGCGCTCAAGGGCGAGCAGACCTTTGATACCATCGTCGGCTGGCGTGACGACCTTCTCAAGAAGGATCCCGACAGTTATGCCGCCTATGTCGAGCGTTTTCCGCAGATCGAGAAACTGCTGCGTTTCGGTTATGTGCCGCAGGGCGATTTCAGCCTGGAAACCGCCATCACCCTTTCGCCGGATGTGATCACCCTCAATCTGGAAGCGGAGAAGTCCGCGAAGGAAAGTGGTTTCGAAGAAAAGGCCGCCGCCGCCGGTATCAAGATCATCTATCTCGATTTCCGCATCGATCCTGAAAAGAACAGCGAAGCCTCGGTCGAGATTCTCGGCAAGCTGTTTGGCGCCGAAGAGCGCGCGAGGGAATTCATTGCCTACCGCCGTGCTGAAATCGCCCGCGTGACCGATCGGCTAGCAAGCGTCAAGGACCTGAAGCGCCCGAACGTCTTCATCGAACGTGCGCCCGGCATTTCCGGCGAAAACAATTGCTGCCGCACTTTCGGGCCAGTCAATTTCGGTGCGATGGTCGATCTTGCCGGCGGCCACAATATTGCCGACGGCATCATCAATACGACGTTCGGCGATCTCAATCCAGAGCAGCTCGTCGTTGCCGATCCGGACCATGTCATCGTCACAGGCTCCAACTGGGCGGCCGAATCCGACATCAACCAGTTCGTTCCTGTCGGCCGCGGCGCGGATATGACCCTTTCCCGCGATAGGCTCGCCAACCTGATGAAGCGCACGCCGTTTCCTGAACTGAAGGCCGTGAAGGAAGGCAATGTCCACGCCGTCTGGCATCAGTTCTATGGCGCGCCTTACGAGTTCTTCCCGATCCAGCAATTCGCCAAGTGGTTCCATCCCGATCTCTTCGCCGATCTCGATCCCGAAAAGAATTTTGAGGAGTTTCACCGCAAATTCCTTCCCGTCACCTACAAGCCGGGCTATTTCGCCTCGCTGGAAAAAGGTTTGAACCAATGAGTTCGCTGAATGAAAGCGCGGTTGGCATCAGTGGGCGCGATCAATATCGCGCCCTTGCCGCGCGCAGGATCATCATCCTCTTCGGGCTTTTTATCGCCCTGTGTTTCAGCATGGCCGCCGACATGGCGCTCGGCCCGGCGCGCTACACGCTCTCCGAGGTTCTGGCGACCATTGCCGATCCGGCTGCCGTCGGAAACCAGCTCCGGGTGGTGATCTGGGATATCCGCATGCCGATCGCACTGATGGCAGTCACTGTCGGCGCGTCGCTTTCGGTTGCGGGCGCACAGATGCAGACCATCCTGTCTAACCCGCTTGCCAGCCCCTTCACGCTCGGCATTTCCGCCGCGGCAAGTTTTGGTGCGGCGCTGGCGCTGGTTGGCGGCGTGGCGATCTTTCCGGGCGCGGTGCATTACATGGTGCCTATCAATGCTTTCATCATGGCCATGGTCGCGGCCCTCTTCATCCATTTCGCCTCGACGCTTCGCGGGGTGACGGTTGAAACCATCGTGCTGCTCGGCATCGCGCTGGTGTTCACTTTCAATGCGGCGCTGTCGCTGCTTGAATATCTGGCGTCTGAACAGGCGCTTGCCGCCGTGGTTTTCTGGACCATGGGCAGCCTGACCAAGGCGACCTGGGACAAGGTCTATATCACGGCCGCCATCCTCCTCGTCACCGTGCCGATGTTCATGCGCAATGCCTGGGCGCTGACGGCGCTGAGGCTGGGTGACGACAAGGCGGCCAGCATGGGCATCAATGTCCGGCGGCTGCGGTTGACGACCATGCTGACGGTCAGCCTTCTGGCGGCCATTCCGGTTTCTTTTGTCGGCACCATCGGTTTCGTCGGGCTGGTCGGTCCGCACATCGCCCGCATGGTTGTTGGCGAAGACCAGCGTTTCTTCCTGCCCGGCTCGGTGATCTGCGGCGCGCTGCTTCTGTCGGCAACCTCGGTCATCAGCAAGATCCTCATTCCCGGTGCCATCCTGCCGATCGGTGTCATCACCGCGCTTGTCGGCGTACCCTTCTTCTTCGCGCTTATTTTCGGCAACAGGAGACGCGCATGGTAGCGCTCGCACTGAGAGATGTCGGCGCCGCCTATGGGCGCATCACTGTACTCTCCAAGGTCGGCATCGATACGCTGGAAAGCGGTAGTGTTACGGCCGTAATCGGCCCGAATGCCGCCGGCAAGTCCACGCTTTTCAAACGCATCGCCAGCCTGATTTCTGGTCCCGGTCTGGTCGAGCTCTCGGACACGGCGCGTGGCAACCGCGCCATCTGCTATATGCCGCAGGATACCGGTGCGAACGCCGTGCTGACTGTCTATGAATCCGTGCTTCTTTCCGCCAAGCAGGGCGGCGGCTGGCGGGTTCACGATGACGAGCTGTTCGAGATCGACGCCATTCTCAAGGCGCTGAAAATCCACGATCTGGCTTTCCGCGGCCTCGGCGAGCTATCCGGTGGCCAGCGGCAGCTTGTTTCGCTGGCGCAGGCGCTGGCCCGCAAGCCGGAGGTGCTGTTGATGGATGAGCCTACCTCCGCGCTCGATCTCCATCGGCAGATTGAAGTTCTGGGCTTCGTTACCGATCTGGCGCAGAAGACCGGCATGATCGTGCTGATCGCCCTGCATGACCTCAACCATGCGCTTCGTTATTGCGAAAATACGATGGTGATCGCGCGCGGTGAAATGGTGGTGAGCGGCAGTACCGAAGCGGTGATAACCCCTGAAATGCTGCGCGATATCTATCGCATCGATGCCCGTATCGAGCCCTGCTCGCAGGGCAGACCCATGGTCATCGTCGACGGGGCCATCTGACAGGTCAAGACCCGGCCGCATCCGTTGCCGGGTCCGCTTGCCGACGGGGGCTTGGATTCGCAGCCTGCACAAATTCTTGATGATAAAAGTCATGAAATATCTGTTCGAGCCGCGGTTTGGATGCTAGAGCTTTGAACGGCAAAACTGCGCGGCCATTCGGGGGACGGCGGGTTTGGTCGATCCCTCAAATTTCTCTCGGTTGAGACATGGGCATACGGGAAGATGACAAGCGTTATAACGCTTACGTCGCGCATAGGGTCGACCTGATCAAATATGCCACCCTCATTCTGGGGTCGCGGGCGGATGCGGAGGACGTGGTTCAGGAAGCATTCCTGAAATTCGTTCCCGAGGCCTCCGGCAATCCTTCCAATCTCAAATCCTATCTTTTCCGCATCGTTCGCAATCTTGCACTCGACAATATCAGGCGCAGCCGCCAGGACCTGAGGGAACGGCCGGACGATACGCCGTTCTGGGGCATGCCGCAGGACAGTGGCACACCGGAGGAACATGCGCTTTTCTGCGACGAAGTCCGGCAGATGCGGACTATTTTGGCCGGCCTGCCGGTTCAGGCAAGGGTGGCATTGGAAATGCACAGATTCGGTGGTTACAATATGGAGGAGATTGCGCGTCACCTCGGCGTGTCCGTGGCCAGCGCGCACCGTCTGATCAAGGGCAGCATTGCCGCGATTACCAAAGAAATGAAGTAAATTGTCCTGATTGTGCCGCCCTGTGAAAAAAAACTCCTCATCAAACGTCTTTATAGCAATGCAGAAGACGACGCTTCTCCTCCGCCCCCAAAGGAACTGGCCCGGTTCAATGACCATTGATCCAGAGAAAAAAATTGAACTGCCGGCCGGGAAGGCGGAAGAGGCGGCCGACTGGCTGCTGCGTTTGCAGTCGGGCTCAGCCGAACCGCGGCTGAAGGCGGAATTTGAAAAATGGCTGGCGGCTGCGCCCGCAAACCGTCTCGCCTGGGAACGAACATGCAAGACGTGGCGGAACCTCGGTCTGGTAGAGCCGGAATTCAAGAGCCTCTGGGAAGACGCGCCACATCTGCCGGGTGAGGCCGCGACAAAGCCGCAGCGGCGGCGCTGGTCCGTGCGGCATTATGCCGGCGCGGCCGCAGCGGCGGCATCGCTCTGTCTTGCGATGCTGTTCGTTCCAGCATTTTTCGTTCGCCTGGAGGCTGATTATCAGACCACCACCGCTGAAAACCGCACGATAACGCTGGAAGACGGCAGCAAGGTGCAGCTTGCGGCGGCGAGCGCGCTTTCAACGGATTTCACGGATGGCCGTCGCAATGTGACGGTGCTGAAGGGTGAAGCTTTTTTCGATGTCGTGCCGGACAAAACCCGTCCCTTTGTCGTGAAGGCAAAAAACCTGACCGTTCAGGTGCTGGGCACGGCTTTTGACGTCGACCTGACGGATGGAGTGACGCAAGTGGCGCTGGCGCATGGTTCCGTGGAAGCGTCCTTCCGCAATGCGCCGTCAACGCGGCTCGTGCCGGGCGAGATGCTGATTGTCGATGCTTCCGGCGCGATCCGCAAAGAGACTGTTTCCGTCGAGGATATTGGCGGCTGGCGCAACGGTGAACTCTACGTGGTCGATGCGACGATAGGCTCGGTCGTGGAGCAGATCCAGCGTTACCATCCGGCATGGCTGACGATGGCCGACAAGCGGCTTGCCGAACAGAGGGTGACGGGTTTTTACGATCTGCGCGACCCGGATCGCGCGCTGGAGGCGCTCGTGGAACCCTACAAGGGCAAGGTGCATGCGATCGGCGGCAGCGCCCGCATCATCACCCGTTTCTGAAACACTTCGAAACAAAAAATCATATTTATTTTCAGTAATTTATAAAATTTCTCCCGAAAGTCTGAAAAAAATCGACGAGGCAATCGTCTTTTTGTTGAGTAATCCGGTCAAGATATATCCGGAGCGAAAGACAGGAAGACGAAAGCAATATGCGCCTCCAGACATGCAAGACCGGTTCAGAGGAAAAAGCGGCAAAGCAGGCGCGCAGGGGCGTGCTGCTGGCGACAACGGCGATCGCCGTTTCATTCGCCGCGCCTATTTTTGCTCAGACCGGGACTGACACCGCAAATTCTCAGCGCCCCGGTGGTGAGCAGGGGGCAACGCGGCCATTCAATATTCCCGCCCAGTCACTATCCTCCGTCGTGGGCGCTTTCGGGCGTCAATCCGGCCTTCAGGTCACGCTTGCCACCCCGTCTGCCGGCAATGTGCGCACCAATGCCGTCACTGGCAGTTTCACGGTACGGGATGCGCTGTCGCGGTTGCTGGCGGGAACGGGGGTCAATTTCCGCATCACCGGAAACGGCAGAACCGTCATCATCGGCACGGGGCAATCGACCGTCGATCTCTCGGGGACGGAGGGGACGACGGTTCTCGAAACCATTACCGTGACCGGCAAAACCGGGCGTAATTCCATTGCCGGCTCCGGTTATCAGGGCACGCCCGACTGGGTTTATGAAACGCCTGCCAGCGTCAGCGTGGTTGGCCGTGAGGCGATCCAGTCGGCCGGCGTGCGCAACACGCGCGATGTTTTCAACCGGGTTTCGGGCGTTTATGCCGGCGAAGGCAATGGTAGTTTCCCAACCGTTTCGCCCAATGTGCGCGGTTTGCAGGAAAGCGGCCGCGTGGTCGTCTCCATTGATGGTGCGCGGCAGAATGCGCAGCGTGGTGCGGCTTTCGGCGGCGCGACGAGCTACACCGCAAGCGCCGGGCAGGGTTATGTCGATGTTGCTTTCATCCGTGCCGTCGAAATCGAGAAAATAACCAATGCGCGCTCAGGCAATGCCGGCTCTCTGGGTGGCAAGGTCGAGTTCCGCACCGTCAGCGCCGATGATCTGATTGCCGCAGGTGAGAACAAGGGTGGGGAAGTGAATGTTTCCCGCGGCACCAATGGCTATGATTTTCAGGGCTCGGTTCTCGGCGCCGTCCGCTCGCCGGATGGTCCTCTTTCCTTCGTCGCCGGCTACAGCCGCACGATCATGGATGAATACAAGATCGGAACAAAGGGCGAGGCCCGAAGCACCGCGCTGACGATGAAAGACCTGCTCGGCCGCGATGGCTGGTCCACCTTTTTCAAGGGTGAAGGCGACTTCGGCGACGTGAAGGCCTCGCTTTCCTGGATGCATCAGGAGAATGATTTCGTTCAGGGCGCGTCCACGGTGATTGACCGGGAAAGCGTGCGAAACGACAGCGTTGTTGCGAAGCTGGACTGGGACCCGGAGAGCGAGCTCATCGACTTCAAATCGTCGCTGTGGCTGAACGATAATATGACGCATGAATTGCGGGCGGCGCGTACTTATGCGGTAGAGACGAATCTCGACATGGGCCTGCGCAGCTTCGGCGGCAGTCTGGAAAATACCAGTCGCTTTGACACGGTGGCGGGCGCGCTCAGCCTGAATTATGGAGCGGAAGCCTTCCGCGATATTGCCACATCCGTTGCGACAAGCGCCAAAATCGCGAAAAATCCCTCTTTCGCCAGCAGCTACACGTCATTCAGCCCCGCCGGGCGGCGCGATGTCGCCAGCCTGTTTTTGAACGGTGAACTGGAGCCGGCCGATTGGATCACCTTGAGCGGCGGCGTACGTTACGACTGGTCGCGTCTTAAGGGATCGGCGACCTACTATAGCGTTAAGGACACAACGGTCACGACGAGTGTGCCCTGCGATCTGGTGAAAAATCATTATACGCCTCTGGACTATTTCAATCAGGTCTTTCGTCCCGCCAATCCTCCGTCGTGGGCCTCGCGATATAACGTTTTTCTCGCTAGCGTCTGGCCGCGCACGTCAGCCAACTGCATGCCCGGAACAGGTATAACCACCAATACACCCGTCACAGAATATCCCGCGCACAATGTCGATATCGATCGCACCTACAGCGCCTGGCTGCCATCCGCCACAATTGAACTGAAACCTGTCGACTGGTTCCGCCCCTATGTGAGCTATTCCCAAAGCCTGCGTCCGCCGACAATTCTCGAGGCTTTTTTCGCCGGTGCGCGTCCGGGCGATAGCGCCGGATACGAATATGCTCCGAACCAGGCCCTGCGCGCCGAAAAAGCGACGACCTATGAAATCGGTGCGAATATGAGTTTCGACGGCGTGTTGCTGGACGACGATTCCATCCGCATCAAAATGGCCGCCTTTCGCCGGGAGGTGAAGGACTACATCGCTCTCGGTTATCTCGTCACGGATCAGGTCCTCGACCGCACTTATACCAGCTTCGTCAATCTTGATGGCACGACCTATATGCGCGGGCTTGAATTTGAGGGCAATTACGATGCCCGCAGTTTCTGGATCGGCGGCTCGGCGACGTTTCTGAAGACGGAATGGCCTGAAAAGACACAGGTTTTCTCCAACAGCACTACCACGACAACGGGTGAGATCGTCGCCTGGCCCGGCGATGTCGCGCCCAAGGTGAAGCTGACGCTCGATGGCGGCATGCGTTTCTTCGATGAGAAATTCTCGCTGGGCGCAAGGCTCAACCACGTCACGCCAACGCAGTCGCGCACGCTCGATACGGAGGGCAATCTGCGTGAGGTGACCGATCCCTACACGACGGTGGATCTCTACGGTTCCTATGCCTTCAACGACAAAGCCACGCTTCGCTTCGCCGTCAACAACCTGACGGACCGCAAATATATCCCGGCAGCCAGCGCCTACACGGCGCCGGGCCGCACCTTTATCGCGACGATGAACGTGAAGTTCTGAAATGCGAAAGAATTCTCCGGGCTGGGTTGCAGCCCGTCCCGGAGATGAAACGCCTTCGCTACAGGACGAAGGTACCTCTATTGGCCAGCAAAGGAGTACACCTATGGCTACCACAATTCAACTGACGCAGTCTTCCTCCGACCTGATCGGTTACCTCAACGGTTGGACGAGCGGTTTCGGTTCGACCTATGGTGCGTTCTACGACGCTCAGACCAGCTCTCTCGCCACCACCACCATCGATCCGAACACGACCTATGAGGCGTGGGGCGATGGCAGCTCCGGCGGCAAGGGCATCGTCATGAGCGGCGCTCTGCAGTACTCCCAGGGCAACCTGACGGGTTCGGTCGACAGCATCGTTCTCGGCACCGGCTACAGCCAGTCCACCAGCGGCATCGCCGTCAGCCAGCAGGAACTGCTGATCGATCCCGACAGCGCCTATTCGCTCGCCGGTGCTCGCGATCTTCTCGATCTCGCGGTTTACCAGCTTGCCCGCTTCGGTTCGCTGGCTGGTTTTTATGATTATTTTGCCGCCACCGGCACGATGATCGAGGACACGGCTGCCTCCAACACCCTGACCGGCTTTGCCGGCGCGGATACCTTCGTATTCTCCGGCGGTAATGATGTCGTGCAGGCCGGCCCAACCGGAACCTACGGCTATCAGGACGGCACGGATACGCTCGATGTTTCCGCCTGGAGCGCAACTTCGGTGGACGATTTGTTGTGGTATAATGATAACGGAAATGCCGTTATCCTTTCTGCAGCAGACACTTCCGTCTCCATCACGCTGAATGGCGTTGATGCAAATGTGCTCGATGCATCGGACTTCATTTTTGCCAACGCATCGGCGCTTGCCGCGTAAAGGAAAAACAGGCTGTGGGCTTTCAAAACCACCAGCAGACGCCGCCGCAGTCCCTCACTGCGGCGGTTGTTTCGCCCCTTAAAAGCACGTTTCTCGGCGTCGCGCTCGTCAGTGGCGTGGTCAACATACTCGCGCTGACGTCGCCGCTCTTCATGCTGCAGGTCTATGACAGGGTGCTGGCAAGCGGTAGCCTGCCGACACTGGTCGGGCTCGCTCTTCTCGCACTTGGCCTTTACGGCTTTCAATGCCTGCTTGATATCATCCGCGCGCGTGTCCTGATCCGTATCGGCGAAGACTTCGATATGCGCCACTCCGGCAGGGTGCATGATGCGGTGGTGCGCCTGCCGCTCGTCAATCGCATGCCGGGCGATGGTCTGCAGCCGTTGCGCGATCTCGACAATGTGCGCGGTTTTCTGTCCGGCACGGGGCCGACCGCGTTTTTTGATCTGCCGTGGATGCCGCTTTATCTCGGCATATGTTTTCTGTTTCATTTCTGGATCGGCGTTACGGCCCTTGCCAGCGCGATACTGCTCGTCTCCCTTACGATCCTTACCAATATTTTCTCGCAGAAGCCGATCCGCGACACCATGGTGGAAAACATGGCCCGCAACCGGCAGCTGGAGGCCTCGCGCCGTAACGCCGAAGTCGTGCAGGCCATGGGGCTGGGTGGTCGGCTTGGCAAACGCTGGCAGAATTCCAACGAGGCCTATCTCGCCGCCAATCGCAAGGCGGGTGATGTGGCCGGCGGTCTCGGTAATATTGCAAAATCCCTGCGTGTGGTGCTGCAATCGGGCATTCTTGCGGTTGGGGCATGGCTTGTCATCAACCAGGAAGCGTCCGGCGGCGTGATGATCGCCAGTTCGATCATGATGGGTCGGGCCTTGGCGCCCGTTGATCTTGCCATCTCCAACTGGAAGTCCTTCGTGGCCGCCCGCCAGAGCTGGGCGCGGCTGAGGGAGCTTTTCGTGCAGATGCCAGCCAATGCCGTCGCCATGGCGCTGCCGAAGCCTGAAAAGGAATTGCGGGTCGAAAACGTCACCATCGTTCCGCCGGGAGAGAGAAAGCCGACGGTCACCGGTCTCGGTTTTGTCGTGAGCGCTGGAAACGCGCTCGGCGTTATCGGCCCCTCCGGCTCGGGTAAATCCACGCTCTCGCGCATTCTCACCGGCGCGTGGATGCCGGCTGCCGGCAAGGTACGACTGGACGGAGCAAGTTTCGAACAGTGGGACCGGGAAACGCTCGGCCGCCATATCGGTTATCTGCCGCAGGGCGTGGAGCTGTTCGACGGCACGATCGGTGAAAATATCTCCCGTTTCGAGGATAGTCCCGATCCCGAGGCCATCATCGCGGCGGCCAGGGTTGCCGGCGCGCATGAGCTGATCCTGCGTTTCGAAAAGGGTTATGACAGCGATATTGGCGAGGCGGGTTCGGCGCTTTCCGCCGGGCAGCGCCAGCGCATCGGTCTTGCCCGGGCTCTTTATGGTGATCCCTTCATCGTCGTGCTGGACGAGCCGAACGCCAATCTCGATGCGGAAGGCGAAGCCGCCGTGGTGAAGGCGATTTCTTCGGTCAAGGCGCGGGGCGGTATCGCCGTCGTCGTCGCCCACCGTCCGAGCGCCATCGGTGCCGTCGATTTCATTCTGATGATGGAAGAGGGACGGATGAAGGCCTTCGGCCCGCGCGACGAGGTGTTGTCGAAGGTGCTGCGCGCTCCGCAGGCGCAGACAGCCAAGGGATTTACCGCATCCGCCCAGACGGTCTCGCCGCTGCGCGTCGTCGCCAATACCCAGCCTCAGGTTGCTGTGTTGGAAGAGGTCCGTGAAGAGAGCAGCCAGGAAGGAGATGCGGATGTCAAACATTGATCAGCGCAGCCATGTGTCCCACTCCATCCGCAAACATCTTCTTGCCGGTCTTGCCACCGGCGTTGTGCTGCTGGGTGGTGTCGGCGGGTGGGCCGCGACGACCAATCTTGCCGGCGCGGTGGTTGCCGCCGGCCATCTGGTGGTGGATTCCTACAGCAAGAAGGTGCAGCACCCGAGCGGCGGTGTCGTCGGTGAAATTCTGGTGAACGAGGGCGACAGGGTGAAGGCCGGCGATGTGGTCATGCGCCTCGACGCGACCCAGACCCGCGCCAATCTCGCCATCGTCACCAAACGTCTGGATGAGTTGAATGCGAGGATGGCAAGGCTGGAGGCCGAGCGTGACGATCTGACGGAACTCGTCTTTCCGCAGACTCTCATCGTGCGAAAGGACGATCCCGATGTCGCCTCCGCCATGCGCAGTGAAACCAAGTTGTTCGAATTCCGAAAATCTTACCGCGAAGGGCGGAAAGCGCAGCTTTCGGAACGCATCACCCAGTTCGAACATGAGATCGAAGGGCTGAAGGCGCAGGAAGTCGCCTATGATAACGGCCTCGCCGTGCTGGAGGCGGAAATTACCTCGCAGAAATCCCTGCGCGAACAGGGTGTCGTGTCCGTGCAGCGGCTGAACAGCCTGCAGACACAGGCCGCGACATTCGGCGGTGAGCGTGGCGAAAAAATCGCCTATCAGGCGCAGACGGCGGGGCGCATCACCGAAACCAGGCTGCAAATCCTGCAGATCGATCAGGAATTACGAACCGAGGTCGGTCGGGAACTGCGCGAGATACAGGCCCAGATGGGGGAATTCGTCGAGCGCAAGGTCGCCGCCGAAGATCAGCTGAAGCGCATCGATATCGTCGCGCCGCAATCCGGCATGGTGCATGAAATGGCCGTGCATACCGTGGGCGGCGTGGTGACCCCGGCCGATCCGATCATGCTCATCGTCCCTGATGGCGATGAGCTGGCGCTGGAGGTGCAGATCGTTCCGAAGGATATTGATCAGCTGCAGGTGGGGCAAAAGGCGATGTTGCGCATGACTGCCTTCAACCAGCGGGTCACGCCGGAACTGGAAGGCCATGTCAGCCGCATTGCGGCTGACATCACCACCGATCAGCGTAGCGGCCTCTCCTATTATCTGGCACGAATTTCCGTGCCGGTCTCCGAGCGGCAGAAGCTGAACAATGCGCCGCTGGTGCCGGGCATGCCGGCCGAGGCCTTCATTCAGACCAGCGAAAGGACGGCACTGTCCTATATCGCCAAGCCGCTGACGGACCAGATCAGCCGCGCCTTCCGGGAGGAATAGGAATTCGAACCCGGCTTCCGGGCGTTATCCATCGTCGCCAAAACGGAAGCCGGCGAACCCTTTTGTCTGTGTCGGGATCGCCCAGACGCCGCCCGAAAATGGTGCTTTGTTCAGCCGGTCCTCGGACATGTTGTGGCGGTGTGATGTCAGGAACAGGATATTGAAATCGGGCCCTCCGAAGCAGGGCATGGTGGGGTGCGGGACAGGGGCCGCGATGACCTCCGCCTGCTTGCCGTCGGGCGTGAAAACGTTCAGCAGGCCGGCGGAAACGCCCGCGCTGTAATAAGTGCCGTTGTTATCGAGACAGCCGCCATCGGGTCTTCCTGTCTCTTCCGTCATCTGGGCCACCAGCACGCCTTCATCGAACCTGCCGTTACTGCTGTCGAATTTTCGCCGTCGTATCCATTTCTGGACGGAATCGCTCTGCCACATGATCGATCCGTCCTGGGAGAAGGCCAGCCCGTTGGGGCATGTCAGCCCGGTCTGCATGCGTTCGGCGCTCTTTTCGGTGATCCGCCAAAGTTCGCCATATGGCTGCATGTCCGGGAGCGGCACATTGTGCATGGTTCCCACCCAGAAAGCGCCGTCGGGGCCGACCCGTCCGTCGTTCAGCCGGCAGGGGATGCCTTCCGGTGCCGGAATGGAATGGAGGAAACGCGTTTCGCCGCTATCCGGATCGAGGATGATAATATCAATGCCGCAGGCGACGATAAGATCGCCGTTCTGACAAAGCCCGAGGCTCGATACCGTGTGCGGGAACGACCATTCGCGATAGAAGCCCGGCTCAAGCGCTGCAGACCGCACCGTTCTGCCGAGGATGTCACACCAGAAAAGCACCTGTCGCCGTTCGTCCCAAACAGGGGATTCCGCAAGTGTGCTCATCGTGTCGCAAAGAAGTTTCGCCTGTGACATGGCAAGCGTTTGTCCGGGATTTGCCGTATTCATGATGCTCGAACCGTTGAAAAAGATGCCGCAGAATTATTCGAAATAGTCCTGATGGTTCTCGAAAACCTGCGAAAGAATGCCGAGGACGCGCCTTAAGTGCTTGCGCAAATCGTCGGCCGCACGGGCTTCGTCCCCCGCCTTGATCGCGTCGTAAACCGCCTCGTGTTCGGAGAGCAGGCGTGCCATATGCGCCTCGTCGGTGATGGCGAGTGCACGCAGGCGATCCAGCCCCGCCTTTTCGCGGATCAGCAGCGTTTCCAGTCTCTCAAGACCCGTCGCAGCGGCAAGCGCGCTGTGGAACTGGTCGTCATGCACGCGGAAAGCCTTTCTGTCTCCGCGGCGCATGGCTGCACGCTGGCCATTCAGGGCGTGTTCGATCTCCAGCTCGGCTTCCGCCGTCAGGCCGATCTGGCAAAGCCTGCTAACCGCTGCAACCTCCAAGGCCTCGCGGATGAATTGCGCGCTGCGAATGTTCTTTTCCGATAACCTCGAAACATAGGTCCCGCGGCTTGGCAGGGTGACGATCAGGCCGTCATCCCGCAGGCGGCTCAGCGCTTCGCGCACCGGCGTTCGGCTGGAACTGAAGGATTGCCCAATTTCGTTTTCCGAAACCGCCTGGCCGGGAAAAAGCTCCCGCGAAAGGATAGCCGATTTCAGCGCGGAATAGATCTGGTCAACGACCGGACGGTGAAGGTCCAGTCGTTCCATCGTCGGCACGGTGCCACCTGTTACGGGAATTTTCGGCATATACCCTCCAGCGTTTTCATAACCGGTATACCGGAACACAAGTGTGTTGACAACCGGCATACCGGTATGCAAATGATTGCGCATTGGGAAGGAGGCTCCCGAAATGCAAAATATCAAGACCTGCGTCATCGTCGGTGCCGGAATGGTAGCGAAGACGCATGTGCTTGCCTGTGCGGCAAGCCCAGAGAAAATTCGCCTGAAGGGAATCGTTGATGGTGGTTCCGGCCGCGCCAGGGCGCTGGCCACGGAAGCGTCGAAACACACCGGATACGATGTCGTCGTTTATTCCTCTGTCGAGGAAGCGGCGCGTGATGCGGATGTCGATTTCGCCATCATCGCGACGCCACCGAATGCCCGCATCGATATCGTCGGACAGCTCGCGAAAGCGGGCAGACACATCCTGATGGAAAAGCCCGTCGCCCGGAATACGCAGGAAGCCAATGGTCTTGTGGCTCTCTGTCGTGACGCTGGCGTCACACTCGGCATCATCTTCCAGCACCGCATGCGGGCTGCATCGCAGAAAGCCCGTGAGCTTGTCGATGGCGGCACGCTCGGAGCGCTGGGGCTCTGCGAAATTTCTGTGCCGTGGTGGCGTGCGCAATCCTATTATGATGAACCGGGCCGCGGCACCCTGGCGCGCGATGGCGGCGGCGTTCTGATCTCCCAGGCAATTCATACGATCGATCTGGCATTGAGCCTCACGGGGCCGGTCGCCCGTGTTCAGGCCATGGCGGCGACGACGCGTTTCCATCGCATGGAAACCGAAGATTACGTTTCTGCCGGTCTGCGCTTCAAGAACGGCGCTGTCGGTTCGCTCGTCGCAAGCACCGCAAGTTTCCCCGGCGCTGCGGAATCGATCCTCCTGCATTTCGACAATGCCAGTATGCGGCTCGCCTCCGGCCTGTTGCATGTCGACTGGCGTGATGGCCGGCACGAGACTTTCGGCGGCGCGGCCGCCGGCACGGGCGGCGGCGCCGATCCCATGGCTTTCACGCATGAATGGCATCAGGGCGTCTTCGAGGATTTCGCAGACGCCATCTCTTCAGGACGCCCGCCGGTCGTCACCGGTGACGCGGCTCTTTTGTCTCACAGATTGATCGACGCGATCATCAACTCGGCCGACACCGGCAAGGAAGTGGAACTGCAGGATGACTAAAGCAATCAAGTTCGTCGCTCTTGGCATAGAGCACCGGCATATTTTCGGCATGGCCCAGAATCTGCTGGACGCCGGTGCGGAATTTGCCGGCTGGTGGACCGAAGGCGAGCCCGATGTCGTGGAGGGCTTCGTCAAACGCTTTCCGAATGTGCCGCGTGCCGCTTCCAAGGAAGCCCTGCTTGCAGATGGCACCATCGACCTCGTGGTGATTGCCGATATCCCCTCCAAGCGTGCCGATCTTGCCATCGCCGCCATGGAAGCCGGCAAGGATGTCATGTCCGACAAGCCCGGCTGCACCACCTTCGAACAGCTCGATCGCCTTCGCCAGACCGTGGCCAAGACCAAACGCATCTGGACCGTCGATTTCTCCGAGCGTTTTGAAGTTCCGAGCGTGACCAAGGCGGCTGAACTCGTCGCGCAGGGCGCCATCGGCCGCGTCATTCAGACTGTCGGCCTCGGCCCGCATCGTCTGAACCGCCAGATCCGTCCGAAGTGGTTCTTCGAGCGTGAAGCTTACGGTGGCATCATCACCGATATCGCCAGCCACCAGATCGACCAGTTCATGTTCTTCACCGGCTCGACCGAAGTGGAGATCGTGGCTGCCACCGTTGCCAATTATGCCAACCCTGATGATCCGGGCCTGCAGGATTTCGGCGAAGTCGTGCTGCGCGGTGACAAGGGCCACGGTTATATCCGCGTCGACTGGTACACGCCCGATGCGCTGCCGACCTGGGGTGACGGCCGCCTAACGATCCTCGGCACCGAGGGTTACATCGAGCTGCGCAAATATGTCGATGTCGGCAATACGGAAGGCACCGACCGCCTCGTTCTCGTGAATGGCGACCGCTGCGAGTATATTGATGCTTCCGATGCTGGTTTGCCCTATTTCGCCCGTATCTGCGACGATATCCGCAACCGCACGGAAACGGCAATGACGCAGGAACACGTCTTCAAGGTCTGCGACCTCTCGCTTCAGGCACAGGCCAAGGCTGAGGGAGTCTCGAAATGATCGGTGTTGCCATCATTGGCGCCGGCATCGGCGCCCAGCATCTGAGCGGCTATCGCGCACTGCCCAAACGCTTTGTCGTCAAGGCGATCTGCGATCTCGATCTGGAGCGCGCCCGCTCCGTCGCCGGCGATGATACCTCCATTCGTCTGACCACCGATCTCGATGAGGTTCTGGCCGACGAGAGCATCCAGCTCATCGACGTCTGCCTGCCGCCGCACCTGCATTTCCCTGTCACGCTGAAGGCGCATGCTGCGGGCAAGGATGTGGTCTGCGAAAAGCCGCTGGTCCGCTCTCTGGAAGAGGCCAACGCGCTGATCGACTCCGTCAAGAAGACCGGTCGCGGTGTGTTTCCAGTCTTCCAGTACCGTTTCGGACACGCCATGCGGCAGCTGCGCGCGCTGATCGATGCCGGTCTTGCGGGCAAGGCCTTTGTCGCAAGCTCGGAAGTCCATTGGAACCGGGGCGCCAGCTATTACGACATTCCGTGGCGCGGTACGTGGAAGGGCGAGTGCGGCGGCGCGATCCTCGGCCACGCCATTCACGCCCATGATCTTCTCTGCCACGTTCTCGGCCCGGTCGACGAAGTTTTCGCCATGGCCGACACGCGCGTCAACAAGATCGAAACCGAAGATTGCGCGGCGCTCAGCTTCCGCATGAAAAGCGGTGCGCTGGCGACGAGCTCGGTCACGCTCGGTGCGGCCGAAGATACCTCGCGTCTGCGCTTCTGCTTTGAAGGGTTCACTGCCGAGAGCGGCACGCTGCCCTACCGCCCGGCTGAAGACACATGGCGTTTCATCGCCCGTGCACCGACGACGCAGGATCAGATCGACACCGTTCTGGCAACGGTGGCCGATGGCGAAAACGGCTTTGCCGGTTTTGTCGAAGCCATTGCCGACGCGATGGAAGGACGCGGCGGCAAGGAAGTGACGGTTCATGACGGCTTGCAGTCCATCGAACTCGTCACCGCCATCTATCGCTCGGTCAGGGAAGGAAAGCCGGTTCGCCTGTCCGACGCCGCTGAAGGCGAGTGGATCAAGGGCTGGGCACCGCGCGCATCCGCCAACGCATAATCATCTAAAGGGAGGAAACCAGATGACCAGAAAATACAGCATGGCACTGGCGCTCGCCATTGGCGCAGCGTCCTTTGCTGGCGCCGCCCAGGCGGCGCAGGAAGTGCGCTTCACCTGCGCTTATGACGGAAACGGCTGTGAGATCCTCAAGGACATTCTCGCCCGTTACGAAAAGCAGCATACGGACGTCAAGATCGTCACTGACGTCGTGCCTTACAAGGCGCTTCTGGAAGGCCTGCCCGTGCAACTCGCCGGTGGCAGCGGCCCGGATTTCGCAACCGTAACCGACCTTGGCGGTCTCAACCGCTATTATCTCGATCTCACGCCCTATGTGGACGCGAAATATTGGGAAGACAATTTCTCGAACGTGCTGAAATGGTACCGCAGCGGCCCTGACGACAAGGGCATCTACGGCATGCACACCCAGCTCACCATCACCGGCGCTTTCATCAACCGCACCCTGTTCGATCAGGCCAATGTGGCCGTACCCGGCAAGGATGCAACGCTGGACGATTGGGCGAAGGCTGCTAGTGCCGTCGCCAAGGCAACCGGTACGCCCTATCCGATGGCCATCGACCGTTCCGGCCACCGCATTGCCGGTCCGGCCATTTCCTATGGCGCAAAGATTTTCGACGCCGATGGTAAGCCCATTCTCGTCGATGAAGGCTTCACGACCTTCGTGAAGAAATTCGTTGAATGGAACAAGGACGGCACCATGGCGCGCGACGTCTGGGCCGGACAGGGCGGCAATACCTATCGTGACGCCGCACAGGAATTCATCAACGGCCAGCTGGTCTATTATTATTCCGGCAGCTGGCAGACCGCGCGTTTCGACAGCCAGGTCGGCGATGCGTTTGACTGGGAAGTCGTGCCGCAGCCCTGTGGTGGCGCTGCCTGCACCGGCATGCCTGGTGGTACCGGCGTTGTCGGCTTCAAGCAGACCAAGAACCCGAAAATCGTTGCCGACATTCTGAACTTCCTCGCTCAGGACGAGAATTATCTCGACTTCACCGTTCGCACCCGCAACGTTCCGGCCCACAAGGCCGTGGCCGACAAGGGTGTGACCTATACCGGTGCGACGCCTGCGACGCAGAAGGCCATGAACGCCTGGCTGGACCAGATCCCCGGCCTTAGCCCGATTGCCTACACCTATCAGGGTTACAAGAACAATCGCGCCATGTTCAACATCTCCGTCCAGCGCATCACGCAGGCCATCGTCGGTGAAAGCACCGTTGATGAGGCCATGGCCCGCGCGAAGACGGACCTCGAGGAAGCGTTGAAACAGGCAAAGTGATCCATCGCCTTCCGGCGCGATGCATGCCGCGCCGCGCCGGATCGAAGGAGGACCCTCATGTATAAATTTCTTGCGCCCGTCATGGGCATCGTCGAACTGCCCTTTGCCTTCCTGCAGAAGGTTCTCGGCCATCGGCGGATCGCGTGGGTATTTCTCACACCAAACCTGATCCTGTTCGCGGTCTTCGCCTTTCTGCCGATTGTGCTGAACATGGCCTATTCCGTGACCGGCAGCGAACACATATTGCTTTCCGAACGCCCTGCCGTGGGCGGCGAAAATTTCTCGGTCCTTCTTTCCTGTCAGAACTACCTCGACCCCAATTCCTGTGAGCGTGACCTGTTCTGGCGCTCCGTCTGGAACACGGTTTTCTTCGTGGTGCTGCAGGTGGGTTTCATGGTCGGCTTTTCGCTGATCACGGCCATCGTGCTCAACCGCGATATCCGGGCGCGGGGGTTCTTCCGTGCCGTCTTCTTCTTCCCCGTGCTGTTGTCGCCCGTCGTTGTGGCCTTGATCTGGAAGTGGATTCTCCAACGTTTCGGCGTTCTCAACGCCGCGATGGAGGGCCTCGGCCTCGGTTCGGTCGACTGGTTGCTCGAAGCCAATCTTGCCTTCGGCTGGTCGGTCTTCCTCTCAGTCTGGGCGCATATGGGCTTCTACACGCTCATTCTTCTGGCCGGCCTGCAGGCGATCCCGCGCGATGTCTATGAGGCGGCGCAGCTCGACAAGGCAAGCCCTTGGCGCATCTTCCGGCGCATTACGCTGCCGCTGCTTGCACCCACCATGCTCGTCGTTCTCGTCCTGTCGCTCATCAAGGGCGTGCAGACCTTCGATGAAGTCTTTGCCTTCACGGGTGGCGGCCCGGGTTCGGCGACCACCTTCATCATTCAGTTTATCTATCAGACCGGCTTTGCCGGGACGCCCCGCAATTTCGGCCTTGCGGCTGCCGCTTCGCTGCTGCTCGCCGTGGTGCTCGTGGTGCTGACCGCCCTGCAATTCCGGGCAAACAGGAGCAAGGTCGATGGCTAGGATTGGCGCATTTCTGACCCGTACCCGCGGCCGCAACGGCAAGCTGCACTGGACCGACTGGCTGTCCTACGCCTATCTCGGCGTGGCCGTGCTGATGATGTTCGGCCCCGTCGTCTGGCTGGTGCTCTCCTCGTTCAAGACGGAAGCCGATCTGCAGCGTTTCCCGCCGCGCCTCCTGCCCTATACGCAGGAAACCGTGGTGGTGGACGGGCAGGCAGCGCCGCTGCCGGCCTATGTCGACAAGGATGGCCGCAAGTTCGGCATGATCAGGCGCATCGGCCTCGTTGCCCAGGTGGTTGACCCGGCAAAGCCCACTGAAGTCCTGAAGATGCAGTTCAACGAGCTGAAGCCTGCTGAAAAGGTGGCGCTCGCCACGGAAAACTACACCGAGCTTTTCCAGCGCTTCAATTTTCCGCTCTATTTCTGGAACTCGACCTTCATCACGGTGACGTCAACCCTCATCATGCTAATCGTCAATTCCATGGCGGCCTTTGCGCTCTCGAAATACCAGTTCAAGGGCAGGGGCGTGGTGCTGGCGCTGGTTGTCGGCACGCTGATGATCCCGCAGACCGTCGTGCTGGTGCCGCTGTTTCTCATCACCAGCCAGCTGGGCATGATCAACAGTCTCTGGGGCGTCATCATTCCCGGTGCCGCCACCCCGACCGGTGTCTTTCTGCTGCGGCAATATATGCTGACGATCCCGGATGAAATCCTCGATGCCGCCCGCATGGACAAGGCGAGCGAATGGAAGATCTACTGGCGCATCATCCTGCCGCTCTCGGCGCCGGCGCTTGCCGTTCTGGCGATCCTTGCGATCATGTGGCGCTGGAACGATTTCCTCTGGCCGCTGATCGTGCTGACCCGCAATGACAACTTCACCCTGCAGCTGGCGCTCAACTCCTTCCAGGGGGAGATGACGACGGAATGGAGCAATCTTCTGGCCATGACGGTGCTGACGCTTGCGCCGATCGCGCTGGTCTTCATGTTCCTGCAAAAATACATCGCCACCGGCATTGCATCGACGGGCGGCAAATAATCCTCAGGGAGGAAATACGACAATGGCAAGTATTCAGCTTCGTCAGGTCAAAAAGACATATGGTGCCCTCGATGTGATCAAGGGTGTCGATCTCGATATCAAGCACGGCGAATTCTGTGTTTTCGTTGGCCCTTCCGGCTGCGGCAAGTCGACCCTGCTGCGCATGATCTCGGGCCTTGAGGAATTGAGCGGCGGCGATATCGTCATCGGCGGCGATGTGGTCAACGCGGTGCCGGCCGCAGATCGCGGCCTTGCCATGGTGTTCCAGTCCTACGCCCTTTATCCGCATATGACGGTTCGCGAAAACCTGTCCTTCGGGCTTGAGAATATCGGCACACCCAAGAAGGACATCGTTGAAAAGATCAACCAGGTGGCCAAGATGCTGCAGATCGACCAGCTTCTGGAGCGTCGTCCGAAGGATCTGTCCGGCGGTCAGCGCCAGCGCGTCGCCATTGGCCGCGCCGTCGTGCGCGAGCCGCGCGTGTTCCTTTTCGATGAGCCGCTTTCCAACCTCGATGCGGAACTGCGCGTCGACATGCGCGGCGAGATTTCCAGCCTGCACCGGCGTCTCGGCAATACCATGATCTATGTGACGCATGATCAGGTGGAAGCCATGACCATGGCCGACAAGATCGCCGTTCTGCGCGCCGGCAAGCTCGAACAGTTCGGCGTGCCGCTCGATCTCTATAACCGCCCGGCCAATCTCTTCGTGGCGGGCTTCATCGGCTCGCCGAAGATGAACTTCTTCGCCGGCGAAGTGACTTCGGATGCAACGCCGTCCCTGAAGATCGCCACCGGCGAACTGATCCCCCTGCCGCAGACCGGTTTTGCCTACAAGCCCGGTCAGAAAGTGACGCTCGGTGTCCGTCCGAACCATGTGCAGGCGGGTGGCGAAGGCGCACTGACCATGTCTGTGCGCACCGCCGAACAGCTGGGCGGAGAGTCCTATCTTTACGGCACTCTCGGTGATGGCACCCGGGTGACGCTGCATCTTTCCGGCCAGACCTCGACATCGGCTGACGAAGTCATCCGTCTGTCAGCGCCGCTGGAATACATCCAACTTTTTGATACGACGAGCGGGCTGACGCTCCGGCAGGACTGACAGCTCCAGGCGCAACCCGCAACGCAGGACCATTGACATGACCGATAAAAAACTCCGTTCCGACCGCTGGTTCGCACCCGACGACCTGCGCAGCTTCGGCCACCGCTCGCGCATGATGCAGCTTGGTTATGCGGAGGAGGATTTCGTCGGCAAACCCGTCATCGGCATCCTGAACACATGGTCGGAGCTCAACACCTGTCATTCGCATTTCCCAGAGCGGGTGAAGGATGTGAAGCGTGGTGTCCTGCAAGCGGGCGGCTTCCCCGTCGAAATGCCATCGCTCTCCGTCGATGAGAGCTTCACCAAGCCGACATCCATGCTCTACCGCAACATGCTGGCGATGGAGACGGAAGAAATGATCCGCTCGCATCCGCTTGACGGCGTGGTGCTGATGGGCGGTTGCGACAAGACGACACCCGGCCTCGTCATGGGCGCGATTTCGGCCGGCGTGCCTATGATCTATCTGCCTGCAGGCCCGATGTTGCGCGGCAATTATGCCGGCAAGGTGCTCGGTTCCGGTTCGGACGCCTGGAAATATTGGGACGAGCGGCGTGCCGGCAATGTTACGGATGAGGAATGGCGGGGCGTGCAGGGTGGCATCGCCCGCTCCGCCGGTGTCTGCATGACCATGGGCACCGCTTCGACCATGACCGCCATCACCGATGCGCTTGGCCTCACCCTGCCGGGAGCTTCCTCCATTCCGGCGGTAGATGCCGAACACCAGCGCATGTCGGCAGGTTGCGGCCGGCGTATCGTGGAGATGGTGGGCGAGGAGCTGACGCCGGACCGTATTCTGACCGCGACGGCGTTTCGCAATGCCGCCATCGTCGCCATGGCGACCGGTTGCTCCACCAATGCCGTCGTGCATCTGATCGCGATGGCGCGCCGCGCCGGCGTGCCGATGACGCTGGACGAGCTGGACGAACTTGGCCGGGTCACGCCGCTCATCGCCAATGTCCGCCCCTCCGGCAAAGACTATCTGATGGAGGATTTTTATTATGCCGGCGGTCTGCGCGCGCTGATGAAGCAGCTGGAAAGCCGCCTCGACTGTTCGGCGCTGACCGTGACCGGCCGCAGCATGGGTGAAAATCTCGAAGGCGCGAAGGTCTACAACGACGACGTCATTCGCTCGCTCGACAATCCGGTTTATGCGGAAGGCTCGCTTGCGGTGTTGCGCGGCAATCTTTGCCCTGACGGCGCCGTCATCAAGCCCGCTGCCTGCGATCCGAAATATCATCTGCACGAAGGCCCGGCGCTGGTCTTCGACAGCTATCCGGAGATGAAGAAGGCGATCGATGACGAGAACCTTGATATCACGCCGGATCATGTTCTGGTGCTGCGCAATGCCGGTCCGCTCGGCGGTCCCGGCTTTCCCGAATGGGGTATGCTGCCCATCCCGAAGGCGTTGATCAAGAAGGGCCACCGGGACATGGTGCGCATTTCCGATGCCCGCATGTCCGGCACGTCCTATGGCGCCTGCGTGCTGCATGTCGCGCCGGAAAGCTTCGTCGGCGGCCCGCTCGCGCTCCTGAAAACAGGCGATATCGTGCGCCTCGACCTGCCGCAGCGACGCCTCGACATGCTGGTCAGCGAAGAGGAAATCGCCAGCCGCCGTGCCGCCTGGCAGGCACCTGCGCCGCGTTATGAGCGCGGTTATGGTTATCTCTTCTCCAAGCATGTCACGCAGGCCGATCAAGGTTGCGATTTCGACTTCCTGCAGACGGATTTCGGCCGCACCGCCGGCGAGCCCGATATTTTCTAAGGGGCACCATCATGTTGAAGCGATTGCTCATCACCGGTGCCGGCGGCAAGCTGGGCAGCATGCTGCGCAGCATGCTGCGCGGGCGGCTTGGCCATGTCGCCGAAATCATTCGTCTTTCTGACGTCGTTGATCTCGGTTCACCAGCATCTCACGAAGAGCTCGTTCGTTGCGCGCTTGAGGACGAGCAGGCGGTCCATGATCTCGTGAGGGGCTGCGACGGCATCGTTCATCTCGGCGGAGTTTCCGTCGAGAGGGCCTTCGACCCGATTGAGTCTGCCAATTTGCGCGGGGTCTACAATCTCTACGAGGCGGCGAGGCTTAACGGCATGCCGCGCATTCTATTCGCCTCCAGCAACCACACGATCGGTTATTACCCGCAGGGCAAACAGCTTGCTCCCGACACGCCCTTTCTGCCAGACGGCCTTTACGGCGTCTCAAAGATTTTCGGCGAGGCGATGGCGAGCCTCTACCATTCCAAATTCGGCCAGGAGACTGCTATCGTCCGGATTGGCTCTTGCGAAGAAAAGCCCTCCAACTGGCGGATGCTGTCGACCTGGCTGAGCTACGGCGACTTCGTTTCGCTGATCGAGGCCACCTTCTGCGTGCCGAAGCTTGGATGCCCGGTCATCTGGGGCGTTTCCGCCAATGATGACAGCTGGTGGGATAATTCCCATGTCGATTTTCTCTGTTGGCAGCGGCGCGATAATGCCGCGCGCTACCGCGCAGAAATCGAACGCGATGTGCCGCGCCCCGATCCCGAGGCTGCGATCGCAAAATATCAGGGCGGCGTCTTCATAGACGAGCCCATTCACAGGACTTGAAACACATCCATCCGCCCATTGCGAGGAGACAGACATGAACAATGAAACGCGCGAAAAACTGATGACGATTTCCGTCGCTACCCTGGCGACGGCGCTTTACAAGCGCGGCCTGCGCAACCAGGTCATCCAGGGCGTGCGCCCGCTGGGCTACAAGGGCAAGAACATGGTCGGCCCGGCCTTTACCCTGCGCTACATGCCGGCCCGCGAAGACCGTAACCAGCTCATCGAATTCCGCAATCCCGCCCATCCGCAGCGCGTCGCCATCGAAACCTGCCCGCCGGGCCACGTGCTTGTCATGGACAGCCGTAAGGATGCCAGCGCCGCCTCGGCCGGCGATATTCTGGTGACCCGCCTGATGGTTCGCGGCGGTGCGGGCATCGTTTCCGATGGCGGTTTCCGTGATGCGGCCACCATTGCCGAGCTGGATATTCCGGCTTACCACACCCGTCCTTCCAGCCCCACCAACCTGACCAAACACGAAGCGATCGAAATCAACGGCCCGATCGGCTGCGGCGATGCGCCGGTCTTTCCCGGCGACATCATCGTTGGTGACGCGGATTGCGTCATCGTCATCCCCGCGGGCATTGCCGACGAAGTTGCGACCGAGGCGGTGGAAATGACGGCTTACGAAGATTTCGTGGTGGAGCAGGTCAAGGCCGGCCAGACGATCATCGGGCTTTACCCCTGCACCAAGGAAGAACACCAGACGGCTTTTGCCGAATGGCGCAAGAAGAACAACCGCTGAACCTTATAGCCAGCCCAGTGCTTTCGCCGCGCGGATCGCCTCCGCGCGGCGTTTGCAATCCAGCTTGCGGAACAGGTTGCCGAGGTGAAACTTCACCGTCACTTCGGAAATGTTAAGCGTCTGGGCGATCTTCTTGTTCGACATGCCGCTGGCCAGAAGTTGCAGCATCTGCGCTTCCCGCTGCGAAAGCCCGCCATGCAGGGCGCGTGCCTGCGGTGAATTCACCGAGGCGGCGAAAATCGACAGCGCGGTGCGGACATCGGAAGAGGTTTCGATGAAACTGCGGATGCGGCGATTGTTGAGAAGCGGCGACAGGAACACGCGCTCTTCCGACAGAACCCCGCTGCAGCCAAGGCGGGTTGCCGATTCAAGCGCGGTCAGAATATGGGCACGGGCGGCGGCATTGTCGCGACGCTGGTGCGCGGCATAGCTCTGCCATATTCTGAGCGCGACTTTCTCGCGGTTGGTGACCTTGGGGTTGGCGATCATCGCGTCGATCTGGCGGGAGAGATAGGCGCGCGGCGTGAAAAGATGCACCGCATCGCGCAGCCAGGCCATGACATAGGCGATTTCATCGCGCCGCGTCAGCCGGGAGAGGTCGTCATGTGCGCTCTCCACCCAGTTGCGGCCCATCGGCATGCGGATCGCGGAAAGGGTTGCAGCGGCATCCGCCCAGCGGTTGGCGTTCTGATAGGCGATGGCCGTCCTGATTTCCATCATCGCATGGAATTGCAGCCCTTCCGACAGATGAATCCACAGACCGTCTAGAAAACCCGGGCGAACGGTCATCGGAAAATGGTCGATCAGCACCTGCGAAGCATAATGCAGGGCGAACTGCATGAGGCTCGGCCATATCTCGGCCGCAGCAAAATGATCGAATTCATGTTCGACGAAATGCAGGAGATCGCGGGGCTTTCCGGCCTCATAGGCAAGGCAGGCTTCCGCCAGTCGCAGCATCCGGAACTCCTGCACCGCATCATGCGGCACCTGTTCCAGCCGCGCGCGGGCCTCCTGTGCTGCGTGACGCGCCAGAAGCACATCACCGCTCATCAGCCGCAACACGATCTGGTGCAGGTGGATGAAGAATTCGAGCAGGGGCTGCCCGCCCATCTTGCGCAGATAGATCAGCGCACGGGCAGCAGCCGCCTCCGCCTCGCGGAAATTGCGGCGGCGAATTTCAAATTCCAGCAGTGCATTGTAATAGGCCGCCCACTTGCCGTGATCGTCCATGGGATAATCGGCCATGAACTCGGCGAGACGCGTTATCACCGCGTCATTGGGCGTCAGATCTTCGGCAATCATCAGGTTCAGCCGGAAGGTGCGGGCGGCAAAGGAAAAACGCGAACCACGGGCGAGCACCTTCAGCGGATCGAGATAATCCGATCCGAGGCTTTTGCCGAGCAGATGGCGCACGCGCTGCAATTCACCCTGTTTCAGCAATGCGCGGGTAACGGCAAAGAGCACGGTTTCATTCGTTGCGATCATGTCCTGCGAAAACCGCATGATGATCTCGCGAAACCTGTCGACGCTGCTTCGGTAGATCAGTTCGCGGCCATGGGCGCGTTCAAGAATTTGCGCGGCATGGGTCTCATAACCGCGGTCGAGCAGCATCGCCATGGCCGGGAGCGCATGTCCAGCCTTTTCAAAAGCCGATGCGACCTCCACCACGGCGCTGCCGGCCTGCAAGGTGGAGAGACGTTCTCGCGCAGCCAGGGTGAGAAGCCGTATTAGGGTGGGGTGATTTTCGGGGGTTCCAGTCAGGAAGGGCGGCAGCAGTTCTGTCCATTCCGCCTCGGGTTCTGCGGAGGGGTTTTCGAGCCAGAATGAAAGCTCAACCGTCTGGGCGGGTGAAAGATGCGGCAGGTAGTTTTCCCGAAGATAGTCGGCACACAGCTTTTCATCCGGATGCCGGGCAAGCGACAGAAAGGCCGGCCATCCTGCATAATCCTGCAGTACCAGACGCCGCTGTTGAGGGGGGAGGCTTTCGGTCTCATCTTGCCCTAGCGCCAGTTCATCCGGTCCGATGGTAAGCGAACCGCGATGCAGGATCTGCCGGGCCAGTCCGCTTATCCGTTGATCCGGGCGGCAGGCAATGACCATAAAACGCACCGTTTCCAGAATGGCGGCGGGCATGCGCACTGCCCGTGCGAAAACCGGCACGTCCCATAGAAGGCAGTCATTTGCTGCATCATCGCTTCGCGGCTGGTGCGTGCGGCATATCTGCGTTCCCAGTTCCTTTGCGAGCATTTCCAGCAGCACGCTTTTTCCTGCGCCCGCCGGGGCGCGCAGAAAGATTACGCCGGCGGTTTCGCTGGCGATGCGGCGGCAGAGGCGGGTGCGGGGCAGGAGCGTCATTCACAAAGCGATAGGGTATTTAAGCTTGAAAACCTATACTCATCTTTCAAAAAACTATACCTTTCAGAGATTGTTCAAAAGGGGTGGTGGTGAAAACCTGTGCTCAGGCAACTGATGCACAAGGAACGTTCCAACGATGCAGCAACATCCGCTGGTCGCGATTTTGAACAGGCTCGGCGCTTTCGTGCTGGTCATGATCGCCCTGTCCATCATGATTTTCGTTCTCGCTCGCGTGGTGCCGGGTGATCCAGCCCGTATGGCGCTCGGCCCTGCGGCGACGCAGGAACAGGTGGATGCGCTGCGTGGTGAGATGGGTCTCGACAGGCCGCTCGCCGCCCAATATCTCGATTACATCAGCAACGCCCTGCACGGCGATCTCGGTTTCTCGCTGGTTTCCCAGCGCCCCGTCACCACTGATCTGGCGCAGACTGTTCCCGCGACCGTCGAACTGGTTCTGGTCTCGGTCATCTTCATGTTTGCCGTCGCCATCCCGCTCGGCGTCATCACCGCGCATTACCGCGACCGTCCGCTTGACCATATCGGCCGCATCCTGTCGCTCACCGGCGTGACGATCCCGAGCTTTCTTTTCGCCATCACGCTGCAATTGCTGGCCGCCCGCTTTGTCTCCGGCTGGCCGATTATCGGCAGGATCGATCATTCACTTGGCTGGCAGGGTGGCCCGACGGGCTTCATCCTGATCGACGGTACGCTTGCCGGACGGTTCGATGTGGTGCTGGATGCGCTGAAGCACCTTGCGCTGCCGGCCTTTGCGCTCTCCATGGCCGGTATCGGCCAGATCACCCGCATCACGCGTTCCTCGATGATCGAGAACCAGCGCAAGGATCACGTGCTCACCCTGCAAAGCTTCGGCGTGCCGGAGCGGGTCATCATCTTCCGTTATCTGCTGAAGCTTTCCTCCATCGCGCCGCTGACGATCATGGGGCTCGAATTCGCCTCGCTGATCGGCAATGCCTTCGTGATCGAAATGGTCTTCGCCTGGGGCGGATTCGCATCCTACGGGCTGAACGCCATCCTTCAGAAAGACCTCAATGCCGTGACTGCCGTGGTGCTGGTGGCCGGCCTGTTCTTCATCGTTGCGAACCTGATCGTTGATGTCTTGATCTCGATCATCGACCCGCGCCTGCGCCGCAAGGAGGCTCGCTGATGGCTGATATGAAAATGCTCGAACCCACCGATCGGGGCTTAAGCGCCGGTTACATGATGTGGTACCGCTTCAGCCGCAATCCGGCAGCGGTCATCGGTTCGCTGATCCTGTTGTCGGTGCTGGTTCTGGCGATCTTTGCGCCCTGGCTTACACCCTATCCCAAACATATCGGCGCGGTCGTCGATTTCCGTGCCCGCCACATGCCGCCGGATCTGGAGCACTGGTTCGGAACCGACAAGGCCGGACGCGACATCTTTTCCCGCACTGTCTTCGGGCTCAGGGTCTCGCTTCTTCTCGTCATCGGCGTGCTCGGCATCTCGGTCCCGGTCGGCACCGTGCTTGGCTTGGTCGCCGGTTATTTCGGCGGCTGGACCGAGAAAATCATCAGTGGCCTGACGAATGTGATGTTGGCCATGCCGCCCCTCGTCATGGCGCTGGCGGTCTCCAACCTGCTGGAACCCACCTTGATGAACGCCATGATCGCGATCACGCTTCTATGGTGGACCTGGCATGCGCGGCTGATCTATTCGGTGTCAAAATCCATCGCATCCGAGGACTACATCGAAGCGGCACGTCTTGCAGGTGCGGGTCCGCTGCACATTCTCTTTCGCGAAATTCTTCCCAATTGCGTCTCGGTCATATCAGTCAAGACGACGCTGGATGCGGCATTCGTCATCCTCTTTGGCGCGACGCTGAGTTTCCTCGGTTTCGGCGTCAAACCGCCAACTCCCGATCTCGGCTCGATGGTTGCCGATGGGCGCCAGTTCATGCCGGATTTCTGGTGGGAAGTCCTCTGCCCCGGCGCGGCCGTGCTTTACGTGACGCTGGGTTTCAATCTGCTGGGCGATGGCCTGCGTGACATGTTCGACGTGGAAAGCTAAAGCCATGACTGAACCGCTTCTCAAAGTCGAAAACCTCAACGTCACCTTCACCAACTACGGTCGCACGCGCCAAGTGCTGCGCGATGTCGCCTTCACAGTCTCAGCCGGCGAGCGGGTGGCGCTGATCGGCGAAACCGGATCGGGTAAATCGGTCACCGCCAAGGCGATCATCGGCACTTTGCCGAAGAATGCCACTATTGCCTCCGGCACCATTGTCATCGACGGGCGGGATGTGCTCGCCATGCCGCGAAGGGAACGCGAGGCGCTTAAGGGAACGGCGTTTTCGCTGATCATGCAGGACCCGCTGTCTTCCTTCAATCCGGTCTTCAAGATCGGCACGCATCTCGATGATGTCATGCGCTTTGCCGACAAGCGCAACGGCATCAACTCGTCCAAGACAGAGCGCCGCACCCGTATCGCAGCGGTTCTGCGCCGCGTGCAGCTTGGCGATACCGAGCGGGTCATGAATGCCTATCCGTCCGAGCTTTCGGGCGGCATGCGCCAGCGCGTGTTGATCGGGCTTGCGTTGCTGCATCAGCCGAAGCTCCTCATCGCGGATGAGCCCGGCACCGCGCTCGACGTCACCACGCAGGACGAAATTCTCAATCTCATCAACCAGCTGGTTGCCGAAGAAAATATGGCGCTGCTGATGATCACCCATAATCTCGGTGTCGTACGTAAGGTGGCGGATCGGGTCGTGGTTATGCACCATGGCGACATCGTCGAGACCGGTCCCTGCACGCAAATCCTGCACGCTCCCGCGGCGGACTACACGCGTTCGCTGCTGGATGCGGTGCCGCCGCTCTACGGTCCGCGTGTCGCCGATCTGGCGCAGAGCACACGCTCGCCGATCGTTACCATCGAGGGCCTGAACAAGATTTACGGCAGACGCAACGGTTACCACGCCGTGCGCGATGTGAACCTGACGCTGAAGGACGGCGAAATTTTCGGTCTTGCGGGCGAGTCCGGTTCTGGAAAAACCTCGGTCGCCCGGATGATCATGGGACTTTCTCGCCCGACCTCCGGCAATCTTGTCATTGACGCCCCACCTCCCGGGCGTGGCAAGCGGCTGACGCAGATCGTCTATCAAAATCCGGGCACTTCCCTTAATCCGAAGCGCACGGTCAGGCAGACGCTTACCCTACCGTTGAAATCCATCGGTATGGACGGTGAGGCGCGCGAACGCCGGATGCAGGAACTGATGGGGCTGGTGCGATTGCCGCAATCCTATCTCGGTAAATATCCGCATGAACTTTCCGGCGGACAGAAGCAGCGTGTCGCCATTGCCCGGGCACTCGCGGCTGAACCGAAGATCCTCATCCTCGACGAGCCGACGGCGGCGCTTGATGTCTCCGTGCAGAAGACCGTTATCGACCTTCTGCTGCAGCTGCGGGAAGAGCTTGGCCTGACCTATCTGATGATCTCGCACGACCTGTCGCTGATGCGCAATTTCTGTTCGCGCATCGCTATCATGCTGCGTGGCGAGATCGTCGAGGAAGGGGTGACGTCTTCGGTTTTCGCCGAGCCGAAGCATCCCTACACCCGCGCCCTTATCGCGGCGATCCCCGTCGTCACCGACGAGGAAGAGCGCCTGAAACCCACCGTGACAGAGGAAGAGCGTATGCGCTTCCTCGTAAAAACGACCGATTGATAAAAGAGGAGCCTGACGTGTATCGCGTTGGAATTGACGTCGGCGGCACAAATACCGATGCCGTTGTGTTACAGAAAAAGACTGTTCTGGCGGGGGTGAAAGCCTCCACCACCGAAGATGTGACGTCCGGTGTCATCGAAGCCCTTGAAAAGGTGATCGAGGCGTCGGGCATCGACAGGGCACACATCGGTGCCGTGATGATCGGCACCACGCATTTCACCAATGCGGTGATCGAGCGGCGGCATATGGACGAGGTCGCCGCCATCCGGATCGGCCTGCCGTCCGGCGCCGGCCTGCCGCCGATGGTCGACTGGCCGGATGACCTCCGGGAAATCGTTGGTAACCACGGTTATCAGGTCCGCGGCGGATATGAATTCGACGGTCGCGAAATCTCAGCCCTCGATGAGGACGAGATTGTCCGCATCGCCGCCGATATCCGCGCAAAGGGCCTGAAGGCCGCGGCCGTCACCTGCGTTTTCAGCGGCATCAATGATGCGATGGAAGTGCGGGCGAAGGATATCCTGCAGGAGCGCTGCCCCGGCCTGCCGGTGGTTATGTCCAAGGATATCGGACGGCATGGTCTGCTCGCCCGCGAAAGTGCTGCGATCATGAATGCCAGCCTTCTTTCGCTTGCGGACCGCACCGTTGCCGCTTTCGGCGAGGCGCTGAAGGCAGCGGGCATAACCTGCCCGTTCTACATCACCCAGAACGACGGCACGCTGATGGCGGCGGATGTGGTGCGCGGCTTCCCTGTGCTCACCTTCGCCTCCGGCCCGACGAATTCCATGCGCGGCGCTGCTTTCCTCACCGGCCTCAAGGATGCCGTGGTCGTGGATGTCGGCGGCACCACCTCCGATGTCGGCTCGCTGTCGCACGGCTTTCCGCGCCAGGCGTCCACGACGGTGGATATTGGTGGCGTGCGCACCAATTTCCGCATGCCGGATGTGTTCTCGATCGGTCTCGGTGGCGGCTCGCTGGTGGTCAATGGCGAACATGGCCTCACCGTTGGCCCGAAATCAGTCGGTTACCGCGTCCGCCGTGAGGCGCTCTGCTTCGGCGGTACGACCCTGACTGCAACTGATATCGCTGTCGCCTCCGGCAAGGCGGACGTGGGCGAGAAGGCTCTGGTTTCCACTCTGGACAAGCGGCTGGTGGATGCCGCAGTCAAAAAGATCAACGACATGCTCGAGTCCTGTGTGGAGCGCAGCCGCATCTCGTCATCACCGGTGCCGGTGATCGCCGTTGGCGGCGGCTCCATTCTCATGCCTGACCGTATCGGTGATCTGGACGTCATCCGCCCCGAGAATTTCGCGGTGGCGAATGCCGTGGGTGCCGCGATCGCGCAGATCAGCGGCGAGACGGACCGCGTCTTCTCGCTGATCGAGGGGCGCACGCGTGAAAGCGCGCTTGCGGAGGCGGAGGCCGAGGCACGCGAAAAGGCGATTGCGGCTGGTGCAGTGGCCGAAACGCTGGAAGTCATCGAGCGCGAGGATATACCGCTTGCCTATCTGCCCGGCAATGCCACCCGCATTCATGTGAAAGTCGTTGGAGAAATCGGAGCCAATCATGGCTGAGACGCGCAAGCTGAAATATGACGAAGCGGCATTGCGTACGCTGACGAGGGAAGATCTCGACGCGCTGGAAATTGGTGCGGGCATTCTCGGCACCGGCGGCGGCGGCAATCCCTATCTGGGCAAGTTGCTTGCACTCGAGGCCATGAAGGCCGGTTACGAGATGAAGATACTTGCGACAGACGCCATCGAGCCGGACGCGCTTTGCATGTCCATCGGCGGCATTGGCGCCCCCGTTGTTGGCGTGGAGCGCATTCGCGAGGGCCGTGAGGGTCTGCGTTGCCTGCGCGCCATGGAAGAGCTGATCCGCACGCCGGTAGACGCCATCGTCTGCGAGGAAATCGGCGGCTCGAACTCCATGAACCCGCTGGTGACGGCGGCGCTTGGTGGCCTGCCGATCCTCGATTGCGACGGCATGGGCCGGGCTTTCCCAGAGATGCAGATGACGACCTTCTCCATCTACGGCCACAGTTCGACGCCATCGGTGATGTGCGACCTGCACGGCAATGCCGTGATCTTCAGCCACGCTGTTTCCGAAGTCTGGCACGAGCGCATGGCCCGCGCCTGCGTCGTTTCTCAGGGCGGCGGCGCAATGCTGGCGACCGCGCCGATGCAGGCCCACTACGTGCACCAGTATGGTATTCCGAAAACCTACACCAAGGCGATCGCGCTCGGCGAGGCGGTGATCCGTGCCCGCAAGCAGCAGGAAGACCCGATTGCGGCAGTCTGCGCGCTTGAAGGCGGACGGCGCATCTTCAACGGCAAGATCACCGATCTGAAACGCCATCTGCGCGGCGGTTTCGCCGTGGGCGATGTCGAGCTTTCCGGCTTCGACGATTGCTCGGGCCAGACGGCGAGCGTGGCGATCCAGAACGAATTCCTGCTGTTCCGCCGTGACGGCAAGGTGGAAGTGACCGTCCCTGATCTGATCGTCTTGCTCGATGTCGATACCGGTTACCCGATCACCACCGAAGTCCTGCGTTACGGCCAGCGCGTGGCCGTGGTCGCGATCCCCTGCCACGATCTGCTGCGCAGCGCCCGCGCGCTCGAAGTCGTTGGACCGGCGGCTTTCGGTTACCCGGACATTCCTTTCTCACCGCTGCCCGTCCCGGTCGGCAAGGCTGCCTAACCATAAGCGGGGCAAATGACCCGCAATAAAGAGGAGAACGACAATGAAAATGCCAGGACTTCCTTCCCGCCTTGCCGTGCTTGCGCTCGGCACGGCAATCGCGTTGCCGCTTGTTTCTTCCGCTGCTTTTGCGGATGACAAGGTTTCGGTCGCGGTCAACACGATGCAGATATTCAGCTCGCTCGACCCGGCGAAAGTGACTGACTATACCGGCTACATGGCCATCGTGAACATGTATGACGGCCTGACCACGGTGAATGCCAAGGGTGAAATCGTGCCGCATCTGGCAAAGTCCTGGGATATTTCTGCAGACGGCCTGACCTATACCTTCCATCTGCGCGACGATGCGAAGTTCCAGGATGGCACGGCGGTCAAGGCTGCCGATCTCGTCTGGTCGGTGCAGCGCCTGCTCGGCATCAACAAGGGGCCGTCGAACCTCATCGTCGGCGTACTGAAGCCCGAAAACGTCAGCGCGCCTGATGATGCGACGCTCGTCATGAAGATCGAGCGTCAGTTTTCGCCCTTCATGGCCTCCACGCCGCTGATGATGGCGTTGAACAAGACGTTGATCGAAGCCAATGCCAAGCCCGAAGACAAGTGGGGCGAGGCCTATGTGGGCGAACATTCCGCCGGTTCCGGCCCATACAAGCTCGTCAGCTACAACCGTTCTGCCGATATGGTCATTGCCCGCAATGCGGACTATTTCCTTGGCTGGACCAAGGGCAAGCCGATCGACGAAGTACGCTTCGTCCAGACGAGCGACGACGCTACCGTCAAGGCGCTGGCTGAAAAGGGCGAACTTGGCCTTTCCTCGCACGGCCTTGGCAACGACACCTATGAATCCATCGGCCGGATGAAGGATTACAAGCTCATCCAGACCCGCACCGCCGGCGGTTTCGTCATCAAGCTCAACACCAAGGTTTACCCGACAGACGACGTTCACGTTCGTCGCGCCATTGCCTATGCGACGGATTACAAGACGATCCAGGAAGTGATCTATCCCGGTTTCGACATGCAGGGGCCGCTATCCGACGCTTTCAAGGACGCGCATAACGGCGATATTCCGCCCGGCGTCTACGATCTGGAAAAGGCGAAGGAAGAACTGGCGAAGTCGAAATATGCCGGCCAGAAGATCACGCTGGTCAACAGCTATGTCGCTTCGCTGGCCTTCGAGGCGGAAGTGGCGCTGCTTTTGCAATCCAGCCTCGAGCAAATCGGTATTACGCTCGATATCAAGCCAGAGCCGTGGAACCGTATCGTCGAGCTTTCCTCCAAGCCTGAAACGACGCCTGCGTCGACGCAGGTGAATATCTCGCCGACCTATCCGTCTCCGGATGCGATGTTCTACAACCAGTATCACTCCAAGGCATCAGGCACATGGATGTCGATGGAATGGCTGCAGAACGCGGAAATCGACGGGTTGATCGACAAGGTCCGTGCCACGACCGATACCAGCGAACAGAACGCAACCTACAAGGAACTGCAGACCAAGATCGCCGATCTTCAACCGGATGTCTGGGCGGTTGCGCCGAACCGCCGTTATGCGGCGAACAAGTGCCTTCAGGGTTACGAGTTCATTCCCATGCAGAGCTGGGACCTGAACTTCTCCAACTTCCATTGGGACTGCAAGGCGGAGTGATCTCCGTCCCATGAAAAGCGGTCCCGCCGCAGGGCGGGGCCGATGAGACTTGGAACGATAAAGGGAAGGAGCATCGCTTGCGCCGGAAAGGCTGCGGCATGCCCGAGGATGACGCATGATCCAGGAATTTTCCGAAGACGATATCGAACCTCTTGCCACCGGCGCCTGGATTCTGGGAACGGGCGGTGGAGGCAATCCCTATATCTCGACGCTCAATCTGCGCCGTCTTTATGCCGAAGGCAGACGGGTGAAGGTCATGGACCCCATGGCGCTTGCTGATGACGACATGGTTGCGGTCGTCTCCAAGATGGGTGCACCGCTTGTTGGTCAGGAACGGCTGGGAGACCCCGTTCATCTTGCCCGCGCGGTCGAGGTCATGGAGGATTATCTCGGCAAGCCTTTCCGGGCGATCATGAGCGTGGAAATCGGCGGCTCGAATGCGTTATCGTCCTTCCTCGCCGCCGCCATGCTCGACCGGCCCGTCGTCAATGCCGATGCCATGGGACGTGCTTATCCCGAAGCGCAGATGACCTCATTCGCCATCGGCAATCTGCCGATGTTTCCATTGTCGCTCGTCGATGTACGAGACAATGAGGTGATCGTGACGCGCGCTGCATCGTGGAAATGGATGGAGCGCATCTCGCGCAAGGTCTGCACCGAAGTTGGTTCCACCGCCGCCACCTGCAAGGCGCCGCGCACCGGCAAGGAAGTGAAGGAATGGGGCATTCATTACACCGTCACAAAGGCGACCGAACTCGGGCGCGCGGTGATGGAGGCGCGTGCACGCCATGATGACCCGGTTCAGGCGGTTCTCAACCATGAGGGTGGCAAACAGCTGTTCCGCGGCAAGGTGGTGGATGTCGCCCGCGAGACCACCGGTGGCTTTCTGCGCGGCAGTACGACCATTGAAGGCATCGACGCCGATCGCGGCTCACGCATGGAACTTGCCTTCCAGAATGAGTGGGCGGTCGCCTTCCGCGACGGCCAGCCGGTCGCCATGACGCCGGATTTGATCTGCCTTCTCGACACCGTTTCGGGCAGCGCCATCGGCACGGAATCGGTGCGCTATGGCCAGCGTGTCACGGTTATCGCCCTGCCGGCGCCGGAACTCTTGACGACGCCTGCCGGCATTGCTGCCGTTGGCCCGCGTGCCTTCGGTTATGACATTGATTTCAGATCGGTATTCCCATGAAACGCATCGGTATTGACGTTGGCGGCACCAATACGGATGCCGTTCTGATCGATGGAGACGCCATCGTTGCCTCGATCAAGGTTCCGACCACGCAGGATGTCCTGTCCGGCGTGAAGGCGGCCCTCGCTCACGTGTCTGGCCATGTCGGCGCGGCAGATCGCCCGATCGATGCGGTCATGATCGGCACCACCCATTTCACCAATGCTGTCGTGGAGCGCGCCCGGCTGGAGCGAGTTGCGGCCATCCGCATAGCGCTGCCGACTGGTTCTTCACTGCCGCCCATGTGCGACTGGCCGAAGGATCTCTACGAGGCCGTCGATCCGCTGATCTTCATGGTTCATGGTGGCCATGAATACGATGGCAGTCCGCTGGTGCCGATGATCCCGGATGAAGTCCGTGAAGCGGCGATGAAAATCCGCGATGCAGGCATTACCTCGATCGCCATTTCGGCAACCTTTTCGCCGCTGACCACGGAGTGCGAGGTGAGGGCGGCGGAGATTGTCCGTTCGGTGATCCCCGATGCACGCATCACGCTTTCCCATACGCTGGGCCGTATCGGGCTTCTGGAGCGCGAAAACGTTGCACTTCTGAATGCCGCCTTGCAGACCCTTGGCAGGACCACGGTACAGGCATTTTCGGATGCGCTGCGCGAAGCAGGTGTGAAGGCGCCGTTTTATCTTACACAGAATGACGGCACCGTGGCGCTTGCGGACGTAGCTGCCGCAAACCCCGTGCACAGCTTCGCTTCCGGCCCGACCAATTCCATGCGTGGTGCGGCTTTTCTCACCGGGCTTTCCGATGCCATGGTGGTGGATGTCGGCGGCACCACCTCCGATATTGGTTGCCTTGTCGGTGGTTTTCCGCGTGAGGCAAATAATATCGTCCATATTGGCGGGGTCCGCACCCTGTTCCGCATGCCCGATCTTCTACCTATAGCACTGGGCGGCGGCACCATTGTCGACCCGCAGACAGGCAAGATCGGCCCGCGCTCGGTTGGGTATCGCATCCTGACCGAAGCCCGCGTTTTCGGCGGTGAGACACTGACGGCATCGGATATCGCCGTTGCGGCAGGCCTGATCGAGATGGGCGACAGGGATCGTGTGAAGGGCCTCGATCCGGCATTCGTGCAGGCGACGCTCGGCCGTATCCGCGACATGGTGGCCGACAGTTTCGACCAGATGAAGACATCAGCCGAAGACGTGCCGCTGGTTGCGGTCGGCGGCGGCGCATTCCTGATACCGGAGCAGGTGCCGGGCGCATCCGAGGTGCTGCGTGTGGAAAATGCTGGCGTTGCCAATGCGCTCGGCGCAGCGATGGCGCAGGTGTCCGGTGAGGTGGATCAGGTCTTTTCCGGGTTGAGCCGCGACGAGGCCCTTGCGAAAGCCGAGACCGAAGCGCAGAACGCAGCGGTCGCTTCGGGAGCGGAGCGCGCGAGCCTCAAGACGCTTGAGGTGGAGGATATTCCCATCGCCTATTTGCCAGGCGGCGCTCGCAGGGTCCGCGTGCGTGTTATCGGCGATATAGCCTTTCATTGATGGTAAGAGGCCCTGCCTGCGGCGTGGCAACAGTGGAGTGAGGATATGACGAAGATCGCACTGGCCATTCACGGTGGTTGCGGGGTTATGCCGGAAGACAGCATGACTCCGGATGAATGGGAAGCGGCGCGCCACGATCTGGCGGCGGCACTGCGCGCCGGTTATGGTGTGCTCAAGGCTGGCGGAACTGCGCTGGAAGCGGTTGAGGCGGCAGTCGTCGTTATGGAGGACAGCCCGCATTTCAACGCAGGCCATGGGGCGGCACTCAACGAGAATGGCATTCACGAACTCGACGCGTCGATCATGGATGGCAAGACCCTTGCCGCAGGCGCAATCAGCGCCTCCCGCGCCATCCGCAACCCGGTGAAGGCGGCCCGGGCGCTGATGCAGGATGAACGCGCAGTCTATCTCACCGGTGAAGCGGCTGACCGGTTTGCGCAGGAGAAGGGGCTTGCCACGGAGCCTCAATCCTATTTCACCACTCAAAAGCGTGTCGAGGCGCTGGCGGCCATGAAGGCCCATGCCACCGCAGGTACGGACGCGACGGAAAACGAAAAACACGGAACCGTCGGTGCCGTGGCACTCGATGCGGCTGGGCATCTCGCAGCCGCGACATCCACCGGCGGCTACACCAACAAGCCTGACGGCCGGGTGGGTGACAGCCCTGTGATCGGGGCGGGCACCTATGCACGCGACGGCGCCTGCGCCGTTTCCGGCACCGGCAAGGGTGAATTTTTCATCCGTTACGTCGTTGGCCATGAGATCGCGTCCCGTGTCGCCTATCTCGGGCAGGATCTGGAAACCGCCGCCGGCAACCTCGTCCACAAGGACCTGGCGCCCTACGATATCGGTGCGGGTCTTGTCGCCATCGATGCCGAAGGTGGCATTGCCGCACCCTATAATACGCCCGGCATGTTCCGGGGCTGGGTGACTCCATCAGGAGAGGCCCGTGTTGCCACCCACGACAGGGTCTACGACGTGGAATTGTAACCGGCGACCGACCGGGCCGAATGACAATGCGAAAAAAACCGGTGACATGAAGGCCTATCGGCGGCAAAAGGTCTGAACCGAAACCGGCTCGTCATTTCATCCCATGGTGCTGGCCTCATGAATATCAAGCAGCTCGAAGTCCTTCGCACGCTTCTTTCCACCGGCTCGACCATCGCCACCGCCAAGGCCATGGGGCTAAGCCAGTCCGGTATCAGCCGGCTTCTGGCTCAGCTCGAGGCGGACCTGTCGCTGACGCTGTTTGCCCGTGACAAGGGGCGGCTGATCCCGACGCCAGAGGCAGCGCTTCTCGCGCGTGACGCGGAAAATGTGCTGCTTGCTGTCGACCGCATGTCCGGCCACGCCGAAGATCTGCGCAATGGTGCTGCCGGTCCGGAAATCGTCCGCATCGGCCTGCCGAGCAGCATGTGGGAGAACTTCGCGCCCGCCATGCTGATCGATTATGTCAGGGATTTTCCCGGCGTCCGTATTGAGACCTTTTTCGAAACGACGACCGCCATCAACAAGCTCGTTGGCGAGCGGGTGATCGATCTTGGTTTCCTGCGGATGGAGGGCGAGATTGGCCCGGGCATCGATGTTGAGCGTGTCGCGACCGGCAAAAGCGTCTGTGTGGTCCGTGAGGATCATCCGCTGGCCAAGCTTGACGAAATCACAGTCAAGGACCTGCGCAATGTTCCGCTCATTCTGATCGGCCGCCAGCGGCCGAACCGCATGGCGCTCGATCAGGTTTTCAAAAAGGCCGGCGTCAAGCCGATGGTGAAGATCGAGACCCACACCAACAGTTCCGCCTGCGCCTATGTGGCGCATGGGTTGGGAGTAACGATCATCAGCAGTTTTTACGCTAACCTCTACCGGCATCTTCCCGTTGTTGCCCGACCATTCGTTCCCCAGGCGACGCAGGAGTTCGGTCTTGCCCGCGCTTCCGGCGCACCTTTGTCCATCGCCGCGCAGGCGCTGAGTGATGCCTTGAAGCGGGAAATCCAGCTTTCGCAAAAAATCGACTGAAAACGGGATTTTGGACGGAAAATCTCATTGTCCTCATCAGAATCAAACGCGCCGCCATTCTGCATAGACATATGACGTTTATGCATAATATTGCGCCTTATTTATCAATCCGTCATAGTCACCAGCAACGAAACCGATAGAGGCGGGATACCATTCCCCGCCATCAATCGTGGGGAACCGATGATAAGATTCATACTGAGCCGTCTTTTGATGGCGCTGCCGACGATCGCATTCGTGTCGATCACGGTCTTTGCGCTCATCCGCTTTATTCCAGGTGATCCGGCTGCCCTGATGCTGGGCGACATGGCGCAACCGGAACAGATCGAAGCGATGAGGACCGAACTCGGCCTCGACAAGTCCATGCCGCAACAGTTCCTCATCTGGGCCGGCAATGTGGTGCAGGGCGATTTCGGTCGTTCCATCGTCAATGAGGAGGCGGTGCTGCCATTGGTCGTGTCGCGCTTCCTCGTCAGCGCCGAGATCGTCGTGGTCGCCGTGCTCCTCGCCAGCCTGATTGCGGTTCCGGCGGGCGTGATCGCCGCCTGGAAACAGAACAGCCTGACCGATCTTGCGCTGGTGGGAACGGCAACCCTGCTGCTGTCCATTCCGACATTCTGGCTGGGTCTTCTGCTTCTTCTGTTTTTCGGCCTCAAGCTCGGCTGGCTGCCGGTGCTCGGATATGTGTCGATCGGCGACAATCTGGTCGGCGGCATGCTTTATCTGGTCCTGCCTGTCATGACGCTGGTGATCCATGAAATGGGTGTTCTGATCCGCATGGCGCGCGCCTCGACGCTGGAAGTGCTGCGGCTGGATTACATCACCCATGCCCGCGCCAAGGGGCTTTCGGAAAGTGCGGTTCTCTGGCGGCACGCGTTCAAGAACGCCTTCGGCCCGACCTGGACGATGATCGGCCTCATTCTCGGCAATCTTCTCGGCGGTATCGCCGTCATTGAGACGGTGTTCACCATTCCCGGCCTCGGGCGACTGATGGTCGACAGCATTTTCGCCCGCGACTACCCCGTCATACAGGGCTGCCTGTTGTTCGTCTCGCTGTCCTATGTGCTGGTCAACCTGTTCGTCGACCTTCTTTATCCCCTCTTCGATCCGCGTGTGGTTGCCGAATGAAAAAGTTCACACTCAACGGGCTTATCGGCGGCGTACTCATTGCCCTCCTGCTCATCACTGCCATTACCGGACTGTTCTGGACACCTTATGATCCGATGAAGCTCGGTTTCGCTTCGCGTCTGGCTGCACCCGGTCCGAGCCATCTTCTCGGCACAGACGAGTTCGGGCGCGATGTTCTCAGCCGTCTGATGGTCGGCGCGCGCGCCAGTGTCTGGATCGGTTTCCTGACGGTCAGCTTCGCGACGATCTGCGGCACGCTGATCGGCCTTGTCAGCGGTTATGCCCGGGGCTGGGTGGATGGCGTCATCATGGCCATCAACAATGCGCTTCTCGCTTTTCCGGGCATTCTCTTGGCGCTCGGTCTTCTCGCGGTCTTCGGCGCCAACCAGTACGGCATCATCTTCGCACTCGGCATCGCCTACACGCCATCCATGGCCCGCGTGGTGCGCGGTGCCGTGCTTTCTCTGCGTGAGCGGGAATTCATCGAGGCATCGCTGGTCATGGGCAATGGCGAGATCTACACCATGTTCCGCCACATCCTGCCCAATTGCATAGCGCCGATCACGGTTCTCGCCACCTCCATGTTCGGCTGGGCCATCCTGTCGGAAAGCGCGCTGTCCTTCCTCGGTCTTGGTGTGCCGCCGCCGGCTCCGACCTGGGGCAACATGCTGGCCGCCGGCCGGCCCTTCATCCAGCAGGCCGTCTGGCTCGGGCTTTTCCCCGGTCTCTGCATCGCGCTGACGCTGCTTGGCATCAATCTTCTGGGCGATGCCCTTCGCGACAGGCTTGACCCGCGCATGAGAGGCCTCAAATGACGGACAATACTCTTCTTACCGTGCGTGGCCTTTCGCTGGAGGTCGCCAGAACCGGCCACCCAGTCGTCAAGGATGTCTCATTCGATATTGCCGCGGGCGAAATCTTCGGCATCGTCGGCGAAAGCGGCTCGGGAAAGACGCTCGCAACCCGCGCGCTCATCTCGCTTTTGCCGCCGGCCATCGCCGTCACCGGCGGGTCGATCATCTACAAGGGGCAGGATGTCATGTCCTTGCCGGTGAAGGAGCTTCGGCGTCTCCGCGGCGCGGAGATCGGCGTGGTGTTTCAGGAGCCGATGACCTCCCTCAACCCATCGATGACGATTGGCCGGCAGCTGGAGGAGGGGCTGATCCTTCACACGAAGTTGTCGCCCGAAGAGCGTCGCGAGAAAATTCTCGACATGCTGCGACGGGTGGGCATCCGCGACCCCGAAGGTGCGCTAGCGGCCTATCCGCACGAGTTTTCCGGCGGCATGCGCCAGCGCATCATGCTGGCCTCGGTCATGCTGTTGAAACCCGCTTTGCTGATCGCCGATGAACCGACGACGGCGCTTGATGCGGTCATCCAGCGCGATGTCATGGAACTGATGGTCGAGCTGACGCGGGCGGAAGGCACTGCCGTTCTCCTCATCAGCCACGACCTGCCCATGGTGGCGCGTTATACCAGCCGCATCGTGGTGATGGAAAAAGGCGCGATCGTCGAGCAGGGCCGCACCGAGGACCTGCTGGATGCGCCGCAGCACCCCTATACGAAAAAGCTGCTTTCCTCCCTGCCATTTCGTGGCGAGCCGCGCGCCGTCGACACGAGCAAGGCGCCGATGGTTTCGGCCCGGAATATCGTCGTTGATTATGCCGGTCGCAAGTCGCTGCTCAAGAAAGCCAAATCGAAGCGGGCGCTGCATGGCGTCAGCATCGATATTCATGAAGGCGAGGTCGTGGCGCTGGTCGGTGGCTCCGGTTCTGGCAAGACCACGCTTGGCCGCACCATCGCCGGTCTCGTCAAGGAAAGCGAAGGGCAAATCCGCTTTCAGGGCCGGGAGCGCAACGAGGACTGGAAAGACTACCGTCTGAATTGCCAGATGGTGTTTCAGGATCCCTATTCCTCTCTCGATCCGCGCATGACCATTCAGGCGCTCGTGGAGGAAGCTCTGCGCCTCGTGCCCGGTCTCGATCAGGCCGCCAAGCGCAAGCGGGCACTGGAAACGCTGGAGGAGGTGGGGCTGGGAACGGACTACGCCACCCGTTACCCGCACGAGCTTTCCGGCGGCCAGCGCCAGCGTGTGGCGATTGCCCGCGCCATTGCCCGCCGTCCGCGTTTCCTGATCGCTGACGAACCTGTCTCCGCGCTCGACGTGACGGTGAGGGCGCAGGTGCTCGATCTCTTTTCCGATCTGCAGAAACGTTACGGTTTTTCCTGCCTGTTCATCAGCCACGATCTCGGTGTGGTCGAGCAGGTGGCCGACCGTGTCGTCGTCATGCAGGACGGCCGCATCATCGAAGAGGGCGACCGCGATACGATTTTCGACAGCCCGAGAGAGGCCTATACGCGCCGGCTCCTCTCGGCCATTCCCGCCCTCGACCAGAATGAAAAGGGCGGTGTGACACTGAAATGGCGTCTGGAAGATGAAGTTTAACAGGAAGATGACAATGACTGTGGCTGCCCAACTGAATGCTATCTGTGATGCACAGCCTTTCGTGACACGTTTCATGGTGCGCAACCTCCTCACCGGCGAAGAGATCGGACGGGGAGAAAACGAGGAGACGCCATCGGGCAGCACCCGCAAGACGTCGATCATGATGGCCGTGCTCAAGGCCGCCAGCGAAGGGCGGATCGATCTCGACCAGCCCGTCATCTATGAAAAGAGGCTGGCGGAAGAAGTGGCGAGCGGCATGTTCCGCTATCTGACGCCGGGCATTGTCATTTCCCTGCGCGATGCGCTCGCCGGCATGATGGTGCTGAGCGACAATGTCTGCACCAAGATGGTGCTGGAGAGGCTGACGCTGGAAGAGGTGGATGGTTATTGCAAATCACTCGGCATGGCCAATACCCATCATCGTTTCCTCATTCCGCCGCTGGCGCTGGCGGCAGACCATCCGCTGAAAACCGTCACCACCACCTCGGCGGCAGATCAGGTGCTGCTGCTGCAGACCATTCTCGATGCGCAATCCTCGCCGGAGGCGCAGACAAAACTCGGATGCAGCCCGCAATTGTGCGAATGGGCCATGCAGACGCTGAAGAACCAGATTTTGCGTTATGGAATTCGCTCCCGCCTGCCTTTCGAGGCCGTGGTGGCCAGCAAGAGCGGCCGCGGCAAGCGCGGACGCATGGATGCCGGTATCATCTACAGAAACGGCGCGCCGTCCTTCATCATCACCACCTATACCGACGAGGTGCCGCAAACCATGCCTGACGGCACGCCGGGATACACCATCGCGCTCGAAACGATCGGCCGGCTGGCACAGGCCTGCTGGGACGGGTTTTAATCACTCACAATCAACGACAACAAAGAGGGTAGAACAGTGAAAAAACTTCTTCTTGCAGGCGTTGCCCTGCTCGTGACCGCCAATATCGCCGCAGCACGCGATATCACCATCGCGCAAAGCTCCGATCTGCGCAGCAACAATCCGGGCGTGAACCGCGACGGCAATACGGACGGGGTTATCCTGCACATCGTCGAAGGCCTCGTCGGTTATAACAATGCCGGCGAGGTGAAGCCGCTTCTCGCCGAAACCGTCGATGTCTCTTCTGACGGCCTGATCTATACTTTCAAGCTTCGCAAGGACGTGAAATTCCACAATGGCAAGCCGCTCACCGCAGAGGATGTCGTCTGGAACTGGACACGTTATCTGAAGCCGGAAACCAAATGGACCTGCCTCAACGATTTCGCGGAAGGCGGCGCAGCACACGTCACCGGCGTCAAGGCCACGGATGCATCCACGGTCGAGATCACGCTTGAAAAGCCGTCAGGCGTCTTCCTCGGCCTCATGTCGCGGCCGGAATGCGGTTATACCGGCATGATCTCGTCGGAATCGATTGCTGCCGATGGCAGCTTCGCCAAGCCGATCGGGACAGGGCCGTTCCAGTGGGACGAGTGGAAGAAAGGCGAATATATTCGCCTTTCCAAATTTGCCGATTATGTTTCGCCGGCAAATGACGGTAAGCCGGATGGCATGGTTGGCTCCAAGCGGCCGCTCGCCGATGGCATCAAGTTCATGGTCATTCCCGATGCCTCGACCGTGAAGGCCGGGCTTGAATCCGGCGTGCTCGATACGGCCGAGATTTCTCCCGATCTCATTCCCGAGTTCAAGACCAATGAGAAGATGCAGCTCATCGTCTCCCGCAACAACGGCAAGAACCTGTTCTACATCCAGACCCGCGACAAGGTGCTGAGCAATCCCGGTGTGCGCCGTGCCATGGCGATGGCGCTCGATCTCGACGAACTGGTCGCGGCTGCATCGAACGGTACGGGTGAAGCCAACGGTTCGATGGTCTCGCAGGGTTCGGTCTATTACGACGAGGCCCAGAAGAAGCGTCCGGCCTATGACATCGAAGCGGCCAAGAAGGAGCTGGCCGCCGCCGGTTACAAGGGCGAGCCGATCTCGATCATCGCCAACAAGCGCGGCAACGTGCCGAGTTTCCCGGCCGCCGTCATGGCGCAGGCGATGATGCAGCAGGCGGGTCTAAACGTGCAGATCGAGGTGCTGGATTATGCCACGCAGGTCGATCGCCGTCGTTCCGGCAATTATCAGGTGATCTCGCAGTCGGTCGCTCCGCGTCTCGACCCGGCACTGATGTACGCCTTCTATGTCGGCAACAAGGACAAGAACGCCTCCCTGATGTGGGATGATCCGAAGGCGATCGAACTGATGAAGGCGGCCTATGTCGAGGCTGACCAGACGAAGCGCCAGAAGATTTTCGACGAATTTCACGAACTGATGCTGAGGGAAATGCCGGGCATCTTCCTTTACGACATGGTCGATGTCTGGGGCGCGACGAAAAAGCTGAAGGGCCAGCCGGTCTGGCAGTCGAACGCCCGTCTCTGGGAAGTCTCGGTCGACAACTGATCTACTATGACCGCGCCGGAGGCGGACTCTGGCGCGGTCTTTCCATCATAGAGCGTAAGGATTTGGCGGAGTTTCCGCCGAAGCGCTTGCGCGTGCCCGCAAAGGGCGGAAATGCGAGGACAAGCCATGAACCGTGATGCCGTGATGTCGATTGCCGCCGAAGTCGAGGCGATGAAGCCCGATTTCACCACCCTGAGCGACAGTATCTGGGATTTTGCCGAGCTGAAATTCGAAGAACGGCAATCTGCCGGCGTTCTGGCTGCAGCGCTTGAGGAAAGTGGCTTTGCGGTTCGCCGCGGTGTGGCAGGCATGGAAACGGCCTTCATCGGCGAATTCGGCAGCGGCAAGCCGGTCATCGCCTTCCTCGGCGAATTCGATGCGCTGGCCGGCATGAGTCAGTTGGCCGATGTGGCGCAGGTGCAGCCGCGTGAGGCAGGCGCCACCGGCCATGGCTGCGGCCACAACCTGCTTGGCGTCGGCTCATTGATGGCCGCTATTGCTCTCGCCCGGCATCTGAAAGCCAATCATCTTCCCGGCACAGTGCGTTATTACGGTTGCCCGGGCGAAGAAGGTGGTTCCGGCAAGACCTTCATGGTGCGCGCCGGCCTGTTCGATGATGTCGACGCGGCGCTGACCTGGCATCCGGCACCGTTCAACGGCGTACGCTCAACCAATAATCTTGCCGTGCTGGAATATTTCTACCGTTTCAAGGGTGTTGCAGCCCACGCCTCCAACGCCGCCCATCTCGGGCGTTCGGCGCTCGATGCCGTCGAACTCATGAATGTCGGTGTCAACTTCCTGCGCGAACATATGCCGCAGGATTGCCGGGTGCATTATGCGATCACCGATACCGGCGGCAAGGCGGCGAATGTGGTGCAGGCGAAGGCCGAAGTACTTTACCTGATCCGCGCCCCGGAAATGCGCCAGGCGCTCGATCTTGCCGCGCGGGTGGACAAGGTCGCGCGCGGCGCGGCGATGATGACCGAAACCGAGGTGGAGATCGTCTTCGATACCGCTTCCACCAATCTCCTTCCCAACATCACGCTGGAAACGGCGATGCATGAAAACATGGTGGCGCTTGGCCCCGTAGCCTTCGACGAGGCGGATATCGCTTTCGCCAAACGCATTCAGGATACTTTCACCGACGAGGCGATCAAAAGCAGCATCCGGCTCTATCAGATAAAGGGCGATGTTTTTTCCAACCGGAAGATCGACGGTTCGACGCCGCTGCATCTCGGCCTGCGGGATTTTGAGGGCCAGTCGCATTTCCGGGCGGGTTCCACCGATGTCGGTGACGTTAGCTGGGTCACGCCAACGGCGCAGTGCTGGACGCCGGCCTGGGCGATTGGGACCAATCCGCATACCTGGCAGGTGGTGGCGCAGGGCAAAAGCCCTGCCGCCCACAAAGCCATGGCGCATGCCGCCAAGGCAATGGCGTCGACAGGCCTTGCGCTGATGACCTCGCCGGAACTGCTCGCCAATGCCAGGAAGGAGTGGCAGGAAAAGACCGAAGGCAGCAACTATGTCTGCCCGATTCCCGCCGATGTCATGCCTGGCTCCCACCCGTAAGGCGCTACGCACTTCCATTTGCCGCCGTCCGTCTGCCGCCAGATTTCCACAGGCGGCATGGTGAATCGCATGAACGTTCCAAGGTGAAGAAATCCGATGCTCCGCCGGCCTTCTGAAGAGAGGGCCGGCGGATTCCGGTTTGGAATAAATCTTCCATCTCAGCCGAGTTCGTCCTGGCTCCGAACCGGGAGCCGTAATTTCAACGGCTTATGGCTTCCCTGCCTCAAGGGCAGGACGAGGCAAACGGAGCTTCAGCACCTTCATCGGCAATCCCGTCTGGAACGCTCGTCCGCTTGAATGTCCAATCATCACGGCCTTGTGCGCCGCTCCACAGCTGGGCTGCGAAGAAAGCATTGACGTTCGAACCAAAAATGGAATAAATATATCGAACAGGCAGAAAATCGGTTTCATTATTCCGTTTTCTGAATGTGAGGAGGTTGCGGCGGGCTTTCGGGTTCGCCTCCGGCTGGGAGAGGCGGCGCCGGACGCCATGGAGGAGAAAAACAATGAGGAAATTTATCATCGGCGCAGCCATGTCTGCGCTTCTCGGCACAGCGGCACATGCGGAGACAGTCGGTGTCTCGATGGCGCTGTTCGACGACAACTTCCTGACCGTGCTGCGCAACGGCATGCAGGATTATTCCAAGGAATTGAAGGGCGTCACCCTGCAGGTCGAGGATGCGCAGAACGACGTCGCCAAGCAGCAGAGTCAGATCCAGAACTTCATCGCATCCAAGGTCGATGCGATCATCGTCAACCCGGTTGACACGGATGCGACGGCGGCCATGTCGAAGCTTGCCGCCGATGCCAAAATTCCGCTCGTTTACGTCAACCGCCAGCCGGTGAACGTCGACAGCCTGCCTGATGGCCAGGCATTCGTCGCTTCCGACGAGACGGTTGCCGGTACGCTTGAGGCCAAAGAGGTTTGCCGCCTTCTCGGTGGCAAGGGTAATGCGGTCATCATGATGGGCGAGCTTTCCAACCAGGCTGCGCGCATGCGCACACAGTCTGCGAAGGATGTTTTGAAGACCGACGAGTGCAAGGGCATTTCCGTGGTTGAAGAGCAGACCGCGAACTGGCAGCGTACGCAGGGTTCCGACCTCGTGACCAACTGGCTCTCCAGCGGCATCGAGTTCAACGCCGTCATCGCCAACAACGATGAAATGGCGATTGGTGCTCTCCAGGCGCTGAAGGCCGCGGGCAAGGACATGAAAGGCTATGTCGTCGCCGGTGTTGACGCCACGCAGGATGCGCTCGCGGCCATGCAGGCGGGCGATCTCGACGTCACGGTCTTTCAGGATGCGGCGGGGCAGGGCAAGGGTGCTCTCGATGCCGCGCTGAAGCTCGTCAAGGGCGACAAGGTCGAGAAGAAGGTCTACATTCCTTTCCAGCTCGTCACGCCTGAAAACGTCAAGGACTACGTGGCCAAGAACTAACGGCCCCTTCCGGCATCTGCGTCTGTTTCAGGTGATCCCGGAGGCAGATGCCGGTTCCCGTCAGCACTGGGGAGCAAGCTTCGGTGTGTGAGCGGATTGCGATTGGATTTCAGTGAATTCAAAGTGTTACAGCGCCCTTGTGTCGTGATCGGCACGGCGCTGTAAGCCTCCCCGGAGGCAAGGTGCGCCCTCTGGCAAAACCCTATCTCCGGTCATTTTTGTCTATTGTGGAGGGTGAGATGGTCGTCAGTCCATCGACAATGGCCGCCGTGCGCGCCAGCGGAGCCGTGCCGAATGCGGAGTTTCTTCTCGCAGCGGATGGCGTACGCAAGGAATTTCCCGGCGTCGTGGCGCTCGATGATGTGCAGTTCCACCTCAAGCGCGGCACCGTGCATGCGCTGATGGGCGAGAATGGCGCCGGCAAATCGACGCTGATGAAGATTCTCGCCGGCATCTACCAGCCGGACAAAGGCGAAATCCGCCTGAAAGGCGCGCCGATCCGTCTCGATTCCCCGCTCGATGCGCTGGAGAACGGCATCGCCATGATCCATCAGGAACTGAACCTGATGGCTTACATGACGGTTGCGGAAAACATCTGGATCCGCCGCGAGCCGAAAAACCGGCTGGGCTTCATTGATCATGGCGAAATGTATCGCCGCACCCAGACCCTGCTTGAGAGGCTGGGTATTGATCTCGATCCGGAAACCCGTGTTGGTGAGCTTTCGGTGGCAAGCCGTCAGATGGTCGAGATCGCCAAGGCGGTTTCCTACGATTCTGACGTTCTCATCATGGACGAGCCGACATCTGCGCTGACGGAGCGCGAGGTCGAGCATCTCTTCCGCATCATTCGTGATCTCAGGGAGCGCGGCATCGGCATCGTCTACATCACCCATAAGATGAACGAGCTGTTCGAGATCGCCGACGAGTTCTCGGTTTTCCGCGACGGCAAATATATCGGCACTCACGCTTCCACCGATGTGACGCGTGATGACATCATCCGCATGATGGTGGGCCGGGAAATCACCCAGATGTTCCCCAAGGAAGAGGTTCCGATCGGCGACGTCGTTCTGTCGGTCAAGAACCTGAACCTTGATGGCGTGTTCCATGACGTCTCCTTTGATGTCCGCGCCGGTGAAATTCTCGGCGTTGCAGGTCTTGTCGGCTCGGGCCGCTCCAATGTGGCGGAAACCGTGTTCGGTGTGACACCCGCTTCCTCAGGAACGATAACGATCAACGGCAAGCCGGTTTCGATCGACAGCCCGACGAAGGCTATCAGTCACCGCATGGCGTTTCTGACGGAGGACCGCAAGGATACGGGGTGCCTGCTGATCCTCAATATTCTTGAGAACATGCAGATCGCCGTCCTGCAGGACAAATATGTCGCCAATGGTTTCGTGCAGGAAAACGCGCTTTCGGAAGCCTGCGAGGAGATGTGCCGCAAGCTCCGGGTCAAGACGCCGCATCTTTACGAACGTATCGAAAACCTGTCCGGCGGCAACCAGCAAAAGGTTCTGATCGGTCGCTGGATGCTGACCCAACCGCGCATTCTCATTCTGGATGAGCCGACGCGCGGCATCGATGTCGGGGCGAAGGCCGAAATTCACAAGCTGGTTTGCGAGATGGCGCGCCAGGGCGTCGCCGTCATCATGATTTCCTCCGAAATGCCGGAGGTTCTGGGTATGAGCGACCGTGTCATGGTCATGCATGAAGGTCGGGTGACGGGCTTCCTTGATAGAAGTGAAGCCACGCAGGTGAAAGTGATGGATCTCGCATCGCGGTGAGGCGCGCCGGGATTTCTCGAGGAGGAACGATTATGAATACGAACGCCGCCGCCAACACGGAGTTGGATGCAAAATCCGGACGCAAGCCGCACCGGCGCATCCCGCCCGAGGCCAATATATTTTTCGTGCTGATCGGCATCGCGCTGGTTTATGAAATTCTCGGCTGGATTTTCATCGGCCAGAGCTTCCTCATGAACCAGCAGCGCCTGACGATCATGATCCTGCAGGTTTCTGTCATCGGCATCATCGCGGTTGGCGTGACCCAGGTCATCATCACCGGCGGTATCGATCTCTCCTCCGGCTCCGTCGTAGGCCTGACGGCGATGTTGTCCGCCAGCGTGGCGCAATCCTCCACATGGCCGCGAGCTCTCTATCCGGGGCTGACCGATCTGCCTTTCTTCATACCGCTCGCGGTCGGCATATTGGCCGGTACCCTGGCGGGTTTCATCAACGGACAGCTCATCGCGCGTACCAAAATTCCGCCCTTCATCGCAACACTCGGCATGATGGTGACGGCGCGCGGTCTTTCCAAATGGTATACGAAGGGCCAGCCGATCTCGGGGCTCACCGACGGTTTCAACTTCATCGGCACGGGTATCTGGCCGGTCGTGGTTTTCCTCGTCGTCGCCGTCATTTTCCATGTGGCGCTGCGTTATACGCGTTACGGCAAGTTCACCTATGCCATCGGCGCCAACCAGCAGGCGGCCCGCGTTTCCGGTATCAATATCGAGGCGCATCTGATCAAGGTCTATGCGATTGCCGGCATGCTGGCCGGTCTCGCCGGCGTCGTCACCGCTGCCCGCGCGCAGACGGCGCAGGCCGGCATGGGCGTGATGTATGAACTTGATGCCATCGCCGCGGCCGTTATCGGCGGCACGTCGCTCGCCGGCGGTGCCGGGCGCATCACCGGAACGGTGATCGGCACCATCATTCTCGGTGTCATGACGTCGGGCTTCACCTTCCTCAGGGTGGATGCCTATTACCAGGAAATCGTCAAAGGCCTCATCATCGTGGCCGCGGTCGTTGCTGACGTCTACCGGCAGAAGAAACGCGCAAAGCGCTAAATCCTCCTCCCAGAACTTGGGGCAGGCCTTCAGGCTTGCCCCTTTTTTGTGTTCTTGTGGGCCGCCGAGGGGATCAGCGGCGGTTCAGACCTTGCTGTTTCGATAGTCGTGGACGGCCTTGCCGAAGGCCTCGAACAATGCCCGTGAGGGTGCGTCTGTCTCGGCCCAATATTCCGGATGCCACTGCACACCAACGGCGAAGCCCTTGGCGTCGATGACGGAAACGGCCTCGATCGTGCCGTCCGCCGCCGTTGCTTCCACCTGCAGGCGTGGTGCGGTCTCGGCAATCGCCTGCCGGTGCAGCGAATTGATCTGGATTTCGCCTGATATGCCAAGATGCTGCGCAATGCAGGAGCCTTCGCGCACATGTACCGGCTGGCGGATGGCGAAGGCCACGTCGCGGTCGTCATGTTCCGGCTTGCGGTGGTCCCATATGCCGGGCTGCTCCTGAATTTCCGAAGCAAGCGTACCGCCCAGTGCGACGTTCAGTTCCTGAATGCCGCGGCAGATGGCCAGCATCGGAATACCGCGCTCGATGGCGCGGCGGATGAGCGGCAGGCTGGTGGCGTCGCGAGCCTGATCGAACGGGCCGTCGCTCTCCTGCGCTTCTTTTCCGTAAAGGGAAGGGTGCACATTGGTGGCGGAGCCGGACACGAGCAGGCCGTCCACCCGGTCGAGAATGGCGTCAACCTCGTTTCCGTCCTCGAAGGCCGGGATGATGAAGGACATGACACCAGCCACTTTCAATGCGGCGGAAACATACTGGTTCTGCGCGGCGTGCCAGTCGGCCCCGGTGAAATGCCTTATGTCGGCGGGTACGGCGATAATTGGTTTTGGCATGGTGGCTCCGGGACGAATCTTCGAAATTTGTGCGACTGCCGGCTGGCCAAGTCAAGCACGCGTTTTGCGTTCTGACGATCCTGTATGCGCCTAAAGTATAAGGCGGTGCCGGGATATTTCAGTTGCAAATAAAATGCGAAGCAGAGTTTCGGAAAATTCCCGGAAAGGCCGGTTTTTCCGTGATTAATTCTTGGCGCGGGTGCTTGTCAGCCGGGCGGTAACCGTGCTTACTTTGCTGCGATGCCTGAACAGCAACGAGGGGAATTCAAAGCTGCGGGCAGCGTTCATATCTGGGAGGATATAGATGGATCGCCGTTCCTTTATGAAAAAAGGTGCGCTTGCGGGAGCTGCCACTGCAGCTCTGGCTGCGCCCGCCATTGCACAGCAGAATACCAAGATCAACTGGCGTCTGACGTCGTCGTTTCCGAAATCGCTCGACACGATCTATGGCGGCGCCGAGGATATCGCCAAACACGTCGCCGCTGCCACCGACGGCAATTTCACCATCCAGCCCTTTGCTGCGGGCGAGATCGTGCCCGGCCTGCAGGCGGCCGATGCCGTGTCATCAGGCACGGTGGAAATGTGCCACACCTGCTCCTATTATTACGTCGGCAAGGATCCGACCTTCGCCATCGGCACGGCGATACCCTTCGGCCTCAACGCCCGTCTGACGAACTCATGGTTCTATGAAGGCAACGGCAACAAGCTACTCAATGAGTTTTACGCCAAACACAATCTCTACGGCATGATTTCGGGCAATACCGGCGCGCAGATGGGCGGCTGGTTCCGCAAGGAAATCAATACCGTCGACGATTTCAAGGGCGTGAAGATGCGCATTGCCGGTCTCGCCGGCAAGGTAGTGGAAAAGCTCGGCGTCGTACCGCAGCAGATCGCCGGCGGCGACATCTATCCGGCGCTGGAAAAAGGCACCATCGACGCGGCGGAGTGGGTCGGTCCTTACGACGACCACAAGCTCGGCTTCCAGAAGGTGGCGAAATATTACTATTATCCCGCTTTCTGGGAAGGTGGCCCGGTCATCCATTCCTTCGTCAATCTGGACAAGTGGAACAGCCTGCCGAAAAACTACCAGACGGCGCTGCAGGATGCCTGCGCTTTCGCCAACACCAGTATGATGGCGAAATACGACGCGAAAAACCCGATCGCCATCAAGCAGTTGGTGTCGGAAGGTGCGGTACTGCGGCCGTTCAGCCAGGAAATCCTCGAGGCCTGCTACAAGGCCGCACTGGAAGTGTACGCCAATATTTCGGCGTCCAATCCGGACTTCAAGAAGATCTACGAGGACCAGGTTGCCTTCAAGCGCGAAGGTTATTTGTGGATGCAGCTTGCGGAATACACTTTCGATACTTTCATGATGATCCAGCAGCGTAACGGCAAGCTCTGATTATTCGGTGACGGCGGACCGAGCAAAGGCCCTGGGGATTTCGATCTCCGGGGTTTTTGTTGTGCGCGCATGCCTTCACGTGTCCGACAACAAAGGATGATTTACGATCAAATCCGTTGTGAGCAAAAGCAGCAGGCTCCGCGACCAGCCGGAGTGTCGGCGGGGATTTGCCACGCCGACCTCGGCAAAGGCCCTGCTCTCAACTGTGGAGGTGATGCGATGTGGAAACCACTGAGCATTGCGTTTGCCGTTAGAAAAAAACCGAACAGGCTGGTCACTGACTGTCCGGCTTCATTTCAAACGATAAGCAAAACGGAAGGCAGGGCTGCAACCCTGTCTTCCACTCCGCAATCATAAGCGTTTCGCCAGGTCCTTACAAGACAGCTCTTACGGTCCGATCTTCGGTGGTTCGCCGAGATTAGGCATGCCTGGCAATCCACCCGGCTGACCGAAATTAGGCATGGTGTTGCCGCCCTGATTGCCAAATGAGGGTATCTCGATCTTGATGGAATTCAGATCGACTTCGGGTGCCTTGTCCAGCCAGTAGGTAACGGATTCCGGCCAGAAGATCACGATGGCGACGAGGATGAGCTGCATGCCGAGCCATGGAATGGCACCCATGTAGATATCCGACGTCTTGACCGTGCGCGGTGCGATGGAGCGCAGGTAGAACAGCGCAAATCCGAAGGGTGGATGCATGAAGCTCGTCTGCATGTTGATGCAGATCAGCACGCCGAACCAGATCAGGTCGATACCGAGCGCCTGTGCGATCGGGGCCAGCATCGGGATGACGATGAAGGCGATCTCGAAGAAATCGAGGAAGAAGGCGAGGAAGAAGATGAAGATGTTGACGAAGATCAGGAAGCCGATGGGGCCGCCCGGAATGCCCGACAGCATATGTTCGATCCACAGCGAGCCGTCCATGCCCTGGAAAACGAGCGAAAAGCAGGTGGCGCCGACCAGAATGAACACCACCATGGAGGTGATATGCATGGTGGAATGCATGCCCTGCTTGACGAGATCCCAGCTGAGGCGGCGGTGCGCGGCTGCCAAGGCCATTGCACCGACGACGCCGAGCGCACCGGCTTCGGTGGGCGTTGCGAGGCCGAGGAAGATGGTGCCGAGCACGAGGAAGATCAGCACGATGGAAGGGACCATGCCCGCCAGCACGCGGAACACCAGCTTGCGGTCGAGTTCGCCGCGCGCTTCCGGCGGCAGCGCCGGCAGGTCCTTCGGCCGTACGATCGACATGAACAGGATGAAGAGCATGAAGATGGCGACTTGCAGGATCGACGGGCCGATGGCGCCGAGATACATGTCGCCCACGGATTTGCCGAGCTGGTCGGCAAGAACGATCAGAACCAGCGAAGGCGGGATGACCTGCGTGATTGTTCCCGATGCGGCGATGACGCCGGTGGCAAGCCGCGGATTGTAGCCGTATTTCAGCATGATCGGCAGGGAGATGACGCCCATGGTGATGACCGAGGCGGCAACCGTGCCGGTAATCGCGCCGAGAATTGCGCCGACGATGATGACGGCATAGGCGAGACCGCCGGGAATGGCGCCGAACAGTTTGCCGGTCCCTTCAAGCAGATCTTCCGCAAGCCCACATCGCTCGAGGATCGCGCCCATGAAGGTGAAGAAGGGGATGGCCAGCAGAAGGTCGTTCGAGACGATGCCGAAGATGCGCAGCGGCAGCGCCTGAAGAAAAGCCGGTGAAAAATGCTCGGTGAAGATGCCGATGATGCCGAAAACGAGACCGACGGTGGCGAGCGAGAAAGCAACCGGAAATCCGTAAAGCATGAAGATGATCATGCCGAGGAACATCAGTGGCGGAAGAATACCATATTCGAACATGGGAAATATCCTGAAGGTTCAGATCGGTGTGATCATTGCAGGGGTTTTTCGTACTTCGTATCGAGCGCATAAAGCCCGTTAAGGGCCCCTATGCGCTTGATGAGTTCGGAAAAACCCTGAAGAACCAGAAGAGCGAAACCGGCGAAAATGATGAATTTCACCGGCCAGCGGATAAGACCGCCGGCATTGGAGGACATTTCGTTCTGATGCCAGGACAGGGTGAACATGGGCCAGGAAAGCCAGGCGAGGTAAAAGCAGCCGGGCAACAGAAACAGCACGATGCCGATAATATCCACCCAGATGCGGCTGCGCGGCGAAATCGCGCCATAAATGATGTCCACTCGCACATGTTCGTTCATGCGCAGCGTATAGGATGCGCCTATCAGCACGATGAAGGCGAACATGTACCACTGGATTTCCAGCCAGCCGTTTGAACTGTAGTTCAGGGCGTAGCGGACCATGGCGTTGCCGGCGCTGACGAGGCAGCAGATGAGCACGAGATAACCGGCGACCTTGCCCAGTGCTTCGCTTGCAAGGTCTATCAGCGCACTTAATTTTAAAAGCGACTTCATATAACTTTCCCCTCTTCCCTTTTCGGGCCCTTTGCGGGTTTATGGCGGAGAGCAAAGCCCGGTATCCCTGCTGCAGCCACGCCTCCACGTGCTTCCGCTGCCACAGGCTCCAGAGTTCCTCCCCACAGAATCCCGTGTATGGTCAGGCGGTTCGAAAAGCAACCAAAACCGCCATGAAACAGCTCGGCCGAGCGCCCTTTTCAACCGTTTGCGAAAGAATGTTGCCCTATGGCATGTTTCGCCCGGTTGAGCGGTCGTGCTGCATGCCGTTGCCGCTCTTTCACGCAGAACGCATTGCGCTTTTCGGCGACTTCATGTTACCTCTGGCTACGGAGAATCCGGCATGGGTCCGTGATCGTCCGCGGGCAGATTTCCCCGTACGACGGGCATGACGGATGGAGCAAAGGGGAAGCGGAATGAGCGAACACCACACGGGTCCGGTCGAAGTTGGCGCCGAGATGAATTACGCCGAGCACGAAAAGACCTATAACGGTTTTCTGGCCCTGACGAAGTATGGCACCATGTTGCTGTGCGTGCTGATGCTGGCCATGGTCGCGGGTTTCTTCACCGCCGCCGGCTTCCTTGGCGGTGTGGTCGTCTTTGCGGTGCTGTCGGCCGCGGGTTTCTTTCTGCTGCGCTGAACAATCCCGTTCATGAGCGGTTTCCGTCCTGGAAACCGGGCGATGCCGGATAACCGGAGAGGCCAAGCCATGAAGCGTCTGTTTTATTGTCTGTTTCTGCTGGTGGCGATTGCGCATCCCGCATTGTCGCGCGATCTTTCGCCTGCCGAGCAGGATAGCCTGCGCACACGGATTGAGCGGTTCAGCACGGCTTTGAATGCACAGGATTTCGAGCTTGTCGGCAGGACCGTGCCGCCGAAAATCTTTGAATTCATCGCACGCGACGCGGGTGTTAGTGTGGAACAATTGCGCGGCGCCTTGACCACGCAGATGCAGATGGCGCTTGCGGCGGTCAAGATAACCGAATTCACCATGGATACGCAGGCAATCACTCTTGCGCAAACGCCTGACGGAACGCCCTATGCGCTCGTTCCGACGAAGACGGTGATGGAAACCGGCGGCCAGACGATCGAGGCGAAATCCCACACGCTGGCGCTGATGGATGGTGCGGACTGGTACCTGCTGAGGGTCAGCGACCAGCAACAGGTGACCATCCTGCGCAAGGTCTACCCGTCCTTTGCCGAGGTGGAATTTCCTGAGGATTCCATGCAGCCGGTGAAATAGACCGGCCTCTTTCGTTCAGGAGAAGCGTCCCGGACGGAATGGGTCGACCGAAATTGCCGTGTCCTCGCCGCTGGCCAGCTGCGTCACCAGACGGGCGGTGGCTGCGGATTGTGTCAGCCCCAGATGGCCATGGCCGAAAGCATAGATGACGGAGGGCGTGGCACGGGCCGTGCCGATGACGGGAAGACAGTCCGGCATCGACGGGCGGAAACCCATCCATTGTTTTCCATCCTCCAGCTTCAGTCCGGGCAGGAAACGCCCAGCCTTCTTCAGCATCGCCTCTGCACGGCGGAAATTCGGCTTCAGTTCCAGCCCGCCAAGTTCGACCGCGCCGCCGACACGGATGCCCGTTGCCAGCGGGGTGACGACAAAGCCATGATCGTTGAAGTAAAGCTGACGCGTCAGGTTGAAAGCGCCGGCGGGAAGGGTGGTGTTGTAGCCACGTTCGGTTTCCAGCGGCACGATGTTGCCGAGCGTCGCGGCAAGCTTTCTCGACCAGGCGCCGCAGGCAATCACCACCTTGTCGGCATCGATCTTGTCGCCGTTTTCGAGCGTCACGATCGTGCTTTCGCCAACGGCATCGATGCGTTCGGCTTCGCCCTTGCGCAGGCTCGCGCCACGGGCAATCACCAGATCGAAAATAGCGCGGGTGAAATCATAGGGGTCGGAGACCTGCAGGCCATCGGTAGAGAATATGGCGTGGCGAAACTGCGGCGCGAGACCGGGTTGCAGCTCTTCGATTTCGTTGCGGCCGACGCGCTCAAAGGTGAAGCCCGCGTTTTCCTTTTCGTCCCAGTCCTTGCGGGCAGCGTTGAGGCTTGCCTCACTGTCGTAAAGATCGAGCGTCCCGGTTTTTGAAACGAGGTGCGAAAGTTCCGGAATGGCGGTGATATGGGCCATTTCCATGGCCGCCAGTCGGTTGATTTCCGTCAGCGATTTCAGCCCGTGGCGGAAGTTGCGCTCGGCGCTGGCGCGCCAGAAACGCCACAGCCAGGGTGCGATCTTCGCCGCATAGGCAGGCGGCACGCTGAGCGGGCCGAGCGGATCGAACAACCAGCGCGGTGCTTTTTTTATGATGCCGGGAGCGGGAATGGGTATGATTTCGGGGAAAGCCAGAATGCCGGCATTGCCGGAACTCGCCCCCCGGGCAACCTCGCCGCGCTCCAGAAGCACTACCTCGCGTCCGGCATTCTGCAGATAAAGCGCCGCCATGGAACCGATAATGCCGGTGCCGATCACCAGCACATCGCATTTCAGGGTTTTGGTCATTGGCGCTCCTGCAACACAAATCTTTCAACCCCGCCATAACAATGAATGCCGCCCGGATGAAAGGCCGCATCGTGTCGCTGGCGCAGAAATATCAGCACTGTGGCAAATAAGCGGTCCCAAATAGACAAGGAGAATATAGTCGCCGTGAAGCATACCGGCAGTCGATTCAGGCTCCCGATCGATAGTTATGGAACATCATTAATCGCTATTTAACGGTGTCCGGCTAGTTTCGCGTGCAGGCGGACCGACCGTTTTTCATCTTTATATTTCGGGGATGGAGGAGGTCTGCACATGGATTACTGTTGGGGGTTCAAAAAAGATGTCTCACCTTTCTAAACTCGGTCTGGACGCTTATGCGGTGCTTGATGCGCTCAGCCGTTCGCAGGCCATCATCGAGTTCGATCTGACCGGCAAGATTTTGAAAGCGAACGATAATTTCTGCAAGGCTGTGGGTTATCAGCAGTCTGAAATCGTTGGGCGCTCCCACAGCATGTTCCTTTCTTCCGAAGATGCGACTTCGCCTGAATACAAGGCCTTCTGGGCAAAGCTGTCGCGCGGCGAATACGATCAGGGCCAGTACCGGCGTCAGGCCAAGAATGGCGACGAAATCTGGATTGAGGCTTCTTACAATCCGGTGTTTCGTTTCGGTAAACCTTACAAGGTGGTCAAGATTGCAACCGACATCACCGCGATCAAGCGCAAGAGCGCCGAGGATGACGGCAAGCTGGCAGCGCTTTCCCGCGCGCAGGCCATGATCGAATTTACGCCCGACGGGAAAATCCTCAGCGCCAACGAGAATTTCCTCGCGACGCTCGGTTACACGGCGGAAGAGTTGATCGGTAAGCATCATCAGATGTTCTGCGAGCCGGCCTATGCCAAGTCTCAGGACTATCGGGATTTCTGGAAGGAACTCGGAAAGGGCCACTTCTCGACCGGGCAGTTCATGCGCCTTGGCAAGGATGGCAAACGCGTTTTCATTCAGGCTTCCTATAACCCGATCATTGATGATCGGGGCCGCGTCTTCAAGGTGGTGAAATTTGCTTTCGATGTGACGGACCGGATGCGCGCAGTCGAAGAACTTGGTGCTGCGCTCGAGCGGCTTTCTCAATGCAATATCCGTATTACGCTGGACAAACCTTTTGTCGGCGAGTTCGAAAGGCTGCGTTGCGATTTCAATAAATCCATCGCGGAATTCCAGAAGACGCTGGAAAATGTTCTCGGCCAGACCGGAGACCTGACCCGCAGCAGCCAGGAGGTCAGCGAAGCCTCCGTCAATCTTGCCGAACGCTCGCGCGAGCAGGCGGTGGCGCTTGAGGAAACGTCGGCAGCGCTCGAAGAAATCACCGCGACGGTCCGATCTTCGACTGAGAATATGAAAGAGACGCGCAAGCTTGTTCAGAGCGCGCGGGCATCCACCGTGGCCTCCACCGAGGTCGTGGAGCGGACAGTCGATGCGATGCAGCGTATCGAGACGGCATCGCGGGAAATCAGCCAGATCATAGGCGTCATCGACGAAATCGCCTTCCAGACCAACCTGCTGGCGCTGAATGCCGGCGTGGAAGCTGCGCGTGCGGGCGACGCGGGCAAAGGTTTTGCCGTGGTGGCGCAGGAAGTGCGCGAACTGGCGCAGCGTTCCGCCAATGCCGCAAAGGAAATCAAGGCGCTGATCAACAATTCCGGCACCGAGGTTCTTGAAGGCGTCCGGTTGGTGGGCGAGACCGGCACGGCGCTGAAGCAGATCGACGCGCTGGTCAGGCACATTGACGGCAACGTCGACATGATCGCCAAGGCGGCGGACGAACAGGCTGTCGGCATCAGTGAGATCAACAAGGCGGTCAATCGGCTGGATCGGATGACGCAGGAGAATGCGGCGATGAGCGCCCGCACCACCGTGATCAGCACCACGCTGGCGCAGGGTGCCGATGCGCTGGCGCAGCTTGTCAGCCTGTTCAAGTTGAACCGCCGCACGACGCAGCGCGAAGACGGATCTTCCGTCCGGTCGGAGTCTCCGAATACCGCCCGGCGGGATCGGACCTCGGCGCGGGCGGCATAAAGATCGGGCCCAGGTCCTCTTAGGGGCACTAACCAGATTTGGTGGATGCGGATGCCTTTGATCGGGCATCCGCATAAGGTTATCCCCGCAGAACCGGTCGTGTGATACCGAGATGGTCGCGCAGGGTCGAGCCTTCGTAGTCCTTGCGGAACAGGCCGCGTTCCTGCAGGAGCGGCACGACCTCGCGGTTGAATTCCTCCAGCCCGCCGGGGAAGAAGGGCGGCATGACGTTGAAACCGTCGGCGGCGCCGTTTTCGAACCATTGCTGCATGCGGTCGGCTACGTCTTTCGCCGTGCCCATGACGATGTGGTGGCCGCGGCCGGCGGCGACACGCAGCGCCAGTTCCCGGATCGTCAGCTTTTCGCGGCGCGCCAGTTCCGTCAGAAGTTCGGCGCGGCTGCGCAGCTGGTCGGAAATCGGCAGATCCGGCAGCGGGCCATCGAGATCGTAATCGGCAAGGCTGTGGCCGATGCGTTCTTCAAGCAGCGGCATGGCGCTCTTGATATCCGTCCAACGGTTCAGTTCCTTCAGCTTTTCACCGGCCTCTTCAAAGCTTCTGCCGATGATCGGCATGAAGCCGGGCATCACGGCGACGCTGGCCGGATCGCGGCCGAATTTTTCCACGCGCGCCTTGAGGCTGGTGTAGAAGGCCTGCGCTTCGGAAATCGCCTGCTGGGCGGTGAAGACGATGTCGGCGGTGCGGGCGGCGAGATCCTGTCCCGGGCCGGAGGAGCCGGCCTGGATGAGAACCGGGTGGCCCTGCGGCGAGCGCGGAATATTGAGCGGTCCCTTGACCGTGAAATATTTGCCTTCGTGGTTGAGGATATGGACCTTTTCCGGATCGACGTAACGGCCCGCCTGTTTGTCCTTGACGAAAGCATCGTCATCCCAGCTGTCCCAGAGGCCGCGCACCACATTCACATATTCCTCCGCCACGGCATAACGCTCGTCATGCTCAGGATGGTCCTTGGAAAAATTCGCCGCCGTGCGGGCGTATGAGGTGGTGACGATGTTCCACGCCGCGCGGCCGTGGCTCAGATGGTCGATGGAAGCGAAGGCGCGGGCGGTGTGGTACGGCTCGCCATAGGTGGTGGAGGCTGTGGCGGCCAGCCCGATCTTGTCGGTGACCATGGCAAGCGCGGCAAGCAGGGTCAGCGGCTCGAAACGCGCGATCATTGACGGATGGGCGTCGACGCCGCTGGTGAGGCCGTCGGCGAGGAATACCATGTCGAATTTCGCCGCCTCGGCCATTTTCGTAACACGGGTGAGCAGATCGAAATTCTCGCTGCCGGCCTCCGCGTCGGGATGGCGCCAGCCGGAAACGTGGTGCCCGGCGCCCTGCAGGAAAAGGCCGAGATGCATCTGTCTTTTGCGTGTCGTGGTGGTCATGGGGATCATGCCTTCATGTCAGTCGAGTTATATTTGCGATACCAGAAGCGTTTCAAGCTTCCTGAGGTCGGCTGCGGTTTTCATGGACCGCACCAGTGCCGGAATGCTGGCGAATTTTTCATTGCCGCCGGTCGCGTCGGCAAATTTTTCGGTCGGGTCATCAATGCCGGGGAGGCCGTCGACACGGCGCGAGAGCACCGTGCCGTCCTTCTTCGTTACGTCGATGACCACGAAACGGGTGGTGGGATCGGGCGAGAGGCGGCGGGCGGTCTCATCATGCCGGCGTGAGATCTTGGCGGAAAGGGCAAGCAGGTCGGCGCGTGTCGGGTGCTCGTCGAAATGGCCGATCCCGAGTGCTCCATCCGTCAGTGCTGCGGCAAAGACATATTCGGCGCTGAAGCGCGCATCGATGCCGGTGGTGGGCGTGGCCGGTCCAACGAGCGCGGCATCACCGCCGGGCGGGAAGGTGATGGTGACCGCCTCGACCTCATCCGGTGTCAGACCATTGCTGTTGCGGAGCGCCAGCGCACCGACGGCAACGGGATGGCTCGCGGTGCAGCAGGGAAAGGCCTTGAGCGTCAATCCGGGAGAAACGATCTGCCAAGGTGCGCCCCAGCCGGAGAGAACGCGTTTCGGCTGTTCTGCACCGAAAGCGAAAGCGGAATAAAAGCCGATGGGATTTTCCAGAAAATCCGGCGCGCCCTGAAAACCGGATCGCGCCAGCCGCGCGGCGGTGAGGCCGGCGCGCGTGGCAAGCCCGGCATGCAGCGGCTTGGCGTCATAACCGAATTGCAGGCGAAGTCCGGCCGATTGCGTGGCGGCAAGGCCGAGCGCCACGGCCGTGGTCTGAGGATCGAATTTCAGGATATGCGCAATTGCTGCCGCAGCGCCGATGGGGCCGAGTGTGGCGGTGGCGTGGAAGCCGTTTTCGTAGTGTTTGGTCCCGAGCGACAGGCCGAGACGCGCCATGGTTTCCAGCCCGACGATATAGGCCGCGATGAAGGCATCCGCCGTTGATCCTTCCTCGACCGCGATAGCCAGCAAAGCGGGAATGATGGCGACGGTCGGGTGGCCGCGCACGCTGCCATGGACGTCGTCATAGTCAAGCACATGCCCGGCGTGGCCGTTGATGAGGGCTGCGGTAAAGGCATCCGTGCGCAGATCATGGCCGATAATGCCCGCCGTGCCTGACGCGCCCGGTGTAAAGCTGTCGATCAGGATTTTCGTGCTTCTATCCGCAGCTCCGCCCAGCACGCAGGCGAAAAAGTCGATCAGCGCCGCGCGGGCGATGGCAACCGCCTCGTCGTCGCGCAACGGATCGGAGGCAGCGATGGCCTCGGCCAGATGAAGCGTGAGTTTCTCGTCGGCGGTCATGACATCAGATCCCTTCGCCGTCAGCGACCCGCGCTACCTGTCCTCCGAGACCCTTGACGAAGGCGTTGATGCGGGGATTGGTCGACCTGTAGAAGATGTGCTCCGGCGTGCCCTGATCGACGATCAGGCCGTTTTCGGTGAAGACGATATTATCACTGATTTCTTCGGCAAAACGCATTTCGTGGGTGACGAGAATGCTGGTCATACCGTCATTGACGAGATCACGGATGACGGCGAGCACCTCGCCCACGGTTTCCGGGTCGAGCGCGGAGGTGACCTCATCGAAGAGCACCAGTTCCGGCCGCATGGCCAGCGCCCGGGCAATCGCCACGCGCTGCTGCTGGCCGCCGGAAAGCTGGCCGGGATAGGCATCGACTTTTTGGGAGAGGCGCACTTTTTCCAGCAATTCGCGGGCATGGCGCTCGGCTTCAGCCTTCGGCGTGCCGAGAATCTTAATTGGTGCGATGGTGATGTTTTCCATGACAGTCAGATGCGGGAAGAGATTGAACTGCTGGAAAACGATGCCGATACGCTTGCGCAGTGCGATGCGTTCAGCCTCGGTCTTCAGCTGGTCGACACGGGTGCCGCCGACGGTGATCTTGCCCGATTGCGGAATGAGCAGGCCGTTGATGCAGCGCAGGATGGTGGACTTGCCGGAACCGGAAGGGCCGATGATGGAGACGGCGTCGCCTTTGTTGACCGTGAGGTCGATGCCCTTCAGGACCTGATTGTCACCGAAGGACAGGTGTATGCCTTCCAGTTCGACCAGAGCTTTTGCGGCGGTTTGTGGTGCGGGTGCGGACATGGCTTGTTCCAATCAGCGGGAGGCGAAGCGCCGCTCGAGGCGCTGCGTGAAACGGGAGACGGGATAGCAGAACAGGAAGAACGCCATCAGGACAGTGAGATAGACCACGACGGTAAAATCGTTGCGCTGCACGGCGGTGCTGGCGTCTGTCGCGGCATGCAGAAGCTCATGCACGCCGACCAGCGAGGCGAGCGCCGTACCCATGGTGATCGACGCATAGAGGTTCATCCATGGCGGCAGCGAGCGCTTCACGCATTGCGGCAGGATGATCCAGCGCAGTGTCTGGTTGCGCGAGAAGCCGAGCCCCTGCGCCGCTTCCCATTGTGCGGTCGGAATGGACTGGATGGCGCCGCGGGTGATTTCGGCGATATGGGCGCTGGCCGGAATAGCAAGGCCGACCACGGCCTTGATCCAGTCCGGAAACGGGATGTAATTGCCGAAAGCGACGATCTCGAAGGGGAAGATGTAGGTCGCGGCAAAGATCAGCACCAGATGCGGGGCGTTGCGGAAGATCTGAACATAGGTCAGCGCCGGCGCGCGCACGAGACGGTAGGGCGCAAGCTCCATGATGCCGAGCAGGACGCCGATGAAGGTGCCGATGGCGATCGCCAGGATGCTGATCAGCACGTTCATGGCAAAACCCTTGGCCAGATAGGGCAGCCATTGCAGCAGCACCTGGCCGAGCGAGGGATCGAGGATCAGCCACAGGATGACTGATATCGCCACGCCGAGCAGCAGAATGGTGCCGAAGGGCGGCTTCTTTACCGCCTGTGTTGGAGAAACCACCGCACTCATTGACCGAACCCCGGAACCGCAAGACGCCGTTCAAGCCACAGACCGGCCCTTGCGACGATAAAATTGATGACGCTGAAGAAGATGAGGATGACGATCATCAGCTCGACCACATTGTCGCGCTGCGTCCAGATCAGGATCGAGGCATAGGTGATTTCACCCACTGCAATTGCCGAGCCGACAGTGGTGAGCTTCACCAGATTGACGAGGTTATTGATGATGGAGGGCAGCGCTGTACGGATCGCCAGCGGAAACTCCACATAGCGTAAAATCTCGAAGGAGCTGAAACCAATCGCGCGGGCCGCCTCGATGGTAGTGGCCGGCACCGCCTCGATACCGCCGCGCAAGGCTTCCGCGTGGAAAGCGGCAATGTGCAGGCCGGTAATGGCAACGACCCAGAAGAAGGGTGTCAGCGGATTGTTCTGTGCGCCGCCGAGTACGTTGGAAATCAGCATGTTAAGCACGAGAAAGCCGCACATCAGCTGCACCAGCGTCGGCGTGTTGCGCGTCAGTTCCACATAGGCGCGGACGGGGCCGGCAAGCCAGGTTTTGCCTGATGTCAGCATGGCTGCGAAAATGAAACCGAAGACGAGGCTGAGCGGCAAGGTGACGGCGACGAGGATCAACGTCATCTTCATGCCGTCGAGCCAGATCTGAACCTCGTAACCGCTGTTCAGAAAGTCATAGTTAAGGCCGAGATGCGCGGCCAGTTCTATGAAGCGCGCTGTAAATGAATCCTGCATCGGAAATCCATGCTGTTATTGCGGGTGCCGTCCGGCGGGCGGCGCCAGAATGGCCTGCCTTGTTATAAAGCAGAAAAGAACGGCAGGCGAAACCGGCCGTTCTTGATGGTTGGGGGAAATCGCGATGATAGCCGCCGCCCTTTCCGTCATGCCGGTCCCCGGAACAAGCCCGGGGATGATCCGGCATCCAGCCGCGGCACGTCCGCGCCGCGAAGGAGACTCTCGTGGTCAAGGACTAGATCGCGCTGGACCCAGACCCGAGCGGGGTTGCCCCGGTCCTTATTGCGCGGCGGAGAGCTTCTTCTTCTGCTCTTCCATATAACCGATGCTGGGCAGGCGGTTGGCCTTGGCGAATTCGATCATCTTGCCGGAAGCGTGCAGTTCCTTGACAATCTTGTCGAGAGCGGCCTGCGTGTCGGCCTCGCCCTTGCGCAGCCAGATGACGGAATCCGACGGGATGAGGTCGGTCGGGATCAGGATGCCGTAATCTTTCCACTCGTCGGCGCGGTCCTGAAGCATCAGGCTCAGCGTACCGTTGACGTGTACGGAAACATCGCAATTGCCGCCCTTCAACGCCAGAAGCGATTCTGGCTGGCTCGGCAGCGCCTTTACCTGTGCGCCATATTGTTCGATCAGCGGCTGCGTGTAGTTGGAACCTTGCGAAACGCAGGCGATCTTGCCCTTCAGGTCCGGCCAGTCCTTGATGCCACTGTCCTTGCGGCCGATTGCGGCGCCGCCCTGGCGGTCATAGGGGGTGGGCACATAATCGAGCGTTTTGGCGCGCTCTTCGGTGTACTGCATGTTGGCGATCAGAATATCGACCTTGCCCTGCTGCAGGAACTGCACGCGGTTGGGCGGCGTCACGGTCTCAGTCACCAGTTCGACGCCGAGACCGGCGGCCAGCGCCTTGGCGACGTCGATGTTGAGACCCTTCTGCTCCTGCGTCTTCGGATCGATAAAGCCGAAAGGCGCGCCGGAGAGGATGACGCCGACGGTGAGCTTGCCGCGACCCTTGATCCGGTCGAGCGTTGCATCCGCGTGAGCGGCGGTTGCCATCGAAGCGATGACGACGGTTCCGGCGATGAGTTTTGCGGCAAATCTGGAGAAAGAAAGGGCCATGGGTATTTCCTTTTGATTGTAGGTGGAAACTACATGAGGCACCCGCCAAGAGCGAGAATTGGCATTGCGCAAAAAATACTATGAATAGAAACCGGTTCCAAGAAAGTCTTTCAGCGGAAAAAATATCCTAATAACCGGAAATCGTAGAATCTTGTTCTTTGTCCCGCCGCTTCGTGTCCTGCCATGGGGCGGGAGAGTAATCCGGATGTTGCTGAGGACCGGATGGCCATATGCGGAGCGAGCGCATCCGGCTTGTTTCTTCTCCCCGCCGGGGAGAAGAAACGTGCTGCAACGTCCCAGCCTGTCTCAACGACCGGCGTTATAGGCCGCGATTGCCGCCATGTTGACGATATCGCTATCCTTCGCGCCCATCGAGGTGATCTGCACCGACTTGTCGAGGCCGACGAGAAGTGGGCCGATGACGGTCGCGCCGCCCAGTTCCTGCAGCATCTTGGTGGAGATGGAGGCGGAATGGATGGCGGGCATGACCAGCACATTGGCCGGGCCGGAAAGGCGCGCGAAAGGATACTGGCTCTGCATGCGGTGATGGTTGAGCGCCACATCGGCCGACATCTCGCCATCGACCTCGAAATTGACATTGCGCTTGTCGAGGATTTTCACGGCCTCACGCACCTTGTCTGAGCGTTCGCCGGTCGGCTGGCCGAAGGTGGAATAGGCAAGCATGGCAACGCGCGGCTCGTAGCCGAAACGGCGCGCAAGGTGGGCTGCTTCTTCGGCGATGTCGGCAAGGTCCTCCGCATTCGGCATGTCATGCACGGCGGTATCGGCCACGAAGACGGTGCGGTTGCGCGAAACGACCAGCGAAACGCCGATGACGCGGTGGCCGGGCTTGGTGTTGATGCAGCGGCGGATATCCTCGAGCGCCGTCGAATAGTTGCGGGTAACGCCTGTTACTACCGCGTCCGCATCGCCCATCGCCACCATGCAGGCCGCGAAATGGTTGCGGTCGTTGTGGACCAGGCGCTGCACGTCACGCAGCAGGAAACCGCCGCGCTGCAGACGCGCATAGAGATAATCGACATAGGCATCGACCCGGCTGGAGAGGCGGGCGTTGGTGATCTCGATATTGGCGCGGTCGAGATCGATGCCGGCGCGCTCCGCATTGGCCTTGATGATATCGTCACGGCCGAGCAGGATGGCGGTGCCGAGGCCTTGAGCGGTGAAGGAAATCGCCGCGCGCATGACCTGTTCTTCTTCGGCTTCCGCAAAAACGACCCGCTTCGGAGAGCGGCGCACCCGCTCGTAAAGGCGCTGTGTGGTCGATGCCATCGGGTCGCGGCGGGCGGAAAGCTCGCGGGCATAGGCGTCGAGATCGGGCAGTTCCCGGCGGGCGACGCCGGTTTCAATGGCAGCCTTGGCGACAGCCACCGGAATGGCCGAGATCAGACGCGGATCGAAGGGAACCGGAATGATGTATTGCGATCCGAAGCGCGGGCGGTTGCCCTGATAGGCGGCGGCCACATCGTCAGGCACATCTTCGCGGGCGAGGTCCGCCAGCGCCTGTGCGGCAGCGATCTTCATCGCGTCGTTGATCTGGCTGGCGCGAACATCGAGCGCACCGCGGAAGATATAGGGGAAGCCGAGGACATTGTTGACCTGGTTCGGGTAATCCGAACGGCCCGTCGCCATGATGGCGTCGTCGCGAATGCGTGAGACTTCCTCGGGGGTGATTTCGGGATCCGGATTGGCCATGGCGAAAATGATCGGTTTCGGCGCCATGGAGCGGATCATCTCTTCGCTGAAAGCGCCCTTCTGCGACAGGCCGAACACCACATCCGCACCCTTCATGGCTTCGGCCAGCGTGCGGTTGCTGGTTTTCACCGCGTGGGCGGATTTCCACTGGTTCATGCCTTCGGTGCGGCCCTGGTAGATCACGCCCTTGGTGTCGCAGAGCGTGATGTTTTCAGGGTTGAAACCCATGGCCTTGATGAGGTCCATGCAGGCGATTGCCGCAGCACCCGCGCCGTTGCAGACGAGCTTCGTGGTTTTGAAGTCACGCCCGGTCAGTTCGATGGCGTTGATGAGGCCGGCGGCGGCGATGATGGCGGTGCCGTGCTGGTCGTCATGGAAAACGGGAATATCCATCAGTTCGCGCAGGCGGCTTTCGATGATGAAACATTCCGGCGCCTTGATGTCTTCCAGATTAATGCCGCCGAAGGAGGGGCCGAGGTAACGCACGCAATTGATGAACTCATCGGCGTCTTCGGTGTCGACCTCGAGATCGATGGAATCGACATCGGCGAAGCGCTTGAACAGCACCGACTTGCCTTCCATGACCGGCTTGGAGGCGAGCGCGCCGAGATTGCCGAGACCGAGGATGGCCGTGCCGTTGGAGATGACCGCCACCATGTTGCCGCGCGTGGTGTAGTCGTAAGCGGTCGCCGGATTTTCGGCGATGGCTTTCACCGGCACGGCCACGCCAGGCGAATAGGCAAGCGACAGATCCCGCTGCGTCGCCATCGGTTTGGTCGGGGTGATTTCCAGTTTCCCGGGTCTGCCTTCCGCGTGGAAATCCAGGGCTTCCTGATCCGTAACCGATGTTCTTGTGCTGGCGGGTTTCGTCGTGTCGGACATGGGCTGAGCGTGCTTTCCTGTCGATAATAGTGTAAAAATATCCGCCGTTGTTATTGTATTTTTCGCGCGCCTGCCAAGCCTTGAATGTTGTTCAGTGCAGCAAATTTAAGCGTGATGAAATTTGTGGCCGATTCAATCGATTAATTCCTTTCTTTCGTGTCAGAGGCTTGGCCGATAGGCATGACGGGCCATGTTCACGAAGGCTTCGACATGCAGGGCGAGGGCGCCGCGCCTGACGACCAGCACACAATCGGACCACGCATCCGCGCTCTCCAGTGGCACGCCGGCAATGCCCCTTGCGGAACGCACGGTGGTTTCCGGCAGGATGGAAATGCCCGCACCCGCCTCCACGAGCGCGAGGATCGTATTGACGTTGGCGATACGCATGCCGATTTCCGGCGTGCAGCCGGCATCCTCGAAAAGCGAAAGCGCGCTGCTGCTGAGGCCAAGGCCAATCTCGTCAACCGGCAACAGCAGTTTTTCGCGCACGATATCGCCGACCGAAATCCGCGAGCGGTTGGCGAGTGCGTGCCGTTCCGGCAAGGCGACGCAAAGTTTCGAACGATCGAAGGGCATGGCGCGCAAGGTCTGCGGCAGCGAGGGAAGGGGCGCGCGAATGAAGGCAACATCGGTCTTGCGGGTCGCCACCTGCTCGATCAGCTGCTCCATCGTCATGCCGGGCAACAGTTCAAGCGTCACATCAGGGTGTTCGTCGCCATAGCGGGTAATCAGCGCCGGCAGTTTGCGTTCCGCCATGACACTGGTGCCGTAGCCGATGCGCAGCGTGCCGAGCTGGCCGCGCCTGATCTGCTGCGCCTTTTCCAGCGCGCCTTTGGTGCGGGCAAGGATTTCTTCCGCCTCGATGAGCATGGATTGGCCGGCAGGCGTGAGTTCCACACCTCGATTGATGCGGTGAAAGAGCTTGAAGCCCAGATTTTCCTCCAGCTGCCGGATACGCTGGGTCACGGCAGGCTGGGCGATGCCGAGCTGCAGGGCGGCGGCGCGAAAGTTTCTGGCCCTTGCGGCTTCCACGAATATTGTGAGTTGGCGAATATCCATCGGCGGACAGGTCTTTGTGTTGTCGGGCTTGGTGTGGTATAAGTATAGCTTATCAAAATTGCCCGTCTTGCGCATTGTCATCTTGTCGCAGGCGACGTTATACCGCAGCCAGTGTTTCGGTCGTCTTTGCCGCTTATGCGGGCATTGGCGATACGAACCGGGGAGGATTTGTTCAAGCAACTTGTCCGCCGTCCATGGGGCCGGCGGTTACCTGCAGTGAATGGGTCAAAATGACAGTCACGACGGAAGTCTTCCCCACCATTGTTCCCCGTTCAGCCGCGCCGCCTCCGGCGCATCTTCGCCTGGCCGCAATGGCCGCGAACTGTCCCGGCTTTGCCGGACACTGAACGATCATCGGGCTTCAGCCTTTTTTGGCGGCTCTTCTAACCGGACATTCTTTCATGGGTAATCCAGCAACTTCACTATCGCTCCCAGCCAGATTATGGCTGTTGGTGCTCGGCGCGGTCATCATTGCCGCAGGCCTGTTCTTCGCCATTGGCGGCGGCCAGCTCGCGGCCCTCGGCGGCAGCCTTTACTTCATTGCGGCGGGCATCGCGTTGATCGTCTCCGGCCTGCTCATCCTGTTGCGCAAGCCTGCCGGCGCGCTTCTCTTCGGCCTTGTCGTCGTCCTCACCGGCGCCTGGGCGGTGTGGGAAGCCGGATTGCACTTCTGGCCGCTCATTTCCCGCCTTCTGGCGATAGGTGTCGGCGCCACGGTCGTTGCGCTCTCCTATCCGCTTTTGCGCCGTGCGGCAGGCAAGGCCCCGGCATATGGCACTTCCTTTGCCATTGCCGCCATTCTCGCCATCGCTTCCGGTGCAGGTTTTGCCGGCATGTTCGTGCCGCATCCGACCGTCGCCTTCAATGGTGAGGCGGCCGCGCTGACGCCGGTAACCCCGGAAACCGAGCAGAAGAACTGGGAGCATTACGGCAATACGTCCGGCGGCAGCCGCTTTGTCGCGCTCGACGAAATCACCCGTGACAACGTCAAGAACCTCGAAGTCGCATGGACTTACCATACCGGCGACACCCCGATCAGCCCCGGCGCGAATGGTGCGGAAGATCAGGAAACGCCGCTGCAGGTTGGCGACACCGTGTTCCTTTGCACGCCGCACAACAATGTCATCGCTCTCGATGCCGATACCGGCGCTGAGAAATGGAAGACGGAAATCAACGCGAAATCCTCCGTCTGGATGCGCTGCCGCGGTCTTGCCTATTTCGATGCCAAGGCGCCGCTGAAGCAGCCGACCGCACCGGGCTCAACGCCTGTCACGCCGGCGGTGGTTGCCGAAGGCGCGCTTTGCCAGCGCCGTATTCTGATGAACACCATCAATGCGGAACTGATTGCGCTTGATGCCGACACCGGCGCGTTCTGCCCGGATTTTGGCACCAATGGCCGTGTCGATCTGAAGATCGGTCTCGGCAATGCGCCGGACCCACAATATGTGCTGACCTCCGCGCCCACACTGGCGGGAACGACCGTCGTTGTCGGCGGTCGTATCGCCGACAATGTGCAGGTGGACATGCCCGGTGGCGTGATGCGCGGTTTCGATGTGGTGACGGGTGCGCTTCGATGGGCCTTCGATCCCGGCAACCCTGATATCACCGGACTGCCGCCCGAAGGACAGACCTACACGCGTTCCACACCCAACGTCTGGGCATCCATGTCCTACGATCCGGAGCTGAACACCGTCTTCATGCCGGTCGGCAGCCCTTCGGTGGACTTGTATGGCGCGACGCGCACGCCGCTCGACCATAAATATGGTGCTTCGATGCTGGCGCTCGATGCCACTACCGGCCGGGAAAAATGGGTCTATCAGACGGTTCATAACGACCTCTGGGACTTCGACGTGCCGATGCAGCCAAGCTTCATCGATTTCCCAAAAGCGGATGGAACGACTGTTCCGGCACTGGTCTTCGGCACCAAGGCGGCGCAGATCTATGTTCTCGACCGGGCGACCGGCCAGCCGCTGACGAAGGTTGAAGAAGTTCCGGTCAAACCCGCCAATATTCCGAACGAACCCTATGCGCCGACACAGCCGCGCTCGGTCGGCATGCCCGAGATCGGTGCGCAGACCCTGACGGAAGCGGATATGTGGGGCGCCACTCCGTTTGACCAGCTTCTTTGCCGTATTGCCTTCAAGGGAATGCGCTACGAGGGGCTTTATACGGCGCCGGGTACGGACCTCTCCCTGTCATTCCCGGGTTCGCTCGGCGGCATGAACTGGGGCGGTCTTTCGACTGACCCGACGACGAACACCATTTTCGTCAATGACATGCGCCTCGGCCTCTGGATTCAGATGAAGGAAGCCGCACCCAGCAAGGCAACGGCAAGCGGCGGCGAAAGCGTCAATACCGGCATGGGCCTCGTGCCTATGAAGGGTACGCCCTATGCCGTCGACAAGAACCGTTTCCTTTCGGCTCTCGGCATTCCCTGCCAGGCTCCGCCCTATGGCACGATGACCGCGATCGACATGAAGACCCAGAAGATCAAGTGGCAGGTGCCTGTTGGTACCGTCGAGGATACCGGGCCGCTCGGCATCAAGATGGGCCTGCCAATCCCGATCGGCATGCCGACGCTTGGCGGCACGCTTGCCACACAGGGCGGTCTCGTCTTCATCGCCGGCACGCAGGATTATTATCTGCGCGCCTTCGATACGGCGACCGGCAAGGAAGTCTGGAAGACCCGCCTTCCGGTCGGCAGCCAGGGCGGTCCGATGAGCTACAAGTCTCCGAAGACCGGCAAGCAATATGTCGTCATCTCGGCCGGTGGTGCGCGCCAGTCGCCCGATCGCGGCGACTATGTGATCGCCTATGCGCTGCCGGATTGATCTTGGCGGTTTATCACTCTGAAAAAGGAACCCCGGGGCATGGTCCCCGGGGTTTTTCTTTGCCCCTGGCCGGAGTGCGAGGCCATTCCGTGCGGAACCTTGCACCCTCCCTTGCGTTAGGAAAACGGTCCTGCCGGCAAACACTCCCGCCGTTCACCAAGCTTTCACAAGGCGAATTTATGAGCTTGCGCTTATCCGCCCGTGAACCGATGATGGCGGCATTTCGAAATATGTATATTGTCCGGCGCGCCGGGAAATTTTTAGAGTTGGAAAGGTTTTGTTGTGAAGGAACAATCTCGAAAGATCACGCCGGTTCTTCTTGCCGGCGGTGCTGGTTCCCGGCTTTGGCCGGTATCGCGCGATCAGTTGCCCAAGCAGTTCCAGCCGCTGGTCGGCAATCTTTCGACCTATCAGCAGACGCTGCAGCGGGTGGGCGACAAGAGCCTTTATGCCGAACCGCTTGTGATCACCAACGAGGATTTCCGTTTCTTCGCTCGGCGCCAGGCGGAAGAGATCGATCTGCCGGCAACGGTGGTGCTTGAGCCCGCCCGCCGCGACAGCGCCGCCGCGATGGCCGCCGCCGCCGTGCTGGCCGAGCGCCGCGAGCCCGGATGCCTGGTGCTGGCGCTTGCCGCCGACCATGTGGTGCTCGATGCCCAAAAGTTTTCCGATGCCGTGAAGCTCGGCGCAAAAGCCGCCGATCAGGGCAATATCGTCGTCTTCGGCCTCGTGCCGACCGAGCCGCGTACCTCCTACGGTTATATCAAACCGGGCGAGGCGATCGACGGCGAGGAAGACCTCAGCACCGTCGATGCTTTTGTCGAGAAACCGGATGTGAAGACGGCGATCTCCTACTTGGAAAAAGGTTATCTCTGGAACTCCGGTAACTTCCTGTTCCGTTCCGATGTGATGATCGCCGAACTGAAGGCCTTCGCGCCTGAGATCCTTGCCGCGGTGACGCAGGCCGTCGAGCAATATGAAAGCGACCTCGGTTTCGTGCGCCTGCATCAGGAAAGCTTCGAGGCTTCCCCGAAAAACTCCATCGACTATGCGGTGATCGAGAAGACCAAGCGTATGGCGGTGGTGCACGGCCATTTCCGCTGGTCGGATATCGGCAGCTGGGATGCGATCTGGGAGATTGCCGACAAGCGCGGCAACGACAACGCACTGGAAGGTAACGGCGTCTTCATCGATTCCGAAGGCTGCCTCATCCACTCCACGCAATTGCTGACGACGGTGGTGGGCGCGAAGGACATGGTGGTGGTGGCCACCAAGGATGCGGTTCTGGTGGTGCCGAAAAACCGGGTGCAGGATGTGAAGGGTCTGGTGGAAAAGCTGAAGGACAGCGAGCACGCGCCACAGACGCAGACCCACAAGCGCGTCTATCGCCCCTGGGGTTATATCGAACACATGTATGTGGACGAGCGTTACCGGGTGGGCCACATCACGGTCGATCCCGGCCACCGCATTTCGTTCCAGAAACATTATCACCGCTCGGAACACTGGATCGTCGTGAAGGGAACCGCGACTGTCACGATCGGCGAGGAAATCCGGCTGCTGACGGAAAACCAGTCGGTTTATATCCCGATCGGCCAGCCGCACCGGCTGGCAAATGAGGGGCAGATTCCACTCGAACTGGTCGAAATCCAGACCGGGGCCTATATCGGCGAGGACGATGTCATCCGCATCGAGGATGATTACAAGAGGCAATAGGGGCGCTGCCTACGCAAAGGGAACATAAGGCGAGGTGGACATAAGTCCGCTTCGCCTTTTTTGGTTCAGGCAGCCAGCGCGTTCACGCAATGGGCAAAGCCATGGGACAGTATCGCCGCTTCCAGTCCCCGACGCCAGAATAGCCACCCGAAGATGAGGCCGGGAATAAAGTTGCCGAGCAGCACCGCAAGGACGAGCGCCGGTTGCGGCTGAGCGGCGATCGTGAACAGAAACGGCAGATGGCCGGCGGCGAAGAGAGCTGCGGCGATTATGATGGCAGCCCATACAAGAGATGATCGGATTTCCCCGCTTCCTGTCATGCGCCAGAGGGCCCATGCGAAAAACGACATCAGGCCCCACCGGGTCAGCAGCTCTTCCGTGATGCCGCCATATAAAATCCGGGTCGCCAGCGGGACGTCAAATCTGGTCATTTTTGCCAGGGTTGCCGCATCCGTGATCATGGGCAGGATCACCGACGAATAGATGATCATCAACACGGCGACGGCAATGCCCGCCGCAAGCGCAGGCGGCAACTGTCTTCGCAGCACTGCGCGCGTATTGTCACCCTGCAACCAGCTATCGATCAACGGGGCGCCAAGCCCGAGTTTCGCGGCAAGAGCCTGACCGGTTGCCACCGCTGTAACGGTCAGGATTGCCGGCTGGACGAGGATCAGCAGGCGCATAGCCAATGAAGCTTGCTGCCCCGGTATAAGCTGCTCAAACGTTGCCAGTAAAAGCGATGCGACACCGGTCAGTCCGATGATCAAAAGAATATGCCAGCGTTTCATGGTCTCTTTCGCCTGTTTTCCTCACCATGAGGTCTGTAAATGACCGGCATTGCGTTTGGATTACGCGGTCCAATCCCCTGCGTCGCTTGGCTGTTCGGCATATTTACTGCCCGTTCGAAATGCCTCCTGACGGTGGTGGCGAGATTCGTATTTTAGGCGGTTGCCTAATCAAAAATCTTCGCATACGTTCCAACTGCAACGTTTCAGTGAGGGAGGAGACTCATGCGAATGCGTGTTATTTCTGCGGCTTTTCTGGCCAGCGTCATGATTCCGGCGGGTATTGCCGGGGCCACCGATCTTGAGGTGACCCATTGGTGGACATCAGGCGGCGAAGCCGCTGCCGTCGCCGAACTGGCCAAGGCTTTCGACGCGACCGGCAATAAATGGGTGGACGGCGCGATTGCCGGTTCGGGCGGCACGGCCCGGCCGATCATGATCAGCCGCATCACCGGTGGCGACCCGATGGGTGCCACCCAGTTCAACCACGGCCGGCAGGCGGAAGAGCTTGTCCAGGCAGGCCTGATGCGCGATCTTTCCGATGTTGCCGCAAAGGGTAACTGGAAAGATGTGATCAAGCCGGCAAGCCTGCTCGACAGCTGCACCATCGACGGCAAGATCTATTGCGCGCCGGTCAATATCCATTCCTGGCAATGGCTGTGGCTTTCCAATGCGGCCTTCAAAAAGGCGGGCGTAGAGGTTCCGAAGAACTGGACGGAATTCGTCGCAGCCGCACCGGCGCTGAAAAAGGCGGGCATCCAGCCGCTCGCGCTTGGCGGCCAGGCATGGCAGGCGAACGGCCTGTTCGACACGCTGACGCTTTCGATTGGCGGCAAGGACCTTTATCAGAAGGTCTATGGCGACAAGGATGCCGAAGCGGCAGCCGGGCCTGAGATGGCCAAGATTTTCGCGGCTGCCGTCGAGGCGCGCGACATGGCCAAGGGCACCAATGTTCAGGACTGGAATCAGGCCACGAATATGGTGATAACGGGCAAGGCCGGCGGCCAGATCATGGGCGACTGGGCGCAGGGCGAATTCCAGCTTGCCAATCAGAAAGCCGGCACGGACTATTCCTGCCTTCCCGGTCTGGGCCTCAGTGAATACCTCACCACGGGTGGCGACGCCTTTTATTTCCCGGTTTTGAAGGACGAGGCGAAAACCAAGGCGCAGGACGTTCTTGCCGCAACCATTGTTGATCCGAAAACGCAGGTTGCCTTTAACCTGAAAAAAGGCTCGCTGCCGATCCGCGGCGACGTCGACCTCAATGCAGCCAATGACTGCATGAAAAAGGGTCTGGCAATTCTGGCCAAGGGCAATGCGCTGACCAGCACCGACCAGCTGATTTCTGCCGATACGCAGAAACAGAAGGAAGACCTGATGGCGGAGTTCTTCGCGGGCTCGATGTCGGCAGAAGACGGGCAGAAGCGCTTCGCGGACATTATCGGTTCGGCTGACTGATTGTGATCTCTCCGGATCGGGGAGCGGTTCGCTGCTCCCCTTTCCAACGTCCGGCTTGCGCCAGAACAGTTGGCACTGGTCGGGGTTTCACGCGGCGGGGCTTTTTGCTCGGTCGTTGACTGTAACGTTACAGGAGGAGGTAACATGGCAGGTCAAACGCGCTCAGGGCGTCCCAACCAGCTTTTCCGCAATCTCAATTCCAAGATTGCCTCCATTCCCATGATCCTAACCGCCATGGTGATTTTCCTTGGCGGAACGATCTGGACGGTGATTTATTCCTTCACCAATTCCAAGCTTCTGCCGCGGGCAAGCTTCATCGGTTTTGACCAATATGAGCGGCTGTGGGCCGCGCCGCGCTGGATCGTGTCCATCCAGAATCTCGCGATATACGGCGTGCTGTCGCTGATCTTCAGCCTCGTCATCGGCTTCGTGCTGGCGGCGCTGATGGACCAGAAAATCCGGTTTGAAAACACCTTCCGCACGATATTTCTTTATCCCTTCGCCTTGTCCTTCATCGTTACCGGCCTCGTCTGGCAATGGCTGTTGAACCCGGAATTCGGCATCCAGTCCGTGGTCCGCTCGATGGGTTGGGAAAGCTTCACCTTCGATCCGCTCTATAATTCCCAGATCGTCATTTACGGCATCTTGATTGCAGCGCTCTGGCAGGGCACGGGGCTCGTCATGTGCCTGATGCTCGCCGGTCTTCGCGGTATCGATGAGGATATCTGGAAAGCTGCACGCGTCGACGGCATTCCGATGTGGAAGACCTATATTCTCATCATCATTCCCATGATGCGGCCCGTCTTCATCACCACGCTCGTCATCATCGCCAGCGGCATCGTCAAGGTTTACGATCTGGTGGTGGCGCAGACCAGCGGTGGGCCGGGCATCGCCTCCGAAGTGCCGGCGAAATATGTCTATGACTACATGTTTCAGGCGCAGAACCTGGGGCAGGGCTTCGCCGCCTCGACCATGATGCTTCTGACCGTCGCCATCATCGTCATCCCATGGGCCTACCTCGAATTCGGAGGCAAGAAGCGTGGCTAATATCAGCACACTGAACACGGTCGCCGCCGCAACCGATGCGGTTGCCCAGGACCTTTCCGGCCCGCGCGGCAAGAAGCCAAGGAAAACCTTTTCCCGCCGCAACATCATTCTTTACGGCACGCTGTTCGTTGCCGCCGCCTATTACCTGCTGCCGCTATACGTGATGGTTGTCACCTCGCTGAAGGGCATGCCGGAAATCCGGCTGGGCAACATCTTTGCGCCGCCGGTGGAAATCACCTTTGAGCCCTGGGTGAAGGCCTGGGCCAATGCCTGCACGGGATTGAACTGCGACGGGCTTTCGCGCGGATTCTGGAACTCGGTGCGCATTCTCGTGCCTTCGGTGGTGATCTCGATCATCGTCGCTTCCGTCAGCGGTTACGCCATGGCGAACTGGAAATTTAAGGGTTCGGAGCTGTTCTTCTCCATCCTCATCATCGGCGCCTTCATTCCCTATCAGGTGATGATCTATCCGATCGTTATCGTGCTGCGCGAAATGGGCGTCTATGGCACGCTGACCGGCCTCGTCATCGTTCACACCATCTTCGGCATGCCGATCCTGACACTGCTGTTCCGCAACTATTTCGCCTCGCTGCCGGAAGAGTTGTTCAAGGCGGCGCGTATCGATGGCGCCAATTTCTGGCAGATCTATCTCCGTATCATGCTGCCCATGTCGCTGCCGATCTTCGTTGTGGCGATGATCCTGCAGGTGACCGGCATCTGGAACGACTTCCTGTTCGGCGTGGTGTTCACGCGGCCGGAATATTATCCGATGACCGTGCAGCTCAATAACATCGTCAACTCCGTGCAGGGCGTGAAGGAATACAACGTCAACATGGCCGCAACCCTTCTGACCGGGGCCGTGCCGCTGATCGTCTATTTCGTCTCCGGCAGGCTTTTCGTCCGCGGCATTGCTGCAGGCGCAGTAAAAGGTTGAGTTATATGAACAAAAGCGTTTCCATTCGCGATCTTTCCCTGTCCTTCGGTGCCGTCACCGTGCTGAAAGACCTCAATCTCGATATTTACGACGGCGAATTCCTCGTGCTGCTCGGCTCGTCCGGCTGCGGCAAGTCGACCCTTCTCAACTGCATTGCCGGCCTTCTGGAACCGACCGACGGGCAGATATTCATCAAGGACCGCAACGTCACCTGGGAGGAACCGAAGGATCGCGGCATCGGCATGGTGTTCCAGTCCTATGCGCTTTATCCGCAGATGACGGTGGAGAAAAACCTGTCCTTCGGCCTTCAGGTCGCAAAGGTGCCGAAAGAGGAAATCGACCGGCGCGTGAAACGGGCGGCGGGCATCTTGCAGATCGAGCCGCTGCTGAAACGCAAGCCTGCCGAACTGTCCGGCGGCCAGCGTCAGCGCGTGGCGATCGGCCGGGCGCTGGTGCGGGATGTGGATGTCTTCCTGTTCGATGAACCGCTCTCCAACCTCGACGCCAAGCTGCGCTCGGAACTGCGCGTCGAAATCAAGCGGCTGCACCAGTCGCTGAAAAACACCATGATCTATGTGACGCACGACCAGATCGAGGCGCTGACGCTGGCGGATCGCATCGCCATCATGAAAAGCGGTGTCATCCAGCAGCTGGCCGATCCCGTCACCATCTATAACAAACCGCGGAACCTCTTCGTCGCCGGCTTCATCGGCTCGCCCTCGATGAATTTCCTGCGCGGCGAGTTGATCGAAAAGGACGGCAAGGTGGTCTTCACCACCAATGGCGTGACTTTCGCGCTGGACGGTTATCATCCGGAGACGCCGCTTGCCGCCGGCCGTGCCGTGGTTCTGGGTGTCCGCCCGGAACATGTGCGCGTCGATGCCGATATTGTTGGCGGTGAGGTGCACGAGGCGATCGTCGATATCGAGGAGCCGATGGGCGCCGACAATCTGATCTGGCTGAAACATGCCGGGCATACCATGTCCGTGCGTGTCGGCGGCCACAGACGGTTTTCACCGGGCACCAAGGTGCGCCTCGGCCTCGACATGACGATGGCCTCGCTTTTCGACGCGCAAAGCGAGGAACGGCTCTAGAACAGCTTCGATTTTCCCCCCACACAGTCCAAAGACCCAGATCTCTATGGAGGAGACAATGACAGAACTCGGTTTCCAGCTTTACAGCGCCCGCAATTTTCAGCCTTTTTCCGATATTCTGAAAAAGCTTTCGGCGGCGGGTTATAAACATGTCGAAGGCTACGGCGCGATGTATGCGTCGCTGGATGAAGCTGGTCTGAAAGGTCTGCGCGCCGAACTCGATGCCAACGGCCTGACCATGCCAACTGGCCATTTCGGTCTCGATCTTCTTGAGGGCGATCCAAAAAAGGCGCTGAACATCGCGAGAGTTCTGGGCGTGGAGGCGATCTATTGCCCTTACCTGATGCCTGACCAGCGCCCGACAGATGCTGCAGGCTGGTTCGCCTTCGGCAAGCGCCTGCAGGAAGCCGGAAAGCCCTTCGTGGATGCCGGGCTGATCTTCGGCTGGCATAACCACGATTTCGAGTTCAAGACGCTTGACGATGGCTCGACGCCGCAGGAGCAGATTTTTGCCGGCGGCCCGGACCTGAAATGGGAAGCGGATATAGCCTGGATTATCAGAGGCAATGCCGATCCGCTCGCATGGATCGAAAGCTACGGCAAGCGCATCACCGCCGTGCATGTCAAGGATATCGCGCCTGCGGGAGAGAATGCGGATGAGGATGGCTGGGCCGATGTCGGCCATGGTACAGTGGACTGGAAGGGCCTCGTTGCTGCGTTGAAGGCGAAATCCGCCACGAAACATTTCGTGGTCGAGCACGACAACCCGAAAGACATCGACCGGCTCATCACCCGCTCGATCGCATCGTTCAAAACCTATTGAGTTTCAATTTTTCGGAGTTTCATCATGGCCAGAGATCTTGGCGTCGGCATCATCGGATGCGGCAATATCTCGTCTGCTTATTTCTCGTTGGCGCCGCTCTTCAAGGGCATCAAGGTGCTTGCCTGCGCTGATCTCAACCGCAATGCGGCGGAACTGAGGGCGGAAGAATTTGGCGTTGTCGCGCAGTCCATCGAGGAACTGCTCGCCAACAAGGACATCGACGTGGTGGTGAACCTCACCATTCCCGCCGCGCATTTTCCGGTGTCGAAGGCGGCACTTGAGACGGGCAAGCACGTCTATTCGGAAAAGCCGCTGGTGCTCTCGCTGGAAGAGGGGGAAGAACTGCGCCGCATCGCGCGGGAGAAGAACCTCTCCGTTGGTTGCGCGCCGGATACGTTCCTCGGCGGCGCACATCAGCTTGCCCGGCAATATATCGACGAGGGCAAGGTCGGGCGCATCACGTCAGGCACCTGCCATGTGATGAGCCCCGGCATGGAGATGTGGCACCCCAATCCGGGCTTCTTCTTCCTGAAGGGCGGCGGGCCGATCCTCGATCTCGGCCCTTATTACGTTGCCAATCTCATCAACCTCATCGGGCCGGTCAAGCGTGTTGGCGCCCTGACGTCAATGGCCAACCCCACCCGCACGGTAACCAGCCAGCCGCTGAACGGTGAGATCATCCCGGTTGAAACGCCAACCAATATCCATGCGCTGCTGGAATTTGTGAACGGTGCGACGATCACGCTTTCGGCGAGCTGGGACGTGTGGTCGCATCGCCACGCCAATATGGAGCTTTACGGCACGGAAGGCTCTATCTACGTGCCGGACCCCAACTTCTTCGGTGGCGTGGTGGAAGCGAGCGGGCGCGATAAGAATATCCAGCCGCTTGAAGACTGGGCGCATCCCTTCGGCATTGCCAACCAGGAAAGCCCGAATGGCCCGCGCGCCAATTATCGCACTGCGGGCCTGGCCGACATGGCGATTGCTATCCTTGAAGGCCGTGACGCCCGCTGCTCGCTGGATCGTTCCCTGCATGGCATCGATGTGATGACCTCCATCCTCAAATCCGGGGAAGAAGGCCGCTTCATCGAGATGACCACGACCTGCACCCAGCCGGCAGCGCTCGGCATCGAGGAGGCGCAGGCGCTGCTGCGTTGATGTGACGAGCGATCAAACAGGCGGCGGAGGCGACTTCGCCGCTTTTTTTGTTTCAGCGGCAACGGCGCGGCGGCGCTATTATCGTAAGCTCTTCACAATCCCTTCGCTTTGGTTTAAAGCCGCGCCGTATCCGGTCGCAGCCCACCCGGTCAAAACAAGGGATCCTAAATTATGAAAACCATCGTCATCTGCTCCGGCGGATTGGACTCCGTTTCGCTTGCGCATAAAATCGCGGCGGAACATGAACTTCTCGCTCTCGTCTCCTTCGATTACGGCCAGCGCCACAAGAAGGAACTGGATTTCGCCGCCGATTGCGCAAGGCGTCTCGGCGTGCCGCATCATGTCATCGACATCAGAACCATCGGCGCGCATCTCACCGGCTCGGCGCTGACGGACGACATTGCGGTGCCGGACGGGCATTATGCGGAGGAGACCATGCGCTCCACCGTGGTGCCGAACCGCAACGCCATCATGCTCACCATCGCCTTCGGTCTTGCCGCCGCCCAGCAGGCGGATGCGGTGGCAATCGCCGTACATGGCGGCGACCATTTCATCTACCCCGATTGCCGGCCGGGCTTCATCGACAGCTTCAACGCCATGCAGGCGCATGCGCTGGAAGGTTATGCTGATGTCAAGCTTTTCGCGCCCTATGTGACGGTCTCCAAGGCCGCGATCGTGACCGACGGCGTGAAATACGGCACGCCATTTGGGGAAACATGGTCCTGTTACAAGGGCGGCTTGCGTCATTGCGGCCGTTGCGGCACCTGCGTGGAGCGGCGCGAGGCGTTTCATCTGGCTGGCGTCACCGATCCGACCGATTATGAGGACCCCGATTTCTGGGTGGCGGCGACCCATGCCTATGCGGCGCAGGAGGTACGCTGATGTTCCGCATCACCAAGGAGTTTCATTTCTCCGCCTCGCACCAGCTGAAAAGCCTGCCCGCCGATCACCAGTGCAGCCGTCTGCACGGGCATAATTACATCGTCGAGGTCGAACTATCAGGCGAAGAGCTGAACGAGCACGGTTTCGTGCGTGATTATCATGAGTTGGCGCCGCTGAAGCACTATATCGACGATCATTTCGACCATCGCCATTTGAACGACGTTCTCGGCCATGACCGGGTGACTGCGGAATGTCTGGCCAAGCATTTTTACGATTGGTGCAAGATAAGCCTGCCGGAAACCAGCGCCGTGCGGGTCAGCGAAACCGCCAAGACATGGGCGGAATACCGGCCATGACGGCGGCTGCACAGAAGGTTGCAGCGAAGGAAACGGCGATCCGCATCAGCGAAATCTTCGGCCCGACCATTCAGGGCGAGGGGCCGCTGATTGGCCTGCCGACCGTATTCGTGCGCACCGGCGGCTGCGATTACCGCTGTTCCTGGTGCGATACGCTGCATGCCGTCGATAGCGAATATCGCGACACATGGAAACCGATGTCCGTCGAGGCGATCTGGCAGGAGGTGCGACGGCTTTCCGGCGACGTGCCTTTGACGGTGTCGCTCTCCGGCGGCAACCCTGCCATCCAGCCGCTCGGGGCCTTGATCGCGATGGGGCAGGGCGAGGGGTATCGTTTCGCACTGGAAACGCAGGGCAGCATCGCGAAAGACTGGTTTGCCGATCTCGACCATCTGGTGCTCAGCCCCAAGCCGCCATCGAGCGGCATGGAAACGGACTGGCAGGCATTCGAGAACTGTCTTGCCGCCGCCGCCGATGGACCGCAGGTGGCGCTGAAGATCGTGGTTTTCGATGATGCGGATTATGCCTATGCCAAGGCGGCATCAGCTCGCTTGCCGCGTCTGCCGGTTTACCTCCAGCCCGGAAACCACACCCCGCCGCCGCCCGATGATGACGACGCGCGTGTGGATATCGATGGGGTCATGGACCGGATGTTGTGGCTGGTGGAGAAGGTCAGCGAAGACCGCTGGTTCTCCGCTCGCGTGCTGCCGCAGCTGCATGTGCTGTTGTGGGGGAATAAGCGCGGCGTGTAGATTGTGCGGGAATGAAATTCCACGTCGTAGTCCGCGTCTTTGAGAAAGCGCATAGCGGATTGAGCGAGCGGGTGCCACTTGTTTCTTCTCCCCGCCGGGGAGAAGGTCGCGGCAGCGGGATGAGGGGGCAAGGGCAGCAGTATTCGGAGAGCTTACCCCCTCATCCGACCCTTCGGGCCACCTTCTCCCCGGCGGGGAGAAGAAATACGCGGCAACGTCGTGCCGCATATTGTCTTTCACATCAGGCCGAAACGGCCAGTTCGCGCCTCTCCCGATCCGCGATGATCGACAGATCGAGTACCTTCTGCAGATTGGCCGCATGACGGAAATCCGGATCGGCGGGGCCGCCTTCCATGACGGCCTTGGCGAATTTTTCGTAATTCGTCGGCACCGGGTTGACATCGATGGTCTTCCAGATCGCCTTCTCCACATCCTCGCCGATGCAGGCTCGCAGGCTGGAATAGTCGGGCGTGTGGATGACTTCGAGCGCGCCCTTGTCGCCATGGATGCGCAGGCGGAGTTCGTTGAGGTGGCCCGTCGCCCAGCGGCTGGCGTGGATGACGCCCATGGCGCCGTTCTCAAGCTCGGCGGTCATGGTGAAGCTGTCATTGGCGTCGAGATCGTAGACGCCGATCTTGTTGCCCTCATATTTGTCGAAGGTCTTCAGCCGCGTGAAGATGCGCTCCACATCGCTGCCCGCGCCATAGGAGGCAAAGTCGAGAATGTGGATGCCGACATCGCCCAGCACGCCGTTGGAGCCGTGCTTGGTAGAAAGCCGCCACAGCCACTTGCTCTCCGTCATCCAGTCGCCCCAGGCCTTGGAAACGAGCCAGCTCTGGAGATAGGAAGCTTCGAGATGGCGCACCTTGCCGATCTTGCCCGCCAGCACCATTTCGCGTGCCGCCTGCAAGGGGGCGACGTTGCGATAGGTGAGGTTGACCATGGCGACGAGGCCCGCTTTTTCTGCGGCATCGGCCATTTCGGCGGCCTTGGCGTAGTTTTCCGCCAGCGGCTTTTCGCAGAAAACATGTTTGCCCGCCGCCAGAAGCTTGAGGCTGGTCGGGTGGTGGATGGCATCCGGCGTGACGTTTGCCGCCGCGTCGAACTCGCCCCAGGCAATCGCGTCATCCAGCGAGGTAAAGGAGAGTGGAATGTTGTGGCGAAGCGCAAAGCCCCGCACCACCACATCGTCCACATCCACCGCAGCCACCAGTTCGACGCCGGGGATTTGCGAGAAATATGTGGCATGGTTGTTGGCCATGCCGCCGGTTCCGAGAATGAGAAGTCTCATGGCTGTTTACCTGTAACCTGCTTCGCCTGCCTTGTGCAGCTTGGGGCCGCGTTCTTCGATAGGCTCCAGCGCCTTGTCGACGGGAACGTTAGGGGCGTCATGAATGCTTTTCAGTGCGCCGACCGGATTATAGGCCCATTTCACCGAATTGCTGATGACCTTCTGTACATTGGCGTCGTGATAGGTCGGATAAGTCTCGTGACCGGGGCGGAAATAGAAGATGTTGCCTGCGCCACGGCGCCAGGTGAGGCCTGAACGAAAAACTTCACCGCCCTGGAACCAGGAGATGAACACGGTTTCCAGAGGTTCCGGCACGGAGAACTGCTCGCCATACATTTCTTCGTTCTCCAGCTCGAAATGCTCAGGCAGGCCGGCTGCAATCGGATGGCGCGGATTGATCGTCCACAGACGCTCGCGTTCGCCCGCCTCACGCCATTTCAGCGCACACGGCGTGCCCATCAGCCGCTTGAACGGCTTGGAGAAGTGGCCGGAATGCAGGACGATGAGGCCCATGCCTTCCCAGACGCGCTTGGCGACGCGCTCGACGATTTCATCCTGAACCGCACCGTGGTCCTTGTGGCCCCACCAGACCAGAACGTCGGTCTTGTCCAGACGCTCCTGCGAAAGGCCGTGTTCCGGTTCCTGAAGCGTGGCGGTGGTGGCGCTGATCTCAGGGTTGGTATTCAGCGCATCGGCGATGGTGTTGTGCATACCATCAGGGTAGATCGAACGCACCGTCTCGTTGATGTGTTCGTGGATATTTTCGCCCCATACAACGGTGTTGATGGTCATTTTCTTGCTCCTTGGTGAAAGCCGGAAGCTTGGGTGATCCGGCGAAAGTTAACTGTTCAGGCGGCGCCGCGCACGGGATTGCGGGCAAGGGCCTGGCCCTGCGCGTCGAAGCGGTGGATCTGCGCCGCATCCGGCACGAGAACGATTTTTTCTCCCGGCTTGCGGTCGGTCACGCCTTCCTCACGAACGACGATGGGTTCGCCAGCACCAATCTCGACATAGATGTAGCTGTCCGATCCCAGCATTTCCGAATGGATGATTTCGCCGTTCCAGCCGGTCTCACCGGCACCGATCGCAAGGTGTTCGGGGCGGATGCCGATGGTCGCGGCACCTTCGACTTCCGCATATTTGCCGGCAAGGAAGTTCATCTTCGGCGAGCCGATGAAGCCGGCAACGAAGGTGTTGACCGGGCTTTCGTAAAGCTCGAGCGGCGTGCCGATCTGTTCGACGCGGCCATCGCGCAGAACGCAGATGCGGTCGGCAAGCGTCATGGCTTCCACCTGATCGTGGGTGACGTAGATCATCGTCGTGTCATGCATCTCCCGGTGCAGCTTGGCGATTTCGAGACGGGTTGCGACGCGAAGCGCCGCATCGAGGTTGGAGAGCGGTTCGTCGAACAGGAACACCTTCGGATCACGCACGATGGCACGGCCGATGGCGACACGCTGGCGCTGGCCGCCGGAAAGCTGCTTCGGCAGACGTTCCAGATAGGGCGTGAGCTGCAGCATTTCCGCTGCCGCCTCTACACGCTTGCGGCGCTGCTCCTTGTCGGCGCCAGAGAGTTTCATGCCGAAGGCCATGTTTTCGAATACGGTCATATGCGGATAAAGCGCATAGGACTGGAAGACCATGGCGACGCCACGCTTGGCGGGTGGCAGGCGGTTGACGGCCTCTCCGTCAAAGGAGAGCGTGCCGCCAGTGATTTCCTCGAGCCCGCAGATGAGGCGTAGCAGCGTGGACTTGCCGCAACCGGAAGGGCCGACGAAAACCATGAACTCGCCGGAGCGGATGTCCATGTCGATGCCCTTGATGACATCGAAGGCGCCGAAGGATTTGCGAAGATTGCGCAGTTGAATGGTGGTCATAAGTTTTCTCCTAGCCTTTGACGCCGCCGGCGGTGAGGCCGGAAATGATGCGTCGCTGGAAGATAAGAACGAGGACGACGAGCGGGGCGGTGACGATGACGGAGGCCGCCATGATCGTTCCCCAAGGGATTTCAAACTGCGAACCGCCCGAAAGAAGTGCGATGGCGACGGGCACCGTGCGCTGTTCGTTCGATGAGGTGAAGGTGAGCGCGAAGAGGAACTCGTTCCACGCCGCAATGAAGGCGAGGAGCCCTGTGGTGACGAGCGCCGGCCACATCAGCGGCATGAAGACCTGGGTGATGATGACCCATGGCGTTGCGCCATCGACGATTGCCGCTTCCTCGATTTCGATCGGCAGGTCGCGCATGAATGTCGTCAGCACCCAGACAGTGAAGGGCAGGGTGAAGATCATGTAGGAAAAGATCAGCGCGAGCGGCGTGTTGAAGATGCCAGCCCAGCGGATAAGTTCGAACAGGCCGGCGAGAACGGCGATCTGTGGAAACATCGAGACCGAGAGGATGGTGAGCAGAAGCAGCGAGCGGCCGCGGAAACGGACACGGGCCAGGGCATAGGACGCCGTTACCGCAAGGAACAGCGACAGTACGACGACTGAAGATGCAACGAACAGCGAATTGCCGAGATTGCGCAGGAACGTGCCGTTGCCGATGACGAAGTTGTAATTGGTCAACGAGAATTCACGCGGCCAGTAATTCACCTGGAACAGCGCTGAGCCGGATTTCAGGCTGGTCAGTATCGCGTAATAGAACGGGAATACCGAAATCACCATGATGACGGCGACCAGCGCATAAAAGGCGGTGGTTTTCAGGATGCTTGGCAGGGTCATCGCGAAGCTCCATCTGTGTTGACGCGCCCGAGCCACATATAAACGACTGTTATCGAGGCGATGATGAGGAACAGCATGGTGGAAGCGGCTGCGCCATAGGCGAACTTGTCGAAATCGAACAGGTTCTCACGCGCCAGCACCGACATCGTGCGGGTCTGGGCGTTATTCGGCGTCAGAATGTAGATGAGGTCAAAGACGCGCATCGCATCCAGCATACGGAAGATGACGGCAACCATGAGCGCTGGCCGGATCATTGGCAGGGTGACGCGGAAGAACACCTTGACGGGGTGGATACCGTCCACCTTCGCCGCCTCATACATGTCCTTCGGCACCATTTGCAGGCCGGCGAGAATGAGCAGCGCCATGAACGGCGTCGTCTTCCAGATATCGACGATCAGCACGGCGACCATCGCGGTGTCCGGATTGGCCGTCCAGGCGATCTTTTGGGAGATCAGGCCGAGACTGAGGAACAGGTCGTTCAATATGCCGAACTGGTCGTTCAGCATCCACGCCCACATCTGCGCCGAGACGATGGTGGGAATGGCCCATGGCACGAGGATGGCGGCGCGCACGAGGCCGCGTCCCTTGAATTCGGCATTCAGCACCAGCGCGACGATGAGGCCGAGCACGGTTTCGAAGCTGACCGAGAGGATGGTGAATTTCAGGGTGTTGAGAACCGCACCCCACCAGGCGGGATCGGCCAGCAGGCCACGATAGATGGTGCGGCCGCTGCTGAGCGTGATCCAGGTGAGGTAGTTCTTGAAGCCAACGAATTGTGCGCCGTCGAGATTGGTCAGCGACGCGTCGGTGAGGCTGAACCAGACGGTGCGCACCAGCGGCCAGCCGGCCACCATCGCAAGTACCAGAAACGTGGGGGCAAGGAACAGCCATGCGGATTTCAGGCGTTCCGAATGAAGGTCGGAGCCGGTGCCGGATGCCGCGGCCGGTCTTTGAAGGGCGGTATCGTTCATGGGGATATCTCGCAGTTGGGGTGTGGGAAACGCTCAGGCGAGACCGCTTCCCACACGGGCCGGATTACCAGCCGTTGCCTTTGAGATCGGTCAATTCGACTTCAAGGAGCTCAAGGTTTTCCGCCGCCGTGCCGTTGCCGGAGAGCGTGTTGTGCACGGCACCCCAGAATTTGGCCGAAACCTCGTTGTATTTCACCTTCGCCGAGGCAGAGGGGCGTGGAACGGCGGTCTGGAAAATCGGCTTCCATGTCGGCATGAAAGGCTGCGCGTCCGCGACATCCTTGTCGTCGTAAAGCGAGGCGATCGTGGGCATGTTGGAAAGCTGGATCGCACGCATCTTCTGGGTATCCTTCGATGCGAGGAACTTCACAAGTTGGATGGCAGCTTCCTGATCGTCGGAATATTTCGAAACGGCGAGGTTCCAGCCGCCGAGCGTTGAGGCGGGTGCCGCACCCTCTTCACCGGCCGGCAACGGCGTGACGCCGAATTTGCCCTTGATGGCGCTGTCGGCACCGTTTCCAAGCGCATAGGCATAGGGCCAGTTGCGCATGAAGACGGAATTGCCGGTCTGCCAGACGCCGCGTGCTTCCTCTTCCTTGTAGGCAAGCACGCCCTGCGGCGCGATGGTGCCGACCCAGCCCTTGGCGGCTTCGATCGCGGCTGCGGCTTTCTCGTTGTTGATGGAGATGTCGCCGTTGGTCTCAACGATATGACCGCCACCGGCTGATGCAATCCATTCCAGCGCGTTGCAGGTCAGACCTTCATAGGCGCTGCCCTGGAAGACGAAGCCCCAGAGGTCCTTCTGCCCGCCTTCGCGTTCCTTGTCCTGAATTTCCTTGGCGGTCTCGCCCAGTTCCTTCCAGGTTTTCGGCGGCTGCTTGCCGTATTTTTCCAGAAGGTCCTTGCGGTAGAACAGAGCGGGTGCATCGGTGAACATCGGCATGGCGACGAGCTTGCCGTCCACGGTCTGTGACGCCACGATGGAGGGGAAATGATCGCCAATGACATCCTTCGTCGCTTCGGTCAGATCCACGAATTGGTCGGAGAGCTGCGGCGCCCAGATCACGTCCGTCTGGTAGACGTCGACATCCTTGTTACCCGCAGCAAGCCATAGCCGGTACTGGCTGAACTGCTCACTGGACGATGACGGCATGGTGACGAGATTGACCTTGTGGCCGGTCTCTTTTTCGAAGGCGGCGATCCGCTCCTTGAAAAATGCAATGTTCTTGCCGGTCGAGTTGGCGGCGATGGAAAGTTCGGCCGCCTGCGCCGAAACTGCTGCGGAAAGTACGCTGCCGCACAGGAACAAAGTCTTCATGGAAATATTCATTGTCAAACTCCTCCGTTGACGCTTCCGATTGTCCTCAAAATTGAAAGCGCTTTTGACTGGCGTGAGGCTCTCAAAAGCGGATCAATCTGTCAATACTCTTTCTAATTGTGTGAAAACCCGGCATTTCCGACGACGGTTTTGCGGTGTTTGCTTTTCGAAATGACCGACTGTAAGGTTTTAGATGGATAAAAATTGAAATCGTTTTCAATTATTGTCCGCTTGAAAAATCTGCGGCGGCAACGCATGCAGAGGCAAATTGGCGAAAAACATGAAACTCAAGGAATTCGCAGAAAAGGTTGGGCTATCGCCCACCACCGTCAGCCGTGCGCTTGGCGGCTATCCCGAGGTGCGCGAGGAAACGCGGCAACGGGTGATGGAGGCTGCGCTGAAATACGGCTACCGGCCGAATGCCAACGCCGTCAGGCTGGCAACGGGCAGGGCGGGCGCCATCGGCGTCGTCATGGGCCGTTCGGGCGGCGGGCATTTCTTTTCAGAATTCATGGGCGGCATGGCGACCCGTCTGGAACAGGAAGAAACCGACATTCTCGTCAGCGTCACCGTCGACAATAATCTCGATGAGGAGCTGGCGATTTTCAGCCGGCTGGCGGCGAGCGGCCGGGTGGATGGCATCATCGTGCATTCGCCGCGCCCCGAGGATGAGCGCATCGCGCTGCTTCACCGGCTGGGCGTGCCCTTCATCGTGCATGGCCGCTCCAAGACGCCGTTCGAACATGCCTGGCTTGATATCGACAACCACGATGTAACCTATCGACCAACGATCCATTTTCTGGAGCGCGGCCATCGCCGCATCGCCCTAATCAACGGTCCCGTCGGCCGCACCTTCGTTCAGGACCGCGAGCAGGGGTTCAGGGATGCGCTGGCCACCCATCGCATCACGCCCGATCCGCGTTTCATGATGAACGCGCATTTCAGCGAAGATACCGCCTTCCGCTTTGCCCGCTCGCTGCTGGAACAGACGCCGCGCCCGACGGCCTTCGTCGCGGGCGCGATGATGACGGCGCAGGGTGTCTATCGCGCCGCCACGCAGATGGGGCTGGTGATCGGCAAGGACGTTTCCGTCATCGCCCATGACGACGTGTTTCCCTATCTGACGCCGGAAAGCATGATGCCGCCGCTTTCCACCACCCGCTCGCCCATGCGCATGGCGGGCATTCGGGTGACGGATCTGTTGTTGCAGATCATCGGCGGTCGTCCTGTGCGCGAGGTTCAGGAATTGTGGCCGGTCGAACTGATCCTGCGGGAATCGGTCGGCCCTGCCTGAGCTTCTCGTCATAGCTCACTGATTCCACTCCGTTTTGTGAACGTCAGTTGATAACGTTCGCCTTTCGTCATCTATACGTCCGCGCCGTCTCATGTATAATCCGAACAGTTACGGGTGTTATGGAACAGGACCCGGGCCGGCGCGTTGAGGGGACGTGTCGAAGGAGGTGGACGGATGTTTGAATTTTTAAAACCGCAACAGCAGACTGTGATCGATGACGTCGAGGCAACCGGCACCTATGCCGATGCGCTGCTCAACGTTCCGAGCCCGGAACTTTCCCGTTCGACCGCGCGCGAGCATGGTCACGAGGCTCATTCCCGCGATTATTGCGAAAACCGCGATATTTCCCGCAGCGCGCTCGGTTTCGCCTGAGCGTCGCAAAAACTTCCTTAAAAAAACGGAACGGACAGGCCGTGCCCGCGTTTCCCTGTACAACCCGCTGGGCGGCGCAACCGGACCGAAGGGACCTGACCGGCATTTGACCGATGGGCGAATTGGGTGTCGCGCCGCCCGATTGGCGACGGCGCGAAGGCGTTGTCCCGAGAGATAAAAACGCAGCTTGTGTCCATTGCGGCAAAGCGTGTTTATCAGGAGGCCGCGATGCCAGCCGTTCCCGTCGAACCCTATCCCGAACCGCCGATGCCCGTGCCGCCGCAGCCGGACATACCGCCGGTGGAAGAGCCGGAACCCGATAGGTTGCCGGACGAGGTGCCGGTACCCAACCCCGACGAAAATGACGGGCCGCCGAAGGTGCTCTCGTCTTTCACGGGTCTCCATTCTGGAATTTCTTGCTGACGAAAGCCGAGCCCTTGAGCCCGAAGCGCCACGGGTATTCCGTCGCGCGGCTGATGCCGATTCGCCTGCCGCTGGTGATGGCGGCGGCTTCTTTCGGCAACCGCAGGAAAAACGGCGGTGCGTTCAACGGCGCGCCGTCCATCTCTCCCGTAATCGCGAGCGCCTGGCAAAGTCGGCCCGGGCCTGAACAGAGAAGTTTCGGCTTGTCAGTTCCCCGGCGCAGTTTCATCATGTCTATACCGGTGATCGGCTCGATGGCGCGCAGAAGCACGGCGGAACCCGGAGCGCAGACAAAGTTGGCGCACCAGTGAATGCCGTAGGACCGGTAGACATAAAGACGGCCGGCCGGGCCGAACATCGCCCTGTTGCGAGGGGTCTGCCCGTTGAAACTGTGGGATGCCGGGTCGTCCGGATGATAGGCTTCGGTTTCCACGATGATGCCGCCGGTATTGCCGATGCGGAACTCCGCGCCGATGAGGGCGCGGGCCACATCCACCGCATCGCGCAGGAAGAAACTCTCCTGCATTTCCGGACCAAAGGCCTCATCCATCCGGAACCCCTTCCGCTCTGTGTCGTTCTGAAGTCAGCTTATTCGTTTCCCCGCACCGGTTTTGTCGGTGCTTTCCAAGCCGGAGGGCATGTCATGCAACTTTCGACGACCTATGTAAAACGCAATAACGGGGTTATCTCCGTCGAGTTCGTCGGCAGCGACGGTGACCAGGTCTCTGTTCGCCTTGCCGATGGTCTTGAAGGGATCGACGATGCGGAGGCCATCAAACGGGCAAGTGCGGTGATGGTGCAGCTCACCGCCTTCGGAACACGCCATGGCGCGGATGCGCCTTCGCAATTTTCCGCTCTCGGCACGGCGCAGGATGAAGCTCCGCACGGCCAGGCGAGCGCCCGCACATCGAAGGATCGCGACATTCTGGAGGAGGAGTTGGAAGAGGGGCTGGAGGAAAGCTTTCCAGCCAGTGATCCCGTCTCGGCGATCGGCACCTCCATCGCCTCCAGAAAGGGAGGCCTGTAACATTGGCTGACGGCAAAGTCGCTCTCGTCACCGGTGCCGGCTCCGGCATCGGCCGCGCTGCCGCCCTTCATCTGTCTGCGGAGGGGTTCTCGCTCGGCCTGCTTGGCCGCACCGAATCGGAATTGAACGATGTCGCGCGGGAAATAGGCGCCGCATCCGGTTCGTCGAAGGTCCTTGTGGCCGATGTGGCGAATGAGGAGGCTATGCGTCATGCGGTCGCAGCACTGGTTGGGGCTTTCGGGCGGCTTGATGTCGTGGTGGCGAATGCTGGCGTCAACGGCGTCTGGGCACCCATCGATGAATTGAAACCGTCCGAATGGGACGACACGATCCGCATCAACCTGCGCGGCACCTATCTCACCGTTCATGTAAGCGTGCCGCATCTGAAGGCGGCCGGCGGCGGATCCATCGTCATCATCTCGTCGATCAATGGTACGCGCACCTTCACGTCGCCCGGCGCTACCGCCTATTCCGTGACGAAAGCCGGACAACTTGCCATGGCGCAGCAACTGGCGCTGGAACTGGGGCGTCACCGTATCCGCGTCAATGCGGTGTGTCCCGGCGAAATCGAAACGGCAATCGACGAAAATACCGATATACGCGGGCGGGAAAAAACGGAGGTTCCTGTCCGTTTTCCCGCCGGGGACATTCCTGTGACCGGCGGCGTGGCCGGAACGAGCGACGACGTCGCCGCGCTGATCGGTTTCCTGGCGTCGGATGCATCCCGTCACATTACCGGCACGCCGGTATGGATCGATGGCGGCCAGGGGCTGCTCCGATAATCACGGCATCCAAGCTCAGCGCCAACGGCATCACGGGCTTGTGTCCCTATGATTAACGAATGGGTAACGTCTGTTCACGAGACTTTGTACATGGGCGAGGTTGCCGTGTTGTGGCCACCTTCGATAGTTAAGCGTCTGCCGGAAAGGCGGGCAAATCAGGCGGGCAGAACAATCCATGGGCATGCAGGCATTGCTGGATTTCGCGGTTGCGGGGTTGCGGCATAAGGTAAAGGCAGGGGCAAGAATGGCTGCGGTCGTCGCGATCGGCGGCGGTCTTGCGGCGTGCACCTCCATGGGCGTCGACAGTGTCAAGAAAGACCCGCCGAAACTGTCGTCCAAGATGATGGCGCAGATGTCGGCCAAGAGCATGCGCCCGGAAAGCCCGGTCCTCGTTCGTATTTTCAAGCAGGAGAGCGAACTCGAGGTCTGGAAGGTCGACAAGACAGGAAATTACGCGCTCCTCAAGTCCTATCCCATGTGCCGCTGGTCGGGAAAGCTCGGCCCCAAGATGAAGACTGGTGACCGGCAGGCGCCGGAAGGTTTTTATCATGTCTCGGCCGGCATGCTGAACCCGAACTCACAATATTACGTTTCCTTCAATCTCGGTTATCCCAACCGGCTGGAATCGGCGCTCGGTTACACCGGCGAGGCGCTGATGGTGCACGGCGCCTGCTCCTCTTCCGGCTGCTACGCCATGACCGACGCTCAGGTGGGTGAGATTTACGCTATCGTCGCGCGTGCATTGCAGGGCGGACAGGACCGCTTTCAGGTGCAGGCCTATCCCTTCCGCATGAGCGCCCGGAACATGGTGGCGCATCGGGATGATCCTAACATGCCGTTCTGGAAGACGCTGAAGGAAGGTTACGACTATTTCGAGGTGACGCGCCGGCAGCCCAAGGTTTCCGTCTGCGGCCGCCGTTATGTCTTCAACAGTGAATTTGCTGGCGGCGAGCCTGCCGATCCGCTGGCGGCGTGCCCGCCGGCCGTCAACCAGCAGGATCCGCTGGTGGCGTCAAAACTCGGTGAAGAGCAACAAAAACTTGCCGCCGCGATGAGCGAGGGAACTTCTGCCTCCCTCAGCGCGTATGTGGACGGCGGCATGCATCCAAGCTTCCGGGCCATTCTGAAATCCAGCGGCGCCAAGGCCATGGCATCGCAGGTTTCCGGCACGAAGTACCCTATCAGCCGCCCAGAGGCGGCGCTGGCAGATCCCTTTGCCAGCGTGAGATGACGTAAATGAGGTTTTTCAATTGAACGAGACGACAACGACCCGGCGGGGTTTCCTGCTTGGAGCAGGTGGACTGGCGCTTGCCGGCCTTGCGGGCTGCAACACAACGGCGCGTGAGGCCGCCCGGCCCGCGGCACCTGCCGAAGACCCGATGTATGCCGCCATGTACGGTCCGAGGCCTGACGAGCAGTTCCCGCTGCCGGAAATCCCCTATAAGCGGATTCCGCGCCAGTTCCTGCGGCAGATGGTGGCGAACCCGACCGGTGAACGCCCCGGCATCATCGTGGTCGATACGGCCAATCATTTCCTCTATCTCACCTATGAGAATGGTCAGGCCATGCGCTATGGCGTCGGTCTCGGCCGTGCAGGCTTCGAATGGTCCGGCCGCGGCGTCATTCAGTACAAGCGTCAATGGCCGCGCTGGACGCCACCCGATGAAATGGTCGCCCGCCAGCCGGAACTGGAACCCTATAGCAGCCGTAACGGCGGTATGGAGCCGGGCCTCAAGAACCCGCTCGGCGCGCGTGCGCTCTATATCTTCAAGGATGGCAAGGATACGATCTACCGCCTGCACGGCTCGCCTGAATGGTGGACCATCGGCAAGTCGGTCTCATCAGGCTGCGTGCGCCTGCTGAATCAGGATATCATCGATCTTTATAACCGCGTGCCTGACGGTACGCCGATCGTCGTGACGGCACTCGGCCCTGCGCAGCAGGGCGTGCCGATCGGCCAGGAAGGTGTGCCCGTGGCGCAATACGGCAATGGCGTGATCGGCGACGGCCTGTCGCAGCCGACACAGGCTTATTGATCAAGAAACGTTCACCTCACGGCGCAGGCGCGCCGTGAGGGTGGCCCGCCTCAAGGACTGTATGATGCGAGGCGATGTTCTCGCGTTTCACCATTGCTCTCACGCAACTCGGCGTGTCTCTTCCCGGCTGCCAGTAATTTCCATCTCAAGACGGAAACGCGATACCAGCGCGCGGAGCTTTGCCGTTTCGGCGGCAAGTGTTGCGGAAGCGGCGGTGGATTGTTCCACCATGGCCGCATTCTGCTGGGTGGCGTGATCCATCGAGTTTACGGCCGCGTTGATCTCCGCAAGGCCGGTCGATTGTTCGGCGGCCGATGTGGCTATCGCATTCATATGGCGGTCGATGCCGGCAATGCGTTCGCCGATATCCTTCAGCGCCGTTCCGGTATCGAGAACCAGCTTCACACCGCTTTCCACCTCGACGGATGACTGGCGGATATGATCGCGGATTTCACTTGCGGCCTTTGCCGCGCGCTGGGCGAGATCGCGCACCTCCTGCGCCACCACGGCAAAGCCCTTGCCGGCCTCGCCGGCGCGGGCGGCTTCAACGCCAGCATTCAGCGCCAGAAGATTGGTCTGGAAGGCGATCTCGTCTATGACGCCGATGATGCCGGTGATCTGCCGCGACGAGGTCTCGATGCGGCGCATCGCCTCTTCGGCATGGCCGACCACTTCGACCGATTTCAGCGCGCTTTCGTTGGCGTCTGTGGCGGCGAGCCTTGCTTCTGCGGCGCGCTTGTTGGCGTTCGACACGTTGACCGTGATTTCATCGAGCGCAGCGGCCGTCTGTTCAAGGGAGGCGGCCTGATTTTCCGTGCGGCGGGAAAGATCGCCGGCGCCGGCGGCGATCTCGCGGCTGCTACCGTCGATGGTGCCGATGCCATCGGAAATGGCGAAGAGCGTTTCGGCCAGTTGCCGCACCGAGCTGTTGAAATCGTGGCGCAGGGCTTCAAATTGCGGGGCAAAGGCATCGTCGAGCTGGAAGGCCAGATCACCCGATGCGAGCCGCTTCAGGCCGGCCGCGAGGCCGGAGGTGGCGATGCGCAGCCGCTCGGAAGCATCTTCCTCCGCCTGCCGCCGCGTTTCCTCCTGGTCGGCTTCCGCCTGCCGGCGGGCGGAAGCTGCCTGCTCTTCGAGCGCCCGGTTGGCGATGGCTGCCTGCCGGAATATCTCGACCGCGCCGGACATGGAGCCGATCTCGTCCCTGCGGTCGGTGCCGGAGGGCGGTTGCGACGTATCGCCGGCCGCCAGGATTTCCATATTCTTCGACAATTGCAGAACGGGGAGGATGATTGACTTGCGGGTGAGGAGGAAAAGTCCGGCGGAGAAAAGCACGGCTAGAACCAGCAGCCCCTTCAAAACGAGGTTGATGGTCGCCTTGGTCTTTTCGCTTTCGGCCGAGGCGGCGTCGGAAAGGGCTTCGATCTGGTCGCCGGCTGTTTCCATCGCTTTTTCAAGCGCCGAAAATTGCCGCGTGAATTCGGGCATCAGTTTGAGAGCCTCTTCCTGACGGGCGCCGGCAAGGCCGACAACCGCATTTGCGGCATCGATATAAGCAAGAAGCGGTTTTTCGGCGCCGTCGATGACGGCCCTGACGTTCGTACCGGCTGACAGAGACCTGTTTTCCTCGATCATTTGCCGGAAGGTGGATTCATGTTCCGCGAGATCGGCTTTTACCGCATTCAGCTCCAGGCCCATCCCTTCATCGGAAGAAAGGATGGCGGCGAGCACGTCGGAACGCAGCGCGTCGTGCATCATGTCCGCTTGCATGTGGTTGCGAAGTACATGGGCCGAAAGCGCCACATATTCGCTATTACGGTTGAGCGTTTCCGTTGCCCACATGCCGACACCTGTGGCGCTGCCGGCGATGAAAAAGATGGCGACGCTTGCCAATATTGTCTTCTGCTGTATCGACGCCATGGAACGCTCCCGCGCTGTTGGTTATGCTGCGAAAAAATAATAGAATATGCTTAATAAATGATCTATTTCGCTCTGCTCTTGATAAAAGCAAAAAAAAGGCTGCAATTTTTATTGCAGCCTTTGCTTTATTAGAAGTTTATACTTTAATTTGCGCGTTTCAGTGCATCGCCGAGGATTGAGACAATATCGTCGAAATGGGATTTTTCGGCGATCAGCGGCGGTGAAAGGGCGATGATATCGCCGGTGACGCGAATAAGCAGGCCGCGCTCGAAGCAATCCGTAAAGACATCATAGGCGCGTGCGCCGGCAGCACCTTCGCGTGACTGCAGCTCGATACCGGCGATGAAACCGATGGTGCGGATGTCGATGACGTTGGGCAGGCCCTTCAGGGAGTGGATGGCGTCGTGCCAGACATCCTGCAACTCCGCCGCGCGGGTGAAGAGGCCCTCATCGCGGTAGATGTCGAGCGTCGCGATGCCGGCGGCGCAGGCTACCGGGTGGCCGGAATAGGTATAGCCATGGAACAGCTCGATCTGGTTTTCCGGCCCATGCATCAGCGCATCATGCACCTTGCGACTGGTGAAGACCGCGCCCATGGGGATCGCGCCGTTGGTCAGGCCCTTGGCCGTGGTGACGATATCTGGCGTAACGCCGAAATAGTTACTGGCGAAGGTGGAGCCCATGCGGCCGAAACCGGTGATGACCTCATCGAAAATCAGCAGAATGCCGTGCTTGTCGCAGATGGTGCGCAGGCGTTCCAGATAACCTTTCGGCGGCACCAGCACGCCGGTGGAGCCGGCCACGGGTTCGACGATGCAGGCGGCGATGGTTTCCGCGCCATGCAGGGCGACCAGGCGTTCCAGATCGTCCGCAAGCTCTGCGCCGTGCTCGGGCTGACCCTTGACGAAGCTGTTGTTCGCCGGATCATGCGTGTGGCGCAGATGGTCTGCGGGGATCTGCGGGAAAACGCGGCGATTGTTGACAAGGCCGCCCACGGAGATACCGCCGAAACCGACGCCATGATAACCGCGTTCACGGCCAATCAGCCGGCTGCGGGTGCCCTGGCCGATGGCACGCTGATAGGCGATGGCGATCTTCAGCGCCGTATCGACCGATTCCGATCCGGAGCCCGTGTAGAAGACGCGATCAAGCTTCGCTCCTTCCGGGCCGGGCGCGATTTCCGCCAGCCGTTCGGCAAATTCAAAGGCAACCGGGTGTCCCATCTGGAAGGAGGGTGCGTAATCCATGGTCGAAAGCTGGTGCTTTACGGCAGAGGCGATCTGCTGGCGGCCGTGGCCGGCATTGACGCACCATAGGCCAGCCGTGCCGTCGAGAACCTGGCGGCCGTCATTGCTGGTGTAGTACATGCCTTCGGCGCTCGTCAGCAGGCGGGGATTGGCCTTGAACTGCCGGTTGGCGGTAAACGGCATCCAGTAGCTGTCGAGTGAGGTGGAATTGGATCGGCTCGGATTGTCCATGGTGGTCTCCTGTTCGTTGCCGGTGATTGAAAGCTATTTTTGCGACTGAACAAGCCCTTTTCTCTCTGTGGCCAAGTCATTGAAAATGCTATAGGCATCAACACGTATTTTCGATATTTCGAACAAGGGCAACGGGGGCTCGGGCATGTCGGTGGATATAGGTGGACGTTTGCGGCATTTGCGGCTGCGCCATAATATTTCCCAGCGGGAACTGGCAAGACGTGCCGGTGTCACCAATTCGACGATTTCGCTGATCGAATCCAACACCTCCAACCCATCCGTCGGTGCGCTGAAGCGCATTCTTGACGGTATACCGATCGGTCTTGCCGAGTTTTTCGCTTTCGAGCCGGAGACAAGCCGGAAGGCCTTTTACCGGGCGGATGAACTGGTCGAAATCGGCAAGGGGCCGATCTCCTTCCGGCAGGTAGGGGAAAATGTTTTCGGCCGCAGCCTGCAAATCCTGAAGGAATGTTACCAGCCGGGCGCCGATACCGGCAAGGTGCCGCTGGTTCACGATGGGGAAGAGGGGGGCATCATTCTCTCCGGGCGTCTGGAAGTGACGGTCGATGATGAGAGGCGGGTGCTCGGGCCGGGGGATGCCTATTATTTCGAAAGCCGCAGGCCGCACCGATTCCGTTGTGTGGGTCCCGTGCCGTGCGAGGTCATCAGCGCTTGCACTCCGCCAACCTTCTGATTCCAGCGGATTTGGCGCTTAGCGCCGCTCGTGAAACGGCTGAGAGGGTGAGGTGGAGAGAATTCGATTGTCAGCTCTTGCATTTTTGCGTAGCTGCCATGATCAGAACGCACTGTCGCGCCACTATTTTGCCGTCTTTGCGCCCTTCTTGCGATTTTTCCATCGTTTTTTATTGGCGCAGTGGCAATGTCGGGCAAAAAAATCCCAGCCAATATGTCAAATTTTATATGCATTGCCACAATCTTGCTGCGCTGCAACAAACTTTAATAGTCTTTTACGGGCATGTCTGTTCTTGGCGTTCCTGTCTCATCTGCGCAAGTCATAAGAAACACATAAGAAAAGACTGTAGACGGCACAAAACCCAATACATGCCGGCGCGACACCCATGCTCTCAACACATGGCCGCCCGCCCATTTGTTGCTTTTTTATGCAACCGTTAATATTGCCCGGACGTTAATCGGCCGCTCGCGCAAGAAATCGCATAGACGGTTATGGGCAATGTGCCTTACAAAAAATCCATTAGCATCAAATTCCGAACACAGACTTGTTATCTCTTTTAGACGGAAAGACGCGCCTCCGGGCACCGACCAATCGCAAAACATAAATGGAGTTCTCTCTATGAAGTCCGCGACCCAATCGGCTGAACAGACACTCAGCAGCTCCGAAGATTTCGATGTCAGTTTCCCTATCGGGGGCATCGCAAAACGCAGCTTCGATATGACATCGGCTGCACTTGCGCTGCTCATCTTCAGCCCGATATTCCTGTTGATCGCCGCGCTGGTGAAATTGTCTGATCCCGGCCCGATCTTTTATGGCCACCGGCGTGTGGGACATAATGGCCGCTATTTCCATTGCCTGAAATTCAGGACGATGGCGATGAACGGCGATGAGATTCTGCGGCAATATCTTGCCGCCAATCCGGAAGCCGCCGAAGAATGGCGCGCAACCCGCAAGCTCAAGAACGATCCGCGTGTTACGGCCGTCGGCGCCGTGCTGCGCAAGCTCTCGCTTGACGAACTGCCGCAGCTCCTCAACATCATCCGCGGCGAAATGAGCGTGGTTGGCCCACGCCCGGTCGTCGATGAGGAACTGAGCTATTATGAAAGTGCTGCCGCTTATTATCTCAGCACCCGTCCAGGCCTGACCGGCCTGTGGCAGATCAGCGGCCGTAACGACGTCTCCTACAAGACCCGCGTCGCTTTCGACACGCAATATGTCCAGAACTGGTCGATGCGGCAGGATGTCTTCATCATCGTCAAGACCATTCCCGCCGTGTGCCTTTCACGCGGAAGCTACTGAAAACCGATATTGAGTTCGGCTTTATCGATCTTCGTTTCGACACGCACCCCGACCGGGATCCCAAGTCCGGTCTTTGGGTGCGTCATTGGTGCTAATCATACCGGCCGCTTTTTGCGGCGCTGCGCAGCCGGCCTTGCCCGGTTGCGCGACGGCCGGACCGCCTGCATGGCGATCCGCTAACAGGGAGTTTCCCGATGAACGGCCTTATTGCTGCCGCCCACCGCCCGTTTGTGGCCCTCGTTCTTGCCGCTTCCGTCGCCCTTGCCGCGCCGCTCTCCGCACTGGCTGCGGATGGCGCTCAATATAAGCTCGGTACCGCCGACAAACTGCGTATCCGCGTTGCCGAGTGGCAGCCGGCCGATGGCAGCATCCGCAACTGGGACGTCATCAACGGCGATTATTCCGTCGGCCCGTCTGGTGCGTTGTCTCTGCCTTTCATCGGGCAGCTGGATGTCGCGGGCAAGACGCCCTCGGAAGTCAGCGAACAGATCGGCGCGCAGCTTCAAAGCAAGTTCGCCCTTCGCAACCTGCCTTCGGCCTCCGTCGAAATCGCCCAGTTCCGGCCGATCTTTCTGAGCGGTGATGTGCAGACGCCGGGTGAATATCCCTATGCCGCCAATCTTACCGTGCTGAAGGCCGTCAGCCTTGCCGGCGGCTTGCGACGCTCCGACGCCGGGCAGCGTTTTGCCCGTGACTTCATCAATGCCCGTGGCGATGCCGCGGTTTACGACAACCAGCGGGCAAGGCTGCTCGCGCGTCAGGCGCGGCTGATCGCCGAGGTCAAGGGTGACACGACCATCGCCAAGACGCCTGAAATGGAGAAGATCAGCGAGATCGACGTGCTGCTGGCCAGCGAGAGCGCGCTGATGAAATCGCGAACCGACCGTTACACCCTGCAGCTCAAGGCGCTGACCGACCTGCATGCGCTTTTGCAGAGCGAAGTTGAATCCCTGAAGAAGAAATCAGAGACACAGAACCGCCAGCTGCAGCTTGCCAATGAGGACCGCGACCGCGTCAACCGGCTGAACGAGCAGGGGCTTGCGTTGTCGCAGCGGCGTATTTCCGCGGAAGAACGCGCGGCGGAGGTGGAATCCACCCTGCTTGATATCGATACGCAGTCGCTGCGCGCCAAGCAGGACATCAACAAGGCGACCCAGGACGAAATCAACCTGCGCAACGACTGGGTGGCGCAGCGCTCCAAGGAATTGCAGGACACCGAAGCGGAACTCGACAAGCTCAATCTGCAGCTGACTACCAGCCGCGAATTGATGTCGGAAGCACTGGCGCAATCGGCCGAAGCGATCCGTTTCGATCCGTCGGGCAAGTCCGCGACGATCAGCTATGTCGTGGTGCGTGAGGAAAACGGCAAGCCGAAGGAAGTGAAGGTGGATGAAAACGCACTTCTCCAGCCCGGCGACGTCATCAAGGTCTCGTCCGAAATCCTGATGCAGTGAGGCTTTCATGCGGATCGCCAAATCGGCGCTGATCGATCCCGAACGCAATGAAATCTACGGAATGACGGCGGTTGCGCTGTCATTCTTCGTTTTCGCCTATTCGTCGCGTTTCGGGCAAATCTCGGTTCTGGCCTATTATGGCATGTGGCTGCCGCTGGTGGTGGTCGATTACCGGCGCGTGCTCGGCAACTATCCGCGTTATCTGTGGATTTTCGCCTTCGGCATTTTGACGGTTCTGTCCAGCTTCTGGTCGGAAGCTGCGTCGGTGACCATGCGCGCCTCCATCCAGTATATGACGCATATCGTCTGCGCGCTGATCGCGATGCGGGTGATCTCGATCCGGACGCTGACGCGTGGCGCGCTTATCGGCATCGCCGTCGTTCTGCTCTATTCGCTGCTGTTCGGCATCTACCTCTTTGATGCGCTTGACGGCACCTACAGTTTCGTCGGCGCTTTCTCCTCCAAGAACCAGCTCGGCTTTTATGCCTCGCTCGGCGTCATCTTTGCCGCCGCGTCGGTGCTGGTGCTCAAGCAAAGGGGCATCTGGCTGCCGGTTGCCGGCGTCACCGGGCTCCTGTCGGCCTATAGCCTCCTTGCGTCGCAATCGGCCACATCCACTATTACCACGGCGGCGGTGGTCGCCCTCATCATCGGCTTCATTCCCATCGGCATGCTTTCGCCGGCGAACAGAAAGATGACGTTTTTCGCGCTCGGTGGACTCGGCGCATTGCTGGTGGTCGCTTCCCTGCAATTCGGCCTGCTCGACGCCATTCTCGGCATTTTCGGCAAGGATTCGACGCTGACCGGCCGAACCTATCTCTGGCAGCAGGGCATCGAGGCGGCGAAACAGACGCCAATCCTCGGCGTTGGTTATCAGGGGTTCTGGGTCGCGGGTTTTCCCGATGCCGAACGCCTGTGGAACGATTTCTTCATTACCGGCCGCACCGGCTTCCACTTCCATAATACCTATATCGAAACCGTGGTGGAAAACGGATTCGTTGGCATGCTCCTGCTTGCCATGGTGCTTTACGGAACGTTGCTCGGGCATCTGCGCTCGGTGCTGATGCGCAAGAGCGACCCGCAGGGCGTCATCCTGTTTGCAATCTGCGCCCTGTTTGTCGTGCGTTCCTTCGTGGAGATCGACATCATCTTCCCCTACCAGATAGGCTCATTCCTGCTTTATTTCGCAGCCGGGAAACTGTGCCTCCCGGCAAGGGCCGCAGAGGGTAGCGAGCCTCACCCGGCGATCGGCATGCGGTTACAGACGAGAGCCTAGAGATAATCCGCCGAGACATGCGGACTGGCGTGGATGAAACTCCACATGTCCTTGCTGACCTCCACGATGTCGGCGATTGATTTTTCCAGCTGGCCGATTTCCTTCTCGTCCATGCGCTCGACCTTGCCGTAACGCACCTGGCTGTCATCCTCCACCAGCCGCATCAGCTGTGTGCTGGCGATTTCGCCCTTCTCGTCGAAGGAATAGATGCAGTGATTGTATTTGTTGCGCGTCTTCGCTTCCTTCTTCAGCCGCGCCATGATGGAGAGGATCGTCTTGCGATCCTTCGCATCGGTGGAGGGAAGCTTCGCCAGGCGCTCGATGAGATCCATACGCGCCCGCGTGGTGTTGAGGGTCAGGAACACGACGATGGCCGCTTCCTTCTCCACTTTCAGGAGATGGACGATCAGATAGATCATCAGGCTTTCGGTGTTGGTCCACACGTAATTCAGCCTGCCGACCAGCAGCAATACGTCCGACATCACCGCCATGCCCGCTTCTCCCACCCCAAAGAATTATACGGGCATTATATGCCGACAGGGGCGGGATTGACAGTGTAAATCCCTGTTATCTCTTCATCTTTCCTTGAAGGCGCGGGACATGCTGTCGGAGATCGGCTTGGTCAGATATTCGAAGAAGGTACGCTCCGAGGTCTGGATCAGCACGTCGGCGGGCATGCCGGGCACGGGATGGAAATTATGGACCTTGGCGATCTCTTCGTCAGGTATCTGGACGCGCACGATATAGACGTCCTTGACCTGCAGGCCGGCATTTTCCTCGATGCTATCGGCTGAAACGTAGAAAACCTTCCCATTCAGAACCGGCGTGGTGCGGCGGTCGAGTGCCGAGAGGCGGATCGCGGCGGTCTGCCCCTCATGCAGCTGGTCGATGGAGGTCCTGAGCACCTGTGCCTCGAGGATGAGGGGAACATGGGCGGGCAGGATTTCCATGATCGGCTTGCCTGTCGTGATGACGCCCCCAGGCGTGTGATAATAGGCGCGTACCACGGTGCCGTTGACGGGAGAGCGGATGATGGTGCGTTCCAGCACTTCGGCTGCGCCGCGCACCTGTTCGCGCACGCTGTCTAGATCGGATTCAGCAATTTCCAGCGCGTCGAGCGCCGCCTGCTTGTTGGCGTTGACGGCGATGATCGCTTCCTGCCTGAACTTGGCGATCTCCGCCTCACTCTGGTTCATTTCGCCGCTCAGCCGGGCGATGTCACCCATCACATCGGCAATGGCGCGCTCCAGCGCCAGCATGTCGGTCTTGCGGATGACGCCATCCTTCGCGAGCCTCTCCTTGGAATCGCGCTCCTGCGTCAAAAGTGCCAGTTGCCGGTCGAAGGACTGTTTTTGTCCGTCATAACCCGCATAGCGGAACTCCAGCGACCGGATGTTCTTGTCGATCAGGTTGAGCTGTTCCTCCAGCTTGACGAGCTTGCTGTGAAACACGATGTTCTGGCTCTGGATGATGGCGTTGATGTCAGGATCGCCGGCTTCCTTCATGACGATATCAGGCACCTTGAAGCCCTTTTCCCCCTGCGCTTCGGCGCGCAGGCGCGTGACGATGGTTTCGAGGCGAAGCCGTCTCATCTGCAACATGCGTTCATTGGCAAGCGCCGTCGTCTTGTCCAGCGTCAGAAGAACGTCGCCTTCCTTGACTGTCTCACCTTCGCTGATCATCATTTCCTTGATGATGCCGCCTTCGAGATGCTGGACGACCTTGTTGTTACCGGTGGCGACGAAACTACCCTGGGCGATGATGGCAGAGGAGAGCGGTGCCGTGCCGGCCCAAAATCCGAAACCACCGAAGGAAGCGAGCAGCACGGCAAGACCGATCGAACTATGCAGGCGGATCGAGCGCGGCACTTCGCTATACCATTCGAGCTGGCCCTGGGGTTTGATTTCGGCAACGGCATTTTTCTTCTTGAACATGACGGTCCTCAACCCTCGATCTGCGGGGACTGGCTGGCCGGGCGGCCATTGCCGGAAAGCGCCTTCAGCACATCCATCCTTTCGCCGAACATGGCGACCGATCCGTCCTTCAGCACCATGATCTTGTCGACGCATTGAAGAAGCGCCGGGCGCTGGGTGATGGTGACGGTGGTGATGCCCTGTCTTTTGGCGTGCAGCAGGGCTTTGGCCAGCGCCTGTTCGCCCTGCGTATCCAGGTTGGAGTTCGGCTCGTCCAGCACCACGAATTTGGGGTCGCCGAAGAAGGCGCGGGCAAGCGCGATGCGCTGTTTCTGGCCGCCGGAAAGCGGCGCGCCGTCGGCGGCGACCACGGTCTCATAGCCCTGCGGAAAACCGGCGATCAGCTCATGCACATCGGCCAGTACCGCTGCCTCGTAAATCTGCCGGTCCTCGATATCGTCGCGCATGCGGCAGATATTGGCCTTGATGGTGCCCGGAAAAAGCTGCACGTCCTGCGGCAGATAGCCGATGCTTTCACCGAACTGCCGCTGGTCCCAGTTGCGCAGATCCATGAGGTCAAGGCGCACATTGCCTGAAGTAGGCAGGATCGAGCCGACCAGCATCTTGCCGAGCGTCGTCTTGCCGGAGCCGGAATTGCCGATGATGGCAAGCGATTCCCCCTTTTTCAGCGAAAAGGAGATGCCGTTCAGGATCACCTTCTTCTGCGGCGGCGGCACGAAGAGGATGCGCTCCACGTCGAGACGCCCTTCCGGATTGGGCAGGCGCAGGCGCGGGAAATTCAGCGGCGAATTGACTAGAAGCTGCTTGATGCGGCCATAGGCGGCGGCCGATTTGTTGAATTGGTGCCAGCCTTCGATTGCCCCTTCGATGGGCGCCAGCGCACGGCCGGAAATGATGGAGGCTGCAATCACCATGCCGCCGGTCAGTTCACCTGATAGCGACAGATGCGCGCCCCAGCCAAGCAGCGCCACCTGGGTGATCATGCGCGCCGCCTTGGAAACGCCCGAGAACATGATGTTGCGATCCTGCGCCGCCACATGAGATTTCAGGGACCCTGCGGTTTCGCGCCCCCACATCTTCACCGCTTCCGGTATCATCGCCAGCGCATTGATGATCTGCGAATTGCGTGACATGGAGTCGAGGTGGAAATTGGCGCGGCTGAGATAACCGGACGCCTCGGAAAACTGTCTCGCGGTGAAGCGCTGGTTCAACCAGGCGATAATGAACAGCACGGCGCAGCAGACCATGATGATGATGCCGAGATGCGGATGGACGAGATAGACCACCACGATAAAAAGCGGCATCAGCGGTGCGTCGAGAAAGGCGATGAGGGTGCCGGAGGTGATGAACGAACGCAATTGCTGCAAGTCCTGCAATGTCTGGTAGTCCTTGCCGCTGCCATGCAGGGAGGCGCGGGCGGCGGCCGAAAGGATCGGCGCGCCAAGCTGTACCTCAAGTTCGACGGCGGTTCGCATCAGGATGAAGCGGCGGATGGCGTCCATGAAGGCTTGCAACAGAACCGCGCCGAGCACGGCAACCGTCAGCATGACAAGCGTATCCATCGAGCGGCTGGTCAATACTCGGTCGGAAATCTGGAACAGATAAAGGGGGATGGCGAGCAGCAGGACGTTGATGGCGACGGTGAACAGCATCACCACCACCATGTTGCGTCGCACGGCGGCGATGCCCTTGGCGAGACTTGCGGCGAAGTTGATCGGCTCGCTGCGCTTATGGAAACCGCTCTCGCTTCCGCCACCGCCACCGCCGCCGCCGCCGCCACCGCCATTGTCCGTCGGTTCCTTGCCGCCACCACCCGTTACCGGCCGGCGCTCGTTTTCACGGATCGGCCCTTCATTGTTATCGATGGTCTTGACGAAAGGCAGGTCGGTATTGTCGATCTTGGCATGTGGTTCCGGCGGAGAGACGGGTTGCCGGTCCTGCTGAGGCGCCGGCTTTTCCGGGGGAACGTCGCGTAGCTGTTCCGCCTGTTCTATTTTTGCATGAGGTTGGGGAAGAGATTGTGGGGGAATGATCTGCGTTGGTGATGAAATGGTTTTTGCGGCCTGTTCCGCGCCGGATAATTGGCGCAGGTTTTCGACGGCTTCATTGATGGCTGAAATACAGGCGTCCGTTAGTTTGCTGTCTTCCGCCTCCTGATCCAGCGGCAAGTCCAGCGAGCGTCCGTCGGCAATGGTTTTTCTTGAAATATGATCCATTTTTTATCGGTCCCCTCGGTGATCTCACGGTGTTTGCGGTTCGGCCGTGACGGGACGCGATTGTCGCCCCGCCAGCCAAATCTACGCGGTCACCGCCTGCATGACGTCGGCCGAATGTCCGTTCGACCATGACAGGTCGTGACCGGCATTGATGACGCCATCGGATTCGTTTTCGATGGTGGCGGGATCGTCGTGAAGAAAGGCGATGACCTCGTTTGCCAGCTGACCCTGCTGGGGTTGCGACGTGTCGTTTTCGATGATGCCGCCCTGAATAAGGATGGCATCGGAATAAACGCCGCCGGCGACATAGGTGGTGGAGCCAAAGCTGTCGTAATCGACGATCTGCGCCAGATTGACGACGGCGTTGCTGCCGGTATCGATGTGGACGGTGGCGTCCTCGTTGTTTTCGAGAACCTTGGCGGCTGCCTGCGTCACGTCGTCGGAATCGCCCAGCACGCTCACCTGCTTGATGATGCTGACATCATAAAGATTGCCGGTGATATAGAGGACGTTCAGCCCCTCATAGCCGGCGAAATTGACGTCATGAGCCAGCGCATCCGGCATGTTGGGGTCGCGCGCGTTGATCGCGTTGACCGTCTGCGTCATGTAATCAGGCATGGTTTCAAAACGGTCGTTGCTGCCAACATTGTGAATGGCGGCATCGTTCCACAGAAGGTTGTTGCCGGACTGGATGGTGGCGCCATCAGGCGCATCGGGATTGGCGCGCGCCCAGTCATTGTCGTAAAGCACGGCGATCTGGCTGATCAGGTTCATGTCCAGCACATTGCCGCCGACGATGATCAGGTCGTATTGCATGCCGATGCCGAGGAAATTCGCAATGTTGAGCGCGGCGTTGCCGCCCGTCAGCAGACTGACGGTAGCGCCCGAGGTGGTTATCGTCATCGTGTCGTTGTCGCTGACGAACTGGTATTGCTCGATCCAGTGCACGAAGGAAACGTCGCCTTCCAGCACGCTGACACGCCAGGCGGTGGGGAATATTGGGGGGGCGCCCGTTTCCTGGCTGTCCGCTGCTGCGTTTTCCGCGCCGGGATAGATGGTGCGCTCGAAGCTGGCGATGTTGAAGGCAACCGTCGCCGCCTGATCTTCCGAGTGTGTGAACACGGAGTCGATCTCGTCCCGGTCGCTATAGATATAGGCCTGGGTGATGGCGTCGATCTGATGATAATCGCCCATGACGGCGGTCACCGAAGTCATGACGCCTGTATTGACCAGAGTAGCGATGTTGGCGACGACGTTGGCGCCTGCGGCGACATCAAGGCTGTTGCCGGCCGGGCTATCCTCATGCAGCGAAACATCGCTCTTTTCCGGCTCTTCCGGCGGCTTGGCGATACCGCGATCGGGCATGTAGTCATCAAGCATCGGCTTTTCGCTGGCTATCGAGCCATTGACGTAAATACCGTCGACATCGTTGCCGGCCAGAACGAAATCCTGGTCCGCACCGGTGCCAAGCGAGGTGACATCGTTTTCGCGGGCATGGTCGATATAGTCGTGCGCGGATTTGGCGAGCGCCTGCAGCGCATCGTAACTGTCGGTGCGCTGGAAAACGGAAAAAGGCGTAAAGATAGCTGCTTCATTGTAGAACTCGACGGTACGCTCTGTCACGAAGCTGGTGTCGCGCCACACATAGGGGCCATCAGTCATGTTCAGATAGTCGTCGTCCTGAAGAATATTGACCTGCGCTACATGCGCGATGACCGAGCCGGGGCCGGGGTGAACCACCAGTTCATATTCTTCCTCAAAGGAAAGGCGGCCCGGGAAGCGGAAATGAGCGGCGGAAATATCGACCGGAATGGCATTTGCAAGCTGCTGCATGTCGTATTCGACAGCGCGGGCGAAATGCGGTCGGATATAGTCAAAATCATAATAGCCGGCGCTGTATTTGACGCCGGGGTCGTAGTCCTGCAGCGGCACGTCGTAGTTCTTGTCGAGCAGCTTTGCCGCTTCATCGTCCGGCAGGCGGTCCGGATCAGAACGTGCCGGGCCCTCGCTATAGTTGGTTCTCAGACGCGCATCCTCGATCACCGTGTCGAACAGGCCGATGAAATGCGCAATCATGTCCGAAATCTTGTCGATATGCATTGGAGGTCCCTCCCTGATCATCGCGGCAGAGCCTGGGGCTGCGCATGGCACACGTCTCAGAGGCGGTGCTTCGTTTTACGCAAACCCGGTCCTTCAACCGCGAACTGCACCGGCGGGTGCCGGTGCAGCTCTTTTCGTCAAGAGGTGGGTATCAGGAGTGATCCTCACCGACGTCAGAAACATGCGAGTTACCGCCTGTGATCGTGGCGTCAACTGCGTTGGAGAGCATGTTGGCACCCTGCACCAGTTCCAGATGGAAGCCGGAATTTGCAAGGATTGCCGATGCATCTGCAGTGCTGGTACCTGCGGCGTCGTCGCCGGCCTTGAGGTCCCATCCCTTGCCGTCGATGCCTTCGGCGCCGAAGGCGTCACCGGCATTGGCGCTCAGATGGTTTTCCGCACCGCCATTCTGCATCTTGATGTCATAGGCCTCATCCTGATCTGCCAGGTGGTTGGCCTGCACCATGCTGAAGCCGGTGTCGTTACCGTCGCCATTGAGCGAGCCGTTGAGGATGTTGTCAACGTCCAGCGTGAAGGAGAAGTCGTCACCGAGGTTGAAGGTGAGGTCTCCGCCGGCGATGCCGAGATTGCCGACATCCTTGACGCCCGTGATGTTGCCGAAGTCGTCATCCGACTTGTAGAAACTGTCAGCGGAGTTGAAGCTGTCGGAGGTCGTTGTGGTCTTGGTGGAGGTGTCGTTGTCGGAATAGTTGGACGTCTTCGTGTCCGTATCCGTAATGGTCTTCACATTGGTGTCGTTGTCGCTGTACGACTTGCTTTCATAGCTCCAGTCGTAGTCGACCTTGATATCGGTGTTGGTTTCGGTGCTCGTCTTGGTGCTCGTGTCGTTGTCGCTATAGGACTTGCTGTCATAGCTCCAGTCATAGTCGTTGTCGCGATTGTCACCGTTATTGGCGGAAACATCGACCTTGGCGTCAACATCCACATTGGTGCTGTTGTCGCTGTTGTCGTTGTTGCGGTTTTCACCGTTTGCGGTGCCGACGTTGCTGTCTTCCACCTTGGCGTCGTTGGTCGCCGTGTTGGCAAAACCATCGGAAAGCGCGCCGATCTTGGTGATATCGTCGCCGGACTTTGGATTATAACCCATTTCGATTTCCTCCGAAAAGCTCGGAGCAGCTTTCGAAATCCCTCTCATCTCAAACGGGATTTTTTCGCGCTTGCTCCTGATAGCATTAAGATTGATGTTTGCAGATGCACTCGGTACGCATCATCTGCGGTTCGGTATTGACCCGTGACCGGGCTCTTTTCGTTCAGCCCTTGTGCGCTACTCGGTAAAACGGCGCACAAATCCGTTCCTCGCTCCGATGGGGAGCGCGGTGGCTTTCGTCTTTTTCGCTTTGCATATTTCTTGAAAAGGGACCGGCGTTTTCAAACACACGTCAAGGCCGGAGGTGTCTTTCCATCGGCCGCCGTTCAGCGACGGTCAGACTGTGCCGCAGAAAAATTGCGCTTCCTAGATATCAATTCGGGCTAAACACATCGGCGCCCATCCCGAATATATATGTCGCGAGCGGTGGTCCGGCGGTCCGTTTCGCTGGTTTGGCCGTAGAAAAATGCCGCTGTGCCGGAAGAAACGCGGCTTTTCGAAAAACATGGTTTATTTCGGTGGGAAAAGGCCATTATCCCGAAACGGAACAGCTCCGGGGGTCTTTCGCCGGCGAGCTATGTAAAGGGATATCAACTAAAAGTTATATTTTCCAGGATTGCAAAACCACAGCGAAAGCTTTTCCGATGTGTTTGTTTTTGCAGCGGGTTACCGGATGAATGATTCTATCTCGGTGTAACCTATTTTGTATGTCAATTGTAAAAAATAACCCGTTTGGGCCATTTATTTACACAGCTTTTCGTATTAGCGTGTGTTAATTAACGGGTGATTAATAATAGTTGACATGGCCTGAGGCGGGGAGAGGCCCCTAAAGATCCAGGGGAAAGATACCCGACGGACAACAGACTGCACAACCAAAAGAACGTAATGCGTAAGCGCTTTAGGGAGGCGTCAATGTTCATGGGAACTTCAGATTATGCGGCAAAACAAAAAAACGCCGTTGCTCCTATAAATGGAACTTTATTGGTCATCGCGGATCCGGACCTGTTTTCCGAGTGCCTCATGGAGGCGCTGGGCAAAAAGTTCCCTACATTCGCGGTGGTGAGTATAACCTCGTCAGGGGGGATCGAGGACGATTACGGCAACAATGTGCGGTTGGTTTTGCCTTACCGGATGCCCGGTGAGCGCCTTCATGCCGTTCTTTCGGAGGTTCGGGAAAAGCATCCCGACGCGCCGATCGCGCTCGTCGTCGAAACCATCGACAAATTCGAAGAGCCGCTGAAAAGGCTGGTGGGAATGCGCGTCATTGATGGCGTGCTGCCGCTCAATCTCAGGCTCGATGTCTTTATGGCGGCCGTCGATCTGCTTATGAAGGGCGGGGAACATTTTCCCGCAGCTCTTCTGGGCAAGCTCACGCCCTATTCGCCTTCCATCAATGGCAAGAGCGTTCAAAGCAATGCCGTGATCGCCAATCGTGCCGATGCCCTTGCTGCGAGCAGGGGTGACGTGGCCGCGCTGACGACGCGCGAGGTGCAAATCCTCGACCTGCTTTGCAAGGGAACGCAAAACAAGATCATCGCTGATCGGCTGCATCTGTCCGAGAACACTGTCAAGGTTCACGTTCGCAATATCTATAAGAAAATGAACGTGCGCAACCGCACGGAGGCGGCGTCGCGCTTCTTCAACAAAGACGAAGACACGACCTTCTCCGGCGGCTGGAAGAACTGAGCGTCGGGGCGGCTAGAGCCGTCCGGACGCCAGTTCCCTCCGGTTTCTCTCCAGGAGGCTCAGGGCCTCAGGAAGCAGCGGGATTTCTGCCCGAATCCGCTCGGTGAGCAGATATAGGGAGAAGAACCCGAATAGGACTGCCGCGATGCCGCGGGTGTGCCCGAGGCATCGGCAACAAGCGTAACGGCTGCGTTGCCGGTTTTTTGATAACCGTAGGACGCCTTCGCCGGAGCAACCCGGCTGTTGATCGTGGCGGTATTGGCCGACGCGGTCTTGATGAGAACGGCGTCTTCGACCACTGAGCATGAAGCCGTCGCGAAAGTGAAAGTTACAAGTGCTGCGGCAACAAGCGCAAAACGACAATGGCGGGCTGCTTTGCCGCCATGGGAATAAGGCATTTCATTCATCATGTGTGTCCCCTGAAATCGACTGTCTGTCGCATCTCGCCGGGCGGTTTTGTTCCCGGTGGACCGAGCCTTACAAAACCAGGATAGCCCCGACTGGTTGAGCGAAGCTTGCGCTAATGCTCAATAAGAAAGGCATAATGGAGGCATAGTTAAAAAGTATTAAATGAAGAGACTATTTTGAGTAATTTTGGGTAATCAATTGTAATATTTTGATGAAATTAAGTTGACCTGTTTTCTTCCGCGCCTATCATGAAAGTTGAAATTTATCGAATCGAAATATTAAAACCTCCAGAAGAAGTAAAAACCGGAGGATGATATTCAAGATTTCGTGCAATCGGGAGTTTGATCCAGTTTAGTTGAATCAGCTGCGCTGATTCCTCATGGGGAGGAGTGTGTAATGCGTAATTTCGTTCCCAACGAACATGACAACGGCGTCACCATCTACTCCGAGTGGAGGCCTGGCCAACGTGTTCTCGTCAATGGCGGCGCCGGTTTTCTCGGTTCCCATCTTTGCGAACGCCTGCTGAGTTGCGGTCACGAGGTGATCTGTCTCGACGATCTCTCGACCGGGCGCACTGCGAATGTGGCGCATTTGCGGGACAATAAGCGTTTTTTGCTAGTCGAGCACGATGTGCGCAAACCCTATGACATCGATGTCTCGCTGATCTTCAACTTCGCCTCACCGGCCTCACCGCCAGATTATCAGCGCGATCCCGTCGGCACGCTGCTCACCAATGTGCTTGGCGCCGTCAACGTGCTCGAGGTAGCGCGCAGATGCGGTGCAACCGTAGTGCAGTCGTCGACCTCGGAAGTCTACGGCGATCCGCACGTCAATCCGCAGCCGGAAACCTATTTCGGCAATGTAAATACAATCGGGCCGCGAGCTTGTTACGATGAAGGGAAACGCAGCGCCGAAACGCTGTTTTTCGATTATCACCGTAGCTTCGGTGTCGATATCAAGGTGGGACGCATCTTCAACACCTATGGGCCGCGTATGCGACCGGATGACGGACGTGTGGTTTCGAACTTCATCGTCCAGGCGTTGAAGGGCGCTGACATCACCATTTACGGCGATGGCAGCCAGACCCGTTCCTTCTGCTATGTCGATGACCTGATCGACGGTTTCCTGCGCTTCTCGGCCAAGCCGAAGGATTGCACCGGGCCGATCAATCTCGGCAACCCGACGGAAATTCCGGTGCGGCAGCTCGCCGATATCGTCATCCGCATGACGGGTTCCCGGTCGCGCATCGTGCATCTGCCCGCCGCGATCGATGATCCGCAGCAGCGTCGCCCCGATATTTCGCGGGCAAAGGAACTGTTGAGATGGCAGCCGCGCGTGCCGCTCGAAATCGGCCTGGAAAAAACCATCGTCTATTTCGATGCACTGCTGGCAGGCAAGACTGTAGCGGAGGCCGTATGAGATGCCCCGCACAATCCTCGTCACGGGCGGGGCCGGATTCATAGGCAGCCACATCTGCAAGGCGCTGGCCCAATCCGGCTTCAAGCCCATCGCTTATGACAATCTCTCGACGGGTCACGCGGATTCTGTCCGCTGGGGTCCCTTCATCGAGGGGGATATTCTGGATCGTGGTCTCCTGAAGGCCACGCTCAGGGAATTCTCGCCGGCCTTCGTCATTCATTGCGCCGCCAATGCCTATGTCGGCGAATCCGTCGAAGATCCGCGCAAATATTACCGCAACAATGTCGGCGGCAGCCTGGCGCTCCTGGATGCCTGTCTCGACCAGAATATCGGCGGGCTGGTGTTTTCTTCCAGCTGCGCCACCTATGGCGTTCCGCCGCAATTGCCGATCCGCGAGGAAACGGCACAAATGCCGGTCAACCCTTACGGGCGCACCAAGCTGATATTCGAAATGGCGCTTGATGATTATGCTGCGGCCTATGGTCTGCGGTTCGTTGCCCTGCGTTACTTCAATGCCGCCGGTGCCGATCCGGACGGTGAGCTTTACGAACGGCATGAGCCTGAAACCCATCTGATCCCGCGGGCGCTGATGGCGGCTGCCGCACGGCTGCCGCAACTGGATGTCTTCGGGGCGGATTACGACACCAGCGACGGCACCTGCATTCGCGATTATATCCATGTCAGCGACCTGGCCGATGCCCATGTCGCCGCCGTCAACTATCTTGCCGAGGGTGGCGAGACGCTGCGCGTCAATCTCGGCTCCGGTCACGGCACATCCGTCGGTGACATCATCCGGGCGATCCACCGCGTGACGGGGCAGGAAGTGCCGGTTCATTTCGGTGCGAGGCGTGCCGGCGATCCGCCAGCCCTGTTTGCGGATATAAAGCGTGCGGAAGAGATGCTCGGCTTTATCCCGAAGCGTTCGGATATCGATACCATCATCCGGACGGCCGGTCCCGGTTTCGGACTGGAGGTGCGGTCATGAAAGCGCGTTCAACCCCTTCCGTTCCCTCGGCCCGCGCCGTCGCAGTCACCAGCGATCTGCGGATGCTGCCGGTCTTTGCCGGCTGGAACCGCATGGCCTATCTTCTCGGCATCGGCGGATGGATGGTGACACTCGCCTATTTCTGGATCTGGTGGCTCGATCGCGATCGCGTCATCGACTGGCCCTATTACACCGTCGTCACGATCACGCTCGCGTGGATCACGCTTCTGCCGTCCTATTTCATCTTCATCTTTCTCAACGCAAGGGTCGTCGACCGGCGCTCCCCTCTGCCGCGGGGCAGGGTGGCGATGGTCGTCACCAAGGCGCCGTCGGAACCTTTCGCCGTGGTGCAGAAGACGCTGCTCGCGATGCTGGAGCAGAAGGGCCTGGAGTTCGACGTGTGGCTTGCGGATGAGGCCCCGGATGCGGAAACGCTGAAATGGTGTGGCGCGCACGGCGTTTTCGTTTCCACCCGACAGGGTGTCGCCGAGTATCATCGCAAGAGCTGGCCTCGGCGCACGCGCTGCAAGGAGGGCAATCTCGCCTATTTCTACGACCATTACGGGTATGGGCGTTATGATTTCGTCGCGCAGTTCGATGCGGACCATGTGCCGGAACCGGATTATCTGAGCGAGATCATCCGTCCCTTTGCCGATCCGAAGATTGGATATGTTTCGGCCCCGAGCATTTGCGATGCCAATGCCGGTGAAAGCTGGGCGGCGCGCGGCAGGCTATATGCCGAGGCGAGCCTGCATGGCGCGCTGCAGCTGGGTTACAATAATGGTTGGGCGCCGCTCTGCATCGGCTCGCACTACGCCGTGCGCACGAAGGCCCTGCGTGAAGTGGGCGGCCTGGGGCCGGAGCTTGCCGAGGATCATTCCACCACGCTTCTGATGAATGCCGGAGGCTGGCGCGGTGTTCACGCCGTCAACGCCATCGCCCATGGCGACGGACCGGTGACGTTTGCCGATCTCATCGTGCAGGAGTTTCAGTGGTCGCGTAGCCTTATGACCATTCTGCTGCAATATTCGCGGCACTATGTGCCGAAGCTGTCGCCGCGGCTGAAGTTCCAGTTCCTGTTTTCGCAGCTCTGGTATCCCCTGTTTTCCGGCTTCATGGCGCTGATGTTCGTGCTTCCCGCCGTTGCGCTGATGCGCGGAGATGTGCTGGTCAATGCGTCCTATCCGGCGTTCCTGGCGCATTTCCTGCCGGTTTCGCTGATCATGATCGTCTTTGCGTTCTTCTGGCGTGCCACGGGCGCATTCCGTCCGCATGATGCGAAGCTCTTCAGCTGGGAAGCCATAGTGTTTCTGTTCCTGCGCTGGCCCTGGTCGCTGATGGGTGTGTTGGCGGCAATACGCGACACGATCCGTGGCGATTTCGTCGATTTCCGCATCACGCCGAAGGGCACGCAGGCAAAACCGCCGCTGCCGCTGAGGGTCGTCGCGCCTTACATTCTTCTGGCAGCGCTCAGCCTTGTGGCCATGGTTCTGGCGCCGCGTGAAAACGGGGCGGAGGGCTTCTTCGTCTTCGCCGCCCTCAATGTGGCGATCTATGCGGGCCTTTCGGTGTTTCTGCTCATCCGCCATGCGATGGAAAACGGCGTGCCAAGGCTGCCGGCATTGCGTGGGGGAGCGACCGCCGCTGCCTGTTCGCTGCTGCTGGTGGCGGGGAGTGCCGCAGAACTCAGCTCCCATGCGATCGGCGGGCTGGAAGCCCTGTCGCACGGGCAACCCTATGTCAGTTTCACTGAAACGCGGTTCACGGTCGCCGGCGCGGGCGTGGAGGGTGCCAGATCGGTACGTCTGAAACTGCGCATCGCCGTGCCGGGACTGCGTGGACCGCAGGAAATGCAGGCGGAACCCATGGTGGTGCCGCCGCCGGCGGTGACAACCGGAGAGATCATGCTGGCCGACAATAGGGTCGGACAATGAAGGAGGAGGCTGTGATGAAAACAACAATAAGCAAATGCGGATTCTCCGCTTTCGTACTCTGTCTTGCGGTGGTCGTGCCAAGCGCCGTCCACGCTGCAGGCGGCACGAAGACGCCGAAACCGCTCAGAACCAGCGAAGTCGTGGACATGTACTTCGACAAGACCTGGAAATGGGAAACGGGCGGCGGACGCTTCATCGCCCAAGACCGCAAATTCGTCGCTGCAACGGAAGAAAAGGGCAAGAAGTCCATCGGTGAAGGCCGCTGGACCGTCGATGCCAACGGCACCCTGTGCATGCGCGCCACCTGGAAAAGTGCGGCAGGAAACGGCAAGGCCGATACCTGCTTCGACCATGGCCGCATTGGCAAGGTGCTCTACCAGCGCAAACAGGGCGGGCCATGGTACGTGTTCCGGCACAACCCGCCACGCCCTGGCGATGAGTTCCTCAAACTCGTCCGCAAGGACGATGTCACGCCGCAGATCGCCGCTTACGACAAGGCGATGACGGCAACAAGGTAGGGAGTAAGGTGTCATGCAGATAACAAGAAGAAAACTTCTGTTCGCAGGTGGTGCCGCCGCAGCCTTTACCGCCGGTATGTATCCGGTGCTCAAGCTCGACGCACAGGGTGTCGCCCCCATGACGTCGACGGGCATGAAGACACTTGCCGACAAAAGACCGACATTGCATGCGGACGGTATCCGTTTCGGTGCCTACGATCCGCACGGCGATTTCACGGCCCAGACCGGGGTGGCGTCGGAACATCTGTTCCTGCCCTGGGAGGACGTGGATCTCGACAGTCTCGCACTTGCGGATGCCTACGCTCTGGAGCGCAAGCGCAACGTGCTGATCACGGTCGAACCCTGGTCCTGGGACGTTAACTGGCGGCTCACCTCCGACGAGTTGCGCCGCAAGGTGATGAGAGGTGACTATGACCAGAACATGCAGGCGATCGCCGCGCGCATGTCGGCGATGAAAAGCCCGCTGATCCTGCGCTGGGGACAGGAAATGGAAGACACGTCCGGCCGCTTCTCGTGGTCGGGCTGGAACCCACGTGATTACATCACGGCGTATAAACGCATGGTGGACATGACCCGCAAGGCGGTTCCCAGCGTCAAGGTGATGTGGTCACCGAAAGGTCTGGAGGGTCTGCAGGCCTACTACCCCGGTGATAGTTACGCCGATCTGGTCGGCCTCTCGGTCTTCGGTCTCGAGGAGTACGACAAGATCGAATATGGCGGACCGAAGACCTTCACCGATCTGCTGCGCAAGGGCTATGGACTTGTCGAAACCTTCAACAAGCCGGTCTGGGTTGCCGAACTGGGTTATGAAGGCGGCGATTCCTATGTTCGTCCGTGGATGAACGACGTGACGCTGAAACAGGCGGATTTTCCAAAGCTGGAAGAGGTCGTCTATTTCAACGACAAGGATGTTCATTCCTGGCCGCACAATCTCGGCAGACCGGACTGGCGCGTCGTGCGCCCGGCCAAGGCCTGATCGACGTCGAAAACCGGCGAGCGGTGATGCCGCTCGTCCGGTGGTCCGATGCTAGTTAGCCGTCGCCAGCACGGCCTCGGCCTCATAGATGGCGCAGACGATGTGATAAAAGGTGCTTGCCGGCGCCGGCTCGTCGAGCATCGGCCTGTCGGCCGGCCATTTGTCGAACCAGAGACCCTTGACCGGCGTGTCGAGGAAAGGCTGCAGCGCGCCGATGGCGCTGAGACCGGAGGCAAGGTAACGCTGCCGTTCCTCGCCGTTCGTGACGCTCGCCAGCCGCACCGAAGCCTTCAGCCATTCCGTCTGCGGCCATAACCGCGCCAGCCCGTCATGCACCGAAAAATCGTCGTAGAGGCTCATCACCGCCACCTTGCGGCGCGGGCAGATGCCGTGCTCTTCGCCGATCTGGAACAGGCGTTTTGCCTTGTCGATCGCTTCATCGTTTCCGCGCAGGCTTCCCCAGCGCACCAGAAGCCATGCCCATTCGAACTGGTGGCCCGGCTCCATGATCCGGCCCTTGTCGCTGTCATGGGGTGTCCAGTCATGGGCGAAGAACTCGCGCAGCCCGCCATTGCCGCTATCGATGAAGCGGGTTAGCGCCAGACCGGCGATCTCGTCAGCCAGCGCCGACCACGGACCTTGCGGGTCCTGCTGCTCCCAGGCCAACATCGCCTCGAAAAGGTGCATATGCGGATTGGAACAGAGCGGCGTGCGCGGCGGGTTTTCTTCCTCGAAGCCCGCAATGGGATGTCTGTAGTCACGCTCGAGGATGGCAAGGATATCAAGCGCCCGGCCGCGCATCTCGTCCCTGCGCTCGGGAAGGCTCGCGGCCGTCTGCGCGGCGGCGAAAAGCGCAAAGGCCTGATTGTAAAGATCGAAGGAGGGGTCGATCAGCCTGCCGGTCTGGTCGGCAAGGTTGCCGTAAAGGCCGTTTTCAAGGCGATAAACCTTCTCGAACCAGGAGAGACCGTGCAGGAGCGCATCTTTCCACGGCCCCTGCCATCCGTGCTGGCCGGCGGCGGCAAAACAATAGGCCTGACGCGGCTGCACGCGGGCGCGGCGGTCATCGGAAAAAACCGGCTTCGCATCCTGGCCGAGACGCTCGTAAAAGCCGCCATCCGGGCGGGCCGAACCCGCCTCCCACCACAGGGGCAGAGCGTCTTTGTCAAGCCATTTGCGTAATGTTCCGATCTCTTCGGCAAGCGTCTGCGCGATGCTCGGAAATTGCACTGTCATATGGTAACTCTCTGTTTTTACAGTTGAATTAAAAATTTGACCAATAAAAATACGTAATAATAGACGCAAGTAGACCATGGGACATATTGCGCTGCAACCGTAAAATTATCGGCCTGACAGGACGCCAACCCCTGGCGGCGTCATTAGTTCCCCTTCTTTCGTGGGAGATGAGGGCCGCAACGGCGATTCGCGATTCATAAAGTGTCAGAAATTACAACGCAAATTTGAGATTGCTTATTCGTAGTCCTCACGTATTTCGTAGCAATGGTCTGGTCATTAGTGATTCGGTCTCCTTTTAACCTGGGCGGCGTTGGGGAAACAAAGGGGCGCAAGGCAGTGAAATTTTCTGCCTATACTTCATTGCTGTTCTCCGTTGCGGTTCTTTCGGGCTGCAATACTCCCGCGGGCGTTCGGTCGTTCGGCGGCGCGCAGATGGCATCTCCTTCCGAGGCGCTGGTTTTCCCCCCACCCGGCGGTCCCGAAATCGTCACCGTGGTCAACCGAACCTATTCCAACGCCGTGGCGCAGCAGGTCATTTTGCGCTCTGAGGCGGCGACCCCCGGGCAGAACTACATCAAGGCGGAGTTTTTCGGTCCGCAACAGGCCGGCGACACCGGTGGCGACGCCCTGGCTTTTTCCGGTTTCCGGGCATCTTCCGTCGCGCGGGAAATCCGCGCCGAGTTTCCGGGCGAAAACATAGCCATGTCGGCAAATTACCTGCAGAACGGTTATGGTGCGTTTTCCTATGCCGCCGGCCACGGCCGCGGCGACGATAGCTGCCTTTATGGCTGGCAGGACATACGCTCGCCGGAAAGCATGCGGCAGGACTTCCGCAATCTAGGACGCATCAAGGTGCGGCTGCGTCTTTGCCAATCTGGCGCAAGCGTCGAGCGGCTGCTGGCGGTCATGTATAATTACACCATTACCGGCACCTATGCCTCGCCGAGCTGGAACCCCTACGGCACGCCGCGGGCCGTCGATCAGAACCTCGGGCGACCCGGAAGCCCGGTCTATCCCATGAAGGCGGAGGATGTGCCGATGCGACCCGGCGGCGAAGTGACCGCTAGTGTGCCCGTCCGGCCAGTCCGCCGCGTGGCGACCGTCATACCCGCGCAGCCGGAACCACAGCCGCTGCCACCCGTTGCTGCCGTCAATATCCCATCGCCAACATCGGCGGGTTCGCCGGTCCAGCCTGTTCGACCTTCGGTGGCGGGCAGGCGGATGGATGGCGGGCCGGTGGAAAGCAGCCGGCAACCGTCGCAGGTGCCGCAGGTGTCCATTCCCTCGCCAGCTTGTCTGTCCGGTTCGGGAGCGTCACCAGGATGCAGGTGATCGCCGGAACCAGCGGAGAAGGAAGCGCCGAGGCGCATATCGCAAAATTTCCGGGCCTAAATTCCGGATGGGGACGAGAACGGAAAGTTTCTGGATGAACAAGGCCATCACAGTCATTGTCTGGTTGCTTGTGTCGCTTTGCGTTCTGGCCATCGTCACGATGCCGGTCAGCCTGCAGACGCATCTGGTGGCAACCGCGATTTCGCTCATCCTTCTCGCAACGATCAAGAGCTTCAACGGGCAGGGCGCCTGGCGCCTGGTCGCGCTCGGTTTCGGCACCGCCATCGTTCTGCGTTATGTCTACTGGCGCACCACGAGCACGCTGCCGCCGGTCAACCAGCTCGAAAACTTCATTCCCGGTTTTCTGCTTTATCTGGCGGAGATGTATAGCGTCGTGATGCTGGGCCTCAGCCTTGTCATCGTGTCGATGCCGCTGCCATCGCGCAAGACGCGGCCCGGTTCGCCCGATTACCGACCGACGGTCGATGTCTTCGTGCCGAGCTACAACGAGGATGCTGAACTTCTCGCCAATACGCTGGCAGCGGCCAAGAACATGGACTATCCGGCTGACCGTTTCACCGTATGGCTGCTGGACGACGGCGGCTCGGTGCAGAAGCGCAACGCCAGCAATATTGTCGAGGCGCAGGCGGCGCAGCGCCGCCACGAAGAGCTGAAGAAGCTCTGCGAAGATCTCGACGTGCGTTACCTGACGCGCGAACGCAACGTCCATGCCAAGGCTGGAAATCTCAATAACGGTCTTGCCCATTCGACCGGCGAGCTTGTGACCGTGTTCGACGCCGACCACGCGCCCGCCCGCGACTTCCTGCTGGAGACGGTGGGATATTTCGAAGAGGACCCCCGGCTTTTCCTGGTGCAGACGCCGCATTTCTTCGTCAATCCCGATCCAATCGAGCGCAACCTGCGCACCTTCGAGACGATGCCGAGCGAAAACGAGATGTTCTACGGCATCATCCAGCGCGGTCTCGACAAATGGAACGGCGCTTTCTTCTGCGGTTCCGCCGCCGTCCTGCGGCGCGAGGCGCTGCAGGATACGGAAGGTTTCAGCGGCGTCAGCATCACGGAAGATTGCGAAACGGCGCTCGCGCTGCATTCCCGCGGCTGGAACAGCATCTATGTCGACAAGCCGCTGATCGCCGGGCTGCAACCCGCCACCTTCGCCAGCTTCATCGGCCAGCGCAGCCGCTGGGCGCAGGGCATGATGCAGATCCTGATCTTCCGTCAGCCGCTGTTCCGGCGCGGTCTCTCGTTTACGCAGCGTCTCTGCTACATGTCATCGACGCTGTTCTGGCTGTTTCCGTTTCCGCGCACGATCTTCCTGTTCGCGCCGCTCTTCTACCTGTTCTTCGACCTGCAGATTTTCGTGGCCTCCGGCGGCGAGTTCCTGGCCTATACGGCGGCCTATATGCTCGTGAACCTGATGATGCAGAACTATCTCTATGGCAGCTTCCGCTGGCCATGGATTTCTGAGCTTTACGAATATGTGCAGACGGTTCACCTTCTGCCCGCCGTGGTTTCGGTGATCTTCAACCCCGGCAAGCCCACCTTCAAGGTGACGGCGAAGGATGAATCCATTGCCGAGGCGCGGCTTTCGGAAATCAGCCGGCCGTTCTTCGTCATCTTCGCGCTGCTGGTGGTGGCGATGGCCTTTGCCGTATGGCGCATCTACAGCGAACCCTACAAGGCGGATGTCACGCTCGTGGTCGGCGGCTGGAACCTGCTCAATCTCATCTTTGCAGGCTGCGCGCTCGGTGTCGTTTCCGAACGCGGCGATAAGTCGGCGTCGCGGCGCATCACGGTCAAACGGCGTTGCGAAGTCAAGCTTGAGGGCAGCGACGCCTGGGTGCCGGCTTCTATCGATAACGTGTCGGTGCACGGGTTGCTGATCAATCTCTTCGATAGCGCGACGAATATCGAAAAAGGGGCGACGGCCATCGTGAAGGTCAAGCCGCATAGCGAGGGTGTGCCGGAAACCATGCCTGTCAACGTGGTGCGGACGGTTAAGGGCGAGGGTTTCGTCTCGATCGGTTGCACCTTCTCGCCGCAGCGCGCCGTCGATCACCGCCTGATCGCGGACCTGATTTTCGCCAATTCGGAACAGTGGAGCGAGTTTCAGCGGGTGCGCCGCAAGAACCCCGGCCTTATCCGCGGCACGGCGATCTTCCTGGCCATCTCGCTCTTCCAGACGCAGCGTGGCCTCTATTATCTGGTCCGGACGCTTCGGCCCGCTCCCAAAGACGCCAAACCTGTCGGAGCCGTAAAATGACCGGCCGTAAATCCATCCGGGATTCTCTGGCAGTGCTGGTATGGGGGGCCGTTGCGACGGGCGCGATGGCGCAGTCCTCCCCCTTCGACATGTCGCCGGAACGGCCCGCCCAAACTGCTCCGACACCCGTACCGCCGTCCGCCATTCCGCCTGCCGTACCGCGCCAGCAGCCTCCTGCCCAGAAGCCGGCCCCAACGCCGTCTCAGCCATCCGCCACGCCGCCCTTTTCGGTTCAGCCCGCGCCGCAGCAGCAACAACGCCCCGCCGTTCCGTTGCCGCCGCCGGTTTCGGCTCCTCCGCGTCAGGAAGGCGCAAGGCCGGTTCCGGCGCAGGCCTCGCCGCTCAGCGCCGACAGCCGCCGCCGATATATCCTGCCCTATGAAAAGCTCAGCCTTTCCGGTGAGATCGACCGCCGGCAATGGAGCATCTATCTGACGCCGGAGCAGGTGAATGCCGCCGTTTCGCTCAATATCGGCTATCAGAACGCCATCGTGGTCGCGCCGGAAAGCTCGAATTTTCAGGTCAGCCTGAACAATGTCCCGCTGGAGCCGGCGCGTATTGAAGCGCCCGACAGCGAGGGCAATGTCTCCTTGAAGATTCCGCCCGGCGTCCTGCAGGTCGGCTCAAATGTCGTGAGAATGGGCGTGCAGCAACGCCACAGAACCGATTGCACGATCCAGTCCACCTATGATCTGTGGACCGATGTCGACCCTGCGAGCACCTATATCGGCTTTAATGCCGATGTCGCAGGAAGCTTTGCCAATATCGACGATATTCAGGCAACGGGGCCGGACGGCAAGGCGATGACGTCGATCGAGATTGTCGCGCCGGCACTCGGCAATCCGGCGTTTGCGGATTCTTTCCTGCGTCTTTCACAGGCGCTGGCGCTCAGAACCCAGATGCCGAACCAGGCGATCCGTTTCGTGGCCGCGCCTTCCACAGAACGCAAGGCAGGCACGCTGACGGTCCTCGTCGGAACCGCCCGTGAGATTGCCGGGATAGTCGGTACGCTGCCGCCCGAGGCGTCGGCGGGCGCCTTTGCCGGCTTTGGCGCCGCAGCACCTGGTGGTCTTTCGCCGCTTTTCGTCAGTGGCCCCACCCCGCAGGCGGTTCAGGCGGCAATAGAGACGCTGTTTTCCTCGATATCGCGTACGCCCGGGGCGCAGAGAACGACCTTTTCGACCCGCAGCTGGCATGCGCCCGATGTGCCGCTTGTGATGTCGGACCGCCGTATCGCGCTTTCCGAACTTGGCCTCGAAAGCACCGAATTTGGCGGCCGGCGTTTCCGCAATGAGTTTTACGTGGGCATGCCCGCCGATTTTTATGCCTCGGCCTATGGTGAGGCGTCGCTTCTGCTCGACGCCGCCTATTCGTCGCAGGTACTGCCGGGCAGCCATATCGATATCTACGTCAATGACGAGATCGCCTCGACCGTGCCGATTTCCAACAATGGCGGCGGCATTTTCCGGCATCTGCCGATCAATGTGACGATGCGTCATTTCAAGCCGGGGCCCAACAAGGTAACCATCGAGGCGGTGCTGATGACGGCGCAGGATCAGGCCTGTGCGCCGGGCGCGCCCGCCAGCACGACCCCGCGTTTTGCGTTGTTCGACACGTCTGAACTTCATATTCCGGACTATGCACAGATCGGCCGCAAGCCCGACCTCGCCGCGATGGCGGGCGCCGGACAGCCCTATCGGACCGGCGGAACTCCTGTTGCACTGTCGCTCGACCGTTTTGACACTGACACCATGTCTGCGGCAGCGACGCTGATCAGCCGGCTGGCAAGCGTGGCGGGGCATCCCATCAACATCGAGACTGTCGCATCGCCGCTGGTGATCGGCGACCGCGACGCGCTGTTCGTCGGAACGATTTCGCAATTCCCGCAGGCATTGATCGGCCAGTTCAATCTCGTTCCGTCCAGCCAGATATCCTGGAAAATGGGAACCGGCGTTCAGCCGCCCGCGCAGAGCAGCGAAACCCTCTTCAACGACTGGCGGGAACGGGTGGATGGCGGTGTCTGGGAGGGGCAGGTGTCGTCTCTCGAGGAGTGGATGAAGCGGAATTTCGACCTGAGCTCGGATACGCTGCGCTTCCTGCCGGCGGCCGAGCAGCCTTATGCGCCACCCGGCAATGTCTCCTTCATGCTGGCGCAGGGACTCAGCCCCTCCGGCCAGGGGGTGTGGACGCTTGCCACAGCACCGACATCAGCGGAACTTCTTGACGGCATGGCGGCGATGACGCGGGAAAACCGCTGGCGCGGTGTCACGGGTCGTGTCGCCGCCTACGATGCCGCTGTCGAAAAGCTCGAAACGGTGGAGGTGGAGCGGCCGTATTTTTACGTCACGCGGGCGTTTTCCCTGTCCAACTGGAGGCTGGTTGCCGCCAACTGGCTGTCATCCAATGTGCTTTCCTATTCGCTGGCGTTCATCGGTTTCGTGTCTCTCCTCGGCCTCGCAACTTTCACGATGCTGCGCATGATGGGGCGGCATCGATGAAGAACGGGATCTCGAAACTGGCCGGCATTCTCCTCGTGTCCGTGATGGCGGTGTTTGCAGGTATTTCCGTCAGCCGCGCCGCTTCGGTCTCACCGGAAGCGTGGTCGACCTATAAGGGTGCATTTTTGGATTCCGGTGGTCGTATCATCGATACCGGCAACGGCAATATCAGCCACAGCGAAGGGCAGGGCTACGGCATGTGGCTTGCCGTGCTTGCAGACAACCTGTCCGACTTCGAATTGATCTGGAGTTTCACACGTACCGAGCTGCTGGTGCGTGATGACGGGCTTTCCGCCTGGAAATGGGATCCGCGCACCAAGCCGCATGTCACTGATATCAACAATGCCACGGATGGCGATATTCTGATCGCCTATGCGCTGGCGCTGGCGGCCGGGCAATGGAACCGTCAGGATTATGCCGAAGCATCCGCGGCCATCGCATCCGCCGTTCTCAAGAAGACGGTGGTACAACGTGGCGGGCGGGTGCTGCTTCTGCCGGCTGCCAGCGGTTTTGACGAGGGCGACCGGGAGGACGGGCCAGTGGTCAATCCTTCCTATCTGATTTTCGAGGCGTTTCCGGTCCTCAATCTCGTCGCGCCATCGCCGCTCTGGAAAGCTCTTGCCGATGACGGCGTGGCGCAGATCGGCGCCTTCGCTTTCAGCGATAGAAAACTGCCGGCCGATTGGGTGTCTGTGAAGACGAAGCCGCAGCCGGCGTCGGGTTTTCCGCCGGAATTCGGTTATAATGCGGTGCGTATTCCGCTTTATCTTGCAATGGCGAAGATGGGCTCGCCGGATCTGCTTTCCCGTCTGAAAACCGGTATGACGCTGGAAAGCGGCGCTGCCGGAACCTTCGACCTGAAGAGTGGCGAGGTCAAGGATGTCCTGTCGGATCCCGGCTATCGTATCATTCCGGCGCTCGCCGGCTGCGTCAGCGGGGGGGCGGCCATTCCCGCCGAACTTAAAAACTTTCAGCCAACACTTTATTATCCTTCCACATTGCATCTTCTGGCATTGTCGTTTCTGGCAAGGAATAACGGGGAATGCCGATGAACAAGCCATTGTCGACCTCGGCTCTCATCCTGCTTCTGATTGCGCTCGCCGCCTTCCACTGGCGCGACAGCATTCTCGGGCGGGTTTCGGACGTGCATACCTCGGCGGTCGGTGATAACCGCGCCGTGCAGCGCATTTCGCCGGCAGCCAATCCGGCCCAGATCAACGCTTTCGTCAAAAACCGCGAGATGGCGCAGGTGACTCAGCCCGCGACACCGCCGGTAACGGTGCCGGCGACCGATCCTTTGCCGGTGACGCAGGCCGGCGGGCAAGCACCGCAAACACAGACGGCGCAGGCACCGGCCCCTCGTACGCCCCAGCCCACATCGGGCAGCATGCCCGAAGTCGATCTCAGCGCGCTACGCTATTTTGCGGCGAGAGGCGATACCCAGCGCCTTCAGGCTGAAATCGCGCGTCTTCGCACGCTTTATCCCAACTGGACGCCGCCGGCCGATCCTCTCGCCATTCCCGAAAACGGCGATCCTCGGCTCGATGCCATGTGGCAGCTCTATACCGACGGCCGTTATGCCGAGGTGAGAAAGGCGATTGCCGACCGCCAGCAGGCGGAACCCGGCTGGCAGCCGCCCGACAATCTGACGGGCATGCTCACCTTGGCCGAAGCGCGCCAGCGGCTCGTCAATGCCTCCGATCTCAAGCAATATGCGACGGTGGTGGATACGGCGGCCAACAATCCCGGCCTGCTGACCTGCAGCGAAGTCGATGTTCTGTGGCGGGTGGCCGACGCCTTCGCCAATACCGACCGGATGGGACGGGCGCGCGACGCCTATCTCTACATTCTCAACAATTGCACTGTTGCAAGCGACAGGCTCGCCACGGTGCAGAAGGCATCTGCGCTTCTGCCAGCGGAAATGATGAACGATCTGCTGGCCAAGGAAAAACCTGGCGCAGACGGCCAACTGGAATTCGAACCGGTGAAGAACGATCTCGCCCGCCAGTTCGTGGCGAAGGCCGGGGAAAAGGTGAAAGAGGGCGAAAAAGAGGGGGTTGCCGTTCCCTCCGCCTATGTGATGCGGCTTGAGCGGCTTGCCGAAACCGACAAGCTTGCGAGCGACGCCCTGTTGCTCGGCTGGTACAATATCCGCCAGAAGAACATGACAGAGGCGGAAAAGTGGTTCCGCAAGGCGCGGGAAGAGGAAGACAGCGCGTCCGCCTCTCAAGGGTTGGCGCTGGCGCTGATCGACCGTAACGAGCCGCGCGAGGCCGAGGACGTCATGTATAAATGGCGCACGGCTTCCGACGATGCGCTTGCGACGTATCTTGCCGCAACGGCCAATCTTCTTGCGCTGCAGCCGCCGGTCGTGCTGCCGCCGGATGTGTTGCAACGCATCGCCGTTGAAACCGTGGCGCGCAAGGATGCGGCCACCGCGCAGCAATTTGGCTGGTACTCGCTCGCCTTCCGGCAGACCCCGCTAGCGTTGCAATGGTTCAGCACGGCTCTTGGCTGGAAGCCCGATGATGAGCCGTCTGCCTACGGCATGGCCGTCAGCTATCACGATCTTCGCAATCTCGCCGGTCTGCGTGGCATCCAGCAGCAATGGGCAAGCCGCTCCCAGCGGATCGCCGATGTGGGAACGGCGCGCATGGTGGATCAGTCCGGGCAGACGGTTGCCCCCATAACCGCGCCGTCCACTGCCCCACAGGCGACGGCGCCCGTATCGGCCTATGTGCCGCAGGCCGAGACGGCGGTGGTATATGCCCCGCCTGTCGTCCAGCAGCCGGAACCCGCACGCAAGCAGGCGCGCCGACCGGTGCAGGTGCAAAGGGAAGCCAGCGCCGCATCGCGCCCACGCTCCTGCGCGGCCTATCCCGATCCGCAGCGTCTGCCGCCGCAGCAGGCGCTCGATCTCGGCTGGTGCCTGATGGAGACGAACCGGCCGGCGGAGGCGCTGAAAGCCTTCGAAGCCGCGCTTGAAGGCGGTCAGTCAGCAGTTAAAAGCGACGCAGCCTATGGCCAGAGCCTTGCTTATCTGCGTATGGGCTTGACGGACCACGCCGCCGTTTCGGCGACGAAATCGAGCATGGACCGCCCGCGCGCGACGGAGCTGCAGGTCTCGATCCTTGCTGATCGCGCGGTTTCTGCCTTCCAGTCGAAGCGTTATGCCGAAACGCTTCTCCTGCTCGACCAGCGGGCACGGCTGGCGGATGAGCGCACGGACCTGATGGTGCTGCGTGGTTATTCCTACCTCGCCATGCGCCGTTACGGCGAAGCGGCGCGGATTTTCGAAAGCCTGACAGCCATCGGAAATCAGGATGGGATCAAGGGCCTGGCTGCCGTGCGCGCCGCTCGTCCGAGTAACGGCCCGCAGGGCGGCGGCTGAGGCAGGCCGGCGTGACGCCGGTGGCCGCTTATTTCACGTCGGTGAGGTTGCGGATGATACGCATGAAGATGCGTGCTCCGCTGCCGATCAGCGCGTCCGGAAAATCGTAGTCGGGATTGTGCAGGTTGGGGTAGTCCCTGCCTGCGCCGAGAAAGAACATGGCCGAAGACGAAACGGCGCGAAAGCGGCCGAAATCCTCGGAAGCCCGCATGGGCAGCCCTTCCGAACCGTGGGAGATTTTCTCCTCGTCCAGCGCTTGCCGGATATGCTCGACCGCGTCGGGCGCATTTTCGCAATGGAGGAAAATATCGTCATAGGTGATGTCGAGCGTGAGCTTCTGCTCGGCTGCAACCTTTCTCGCCAATGACTCCGCAGCCTCGCAGAGTTTTTCCATCCGGTCGTCGGTCAGTGTCCGCAGCGTCGCCCAGATTTCCGCATCGGCCGGGGAAATACCGAAAGCGGCTTCGCCCATCACGGCATGGGTGATCGTCACCATCGAAAAATCAGGCTCAGGCGGGAAACCGGAGCCGAGTTCGGCCAAGGCCGGCATTAGCTGAGAGATGGCCCGCATGGGGGAAATGCCGTGTTCGGGCGAGGAAGCATGCGCGGTCTTGCCGGAAAGGCGGATTTTGACACCACGCGACGCGCAGTTGACCGGTCCCTCCACGACGCTGACATGGGCGAAAGGCAGGCCCGGCAGGTTGTGGAGTGAAAAGGAGTAGTCCGGCTTTATGTGTTCGAAGCGCGGGTCGGCGAGCACGGCGGCGGCGCCCGCACCGGTTTCTTCCGCCGGCTGGTACAGAAGGATGACGCGGCCGGTCTCCGGGCGCTGCCGGGAAAGGCCGAGCGCCAGCGCCGTCAGAATGGTGGAATGGCCGTCATGGCCACAAAGATGGCCCTTCCCATCAGTGCCGGAGCGGTATTCGGCCTCACTCTTTTCGTGGATAGGCAGAGCATCGAGCTCCGAACGGATCAGGATCGCCGGACCGCTTTTGCCGCTGTCATAAATCGCGGCGACGCCATGGCCGCCGAGATCCGCAAAAAGCTGGTCGGGCTGCGCCTGCTTCAGGAAAGTGCGGATGCGCCGCGCTGTTTCCTTTTCTTCGCCGGAGATTTCCGGATGACGGTGCAGATCATGGCGAAGCTCAACGAGATCGAGCATGTCCTTGTTGGTCAGAAACATCAAAAATCCTTGCAAGTCGTCCGGCCGGTTTTTCCAGCCGCAACTTACAGGGCGTTGCCTTTAATGCAAAACCTTTGGCGGATGCCAGCGTTTGCCCGCCGTTTTCGGCTTGGTAGCGAGGGTGACGATATCTGACGGCAGCGGAACCTTTGTCTTTGCCAGTTCCAGCCTGGCAAGGGCTGCACGGGCTTTTTCTGCATATTCCAGATGCGCCGCATCGTCGGAATGATAATGCTGCAGCCTGTCGAGGATTTCAGCGCCTTCCACCGTTCTTTCGGCGGCAATCAGCGCCACCGCGCATTTATAAAGCGCTTCCCGGTGGAAGGGTGCGCGATTGGTTACCTGGCGGAAGGCCTCGGATGCCTCGTGGTAGTACTGCTGCGCCAGCCGGGCCTCGCCGATGCGAAGCCACAGGACGACGGGTTCCTGGCCAGCGGCCAGAAGGCTTAGAAAGGCGATCTCGGCCTCCCGGAATTCACCCCGGTCGAACGACAGATTGGCGAGCCCGAATTGCGCGCCGAGATGGTCAGGTGCTGCGGCAAGCACCTGCCCGAAGGCGATATTGGCGGCCGCCTTCTGGCCGCTCTTGTAGAGTTTGAGCGCCTGTTCGTAGACAAAACGGATGCTGCGGGGGTGAAGCGTGCCGCCGAGATTTTCGCCCGAGCGGGTGCGGAACAACGTGCAGCTCAGCTTCTGCTCCTCCGGCCCGAAGAAATATTTGTAAGGCTCGTTGCCGCGCAGGAAATCATAGGTCCTGAAACCCTGCTCGATCGCCCGGCGGATGCAGTGGCCATGCAGCACGAGGCCGGGGGAAGGGGTCTTCCAGTTCTCGTCGCGGCCGGTGATATAGAACAGGACCGACTTCTTCTGGCGGTCGATGATATTGGCGAGTGCCCCCAACGGCTGGTCGCCGAACCAGAGGACCGGTACTTCCAGATCGCCGCGGATATAGACATCCATCAACATTTGTCGTGTCGCGCCGATCAGGAGTTCCGTACGCTCCTTGCCCTTGTGCGGCGCCCAGCGGATGCGCCAGAAATCGAACAGGATATCCATATCCCGCCTGATCGTCTCTCTCGTCGCGAAGGTGATGCTATATTCATCGCCGCCTTCGACCTTTCTCAGGAAACGTCGGAGCTTTTGCCGGGTCTGGCTGCTCATATGGCTGTCGAGATAGCTATCGAACGTCTCCGGCAGGGCCACCACTGGGCAGATGCAATTGTTGATGTTGTAGGGGTTGGTCGGCATGTTGTCGCGGAACATGACGAGCGGACCCTGAAGCGCGCGGATCATTGCGTCGCGACGCTCCGGCGGGCCGGAGAGATAATCGAGTTTCAGTTCTGTCCAGTTCTGCTGGCGTATATAGGAGCAGAAACCGGCAACGGCGTGATCTTCATAGTCCGGCAGGGTGATGAAGCCGGTGTAATCCGCCGCCGCATTGCCTGCCATGACGATGCTATCATGGAAGCGGCCGGTTTTCTTGTCCGGTTCGGTGACGATGCGCAGCGGGAAAAACGCCACATAGGGCGAGCCTTCCGGCCGTTCGCGCAGCGCAAGGATGAACCAGCGCCTGCGGCGCGGCATATAATCCCTGAGCCATCCCCAGGAGAGGAAATGCCGGGCATGGGGATCGGCCATGAACACCGCATCCCAGTTTTCGCGGATCGCCTCGAAGCCGGCGTCCGTGTCGATGATATCGATGCGCATTCGTCCCCCTCCCAATACTGATCACACATTCGGGAGGCTTCATTTTATGGGGAAACGGTCGGCTTCAAATATTCCCTTCGGGTGAAAGCCGTACATCAAATGGGATTAGCCCGTCGCCGATCCGCCATCGCTGCGCCGCGACAAAAAAGACCTTGTCAGCCGATGGCAGCGCTCTAACATGCGGGGCTGAATGCGCGGCCGGCTCAACGGTCCGCATGGCACAGGAGTTCTCATATGGCTGTTCCTTATATGCTTCTGACCGGCGCCAGCCGCGGAATAGGGCATGCCACCGTCAAGCTGTTTCAGGAAAAGGGCTGGAGAATTCTCACCGTATCGCGGCAACCCTTCTCCGAGGAATGCCGTTGGCCGTCTGCACGGGAAAGCCATATTCAGGCTGATCTGGAGGACTTGTCCCGTATTGACGCTCTGGCGGACGAGGTGCGTTCACGCCTGCCGGAGGGAAAGCTTGCGGCGCTTGTCAACAATGCCGGAATTTCGCCCAAGGGTGAAGGCGGAAGTCGTCTCGGTGTGAAGGATACGACGGCGGATATCTGGACGCGGGTGCTGAACGTCAATCTCGTTTCGACGGCGCTGCTTGCCCGCGCGCTTTTGCCGGAACTTGAGGAGGCGAAGGGCTCCATCGTCAACGTCACATCGATTGTGGGCTCACGTGTGCATCCTTTTGCAGGCGTGGCCTACGCCACATCGAAGGCGGCGCTCGCGGCGCTGACGCGCGAACTTGCGCATGAGTTCGGCCCGCGTGGCGTGCGCGCCAACGCCATTGCGCCGGGTGAGATCAACACCGCCATCCTCTCCCCCGGAACGGCGGAACTGGTGGACGCGCAGGTGCCGCTCGGGCGGCTCGGCACCACGGCCGAGGTGGCGCAGACCATCTATTTCCTCTGCTCGGAACAGTCGAGCTACATCAACGGCGCGGAAATTCACATCAACGGCGGCCAGCACGTCTGACACGCCGACCATCAACCGAAAATGGAGCCTTTATCGATGACCATCCTGCCGAATTCCGTCGAGGCACGCGATATCGCCTATCAGATGCATCCGAACGTCAATCTGCGCAAATTCGAAAAGACCGGCGGGCTTGTCATCGAGAGCGGCGAAGGCATCTATGTGACCGACAGCAGCGGCAAGCGCTATATCGAGGCGATGGCGGGGCTCTGGTCGGTGGCGCTCGGTTTCGGTGAAAAGCGGCTGGTGGAAGCGGCGACGAAGCAGATGCAGAAGCTGCCCTATTACCACACCTTTTCCTACAAGACGCACGGCCCGTCCGTCGATCTCGCCGAGTTGCTGATCGAGCTTTCGCCGGTGCCGATGTCCAAGGTGCACTTCACCTCCTCCGGCTCCGAAGCCAACGATCTCGTTGCCAAGATGGTTTGGTATCGCTCGAACGCCCTGGGCGAGAAGAACAAGAAGAAGATCATTGGCCGCATCAAGGGTTATCATGGCGTGACCATCGCCTCGGCCTCGATCACCGGCCTGCCGCGCAACCATGAAAGCTTCGATCTGCCGCTGGACCGCATGCTGCACACGGCCTGCCCTTCCTATGTGCATTTCGGCAAGGATGGCGAAAGCGAAGCGGAGTTCACCGCACGTATCCTTGGGGAATTGGAGGATCTGATCCTGCGCGAAGGTCCCGAGACCATCGCCGCCTTCTGGGGCGAGCCGGTGATGGGCGCCGGCGGCGTTCTCCTGCCGCCTGAAGGTTATTGGGAGGGTGTGCAGGCGATACTGAAGAAATACGATATTCTGCTTGTCGTGGACGAGGTGATCTGCGGTTTCGGCCGAACCGGCAAGATGTTCGCCTGCGAGACCTATGACATCAAGCCGGACGTGCTTGTCGTCTCCAAGCAGATTTCGTCGTCCTACATGCCGCTTTCGGCGATCATCATGAATGACAGTTTCTACCAGCCGATTGCCGATGAATCCGATCGTATCGGCTCCTTCGGCCACGGCTACACCGCCTCTGGCCATCCGGTCGCAACGGCTGTGGGGCTGGAAAACCTGAAGATCATTCAGGAGCGCGACCTTGTCGGTAATGTCGCCCGACTGGAAGGAAAGTTCCTCGATCATCTGAACGCGCTTGCCGACCACCCGCTTATTCATTCCTCGCGCGGTATCGGCCTGATCGGCGCGCTGGAGGTAAAGCCATGGGAGGGCATGAAGGCGGGTGATACCACGCTCACGCTGGCTGCGGCCATCGAAAGCGAAGGCGTCATCACCCGGCCGATCGGTGAAGCCATCTGCTTCTGCCCGCCGCTGATCATCACTGCCGAGCAGCTGGACGAGCTGTTTGCCGGTGTGAAGCGCGGTCTCGATAAGGCATTGGCCGCGAAAGGCTGACACTGCACAGTTTGCAATTCCGCAACGGAAAAGCCCGGAGTATCGCAAGATGCTCCGGGCTTTCTGTAGTTGCCTGCCCGGGAAAAACCGGGACAGGCCAGACCTTGGGAGGTCGTATTATTCGGCCGGCTGGACCGATGCCGGAAGCGAATCCACATCGGCGATGCCGGTGAACTCTTCCTTGCCGCTCAGAACGCGGGCAAGCTGGTCCTGATCCAGTTCGCCTTCCCAGCGGGCGACGACGATGGTGGCGACCGCATTACCGACGAAGTTGGTAAGCGCACGGCATTCTGACATGAAGCGGTCGATGCCGAGGATCAGCGCCATGCCGGCAACTGGAACCGAAGGCACGACGGAGAGCGTGGCTGCGAGCGTGATGAAGCCAGCGCCGGTGATGCCGGCCGCACCCTTGGACGAGAGCATGGCAACGAGCAGCAGGAGGATCTGTTCACCGAAGGAGAGGTGGATACCGGTCGCCTGTGCGATGAAGAGAGCGGCCAGCGTCATGTAGATGTTGGTGCCGTCAAGGTTGAAGGAGTAACCGGTGGGGATGACGAGGCCGACGACGGAGCGCTTGCAGCCCGCCCTTTCCATCTTGCTCATCAGGCCAGGCAGGGCGGCTTCGGAAGACGACGTGCCGAGAACCAGAAGCAGCTCTTCCTTGATGTAGCGGATAAGCGCGACGATGGAGAAACCGTTGTAACGGCAGACGGCGCCGAGAACCACGAACACGAACAGGAAGGAAGTGATGTAGAACGTGCCGATCAGCATGGCGAGGTTTGTAACGGACGAGATGCCGTATTTGCCGATGGTGAAGGCCATCGCGCCAAAAGCGCCGATGGGAGCGGCCTTCATCAGGATCGCGACCAGCTTGAAGATCGGATACATCAGGGCATGCATGAAATCGGTGACGGGCTTGCCCTTTTCGCCGACGACGCCGAGCGCGATGCCGAAGAGCACCGAGAAGAACAGTACCTGCAGAATATCGCCGCTGGCGAACGCGCCGACGATGGTGGTCGGGATGATGTTCATCAGGAAGCCGGTGATGGTCTGCTCATGGGCCTTGTCGGCGTAGGTCGCGACGGCCTTGGCATCCAGCGTGGCGGGATCGATGTTCATGCCGGCGCCCGGCTGCACGGTGTTGGCGACGATGAGGCCAACGATGAGCGCAAGCGTGGAGAATACCAGGAAGTAGATCATGGCCTTGCCGGCCACGCGGCCAACCTTCTTCATATCGTTCATGCCGGCGATGCCGGTCGCGACTGTGAGGAAGATGACGGGAGCGATGATCATCTTGACGAGGCGGATGAAGCCGTCGCCGAGCGGTTTCAGCTGTTCGCCGAAAGCCGGATAGAAATGGCCGAGCGCGATACCGGCGATGATGGCCACCAGAACCTGAAAATACAGGTGCTTGTAAAATGGCATTTTGGCGTGGCCTGCGGCCACGGCTGTCGTATCGATCATGTTTTTTCCTCCTCGGCCTCACCCTGCCTTTATTGGCCTCCCGGGATCGCCGTGTCGTTGACGGCTTCGCGCCGATTGTGGAGTCATGTGCAATACGCATGCCAGACTTGCTTATTTGCCGTAACCAGCTGATTTCAAAAGTAGTTTTTATTGAAGCTTCGCCGGCTCAAGGGCATTTGTGCGGAATTCCGGACAAAATCTCTTGCGATCTGTGCGTAAATCCGCACAATTATCCCATGACCTATCAGGATCAGACACCTCATTCCCAGGCGAAACGGCGGGCGCAATGGCTGGCGCTGGCGGGTCTGTGGCTGCTCGTCAGTCTTGGTGTTCTCTTGGTGGCCGATGAGTTCGCCCGCAACCAGGCACTACGGGCGGCGGGTTCCGAGGCCGCCACGGATGCCGAATTGAAGATCGCGCTTCTTAATGTTGCGCTGGAGCGGCCGCGCGCCATTCCGCTGGTCCTGTCAGGAGATCCCGATCTTGCCGCCGCGCTGGATGGTGGTGGTGCTCCTGCCCTCGATCGGCTGAACCGCAAGCTGGAAGGGCTTATTGAAGGTACGCAATCCTCGGTGATCTATGTGACCGGGCCGACCGGATTGACGATTGCGTCGAGCAATTGGCGGCAGGCGGACAGCTTTGTCGGTTCCAATTATGCTTTCCGCGAATATTTCCAGGCGGCGATGAAGACCGGCATGTCCGAACATTATGCGCTCGGCAATGTCAGCCGCCGGCCGGGTCTTTATATCTCCCGCCGCATCGATTCCGCCGACGGGCGGCCGCTTGGCGTCGTCATCGCCAAGGTCGAGTTCAACCGGCTGGAGACCGACTGGAATATCGGCGGCAAGCCGGTCTATGTGGTCGACAGAAACGGCGTCGTGCTGATGACCAGCGTGCCGGAATGGCGCTTCCGGACCGTCGCGCCGATTGATGAGGCGCAGCGGAAAATCATTTCCGAGAGCCTGCAATTTGGCAATGAGGCGCTTTCAACCTTGCCATTTCACGCTGCGCGGCGCTCAAGCGAGGGCGTTCCGCTCATTCATGTCGATCAACCGGGGAGCGAGCGCGGCGATTATCTGCAGCTCGAAATGCCGGTTCCGACCACTTCATGGACCCTGCATTATCTGCAGCCCGTGGCGCCGGCGCTGAACGCCACAATCCGCGAGGGCAGGGTGGTGGCGTTGGCGACGCTGATGCCGCTGATGGCGCTTTCGGCCCTGTGGCTGTGGCGCCGGCACAAGGCGCTCAGGGAAAAGGAAGAGGAACAGCGTGCCCGCACTGAGCTGGAAATGAAGGTGCAGGAACGCACCCGCGACCTGACCAGAACCCGCGATCACTTGCAGGCCGAAATCGCCCTGCATGAAAAAACCACCGGCGAGTTGCGTAATGTGCAGCACGAGCTGGTTCAGGCCAACCGCCTTTCCATTCTGGGGCAGGTGGCGGCGGGTGTGGCGCACGAGATCAATCAGCCGGTGGCGACGATCCGCGCCTTTGCCGACAATGCCCGCACCCTGCTGAAACGCGACCGCATGTCCGAGGCCACCGAAAATCTCGAAAACATCGCGGCGTTGACCGAGCGTATCGGCACCATTACCGGCGATCTGAAAATATTGGCCCGCAAGGGCCGCACCGCCGCCGAGCCTGTCAGCGTTCGCTTGGTCATCGAAGGCGCGGTCATGCTGTTGCGCAGCCGCTTTTCCGGGCAGATGGATGCGCTGGATATCGCGTTGCCGGATCAGGACCTGAAAGTGCTCGGCAGCCGTATCCGGCTGGAGCAGATCCTCATCAACCTTCTGCAAAATGCGCTGGAAGCCACTGAAGAGATTGGGGCGGCCCGTGTCGAGGTGCGTGTGCGCGAGGAAGGCGGCATGGTCGTGCTTTCCGTCTGCGACAATGGCACGGGTATTCCTGAAGCCATCCGCGCGCAGCTTTTTTCGCCCTTCAACACATCAAAGGAAAGCGGCCTCGGCCTCGGTCTCGTCATCTCCAACGATATTGCTTCGGATTATGGCGGGCGTATCGAGATGGAAAGCAGCGAGGCGGGTACTCGTTTTTCCGTATTTCTGAAGCGAGCATGACATGACGGTGGACGGAACCATATTCCTGGTGGACGACGACTCCCAGCTGCGCAAGGCGATGGTGCAGACGCTGGAACTCGATGGATTGCCGGTTACTTCGTTTTCTCGCGCAGAACAGGCGCTTGCGGCCTTGAACGAGGATTTCGACGGCGTCGTCATCACCGATGTGCGTATGCCGGGCATGACCGGGCTTGAGTTTTTCGACCATGTCCGCAAGATCGATGCCGATCTACCTGTCATCCTCATCACAGGGCATGGCGATGTGCCGATGGCCGTCGATGCGCTTCACAACGGTGCATATGATTTTATCGCCAAGCCATTTCCTGCCGAGCGCATGGTGGAAAGTGCCCGCCGGGCGCTGGAAAAGCGCCGGCTGGTGCTGGAAAACCGCGCCCTTCGCCGGGCGGCGGGGCAGGCAGAGGATGATCTGCCGCTGATCGGCCAGACGCCGGCCATGGAGCGCCTGCGCACCACGCTCCGGCACATTGCCGATACCGACGTGGATGTGCTGGTGGCAGGCGAGACGGGCAGCGGCAAGGAAGTGGTGGCAACGGCCCTTCACCGCTGGAGCAAGAAACGCTCAAAAGGCAATTTCGTGGCGCTCAATTGCGGGGCGCTGCCGGAAACGGTGATTGAAAGCGAGCTTTTCGGCCATGAGCCGGGAGCTTTTACCGGCGCACAGAAAAAACGCGTCGGCCGCATCGAACATTCGAGCGGCGGCACCCTGTTTCTGGATGAGATCGAAAGCATGCCGCTTGCGGTGCAGGTGAAGATGCTGCGTGTGCTGGAAATGCGCGAGGTCTCGCCACTCGGGTCGAACGAGGAGCGGCCGGTCGATATTCGCGTGGTGGCGGCGGCCAAGGTCGATCTTGGCGATCCGTCCGAACGTGGTACGTTTCGCGAGGACCTCTATTACCGGCTGAATGTGGTGACGCTGTCCATTCCGCCGCTGCGCGAACGCAAGGCGGATATTCCGCTGCTGTTCTCCCATTTCGTCACCAAGGCCGCCAACCGTTTCAACATGCCGGTGCCGCAGATCAGCGCCGGTATTTCCCGTCGCCTCAATGACCACGATTGGCCGGGCAATGTGCGCGAACTCGGGCATTTCGCCGAAAGGGTGGTGCTGGGGTTGGAGACGGAACCGGCGGACGCGCCTGCATTGCAATCCGCGCTCCCCGCGTCCGGCACCTTGCCGGAGCGCATGGATGAGATCGAAGCGCGCATCATCCGCGAAACGCTGGAACAATCGAATGGCGACGTGGCGGAAACCATCGCCACGCTCGGCATAGCCCGCAAGACCTTTTACGACAAGCTGCAACGCCACGGCATCAACCGGGCGGATTATGTGAAGAGCGGCGCGGCGTGAGCCGGCGCGGGGCCCGGTTGACGCATGATGAAAAGCCGCGGACGTTTCCGTCCACGGCCTGACAATAACGACCATAATTGTGCCGAAGGTCGGCTTGATCAACCCGCTACGCAGAAATGACGCTGGCCATCATAATCCGTATAGGTCCCGGTGCGGGAATTGAAGCTCCGGTAACGCTGCGAGCAATAGTCGTACCAGGCGTTGGTCCAGGGCTCGATGGTGCGATAGGTGGCACGCTGGCCGTAAACCGGGCGGCTGTCATAGACAGGCTGCGGGCGATAGACCGGGGCGGGGCGATAAACAGGCTGCGGCTGCGGCCGATAATAACGATAGTCCGGCTCTTCGTAGACGTAGCTCGGCTCATAACGACGGGGCGGGTCGATATAGACGCGCTCATCATCCACCGGCGCCGGGCGGGACATTGCGGAGCCGACGGCGACACCAGCGGCAAGACCGAGTACGCCACCCAGAATGGCAGCATCGCGACGATCACGGCGGTCCCAGTCGCCAGCGGATGCGCTGCTCAAGGGAACAATGGTAGCGGCGGCGACAGCAATTGTCAGAACTGTTTTAGCTGCAAAGGACGACATGGTGTGTTCTTCCGTACAGGTGGCAGGGTGCTGCCAGTTGCAAATTCGATGGTTAAGGAAATACAGCCCGGCTGCTGAACGGGCGCTGAATGAATTGTGGCGGACCGGCGGCTGCCCGCAATTCCTGTTTGCGTGCGCCGCACTTCGCGCTAGAACTCAAGAACAAACAGGACGCCCCGATGAGCCTTTCCCAGATAACCGTCAATTCCGACACCTCGCATGAAGACCGCGCCCAGGCCATTCGCGATACGCTGCGTGACGCCATTGTCGATCGCAGGCTCGCACCGGGCACGAAGCTGTCGGAATCGGAAGTGGGAACGCTGTTCGATGTCAGCCGCACGGTGGTGCGCGCGGCATTGCAGATGCTGGCTTACGAAGGGCTGGTGAAGGCGGAACGCAACCGGGGGGCCTTCGTCTCCAATCCGACGCCGGACGAAGCGCGACAGGTTTTCGCCTCGCGCCGGCTGATCGAACCGGGCGTCGTGGATGCGGCAATCGAAAAAATCACGCCTGCGGCTGTGGCACGGCTAAGGGAGCATCTGGTGCAGGAAAGCCGCCACCAGCATGAACGTGGCCCGAGCGCCAGACGCGCGGAAATCAAGGCATCGGGCGATTTCCACCTGATGCTGGCCTCGCTTGCCGGCAATGCCATTCTGGAAAAATTCATGGACGAACTGGTCGCCCGCTCGTCGCTGGTGATCGCGCTTTATGGCCGCTCGGGTGTCTCGAGCTGCGGCCACAATGATCATGCCGATCTCTTGGATGCGCTAGAAGTAAAGGATACGGCAAAGGCCCGCGCGCTGATGTTGCAGCATCTCGACCACATCGAGGCCGACCTTGATCTGCGCATGATGGAAGGTCTGGCGCTGAAGGATGCGCTGGCGCTCTGATTGACTGCCCATCCCGTCTCGCGGGACGGGGATGGGCGGACTAAACTCGCATCAGGCGGCGTAACGGCTGATCGCCAGATCGTGCGTATCTATCTCGGGCTTGTTCCCGCTGATGAGATCGGCAAGCACCCGTGCGGAGCCGCAGGACATGGTCCAGCCGAGCGTGCCGTGGCCGGTATTGAGATAAAGATTGCTGTATCGGGTAGCGCCGATGACAGGCGTACCATCCGGCGTCATCGGGCGCAGGCCGCACCAGAATTTCGCCTGGGTCTGGTCACCAGCCCCGCCGAACAGGTCTTCCACCGAATGAGCCAGTGTTTCCTGCCGCGCGGCCGGCAAATCCTTGCTGAAGCCGGCGATTTCAGCCATGCCGCCGGCGCGGATGCGTGAGCCGAGCCGCGTGATCGCCACCTTGAAGGTCTCGTCCATGACCGTGGAGACGGGCGCGCGCTCCTCCTTCACGATCGGAACCGTGATGGAATACCCCTTCACCGGGTAAACCGGCAGAGTAAGGCCAAGCTGGCGCAGGAATTGCGGAGAATAGCTGCCGAGTGCGGCGACGAAAATGTCAGCCTCCACCAGTCCCCGGGTGGTTTCCACCGCCTTGACACGTCCCGCTTCAACGATGGGGCGCATGATGCCGGTATCGTAAAGGAAGGTAACGCCGGCTTCTTCGGCCATGCGGGCAAGTTCGGTGGTAAACATGAAGCAATCGCCGGTCTCGTCGCCCGGCAGGCGCAGGCCGCCCACGATCTTCTCCTTCGCCGGCGCGAGGCCGGGTTCGATGGCGGCGCAGCCGTCGCGGTCGAGAATTTCGAAAGGCACGCCGCCTGCCGTCAGCACGTCGACATCCTTGCCGATGGCGTCGAACTGCTTCTGGGTGCGGAATACTTCGAGCGTGCCCTGCATGCGCTGGTCATATTCGATGCCGGTCTCTTCACGCAGGGCCATCAGGCAATCGCGGCTATATTCGGCGACGCGCACCATGCGGCTCTTGTTGATGGCATAACGTGCCGAGGTGCAGTTGCGCAGCATCTGGCTCATCCAGCGCCAGGCGGCCGGGTCGGCCGTCGGGCGGATGATCAGCGGCGCGTGTTTCATGAACAGCCATTTCATCGCCTTCATCGGAATGCCGGGGGCAGCCCAGGGCGAGGAATAGCCGGGGGAAACCTCTCCCGCATTGGCGAAGCTGGTTTCCAGCGCCGCGGCCGGTTGGCGGTCGATCACCGTCACCTTGTGTCCGGCTTTGGCCAGATACCAGGCGGATGTCACGCCGACGACGCCGGCTCCGAGGATAGTGACGTTCATGATCGTCTCACTTGTGATTGACTGATGTTGAAGCAATGGCCGGGGTTTCACCCGGCTGAATGTAACTGCGGCGATAACGGCGTCCGAGGCCTGTCAGGATCTCATAGGCGATCGTGCCCGCATCGTCGGCAATGTCTTCCAGCGTCTGGTCTGGCCCGATCATCTGCACGAGACTGCCTTGCGTCAATGCGTCTTCGGGCAGGGCGGATATGTCGAGAATAATGCTGTCCATCGAAACGCGGCCCGCAATCGGCAGGCGCACGCCGTTATACCACGCCGCGCCGCGATTGCTGAGCGAACGCGGCAGGCCATCAGCGTAACCGGCCGCGATTGTCGCAAGGCGCGTCGGACCGGCTGCCTCGAAAGATCCGCCGTAACCGACCAGCGAACCGGCTGGAACAGTGCGGGTCTGGATGACGGCGAGGTCAAGACGAACGACCGGCTTCATCGGGTTGGGGCGGGCAACAGAGGGGGCGCCGCCATAAAGCGCGATGCCGGGGCGCAGGAGATGATTGTGGTAATCATTGCCCAGAAAGATGCCGCCGGAGTTGGAAAAACAGACCGGTACATCAGGGAAAGCAATGGCAGCTTTGCGCATCACCGAAAGCTGAGCGGCATTGGAGGCATGGTTCGGTTCGTCGGCGCAGGCGAGGTGGCTCATGATGAAGGCGATGTCGATACCATCAAGCAATTGCGGCTGCGAGGCGAGGACTTCAAGCTCTTCGGGGGAAAGGCCGAGACGGCACATGCCGGTATCGATCTGCACCGCGGCGGCAAGCCTTTTGCCAAGCTTCTTGGCATGGCCTGACCATTGAGCGATCTGCTCCAGTGAGTTCAGAACCGGGGTAATGGCCATGGCCGCGCAGGAGGTTTCATTGCCAGGCTGAAGACCATTGAGGACGAAAATCCGCACTTCTGCCGAAAGTCGGAGCCTGAGCGCCAGCGCTTCATCGATATGGGCGACGAAGAAATTGCGGCAACCGGCCTCGAACAGGGTCTGCGAGACGATATCCGCACCCAGGCCATAGGCATCGGCCTTGATGACGGCCGCCGTCTGCGATGCTGGCGCCATCGCCGCGAGGGTCAGATAATTGTCGCGCAATGCGCCGAGGTCGATGGTCAGATGACCGCTTGCACCACCGGCTGCCTGCTGGCGGCTGATCTGCATATCCATGTCGTTCACCCTCATTTTTATCTCATGAGGGTATTGCAACGATTATCGAATTTCTTGGCGATTGTTCGAAGGAAATGCGATAGGATTCGCAATCACACAATTTTCTTTTGCTAATTGGAATCTTCTATGTCGTCACTCGATGCGACCGACCGCCATATCATCCGCCTGCTTCGGCTCAATGCCCGCATCAGTAATGCCAAGCTTGCCGCAGAGGTCGGACTTTCGGCATCCGCCTGCCTTCGCCGGGTCGATATTCTCGAGCGGGAAGGGATTATTCGCGGGTACACGGCGCTGACCAGCGGTCTTGCCGGCGGCGAGGTGATTTCGGTCATCGTGCAGATTACGCTGGATCGGCAAACGGAGGATTTTCTCAACCGTTTCGAAAACGCGGTGCGGCGATATCCGGAAATCCGCGAATGTTATCTGATGACGGGTGGCTCGGATTATTTTCTGCGCTGCGAGGCGGAAAGTGCGGGGGATTTCGAGCGCATTCACAAGGAAATTCTGTCGAAACTGCCGGGGGTTTCGCGCATTCATTCGAGTTTTGCGATCCGGAATGTGCTGGCGACGCCGAAGGCGAGGTAGCGTGGAGTGTAGGGCTTACCCCCCTCTGTCCTGCCGGACATCTCCCCCTCAAGGGGGGAGATCGGATGGAGCCACGGCTTGTTCCCTCGCAATCATCTACTATCAATAAAGTGGCGTCACTGAATGTCGTGGGCCAGCCACTTGTCGATCTCCCCCCTTGAGGGGGAGATGTCCGGCAGGACAGAGGGGGTAAGCCCCGCACTCTGCACTAACGCCACCACCGATAAAAATGATGCACCGGCCCCCGCCCATGTCCAACGGCAAGCCCCCGCCCGGCATCGAGCGCCCCGCTCAGATACTCCTTCGCAAGCCCCACCGCTTCCCGCAACTCACAACCCCTGGCAAGATAAGCCGTGATCGCCGCCGCCAGCGTGCACCCCGTCCCGTGGTCATTCTTCGTCTCCACCCGTGCCACGGAAAGCGCCTGCATGGCGCCGTCCGCAAACAGATAATCCGTACTCTGCGGCCCCTCACCATGGCCGCCCTTGATGAGCACCGCTTTCGCACCCGCCTTCAGGATTGCATCGGCCTGACGGGTAATCTCCTTCTCCGTGGTGGCCATCGGCGTGCCGGTCAGCAACGCCGCTTCCGGCAGGTTCGGCGTGACGATGGCGGCGAGCGGCAAAAGCTCGCGCCGCAATGTCTCGATGGCATCTTCATGCAGCAAACGGTCGCCTGACGTCGCCACCATGACCGGATCCAGCACCACAGGCTGTGATTGCTGCCGAAGCCGTTCGGCGATGGCGGCGATGGTTTCGATCCGCGATACCATGCCGATCTTCACCGCATTGACGGCAAGATCGGAGAAAACCGCCTCCATCTGCGCGACGATTGTGGCCACGGAAATATCCTCCACCGCGGTCACGCCTCTGGTGTTCTGGGCGGTGATGGCGGTGATGACGCTGGCCGCATAGGTATCAAGCGCTGAAAAGGTCTTGATATCAGCCTGAATGCCCGCGCCGCCGCCGCTGTCGGAGCCGGCAATGGTCAATGCAATTGATGTCATGGTTGTCTTGCTTTCAGCGTTGCGTCAATTGCGGAGCGGAAGTCCTTGGCTGCACTGGCAATATCGCCCGCGCGGAAAATGGCGGAAATGACCGCGACACCATCCGCCCCCGCCTCGATGACGGAGGGTACGCGCGCAAGATCGATGCCGGCAATGGCGCCCACCGGCATATCCGGCCGCCATTCCTTCAGAAGGGCGCGTAGCGTCGAAAAACCGTCGATCCCGACCGGCTTGTCCGGATTGACCTTGGAAACGGTTTCGAACACGCCGCCAATGCAGGCATAATCGACGGGCATGGAAGCTGCCCGTTCGGCATCGGTGCGATTCTTGACGGTGAGGCCGATGATCGCCTTTTCGCCGAGAATGCGCCTTGCGGTCTTCGCATCCATGTCGTCGGCGCCGAGATGCACCCCGTCCGCGCCAGAAGCGAGCGCCACATCCACACGGTCGTTGATGACGAGCGGAACACCGGTGCCGGCGATGGCCTCATGAATGGCGCGGGCGTTTTCGATCATCTCCCGCGTCGAGCCGTTCTTGTCGCGATATTGCAGAATGGTCGCGCCATTGAGTGCGGCGGCCAGAGCAAGCTCCGGCAGCGGCGCGACATCGCTAAGGCTTGCGTCTACCAATGCGTTGAGGCGGTAATCAACCTTGTTCATGCTCTATCCTCGCGTGATTGATGATGTCCTCACCGGAAATTTCGGAAAGCGCATCCAGAAACGCCGGTTCGAATGTGCCGGGGCCTCCGGCGCGTCTGGCGGCGAGTTCGGCGGAAACGCCTGTCACGGCAAGGGCGGAGGCCGCCGCCGTCAGTGCGTCTTTTTCCACCGCCATGAAGGCGGCGATGACGCCGCCCGACAGGCAACCAGTGCCAGTCACCTTCGCCATCCACGGATGGCCGTTGACGATCCTGACGCTGCGGGTCGCGTCGCTGAGGTGATCCACAGGCCCGGTCTCGATCCTCACCACATCAGGCACATCGCCGATCAGGCTCATTTCGGCGTGATTGCCGCGCACGATCGTCGGGGAAAGTGCGATGAGTTCGCGCGCGAACTCCAGTCGCGACGGTGAATAATCGCAATGCACGGGGTCGACGATCCACGGCTTGCCGGAGGCATTGGCGATCTCTATCGCCAGCCGGATGACCCCGCGCCGTTCGGCATCCAGTGTGCCGAGATTGACGGTCAGTGCATCCGCCTTGGCCACGAAGCTCTCGATTTCCTCGAGCGAGGTGGTCATGGAAGGAATTCCGCCGACGACGGTGATGCCGTCTGCGGTGAATTTCTGCACCACGGTGTTCATCAGGCAATGTACGCGCGGGCGCGTGTTGCGCACGCGCTCCAGTATGTCGGCGGCCTTTGTTGCTGTTGGATAAGTCGTGGTCATGGCTGTTGCAGCTCCACGGCAATGTCGTCCGCCGCCGGCGCCTGCTTGATCAGCTGCATCTCCTGCATGAAAGCGCCGAAACGGGCATAACGGGTGCGGTCGAGTGCGGCGGGGCGCTTGGCGAAACGCGGCAGCGTGTCGAAGAAGGCCTGCTTGTTCAGCGCGTCATCAAGGTTCGGATAGGCCTTGATGAAAAGCTGCCAGGATTCCTGTGGGTGGTTGGTGATGAAGATCGCGGCCTGTTCTACGGCCGAGAGGAAACGCGGCAGGCGGCTGTCCTTTACGAGATCGCGATGGGTGACGAAGATCAGCTCGTCATAGGCCGGAACGCCATGTTCCTCGGGAAAGAAGGAGCGGCCCTCATGTCCCTCGAGCTTCATCTGCGTCAGCTCGAAATTGCGGAAACCGCCAAGCGTGGCATCCACCTTGCCAGCGATCAGCGACGGTGAGAGCGAAAAATTGACGTTGATGAGTTCGACATCATCCTTCGTCAGCCCGTCCTTTTCCAGCATGCGCTTCAGCATGGCATCTTCGAAGCCGGACACGGAAAAGCCGACCTTTTTGCCCTTCAGATCCTTCAGGCTCTTGATCGGCCCATCGGCGAGAACGGTGACGGTATTGAGGGGCGTTTCGACCAGCGTGCCGAAACGCACGAGCGGCAGGCCGGCGTCGTGGTCGAGATAGAGGTTCGGCTGGTAATGCACGCCAATATCGGCCTGTTTTGCCGAGACGAGACGCGGCACGGCGGAGGGGTCTGCGGGCGGAACCAGTTCCACTTCCAGCCCGGCATCGGCAAACAGGCCGCGTTCCCTGGCGATCACCATCGGCGCATGATCCGGATTCACGAACCATTCGAGCAATACGGTGAGCTTGTCGGCCGCCTGGGATTGCATGGGCGCAAGCACGCTTGCAGCCGCGACGACGAGGGAAAGAAGAGTTCGTTTCATGGTGCCGAAAGTCTCCGCAAATATCTGAAAGGAGTGGTGTGTTCTGTTTCTTTGGCCCAGGGGGCGAGATGGGCTGTCGAGAGATCGACGATAAGCCGCAGCAACACCGCCATGACCGCGAGAATGGCCATGGCGGCGAACATGGTGTCGGTCTGCATCCGGGCATTGGACTGGATCATCACAAATCCGAGCCCTGCGGATGCGCCCACCCATTCGCCGATGACGGCGCCCAGCGGAGCGAGCGGCGCTGCCACCCTCAGGCCCGAGATCAGCGACGGGAGCGCCAGCGGCACACGCAACCGGGTGAGGACCTGCCAGTGGCTCGCCTTTGTCAGCGAAGCGGCGTCGAGGATGGCGCGCTCCGTGCGGTTGAGGCCGTCAGTGAAGGAGGACGCGACCGGAAAGAAGATGATGATCGCCGCCATGACCACTTTCGAGGCCATGCCGAAACCGAACCAGAGGACGAGAATGGGGGCGAGCACGAACACCGGAAAGGCCTGCAACACCAGAACCATGGGCCAGACGAGGCGGCCGAGGCGCGGGATGGCGGCAATGGTGAAAGCGACGAGAATGCCGGCGGCGATGCCTGCCGCAAGCCCGAGCGCCATTTCGCTGAGCGTCACCATTGCCTGCCCGAACAGGAAACCGGGCTGGCGCAGGAAAGCGCCGGCAACATCAGCGGGCGATGGCAGAATATAGCGGGGTGGCGCAAACAGCCACGTCCCCGCCTGCCAGAGAACCAGCAGAAGACCGACACCGTTCAGCGCATGGGTGGCACGCATGGGCCGGACCTCAGACGCAGACGCACCGTGTGCGAAGGGCGGAAGGTTTCAGCATCATCATTCGTCTCCAGATGTGACAATCACGGAGATCAGGGCAAAGCGGAGAAGAGAAAGGGCAGCGCCCCTCGGGCGCGACAGTTCCGTTCCTACGCCGGCATGACCCGGATCAGGTAGATAAGGGTTCGGCGCAATACCGTCTCAGTGCCGTAGCACACCCCTCGGAAGAGATTGATTTCATAGGAGAATTCAAAACTCATGTCAATCGTCAGGCTTCAAATGTTGCTTGCTGAAGATGTCACATCGGCAAATTGCTAATAGATTTGCTAATAGTTCATCTGAAAATCTTTCAGATGAATTAGTATAATTGGCGTCTTATTCGATTTGTTTTCAAAACAAATAAGAAATAATAATTCGTTTTGAAAACAAAAATCGCAAAAAACAGAAATAAAATCCGACGTATTGACTAATATCGCCAATTTATACTAATATTCGACATCATCAATATTTAAGAGGTTGAGGTCGGGATTTGTTAGGGAGATTTGTTCATGGGTGTTCATCCCAATCTTATAAGGCGTGAAAACGGCTACTACTACTTCGTCATGAATGTTCCGAAACGGCTAAAGCCGTTGACGAAACATCGCCAGATTTGGCGGTCTTTGAGGACGAAGGATGAGGCGACTGCGCGGAGGCGATTGCCCGTTGAGCAGGTAAAATATGCGGTCCCCATGGACAACGATATTGTGCCGGATGACGTTCGCATTGATTACAGCGAGATAAAGTTAACGGCAAAAAAGCTCAATGTTGAATATTTTCCTCACTCAGACTTGAGCAATTTCAACGTGTCGCAGTTGCTCCAAGCATACGAAGCCAGAGAAAGTGTTAAGGCGCTCAAGTCCACGCTGAATCCAGTTGAGACCGTTGCGATTGCCGGGGCGCTGGAGACTCCCCCTTTGCTATGGGACAAAGCATTCAAACTATTTCAAGAGTTGTCGCCTGAGAAAGTCTTTGGCGTGAACGAAGTAGAGAAGAGGCGGAAGTGGCGTCGGTTTGAGCAGGCGACCGAAGACTTCTTGAAGCGGATGCCCACGCACACAGATGTTCTAAAAATAGAGAAACGCCATGTCGCTGAGTATCGCACGAAGCTAATTGCTGCGTGTGAAGAAGGGGAATTCAAGAGCGATGAAGCCAATAAGAAACTGATGTGGCTTCGGATCATCTTGGATGTCGTAATTTCCTCTCACTATCCAGAACGGGCAAACGCTTTTGAGAACTTCAAATCTATCAACCTTGAAGATGCCGCGAAACGGAAGCCGTTCACTGAAGCGGAAGTCAAAATTGCCAGAGCCGCGCTGAAGGAATCTTCGATGAGAGAAGAATGCAAAGCCATCGCGATCCTTGGCGAAATGACAGGCTGCGGTGTTCGAGAACTCATTTGGATGGAGGCAGCGGACATTAGTCTTGACGCTCCAATACCTTTCATCAGTGTGCGCCCTAACTCTTTGCGTAGAAAGGTAAAGAAGGGTGGGGTACGGCACAGAAATATTGTCCTAACGGGCGATGCTCTGGAAGTTATGAAGAGCTTTCCGAACGGGTTTCCATCTTTCCAAGACGGTCAAGGTTCGACGCGCATGAACTGTTCCATGTCCGATTTCTTTAGGAAGGTTGTTCCGGGGAAGGGACATTACTCATATCGCCATCGACTGGACGATCTATTGAAAAGATCAGGCTGCGATCTTGGTTTGAAAAGCGCCATCATGGGGCATTCCGTCAAAGGTCACGCGGTATATTACGGGCAGGGGTATTCTCTTGAAAACCAGAAGACAGCATTGGAAGCCGCATGGGCATACGCACGAAAAAATTAAACGAAAAACCAATATTATCAAAATGATATGCTGAGAAGTGAAACGAATTTATATTATGAATATCGGCATATCCCTGTCACGGGATATGAGACTTGCAAAAATATACAATCGATAAACTCGCGAACAGCGAGAGGCTGCGAAAGGAATTGTTTGAGACGATAGATTGGGTAATTGCCAATGCTAAAGCTCATGGTTTTGCAGAAGTGGCGATCAGCCATGCCAAGGCGAAAAAAAAGGTTCAATACGAACTCAATCTAATCATCGACTACTAAGGGGTGAGACCCCCTGCTACAGACGGCAAATGACGAGCTTTGATTGAGCCAGCCTGTGGATCAGGTGGTCTAAGGCGAATTAGAACCCTCTGAATCATGGTTTGTTCGCCTCTTGTGTTGACTGGAAATATTAAGGCGGCGATACTGCGAAGCAGCAAGCAGCACCTTCATTTTGTTTTTAATCAAAAGGTGCGCGCTCAATGGATCAGCAACTATCAGTCAAATTCCTATTCCTCGAAGCCAGTGCATCTGGTCTCGTGGCGGTAGTCCTCATCTTCATTCTGGCGATCTTAGCTATGGGGCTGGCGGCTTACAGGAAATGAGCGTCAGTACGCATTCCCGTTTTCCACCGGCAGAAGTAATAGATGCGGTGTAGGGGACATGTTGCAATAATATCATTGACGAGCCTCTCCCACATCTCATTATGCGAAGCAGCAGCAGCACCTTCATTCGTTTTTTAATGAAGAGGTGCGCCCGATGCCCAAAATCACCATAAAATTCCTGGGACTGGAAGTCTCTGCTCAAGGGATGGTGTCCGTTGTGCTTGCGTCGATCATCGCTCTAACTGCCTTGGCAGTAATCTGGGCATATCTCGAAAAGCGCGATCTTCCCCGTAAAAATAGTATTGCAAGCCAAACTCAACGCATGATTTAGTTTGCTTAGGGTAGATTGCAAATTAGGCGGCTGGAATGTTTCGGGACAACACTGTCTTCATAATTGGTGCTGGTGCAAGCCACGAGTTTGGCTTGCCTGTAGGTGAAGCACTCATGAAAACAATCCAAATCAATTGCAGGTTTAGATTTGATCACTGGTCAATGAACTGCCCCCCATTTCGACCGGACAGTCGGCATAAGCAGAAAGGCTCAAGCACAGGCTTGGGTATAGGCTTATGTCTAACGAGTACCGACACGTTGAATTGCTGACGGGTGATGTTCGCCGCAGGCGGTGGACAACCGAGCAAAAGCTGACGATCATTGAGCAGAGTTTCGAACCAGGCGAGA